>JACRBG010000035.1 GCA_016234595.1 Chloroflexota bacterium | reverse complement strand
TACGGATGGCGGGGGCACTTCGAAAACCACAGGTAATCGCGCCGATTCCAGCACAGGCCGTGTCCGCGAAATCGCGCCGCTGTTAGGGTCAGCCAACGGGCCGGGGGGAATTTTGCCATCAGCACTGCCCAATGAAATCAACCATTCGGCAATACGGCTGGCAATAAAATTAAACATGATGGTGGTGATCACTTCATGAGCGCCAGAGTAGGCTTTTAATATGCCGGGAATCGCTCCCCACAATGCACCCGCAATCGCCGCACACCCCATTGCCAAAATGATGTGTAACCCACTTGGCAAGCCATGAAAGGCATAACCAGCCCATGCTGCTGCGACTGACCCCATAATCAGTTGACCCTGTGCACCGATGTTAAACAGCCCTCCCTTGAAGGCGAACCCAACGGCTAGGCCAGATAGGATGAGAGGCGAGGTTTTTAATAGGCTTTGTACAAGGCCGCGTGGTTCCAGCCATGCCCCTTCAACTAAGCCCGTATAGGCCGCAATGGGATCACGGCCTGCCAATAAGATCATGACAGAGCCCACCAAAATAGCCGTCAAAATAGCCAGTGCCGGAATCATCAGCGTATTAGAAAGATTGCGGAGACTGTTGACGAGTTTAGTGGCTAGCGAGGGCGCTTGAGACCCTTTGGCAGCACTGGATTTGGCGATAGTTGCCATTACAATAAATCCCCTCAAAAATAATTTTGTGATTAATCTTCGCACCAAGCGATTTCAGATTATAACGCCTTTAAGCCTATTTTCCTGAGATCAAGTAATCTAGGATCATTTGTAAAGCCGCTTGTACGCTTGATTCTTTATTGGCGACCCTGTCACCATCCCATACAAAGCGCCGCACAAGACTAAAATCGGGCGTACTGAAGCCGATATAGGTGAGGCCGACCGGTTTTTCAGGTGTGCCGCCATCTGGCCCAGCGATGCCTGTAATCCCAATCCCGATTTGGGAGGCTAATGCTGCCCGAACACCGCGAGCCATCGCTACTGCGACCTGCTCGCTGACCGCACCAAAAACGGTTAATGAGTGTTCTTGCACCCCCAGCAACGAGTGTTTGGCAGCATTGGAATAGGCCACGATGCCACCTGCAATATAGGCTGAACTTCCGGGTACATTGGTGAGGCGGTGCAGCAAAAGTCCCCCTGTGCATGATTCAGCGGCGGCAAAGGTCAAATTTTGCTCCCGTAGGCGCTGCCCAACTTCAATTTCTAAGGCTGGTGTGGATGACACGCACTTATTCCTTATCTATCAGGCGAAACAGCATGGTTGTTTCACCCATCACAATGACCGACCCGTCTTGCAAGGCTTTGGGATCGTGAATGGCGTTACCATTCACCAGTGTTCCATTGGCACTGTTCATATCTGTGAGATACCAAACATTGTCTTTCAAGTTCAATTGGGCATGAGGACGTGAGACGGCCTGATCTTGTAGGATAATATCCCAATTGGCGCTGCTGGTCGCCCGCCCAAAGGTCATTTCCTCTTTCATCACCGGGATTTCTAAACCCTCTTGTGAGCCAGAAGTAATTTGAATGATGGGGCGTCCACCCCCTAAACGAGGTCGAATGAGTGTGCCCGTCTTAAGAGCGAGTTCTTCTTCCTCAGCAGTAACAACCGCGGAATAGCGCATAGTGGGGACGAATAGGCGAATCACATCGCCATGCGCCAGTGGAAAAGGGTCGGTGATTTTTTGGTCATTCACAAACACCCCGTTGGCGCTGCCCAAGTCCGAAATCAAAAACAAGCCATGCCGATAGCTAATCACAGCGTGGTGACGCGAGACATGACGTTCTGGGATGCTGACGTCGTTATCAGGATTCCGTCCAATTTGCACTGTTGCCCCTTCAGTTAGGACGAATTCGCGTAACTGCCCTGTAACGGGGTCATCCCATGAAATTTTTGCAATTCCTTCCGATGCTTCAGTCATAATGATTTATCAAATCTTTTTTGGGGACTGCGTCGCAAAATTATCCCCTCAAGTATACAACCCACCTGTGTTCCAAACAAACCTTTGCGTCATTTTAAGCGCGGCCTTTTGTTCTTACAATGTTCTTTTCGAGTTTCGGGTTGGTTTCAATGTGCGGGGTTAAATTGCGCTGAATTTCCTAGAAATGTAAAATCGGAATCAACGATGATTTTTTATGACACATAAAGGCGTGCCTTTTTATGGAAACCCGACGTTTTGATGACGAGCCGCCACGCGACGAACATAGCACTCAGCCGCTATTTCAACCAAATGAACCCGTGACGCCGCCCGTCCAGCCCCGACTTGCTGTTCCCCCAGTCGAGCCGCGCGCGCCTTCCAGTGTGGCAAATGTGGAAAACTCGCAACGTCCTTCTCGTGGCCGTCCCAGCAGCCCCGCTGGCGGTAGTAATAGTGCACCAAGCCGTAATGCGGCCCATATGCCCCGGACATTGGCACAAGTTTTAAACGAAGCGAATGATATGGTGGTGCGTGGCGATTTGTCAGAATTTATGCCATTGCCCACTGGTTTTGACCCGCTTGACGGAATGATTGGCGGTGGATTGCGGAAGACTGAATTAGTGCTGTTGGGTGGCGCACAAGGCATTGGCAAAACTATTTGCGCTTTACAAATGGCCCGCAATATTGCGATGCGTACCGATCAATATGCCTTTTATCTTTCCTATGAACACACTGAAACACATTTGATGAATCGGCTGTTGTGCTTAGAAAGCATCAACCCCCCCGAAGTTGATTTGAACAACGGGGTGCGCCTTAAAGATTTGCATGATGTGATTATTGCCGAAAAAGCTAAGTCTACATTACGTGGACGCGGCGAGGCGGTATCGCTTCAAACGATCTTGCGCGAAAATGCCAAAACCTCGATGCCCCTTGCTCGGATGAATCGTTATTCAGATCGTCTGATTTTGGTGAAAGCAAGTCCGGTGGTCACAACACTACGGGCTATTCGGGAAATGACCCAGCGATTGGTGCAAGCGACGGGTGGTAATGTGACGGTGTTTATTGACTATCTACAAAAAATCGCCATTCACCCCGAACGGGCCTCGGATGAAGGCGAAAAAGTTACCATTATTGTTGAGGGCCTGAAAGATATGGCGCTGGCGTTAGGTGTGCCCGTGATGGCGATTGTGGCGGCTGACCGGGAAGGTCTAAAATCCAACCGCCTACACCTCTATCATCTACGCGGGAGTTCGGCGCTCGACTATGAATGCGACATTGCCATTATCATGAACAACAAATATCACGTGCTGTCCAAAGATGAGGTGTCATTTAATCCCTACCAAGCCCGTCAATTTCGGGAATGGGTTGTGTTTACCATTGAGAAAAATCGGGCAGGTCGAGCCATGCAAGATATGGAATTCCATCTGCATGCCCCTTATTTTGCCTTTGACCCGCGTGGTGAACGGGTGCGCCAACAACTAATTGACGACAAGCTGGTCATGGATTAGGCCTGATTTTGGAAGGGGCGGGTGCTTAAAAACTCCCGCCCTTTTTAATTGGCTAGACGTTGTAGTGTTCAGGCCGACGGTTGTCGAGGACGGGGATTTGTTGGCGAACGGTATCTACCATGTTTAAGTCGAGGTCAACACTGAAAACTGCTTCGTTTTCACCAGCTTCGACCAAAATTTCGCCCCAAGGATCAACGACCATTGAGTGACCACAGAAATGAGTACCATGTTTGCCAGATACCTCGTCATAATCATCCACGCCAATGCGGTTAACCGCCACAATATACATTTGATTTTCGATGGCACGGGCGCGAACCAGTGTGCGGTAGTGCTCAAGACGGGGGTGGGGCCATTCGCAGGGCACAAATGCGACTTTGGCTCCCTCGACCGCATAGCGTCGGAACAATTCTGGGAAACGTAGGTCGAAACAAATGGCAAAAGCACTCTTACCCCAAGGCAGATCAAGCGTTAGGGTGGCTTCGCCGGGGGTCAACCACTTGTCTTCATCCATATTCGGGAATAAGTGGAGTTTGCGGTACGCGCCCATAATGCCACTAACAGGTGATACAACGGCGGTTGTATTGGATACCCCCAAGCCACGTTTTTCTAGCATTGAGCCTAAAATAAAAATGCCATGCTGTTTGGCTAGCGCCACGACCTGTGCAAACAGGCCACCGCTTAATGAACTGGCAAATGTTTTGGCTTGATCGAGCGCATAGCCGCTGTCCCATAATTCAGGCAATACCACCACTTGCCCACCTTGACGTTTGGCCTCAGCCGTAATTTCTTGTACTCGGGTCCAATTGACACGGGGATTGCCCTTGCGTACATCAAATTGCCCGATACTGACTCTTAGTACAGTCATGCGTCCATTTCTCCGAAAATCGTATGAGCTTTTGGAAGTAGAACATTGCCCTAATTGTACACGACTTGTTAAAGGTCGGCTTGCTCCATCCAAAATTGGATCGCGCGTTCAGCGACGGTTTCCACCGATAGACCGGTTGTATCAAGATGGGGCAGGGGGAGTTCTAATACAGCCCGTTCACGTTTTAAGCGGCTAATAGCAATCGAGCGTGTTTCAGGATTATGAAACCGTGCTCCTTGAACCACATGCAACCGTCGCAAAATCTCGTTGAGAGCTGCTGTTAAACAAAGCAATGGGCCCGTGGAGCGCAGTTTTTCCAGATTGGCAGGCTGTAACAGGGTTGGGCCATTAACACAAATGACCGAGCTGCGTACCACCACCAATTCACTCACAATCTCGGCTTCCAAAGTTCGCAAGCGCGATTCCCCGAAAAGTGCTCGAATATTTTCAGCCGATTGCCCCTCCCGCAGCTCAATCTCGTTTTCTAAGTCGTATAACGGAATATTGAGTTGATTGACAATGAGCCGACCCACCGCCGATTTCCCAACGCCCATATGCCCAGTGAGTGTGAGATTGCGATAGGGTACACGATTAATGACAGGCATAGGTGGTTAGTCCTTTCGCCAGCCGGGAAACCATTCATCTAGGAGGGGAAAGAGATCATGGAGTGTTGCAATTTCCCCATCTGGCACAATCGTCCCGTTGATTTGACCGGGTACATGATGGCGAGGTGTACGCCACACCCCACGCATTCCGGCTTGCTGTGCACCCACAATATCGGCTTCGGGAGAATCGCCAACAAAGATGGCTTCGTCAGGGGTGGCCCCCACTCGGTTCAGGGCGGCTTCAAAAATGGCGGGGTGGGGTTTTAAATAACCAATGTCGGCGGCAGAAATGCGGCATTCAGTTAGATAATCCATCAATCCAAACTCCACCAATTCCCGTTCGCGTAGACGAATCGGCTGATAGGCATTTGTCACTAAGCCAAGTCGTAGGCCGTTTTCGCGCAGATAGGGCAGCACTTCAAGGGCGTCGGGAAATGCGACTACGCCGGGGAAAGGTTTCCAATCATAGGCATCTAACAGGTAGTCAGCTTCGAGATGGTCTTGCGGGACACCCAACGTGATGCAGGCTTCAACTAAGACCTGACCTAAATGCGGGGCACGAAAGGTGCTTTTGGCTTCGTTCCATTCACGCATGGTGAGGAGCAAAACCGCATCAAAAAATTTCTCGGGGCTTGCTAGTGGGTAAATTTGGTCGGTGACGTAGTCATAAACGTGGCGCAGGTGATGACGTTCATATTCCACCCATTCTTGACTGCGCCCACTCCAATCAATAAGGGTGTCATCTAGATCAAATAAAATCGCTTTTAGCATAGGGTTTAGGGTCTGGTCATTCCTTACACTTGGGCAGATAAAGAAAATTGCCTAGCCAGAGGACGTATCCCCTGCTAGGCAACTCCGTAACCTCCGCTATGGGTAGGTTACTTCTTGGGTGCAACCGCTTTCTTCAGTTCAGCGCCAGCGGAGAACGCGGGACGCTTGGTGGCAGGGATTTGCACCTTTTCCTTGGTACGAGGGTTAACACCCGTACGTGCCTTGGCTTGACGCACTTCGAACGAGCCAAAACCCGTCAGAACGACCTTATCACCCTTCTTGAGTGCTTCGGTAACTACGTCCAGCACGGCCTTTACGACCTTCTGAGCCTCACTTTTCGGGATGCCTGCCTCTTGGGCTACAGCAGCGATAAACTCAGTTTTGTTCATCGAAATCTACTCCTTAGATTGAGATGTTTGGTCGATTTGTGCGCCAGATAATTGCATTTTACGCATCTATGCGGTTTTTGCAAGTCCAAATTCCTCGAAAACCCCCTATTTTGCGGGTTTTTCGCTAAATTGCTTGCAAATTAATCACTTTCTAACGCAGTTTTAACTGCATTGATAATCTCGATAGGGCGTACTGGCTTGGTTAAAAACAAATCCACATCGTATTTCAAGGCGGATTCTCGAAACTGTGGATAGGCGGTAATCACCACCAGTCGTGTTTTTTCCAGCGCGGGGTTTTGCCGAATCAGTTGCAACACGGTCGGGCCACCCATGCGGGGCATCATCATGTCTAAAATAATGACATCGGGGGTGAATTCGGCGGTTTGTTGGATTGCATCGGCGCCATCAAAGGCTTCGACCACCTGATAATTGACCCGTTCTAGGGTTTGCCGATAGATCATCCTCAGTTCGGCGTCATCTTCGACCACAAGGACAGTCGGTTGGTTTGCCATAGAATTTTTGCCTTGCACTTAAAAACCATACTACTCATCATACTAACCTGAAATACTGTAAACAAATCCAGTAAAAAACTGGATAGATTCGGTTAGAGTTTGGTTTTGGGCTAGAGCAACGACTATTAGGTAATAGAATATTGCATCTGTGGGAGTAGGCGGTCTTCAAAGAGGGGTGAAGGGTGATAAGCGATAATCTCGGCGCCCATTTTGCGATAGAAGGCTTCAGCATTGGGGTCAGCCTCAAAAATTATTTTTTCAAACCCCCATGTTTGAGCTAGATGAATAACATGTTGGAATAGAATTTTGCCATAACCTTGCCCAATAAAAGTTGGGTCAATGAACAAGTCTTCCAAGTAAATAGCATCTGGCCGTTTATAGAAATGGCAAAACCCAACGGTCTGGTCGCCAGCTTCTAATACAAAAACTTCATGGGTGGCGATTTGGTCAGCGGTAATTTGCATGGTATCGCGCACCGCCGCCATCCATTTGGCAGTGTAGCCCCAATAGGCTTTAGACCGACGCATGAGTTCGGTCAAAAAATCGGCTTCGTCGGGGGTGGCACCTCGAATGGATGGGGTCATGGCTATTTCCAGCTATAAAATGCGTTGACCGAATAGGCTGGCAGCAAGCTCAACCGCGATTTTGGCAGTGCGATTGCGGTCATCCAAAATGGGGTTGATTTCGACAATATCCATCGTGCGGACTTTGCCCGTATCGGCCAAAATCTCCATCAATAAATGGGCCTCACGGTAGCTTAGACCACCCGGCACAGGTGTGCCAACCCCCGGCGCGATTTCGGGGTCGAGGCCATCAAGATCGAGGCTGACATGCAAATATTTAAATTGCTGCAACCGTTGCAGGGCTTGATATATGACAGCAGCAATGCCAAGTTCATCAATCTGGCGCATCGTAAAAACCCCAACACCCCCTTTACGGAGGCGTGATTGCTCTTTGGGATCAAGATCACGCAAGCCAATCATCGCCACTTGTTCGGCTTGTAATTTCGGACCTGAGGTGCCAATCTCAGTCAATTCGGGTGGGCCATCACCCAAAAGGGTTGCTACACTCATGCCATGAATATTGCCTGAGGGGGAGGAGTGAGGCGTGTTAATGTCGCCATGGGCATCAATCCACAGCACCCCAGCGGGCTCGTGATGAACTACGCCCGACACTGTGCCAATGCTGATGCTGTGGTCACCACCGAGGAAAATCACCCGTTCGTTGGCCTCTACGCAGGCGACGGTGCGGTTATAGACCATTGTGCAGACATGGGCAACTTCGGGTAAAAAGTAGGCTCTTTCATCTTGTTTTAGGCTAGTGCCAGTGGGCAGCATATCGTGCATTTGCTCGGCTTGGGCTACTTCAATATTGCCGCCATCATGCACTTCATAACCCAGTTGTTCTAGTCGGGGTTGTAAACCAGCGTAGCGTACCGCGCTTGGTCCTACATCAACCCCACGCCGATTTTGACCCAAGTCCATCGGCACGCCAAAAATACGAATAATTTTGCTCAGGTTTCCGTTATTCATGATGATGTTGAGCTTAAAATCCTTCGTTAGATACTCCAAAGCGTTCGCGGATAAATTCCAGCACGACGCGGTCAAGTAATTCAGGATGTTTATCGGGCGACCAGCGTTCCTCCAAATTTTCAACTCCACAGAAGGCCCAAAACGCCGAACGGGTTGCTTCGTCCCATTGACCATTAATGCCATGCTGATAATAGTCGAGCCGCTTTAATACGGTTTGAATTTCAATGGCGATGCTAGTGTCAACGGGTAATAAATCCTCAGCTTTAGAAGCCCCAAAGAAAAAATGATGGAGTTTTACCAAGCCAGCCAAGCGGTGGACCGGGTCGGGATCATCATCTACTCGCAAATCGAGATAGTATTCGTTGTCGCCACCATAGCCGCCATTGGGTTTGACGACATAAACTGCTGCGGCTTGCTTACCCCGACTGTCGCCCCCAACGGTATCCCCGGCCAACAATGCTGCAATTAAGCGGTCAGCCAGTTCCCCGTCGGCGGTTTCAAAGGCCTCGGCCATTGCTTCGAGTGTGTTACCACCCGTCAAAATATTGCCCTGACAGGTATAGCCCTTGCCGATTTTGTGTCCAGCCCAGCCATTACATTCTCGACCAGTATAAGCCACGACCCCGCCATTTTTATCCACCAAGCCCACTTGACGATGGGCGTGATTGGGGTCGCCTGCTAATAATTTTTCGAGGGTCTGTTCGGCGGTTAGACCCGCGGCCATCATTGCCAAGCCCTCTGGCCCATAGGTTACATTGGCAAGGGCTTGGGTAGCAATAGCCCCGGCCTTGGCTTGTGCCCACGCAACAACAGCCCCGGCAGCCAAAAATTTGCTGGCGACGGCCACTCCCCATGCGTGTTCCGTTGGGTCAAAAGCGGCGATGCTGTAGGTGCTAAAATAAATTTGACGCATGAAGGGCGCTCTCCTGTTATGAGGCCTACTTTGCCCATAGTTTTATAAACGCAGACCCGCTATTATACCGCGTTTAGGTTTTCGAGAATTTTTATGAGGGGCTTAATGGACGACAAAAAACCTCAAGATTACAAAGTAAGCGTGATTATTCCTTGCTATAACGAAGTCAAGACCATCCAAGATGTGTTACAACGGGTTATGGCTGTTGAAGAAGCCGATGAGATTATTATTGTAGACGATGGCTCGACGGACGGCACACGGGATATTTTACCTACCCTTGAAAATGACTTGGTGCGGGTCGTGCTGCATCCCCAAAATATGGGCAAAGGCGCGGCTGTACGGACGGGCTTTAAAGAAGCCACTGGCGACATAATCCTGATCCAAGACGCCGACCAAGAATATGACCCGCGTGAATATCCAACCCTGCTGAAGCCGATTCGTGAAGGGATTGCTACGGTCGTTTATGGGTCACGCTTTTTGGGCGGCCCACGCAAGGCCATGTTCTTCTGGAATATGATCGCCAATCGTAGCCTGACACTGGTCACCAACCTACTCTATAACTCCATCATCAGCGATATGGAAACGTGTTATAAAGTGTTTCGGGCTGATGTTATTAAAAACATTGAGTTACGTTCCAATCGTTTTGAAATCGAACCCGAAGTCACGGCTAAGGTGCTGAAGCGGAAAATTCGTATCTATGAAGTGCCGATTTCCTATAATGGTCGCGAGTGGAACGAGGGCAAGAAAATCAAATGGTACGATTTTTTCATTGCCCTGTGGACACTGATACGCTATCGGTTTACCAATTAGGGTTTTGAGATGGGTCGCCACCGAGCAGCACTGTGGTTGAATGTGCTGCTGTTGTTGTTTGGTGCGGGCCTGCGTTTTCAATACCTTATAGATGCCGAACCGCTGCATCCGGATGAAGCCCTGTTTGCCACATTGGGGCGGCGTATGGTGCAACAGCAGGACTGGCTGCTCAGCGGGGCGACTACTGATAAGCCTCCTTTGACCTATCTCTTGGTGGGGGCCAGTCTTGCTGGGATGGGACAAAGCGAATTTGCAGCCCGTTTGCCCTCGGTTTTTGCCAGTCTCATTGGGGCAACTGCGTTTTTTGCCTTGGCTCGTCGCTTATCCCCGCATTTACCCACTGCCCAATTGGGCCTGCTGATTTATCTCCTATCCCCCATCGAAATTGCTTTTGCACCCACCGTTTTTCAAGATACTTTGATGCTGGCTGGTGTGTTGTTAGCCGCCCTATATGCCACCCATCAAAAATGGGGTTGGTCGGGTGGACTATTTGGCTTGGCATGGGTCATGAAACCGACGGCGCTATGGGTGTTACCACTGGTCATGGGTATGGGCATTTTTTCATCATGGGTGTGGTCAGCCGAAAATTCATCCCCAATCTCTCTTGCTATTATGTGGCGTGGAGCAAAAAACTTTATCTTAGGCTCACTGACGACCTTAGTTCCGATTCTCGTTTGGGATGTGGCCCGCCCCCAACAAAGTTTTGTGACACTAGGGAGCTATAATAACAATCCCGGACGATTGGCACGGGTGGATGAGATTGGGGCACGCGCCGAGGCATGGGTGCGATTACTGGCGGATGCCTTCGGTGGCCCGATTATCGGGATGGTGATCTTTATTATTGTGCTGGGGTGGCTGATATACAGCGCCCAAAAACGACATCCTACCCGCTGGATTAGTTGGGTAATTGCCCTGTTTTTGGTGTGGTATCTGGGTCTCTATTGGCTAGTGGCGTTTAGTGTACGGATACGCTATTTACTGCCTATCATCCCATTTATTTTGTTGCTGGTCACATGGGCAATTGGGGAATTGACCTCGCGGTGGCGATTGGGGACATGGTTCAGCGCGATTGCGATTATCTTAGTGATGGCCCAGCCTACCCTAACAGCGCGACCCCTCAGCCGTGAACCCCAAGATTTTGATTTGCGGGGCATTGATGATCTCGCTACTACGCTCAATCACGATTTTGCAGGGCGGATCGTTTACGATTATTGGCTGGGCTGGGAATTGGGCTGGTATTTAGGCGACGATACAACTGTGTGGTTAGTCTATTTCTCGACCCCCGAAGAACTAGCGGCCCATTTACAAACTGAGACTGGGGCACGGTATCTGATTGCCCCAAATGAGGAATTAGCACAGATGTGGGTGTACTTGCTGAATGCCAAAAATATCCGCACTACACCTATCCGCCAAGTTCATGATTTTGTGATATACGAGGTTGTGCCCCCAAATTAAATAGGAGGGGTGTTTGCCCCTCCCATTAATCGCTTCTATGGACTATTTCTGATGCTCAGGCAGCAGGCGGTAGAATTCGATGGCTGTTTGAATGCCCAAGCGGAACTGTTCCAACGAGAATTTCTCGTTAGGGGCGTGCAAATTGTCATCGGGCAGACCAAAACCCATCAAAATTACCGGAATCCCCAACGATTCACGCATCATCATCACCGCTGGAATCGAACCACCCTCTAGGGTGAAAATAGGCGCTTTACCAAATGAGTGTTGATAGGCTTCTACAGCGACCTGCATGGCGGGGTCGTTCGGGTCAACGACCAGCCCCGGTTCACCGCGTTTAAACGAGACCTCGCTGTGAACAGTAGGTGGGGTATGCGCCGCAACATGCCGTTGGATGGCCTCAAATACTTTTTGTGGATTTTGATTGGGTACTAGACGGCAGGTGATTTTGGCTGTGGCTTTGGCGGGGATAATTGTTTTACTGCCATCCCCCGTATACCCGCCAAATAGACCGTTTACCTCGATGGTGGGGCGTGCGCCAGTACGTTCTTTCAAGGTGAAATCAGGATCACCCCAGATGGCAGGTGCGCCGGTTTCGACATACCACATCTCCTCAGTAAAGGGCACGTGGGAAATGCTTGCATGTTCATCTGCCGAAAGTACCCGTACATCGTCAGCGAAACCAGACACGGCGATACGACCCTGTGCGTCGTGGAGTGAGGCCACAATACGGCTGAGGGCGTGGTTGGGGTTATCCACTGTGCCGCCATATGCTCCTGAATGGAGATCATGATGCGGCCCGGTGACATAAATTTCCAATTCAACTAGTCCACGCAGGCCATACACAATCGTTGGCAACCCCGGTGCTAACATGCCCGAATCGGACACCAACCCGACATCGCCCTTAAGTAATTCGCTATGGGATTTGATGAAGGGGCGCAGATGAATCGAACCCACTTCCTCCTCACCTTCGAGCAAGATTTTGATATTGACGGGGAATGTACCAGTGGTTTTCATCACCGACTCAAAGGCTTTGAGGTGGATAAAGACTTGGCCTTTATCATCTGCCGTACCCCGCCCAAAAATCTTGTCGTCCATAATGACGGGGTGGAACGGCTCAGTGTGCCAGCCGTCTTTTAATTCAGCGGGCTGCACATCATAATGCCCATAGAAAATAACCGTTGGTTTCCCCGGTGCGCCCAACCACTCGGCATAAACGACCGGATGGCCGTCAGTATCCATTACCTCGGCACGGGTCATGCCCAAACTTAAACAATGCGCGGCAGCCCATTCAGCGGCTTTCCGTACATCCTCTTTGTGATGGGGTTGGGCGCTGATACTGGGAATCCGCAAAAATTCGGTCAGTTCGCGCAGAAATTTATCCTGATTTTCGAGTGCATATTCAAATGGCGTCGTCATGAAATTGGCTTTCTGTTGCTAGGTCGTTGCAGAAGTTCACTCATTCTGCTCTCACACACGATTAAACGTTGAATACCTCTAATGATTTTTGCCACATGGCCTGTCGTTCGCCGGAGATGTAGGGGAAATAGTAGCCAATGCGATCCAGCAGACCGATATAACGCTCTTTGACCTTATAAGCCAGTTCGTCATGGGTGGCTAAGACCGCAAATTTATCGAGCATGTCATCGCTGATTTTCTCGTGCATTTCCATCCAGCGGCCTGAGCGCGACATGACATTCAATTCCTCATGTAAATCACCCCAGCCATGATGATCCATTACCGTGCGATAGCTTGGTGTGCTAGCATAAAAAGCGATTTGACTTTTGACCATCGCTTTTTCGTTTTCAATGTCTTCCGGTTTTTCGCCCGTGACAATGAAAATGGCACATGTCAATGCAATATTGCTGCGACTGCGGCCTGATTTCTGAGCGCCGATTTCTACATTTGGTACTACCACATCGCGTAGATATTCGGCAGTGTGGAAGGGATGGACGTGGAAACCCTGACACAATTCCCCCGCCAATTGACACAAATAGGTGTTCACCCCAGCGATGTAAATTGGGATGTTGGGGTGTTCAATGGCACGCGGTTGAAAAAATGGCGTCATCAAGGTGTGTTGATAAAATTCACCGCGATAATTCAGCGGAGTGTTATGCTGCCAGCAGTCCCAAATGGCCCGCATTGCCAGAATATAATCACGCAGGCGGGGGCCGGGGCTGTCCCAAACGGTGCTAAAGCGTTTGGTAATGTGTGGTTTGACCTGTGTCCCTAAGCCTAAAATGAAACGGCCTTGGCTTTGTGCGGCTAAATCCCATGCGGCATGGGCCATAATCATGGGGCTGCGTGGAAAGGCGACGGCAATGGCTGTACCAAGCTCAATATTTTTAGTGGTATAGGCGGCCAGCGACAGCGGAAAAAAGGGATTATATTGGGTTTCGGTTGTCCATAGGCCGTCGAAACCATGTGCCTCTAGCTCTTTGGCTAATTCTGGCACAGTATTTAAATCATCGGGCATGATTGTGACATCAAATTTCATAAAATGTTTTCTCGCAATCTGTAATTTTGACCAGCCCGCCCGATTATAACATATGGCATAGGGCCGCTATAATCATCGGTTGGTCATTTATTGGAAAGGGTATCCTTGTGATCGATTTTTCGCACATTTGCGGTGTAATTTTGGATATGGATGGGGTTATATGGCGGGGCAGCGAAATTTTACCGGGTGTACCTGCTTTTTTTGAGTTTTTGGCCTCGCATCACATTCCCTATGTTTTTGCCACCAACAACAGCACCCGCACTCCGGAGATGTATACGGAAAAAATTAGCGGGTTGGGGATCAAGGTTGAAATCCACCAGATTGTCACCTCATCGTTGGTAACGGGTCGTTATCTGCGGGAACATTATCCGAATGCCTCCAAAGCCTATGTGGTTGGTCAAGATGGCATTTATGCGGCGTTGCGCGGGGTGGGTTTGGAAATTGTGGAAGATGAGCAGGCCGATTTTGTAGTTGTTGGCCTTGACCGTACCTTGACCTATGCTAAATTGCAGGCGGCGTGTTATCAGATTCAACGGGGGGCATTGTTCATTGGCACGAATGGCGATGTCACCTTGCCCGAACCCGATGGGTATATCCCCGGCGCAGGCAGCATTTTGGCCCTGTTGGAAACGGCTACCAAGCAAGCGCCACTGATTATGGGTAAGCCCGAAAAGCCGATGTTTGAATATGCGTTGGGGGTTTTGGGGACAACACCTGAAACAACTTTGATGATTGGGGATCGGGTTGAGACGGATATATGGGGAGCAAAACGCGCCGGGTTGCCCAGCGCGCTAGTGTTAAGTGGTGTATCCGACGAGGCCGATTTGCAGTCTAGGCATGACTATCAGCCCGACGGTATTTATCAAGATTTGGCTGACCTACAACAGCAGTGGCCGCGCTAATCTTCTTTGACCGTTTCGCCTACGACAACTTCAATATCCTCGTCATTTTTGGCGGTCTCGCTTATTTCAGCTTTGACGAGGGTTGGCTCTTTCGACTTGTCTTCTGCAACCTTATCGGCTCCCTTGTCAATTTCCTTTGATTCCAGTTTTTCATCCTTCACTTCAGGAGGAGTACCGGGTTCAGGTAGGGAGGCGGGTTCAAAACTTTGGATGGAGGCGTCGTGGCGTACCATCGTGATTTTGCCGTCAATAAATGCGCCTTCCTCAGTGGTAATGGCGGTGGCGTGGATGTCTCCCCAAACACGGCTGGTTTTGAGAAGTTGGACTTTATTGCCAGACACATTGCCGCGCACGGCTCCAGCGATTACGACGTTGCGGGCGTTGATATCGGCGGTCACTTTGCCTGTTTCGCCCACCAATACATTGCCTTCAATTTCGAGTGTCCCCTCAAACGTACCATCGAGCCGCACGTTGGCCTGACTTCGCAGTTCGCCCCGCAGCGTCGAATTTGCACCGAGGACGGTCTCAAAACCCACGGGTTGGCGTGGGGTAGCCGTGCTTGATAGGGTGCTGGCCGTTGAGGACGGCGCAGGCTGACTCGTCTGTACAGGGGGTTCTTGCGGTTGTCGGCGTCCACCAGTAAAAAATGACATGCTACGCTCTCCAGACATGCTTCCAATCTTTTTAAATCATACCTAGCTAACTGTGTTTGTGCCAGTTTACATGACATATAATAAAAGGGTGTCCTACCCTTTATCTACGAGATGGCGACTAAGATGGTTTCGAATAAAGCCCTTATCAAAATTCCTCTCATCAGCGTTTTAACTATTGCTGCGGGCCTATTGACTGCCAATATCTGGCCGCAAGGGGTGGATTTTTATTATTCCTTCTATCCCTATGTGCATGAATGGGTGCATGGCAATTTGGAGATGTATAAACCCGGCAATGAAATTATCATTTATAACACCCCATGGCTGGTGTTTATGATGACTCCGCTGGCGTTGCTATCATTTAAATTGGCCCAATCCTTTCTGTATGTCACAACCATCGTCGCAATTTTTACATCCATTGACCTTTTGAAAATTTATAAACGCATCCCAATCCATGTGTTATTGATGGCTTGTGTCAATTTAATCTTGGTGGATTTATTTCTGCGCGGCCAAATTGATGCGGTCATCTTGTTGGGGGTGGTTTTGGGGGCCTGGGGGATTGAACGGAAACAACCCTATATTTTATCTTTAGGATTTTGTTTTCTCAGCATGAAACCCCTGAATGTTGCCCTTGTCGGCTTGGTTTATCTTGTTGCGATTCGTCATTGGCCTCACCGCGATCAACTTAAAGTGATTAGCATACCTGTTGGCCTAGTAGCGCTTGCCTGTGTGCTCATTGGCCCCGATTGGCCTATCCGTTATTTAGCCTATCCCAGCAAACAAAAACCCATTGATGATATTGCGACGACGCTGTGGAAGGGTTTAGACCTATTGGGTCTGCCTCATGCGCCTTTTATGGTACTTGGCATGGTTGCGGCCATTGCGGTTATTGGGTTGGCTTTTAAATTAGGTGCGACTGAATGGACAATCAGCCTTGCTTTGACGTCCAATTTTGTCTTTACCAACTATGCTCAAGCTTATCATTATATTGTTTTGATCCCCGCTTTCGTTTTTGTGGCACGTGAAAATTGGAAATGGGGGGTGGTGGCCTATTTGCTGACGTGGACACCGATTGCCCGCCTTTATTGGGGTTATGATGCCTCAGCCCTTGATGTTCTATACCCGATCGTGCTGCTGCTTGGGGCATGGCGGGTCGGTTTCCAATTGCATCAACCCCGCTTGGCCCGCTATACTACTACATCTGTTCTAAGCGACAGGAAAATTTCGGATGACGCATGAAGATCGGCCCATTGACGGCAAACGCCAACCTGACGACACGAAAAAACTAGATTATGCCCTACGCCCTCGGACGTTGGATGAATATATCGGTCAGGAGCGCGTAATTGAAAATTTAAAGGTCTTGATTGAGGCGGCCAAAGCACGCGGTGAGGCGCTTGATCATGTGCTGTTTTATGGCCCCCCCGGCTTGGGAAAAACTACCCTTGCCAATGTACTGGCGAATGAAATGGGGGCGAACCTGAAAACGACCGCTGGCCCTGCGATTGAACGAACTGGCGACCTCGCTGCCATTTTGACGCATCAACGTGCCTCCGATGTGCTGTTTATTGACGAAATCCATCGGTTGGGCCGTCCGGTTGAAGAAGTCCTCTACTCGGCGATGGAGGACTTCGTGTTGGATATTGTCATTGGCAAAGGGCCTGCCGCCAAAAATGTTCGCCTCAAACTGCCACGTTTTACAGTGGTGGGAGCGACGACACGCCTTGCTTTGTTGACTGCCCCCTTACGTGATCGCTTTGGGGCGGTGTTCCGCATGGATTTTTACAGCATGGCCGCGATGGAAATGATTATTGAGCGTGCCGCTGATAAACTGAAAATTGAAGCCAAGCCCGAAGGGGTGACCGAAATCGCCCAACGTTCACGAGGGACGCCGCGTGTAGCTTTGCGTTTGTTACGCCGTGCGCGTGATTATGCCCAAGTGCGCGGGGCGGGGGTGATTTCCCAAGAAATTGCTGATGAATGCCTAAGCGGATTGTTAGAAATTGACCCGCTCGGCTTGGATGATATTGACCGCCGTGTACTGTTGACAATTATCAAAAATTTCAACGGTGGCCCAGTTGGTTTAGACACCATCGGGGCGTCTATCAGTGAAGAAGCCGATACGATTGAAGATGTGATTGAGCCGTTTTTGCTGCAACTTGGCTTTTTGGAACGCACCCAACGTGGACGGGTCGCTACTCGCCGTGCTTATGAACATCTTGGCTTGGTGGACAATCGTCCTACCAGCATTCAGCAACCGCCGCTGTTTTAAGTGAAAGGGCCATAATATGGAACTGGCCTCCATTGGAAAATTGTTGATTGTGCTTGGCATCGGTGCAGTGCTGATTGGCGGCCTGTTTTTGCTGTTTAGCCGCATCCCCGGCCTTAAGCATTTTGGACACCTCCCCGGTGATATTCGGATGCAGGGTCAAAATTTTGCCTGTTTTTTCCCAGTCGTTAGCATGATTCTGCTGAGTATCATCCTGACGATTGTATTGAATGTTCTTGTCCGCTTATTTAATCGCTAGGGGCCCATGAAACTCACCGATTTTGATTACCATCTGCCACCGGAACGGATTGCCCAACATCCCGTCGAACCGCGAGATTCGTCACGCCTCTTGGTGCTGCATCGCGACACGGGTCAACTCGACCACCGCATTTTTCACGATTTGCCCAACTATCTGAGGCCGAATGATGTGCTGGTACTGAATCAAACCCGTGTGATTCCGGCCCGATTGCACGCGATTAAAGCCCAGACAGGTGGGGCAGTCGAAATTTTGCTACTGCGTCAACTGGAAGGTGAGGGACGGCGCTGGGAAGCATTGGTTGGCGGTAAGCGTGTGTTGACCGATACTATTCTAAAATTGACCCATGATGGCAAAGAATTAATCGCAACGGTGGTGGGTGAGGAGGAAGGTGCGAAACGTATCATCGAATTTTCTGAACCTGTCCACCCCTATCTGAACAAATTGGGTGAGATGCCGCTGCCACCCTATATTACCGCGCCACTGGATGACCCCGAACGCTATCAGACCGTTTATGCTCGCCGGGAAGGATCAGCCGCTGCACCAACCGCTGGTCTACATTTTACCGGGGACTTGCTGTTCAAAATTCAAGCAATGGGTGTCAAACTGGCTTACTGCACCTTGCATATTGGTCTCGATACCTTTGCCCCTGTCAAAGAAGAAAATGTCGCTGACCACAAAATTCACCGCGAATATGCTGAACTCAACGCCGACAATGCCCGCATTATCAATGAGGCCAAGTTAGCCGGGGGGCGGATTATCCCGGTTGGCACAACCAGCGCCCGTACCCTTGAAACCGCCGCGATCCGTTCTGCCGCATTTGGCTCGGAAATGAACGACCCCGACAGCATCCAAAATACACTAAATAACCTCGCCGAAAATGTCTGTCCTTGGCGTCCGGTCATGGCGATTCAGGAGGAAACCGACCTGTTCATCACCCCCGGTTATCGTTTTCGGGCGGTGGATGCGATGGTGACAAATTTTCATCTGCCCAAATCTACACTACTGATGATGATTAGCGCGTTGGTGGGGCGGGAAAAATTGCTGGCAACCTATCAAGAGGCAATTGCCATGGAGTATCGTTTTTTCAGTTTTGGGGATGCCATGTTGATTGTGTAGGGCCTTCTAGTCTGAGTTGGGCTTATAATGTCCGATAATTTATTTGAGTCTTCAGAAAGTCATGAATTTCTTGAATATTGTGGCGATTTGCTAGAATTCTCATCGTCTCAAAAATAGCCTCCCACAATTTTTCCATATTCTCAGTTTGGGGTGTCCCTCTATATTGAAGATGGGAACGCCCACATGGAGTGAAAGTGTATATCGCGTAATGGTGATAATATCCGTCTAGTGACATAGCAAACCCATGAGGGAAAAAATTAGTGGACATAAGTGTGGTTACCAATGAGCTGGGCCAATCCAAATTAACAGGTTTTATGGCATCACCCCCGACAAATTCTCCCTTGGAGAGATCTTGATCTGATGCTATCAAAAGCATTCCCTTATACACTTCAACTTCATTGTCTATAGAATAATTTTGGCTTGAATACTCAGTTATATAAGCGCCAATTAAATACACTTCTTGCCGGTAAGAGGATGGAAGATGGACAATCCATAGGGAATTAACTCGAAATTCCCTGATTATTTTTCCGGCCTCATCTTTAACCTCATGGTAAGCAGTGCTTAATCTATCTATTTCGAAATACTTTTTGATGGCATTCTCGATATCTTCAGATAACATTTTTGCCGCCTTTAGATATTAGCCATGCCAAGAGACAAAAGGGTTGGTATAGAGCTTTGCTTCCAGCCTGATATTATAGGTCTAAAAACCGCCGTTTGCTATACGTCCGCCACGCAAAAGTTGGTCGGTGTAAGCCTATTTCTGTATAATTTGCGCGTTTTTGGGAACAATAACCATAGTTAGGGGGTGGCATGAGACCATTAGTGGAATGCGTGCCAAATTTTAGTGAGGGGCGACGACCAGAGGTAGTAGACGCCATTTTGCAGGCGATGAAACGCACCGGAGCAGTTCATATTTTAGATGTCAGCAGCGACGCCGACCATAATCGCACCGTTGTCACAATGGTGGGCCTGCCAGATGAAATTGAGCGGGTCATGTTTGTTGGGATACGCACAGCAGCCGAATTGATTGACCTTGACACCCATACGGGCGAACATCCGCGTTTTGGGGCGACAGATGTGGTGCCATTTATCCCTATTCGGGATATTTCGATGGATGAATGTGTCCAGATGGCAAAACGGCTGGGCAAACGGGTCGGCGAGGAATTGAATATTCCCGTCTATCTGTATGAAAGCGCCGCGACTCGGCCTGATCGTGAAAATCTGGCCCATATTCGCAAGAAGAAATTTCAGTATGAGCAATTAAAAGCGGCGATTGGCTCTGACCCGCATTATGTGCCCGATTTTGGGCCTGCCGCTGTTGGGCCAGCCGGGGCGACAATTATTGGGGCGCGTCCACCGCTGATCGCTTTTAATGTCTATTTGACGACCAGCGATGTCGAAATCGCCCAAAAAATTGCGGTGGCGATTCGTGAGTCGGGTGGCGGTTTGGCCTTTGTCAAAGCCAATGGGTTTTTGGTGGATGGCAAAGCACAGGTCAGCATGAACCTGACCCATTATGAAAAAACGCCTATCTTCCGCGTGGTTGAAATGATTCGCCGGGAAGCCCAACGCTATGGGATCGGAATTTTGTCGAGCGAACTGGTTGGCCTTGCTCCTGAAGCGGCCTTGATTGAAAGTGCCCGCTGGTATCTGCAATTAGATGGCTTTAAACCCGACCAACTATTGGAGGCCCAAATTGCAACCGCCGAACAAGTGCCTGCTCCCTTTGCCTATGAAGAACCTCCTGTCCCAGAAGATTCGACGGCAAATTTTGCGGTGGTAGTTTTGCCCCAAAGTCGTCGTCCTTCCGAATTTGTCGAGGCGGTAGCAGCAGCGAATGCAACACCGGGGGGTGGGGCAGTGGCAGCACTGGCGGGATCACTGGCAGCAGGCCTATCCGAAATGGTTGCAGGCTTGACCATTGGTAAGAAAAAATATGCCGAGGTCGAAGCCGAGATGCAGGCGATTGTGAATGCGGGCCAAGAATTGCGCGAACGCCTGTTGGATGATGTGGTCAATGATGTCAGTGCCTTTGACGCTCTGATGAGTGCTTTCCGTGTACCCAAAGATGACCCACAGCGGGCCGCGCTGATTCAGGAGCGTACACGCGGGGCGATTGATGTGCCACTGCGAGTCTGCCGCATGGCTTTTGATACCCTCCAATTGCTCGAGCGGGTGGCTTCATTGGGTAATACCAACGCGGCGACGGACGGGGCTGTTGGGGCTTATATGGCAATGGCGGCCCTCGAAGGTGCGGCATTGAATGTGCGGGTGAACCTGCTAGGATTGGAAGACGTGGAATTGGCGGCCCATTTACGCGGCGAACTTAGCCAACTTTTGGAACAAGCCCATGCTATCCACGCACAGACTGTTCAAGCGGCTGTGACCCGTGTTGGATTGATTTAAACAAGGATTTTAAGTCGGGATGTTCAAAAGTCGGAAGTTTCATCGTTGGCTCAGTTTGGCTTTATTAGTGTGGGTGATGGCCTATGTCGGTTATGCATTAAGCGGGTGCAGTTCATCTGATAAAGGAACGAAGGCCCCCCCGGTTGAGGCCACCCAAAATTCGTTAGCAACCGCGATTGCCTTACAAGCCCAAGCGACCTCGCAGCCAACGGCTACAACGGTGGTGATTGGGGGGAATAAGCCGAGCGCTACCCCTACAGCATCAATGACAGCAACGGCCTCACCGACTTTTGAATTTACCCCCGCTCCCAGCGTAACGGCGACTTTCCCCGCCACACGTGACCCTAACGAAGCCGCTTCCAGTTCAGGCGTTGCTACGGCGATTGCGATGGCGCAAACCATTACGGGCGATCATTTTTGGATATCGCGGCCTTTTTTCACCGAAAACGGGGTCGTTGATTACGCCGAACGCCTCTATGATTATGGCTCAACTAGCGGTGGTCGCCTGCGTCCGCATTATGGCATTGATTTTGTAAATCCCTTTGGCACAATGGTTTTGGCAGCCAATGACGGGGTGGTGTTTTTTGCTGGAAGTGACATTGACCAAAAGCGTTTTGGCCCCACCTCAAATTTTTATGGCAACACCATCGTAATTCAACACACCCATTTAGATGAGAAAGGCCAACCCTTTTTCTATTACACCCTCTATGGGCATCTTTCATCCATTAATGTCGTCACCGGGCAATCTATTCGCCGCTTTGACCCCATTGGGCAAGTTGGTCAATCAGGCGTGGCGATTGGGCCACATCTCCATTTAGAAATCCGCATTGGCGACCCCTATAGCTATGGCTCGACCTATAATCCCGAGTTATGGCTAGAACCCTTCCCCGGTTACGGTGTTTTGGCGGGGCGGGTGGCGCTCGAAGATGGCACGCCTCTTTACGAAGTCGAAATCAAAGCCGAATCAGTTACCAATGGTGCGATTTACCGGGCCTATACTTATGCTGATAGCGATCCAGCCCTCAATGGTGACCCTTATTTGCGCGAAAACTGGGTAATGGGCGATTTGGAAGCAGGGGTTTATAACGTTACGGTCGGGTATTTGGGCCGCATTGTTTATCAAGCCCAAGTTGCGGTCATTGCTGGTACGACTGGTTTCTTGCCCGTATTTGTGAACTAGCTCTCCGATTTCCCTTGAGTAATTTTGTAGCCTAAAATGTAATTACTATAAATAACGGGGGCAAAATTGTTTTGGGAGAGAACACCATGTCTGCTAAACGACGCTGGCTACTGGCTTGCCTTCTGCTTGTAATTATGAATTTTATGACTAGGCCAACTCATGCTCAAGACAATAAAACTTTTACCTCATGTGATGGCTTGTTGAGTTTCGAATACCCTGCCGACTGGTTGATTCAGGAAACGCAGTCCCGCCAACTTAATTTCTCTTTTAATGGGGGTGTTGATGAATTGTTGCCAAGCCTACACCTCCATTATCCAAATGATGGCTTGCTCAGGCAAAATGACTTTACCCCCGGTTTTATAGACATTAACATTGGTTTGCAGGTCGTGCTTTATATGGATGATAAACGCCCTACACCATTTGATGAGTTATCGAGCATCACGTTTGTTGGTGGTGATCCCCGCACCAATGTTCCAGTGGTTGAAATAGCAGTACAAGATTGGTCAGCGGCGCGGCTGGATTATGTAGGGACGAGTAATGGTATTCAGGTCGTCGGTTTTATGATACGGATTGCCCTTGACGACCATTACGATCTTCAAATTTATGGGGAGGCCGATACTACAGTTGCTGCAACCCTTGATGATGTGTTGCGACGAATTCTAGATACATTAGTCTATACAACGAGTAGTCCTAATACGCCGCCGCTAGGGTGGTTTCGCTATTTTAAAGACTCTTGCGACTTCCACTTTTTCTATCCCCAAGACTGGATTATCAGCGAGGCGGCCTCTAATAAAGTTTTGCTGTTTAATTCTCAAGATGCTGCCGATAAAAAATTACGCCGTCGCCCCTTTGATGATAATGAACTGGGGATAACGATTGTGCCCCCGACTGAACTGGCCGATTATTTTTATGGTACTTTAGACCCCACCCAAGCCACACCGGAAGAAATTTTGGCGGCTTATGTCCAAATTGAGCAATTGTCAGCCGAATTTCCAGCACAGGTAAGGATGGGTGATTGGGAAGTGTGGCGGGCTGATATGCCCAATGGCTTGGTGTTGCTCTATGATTTTGGCAAGGGGCAATATGCCATTCTTGCAGCGCAAAGCGGTGATCTCAGCGCCTTTGAGGACACTATTTTGCAAATCGCTGCGTCGTTTCAATATAAGGTAACAGAAATGGCGGAGTCACTGACGCCAACTCCCTAAAATCATCTGAAATTTTGATACCTATGGGATTCGGACAGTATATTCATAGGC
Source organism: Chloroflexota bacterium (assembly GCA_016234595.1). Lineage (GTDB taxonomy): Bacteria > Chloroflexota > Anaerolineae > Aggregatilineales > J027 > CFX10. Next base: position 241,546 of record JACRBG010000035.1, on the reverse strand, counting down.
GTGCAGGCAGTTTTGGGTTTGGCGGCTCAAGCCAGCAAACACCCAATCCTCCCCCAAATCTTGAGCCGAGATGGTTTCACCCGAACCCCATTGGTGGTGCAAACTTTTAGGGTTGTTCTTAATCACAACTTCTCGTTCGGTGGGAGGTAATCGTAGCCCAATCAGGGAAGTTCCAATGGCAAATCCAAAAATAATCCCGCTGCTTTTGTGCAGCAATATCGGACGCCCATAAGCAATCCATTGGCAGTTTTCGGGTAGTTCTTTGGGCATTTGCGCCCACAAAATGTCTACTAAATCGGGATGAGTGCCACCAACAGAGCCATAATCGCCGTAGACGGGTGGACTGCTGACTAGGCGTTCATCCCCAACCTTTTTCAGATAGGCGAGGACACCTACATTAGCTGGGTGGTCAAAGTTGATGGGTGATTTAGCATCGCTTGAATTAGGCATCCTACCCCTCTAATCAAACGCCTTAAAACGCCATTCACCACCGACCATCGTGCCAAGTGCCTGCACATTCAAAATTTCAGTGGGGGCGATGCCGAACAAATCACGGTCAAGCATAACCATATCGGCCAAATAACCGGGGGCAAGCACCCCCAGCCGATTTTCCATATAAGCGGCAAAAGCTGGCCCTTGGGTGAATCCAATTAGGGTTTCATGCAGGCTCAACCGCTCTTCAGGATACCATCCCTCCGGCCCCGGGGAGCCATCGGCGCGTTGACGAGTGACCGCGGCATGAATCCCTCGCCAAGGATTTAAATCTTCGACGGGCGCATCTGACCCAAAGGCCAAGACTGCCCCGGCGTTCAATTGCTTGCGAATGGCATAGCTGTACTCGGCCCGTTTGCCCCAATACAAATCGGCCATTTCCAAATCGGAGGTGGCATGAATGGGCTGCATCGAAGCGATTACATTGAGTTGAACCAAGCGGCCTACGTCGCTAGGGTGGATAATTTGCACGTGCTCAATCCGATGCCGCAGTTGCGAACGGGGCGTGCCGCGTCCTGCTTCTTCTTCACGTACAGTTTCAAAGATATCCAACACATCATGCACGGCCTTATCCCCAATTGCATGAATGGAGGTATGAACGCCTTGGGCGCTGGCCCGACTGACCAAACTGTAGATTTCTTCTTTGTCGGTCACACAAATCCCATAATTATTCGGTTCGTTTTCATATGGCTCGATCATCAGAGCGGTACGTGGCCCTAGTGCCCCATCAGCAAAAATTTTGAGGCCGCCTATACGAATCCAGTCATCACCGAAGCCACTGCGTAGGCCAGCCGCATGAGCATATTCAATCCATGGGACATTCACTTGTTTGACCACCCGCATTCCCAATTGGCCGCGTTCGCGCAGAATTTGCAGAGCGACCATGCAGGAAGGATTGTCATAATCGTGAAAACCTGTTAGCCCTTGTCGTAGCGCATGGGCTTGGGCATCAGCCATGTAATCAGCTAATTTCTCAGGCGTGGGGCCGCCAATGTGATCACTTACCAGATGCAGCGCGGTGTCTTCAAGCAACATTCCAGATGGTGAACTATCGGGCAGACGCACTACTGTTCCGCCAAGGGGATCACTTGTACCAGCATGAACATTCGCCACTTTGAGGGCTAGGCTGTTGACCCATGCCGCATGACCGCTGCGTTCACCCAAATATACGGGATGCTGGGTCGTAATCGCATCAATTTCGGTGGCGAGGGGGTAGTCAATTTCGTGCCACGTATCCAATCGCCAACCGCGTCCAATAATCCATTCACCGGGTGGGGTCGTCCGCGCGCGTTCGGCCACCATTGCAAGACATTGGTTTTTGCTGGGCACATCCATCAAATTCAGATTGCGCCGTGTTTTGCTATAGCCTTCCCAATGCAGATGAGCATCTGTTAGGCCGGGGATAATCACCCGACCACCAGCATTATCTTGGCGAGTGTTCGGGCCAGCCAACTGGCGAATGGAGTTATCATCCCCCAATGCGACAATGCGTTCCCCAATAATGGCAAGAGCCGTTACTTGGGGTTGTTTCGGATTCAGGGTATGGATTTTGGCGTTATAGACGATTCGATCAATCATAGAAACCCTTCTTATAGGGATGAAATGGATTTTGCCACCCGGAGATGACCGGGGAAATTCGGTAGATAATTTATCAGCGACTCATACTTCCCATCGGCGTATTCGGTCAAATAGCGCCGCAGCACACTAACTAGCCCCGGAATAATCTTGACACCTTTGGCTTTGTCTTGCATCAAAATAAAGGCCTTGGCTTCTTGTTGATTGACGGCCTGCTCCAAAAATAAAGCGACTGCGCCAATCACGAACAATTCAGTAAATTGGTCGCCCCATGTCACATATTTCTCTTTAAATTCATCGGTGACAGGCAAAGGCTTTTGGGCTGCTGTCGCCACGCGATCTGCATTTTGCCGCAGATACGACAGCATCAACAGTCGGGCATAATCACCGAGGGCATGAGTGTATAGATGACCAGCATCCTCATCAAACGGCCAAGGAGCGTTATCTCCCCATGCGATACGCGGCGGGGTGATACTCATTAACTCGCCGCCAATGCGCACCCCTACTGAGCGTGTGCTGGGGTATGAGATATTGGCGACGAATACCAATTGCTCCACTACCTCACCCACAAAGGGTTGCAAGAAGGTGTAGAAATTGACCTTGCTGATGAGCTTTTCGGCTTCTTCACGGCTTTTTTGCCATTGCTCATCTTCCTCTTTCCACCACGCTTCTAATTCGGCCACTTGGAAATAATTCTTGAGTTGCTCATTCCACTTGGGTGGCACCCAGCGCGGCGCATAGGGATCTTCCATGTCCGGCCATGTTAGCTTAAGGGCATAGGTATAAAGAGCTTCTAGTGGTGCACCTTTATCTAGTAACACCTGAGCCGCTTCAATCGCCGGATGATGCTTATGCCGTTCAATCCGTTTAGTGGTGTTACGGGCATGGGCATGGGCGCGATGACGCTGCATTTGTTGTTCACGTTCGGGCCATTTGGTGGCAGCTAACACCGCTGACATTAGCCGGACGCGATCATCCACTCGAATATGAACCGGGCGTTGAGTCATGATTGCCTGCCTGCGAAAAACTAAGAAAACTAAAAAGATGAAAAGATAATGCTGTTATTGTATAGCACCGTTAGGAGGGGAGCAAAATTAGGTGCTAGGCTGATGAGTGCCCATGTTTACGCCATGCTTTCGCCGCCATCCACAAAAATGGCTTGCCCGGTCATATAGGAAGCGGCGCCTGAACAGAGGAATAGCACTACTTGGGCGACTTCTTCGGGTGTTCCTAAGCGACCTTGTGGAATACGGCCCAAATTGTCATGGTTGGGATATTCATCCTCACTGTCAATGTTGGCCGGACAGACGGCATTAATGCGAATTCCGGAGGCGGCAAAAAATCGAGCGGCTTCTTTGGTAAACCCGATAACCCCAGCTTTACTGGCAGCATAGGCCGCGCTGTCGGGGCGAGGCAGGGCCACACCAGCGGTACTCGCCAAATTGACTATCGCACCACCGCCTTCTTCGGCCATGACCCGTCCGGCGAGTTGGGTGACAAAAAACGTGCCGTTCAAGTTGATGTCCATGACCCGCCGCCAATCCCACTCATCCATTTTGAGTAGCGAGCCTTTTTTCTCCACCCCTGCTGCATTGACGACTATATCAATCCGACCATAGGTATCCCGCATGGCCTCAATCAGCGACCCGACCGCCAGTTTATTGGCGACATCGGCACACCAATCGGCTGCGATTCCTCCTGCTGCCCGAATTTCCTCAGCCACTTTGGCTGCATTGTCAGGATTGACATCGTTAACAAAGACCGATGCCCCGGACTGACCCAAGGTTAGGGCGGTGGCCCGACCAATACCTAAGCCTGCGCCTGTCACCAAGGCGGCGCGGCCCATTAAATCCACACTAAATTTTCCGATACTCAAGATTTATATCCTTCAGATAACAACGGCTTGCCTGTTGCCAAATCCACCTTCAAAAATTGACTGGTGGCTTGGGCTTGGAGGCCGATGAGCGCCGCCACTTGTTTGACAATCGCCCGTGCTTCATCCCACGACAACTCGGTTTCATCGCCCAATTTTTGCGCGGCGACTTCTTCGGCGATGCCTTGATAGGTGAGAGCAAGGGTGGGTTGATTATCGCGCAGGCTGGCCTTTTTGGGCAGGTCGAGTTCGTCTTTTAAATAGGCGGCGGTTCGACCCCATAGCCCTTGATAAATATCATCGGTGGCGATGGCATAGTGTATTTGGGTCAGCATTTCATAGACAGCAGCTTTGAGGGCGGATGTAAATTTGGCCCGTTTGACCTTGCCTGCCAATCGGGCACTTATCCAGCGATCATCTTTACCACGCCTGCGATAGGCTTCAATGGCCGCGTCAATCGCGTCATCGGGGTCAATCGCGCCAGAAGTAATTACGGTATCGGGTTCGAGGCGTACCGCGTCTACAAATGCACCAGCCTCAGACAGAAATTTTTGAATAGCGGAAAGCTGCGGACGGGCTTTAGTTGCGCGTAAATATTGCGCTATCAAATAAAGCCCTTTATCATCGGTGAAATCCATTTGATAGGTACGCCCATTGGTGGCCTTATAGGGATACTGTACGGTCGAGACGTACAGTTCAATTTGTTCATTGTCGTGTTTAAGGTCACTCCATGTGCGACGAGGATTGCTGGTTACTGTTAAGCCAATAATCCAATCTTGGATGGCATATAAGTAAGTTTTGTCTGATTGATGATATTGCAGCGTGAAGTTCCATTTTTGTGCCACAATAAGGGGCAAAGGTAAGTCGCTTTCTGAAATTACAGGTAGTTTTTCAGACATAGCTGGTTTCCTATAAATTATGTTTCGTATCTTATCTTATTTTTATCGCTTCAAATAAAAATTGTCAAGTGAGCGCAGATATTTGCCGATGAACGAAACGGAATTTGCTTTGAAAAATCGTTTATTCCAGTTGATAAACGAGAAAGAAAATAGATTGGGTCATAAAATCACCTATGCTGATATATCGGCAGCAACGGGGATTGGCATGAGTGTGCTATCGCGTTGGGTGAATAACAAAGTTGAGAGATTTGACGCCAGCACAGTCATACGGCTATGCCAATATTTTGAGTGCGACCTCTCAGATTTACTCTACATTGATCACAACACTGATTGACCACGCTATAATTTTGAACCTTAACGATGTTCTAAGACACAGCGGGGTAGAATAGTTTACAATAGTGCCTGTTCTTTGCTGGTAAGCATTTTTACCCACAAAAGAAGGCCGCTGATGACTCGAATATTGCTAGTCCGCCATGCCGTCAATGATTTTGTGAAAACAGGTCGCCTTGCCGGGTGGACGCCGGGGGTACATCTTAATGCTGAAGGGTTGGCCCAAGCCGCTGCCGCTGGTAAACGCCTCGAGGATGTGTCACTGACGGCTATTTATGCCAGCCCATTAGAGCGTACGGTCGAAACCGCCGAGGCCATTCTCCAATATCACCCCAAGCTCAATTTGCAGCTTGAGGAAAAAATTGGCGAATTGCGCTATGGTAAATGGGAGGGTGGGGAGCTTCGCAAACTTAACCAAAAGCGCCGCTGGTATACCGTCCAGCACTTCCCATCCCGGATGCAGTTCCCGCATGGTGAAACCATTCGGGCGGCCCAAGCGCGGGCGGTAGATGTCATGGAGCTACTTGTTGAGCGTCATGAAAATGGTACTGTCGCAGTGGTTTCCCACAGTGATATTATCAAGCTGATTTTGGCCTACTATTTGGGAATGCACTTGGATATGTATCAGCGGTTGAATATCTCACCCGCCTCGATTTCGGTGTTAATCTTGGGGGAAAATCGTCCGATGGTGGATGTTATCAACGATACCAGCCATCTGCCCAAAACTGAAGAACACCCCCAACCGATTCCCGCATCAGAGCCGACGACTCGGTATATTTGATCTTTCGCATTTTTTTGCACACAAACTAGGACACCCTATGGCCTATTCCGAAATTGAACTCAACCCGATTGACTTTATCACCCTTGGTACGGTTGGCCCCAAAGGTCGCCGCCAATTTAATATTCAAGCTGGGCAGGGGACGCAAATTGTGACGCTGACCCTCGAAAAAGAGCAGGCCCGCCGCATTGCCGAAGCCATTGAGGAAATGCTGACTGACCTGTATAAACGCTTTCCCACCCTCATCCAGCGCCGGATTAACCTCAAAGAGATGAATATGGAACTGCGTGACCCGGTTGAACCGCGTTTCCGTATTGCCCAAATCGGCCTCGGCTATGACCCCGCCCAAGATTTAATCATCATGGTCGCCCAAGAGTTGATGGGCGTTGAAGAAGGCGAAGACCCTGAATCGCTGCAACCGAGCGTGGTGCGATTGTGGGGCCGACGTGACCAATTTGATGCCCTATGTCAACATACCCAAAATGTGGTGGAATCGGGTCGGGCTGACCCCAAAAGTAACGGGCATATCATTCACTACTGGACATAAACTTTTAACAAGGTGCTTAAGCGCCTTGTTCTCAAATTTCAATGAACCAGTTTCAATTTGAGTGAGTATTGTAATCTTGAGTAGCCGGGGAACAAGACGATGAGCGACGACATCCCACCCACTTCGAATGACCAACCCGACCTGCCGCCGTCGAATGATGCCTCACCTACAGAGGATGACAGTCAAATTGTGGAGATCGAGCGGGTTTTAAAACTGCTTGAGCATGGCAAAATTAAGCGGGGCATGGGCCGTCTGCGCTGGTCAACCAATTATACAACAGTGGTGCAGGTCAAAGATGCTGAACTGGAAACGTTGGCGGTTTACAAACCCCAAAGCGGTGAGCGTTCGCTCTGGGATTTCCCCGATGGCACACTGTGTTATCGAGAAGTAGCGGCCTTTGTTCTTTCGGAAGCTCTAGAGTGGGGTATTGTGCCGCCAACGGTGCTACGTCAAGAAGGGCCAGAAGGGGTTGGGTCGCTGCAATTATTCATCCAGCACGACGCCGAGATCAACTATTTTTCACTGGATGATAGTTTTGTGCCCCAATTACTGATGATGGCCTTGTTCGATTGTTTGGTCAACAACGCTGATCGTAAAGGCGGGCATGTGCTGGTGGACGCGCAGGGTAAGGTGTGGGGTATTGATCATGGTATTTGTTTCCACCCCTATCCCAAGCTGCGCAGTGTAATTTGGGATTTTGCCGGGCAGCCTATCCCCGATGAATTATTAGGCGATGTCAATCGGGTGGTGGAAACGCTGTGTGATCCAGCCCAAGGCTTGACCCAGACCTTACAAAATTTACTTTCGCCAGATGAAATTGATGCTATGAATAAGCGGGCGAACCGCTTGCTCACGACCAAAAAATATCCTCACCCCGGCCCCGGCCCCAGCTATCCTTGGCCTCCGGTATGAGGCCACCCTATATTTGTTTTTGATTTTTCAAGGAGTAATCCATGTCCGTTGCGGAAACTGCCGCCCGTATCCGTGAAAATATCCAACAGGTGATTGTTGGCAAAACTGAAGTGATTAATCTGGCAATTGCCTGCTTGCTGAGTGAAGGGCATATCTTGTTAGAAGACGTGCCGGGGACAGGCAAAACCACGCTGGCAAAAGCGATGGCCCAATCCTTAGGGTGCGGCTTCCAGCGTATCCAATTTACCCCTGACCTGCTCCCCCAAGATGTGACGGGTCTTTACTATTTCAACCAAAAACAGCAAGAATTCGAATTTCGCCCCGGCCCCATCATGACCCAAATTGTGTTGGCCGATGAGATCAATCGGGCAACGCCACGCACCCAAAGTGCCTTGCTTGAAGCCATGCAAGAGCGACAGGTGACATTGGAAAGCCAGACCCATATTTTGGAGCGGCCTTTTATGGTGTTGGCGACCCAAAACCCGATTGAACTTGAAGGGACATTCCCACTGCCCGAAGCCCAACTGGATCGTTTCCTGATTCGTCTATCGGTGGGTTACCCGACGGAGGAAGAAGAAAATAAAATCTTGACCCGCTATCGGCTGAATGACCCATTGGCAAATTTGGGTGAGGTCAGTAGTCCATCTGAGATCATGCAAATTGTCGGACAGGTGCGTGAAATTCGAGTGGGTGAGGCGGTTCAGAGTTATATCGTCAATACCATCCGCACCACCCGTGAGCAACCTGAATTGGATTTGGGCGGTAGTCCGCGTGCCACCATGGGCCTCTATCGCATCTGCCAAGCATGGGCCGCAATTGATGGACGGAGTTATGTATTGCCGGATGATGTAAAATTTCTCGCGCCCTATGTATTGACCCATCGGGTGGTGGTCAGTCCTCAAACGGTGTTGCGTGGGCGTACAGCCCAAGAGATTGTGGCTGATATTGTAGATTCTGTTCCTGTTCCAGTGGATTAGTGGGAGCATCTTAACCAATGCCTTCAATTCAAGGCCGTATTATTTTCTGTGGCGAAAACCCAGAAATGAAATTATATCGCCCCGACCATGAGCAACCGGTCGCGGTGGCAAGTTATTGGCGTTGCACCTTCTCCCCGCATGGCATAGGCAATGCACTGGTCATTTGGGCTGGCTCGGATACACCCGATGCTCCTCTATTGCAAGGTATTTACACCGATAATTTTGAGTTGGGGCGCTGGCTGGCGGATACTTTTGTCCAGCATTTTGACGATTTTCAAGGACGTGGGTGGCCGCAAATTCAATTAACCCAAGCCCGGTTTATCCAAGAAATGGATAGTCGCCGTTATCAGCGGGTGGTGGCCTATAGTGCGACTGACCATCTCGTCTTGACATGGGATGAAGCATCGGCACAACGCCTATTCCATGTGCCCCAATTGACTACTGGTCTGCATGGTGAGACCAAACACGATGTTTATACCGTCATCTGCCCTTGTAAATCTGGCTCGATGGTGATTAATGGTCAAGCTGTGGAGGGCCAAGTGCGCAGCAATTTATATGATCCTAATTGGCCCCGCTGTACTGCTTTTATGGCTTTTTCGGAAACATGGGTTGAACCCCTGCCGTGAAAAAATAACAGAATTTTGATGAGACATTTTAAATGACTTTGCAACAACCGCTTAGCCAGCGCGAAATCCAGATTCAACGCGAAAAGCGTGAGGATGATCTTAAGGAACTATCCGCCAAAGCCCATGAGCTTCACCCCGGCGATACGGTTGGGGCACTGCTCAACCATCGCTGGGTGAGTTTGGCAGTACTGGCTTTCCTCCTATCCATTGCGTCCAACAATCGGGCGCTCATGGCAATGACGGCTTTGATGCTGGTCATCGTCACCATCGCGTGGCTATGGAGCCGCAACACCCTCATTAATCTGGTCTATCGCCGCAAACTGCGCCATACCCACGCCTTCCCCGGCGAAACCACCGAAGTCGAGATCACGATTGAAAATAAAAAGTGGTTGCCCGTTACATGGCTGCAAGTCCAAGATACATGGCCGACGGGTTTTCCGCCGACCCGCGCTGAAGCAATGTCGGAAAGCGAAGGCGATCCCTCGACTGGTTATCTCACCAATGCCTATGCCCTGCGCTGGTATGAGCGTATCCGACGGCGCTATGACTTATTGGCCCAAAAACGTGGGGTGTATGAACTTGGCCCGGTCAATATGCTTTCGGGCGACCCCTTCGGCCTGTTTGAACGCCTGCGTACTTCGGGTGGACGTGAGGATTACCTGATTGTCTATCCCGAAGTCAAAACACTCGATCAATTGGGCTTTCCCTTGCAAGACCCCTTTGGTGATCGGCGGGTGCAGCGGCGTTTGTTTGAAGACCCCAATCGGGTGATTGGCGTGCGTGACTATCAGCCTCAAGACACCTTCCGCCAAATTCATTGGAAGGCAACAGCCCGTACCGGCCAGATGCAGACCAAACTGTATGAACCAACACGTGGCGCAAGTATTGTTTTGGCTGTTAATATCGCCAGCTTTGAAACTCATTGGCGCGGTTTTTGGCCGGAAATGACTGAGTATACCTTGATGGTTGGGGCCTCCATTGCCAAATGGGCTGTTGAGCAAAATTATGCGGTTGGCCTAATTTGTAACGGAGCACTGGCCCGTTCTGATCAATCGTTTCGTATTCAACCCAGCCGCCGCAACGACCAATTGACCAAAATCTTAGAGGCGCTGGCGGGGGTCAATTATTTTGTCACAGCCGAATTTGGCCGTTTTGTGTTGCAAGAAAGTCCCCGCCTGCCCATTGGGGCAACGATAGTCATGATTACCCCCTTCATTAGCGAGATGATTGCTATATCTAGCTTGCGTCTGCGCGATAGTGGTCGGCGTGTGGCATGGGTTAATCTCGGCAAAAAGAAACCCAACGAACTGCACGGCATTCGCCTCTATCATTTGCCGATTGTTTTGGACGAGCCAACCATGACCGAAGATAGCCTATCCATCAGTAGCGCCTCGAATGTCGCACTGGCAACTCCCCTCCCTAATCCTGATAATTACGAGACACCCCGCCAGCGTTTCTTGCGACAGCAACACGAGGCCGAAAAAGCGCAGGAGGCCGAATATGTCAGCCCAGCCCGCTGATGTCCGTGTGGACGCCGTTGGCCCGACCTTTAAATTTAAGCCGTCCCCGGTGGTTTGGCGACGTGAGGCCACTTATGTGCTTATGGGCTTGTCGAATGTCATGTGGATGTCAGTCATTTTGATGTGGTTGCACGACTTTTTTCGCAAGCAATTTGGCGCGGCTTTTCCAACACAAATGGGTTATACCCTGATTTTCATTGGTATCAATTTCATGCCTTCGCTGATTTTGCGCCGCTATCTCATTCGGATGCGGAAATCAGCCTATGACCAGTTCCGTAAGATGTTGTTGGGGGCCGCGATAGGCCTATTGGTGACACTGTCCCTCATGCCTATTTTGCGTGAAACGGGCAGTAGTATAGATTTAAATTTTGTCAAAGCCTTTAATTTTTTTGGGTCGCGGGTTCCTGTCACTCTTTTCGTGGCGCCATTGGTGCTGCTGTTTTGGCAGCGCGGTTTCTCGTTAGGTCGGCTCTATATCAATATGACCGCTGTCAGTATGCAAATGCGAATGGGAATTTTAGTCTTTTTTGTCTTTGGCGCGGCCAGTTCCCATGCCGTTAGCGATCAATATGTAGCGGTGCTCCCGCTCTTTTTTGCAACCTCACTGCTATCCACCGCCCTATCACGTTCAGTCAACCTCAAAGTCGAGGATGACACACAGCGAGCACGTTTTGGCCTGACATGGTTTGGTTTTTTGACTCTTGTCGTCGTGGTGATAGTCACCATTGGGTTTATGCTAGCGATGTTGCTGTCGGGGGTTGACCAAGACAAGGCATCATGGGTCATCACGGGCCTATTGGTTTTGATGCTGGGCATGGCAATGTTGCGTTTTGTCATCAATACCTCGATGTTTGTGGGCTGTGTGGCTTTGGCTCTGGTACTGACCATCCCCTTTGCCTATCTTGCCTCGCAAGTGTTGGTCAGCGAATCTGAACAGGATAATGTGGGCACGATCAAAGCTGGCCCAGTGGTTGATGAACCCGCCGAAGGTACAGGTCATAATATTCTTGCGGATGCCTTTGATTTTGTTGGTACGGGCATCGGAGTGGGGTTTGTGCTGCTATGTGTGGTCATCCCCTTGTTTTTCTGGCTGATGATGTTTTTGCTGCGTGATGCCGAATTATTCTCCGACGAGGACAGCGAACTGCTGGATCGGCGTGAGATTATGGCTGATCTCCGCAAAGGTTTTGGGAAGCGCCTAAGACGTATTGGGGACGCTCTCAATTTGATGCGTCAATTCGGTGGTGGGCGTGATTTATTGGCGGCTTTGTCAGTACGGTGGACATATTCACGTATGGCGACCCTAGCCGAAAAACGGGGTTTCCCGCGTGATAAATCTGAGACCCCTAACGAGTATCGTCGCTCATTGGGCCGTGCCTTCCCCGGCGGCGATAATGAAATCCGCTTAATCACCGAGGCCTATGTCGCGGTACGTTATGGTGAACTGCCCGAAAATAATGAGCAACTCAATGTGATTCGGGATGCTTTTGAACGCCTAAAAGCCATTGAGACCCCCTCGACTTAGGAGGCTAATGAGTGAACCTCCCCCCCATCTTTAGGGACTTTCTAAGATAGAATATATGTGCTGATAACCAATTCGTGATATTATCAGAGTTGTGGTAGAGTTGTGTTTCGATGGTGTTGGTTTCTCAACGAGTGAGGCGATAACGCTATGCCCTTTATTGAAGCCCCTACAACGTTTTACATGGGTCGCCAATATGACCCTACTGCTGGTCGTTTATTAGACGATGTGGTCTATTATGATTCGCGTGATTTGACAACCCACGCGGTAGTTGTTGGGATGACGGGCAGCGGCAAAACCGGCCTGTGCATTACACTTTTGGAAGAAGCTGCTTTAGACGGCTTACCCGCCATTATTATTGACCCCAAAGGCGACATCACCAATTTATTGTTGACTTTCCCTGAACTACGCCCCGAAGATTTTGGGCCGTGGGTTAATGTGGATGATGCACGGCGAGCGGGACTCGATATCAACGAATATTCGCGGGATATTGCCCAGCGCTGGCGTGAAGGCCTCAGCAGTTGGGGGATTGGCCCACAGCGTTTGGCGGCTCTCAAAAATGCGGCTGAGTTCAGCATCTATACCCCCGGGTCGGACGCTGGCTTACCTATCAGCATTTTGGATGCTATGCACGCCCCACGTGAAGGCTGGGACGGCAATGAAGAATATCACCGCGAACGTATTCGGGGGATTACTACAGCATTGTTGGCGTTGACCGGGGTTAAGACTCCCAATGCGGTCAATAGCCGCGAACATGTCCTTATTTCTAACTTGTTTGAATACGCATGGCGTGGGGGCATTGATCTAAACCTCCAAGACATTATCGTGCAAGTTCAGCAACCACCCTTTAACAAACTGGGTGTGTTAGATATTGATAGCTTCTTCCCTGAAAAAGACCGCTTTAAGCTGGCGATGGAATTGAACAACATCATTGCCTCACCCAGCTTCCAAAGTTGGCTACGTGGAGAACCCCTTGACCTGCAATATTTGATGTACACCCCACAGGGTAAGCCACGTATCAATATCTTCTATATCGCCCACCTCAGCGATGCTGAACGTACTTTTATCATGACCCTGTTGCTGGAAAATATTCTTGCCACCATGCGCTCCATGAGTGGTACGACCAGCCTGCGCGCGATTTTGTATATTGATGAAGTTTATGGTCATTTGCCCCCCTATCCTAAAAACCCACCCACCAAAGAACCCCTGCTGCGTTTGCTCAAACAGGGCCGCGCTTTTGGGATTGGGGTCGTATTAGCCACCCAAAACCCCGGCGACCTTGATTATAAGGGTCTCTCGAATGCTGGGACGTGGTTTATTGGGCGGTTGCAGACCGAAAACGACAAGAAAAAAGTTCTTGATGGTTTGGCGACAGTTTCCAGTGCCGAAAATCAGTTGAATTTGGAAACGTTGGATAAGCTAATTTCATCGGTTGACCCGCGTGTGTTTGTTATGAATAACGTGCATGATCCCAGTGGCCCGGTGCTGCTGCATACCCGTTGGGCGATGTCGTATCTACGTGGCCCCTTGACCCGTGATCAAATTCGCCGCCTGATGGATCCGCGTGCACGTCAGCCCACCAATCAAGCGCAATATGGGCAACAGGCCTATAACACTCAACCTGTCTATGGGCAGCAACAGCCGCAATATGCCCCACCAACCTATGGTCAACAACCACCTGCCTATGGACAACAGCCAGCTACTTCGGCTTACGGTCAACAACCCCAAGCCGCTCCACCTACATATGGACAGCAACCGCAAGTTGCCCCGCCGGCCTATGGTCAATCACCGTCAGCCACTGGCCCGCAAAACACTTTATCGCAGCCCTATACCCCTGCTCCCGGCGCTGGAGGCGGTTTTGCTCCGCAACCTCCACCGGGTTTGCCGGGTTCCAATGTGCAACAACCACCCGCTTATTCGGGTTATACGCCAGCCCCAGCAGGTTCTACTCCTCCGCCCATGTCTTTGCCTGAAGCACCGGGCGCGGGTCGGTTAGGAGTGGTTCCACCGCCACCACCCCTGCCCGAAAACACACAAGGGCCCTACAATCCGGTGCAATATCAACCACCAACGGCACCATTCCAAAATAATACGGCTGGAATCTCACCCACCGGGTTTACTCCGCCGCCTGCACCCTATCAAACCGGTGCGTCGCCGTATACAGGACAGGCTTATAGCCCACCGTCGGCTCCCTACCAAGAACCCGCTAATCCATTTGCTCCGCCAAGTGCCCCGTATCCAGCAGGGGGAGCACCTGTTGCCCCGCAGTCCTATGTGCCGCCGACAGCCCCGTTTACAGGGCAAGAGGCTGATTTCAATACGGGTGTCGCTGTGCCCTCTGGTGGTCGAGGTGGTGCTGCTAAGGGTGCCAAATCGAGCAAGTCTGTTGCTAGTGGCAACACTATGTCAGTGACCGGCTTTGAACGTGATGCGGATTTGCCCACAGGCTATAGCTATACGCCGCCTGTGATTGCCTCGGCTATCAGCCAGTTCTATCTGCCCACGGTTATCACCATGCAGCAAGGTATTGCGCGGTGGGAACGGCAAATGGGCCAACGAGCCACCCAATTCGGTGGTAATCAATTGGTCTATACACCATTTTTGTTGGCACAGGTACAGGTGCGCTATCTTGACCGTAAATCGGGTGTCAACATGGTCGAAACCTATGCCTACTATGTTCCCAACTTAGACCGGGCGGGTCTCATTCAATGGGATCAATATCGAGATCGGCCTGTCGTCGCCTCCCAATTATCTGCCGCGCCGTTCCAACAGGCGGCCTATGGCGAATTGTCCCCCGGCATGACTGACCGGGCACGCTTGACTCAATTGAAAAATGAAGTGGTGGATTATCTCACCCGTACGGCTGGTATGACTTTACCCTATAATTCCTCATTGGATATTTATGGAACACCCGGCACTGGTTTCCAAGATTTCCAAATGCGCGTCAATGCAGCGGCACGCGAAGCCCGTGATGCCGAAATTGACAAAGTGACCGCCAAATATGAAACCATCTTTGACCGTATGGAGGAAAAAATCCGACGAGAAGAGCGTGAACGCCGTTCCGATCAACAGGCCGTGCAAGACCTAGGGCAGGAAGAATTGTTCACGTTGGGTGAGGCAGTGGTCAGTTTGATGCGTGGTCACACCGCCTACACCCTATCGCGTGTCAGTCGTGCCCGTCGTTATAAAGGACAGGCCAAGGGCGATGTGGCGGAAAGCAATGCTGTCATCCGTGAAGTTGAAGCCGAGATGGACGCCGCACAGCAACGTTTTGAATATGAGTTGCAGCAGGTCAATGCTAAGTGGAAGCAAATTGCGGGTACGGTGGAAGAAGTCCGCGTAACACCATTTAAGAAAGACATCTTCCCTGAATTATTTGGGATTTGCTGGGTGCCGGAATATCTGCTCGACATCAATGGTGTTCAGGTCAAATTGAAGGCATGGGAAAATAGCAGCAGTCGCAACCGCGCTAACGATGCCCCACCACAATTGGCTTCAAGCGGAGGCTATGGTCAACAAGGTGGCTATGGGGCCGGCCCCAATAACCAACAATACTTGACCTCGCCGCAGCAAACCTATCCCCAACAGACCTATCCACAGCAAGGGTATGGACAACAACAGCCGGGATACGATCAAGGTTTTGATCAGGGATATGGTCAGCAAGGCCAAGACCCCTACTACGATGATTTCAATCAGCAGGGTGGCGGCAATTATTGATTGCCCACCCTCCATTTTTTCGTTAGGGTTATGAACAAAAAACGTGCTGCCCTCATTGGCGGCTTACTCGTCATTGCCATGTTGATTTCGGCCTGTGGGGTCTTTGAACCTGACCCCACTTTGACGCCTATTTTTGTGACGGCGACCCCGAATTTCATCATAGTGACCAATACCTATACACCTGCGCCGACTTCTGTCCTAGCGCCCACGCTGGCTCAAGATTCGGTAGCAGAGGTTTTTACACCGGGGCCACCCACCCTGACCCCCACTCGCCAGATTACCATGACTCCCACCTTTACTCCCACCCCTACAGATACCCCTGTGACACCGGGGGCGGTTGGTTTTGTACCTGTTGGTGCGGTGCCGGGAGGAGCGGCGGCAATCACCTGCCCAACCCAGCCAATGGGGGGGTTCCAAAATATCTATGCCAGCAATCCCAGCTTGTCCGCACAATTAGCTTGCCCTATTGGGCCGTCCGTCGCGGTACAGACTGCTTTCCAATCCTTTGAACGCGGCACGATGATTTGGGTGTCATCGGTGGGGGCAACCAATCAATCTGGCATTTATGTCCTCTATGCCAACAATACCTATCAGCGCTTTGCTGACACTTGGCTTGATGGGGTTGATCCTTCTTCCACAGGTTTAGTTGTTCCCAGCCCCAATCTACAAGAACCCATTCGTGGGTTTGGCAAGGTCTGGCGCGAATCGGGCGGTGTGAAAGATGGTCTCGGCTGGGCCAATAATCTCGAAGCAGGGGGGTCAGGTTTTATCCAAACCTTTGAACGCGGCGAGATGCTCTACCTTACCCAAACCGGCCAAAGCTATATCCTTGTCACCGGAGCGCCGGGGGTGTGGAGTGCGGTAGCCGTCCCCTATTAAGCGGGATTGGGCATTTTTTCAGCTTGGCCTGCCTGCTATAATCCAAAATCCACTACTATGAATACTGGTATCGGAGGTTTTTTACCTTGACCGACAAACCTGTGCGGGTGCGTTTTGCGCCCAGCCCAACCGGGTATCTGCACATTGGCAGCGCCCGAACCACGCTCCTCACTTGGCTCTTTGCTCGTCACAGCAACGGCAAATTTATCTTGCGTATCGAGGACACCGATCAAAAGCGGTTTGTCCAAGACGCCCTCGATAAATTGATGCAAGATATTCGCTGGCTGGGCTTGGAATGGGATGAAGGCCCGGAGGTCGGTGGCCCCTATGGCCCCTATATCCAAAGTGAACGGCTGGAACTCTATCAGAAATGGGCGCATTGGTTGGTCGAACAAGGCAAGGCCTATAAATGCTTCGCTACTGAAGAAGAATTGGCCCGCGCCCGTGAAATTTCGCAAAAAACACGCGGCGGCAAAATTGCGGGTTATGAGCGTATCTATCGCTTCATCTCCGACGAGGAACGCGCCAAGCTAGAAAAAGAGCGGGGTAGCTATGTCATTCGTTTTGCCATGCCTCTTGAAGGTGAGACAGTCGCCCATGACCGGATTCGTGGCGATGTGGTCTTTAAAAATGAAGAACTCAGCGATATGGTGCTGTTGAAATCCGATGGTTTCCCGACCTATCATCTCGCGGTGGTGATTGATGACCATTTTATGGAGATCAGCCATGTCACCCGCACCGAAGAATGGTTGCCTTCATTGGCCCTCCATCACAATTTGTATGGGGCGTTTGGCTGGGATGAACCAGAGTGGGTGCATATGCCCGTCGTGCTAAATCCCAATGGCAAAGGCAAGATGTCCAAGCGTAACCCACCGATTGTGGATGGCAAGACCATGCCCGTGATGGTCAACGATTATCGTGAGGCGGGGTATCTACCCGAAGCGATTATCAACTTCTTGACCAATGTCGGTTACAGTTTTGGCGATGACCAAGAGATTTTCAATGTGCAAGACACCATCGCCCGTTTTGATATTGATCGGGTGAGTCCAGCCAGTGCCGCTTTTAACTTCCAAAAATTGATTTGGACCAACGGCGTCTACATCCGCGAATTGAGCGATGAAGATTTGACTAATCGACTGATGCCCTTCTTGCAAAAAGCCTATGGCGAAGTGGATCGTGCGAATGTCGTCAAGATTGCACCACACATCCGCGAACGGGTCAACCCACTTTCGGAAGGCGTGGCCTTGTTGAAATTCATGTTCAACTTTGAGCCGTGCCCGAATGACAAACTCATTCAGAAAAATATGGATGCGGCCTCGACCCAAAATGTGCTTAAACTCAGCTATGAACGTCTAGCGGCCTTGACTGATTTTAGTCATGCTGCCCAAGCATCGGTCATGGAACCGCTGGTGGAGCAGTTGGGGCTAAAGAAAGCCCAAGTCTATGGTACGTTGCGTATGGCGACCACCGCCCAACAAATTTCGCCACCCCTGTTTGAAACGATGGAAGTCTTGGGTCAAGCGGAATCACTGGCCCGCATCCAAGCCGCTGAGGCGCAGTTGAATGGCGCTTAGTCAGAGAAATGCCCTTGCTCTCATGGTGGCGGTGCTGCTTTTGGGGGCAGGGGTCTTGATGCATAGTTTAACTGATACATCATTGTGGGCCGATGAAGGGTGGACAATCGCCGCCAGTGGTGAAGATTCTCCGGTTGAAGTAATCAGCGCGTGGGTGGCCGATGATGTTCACCCGCCGCTGTTTTTTATTGGCTTGTGGGGCTGGCGACAGTTCACGGGTGATACTCTCTTCGAGATGCGTTATTACTCGGTGCTGCTGACGCTCATCGGCACAGCAATCATGTATCGTCTAGGCCGTGCCATGTTTTCCCCGATGGCAGGTATCCTTGCAGCTTTGTTTTATACCCTGCATGATTTGGTTATTGTCCTGACCCAAGAAGTGCGCCACTATCCCCAACAGATGATGTTGACCGCGTTGGCGATGTGGTTGTATTGGCGTTTTTGGGAACGTCCCACCCGGAGTCGAGGTGTTGCTTTTGCCCTTGCGGGTACAGCCTTGATTTATTCGCATTATTGGGGTGGGTTTGTCCTACTGACACTCGGCCTCCACGCCCTGATCACCCATCGCCACAACTTTCGCCCCTATCTAGTGGCGAATCTAGCTATTGGGGTTTTGTATGCGGCATGGCTACCTGTAATTTACCATCAAATTACCCTCGAACGGCCCAATGGCCTGCCCCATGCCCTCGATAATTCATGGGTGGTCTACAAAACGCTGACTTATCAATTGGTGGGCATTCCAGAGGTCTTTTGGTTGGTGTTGGCAGTCGTAGGTATTTTGGGAACCTTTTCTACTGCTGACCGCAAATGTTGGCGACCTACCCCGGCGAGTATTTTGCCCGCTGCGGTGATTGTTTTGACAGTCGGTCTTTCACTGCTGCTCAATACCGATTACCCCAGCTTATCGTGGCGCTCGCTGGCCGTCATTATTCCCTCAATATGCCTCCTCGCGGCCCATGCCTTAGCCCAATTTCGCTGGCGAGAGCAAATGGTGATGGTCAGTTTTGTGTTGATTTGTGCTCTGACAACCACCAGCGCTGGCCCTGTCATCCGACCCCCTTGGCCTGCTATGAGTGATTTTCTGGTAACACATAGCACCCGCGATGATCTCATTTTGCTTGAACTCGACACCGATGAATTTGCCTTTGATTATTATCTGGATCATTCTGGCGCAGATTTGCGGCATGTCTCGACTGAAACCAAGCGGGAGGCCAACCCTGCTGAATTTGGAGTGTACCTCGATCAATTATTGGCCGATGAAACAGGCGTTTGGGTCGCCAAACTCGACTGGCCCTATTATGACATTCGGGGGGATTTGGCCGCACGAGGATTTGTACCAACAGCGACTCCCATCACATGGCCTGCGACAGTAGGTCGCCCGATTGAGGCATGGCGCTATGATCGCCCGCCACAAGGCGAACCGTGGGCCACTTTTGACGACGTTCTGCAATTATTCCACCCGGTGGTAGATGCCCATGCCAATCAAATCACGGTCAATATGCTATGGTCGCCGAATGCCAAACCCGCATGGAATTACACCGTGTCAGTCTTTTTGTTGAATACAGAGGGTGGTTTAGCATGCCCAACGGATTGCCAGCACGATAGCTATCCATTTGAAAATCGCTCCCCCACGCTGGGTTGGGAATCGGGTGGCCTCTATTTCGATAGCCATAGCCTCAATATCGCCAATTTACCCGCTGGACGGTATCAGATTGGCATGAAGGTGTATTATTTTACGGATACCAATTTCACCCAACTGCAAATCGCGCCATCTTCGGATTGTAGCGCGAACCCAGCCTGTGAATATATCATCGTAGATACACTCGAAATCAACTAAAGGGGATGTGATGAGTCGCAAAGCACCGACCTTTTATGTTTTTCATGGCGAAGATGAGTACAGCATCAAAGCACAGGTCAATGAGATGCGCCAGCAAATGGGTGATGACCTGAATATCAGCGAATTTGATGGCGGCAAAATCTCGGTGGCGGATGTATTAGGGTCGGCCAAAGTGATGCCGTTTCTGAGTGATCGCCGCTTGATATTGGTCACAGGAATGTTGAGCTATTTGACGCGCAAAGGGGCTAGCAAAGAATCGAAAGATCAATTGGCCCGATTGGTAGCCGAACTCCCGACATTGCCCGAATCAGCCCGTTTGGTGTTCATCGAATATCAAACTCTATCAGATAAAAATCCAGTATTGGGGATTGTCGGTCAAGACCCTTCTGGTTTTGCCAAGCAATTTACACCACCCAAAAATCCCATCGCGTGGATTAACAAACAGGCCCAAGCCTATGATGTCATGATTGAACCCCGCGCTGCCGCTGCCCTTGCCCAAGTTGTGGGGGATGATTTGCGGGCGCTGGATAATGAGATTGTCAAATTGGCATCGTATGTTGGCAAGAAGGGCTTCATCACCGAAAAAGAAATCGCGCTGTTGACCTCGTATGTTGCTCAAGTGGATGTATTTGAGATGGTGGACGCTTTGGGTCAGCGCAATGCCCAAAAAACCATTGCCTTGCTGCATCAATTATTATCCGAAAGTGATGCCATGCAGTTGTTTGGCATGGTGATTCGCCAATTCCGCTTGCTGATTCAGACGCGAGATTTGTTGGACAATGGCACGGGGACAAAAGATTTACCTAAATTTTTGGGTGTGCCGGGGTTTGTGGCGGATAAATTGGCCCGTCAAGCACGGACGTTCGGCTCGATTGACCAGTTGGAACAAATTTACCGCCATCTGCTGGAAACCGATGTTGCCATCAAAACGGGCAAGGTCGAAGACGTATTGGCGTTGGATTTATTGGTGGCAGGTCTGGCAGGCTAGGGCCATCACCCCGGTGGGTCGCTGTCAAAAAAGAGATTCCACCATAACTGCCAAATTGGAATATCTGGCTCATCATTTTCAGAGGGTTGGGGCGTTGTGTTTGGTTGAGCAGTGGGTGCAGGCGGCAGACCCGGCACTGGGATGACCAAGCGTTCGCCCGGACGTATCATCTTGGCCTCACGGTGTGACCACGCAATGATGTAATCATCGCTAGCGACATAATCTCGTTCTTGGCGCAAATCGGTACGGACACCTTCCAAAACCGTAATGGTGGCTTGCATATTGCCGCGCAGATCATCAATTTGCTGGCTGCGGCGGATACGGGCACTAAAATTGATAGTCAGCAGCAGGCCGATGGCTAAAATCGAAACAAACACCACCTGAAAACTCGAAATCTGCTGGCGGCGCTCACGGCGTCGTAGTTGGCGCTGACGGGATGGGTCTCCATACATAAGCTATCTATTCCAGTGGCAACATATTCGCTTGATCTGGCACCAATTTTATATGGGATGCTGGCCTAAACACCACTCATTATACTCGCGCAGGGTGGAAATTTTCATGGGGATTTGTATTCCGGTCGTGATTTATCGTTCTGTTGAGTGAACAAAAAGACTCCCTAAACCCTCTCCTATAGCATAACCGAGAGGATTTAGGGGATGGGTATATTCTCATCACACTCTTGGATTCTTCACCTTGCGGCGGGGCAGGCGGATTAATCCCACCCCACACAAACCGACCACTGCCACAAGCAGATGACCTATTGACCAGTGTTTTCCAACTATCGGCCCCCAGCCTGCGAAACGAGCCGCCCCACGTCCGTCGGTGACTATCTTCAGTTCACGTGTTTTCCAGTCTATGGCATTAACACGTGGGGTAGAAGCGTCTGCCGAAGTCACTTCCGTAACTAAAACCCATTCCCCGTCGGGCGACCATGCGGTTCCAACCACCATTCCCAGTGTATCCAGCAGAAACTCCAGCTTGCCACTTGCCAGATGCACCCGATACACCTGACTACCGCCTTCGGATTGAGGTCGCCAGCCCAAAACCCACTGCCCATCGGGGCTAACGCCACCCCGTTCTGGGCTAAACTGCAAATCATTCGGCAATTCGGTCAAAATTTCGCGCCCACCGCCATCGGGGTGCATTCGCTCTAAACGACCATCTTCACGGCTAAAGATGAGCCAATTTTCATCGGGGGTGATATCAAAAAAGTGCCCGTTCACGCTCGATGCTGTCCAGATGGGGGTTGCTTCACCGGGGCGGAAGCCATAATACTGCTCTATATAAGCATCAGTGGAGAGGGCGTGTCCTGCCACCATCAATACCCCGGCATCGCGGAACCATTCAACGAATTGCAGACCATTTTCAGTGTTTCCCAGCAGGGGAGCCAGATCCCCACCCTCCGAGGGCTTCCAATAGAGGCCATTGCCAAGTGAGATCACCATCCAATTTTGCTCATCTAGCCACGCAATCGGGTTGATTTGCCCGCCCAGCGAATCCGTGACGTTTTCAATCTGTCCGGCGCTGACTTGGAGGCGATAAATGGTGTGTTCATGGCCCATCCCGCCATACCCACCGCCCGATGGCCCACCTTCACCTGTAAACAGAACGGCGTCGCCCTCTGGTGAAATGGCAAGGCCATGATGTAAATCGGGCCAAGTTCCCGATGGCATTAAAGTACGAACGTCTTGGCGTTCTGCACCATTCAAACGGCTAAGATATAGGTCTCCTCGGCCCACATACACCAGCCATTCCCCATTTTTAGGAGTTGTCATTAAATTGACGGACGTCACCCCGTCTGCTGTCTGATGGGTATCACCAATCAGCCCGCGCGTGCGAAATAGACCCCCACTGATGCGCGAATCGGGTGCCGTTGTTTCCAACTGACCAATATAAATCATCCATTTGCCATCGGCTGAAAGACCATGATAGCTGACACCGCTCAATGATGGGGTAAATGGATGAGGGGCATCCATGCCGGGTACCACCAGTGCCAGTTGTTGGGGCTCACCTTGGTCCCGTTGCCCTTGCTCAATCACCATCGTCTGAACTGGGCCGCGATTACCGTGTATCAACCCAAGCGCTGTCGTCATGCTCAAGAGCAATCCTGCGCCCAACAAAAATGTGAATCGAAAAAGTCGCAACATAATATAATTTTATTTCCTCCGAATTCTCTGACCTCCGTTTTCGATAGAGTACCCCCCAATAAATGCCAAGCCTGCGTCCATGTCCCGCCGGGTGTTCTCGGTACTTTGGATGCTGTTGACTAACTAGAAATCTGATTGCTAAATGAAGATCGTCCATGTTCGCTGGTAAAGACAATGGAAGCGGCGCGACGACCATTGAACATGGGGCAAAAGATGGACGATACCTATATTGTAACGGTATTCGTGGTATTGGATGACATCCAAATACCCAATAAAAACGAGGGGAATCTTAAGGCGGTGTCTAATTTAGAGATTTTACTTGCGTTGTGCTTTGCCAATATTTCCTAGTAATCAAAGATGCGCTCTTGCCATATTTATTCTTGGTGTAACCTCCAGATATAGTGCATGGCTTTTGTATATAGCCTGCCTGCGCTATACTCCATAACAAAAATTCCTGACCCCCAGCGAGATTAAAGTTAATGGACAACACTGCTTTAAATGAACAAGATGTCGTGTTAGAAGCCCGTAATGTCACCAAGCGTTTTCCCGGCATCCTTGCCAATGATCGTGTGAATCTAAAATTGCGGCGAGGCGAGATTTTAGCCCTGCTTGGTGAAAACGGCGCTGGTAAAAGCACGCTGATGAATATCATTTATGGCCTCTATCATCAAGATGATGGTCAAGTTTTCCTTAAGGGTAAAGAGGCCAAGTTTACCAGTCCGCGCGAAGCCATTCACAGTGGCATTGGCATGGTACACCAACACTTCCAATTAGTAGACGTGATGACCGTTGCCGAGAACGTGGTGCTGGGAGAAGAAAAAGAAGCCCCGCAACGACGTACTTTGTTTGACATTTTCTTTGCAGGCCTCTTTGGCATTGGTTTAGTCTGGCTCTCTTTCCAAAATGACCTCATTTATAACATCTTTGCACTGGTGGTGTTGGCGGGGGGGCTGCCGTGGCTACTGGCTCGTTGGGGGCTACGCCTGATGAGCAGTGGGCAAAATGAAACCAACCGCGAAGCCTTAAAACGGGTTCGCCCCATCGTCGTCGTGGTCCTGCAATTACTGGCGGCACTGGCGGTTATGCTGGGGGCGGCGGAGGGCAGTCAGGTTATTGCATCCTTGGTCGTTTTTGCAGTGGGCATTGCGGTTGGGTTGGGGGCGGCGATTATCCTACCACCGATTTTAGCGGCCAGATTCAGCTCGAAGGATTTTGGTGGTCAAACTAAAACACCCCTCTCATGGCCGTTGTTTAGTATTACCGTGCTGATTGTTTATGCCATTTGGTTTTTGGTGCTGCAATCCAATACGGATGATGGATTAGAGGCTGCGGGTGAATTATTGGCGTTGCTTTTAGGCACGGTAGTTCTAGCAGTAGGATTGTCAATCGTGTTCGATTTCCTTTTTAAGCAATGGGACATTGTCACAGGCGTCTTGCGTGTGGTCTGGGGTATGACATGGCGCTTGGCAATGATTGTTGTGGCTTTTTGGGTGGGTGCGCAGATGCTGCGTCTAAGCGAGATGGCGATTATCACTGTCATCCTGCAACATGATTCCACCTTTTATGCTGACCCTCAAGAGCCAGTTGGCAATGTGAATGGCAAGGGCGGCTTGGCGGGTACTTTGCCAAACGAAATTTCATGGCGCTCAATTGAACGGGCTGGCAATCGGCAAGCTCAACTAAATGCACTTTTGGATGAAATTGATACGACCTATGGGGTCGAATATACCTACGAAAATATACATGATGGTCTGACCTCAACCACGTATGTAAAGGGAAGCGCGGGGTATAACACCTTTTGGCATCAAGTGGCCGAAGATGTGCCACCCGTCGCGCGTGATATTGTGGTGGCAGGCTTGTTATTAGGCTTTGCCTATCTGGGCCTGACGACATGGCGGGGGCATAAATTTTTGCCCGGAAGCCTAACCCCACTGGACTTGGTACTCATGGCAGCCATTGGGGTGATTTTCGTCGCGCAGTTAAATGTTGCATTAGAAGATGTTAGCCCCACGACACAAAGCATGTTGACGTTCATTGGCGCAGTCATCATTGCGGTGATTTTTACAAGGACGGTGCGTGATCGCCAACAATTCCCTAATAAAGCACGCGCCCAAACCGTTTTAGATGGCATTATCGAAGCGATCGTTAACCTTTTATACGATATGTTTAGTGTGCGAAATTCGCAGACCGCAGCCGGACGGGTGCGAGAACTATCGCGCCAATATGGGTTGGAAGTTGACCCCGACGCAGCGGTTGAGAAATTACCGGTTGGAGCACAACAACGTGTTGAAATCATCAAGGCACTCTATCGTAAAGCCGATATTCTGATTTTGGACGAACCTACCGCTGTTTTGACGCCCCAAGAAGGCCGCGAACTGTTCAAAATTATGCGCGAACTGGCCTCGCAGGGTGTTTCGATTATTTTCATCACCCACAAATTAAAAGAGGTATTTGAAGTCGCCAGCCATATTGTCGTGATGCGTGGCGGTAAGGTCGTGGGGACAACCACCCCCACTGAGGCAACCGAATCGTCCTTAGCCGCTATGATGGTTGGGCGCGAGGTGTTGCTGCGAGTAGATAAGACCGAGGCCAAACCGCGCGAAGTTGTTTTGCAGGCGGGTGATTTGCACGCAATGGATGATCGGGGCGCGGTAGCCTTGAATGGCGCGGGGTTTGAGGTGCGCGAAGGCGAAGTTTTGGGTATCGCTGGGGTGCAAGGTAATGGTCAAACTGAATTGGTCGAGGTCATTACGGGGTTACGCCCCTTGATTAGCGGCACAATCGAATTATTGGGCCAAAAACTACACTCGATTACACCCCGCCACGTCAAAAATATGCAAACGGCCCATGTGCCCGAAGACCGCTTGAAATATGGCATGGTCAAGCCCTTCACTGTTTCGGAAAATTTGGTTCTGAACGATTATTATGAAGCCCCCTATTCCGAGCCACCCACACCGGTGCAAGTACCTCTCTTGGGTGCGGTGTATGCCATCATTTTTGGGGTGGTGTTCGCTATACTGGGCTTTGCATGGCTGTATGTATGGGAAGATTCATTGTGGAACAGCCTTTTGAATCGGTATGATGTGCCAGCCGCTTTCCGTACTGTGCCCAGTGATCGTGCCATGAATGCGGTCGAACAGGGGTATCTCAATACACCGCTGGTGATTTCGCTGCTCAGTTTGTTAGCAACGACACTAGTGTTTAGCTTGGTGGCGCATTTCGTTGCCTCATTTATGATGGGTTTTGTGCGGCGGCAAGCGGTGCAAAGAGGATTGGTACATGAGAAAAATGGTTTGCTGCTCAATTTGGCGGGCACAATTCAACATGCGGAAAATCTGATCGAGCAATATGACATCCGCACCCCATCCCCCCTTGTGGAGGGCGGGTCGCTTTCGGGCGGGAATCAGCAAAAGTTGGTGGTGGCACGCGAATTTAGCCGCAAACCCCGTTTGTTAATTGCTGCCCAGCCAACACGCGGGATTGACGTGGGGTCAATCGAGTTTATCCACAAACAAATTATCGCCCAACGAGATGAAGGAGCGGCAGTTTTGTTGGTGTCAGCCGAATTGGACGAAATTATGTCGCTCTCGGATCGTATTGCGGTGATGTATAAGGGCCAGATTATTGAAACGCTAGACGCCAAAGCTGCTACTCGTGAACAGCTAGGGTTATTGATGGCAGGTATCAAACGCAATGAACCTGTCGTAGCCGAGGCCGCAATGGATTAATTCCCACCTGAGATTCAAGTAGAATGCTCAAACCCCTTCTGGAAATATTCTAAGAAGGGCTTTTTTAATCTGGATCGAAATCGAGCAAGTCGGCCATCAGCAAAGCGCCTTCGTTTTCACGGGGCAGTTTGGAAAGATATTGTTGGGTAATGGCGATATTGGAGTGGCGTAAAAGACGCGAAATGGTCTCGATTGGCACGCCGCTTTGCTCTAAATTACCCGCGACTGAGCGCCGTAGGTCATGAGGGGCAACATTGCCTAATCCCGCATGTCGGGCGGAGTCTTTGACCACACGCCAAATGGCATCGGCGGTGAGGCCCCCCGGACGAGGACGACCCGATTTGTAGAAGCCGCATAACAAATAGCGTTCGGGTGAGGGTAGCTCCCCATCTTCACTCATATAGGGTGCCCATCTCTGGACAGATTTCAATACGACATTGGGGATGTCGACAAGGGCCGATTTGCTGCCCTTACCATGAATGAGCAGGACGGGGCGACCTGCTTGGGTATGCAAATCCTTCCAGCGGATTTCGGTCAATTCTTCACGGCGCAGAGCCATAACACACAGTAACCGAATAATAACAGCATTGCGGGCACGTTGAATGTTGGTGGTCGCAATATCTTCGGCCCCTTGCATCAATAATTTTACTTGTTCAACGGAGAGCCAGCGCCCTTGACGTTGCCCTGTCTCGGCGCGTGGGATACGTACATTGGTCATGGCAGCAGCAGTATAGTCATCGAGCCAGCCAGCCTCCGATAGAAGTGATGATAGGGTGATGATGGCGGAGCGTGCTTGATTAAGGGCTTGTTTTCCCTGCTGTTCAACCGAGATTTGCCCCAACCACGTTCGTAACAAGGTGGAGTTCATAATCGGCACGATACGGTTTAAAGGTAGTGCTTCCATACGGGCGCGGCGTGCTCGTCCCCGTGTAATGGATACGCCCGTCATATCGGCCAAATAGCGATCTATCCAACGGGCATAGGCACGATAAGTATGGGTGCTGCTGGCCCGACCTTGTAGCACAGCGACAAAATTGAAAGTGGCATCGGCTGGATTAGCAAGCACGAGGCCATTATTGACTGATTGAGATGCTTGAGGCGATTGCGGATTTTCCATGACCACTCGTAAGCGATTTTACTAGACATCAAAGTATTTTCATTATAGCGTATCTGTTCGAATGGAAATCAAAAACGGCCAACCCGAAGGCTGACCGTTTCAGAATCGCTTTTAAGTATTTTTATTCAACTGGCAGGGTGCTGAGGTCAAAGTCGCCTGCATCTACGAGGCTGGCCGAAATCCAACCCTCGAAGCCGCTGGTCAGTTCACCGCCGATATAATATTCGCTTTGAACGCGGACATACAGCCAGTCGCCAGCTTCATTGCGGGCCAATAGCAGCAGCGGGGTGTCGAGTCCAAGTACGGTGACCTGAGCAGAATCTTTGCTGCCTTCTTCACGCAGGTTAGCGGGTGCTGCCGAAACGGTAGCATGAGCGCGACCACGTGGGGTGATGTCCAGATTGGCTTTGAAGGCCCACCCATTACCACCATCGGAAATGACATAAGCAAACACGCCATCTTCGGCGCCTACGACTACAGCCGTATCGGTTTCCAGCGTCCCAATGGTTTCCGAAGAAATATCGGGGGCGGCACGCAGCGCAACGGCGGTATCACTGGTCGTCACAGCCTGCGATTGTACGAGATCGGCGAGGTCGCTAGTTGGGTCGCTAATGTCAAGCACATTGGTGAATGTCCAGCCAATATGATCCCCATCATAGGCCAATGCCCAAACGCCGTCAATTTCGACGATACCCAATACTGAGCCGGGGGGTACTGTGCCCACTACATCAGCTTGAATATCTTGTCCGGTACGGAGTGCCACATCGCTTTGGGTCGCAGCAATACCTTGTAGATTGACATGGGCGGGGCCGATTTCCAGATCGGAAGTCAGCGCATAGCCAGAAACGCCTTCGTAGGAGACTTCAGCCCACAAACCGTCAACACTGAAAATATCAACAGTAGAACCATTGGGGGCAGTTCCCAAAATTTCGCTGCCCACATTGGGTTCAGCATAAATACCGAGATCCCCATCATTCTTGGTTACGACACCCTGATTGCTGGGAACTCCACCACCCTGCCCAAAAACCACAGCGGCTGTGAAGAGAGAGCTTACAATCAGGATTGTTAGCACGAAACCACGCAACAATCGATTCATTGAAAAAATTCTCCTTGTCAAGTAGGTAATGGGTGGACGCGACGGTGAACACCCCTAAAGTTTAGTTTGCTATTAAGCCAAGTAAATTATACAAAGCAGGTTGCACCAATGCAAAAATCTATTGGTGGCACGAATAAATGTTTCGCGCCAGCCGCCACTTCTGTTAAACTTCTACAGTTATTGGGTGAATTTCTTTTCAGAAAGGGTCATACAGATGAGCGCAGAACTAACAACTAGGGTGGCTGAATTGCATACCAAGCTCGATAGCCTCCAACAATTGGTGGCAATGGATGATGTGACCCGACGACTTGGCGATTTGGCAACGACCATTACGGGCTTGCCTGCCCAAGTTAAACAACTACGGGACAAGGGCTATGTTTATGCCAACTTTTTAGAGCAAAAAGCCACGGCCCTCGATCAGCAATGGGCGGCTGTGCGCGAAAATGTCAGCCAATCTATTCAACAAGAATTACAACGAGCACAAGCTCAAATTGAAGAAATAGATGATCTTTGGGAGAAACTAGATGCCGCTCTTGCTCAGGGTGGACAACCCACCCCAGTCAAAGGCGCATCATTAGGGGCCAAGATGCAAACAGCGATGCAGTCGGCGCAAAAAGTAGGCGGGGCAGGCGCAAAGATGGCCGGAGCCATCAAACCGAGCGGGGCGGCTGGGGCACTTTCCAATATGACGCCGCCTGCCAAATCTGCCGGTGGTGGATTAGCAAAGGCAGGGTTAGGTGGGGCTGTCGCTGGCGCTAATCCAGAGGCGCTCATCAGCCAACTAGACGGAGCGATGGCACGATTGTCCTCAGAGGTAGATGGGGCCAAGCGGCGTATTGAAGGCTTATATGGCGAAATCCCCAATAATGTTGACCAGACGGTCGGCCAGATTGACCAGATTGAACGCTATCTGGAGCGGGCAGGCGAGGCATCTTTCCCGCTGTTAGCAGGCGAAGCGATTTATATGGTTGTTGAGGCTGAATGGAAAAAGGGCAAAGACAAAGAGGATAACCCCGACGGCTTGCTATATATCACCAATCAACGAGTGGTTATGGAGCAGAAAGAAAAGGTTGGCAAGAAGCTGGGCATGTTCGGTGGCAAGGCTGTGCAAGGGTTGGCTTGGGAAAGCCCCATTGGTTCAATTACCGATGTGACTTTTGAGAAAAAAGGCATGTTCGGGGGTATTGATCTTGTCACCCTGAAATTTGGGTCAGGTGGGCCGTTTGGCGAAACCACTCTTGAAATCAAAGATGGCTTACACGCTCAATGGTTTGCCGGAAAATTGAAACAAGCCGCCAGTGGCGAAATTGAAAGTGAGCGTGTGGGCGAACACAAGACTGTGACCATGCAGGCGGTGGTTGATGCTCCCACGATGTGTCCAAGCTGTGGCGCAACTTTTACCGAACCAATTGTGCGCGGGATGACCCAGATCAGTTGTACTTATTGTGGGACGGTGGTGCGACTGGGGTAATACGGTTTAGCCTACATTGAATTCTGGTATTATAGGAACGAATCTGAACTAAATAGAGGAGGGCGTCTTGGACAAAAAACAGTCGCGCGGTTTATTTAATTTTTGGCTGCCGCTGATGGGTTTGTTATATGGCCTGTATCATGTATTGGTGCGTCCACGCTTTTTGCGATGGGGAGCCTTAGCCGCCGAAATAAATCGCCCTATGAATGGTGACCCCCTGATTCCCCGACCCAATTTGGAAGCAACCCGCGCCATTGACATCAACGCCACGCCGGAGACAGTCTGGGCATGGCTGATGCAGATGGGGCGTGAACGAACAGGCTTTTATGGAATTGACCGTATTGATAATTGGGGAATTCCAAGCGCCACCTATCTCCGCCGCGATTTGCCTGCTTTGACAGTGGGGACAACCCTCGACAATGGCTTAAAAGTTTTTGATATCAATTCACATGATTTACATTTATTGATGGGGGTGTTTGATCGTCCCCATGAATTAGGTGGCAACATTGACTTGACCTATCTCTATTCTTTAGAGCGTACGGCCAATGGCAGCACCCGCTTGATTGTGCGGATGCGTGGTTATACTGACGGCACAGGGGCATGGTTCTATAATCGTTTTTTTGAAGTCATGGATTATGTCATGGGTCAGACCCAGTTGAAAGGCATCAAAGCACGGGCCGAAGCCTATCAACCGCCCATCCCAATGCCGATTCCATTTGACCAATATGATCGCCCCATTCAGAGTTGGAATTAATTAGGCAATTGTGGTATAATAGCACATATGTGCGGAAGATACACACTCACCAACATTAATCCCGAACAACTGGCGGCCACCTTCTCATTACAGGATGTGCCGATTGAGTTTTTGACGCCACGCTATAACATCGCGCCGACGCAATTTATGCCTGTCGTAGTACAGGACACCGAGGGTCAAAATCAATTGGTCAAAATGCGGTGGGGGCTAGTGCCCTCATGGTCAAAAGATGCCAAAGCCGCTGGCCGCATGATTAATGCCCGTTCCGAAACCCTAAGTGAAAAGCCGAGCTTCCGCGAAGCCTATAAAAAACGCCGCTGCTTGGTAGTAGCGGATGGTTTTTATGAATGGAAAGCCAATGGGGATGCCCCTAAAACGCCGCTGTATATCAAATTGCGCAGCAGTGGGTTGTTCGGATTGGCTGGATTGTGGGAACGCTGGAAAGAACCCGAAACAGGTGAAATCTGGACGACGTGTACTATCGTGACTACGACACCCAATGAATTGCTGAAATCCATTCATGACCGGATGCCCGTAATTTTGCCACGCGAACAGTATGGCACATGGCTAAATCCAAAAATCAACAACCCGATGGAATTGGAACCCTTGTTAACTTCCTATCCGGCTGAAGAAATGACCTACTATCAGGTATCGCCACGAGTCAACAACGCTCGCTATGAAGCCCCAGATTTAATTGACCCCGTTGTCTAAACTGGCGGTGGTCGTCGGAGCATAAACCCCAATGGGCACGGCGACCACTACCAAACGTTCCTCATAGCGTTTGCTAGCATAACTCCAAGCATCGCAAGTAATTAAGGTCAGACGTGGCGCATCGGTGTGACGCAGCACTTCGAGGTCGTTGGGCGCAGTGGAAAAGACTTGTTGGACTTCATAGACCGACAAAACACTGCTCTGATTGTCTTGGATTAATATCCTATCGCCTACCTTGGCCTCATACAAATAACGAAATGGGCCGGGGCGACCAATTTCATCCTCAAAATGGCCTACCAAAACAGTGTTGCCACTGTTGCCAAACCATGCTGTCCCAGCCAGATGCCCCACCAAATCTTGTAAATTTTGCACATCCCATCCTCCCGGCACTTGCGGCACATCCACAATGACCCCGGCGCTGGCGACCCCCGGAAACAAAATCGTGCGGATGTAGGTAGGGGGTAAGGCTGTCGGGGTATTGGAGATGGTTGGAACAGAGATAGCAGACGCAGTTGGGTCAAGTTGGTTAAGCTGGTCAAGTGAGTCAATGGCAACAATTTCGGGCCATTCCCTGACCACAAAAAGCCCAATGCCAAGTAATAGCCCAGCAATCCCTACCCAAATGATATAACCCGAACGGCGTTGGTTTCGTCTTTTCATATGTCTAGTTGTGTTTTAAATACGCCAGTTTTTCCTCAGCGGCATCCAGCATGGCGTCGGATTTGCAAAAGGCGAAACGGGCTTGTTTAGCCACGATATGCTTGTTGGCGTCGCTGTAGAAAAAGGTCGGAGGAATACAGGTGACGCCGATTTCTTGGGTCAGCCACTTGGCAAAGGCGACATCATCACCCTCATAAATCGCGCTGAAATCGGCCATGACAAAATAGCCTCCCTGCGGTGTGGCAGCTTGGAGGCCAACCCGATTGAGGACATTCACCAGCCGATTACGTTTGATTTCAAAAGAACTCATTAAATCTTCGTAATAGGTCGAGGGGGATTTAAGAGCATAGGCCGCCCCGACTTGGAGTGGATGGGCCACCGCGAAGCTCATAAATTGGCGTGCCCGCTGTGCCCCTGCCACCAATGGGGCCGCGCCGACAATCCAGCCAATTTTCCAGCCTGTGACACTAAACGTTTTGCCAATACTGCTGATCTTGACACTGCGCTCAAACATGCCATCTAGTTTCAAGATATTGGTCGGGTGCAAGCCGTCAAAGGTAAGGTGTTCATAAACCTCGTCTGTGATAGCAAGGACATCAAATTCGTGGCAGAGGTCGGCGATAAACACCAATTCTTCGTGGGTATAAATTTTCCCGGTTGGGTTATGGGGGGTGTTGATGATGATGGCACGGGTGCGTTCATTAAATAAGTCCCGCAACTCATCACGGTCAAATTGCCACGTAGGGGGGCGCAAAGGGCAATACCGCGGGATAGCCCCCGCCATCAAAATATTGGGGACATAGCTGTCATAGAATGGCTCGAAAACAATCACCTCGTCACCGGGGTCAACCAGACCCAAAATTGTGGCAAAGACTGCCTCAGTCGCGCCGACGGTGACAATCACCTCGCGGTCGGGGTCGAGATTGACACCGTAGAAATGGGATTCGTGGGTGGCTATGGCTTCGCGCAGAGGGGGGATACCTAAACCGGGGGCATATTGATTAAAACTGCCATCGTTGAGGGCCTCTGTCGCGGCCCGAATGACTTCCAGTGGGCCATCAAAATCAGGTTTGCCTTGTCCCAAATTGACTGCGTTATATTGGGCGGCTAGGGTATTCATCTCGCTAAAAATGGTCGTACCAAAACCCGCCACACGTTTTGCCATGTCTGCCATGAGTATCCCCTTTAAGAAAATTTAAGTGTCTAAAGTATAGAGCATAGAGCAAAAAAGCGAGTATGCAACCCATTTTGGATTAGGCCGTACAGGAAATTGCCTATCTAATTCATCTAAGGGAGAGGGCTATGATACGCAAAAGTTTAGCTATAGGCCTATTGACCATCGTTGCTGCAACAGGCCTTCCAACTGTTAAGGCTCAGGACGATCCATCCACTGATGGCGTTTGGCTCAGTCATGGTTATGGCATGGTCATCGAAATCAATGGTGATGAAACGACGATTTATGATATTACCCCAGTGAGTTGTGCCCCGCTTTTCGACTCGGCGATGTTGCAGGAATATCACGTCCAGTTTGTCGTAGAGAACGGCGAATTGATTGTCCATGATGACAAGACATTATACATTACGGCAGCGGCGCTAGATGAATTACCCGCGTTGTGTGCCAATGGAGGAACGGTCTCGGATGACCCCGAATTGAATTTTGAGGCGTTTTGGAATGACTTCAATCAGCAATATGCCTTTTTCGATTTGTACGGCGTCGATTGGCAGGCCCAGTACGATCAATATCGCCCGCTGGTCACCACCGATACCACGCCGGAAGAATTGTTTAGCATTTTATCCGACATGATTCGCCCCTTAACCGACCACCATATCTCGCTGTCGAATGGTCAAGCCGATTTTAGCCCTGCTATGAGTGCATCGTGGCTGGCGGATGACCCCAACCCGATTTTGACCATCTTTGGACTGAATCAGGTCGTGGCTCAAAACTTCTTTGAGGGTCGGGTCAGCCTTAACCCCACGACCTTGACCCTAGAAGGCGACGAAACCTTGATTGCCAATCGCTTTATCTTCTATGGCAGACTCAGCGCCACCGTTGGTTATATCAACATTCCATTGGAGACGGCCTATACCGATGATGATAGTGATGTGGCGGCAGCAGGCGAAGCGATGGATCGAATCGTCGCCGAATTTGCCGATTTGGACACCATTATCATTGATGTCCGCTTTAATTTGGGCGGTGATGATGCGGTGGCATTGGCGCTGGCAAGTCGTTTTGCCGATGAGAAACGACTGGTGACAACCAAACAAGCTCGCGATGGGGATGGCTTTACCCCAACCCGTGAATTTTATGTTGAGCCGGGTGGCCCGCAGCAATTTACCAAGCAAGTGATTGTTCTGACCAGTGATTTGACCGTCAGCGCCGGGGAGACATTTGTTTTAGCGATGGATGTTTTGCCGCATGTCACAATGGTAGGGGGCAATACCGCCGGAGCTTATTCCGATATATTGAGTCGGGCGTTGCCGAATGGCTGGCAGTTTGGGCTATCTAATGAAAAATACACGGCGGCGGATGGTGAGGTCTATGAAAAGGTGGGCAATCCACCCGATGTTGTCGTCCTTTTCGATGTCGAACAATTCCAAGCTGGGACCGATGATATTTTGAACGCTGCATTGGAACTAGCCGCTCAATAAATAAAAAAGCCCTTGTCTCATGATTTTTTCAATGGGGTGGGGCTTTTTTGTGTTCAATAACAGAATTGCGAATCCCCTTCATCAAGCCAGATGCCCCGTTTAACCCTCAATATTGATCAATATGATTTGTATATATTGACAATTCAAGTCAGGTAGATTTGTGAATCTTGACAACAAGGGATTTGTTAAATGCATTTATCATGTGCACATCAAAAAGTCATCAAAATTTTGTGATGTATGTCATTTTTGATAGGTTTATGGAGGTGCAGTGCCTAAAGAAAGTGTCAAGAGGTTCTACTAAATAACAGAAGCGGCGTGACTTAGCTCTTTGAGTGTTCTGGGGTCGAAGTCAAAACACATGCAAGAGATCACACGCCGGGCGTATAAATATAGCGCCCAAAGGCCAGTGGGTCAAGCCTTTGCTTTTCCCGCTACTCAAGTTCGTTCCTAAATAACTAATTTCATAAGATAGGGAAATATCATGCGTAAACGGACTAGACTCTTCCGTCGGCTATTCATTCTCGCAGTCGCCTCATTAATGTTGGCACTGTTCGGTTTAAAGGTCGAAGCCGCTCATAACACCAACCCTGATAGGGACTCGGTTGCGATTATTGACCACGAAGGCGGCCAGACCAACAATCAAGATGGTGGTGAGCTGGCTGGGCAGGTGACCGGGTTAGCTGTTTCTATTGACTCTACGTGGGTACTCTTGACGGGCTTCCTTGTTTTTTTCATGCAGACGGGCTTCGCACTTTTGGAAGCTGGTCTCGTTCGTCAAAAAGGCGTGGTGAATGCTCTGTTGGAAAATTTCATTGACGCTGGTTTGACGGCAATTATCTTCTGGGCAGTAGGGTTTGGGATTGCTTTTGGGGCAGATTCGGGTGGTCTTATTGGCACCAATAATTTTTTCCTAAGCAAAGCGGTCGAAATTAATGAAGGCAGCCTCATTTACAAATCAATTGCGGATGTAAACCCTGATATTGCCTATCCTAATCTGACAGTGCTGGTGTTCTTCTTCTTCCAATTTGCCTTTGCCGCAACTGCCAGCACGATTACAACTGGTGCTATGGCCGAACGTACGGACTATATCGGCGACTTGATTTATACGGGTTTGATGGCTGCTATTACCTATCCCGTGATTGTGCATTGGGTTTGGGGTGGCGGCTGGCTGTTTGATAAGAGTTTCCATGACTTTGCAGGTAGTACAGTTGTACATACCGTCGGGGGTGTAACCGCCTTAGTTGGGGCATGGATGCTTGGGCCGCGTGCCGATCGAGAATGGGGCAAGTTACCAGCTGCGCATAATCTGGGTTATGCCACGCTTGGTACAATGATTTTGTGGTTCGGTTGGTATGGTTTTAATCCCGGTTCAACGCTTGGCGCAGGTAATACGGGCCTTATTGGATTGGTGACACTTAATACCACTCTCGGTGCGGGCGCAGGTGCTTTAGGTGCGATGTTTTTCCACTATGCCCGTTCTGGAAAATGGGACTTGACCATGACCTTGAACGGTTCGTTGGCTGGTTTGGTCGCCATTACCGCTGGGTGCGCTTTTGTGATGCCTTGGGCTGCGGTGATTATCGGTGGTATAGCGGGTGTACTTGTCCTCTTGGCCGTTGATCTGATTGAAAAGATCAAAATTGATGACCCGGTGGGTGCATTTGGTGTACATGGCGCTTGTGGTATCTGGGGAACACTGGCAATCGGCCTCTTCGGACAACCCGAACTCGTTTTCGGTGAATATGCAGGCAAAGGTGGTTTATTGCTTGGTGGCGGTGTGGATATGTTGATTACCCAAGCCATTGGGTCTGGCGCTACAATTTTGTTCATTGGGGCCACTTCAGTCGTTATGTTTGGAGCACTCAAGGCGATTGGCCGCCTGCGCGTGAACAAGTTGGCGGACGTTATTGGTATTGATGTGTACGAACACGGTGCAAGTGTATGGCCCGACGTGCTGCCCGTGCCTGAAATACTGCCGACTGCAACTGCTGGTAAGCCTGCTCAGGCTGCCGCTGCAACAGGTGATTAATCCCTACCAATAAACTTTGTATGCACAACGGGCTCGGCTATGGTCGAGTCCGTTTTATTCCCCATAAAATTGCATTATCTTCCAGATACCCCGCCTCATTGTTATAATCAACCTATCCGGCCAATATTCAACCACAGGACTTTACCTTTGATACGTATCGAAACAGCGGCGGACGAACCCGTCTATTATCAATTTGAATTTTGGCAATCGGCCCCGTTGAAACATGGGGTTTTTACGCGCTTGGGGGGTGTCAGCCAAGCTCCATGGGACTCGCTGAATGTGGGTGGGAATATCGGGGATGATGTAGAAGCCGTTGCCCAAAACCATGAGCGCATCTATGCTGCTTTAGAGCTAGATGGTAGTCGAGCTTGTACGGTCTGGCAGGTTCATGGGGCTGAGACAGTGGTCGCCAATGGCCCATTGCCCGATCGCAAATGGCTGGCAAAAGCGGATGGCATTGTGACCGATAAAATCGGACTGCCTCTAGCGATGCGTTTTGCCGATTGTGTACCGATTCTGTTTTATGACCCTGTTCGGCATGTCATTGGTATGGCCCATGCTGGGTGGCGAGGAACGGTGCAGGGGGCGGCCTTGAGTACACTGGTTGCGATGCGCGATACCTATGGATCACAGCCCGCCGATGTACTGGCAGCGATTGGCCCTAGCATTGGCCCCGAAAATTATCAGGTTGGGCCAGAGGTGGTTGAAGCAGTGCAAGCCTATTTTGGCAGCACGGACGGATTAATCCATTGGACTGATGATGGCAGTGCCTATTTCAATTTATGGGAAGCCAATCGCTTGACATTGGCTCGTGCTGGGGTGGAGCAGATTGAAGTGGCGGGGATTTGCACTGCGAGTCATACCCATGAGTTTTACTCACATCGTGCTGAAAAAGGCCAGACGGGGCGATTTGGCGCAGT
Source organism: Chloroflexota bacterium (assembly GCA_016234595.1). GTDB lineage: Bacteria > Chloroflexota > Anaerolineae > Aggregatilineales > J027 > CFX10. Next base: position 203,218 of record JACRBG010000035.1, on the reverse strand, counting down.
GATGGCTTTGCAACCTTTGACGGAAAATTAGACCTATGCTAACAGATATGATTGCACAAAACGTCGTGGCGGTGCAGGCCGAAATCGTCGCAGCTTGTCAACGATCAGGCCGACCAGTCGAGACTATCAAATTAATCGGCATTAGCAAAACCCATCCGGCTGAAATGTTGTTAGCCGCGTTACAAGCGGGCTTGCGACATTTGGGTGAAAATCGGGTGGAAGAAGCCGCCCCCAAAATCGCCACTGTTTTGAGCAGCCTGCCTTCCAATATGCCTGCTCCCACTTGGCATATGGTGGGGCATGTGCAGAGTCGCAAAGCCAAGTCCATCATTGAGACTTTTGATGTCATTCATTCGTTGGATAATCTTAAGCTCGCCCAACGCTATAACGCTTTTGCTCAGGAACAAAATGTCACCCGCGAGGTGTTGTTGGAAATCAATATATCTGGCGAAGAAAGTAAAGAGGGTATTCCCGCCCAAAATTGGCAAAATGATGCTGACCAGCGACAAAATTTGTGGTCGCTCGTACAGGAGATCAGTCAGCTTTCGCATATTCGGCTAGTTGGGTTAATGACGATGGCTCCCTATTATGCTGAACCGGAAGCCACTCGCCCAGTATTTGCTGGCCTGCGCGGCCTACGTGATGCCCTTATGAATGAATTCCCTCAGTTGACATGGCAGGAATTGAGCATGGGCATGACGAATGATTACGTAGTAGCGATTGAAGAAGGGGCCACGATGGTGCGGGTGGGTCGGGCCATTTTTGGTGAACGGGAGTGAGCGCGAAGGCCACATTTTGCGTATATTGTGTATGGTGAATCCCCTAGGTAATGAAGGAGCGTGTTGGCAGTGGCTGATTTGATTGATATGTTGACCCTGATTTTTACCATTATCATTTTCGCCCGTATAATGGTCAGTTGGATGGTTGGTTTTGGGCGTTTAAGTCCATATAGCCCTCTTGCCAAAACGATTATTGAAATTACGGAGCCAATCTTAGCTCCGGTTCGAAATCTGTTGCCACCTGCCGCAGGTTTTGATTTTAGCCCCATGATTGTAATTATCGGTATTCAAATTTTGGGAACGATCTTGAAACAAATCTTGGCATAGGTCTCTAGTCCCTCAGCAGAATACGAGGCTTTGTCGTAAAATGAAGTAAGGATATTGCCAGATCAGAAAGGCGACTAAGGCATGACACGACCCTTTAAAATCACAGACGCCCAAAGCGGAGCAGCTTTTACCGTGCGTGTGGTGACACGTGCGAATCGAACCGAAATTGCCGGGATTCAGGAAGACGGCACTCTCAAAATTCGCTTGACTGCTGGGCCGGGTGATGGTGGCGCAAACCAGCAATTGATGAATTTCTTGGCCGAGCGACTTGGGGTAGAACCTGACCATATTGAGATTGTCGCAGGTGAAAATTCACGCGATAAGCTCATCAGCGTGGCTGGTGTTAGCCCAACTGAATTAGAAGAGCGCTTGAAACCTGACCCGGATGCCGAAAGCTAATGCGGCGAGCGGTTGCCCGCCGCCGTTTTACATCCCTAGCTACCTTGACTGTGATGACTGGATTGATTGTCACAGTTGGGGTGGCTTGTTCGGATTCTAAACCTACCCCTACACCATTGGCAGCGGTTGTTTCAACGCTTATTCCTCCAACTGCGACTGCGACTCCTACATTAACGCCGACTCCACCCCCTTCAACGCCTGCAATTAACCCGAATGATTTGCCGACCTATACACCAGCCATTATTTCATTTTTACCCGAAAGCGCCTCTGTAGCGGTCGAACACGCGATGAGCGATCTCCGCCAACAATTGGGCTTGGAGGGATCTGCGGTTATTGGCGTACTGAATCTGCGGAAACTCAATTGGCCGGATGGCAAGTTGGGATGCGCACCAGAAGTGATCTCATCGGCTCTGCGGGGGCAAGAGGGAGTCGCTGGCTATCGGGTGACATTAAATTATGGCGATAAAGGCTATGTGTATCACACCGATACCGAGGGAACGGTTTATTATTGCAAACGGGCCGATTTATTGAGTGAGGATGGCGAACCACTGGCCTTTGACCCAATTGCCGAGTCGCTGATTAGTCCCGCCGAATTGGATTTGGCCCAAAGATTGGGTATCGAAGTTGAGATTATTGAGTGGGTAGATTTGGCAGCGATGACGTGGATTGACTCCAGTTTAGGCTGCCCCCGCCCAAATTTAAATTACACGGTGGTCAGCATTCCGGGTTATCGCTTGGTTTTCCGTGTGCCATCCGAACAACCGACCGGGGATGAGGCACTCCCAATAACCTACATTTATCATTCCGATGGATTGCAGGCCAATTATTGCGACCCTGATTGGGAGATTTTGCCGCCACCCTATGGCACGATCGAACCCATCATTATCGGGACCCCTATAGCGGAATAATGGTGTTTTGGCCCTAAAACAAAAAATGCCTGTCAAAGACAGGCCATTATTTTTTTACTAACTAAATTGGGGTAATATTTAGAGCTAAATTATATTTTCCTGACAAAGGGCAAATCTATTGAGCTAATTTTTAGTGTAAGTGGATTAAGTTTGTCAATAACTCTTTACAAAACTTTTTGGTCTAAAGCACTAGTTTGTAAAATTTATTTGCACATCAAAAATGGGGAGATAGCCACTAATTTGTAAATATTTTTATGGGTAGTAAGCTGTGCAACTCCCCAAAAAACACTTTGAAAAAATCTTTTTGTCAAGAAATTTATTAGAGTTGGATGAATCTTACTCACCGATTTGGTTATTTGCAACAAACTTGCAGGCTTTTCACAAAACCTCAAGACTTCCTTAATGATAGTTAATTTTCCTTTAACGCATTTCACCATTCCCCAACTTGGACATAAGAAAAATGATAGAAATTAGCACTCCTCCTCCTAGAGTGCTAAAAATGTCTTGACACCAGTGACAACCTAACGGTATATTTTTTGTTGGAATTAGCACTCCCTCTATGAGAGTGCTAATGTCATGTGAAATTGATAAATCATTTTAGTGCAAATCAAAAATCAAATCATCCCTAATGAGGAGGATAGCATGTCGTTGAAGCTGCGTCCTTTGGCAGATCGCGTAATTGTCGAACCACAGGATAAAGAAGAAACATTTGCGGGTGGCGCGCTGGTGCTGCCAGAGACCGCCAAAGAAAAACCCCAACAAGGGTTGATTTTGGCCGTTGGCCCGGGCCGTCGTGATGATGATGGCAAGTATATCAAGATGGATGTCAATGCCGGCGACACCGTGCTGTTTGCAAAATATGCGGGCACCGAAGTCAAGGTTGATGGCAAGAAACTGCTCATCCTGAAAGAAACCGACATTCTGGCTGTTGTAGACGGCAAGTAATTGCCCAAGTAAATCCTAGCAAATTTTAAAGAAATATAACTACTCGGAGGAGTAAAAATCGTCATGGCTAAACAACTGGTGTTTAATGAAGACGCCCGTCGTCGCCTGAAGGTGGGTATTGATATTCTGGCGAACGCCGTAAGCACCACCCTCGGCCCCAAGGGTCGGAACGTGGCTCTGGACAAGAAATTCGGCGCGCCAACTGTCACCCACGACGGCGTAACGGTTGCCAAAGAAATTGAGTTGGAAGATCCCTATGAAAACATGGGCGCTCAATTGCTGAAGGAAGCCGCTACCAAGACCAATGACATCGCTGGCGATGGTACAACCACCGCAACGGTGCTGGCTCAGGCAATTGTGAACGAAGGCCTGAAGAACATTGCTGCTGGTGCCAACCCCATGCTGCTGAAGCGTGGTATCGAAGCTGCCACCAACAAGATTGTGGAAGCGCTGCGTAAAATGGCTGTTGAAATCAACACCAAGGAAGAAATTGCCTCGGTTGCCTCCAATTCCGCCCAAGACCGCAAGATCGGTGAATTGATTGCCGAAGTCATGGACAAAGTGGGCAAGGACGGCGTCATCACCGTTGAAGAAAGCAAGGGTCTGGATTTCGAAACCGAATACGTCGAAGGCATGAACTTCGATCGTGGTTACATCAGCCCCTACTTCGTCAACCGCCCTGAAACAATGGAAGCCGTGATTGAAGATCCCTATATCCTCATTCATGACAAGAAGATCAGCGCCGCCGCCGACCTCGTGCCGATTTTGGAAAAACTCTTCCAACTGGGCAAACGCGATGTCGTGATTATTTCAGAAGACGTTGATGGTGAAGCCCTTGCCACCCTCGTTCTGAACAAACTGCGTGGCATGATTAATGTCGTCGCCATCAAGGCCCCCGGTTTTGGTGATCGTCGCAAGGCCATGCTGCGTGATATCGCTGTACTGACGGGTGGTCAGGTCATCAGTGAAGAAACTGGCCGCAAGCTGGACAGCGTGACGATTGACGATCTGGGTCGCGCCGCCAAGGTGGTCTGCACCAAAGATGACACCACCGTTGTGGATGGCTTGGGTGATGCCGCCGAAATTAAGGGCCGTATCGAAGAAATCCGCGTCGAAATTGAGAACAGCACCAGCGATTATGACAAAGAAAAACTCAACGAGCGTCTGGCGAAGCTGGCTGGTGGTGTGGCTGTGATTCGCGTCGGTGCTGCTACCGAAGTCGAATTGAAGGAAAAGAAGCACCGCGTTGAAGACGCCTTGAGCGCAACTCGCGCCGCTGTTGAAGAAGGTATTGTCCCCGGTGGTGGCGTGGCGCTGATTAACGCGATTTCCACACTCGAAGGCCTGAAGTTGAACTACCCCGATGAAAACACGGGCATCAACATCCTGCGTACCGCGCTGGAAACCCCCATCAAGAAGATTGCAGCCAATGCTGGTCAAGATGGTGGCGTGATTATCAGCAACGTCCGCCGTATCCAGATCGAAAAAGGCAACAACAAGATTGGCTACGACGTGATGACGGGCGAATATGTCGACATGATCGGCGCTGGTTTGCTCGATCCGGTGAAGGTAACGCGTGGCGCGCTGGAAAATGCTGCCAGTATCGCCGCTATGATCCTGACCACCGAAGCGCTCATCACCGACATCCCTGAGGAAGACAAAGCCCCAGCGATGCCCCCCGGTGGCGGCATGGATTACTAATCCAACCCCGCATTGTAAAATTCAAGACGGATTCGGCAGCAATGTCGAGTCCGTTTTTGATTTCTGACGAGACTACCAAACCTAAATTGCCCCCTCGCTATATGATTAGTACAATGGTTATTGGGAGCAGGCTGAAAAATTAGTCTATTAGACATATAAAGTATTGGAATCTATGGATTTTTGGCCCTCAATTAACGCAAGTCGAATTTTAATCGTTGAGTCGGATGTTAATCTGGCGGACGCATTACAAGAGATGCTGGCTGCCGAGAATTACAACGTCCAAAAAGCCTACAACATCGGCGATGCGCGTTTCTCCGTGCGACACCAGCACTATGATGTGGTGTTGGTGGATTTACGGGTCGTGGACGGCGATGGGGTTTCGGCTGCGGAAGTGTTCCATACCGACCCCGCTTTTGAACATCTGACATGGATTGCGATTTCGACATCACCCGCCAAAGTGATGCCCCCTGAAGGAGCTTCGGGTATGATAACTGCTCCAATTCATACCCAAGCGGTCTTGAGCATTGTGTCGCAGACGATTGAGCGGGCTAAACTGAAGCCAGCCCATCTTTCGGATATGCAAGAAACCACCTCCCGCGATGAATTATTGAAACTGCTAGAGCGCAATTTATTGGAGCAGCAAACATTGTCCAGCATTGCGCGGATGCTGAATTCCACGCTCGATTTAAACACCGTCTTGACCAAAGTAGTGGATGCGGCGACTTCGTTGACCAATGCGGAAGAGGGATTGCTGCTGCTGCCAGATGATGAGGGTAAAACCCTTTATATCCGGGCGGCTAAAGGGATTGACCACGAAACTGCCCGCGAATTTCGGATTAAAACCCAAGATACATTGGCGGGGCATGTTTTCCAAACGGGTAATCCAGTATTGGTCGGGCGGGCCGGGTGGCAGAAGGTCAAAACCCAATATTTTGCCCGTTCATTACTGTATGTTCCAATGCAGGTCAAAGGTCAAAATGTAGGGGTGTTAGGGGTCAACAATCGTATGACTGACCGCACCTTTACTGATCGTGACCGTGAACTGCTGCAAGATTTGGCTTCGCACGCGGCCATCGCGATTGAAAATGCCCGCTTATATGGCGAAAGTGTGATGCGTTCCCGTGAATTAGCCACGCTGGTCAATGCCAGTGCTGCCGTCAATACCACCTTGTCTTTAGAGGCTGTGCTGCCAACCATCGGGGAACAGTTTATCCATGCACTCAATATCAGCTTGTGTGAGTTGGCGACGATTGACGGAGGCACAGGCACGTTGCGGGTGGTGTCACGCTATGTGCAGGGGCATTGGTCGCCGGAACATTCTCCCCAACTCAACCCGCTTCAGATTACGGTGTTCCGCCAAATCTTGGAACAGCGTCAAGCTATCATGCTGACACCTGATGAGTTAGTCAACGACAAGGTGAACTATCAATATTTGCTGAGTCAGCAGGCCCAAAAACTATGTTTAATCCCAGTATTTGTCAACAATCAACCCTTTGGTGTGGTGGAGCTAGTTTATCATCAAGAGACTTCTGAATCAGTTATTCCGGCTGAATGGCAAGAAAAAGGCCGACAATTGCTGACGATGCCGCTGAATACCCAAGAGGATTTCACCCACCAAAAAGCGATGGCATGGGTGTTGGTGAACGAGGCACAGGCCGATGTATGCAACTTTTGGCGATGGGATCCGATTTATAAAATGTTGCGGCGTCTGTTGAGTGTGGGCAAGGGCGCATGGCTAAATCCACCCAGCCCCACCCTAAGTTTGAACAAATTAAAACTGTTGCGTCGCACCGTGTTGGAAGGCCATGCCGTCGAAATTACGGCAACGGCTCAACTTGACCCCGATGAAGCAGTGCTGCTCGATTATTATCATGCCCAAGCCCTGCTCGTGCTGCCACTGTTGATGACGGGGCAGGTGGTTGGGGTTGTGGTGCTGGTGGATACCTTAGTCAAGCGCACCTACGGTAAACGTGAATTTCAATTGGCCCAAGCCCTTATTTTGCAAGCAGGTAATGCCTTGCAAAATGCGCGTTTGTATAACGATCTTGAAAACAGCCTACAAAAACTCCGCAAAGCCCAAACTAAATTAGTTCAAGCAGCCCGCATGTCGGCGATGGGGGAGTTAGCGGCGGCGGTGGCCCATCAAATTAACAACCCCTTGACGACCATTTTGGGCGATACGGAGATTTTATTACAGGATATTCCCGTTGAAGACCCCTCGCATGAAGCGTTGCAAGCCATTCATCGGGCTGGTCAGCGGGCGCATGAGGTGGTGCGGCGCTTATTGAGCATGGCCTATCGTGACCGTGAAAGCGAACATCTTGAGCCGATGGATGTTAACATCACCATTCGGAGTACCCTTGCCCTAGTCACCAGCCATATCGAGCGCGGCTTTGTTGCCCTAAGTGCTGATCTGGCAGATAATTTACCCATGATTAACGGGTTGCGGGGTCAGATGGAAGATGTCTGGTTAAATCTGTTGTTGAATGCCCGTGATGCTGTAATGGAGCAAGAAAGCCGCAAAATTGGCATCGCATCCTATTTAGACCCCGATGGCATTATTCGGGTTGAGGTGTGGGATAATGGGCCGGGTATTCCCGATGACCAACGCGAAGTTATTTTTGATGCCTTTTACACTACCAAACAACCGGGGCAGGGCACGGGGCTTGGACTCCATATTTCCCGTCAGATTGTGGAAAAATGCGGTGGTCAAATTTCAGCCGAAAAACCGGAACAGGGCAAGACAGGCGCCCGTTTTGTTGTCTTATTACCAGCACTTGAAAGATAAAACGCGAGAGGGAGACCCTTTATGAGCAGCAATACAAACCATATCCTCGTGGTGGACGATGATCCAGACGTGCTGGGGACGCTGACCCGTGCCTTAACGCGGGATGGTTTTGATGTTTCATCAGCGAACTCCGGCCCCGATGCTTTAGATCAATTGAAGCGGCGTGTACCAGATTTAGTCATCCTAGATGTGATGATGCCGGGTATGACGGGCTTTGAAGTGTGCAAGCGCATCCGAGCCGACTCCGCGATGAACCATATCCCAGTGTTATTTTTGACGGCACGTGGGCATACCGATGACATTGTGTCGGGTTTGGATGCAGGCGGTGATGATTATGTCGTCAAGCCGTTTGAACTGATTGAATTGCAGGCGCGTGTCCGGGCTTTGCTCCGTCGCAGTGAACGGGATGCCTTGAAAGTCAGTTCCCGTATCCAAGTGGGGCGCTTGATTCTTGATTCGGATACCTATCGGACTTCGATTGGCGATCAAACCATTCAATTAACTTTTACGGAACACCGCCTACTGCGTTATCTCATGGAACATATCAATCAGGCCCTTTCTCCGGGCCATTTACTTGAAGCTGTGTGGGGCTATCCACCCAATACAGGCGACCCAGACTTAGTACGTGCCCACATCCGCAATCTTCGTTCCAAACTACAAGAAATGGACCCCGAAAGCCAATTTATCAAGACCATTCATGGGGTTGGCTACATGATGAATGAGTAGCATTCTTTACTAATTTTCGTTGCGTTAATTTTGCTTAGGGAAAAATTCATAGGACTTTCATGGACTGGCCTTTATTTTAGGCCAGTTTCTTTGTTACCATTGATTCAACAACAACACCAAAAGTTTTCCGCTCAATTGAGGCCAAGCCTGTGCCTCAATGTTGAATCAATTTGCAAGGAGCCACACACATGCCGGTTATTATGGTGGTAGAAGATGATGAGACCATTCTCGAAACACTTGAACGTGTCCTTGAGCGCGAAGGGCATGATGTGCTGGGAGTCCTCAATAGTTATGAAGTCTTGACGGTTGCCCGTGAATCGCAGCCCGATTTGATTATTTTGGATATGGTGCTGCCGGGTGACAACGGTTTATCCCTATGTACACAACTCCGCAAACTTCCACATCTGACGGATATTCCCATTTTGTTTTTGACGGCCTATCACAGCGCCCATGAGATTGCGTTGGCGTTAGATGCGGGTGGGGATGATTTTATGCGAAAACCTTTTAGCACCCGTGAATTGAATGCACGTATTCGGGCCTTGTTGCGACGAGCCAACCGTAATAAAAAAGAAGATGTGCAGCATCTGATGATTGATTACAATTTGCGCACTGTGTCGGTAGATCAGCGGGTGATTAGCCTGACCCCGGTCGAATTTGACCTGCTCGATTTTCTGTGCGACTATACCGATAAATATCATACCGCCAATGATTTATTGGAAAAGGTATGGGATTACCCATCTGGTTCGGGGGATACGGCCCTAGTCCGCAATCATATTCACAACCTACGCAACAAATTGGAGTATGACCCCGACCGACCGCGTATCATTGTTTCGCTGCACGGACGGGGCTATCGCATCAATGCCAATATCTCAAAAACAGGCCGCCAGCGTGAGGTTGTTGTATAGCCCATCTAGGTCATAGCCCTCGCTTTACAATTTTTGGATAATTAAGGATTGTCGCACGGCAAACTTCTCACAGTCGGGCGGCAATTTTGTTTAAATAACAAAATGGTTGGGTTTTGGTAAGAATGGTTAGGGTAGTATGGCTTGTTGTCTGCCCTAATGACAATATATGCACAAGTTCTCACAATTGAGAACACGGCTTTTATGGCAGGTATGGTATCATGTCAGCAGGAGTTTCGCTGCTCCTCGGATGAGCCTATCCTGAAACTCATCCAATAGAGTTTTGACTAGAGGGCTAACCTTATGCGAAAACCGTTAAAAAGAACTTTTCGAAAAGCCATTGCCATTTTAGATGGCCGTACCAGCCGCACCCGCGGACAAAGCCTCGTGGAATTGTCGTTGACCATGCCAATTCTACTGGTGATGCTGTTAGGCTTGGTTGAGATCGGCTGGCTTGCCAACAACTATCTGACCCTGCTAGACGCTACCCGTGAAGCAGGGCGCTATGGTTCGGTACGTGATCCTAACCTTTGGCAGGTGGGATATGAGACCAGCTACAATTTGATGGACTGTGATTATGACTCACCGGAGAATGGCAACTATGGGTCAACTCACTTCGATAAATATCAGCAGGAATTGGTAAGTTCTTATCCCGGCCCTGCCATTCCGGGTTTTAGCAATGGACTTGAGACACCGGGTCTGCAATTTTATGACGGGGTGGCCTGTTCCGCGATTACCAACATCCTGCCGCTGCCATTTAACGATTTGACGGATGATGTGGTGATCTCGGTGTTCTCGTATGCTTACTTTAGCAGTGAGCGTCGCATTCATGTCGTCGGGCGTTTACCCAGCCGCAGCAATGAATGCACTAGCGCTGACGAACCATACAATCCTTTATATTATGACCCTGCTTATGTTCCAACGGAACGTGATTCGGGCTCTGATGAACACCGCCTAGGCTATTTCTTCCGTGGGAATCACATCACGTCCTTTGATTCCAATTGCCGAGGATCGGAATTTAGAACCTCGGATATTGAAGCGATGCTCAATCGTACCTTGCTAGATGACACAGGAGCGGCCCTTACACTCCCAGAAGCACGCGAAATGGGTGCTGGCGGTATGGTGTTGGTCGAAATTTTCTGGCAGCATGAACAACTGCTGGGGATTCCGTTTTTTACATTTATGCAAGATCAGTTTGAAATTCACGTTTGGTCACTGTTCCCAAACACAGCTGCTGAACCGCCATGTGCTCCATTGCGCGACGATGCACAATGCTAGCGACCGTCAAGAAATGATGAGGGCCTTTGGATATGAGACGTTTAGTACACGGATTTAGATTCAAAAAGGAAAAGGCAGGGCAATCGATTGTCTTGCTTGCCATCGGCTTTATAGCGCTCATTGCCTTTGTCGGCTTGGTCACCGACCTCTCCCTTCTATTCGTCCGCTACAGTGCACTGCGTCGTTCAGTCGACTCGGCTGCGATTGCGGCGGCGGGGCAAATTCGAGAAGGCCGTGACTATGGCGACGTGGCGATTGCGGCCCGTCAATATATTGAACTGCATGGGCTTGAACCCAACCGCGTTTTTGTCGAGACCTGCGAAACCGATATTGCCGGATGGCGCACCGGTACAGGAACATTTCAAGGGCAAACGGCCCATCCTGCTCCGGAACCGATTGACGGCAATATGCCCGAAACTGAATTGTGCCAATGGGATAACCCCCGTAAATTGGTGCGGGTAACAGCGCAAATCCAATCACCCACAACCTTCCTGCGCTTGATTGGCTGGAATGATATTACCCTTGAAGCCACCTCGGTGTCCGAAACCGCTGTGTTGGACGTTGCGTTGGTGTTGGATGGCTCGGCGACTATGTCGCAAGATACTTCGTTAAATACCTATCTCATTTACCACCAGCTCCAAACCCAGATTCGTACGGACTGTATACGTACATCACCCGATGACCCAACTAACCCAGCCCCTGACCCCGACCGCCTAAAGTGGGCAGGTTGCTGCTCCGATCCCGGGGCGGGTTACATCCGTCAAGACCCGGCCACGGGCAATTGGAATATTTGGACCGATGTCAACAGCAATGGGGTCTATGATGGCAGTGGCGAAGACGGGGTGCGCCCATTGAGTGGGTCTTCCGCTGTTCCTGATGGCAAATACACCGATTTGATTTGTGAACCCTTCAAACAAGTAAAGGACGCCGCCCGCAACTTCATCAAGCGGCTAGATTTCATTCGGGGTGACCGGGTGACCTTGGTGACATTTTCACGCCAAGGCAGAATCCTTGTCCCGTGGAATGCGGCTTCAACAAATGACATCATGATGACCTCCGAAGAAGTCGCCATGATTACCCTAAATGAACAAATGGCGCCGTATATTATTGACCCTATTTACCGAGGCCGTGACGGTGGTTATTGGGATCGTTATAACAAGTGCGAGGAATTGAAACGCGCCGAGTGGGATTATGACCCCATCACCAAGACGACGGATACCTTTGCCAGCAAAACGAATCCGTTGGGGGTCGCAATTGGTGGACTCATTAACCCACAGGGCTACCGCTACTGGTCGTATGAAAGCCTTGCGCCTTGTCCAGATACCAATACCGGGGCGGGTCTTTTCTATGCCAATAACGCCTTGACCAATGTCCAGACGATTCGTAAGGACGCGGTTTGGGTCATCATTATGTTGAGCGACGGTGGGGCCAATGTTACCGACCGACCGTCGGGCAATAATTCATTGACTTTGCCAACCTATGGGGCGGCTGGCTTCTGCCCATGGCGGACGTTCTGCAATGCCAATAACACCACCGACCCCTATCAACGCCCTGTTCATCCTGAATGTACTTTGCCAGCGGGCACGACCGCTTTAGCACCTCCCGGCCCGTTATGCAATGACAATTCGCCCTTGACGCGGCACTTCTGCCTGCAATGGACGAATGACCCTTTGACGAACGGTTCACCACAGGTCGGCAACCCTGCCTGTTCACAATCTGGGGATTACGACCCCGACGACTATGCCCGCGATTGGGCCGACTATGCTGGGTTGCAAGAAGTTCGACCGGGGGTTGAGGGCAACTTTGTCGCCATGTTCACCATCGGGTTTAGTACCCAAGTAGTGAATTCACCCGTTGCCGCTCCGCTGCTGCGTTACATTGCGGATGCTGGGGACAATGGCTTCATTGATGATGACCAACAGCAAGACCTCCGCGATGATGGTCAGCTAAACAACAGTGCCACCTTTGGGGATAAAGGCCCATGTGAAGCTGCCGCAGTCCGTACAGATTTCCGCCAATGGTGCGGTCAATATTATTACGCCGATAACCTGCAATCATTGGATGCGGTGTTTGAAGCTATCGCCAGTCGGTTGTTCACTCGTATTTCGCGCTAATGCGGAATGTGGTGGAACGAGAAGGGAGCATGGTTAAACCATGAATTCAAGTAAACAGATAGGCCAAGTTAAAAAGACAGTACCACGACGGGGCCGACGTGGACAGACGATGGCAGAGTTTGCACTGACCCTACCCATTGTTCTGATTCTAACGTTCGGCGTAATTGAATTTGCCCGGCTTTTTCAAGCATGGGTAACACTCCAAAACTCGGCGCGTGCAGCCGTGCGTTATGGCGTGACGGGCCAATGGGATCCCGAAAGCGTCCAACGGCATGTGCCGGGTACTCCATCCGGAGCAGTGGATGAAAGAATCTTGGATGACTTGGTGCCTTGTACAGCTGGTTATGATGCGATCTTCATTGACCACTGGGGAGTGGATTGCGACCCGCAAGAAGATGAGCATCAAGGCTTGCGCAAAGACCTTGCCCGCCTACCCTCAATTGTTGACCGTGCGCGAACCGGAGCGTCGGGGTTAAACCTGCGCGAAGGGGATAATATTGTTGGCCTAACCTCAATCAGAGGGCCTGTCAATAGCAGTAATACTGGTGATGAAAATCGCCCCAGTTGGTTCCATGTCTGGATGTGTAGCTCGCGTCCTACTATTATTACTGAAACGCCTGATCCTAACAATCGAACTTATATTAAGTCCGGGGCACGTTATACCCCATCGGCGGATCGGCGCGACCGAATTTGCGGAGTGCGCGAATCACAAACTCCCCCCGGCTATGGCCCCGTCGTTGGCACTAATCAATATGACGCGGGCGGCCCCGGTGACATTTTGGAAGTGGTCGTTCACTATAATGCACCCCTAATTACCCCAATGGCCTCCTTAATGGGCTGGACGGGTTTGGGTGACTATGTGTATATGACGGCCCAACGTGTCGGGGTGAACGAATCGTTCCGGGCGGTGCGTGCGGTTAACTTGCCGCCGCAATTGCAACTGCCGACCTTTACTCCGTCGGACACGCCGCACCCAACCAATACGTCTGTGCCATCAGCTACGGCGACTTTTACCCAGCAACCGACTTCCATCCCGTCAGCAACCTCCACCGCCAGCGCTACAGCGACCTCTACCCCTGACTGCACCCGCTTGAGCATTGTGCCCGGTAGTGTGCTCGTAGGGAGTAACTACGTTAGTGTATCAGTTCAAAATACTGATGCTGCTCCATTCTATATTTCACAGGCCAGCATTCATTGGCGTCAGTGGGTATCCGGTAGCATGATATTGGCTTCGGCTGGTTTGTCTAGCCCGCTGCGTACCCCCCATTGGTCGGGTACTCAAGTTGGGAGTGGTGTTCCAAATGGCTACGGGGATACGATCCTAAATTCGAGCACCCCCGGCTGGAACAACAATACCTACCTGCGTCAATTTAATGGCAATGCCACGACGGTCTGGCGTGTTTCGTTTACGAATGGGCCAAGTCCGTTGTCGGCGCATTATAATGCCAACAGCTTCTTTGGCTCGACCTTACGGTTTGAGGGTGGAGCGGGGAATATCTGCAATATTCCATTCCCCGGTGTAGCACCTTCAGCTACGCCCAACGTTGCACCCAGCAGCACACCCGTGCCTAATTGTACGGCCTTCAGTGTTCGGTTTGAACGCTTTGACCCATCCGGCGTCGTCGTCTTCCGTATCCAAAATACGGGTGTGAACGCGGGCACGATCAATGGGTTCAACATCAACTGGGTAGCGTTGTCGGGCTTGGCTGGCAGCATGTATATCCAGCAAATTCAAGTCGGCAGTGGTTCGTTTGGTGACCCACTCAACGTGAGGATGTGGATAACCGCTGCTTCACGCGACTTTGCTCCGGCGACGGTTTACACGCCGAATCCACCCGGCACCCCACGCGAAGGCGTATGGCAAAGTACCCCTGTCATCAATGCTGGCTCGGTCAGCTTTATGTGGGTTGACTTTGACGGTTTGGGTGGCGTGCAAGCGCTGAACTACTATGGTGCGGCTGGCTCGGACTTCAATAATACCCAGCTTTACTTTGAAGGCTGTCCGCCTATTGTCGTACCGCCGCAACCGACTGCGACGCCGACCTTTACACCAACGCCGACGAATACGCCAACACAAACCTACACGCCGTCGAATACACCGACCATCACGAATACGCCGACGCGGACGAATACACCGACCATCACGAATACACCGACGCGGACGAATACGCCCACCGCAACGAACACTGGCCCAACCGCCACCCCGACGCGGACGAATACAGCGACGGCCACACGGACGCGGACGAATACGCCCGTCCCACCGACGAGTACGCCGACCGTTCCGACTCGGACGCCGACACCCACCGCGCCGACGAATACGCCAACGCGGACACCCACCACCGCGCCACCTACCGCGACCTATACGCAGCCACCCCCACCGACCCTCTGCGTGGACTGCACATAATCAAAACGAGCAGGTGACTCACTCAACCGAGTCACCCTCTCTTCTCAAACGACAAAATAAAATGCCCCAGAAGATTTTCCGGGGCATTTATTTTTGGCTAAAACTATAGGGTCATTATTTATTTTCGGCTTTTTCGCGGGCTTCGATTTCCATTTGGGCCAACTGGCGGCGCAAAATTTTGCCCACCGTGGTCTTGGGTAGTTCTTTAACAAATTCAATGCGGGTCGGCACTTCATAGCGAGCCAGACGCTCAGCGGCAAAAGTAATTAATTCTTTGTCGGTAACATTCATATCTGGTTTGACCACCACCCATGCTTTAAGGGCTTCTTGTCCCACCTTATCAGGGTCGGGGTGAGGCACCGCCGCCACACCGACTTCAAGTATCGCTGGATGTTCACTCAACACATCTTCCACATTACGTGGATAGACATTGAACCCACCAATCAAGGCCATGTCTTTCTTGCGGTCAACGATGTAAAAATAGCCATCATCATCCATCCGGGCAATATCGCCTGTATAGAGCCAGCGTTTGCCATTTTTATCAGTACGGATGACATTGGTGGTTTCGGTAGGCATGTTATGATAGCCCACCATAATTTGCGGCCCCGACATACACAATTCACCCGGTTCCCCAATCGGCATTTCGGTTTCCCCATCTTCAAGGCTGACGATTTTCATGTCCATATCAGGGAGTGGGAGGCCAATTGACCCAATACGATTCTCCCCCCGCAAGGGATTGACATGGGTCGCGGTGGGGGCTTCGCTCATGCCAAAACCTTCGGCAATCAACCCACCCGAAAGCTCCTCAAAATGGCGTTTAGTTGCCGGGGGCAGGGGGGCCGATCCGCTGATGCAGGCCCGGATGGACTTCAGACTGAATTCACCTGCAATCACTTTAGGATGATTGTTAATGGCGTTATAGAGGGCTGGCACGCCCATAAACTGGGTGGGTTTATAGCGATGGATGCAGTCGAGTACCTCATCAATTTCCCGCGCGTTGGGCACAAGTACCATCATCGCCCCAATACCCACCGCAAAACTTAAGACCGCGACCATGCCAAACACATGAAACAGCGGAATGGCCGCCAATGATATTTCTTCCTCACCGGGTATATCACTGGATAGCCATGCCTTACACATGAGGGTATTGGCAACCAAGGCTTGGTGGGTGGACATCGCTGCCTTGGCGACCCCGGTTGTCCCACCCGTGTATTGGAAAATGGCAATATCGGTGGGTTTAACTTCGATGGTAGGACGTTGACCAGCATATTGGCTTAAAATGGTTTGGAACCAATGGTCATTGGCTTGAAGCTGCTCGACACGATGGCCTGTTTTCTTCTCTTTGGCGAGTGTGAACAGTGTTTTTGCGGCAGCAGGCAAATATTCTTTGATGTTCGTAACAATGATATTTTTGATGTCGGTTTCAGCTTGGATTTGTTTGAGCATGGGGTAAAACAGTGTCAGAGCAATTGCAACCTTAGCGCCGCTGTCCTTGAGTTGCTCGGCCATTCGTTTAGGTGGATAGGTTGGATTGGTGGCCGATACAACCCCGCCCGCTTTGAGGATGCCATAGAAGCTGATGATAAATTGGGCGCAATTGGGCATGATAATCGCTACTCGATCCCCCTTTTGAAGGCCCATTTCGATGAGACCTTGAGCCAGCGCATCTGAAAAAGCATCCACCTGTTGATAGGACAGCGTAGATTTGATGCGACCCACTACTGGTAGATGGGCCGACGTTAGGGCGATGGGGCGGTCAGGAAATTTTTGGGCGCTCTGGCGCAAAAAATCATATAAGGGGTACTGGGGATACGGCGCTAATGTGGTCGGAATGCCTGCGTCGTAACGTTTTGTCCATGGGCGATCAGCATAAGTCATCATTTAAAAAACTCCCATCCGTAAACTCTAACTAAAAATATAGCTAATTATTCTCACTCAGGATTGGGCGCCCACTTTGCCATCCAATCTTCGGGTATGCGGGTCACTTTGCCGTCTTGGGTAATGCAGATATGGCGGGTTACTCCTGTGACATGTAGCGTCCCATCAATCGCATTGAAAATTTCATAGCCAAACACAATGCGGCGACTTTTAATTTCTTCAACCCACACGCGCACGGTGATTTGCTGTCCATAGACGGCTGGGGATAGATAACGTAAATTGACTTCACTGACCGCTAGAAAAAAACCAGACTTTTCAAAATCGGCATAATTCGCGCCCATCGCCCGTGAATAGGCACTGCGGCCTTCTTCACAATAGGCCAGATAGTTGGCGTGGTGAACGATGCGCATGGCGTCAGTTTCAAAATAGCGTACATAAAAGGTGATTTCATGGAAACGACGATCAGTGGGTGCAGGCACAATAATTTCTCCAAGTAGTTGATTTATAAAGCGTTTTCCGCTGCCAAAATATCCCGCAATAAGTCACGACGAGCGCTTCCCCCTAACATTTCGAGTTTACGCACATTCAGCGGGTCTATTTCTTCGCGCAGCAGGCGGATTTCTTCGTCGGTAGGGGGCGGGGTTTCATGTATATCGGGGGCGATTTCTAGGGTAAAGCCTGTCTTTTTCTGGATACGTTCAATACTTTCGCCGGGGTGATGGCTTAACAAGCGCATTCGCCCATTGGCCCAATCAAACTGGCCTAAATCGCTGATGAGATAACGCGCCCCTCGACCACGCCCACGTTCGGCAGTATGCCCCAACCCGCTGACAAAATCTAATGTTTCGACAAAGGTGACTCGTGAATGGCGCGGCACATAGAGATAAATCTGGTCAGAAAAAGCCGTAACATCCGGGATGCCGCCTGTGCCGGGGAGTCGCATTCGTGGGTGGGTATAGTCCTCACCAAATGCCACATTATTGAAATTACCAACGGCATCCACTTGGGCGGGACGAAAATACTCTTTCATATGCAGCGAGGGCAAAATATCAGCGACAGCCGACACAAAGCCAACATTCATGACCGATTTGCCGAGCCAGAGAGCCTCAATCGTGGCTACACCGAGTGGCGCGGATTCAAAACAAATACCCTGCCCGATGGCTGACCCGTAGGCTACATTGGGGGCATGGGTTTTGGAAGCCAAGATATACCCCGCCACGACTAAGGGTGTCGCAAGGCCCTGGGCCAATAAATCCCCGTCTTGAATTTGCCGCGCAATACAAACCGAAATTAACTCGTCAACACTGTAGGCGATGGGCATGAGCGTGCTGTCTCCCAAATCGAGATTTGATTATTTAAGTATAGCCTTGACGAGTTGGGGAAAGCAAAAAAAGGCGGGCAGAGGATAAATTCATCTGCCCTGCATAGTGTTTCGCCTGCCGATTGATCAAATTTTGTTTAAATTCAGTACAGCGGCTTTAGCCCTGTGTCCAGATAGCCCTCGACCTGAAATTCGCTAAGAAGTAAGGTTATTGGGTTTGCGTCGCCACCCACACCAACCAATCGGCGGTGAGGTCTTCAAAGGATTTGCCCAGAATATCTTGGCAGGCTTCATCCACCGTTTTTTCGGATGCCATACTCTTGATCCATGCATTACGCTGATCTTGCCCATAGGTGGCATCAATAAAATAGATGAATGTACCCGCTTGCAAACTGGCGGCATAGTGCTGTAAAAACGGCACATTTGCCAAATCCTCCATCATAGCCCAATCTTGCATCTGAGGAATTTCAGGGTCAAGCTTAGCCCCGGTTGCGTCAGCCGCAGCGATGCCTGCCATTGCTGAAAGCTGGTTGTTGCGGCGTGGGGTAGTCATAAAGTCTTTCATCATGACCATTTGGGCTGTACCTTCAAAGACCCACCACGGGTAGTTACCCGTAGTGTTGCCTGCCAGTTGATAGAGAAAACTATAAGCCAGTTGACCTGCAATGACCTCATCCTCAGGTGGGAGTTCGGTATTGAGGTCTTGGGAAAAACGGAGGGCTTCGCCGGGTTGATTCCAGACAGTTAAAATATGGAGATAGGTAATGTCCACCATCGAACGTAATGCATCAGGGTACTCGTAAACTTTCAGCGATACAACCTCGGTTGGTTCAATCTGCAACTCCCGACTGACAACGGTATAGATGCCGGGGAGTTTTTCCGCAAGCACATCTCCAGCATTTTGCGTGCCACTGATTGGGCCATAGTCGGGTAGGTAGTAAATACGGAGTTTTTCAGAATCATCACTGGTTTGATCGGCTGTCCAGTCGCTGCCGTTGCGATGAAGACTGATCGTTTGCCATGCCTCGCCTGCAAATAACCATCGGCTACTCCCCGCTGCTTCCCGATAGAAATGTACGGTAATGGTCGAACCACCTGAGCCTAAATCGCTGGTCATCGCCTCGCCCGACCCCCGCCACGCCACCGACATCCGCGCAAAGGATTCATCTTCGGTCGGGGCACTAATGGAACTGAGAGTGATGTCAAACGATAGTGGGGGTTGTTTGGCCCATGCCTCAGCCCAGCGACGTTGTTCCGTGGTGAAGGAAGCATCTCCCTGCCAGACATTTGCCATATATTTTTCGACATCCCCGGCCACAATGGCTATCTCCATTTGGGAGGTCGTGCGGGCCAGTTCGCTTTCGACATCAGGCAAAGGAGTGGGGGTAAAGCGGGCACGTGGCGTATTGGTAGGGTTGGCGAAGGCGGTTTGGGCCAATGCTGCTCGGTCAAGATTCGGTGTGGCGGTTGGATTAACATCGCCATCATCTTTACAAGCACTCAACACCAGCAGGCCGATGAGTAAGAAGCTAAGGGAAAAGGTCACTCTTTTAAAAAGCATTACTACGTCTCCCAAATGGCAGGGCGGTCATTATAATTCTACTAGCCCGAAGGCGAAAAAAGGTTCAGTTTAGAATAGGCGATTGAAGCCAATATAGCCAAGTAGTGGGCACAAGACGCAAAAATAGATGAAATGCAGCAAAATCGCAAACATCATAATGGTTCGCCCAAATGTGCGGGTGGCATAATGCTTTTGGCGTTGATAGTAGAGGCCGATGAGTAAGCCTGTTAGGGGTAAAATCGAGATGACCACAATAAAAATCGTTGCAAATGGGCCTAACCCCACCTGCTGCAATGTAAGATTATCAATTACACGCGGAGGTGGGGGTTGACGACGGGCGGGCAGTCGAGATCGGGGATTAGACATCAGATATGCCTATGCGTATTTAAAGCTCCAAATAATCGCGCAGCGGGCGACTGCGATTGGGGTGGCGCAATTTACGCAGGGCTTTGGCTTCGATCTGACGGATGCGTTCGCGGGTCACACCAAAATGTTGTCCAACTTCTTCAAGGGTATGTTCTTTGCCGTCTTTAAGGCCAAAACGGAGTTCCAAAACCTCACGTTCACGCTCGTTCAAGACCGAAAGGGCGCTGCGAATTTGCTCCTTCAACAATTGACGGGCTGCCGCTTCGACCGGGCTGATCATCTTGTCGTCTTCAATAAAATCCCCAAGCTGGCTGGAGTCTTCTTGACCGACAGGCATTTCTAACGACATCGGTTCTTGCGAAATCCGCATGATCCGCCGAACTTTGCTGGCGGCACGCTGCAATTTGCGCTTCATCGTGATGTCGAGTTTTTCATCCTTTTTCCATGCCTCCCGCACCTGTTCGGTTTCTTCGGGGGTTAGGAAGCCGATTTCAACAGCGAGTTGTTCAATCGTTGGCTCGGTGCCAAGTTCTTGAATCAGTTTGCGCTGGATTCGCATCAGGCGGTTGATGGTTTCAACCATGTGAACCGGAATGCGGATCGTGCGGGCTTGGTCAGCAATGGCGCGGCTGATGGCTTGGCGAATCCACCATGTCGCATAGGTGCTGAATTTAAAGCCTTTGGTGTGGTCAAATTTTTCGACGGCCCGCAACAGGCCAATATTGCCTTCTTGGATGAGGTCAAGGAAGCTAATGCCCCGCCCCATATAGCGTTTTGCCATGCTGACGACCAAACGCAAATTGGCACGGGTTAACACTTCGGCGGCCTCATTGCCATGAAACACGGCGCTGGCAAATTCATCCCGTACACGATTGCCATAATAATCAGGCCGACGCTCAATCCAGCTATTGAACACCTCAGGGCTGGGGAGTTCACCCGTTTGACGATAGCTCCGCAGCAATTCCTGCTGGATTTCAGCCGGGATAAGATAGGCGGCGTGGAAAACCTCAAACAACGATTGGGCCAGCCCTGTCCACTTTTCATCGCGTCCCCACGGGCCTTGGGCAATCAGATATTCGCGCACATAGGAGGGCAAATCCACATCCCAGTTTTCGCGCAATTGCATCGTTTCGGCTACGACCAGTTCAAAATCGGGTAGATCGAGTTTATAGGTCGTCACTAGTTTTTCAAGCTTGGCCCAATTGGTCAAGACATGTTGATAGAGCGCACTGAGGAGCGTCAGTGGATCGGTTTGACCCTCTTTGGTCAGCGTGTCCACCAGCCGATTGAGGAACATGACAGCCGTAATTTGTACGGAGAGCCATGTCTCACGGTTGGAATCAAGGAGTTCAACCTGACCGATTTCCTTAAGGTACATGCGCACCGGGTCGTCGGCAAGGGCTAGTAGGTCATTGTCGTTGTCATCCGACGAATCAAACCCTCCATCGTCGTCCGCGTCAAAGTCGTCAAAGTCAATCTCATCATCCTCGCCTGCCAAACCGCCTGCAATGCCCAATTCTGAAAGGGTGTCGTCTAGGTCTTCGAGTTCTTCCTCTTCAAAATCCTCTTCGACTAGGACGGGTTCATCGTCAAGCGAGTCCTCAAGTTCAACTTCTTCAACAGGGGCGGCTTCGCTGGTGTTGTCTTGTGCTTCAAAATCTTCAGCATCCGATACCACAGTAATCCCTTCCAATCGCATTAAAAATGTCTGGGCTTCCTCGCTGGCGAGGTCACCGAAGATGGCAATGATTTCAGATTCGGCAATCTGCCCGGTCTGTTGTCCTTTAGCGACCAGTGCTTCTACCAAATATGTGTCCACTGTTTTTTGTCGAGAACCAGCTCGTTTCGTCATATTGATTAGTTTTCTTGCCGTTGATGCACTAACTCATGATGGGCACGTTCCAATAAATGAATGGCGAGGCTATGCGCCTTGATGATGGAATAATCTACCACTAGGGTGTCCTCGCTGTCTAGTTGAGCCTCACGTTCAAAAAAATAGAAATCACTCATCTCACGTTTTAGGCGTTGTTGACGAAGTTCAAATACACAACGAAAGAGTTCAACACTTTGCAGTTCTGCCTCACCATTAAAGCGGCTGAGGTCTTTCATAACACTCTGGAGTTCAGCAAGATGCAAGTTGCTGGCCTTCTGTCGAAAAATCTCCAAGGGGTGAGGCTGAATTTCTTCCACCGTGCCCTTCAATTCTTGCGGCACGCACTCCTCAATAAACTCATTTGGCTCATATTCATCTTGATTAAGGGCTTCATTGATGAGCCGAAACAGCGCCCGATAGTCCTCACGGCTGAAATCTTCTTGATTCAATGGAAGTAAGGCCGCCGATGCCCGTTCTTCTTGCGCAGCCAATTCGCGCAATTTGCGATTTGCCTGAAACAGCCGATCCGGTGCTTGCAGCAGCATGGAAAGACAATAACGTTCGAGGGCGGCCCCCGGTTGGTTTAAATGCCCATTTCTACGCGGCATCCCGATGGCATTACTACCCTTACCGGCCCCTTTTGGTTGGGGGCGGTGGGCGGATAGCGGGGCAGATTTCTTGCCGCCCGCTGCGTGTACCCAATTTAGCAAATCCCGTTCTGGGATGTGCAGCCGTACCGCCAAACGTTGAATATTGTCATTACGTTGCAAATCGCTTTCGGTGGCGGTCAACAACGGTAGCAAGTCACGTGCAACACGTTCGCGTGCATATATATCCGCATTGGGGGGCAAGTGGCGTGTCCCAATTTCAATCACATAATCTACTAGTGGACGGGCCTGATTGACCACCTCCGGCCATTGTTCGGGATTGGCCCGAATAAATTCGTCGGGGTCTTTGCCACTGGGTAATTGTAACACCCGTATATCCAATTGGAGTTTGCCCGCCTGCGACATCATACCGCGTGCGTCCAACCCCTCTGGTTCAGCCTCGACCAAGCTATCACGGGTGACTTTAAGGCCGCGCATGGTCGCATTCACCCCGGCAGCGTCCGAATCGAGCGCTAAAATCAAACGGTTGGCATATTTTGCCACCTGTTGCACTTGCGTAGGGGTCAAGGCCGTACCCATTTGGGCCACCACATTTGTATACCCCGCTTGATGGGCCTGAATGACATCCATATAGCCTTCGACGATGACCACCGTTTCGCTTTCGCGGATGGCGCGGCGGGCTAAGTCGAGTCCATAGAGCAGGTTGCTTTTGTTAAACAACGGGCCTTGGGGTGAATTCAAATATTTGGGTTGTTGGTCATCTGCCAAAGCACGTGCCCCAAAACCCAATGTGCGACCCCTTCCGTCTCGAATTGGAATCATGAGGCGATGACGGAAGCGATCATAAACCCGCCCGGTTTCGTTACGAATGGCAAGGCCTGCTTCTAACAGTTCTTCTTCCCGGTAGCCTTCCAATCGGAAATGATTGAGCGCAAAATGCCAACTATCAGGGGCATACCCAATATTAAACTGGCGGATGGTGGTTTCGTTTAAACCCCGCCGTGTAACATAGGCTCGCACTGCTTCAGCATCGGGCGATTCAAGCAGGTGTTGGGTAAAAAGCTGGGCCGCTCCGTCTAATAGGGCCAGCAATCGTTCTTCAGTATTATGCCGGATGTTTTCCTCAGGGGTCTGGGGGCGAAGTTCTACTCCGGCTCTTTCGGCCAAAACTCGTAGGGTTTCGGGGAAATCCCAACCCTCGGCTTTCATAACAAAGCCAAAAATATCGCCACCTTCATTACACGCCCCAAAACAGCGCCATGACTGACGGTCAGGAAAGACGACAAACGAAGGCGTCTTTTCCCCATGAAATGGGCAAAGGGCCTTATAATTACGCCCCGCCTTTTTTAGGGGAGTATACGCCGACACGATGTCTACAATATCGAGTCGGGCTTTGATGTCGTCAATTACGGACATACCAATTTAAACCTTTTGACCGGGATGGTATTGTGCTGGCATTATATGTTTGTTCTAGTCTTAACGCAAGCGAAGCCTTCCCAAAATTTAGCTGATCTTTATGTTGTCTGGCACTTGGCAGAACCTCAACTTGGGTTCAAAATTAGAGATGAAAATAAGTAATTTTAAGTTTATTTGATGACTATTTCTAAGGGGTGAAAAATGACAATGACCAATGAAACCGTGTATGTTCCAACTGACGAGGACATTTTGGAATCACTCCATACGCTGGTACGTTCGCATGACCAAGTACGTTTATCCCGCAGTTATTTTACCTATACGGTGGTCAGTGGAGTAGTGAAATTAGTCGGAAATGTCAAAACTCCAATTGTGCGCCGCGCCTTTAAGGACGGTGTGTTGCAATTGGCGGGGGTCAGTGCGGTGGATGACACGGAGTTATATGATGATGAGACCATTCTATGGGCGGTGGGCAAAGTGCTGCCATTTGGCATACGAGCACGTCTCAATCATGGGGCAGTGGCTTTAAGTGGTGCGCTACCAGCCGGGGCCTCAGCCGAGGAAATCGTTGCCAATGTGGGCGAAATTCCGGGTGTCCGTCTGGTAACTTTTAACTAAATGCCAAAATCATATTTATGGAAGCTCCCAGCCAGCTTTTTAGTGCTGGTTGGGATTATAATTTTGGTGGTGGCCTGTGAACCATTGGCCCCTGATGACCAGAGCCAACAAGTCATTGTGGTGACGGCCACGGCCCTGCCATCACCGCGACCGAGCGCCACTCCGCCGTTTGTCACCCCGCTGCCCACCCGCATTGAAGCTACCGCTACCCCTACGCTTGCACCACGTTCCGCGATAACTCTCCCGTCCTGTGATGAAACCGAAGGCCGTGTTCTGGATGCTACTTTTACCAGCATGATTATTGAAGGCGACATCCCCTATCGCATGTATGTGCCACCCTGCTTTTTCACCTCTGGTCAGCGTTATCCCTATGTGATTTTGCTGCATGGCTCCACTTTTAACTACACCCAATGGACGGATGATTTAGGAGTGCAGACCGTGATGGATGAAGAACTAGCTGACCCGTTGAATCCTCTCCCGCCCATGGTGCTGATTATGCCCGATGGTGATTTGCTGATGCAGGAAAACACGTTCGATGAAGAGGCATCCTATGAAAATGTCATCTTGGACGAACTCATCCCCGCTGTCGAAAGCCAATATTGTTTATGGACAGAGCGCGAAGGTCGAGCCATCGGCGGGATTTCACGCGGGGGGTTCTGGGCGATTAGTATTGCGTTTAGACATCAAGATTTGTTTTCAGCCGTTGGTGGTCATAGCCCTGTTTTTGACGAAGGCATCGCTCCACCATTGAATGACCCGCTGCAATTGGCCCAAACAATTCCACCGACGAGTCAATTGCGCATTTATTTGGATGTGACCCAAACGGATATTGCCGAAGCGAATGTCACGGCCTTGTCGAATATTTTGCGTTCCAATGGTGTGCTCCATACCTATGAAATCAGCCCGACGGGGAATCATGACAATGAATATTGGGCTGCACATGTGTTAGATTATCTCATGTTCTATGGCGAAAATTGGCCGCGCGATGCCGCCGAACTGCCGAGTTGTTTTTAAGGCCAACAGGGTATGTGTATCTTAAGGGTACAAGAAACGGACTATCAATTACTGATCTTCACAGGGGCTGACCCACTTGATCCTCATGATGACAATGTGGACGTTGAGGTAAATTTTTCCAATGGTGAACGCTATGTGGCGACATTTTTCACTCTCACGAATTTAGAAACCATTATGAACCGCTATAGCAAAAGTGGCGAATGTAACAACGGTAAATATTTATGGGCGACTGATATGGTGATTGTCCGAGAACTCACCCCTGAAACCATTCGGGAGACTGTCGCCTATATGATTCTCAATGATGAATTGGCGCCGCCATTTTCTCGCGTTACTAACGATGATGTGTCATCAATGGTTGAATTATAGGGATAACACGAATGCCTGTACCAACAGAATTACAGGAGAAAATCAACAAAGGATTAGAGGCAGTAGAAACCCACTCCCGCCACCATTTCCATTGGTCTCATCGTAAAGGGCTATATCCCGCCTTTGGCACTTACAATGATCCCAATGTCTTGAAAGCACGAGGGTGGTTAGCGGTTCTGACTGCTCAGTATGTGTTTCCCATTCTTGAAGCCACCCCAACCGAAATAGATGATTTACTGCATAGTATGCTGAAGGCATCCGTCGGTTACTTGAATGGGATAGTATCTGCGGAAGAAATTGCCAGTATTGAGGATGAAGGCTATCACACGTTAGGCAATTGGGCAGATTGGGACGACCCCGGTTATTCGCCTAGAGCCGATATTGCAGCGAGGGCTGTGTATAAAGCAGCAGGCGAGGTTCGCGGCAAAAGGCAAGACCCTTTTGAGTATGCTAAGAATCATACTAAGTACACCCTTGATGGACCCATTTCAGGTGATACCTTTTCAGACAGCGATTGGGTTAGCCTTGCGGGTGTGGGCGATACAGCGGGGTGTGCAGCGTTAGCGTATGCCGCAACCGATGAAAATGTTTCAAGCTATAGTCATCAAAAATTGGAAGAATTTTGGAAGTGGTGGTTGCTAGAAGCAATTCCCCAAGCATGGGCATTGGCCGAAGCATCGCCAAATCAATCAATCGAGTAAACAGGTACATGAAAATCGTCAAAAAGGTTATTTTAATCACGGTTGCCGTTGTATTTCTAGGAATGCCATTCAAAACCCATGCCCGTCAAAATGGGGGTGGGGCGATCCAATTTGGAGAAACCATCGCCGCAGATTTGGCATCGGGTGAAACCGATACTTGGACATTTACGGGTCGTATTGGGCAGATGGTCACGATTTCAATGGAGCGTTTCCCCGCTGACCAAGCCGACACGATTGACCCTTATATCGAATTATATGGGCCAGATGGGGTACTGATTGCTTCGGATGATGACAGTGGGCCGGGCCAAGACGCCCTGATTTTAGGGGCAACTTTGCCTATTGATGGCATCTATTCAATTCAACTCCATAGTTTCGATAATGTCAGCCCCGGTATTTATCAAATCGCCCTCGCCGAAAATGTCCTGCCAAAGGGGTGTACCTCGCTCCAAGGCACAATGGTTAAGGTTGATCCTTGGTACAGCGCCATTGCCCGCGAAAATCTGCGCTACCGAGTCTATTTGCCACCCTGCTACCAATCCAGCGCCGTCAAATATCCCTACGTGCTGTTGATGCACGGCTCAAACACGGATGATTCCCATTTTGATCGTTTGGAGATGGATGAAGCCATTACTCGTGATGTAGCATTAGGTCGCCTGCCCCCATTGGCACTCGTGCTACCCTTTGGCGGTGAGATGGCAAATACCAATGTGTTTTACATTGATGGGTCATACGAATACGTCATTTTAAACGAACTCATGCCGCTGGTTGAAAGCACCTATTGTTTGCAAGATACCCGTGATGGCCGAGCCATCGGCGGTATTTCACGCGGGGGTTTTTGGGCCTATATCATTGGTTTCCGCCACCCCGAGCTATTTACAGCTATCGGCGGCCACAGCCCATATTTTGACCTCTATAACGCCCCTGATACCCATAATCCATTAGCCCTAGCTTTGACGGTCGAATGGCCCCCTGATGCACCTCGCTTGTATATTGATCGGGGCAAGGACGATTATGCACAGGTCAATATTGAGTTGTTTGTAGGCCGCTTGACAGAACACGGCATCCCCTTTACCTACGTGCTACACCCAACGGGTGAACATCGCGATGAGTATTGGGGAGCTCATGTCGAAGAATATTTGATGTTCTATGCCCAAACGTGGGATGCCAGTACCTATCCACCTTGTGATTTACCCAATGGTGGATTAATTAGCCAGTGAGAAAGGGCTGCTTGAATGAAACTGTTTTGCCGAATTGTAGTTGGTGTGGTGATGCTCTTGGTTTTTGTGCCGCATGTTTCGGCGCAGGGTGATTTAAATTTACCGCTGAACACCCCTACCACCGGAACGTTAAGCCCAAGTGCGCCCCAACAGACATGGCGTTTTGAAATTACCCAGCCCCAGACGGTCAGCTTAGATGTCACCCGCATCACGGGGAATTCGGTGCTGATTGCGATTTTGAATCAGATGAATAATGCCGATACGCCGCTGCAATTGGTTAAGGCACGCGGGGATGCCGATGGTCGAGTGCTCGTGCCCCAACTCTATCTAGAAGTGGGCAGCTATGCCCTGACTATTACGGGCGATCTGGTGACGGCAGGCGGGGATACGGTCAATTATCAAGTAGTGGTGGCGACATTCGGGGCATCCACACCTGTCATCACAGCTTTTACCCCCAGCCCAACCATTAATCTCCCACCCACTGCAACCCCATCTACCAATTTGACCCAGACCCCAGTCAATGAAGTGGGTATATCGGGTTTTAAGTTGGTGGAAACGGGCGAACAGCTCGAATTTGGCGAGATGCGTGAAGGGGCCTTTGAGCAAGAAGGCGATATCCATCAATTTTCATTTTTTGGCACAGCCGAGATGGTCGTCACCCTGAGTTTTAGCCGGATGGATGAAGATGCCACCTTCGACCCCTACCTGCGTGTACAGGCCCCCGATGGCACGATTATCGCTGAAAATGATGATGTGGTCGAAACGACCCTCGATGCGGTCATTAACAGTCTTATTTTGCCAGTGGATGGCACCTATACCATTTTTGCTGGGAGTGCCAGCGGCTTTGGGGTAGGGAATTATCTGATTGGGGTTGGGCTAGGTGTCACGGTTGCGGATGTTGAACGCGGCACGCTTGCTCCCGATTTTACTCAAACCTCGACGCTCGAATTTTATGGCGCACGTGACCGCTGGGCGATTGGCTTGCAGGCAGGTGATGTGGTGACGATTGCACTTAACCGCGTCGACATCACAACTTTTGACCCGATGGTCGAATTGGAAGGGCCGAGGGGTGTCTCGTTGGCGTTTGATGATGACAGTGGTGGCGACAAAAATGCCTTGATAAACGGCCTGACTGTCGTTGAATCAGGCTTGTATATCATCAATGTGGCTGGCTATGGCAACAGCGACTTGGGAACATATGAACTGCGTTGGTCACGACAATCCGCCAATATCACCATTTCATCTCCAACACCGACCACAACCACCCTGTCTTTACCTAGCCCCACTAAATCGGTGTCCCAATTACCCAGCCCACAAGCATCGCCCACGTCACTGACGACTGCTAGCGCCCCCACCGCCACAATTTTTGCAACGGCGACCGCGACGGCTGCGACTGCGGCTGCGGCTGCGGCTGTCCTGCCCCCAACAGGCTCAGAACACGGCACAGTAGAGGAGGGGGGTGTCTTTGAACGACAAATTGACATCGCCGCCGGGGATAGCCTATTGGTGTTTGTCGAGGGTTATTGGAGTTTCGACGCTATTTTAGAAGTGGTTGATCCCTCCGGTGTGGTTTTGGAAACAGTTGATGATGTCGGTTTTAACACGACCTTTGACCGTAACCCCCGTTTGACCATGATTGTGCCTGTCGAGGGGCGCTATCTTTTGCGTGTTTATGGCTATGAGGGGAGTGCTGGAGAATTTAGCCTTAACTGGCGTGTACAATAGTGTTACTATTGGTATACCGTCACTATCCATCAATGGAACTACTCGACTCATATGAAAACCCCATTCCACCGTCTCACGGCAATTTTTAGTCTGTTGCTTGTCATTGGATTGTTGTTGATGTTGGTGGTCAACCGACCGCTGTATGCCCAAGATGGAATTCAGCTTGTCCCCAATCAGATTTTTACCGGAACGATTGATAGTCCCGGCCAAGAAAATGAATATTTCTATGACGGGACGGGTGGTACAGAAATTGAAATTGAAGTACAGGCCGTTGTGGGTTCTCAATTAGTGCCGTCCGTCGCACTTGAGGATATTGATGGCAATATTTTGGCGTCGGAGGCCCGCACAAGCAGCGCAGTGATTGCCATTACCCTGCCTGCTTCCTCAACCTATCGGGTGGTCGTAGGGAGCAATGGAAATACTGTTGGCGGTTATCAATTGGAGTTGCGTCTGAACCAAGTAAATACGCCCACCCCAACTGGCCCAACCCCCATGCCGACTAGCACCTTGAATTTTCCCACCCCAACTCCGGTCGGCACACTGGCTCCAACCCGGATTCCACCCGGTGTAAGTCGCGTAGGCCGCCCCATTGAAATGAACACCACAGTGGAGGGTTTCTTAACTGAAGGCCGCTGGGATGTGTGGCAATTTGACACCCAAGCCAATCAGTTTGTCACCATCGAATTAACCTCCACTGATTTTGATGCCTATTTGGAGTTATACGAACCGTCGGATACTACGGTGCCCTTTTTGTCCGATGACGATGGTGGACGTGGTACAAATGCGCTCATCTACAATACTCAGCTTTTAATGACAGGGACATATCAGATTTACGTCCATTCATTTGAAGATTCTGGTACGGGGTCATATACACTCTCGCTTCAATCGGGTACAGGCGCGGTTGTTTCAGTTGAAAACAGTAGCCTATTGCCGTTTGGCGAAGCTGTCACCGGAACTTTTAGCGCTGGCAAGGTTTCTTACTATTTTGAAGGAGCCACTGGTCAACGCATTACCCTTTTTCTGACCTCGGCCCACTTTGATACCTATCTGGAATTGTTGGATTCAGCGGGCACGCTGGTCGGTGAAAATGACGACGATGGACGCACCACTAATTCGGCCCTAAATATAGAATTGCCCTCAGACGGCACCTATTTTGTTTTGGTCTCGGCCTATGAGTCAGATGCCGCTGGTAATTTTGAACTGGAACTTTACCAGTTAGATTCAATCGAATCGCCGGGAGGGGTAATTGAAATTGGGCAGACCGTTAAATCGCGCTTGCTCCCTGAGACAGCCGCTAGTTGGACGTTTCAGGGTGAGGCAGGCGAAATTATCAGCCTCTCCACCATGCCCCAAAATCCTACGGAACAACTCGATTTGTTTATGGATTTGATGGACGCTGGGGGTCGGGTTTTGGTTTCGGATGATGACTCTGGCTTAGGGCTAAACCCACAGGTCACCGATTACCCACTGCCAACAACGGGTGAATACACCGTGCGGGTACGCGAAGCTTCAGTAACAATCGGCGGACGTTATTTGCTCGCCCTCAGGCCGGGTCGGGTTTATTTTTCACCGCTGGCTGATCCCGCCGGGGTAGTGGTTTTGCAAGAGGATACGGCATGGGTGGCGGGCGTGATGGATGATACCATCCAGACCTATGCACTATGGGTGATTCCGGTCACCGAAGGCCAGCAGTTAAATGTTCAAGCCCTGACCGCCAGTGAGGGCAATAACTTCCCCGGTGATTTTGAAATGCGCTTGTTCGATACCAATTGGGAACTCGTCGCGGAATCGGTGAATGGGGTTTTGGATTTACAGCGCATTCAACCCCCTAGTGATTATCTGCTCTTAGTACATTTTCGGGGGATTAGCGAACAGCCCTATCAATTGGTGTTCACAACAACCCCATAAGATTTTGAAATTTGAGGTAAACCGCATGGAAGAACGCATTCAGAAGCTCATCGCGCAGGCAGGCATTGCATCACGCCGCGCTGCCGAAGACATGATTATACAGGGGCGGGTGTCGGTCAACGGCACGACGGCCACCCTCGGTCAAAAAGCCGATCCCGAAACGGATACGATTAGGGTAGACGGCAAAGCCCTACCCCGACCCGAAAAACAACGCTACATCATTGTGCATAAGCCGCGTGGCTATATTTCGTCCACCGTGGAAGATGAACAAATCAGTGTGCCGACGGTACTCGAACTGGTCAACAGTGATGTTCGGCTGTACCCTGTCGGGCGCTTGGATGTCAACAGCGAAGGCTTGGTGCTGCTGACCAACGATGGTGAGTTAACCAATCGCCTCACCCATCCACGTTATGGACACGAAAAAACCTATAAGGTGCTACTCGAAGGCTATGTCAACGATGAGAAACTCAATCGCTGGCGCAGTGGCCTAACCCTGCCCGATGGCTTTCGCACTGGCCCCGCCAAAGTAATTTTATTGGAAGGCTCACGCGATGGCACATGGGTGCGGGTGGTGCTGCGTGAGGGGCATAAACGCCAGATTCGTGAAATCGCGGATTTGCTAGGCCATCCTGCTAAACGGATTATTCGCACCCACATTGGCTCATTGGCGTTGGGTGATCTGCCCCCCGGTAAATTCCGCGAACTGACCTATGATGAGGTAAAAGCCCTGCGTGACGAAGCGGGCACAGGCAAACAACGCCGTCCACCCCAGCAGCGCTCCTCAGCCGCCAAACCCGAAGGCCCACACCCGTCCCGTCGTCCTTCAACGGGGGGTCGCCCTGCCTCCCGTAGTGGGAATCGCAGCACCTCACGCCGTCCTCGTCGGGGCTAGATCATGAGCACTGACGTTTCTCTCCCGACCCTACCCGACATCGTTCAACAGCAAGGGCGGTATGGCTGGCGACGCAAGATTTTGCGCGATGGGTTGCTGCGCCCGATTGGGTTTCATGTGATCGTGCGTCCGACCATCACCGGGTTGGAGCACGTCCCCGCCAGCGGCCCAACCCTTGTGGTGATTAATCATATCGGTTTTCCTGATCCGGTGGTGGTCGCGGGAGCCGTCACCTCGCGCTATGTCATCCCCATGTCCAAAATCGAGAATTTTGGCGCTTCCATCCCCGGTCTGATTGCATGGTTATGGGGAGCTTATCCGGTAGATCGAGGCAAAGTGGATCGGCAGGCGCTCGAAAATACCATCGCCTTGTTAAAAGCGGGCTATTGTATTTTGATTGCGCCGGAAGGCACTCGCCAATCCACTATGGTGGAGGTCAAAGAAGGGTTTACCTATGTCGCCATCAAATCGGGTGCGACGATTGTGCCCATCGGCTTAGAGGGGACCCATTTGGTAGGTGGCAATATGAGACGATTGCGGCGTACCCCGATTGAAATTCGTTTTGGGCCAGCTTTCCGTTTTAAAACCGAGGGGCGTTCGCATGTGCCGCGTCCTGAAATGCGCCAGATGACCCAAGAGGCCATGTATCAATTGGCCCAATTGGTCAACCCCGAACGGCGTGGTTTTTATGCCGATTTATCGCAGGCCACGACGGGAACCCTAGAATTCGTCTCGTGAAATTTGCCCATGACAAATTTTCGATGAGTGGGTATCATGGGCTGCATCGTATCCAAAAAGATGAAAGGAAGGCCACCGAGCAAAAAATAGACTAAGGGGATAATAGCGCATGGCCTGTGCGTAAACTTCACTTCACAGGTGACGAGGTAACGGTTCCTGCCGAGGGGCAGTGCTAACCCTGTATAACAGGGGAAAATCGAGGTTTCAGCGGATGCCGTTCGGGGTACATCATCACTACTCCGGTTACTCCCCACACAACGAGCAGGTAGTTTTATAAAACCCCATTGGTGACAGCGGGACAACTCCGCCTGCCGTGATGAGGCTCTGGGCTTATTCGCACGGAGCGCCTACAGCGATACTCATGTGTTTTCGTCTAAATTCAGCACGACGGCTTTAGCCCCGTGTCCAAATAACCTGAGATTCGCTGTCTACGTTTGCGTTCCTAAAAATTAAATAGGAGGCTATAAGGCCATGTGTGGAATCGTCGGTTACGTCGGGCCGCGTGATGCTGCCCCGATTATCCTAAACGGCTTGCAATTGTTGGAATATCGCGGTTACGACTCCGCTGGTATCGCCATTTTAGAATCAAACGGTCAAATCCAAGTCCGACGGCAGGTTGGCAAATTAAGCAATCTGCGCCAAGAGGTCGAACTCGCCCCTGTCAAAGGCTCACTGGGTATCGGGCATACTCGTTGGGCGACACACGGCGCACCCAGCCAGCGTAACGCTCATCCCCATACCAGCATGGACGGCGCAACTGTTGTCGTGCATAACGGCATCGTTGAAAATTTCCTCTCCCTACGGGCCGAATTGGAATCAGAGGGTGTTGTTTTTGCCTCCGACACCGATACTGAAGTGATCGTGCATCTCGTCGAGCGTTATCTATCGGCGGGCAAAGACATTACCGTTGCGACCCAACTCGCTGTACAGCATTTATGTGGGGCCCATGCCATTGTCATTATGAGCGCCCATTTCCCCGGTCAATTGGTCGCCGTTCGCATTGGCAATGCGGGTGGAGTTGCTGTCGGCTTGGGCGAAAATGAAATGTTCATCGCCTCCGACATCCCTGCCATTTTGGAACATACCCGCCGCATGGTCTTTTTGGAAAGTCGCCAGATGGCAACCATCACGGCTGAGGGTTATACCGTCCAAACGACGGATGGCGCACCCCTTAAGGCCGTCATTCATGATGTTCCCTACGACCCTATCAGCGCGGCCAAAGGCGAGTATCGCCATTTCATGCAAAAGGAAATCCACGAACAAGCCCGTGCCATTACTGACACCATCGGCGGACGGGTGGATTTTAAGACGGGGGAAGTATTTTTGCCCGATATGCCCCTGACATCGGATGAAGCCAAATTCTTGCAGCGATTGATTACCGTGGCGTGTGGTACGAGCTACTATTCGGGCCTGATTGGGAAATTTGCCATCGAGAAGCTGGCCCGCCTGCCCGTTGAGGTGGATTATGGCAGTGAGTATCGCTATCGTGACCCAGTGTTAGATGAACACTGCGCGATGTTGGCGATCACCCAGAGCGGCGAAACAGTCGACACCCTTGCGGCGATGGAAGTGGCAAAACAGTATAAAATCCGCCTATGGAGTATCGTCAATGCGCTCGGCAGCCAAGCCATGCGGATTTCGGATGGCTTTATCACCATGCAGACCGGGCCGGAAATCGGGGTGGCTTCCACCAAAGCCTTTACCTCCAGTGTGGTTGATCAGATTTTGCTGGCCCTCTATCTCGGCTATCTGCGCGGCACACTCACCGAAAAAGATATGCTGACCCATACCACCGACCTCGCCACTTTGCCGGATTTGGTAGGGCGTGTATTGAGCAATGAACACCACATTGAGCAACTGGTTGGTCGCCTCTATCACTACGAGGATTTTTTGTATCTGGGGCGGGGGATTAATTATCCTGTCGCGCTCGAAGGGGCACTCAAGCTCAAAGAAATCAGCTACATCCATGCTGAGGGTTATCCAGCGGGCGAGATGAAACATGGCCCGATTGCCCTGATTGATGAAAATCTGCCTGTCGTGGTGGTCGCCCTACAAGATGAGGTCTATGACAAGATGCTCAGTCAGATTGAGCAGGCTAAAGCACGCGGCGGCATCGTGATTGCCATTGCTACTGAGGGCGATAAGGTCATCGCGGAAAAAGCCGACCATGTGGTGTATGTTCCGCGTGTCTCGTGGTTATTAAGCCCGGTCGTGGCGGTCATCCCGCTGCAACTGCTGGCCTATCATATCGCGGTACGGCGTGGGGCCGATGTTGACCAACCGCGCAACCTTG
The DNA here is from genome assembly GCA_016234595.1 of Chloroflexota bacterium. Classification (GTDB taxonomy): domain Bacteria; phylum Chloroflexota; class Anaerolineae; order Aggregatilineales; family J027; genus CFX10. The sequence goes on along the minus strand of JACRBG010000035.1, from coordinate 167,455 downwards.
CCAAGAGTGTTACCGTCGAGTAACTGTCAGATGGGGATTCAATAAATGATGCCAAATGCGCTGCCTGTGAAAGTGGGTGGCGCATTTTTTATTGAGGTTGTGATATTCAAAAATAGGGTTTGGGCTATTCGATTGGGGTTACTACTGTCTTGAAGGCAGTTTTTGCACGCCCCAAAAACCGGAGTAAAATAGAACGCATCATCTAAAGACACGCCCCCGAGTGCGCAAACACTCAGGGGACAGAGCTGAATTCAGCAAGGAGAATTTTAGCATGGATTGACTGCTAAAGGAATATCTACACATATCCGATTTTCGCTTATCCAAGCCTTGCAAAAGGGGGGAGAGAAATCCTCCGTCTTATCCCATAAATCTAAGGAGAATCCACCATGACAACTGATTTGGAACTGTTTTTGAATGGGCAGTTGGATGATAGCCGACCCCTGCCCGAACTCATCATTGACCATCTTAGCGGAACAATGATGTATATTGACCAACCTGACGGCAAACGCTTTTATCGTGTTTCTGATTGGGTTTATGAAATCAGTGGTTCACAAAATAAGCAAAGATCCGCCCCTTGGAAAGATGTGAAACGGACTATTTGCAGTCAAGACGATTTAAATTTAGATGACATTTTATATGCTATTAAAACCGATACTTCTGGCGGTCCCCAAGTTTGTGAATTCGCTACTGAGAAGGGCCTTTTTGCAATCACATTTCGTATATCAGATCGTTCTCCATTGGTTCGAGCATTAAAAATGTATTTGAATGGGAACGAGTTGCCTTTGCTATATTTGGTCAAGGATACTTCTAAGGTTAATTCGGTTGGTTTGGGGCGTATTGAAGTTGATGAGATACATCCCCTTGTCATAAAACACTATGTAGAGAAGGGGTGGAATATTGAACATCATAAACCCCTTCAATCGGGCAAAATTGTTGACATAATTGCCACTATTGATTCTAACCAAGTAATAATTGTGGAATGTAAGCCTAAACTCAATGAACGTACCCTCTTTGGAGCAATAGGGCAGGTTCTTTGTTATTGTGCCGAGTATGGAGGGGATTGTAAGCCAGTGATAGCTTGCCTAAGGGGAACTGCAAATCAATATGCTTATCAATCATGCGATAGACTTGGTATCGAGATTTTGGAAATCTAATAAACTTTTATGCTGAGTTTTCGGCAGGTTTTCATTTACAGCAGGGGTAACTGCCTCGACTCCCCAAAATCATCAGCGGATATAGACCGCAGTTCACCATCTTTCAAAATATGCACCATCTCGACGCTGACCTCATCCCCGACAATTTTCACCTGTGGGTCGAGCAGCGAACGGGCGATTAAATGATGGCGGTGACATTGGTCGGGGTCGCCTTCACTGCACATAATCGCCACCCGACCCGCTTTCGCCTCAATTTGCTGAAGCAGGGTAAACAAATCTTGAATGCCTGCCTGATACCACTCCTGCTGCATGACCAATGCGAAGTCTGCTTTATCACCTACATAAACACTGGGGTCTTTGGGTCTGCCACCGAGAGCCTCCCCACGAAAATGATAAGTCATGCCGTGTTCGGGTAGGGTACTTTCAAGGCGTTTTTTATTAAAATGTGGCGAAAATCGGCTTTGAGGCGTACTCCGAATGTCAACCAAATCTGTGATGGCATGTTTTTTCAACAGCGCCAAAAAATCTTCAATTGAGTGATTGCTGTGGCCGATGGTGTAAAGGGTAAAACTGGCTCTTCCATCCATAAAAGTCATCCTAAGCTGCTTGAATCTATTTTCCCAGTCTAGCATAAATTTGTATCGTTTAGTTTAGGGCTATTCCTGTCTCGCTACCACACTTTGCCCTAGCTTAACGGCCACCTCCTTGTTTTCAAATATGACCACCACGCATAAATCCGTTACGATAGTAACGGATTCAAATTCGGCGCATATAATCTACAATTATAGAATGTATGTTCTGTTAAATTTTCAACTTTATGAAAGGCTACGCCCGATTTTCTTGATACCAGTTGCAGATGTCCGTTAAGGGACATTTTTCACAGCGAGGGTCTTGCCAAGTACAGAGTTTTTGACCATGCCGCAGCATATTGATATGAAAATTAAAGAGCATAGGCGGGTCGGGTGGAAAAAGGGCCAATAGTAGGGCATGGGCTTTTTCAGCGGTGACTTTTGGCCCAATCAAACCGAGCCGTTGGCTAATCCGATGCACATGGGTATCTACTGGTAAAACCGGTTTGCTGAAGCAGAAGAGCAGTACCAAGGTCGCTGTTTTAATGCCCACCCCCGGCAAATCGGTCAACCATTCAATTGCCTTTTCGACTGGTAGCTCTTGCAAAAAATCAATAGTGGCCTCACCCCGTTCAGTGATAATCCTTTGCAAGACGGTCTGAATATTGCGGGCTTTGGCCTCTGGGTAGTTGGCCTTTTGGATGGCCTCGGTCAGTTTTTCCAAGGGCGCATCTCGCACGGCTTCCCATGTCCCAAAACGCCGCCGCATTTCATCATAGGCCAATTGCTCCTCACGTTCGGTGGTGCGATGCGAGAGCATGGTCGAAACCAGTTCGTGCATCGGTTCACGGCGCGGCTTCAACGGATGGTCGCCATAAGCCACCAGTAGGCGTTGGTACACCTCACTGGCTTTTTCAATCAGGGCTTTGTCGGGTGGCTGTAATGGGACAGGCATGGGCACTTACCTCGGCAAATTCTCTAAAATCCCTTGCAGTTTTTCGGGCAGAGCCGCCTCAAAGGTCATTCGCTCACCCGTCACCGGATGGTCAAAACTGATGCGGTAGGCATGGAGAAAGAGCGTCTTGATGCGCTGCTTGCGATGCCCATAGACTGGATCACCTACCACCGGACATTCAATAAATGCTAGATGGACGCGGATTTGATGGGTGCGCCCTGTAATGGGGTGGATGTCCAACAGGGCATACTCGCCATACCGTTCGCGCACCTGAAATTCCGTCACCGACTCCTTGCCATCACGCACAACGGCCATACGCTTGCGATTTTTGGGGTCGCGCCCAATCGGGGCATCAATTTTGCCACGATCATTGGTGGGGATGCGCTCCGTCAAAGCTAGATAATGTTTTTCAGTAGTACGGGCCTTAAATTGGGCCATCAATTTCTCACGGGCGGGGTCGGTCAACGCAATCAAAATCACCCCGGAGGTTTCTTTATCCAAGCGATGTACAATGCCTGCGCGGGTTTCATCATCGCCAACCGTCGCGGTTTGCGGCCAGCGATGCAAAACGGCATTCACCAATGTGCCGTGTTCGTTGCCGTGCGCCGGATGCACCACCATACCAGCGGGCTTATTGATGACAGCAAGGTGGGCATCTTCATATAACACATCCAGCGGAATGTCCTCCGGCTGAACAGGTTCGTCGTCTGCGATGGGAGGTAGAGCAACGGTGACACAATCATCCGCTTCAAGGCGATAGGCGGGTTTACTGGTGTCGCTGTTGACCTGCACCTCACCTGCTTTGATTAATTCCTGAATGCGAGTGCGCGAAAGATCTGTCAAGCGTGTCGCCAGCACTTTATCCAGCCGTTCGCCCACTTCCGCAGCGTCGGCGCAAAAATCAAATATATCGAGTTCTTCCATTCAATTATCCTGACATCTAGGGTCGTGGGAATTTAGAAGGTCTATTATACATGACGGATCTAGCAACCGTTCTGCCAGATTTGTGACGTGGTTTAGGGCCTATGGTAGACTAGAGCGCATCTCATCCCCTTGCAAAAAGGATTTGGTTATGGCGCATATACCCCCCATCAATCGTGTTGTCTCAATGCCAGAAGCGGCCTCGCTGGTGCAATCGGGCAGTATATTAGGCTTGGGTGGGGTGACAATGTATCGGCGTCCGGTGGCGTTTGTGCGGGAGCTACTCCGCCGCGAAGATCGCCCCCATAACCTGACTCTATTGAATTTCACGTCTGGCTATGAGTCTGATTTGCTGGTTGGGGCGGGGGTCATCCAAAAAACACGCACCTGCTATTTTGGGTTGGAGATTTTTGGCCTTGCCCCGATGTTTACCCAAGCAGCCAATCGGGGGGAAATCCAAATTATGGAAGAGACCGAAGCCAGCCTTGCGATGGGCATTCGGGCGACGATGTCAGGGGTTGGTTTTATGCCAGCTTGTGCATGGCTAGGAACGGATTTACCCAAACTGCGCCCCGATGTTAAAACGGTACAAGACCCCTATAGTGGTGAAACACTGATGGCTTTCCCCGCCTTATCCTGCGATGTGGCGGTGATTCATGCCCTTGTTGCTGATAAACGGGGTAATGCTCAAATAAACCAAAATCGCGGGGTGGATATGGAATTAGCCATGATTGCCAAGCAGGTCATTATTACCGCCGAAAAGATTGTGGATGTTCTCGACAAAGAGGTCCATATCCCCGCCCCGGTGACAACCGCAGTGGTGCATGCGCCGTTTGGGGCATGGCCGACTTCTTGCTACCCGGATTATGCGGTCGGGGGGGGCGAAATTTTGCGCTACATTGATGCCTGCAATGGCGAAGATTTTGATGGCTATTTGGCGACACTATTGAGCGCGGAGTGGGGGCAGCGCGTAGTATATTCACAGAACGCTTAGTTCTTTGCTGTTGATTCTGGCCTATAATAAAGCCTATAACATTGAGTAGTTGGAGATAAATAGGGATGCGTAGTCAATTCAACAAGGTTGCGAGTGTAGTATTGTTGGTGACCTTAACTTTTGGCGCAGGCTACTTTTTGCGGGATGCCCAAGAACCTGCCACACCTGTCGCTGCCCAAACAGGTACAAGCCGTGAGGAACTATTTGCGCCGTTTTGGGAAGCATGGGACTTATTGCACGAAAATTATGTCGAGCCGTTGGACGATGCTGCTGATGTCAAATTGATGGAAGCGGCCCTGAATGGCATGATGACTTCATTGGGTGACCCCAATATGAGCTATATGGACCCAACTACCTATGAAATGGTGTTCAGCGATATTTCTGGTGAATTTGAAGGTATCGGCGCGACAGTACGTAAAGATGAAGAAACAGGCGCTCTGTTGATTGTACGCCCGCTACCCGGTTCACCTGCTGAAACAGCCGGGATTTTGCCCGGTGATGAGATTGTAACAGTGGATGGGCAAGACATCACTCAAATGGAACAAGAAGTGATTATCACGTTGGTGCGTGGCCCAGCTGGAACCGATGTAGTGTTGGGTGTTCGGCGGGAAGGCAGCGAAGACATTATTGAAATAACGGTCACACGTGCCCATATCAGCCTGCCTAGTGTGGAATACGATATTTTGGACGGTGACATTGCCTATATCCAACTCTACGATTTTTCACGCGATTCGGCGACCGAGATGACCAATGCACTGACCGAACTTGACCCTCAAAGCCATAGTGGTTTGATCCTTGACCTACGTGGCAACACAGGTGGTTATTTGGATGTGGCACTGGAAATCATGAGCCAATTTATTGAATCTGGCCCTATCATGATTGAGCGAGGCGCAGGCGATCAGGAACAAGTCTATCAAGCCTTTGGTGGTGCTATGGCCCCCACTGTACCGCTGGTGATTCTAGTGGATGCGGGTAGCGCCAGTGCCAGTGAAATTTTGGCAGCGACCTTCCAAGATTTGGGACGTGCTACTATTGTGGGAACCCAGTCCTATGGCAAGGGTACAGTTCAAACATGGCGGCAGTTGTCGAACGGTGGGGCGGTGCGTATCACAATCGCCCATTGGTATACGCCCGAAAATCGCTCGATTGATTTGGTTGGCGTGACCCCTGACATCGTGGTTGAATTTGAGCCACTCGAAGCTGGTACACCCTATAGCTATGAACTCGATAGCCAATTGCAAGCTGCTATTAAAGCATTGGATGGTGTAGGGTTGCCGCAAGTCCATCTCCCAATTTCTGGGGGGCTACGGCATCTTTAGGAAGAATTTACGGCAAATTTACAATCACAGCGTAGAATTAGTGATTGTGAATCTCGATCTGTCCGTGTGAGGTGAATGAAAGATGTTCTTCAGCCCAGTTTATTTACTGTGTGTGTTGTTACCCACGCTAGCCCTGAGTGGTTTGGCGCAAAGCGCTGTGCGTGGTGCTTATAAGACATGGAGTCAGCGGGCCAATTCCAGCCAATTTACGGGTGCGGATGTTGCCCGTCAGTTAATTCGTTCGTATGGCTTTCAGGTCAATCTCGAAGGCACACCCCAAGAATTGGGTGATCATTTTGACCCGCGTTCGGGTATTGTGCGACTTTCCCCCGGAGTGGCCCAAAAGCCTTCAGTGGCTTCGATGGCGATTGCCGCCCATGAATTTGGGCACGTCCAGCAATATCAGCAAAACAGCCCTTTGATTGCAGCGCGTGGGTTTATCCTGCCAGTCGCGCAATATGGGGGTGGGTTGTCGGTGTTTATTATCCTTGCCGGATGGTTTCTCAGTTTTCAAGGTCTAGCATGGTTGGGTGTGCTGCTCTTTGGCGCGACAACTCTGTTTACTGTGTTGACCCTGCCTATTGAAATTGATGCCAGCCGTCGTGGTATGAAGATGATGGAAGAACAGGGGATGCTGCGGACGGGTGAAGACCGTAGCGGGGCGCAAGCGGTTTTGCGGGCTGCTGCCATGACCTATGTCGCGGCCATGTTCGCCTCGATTCTGAACTTGCTCTACTATGCCATGCTGGTCTCTGGTATGGGTGGTCGCCGCCGCTAGATTGATATTCCATACGCCTTTGCAGAGCGCCATTGCCTGTTCTGTGAGATAGGCAGTGGCGTTTTTGATTATTTGACAAGGGGGACTCGTTGTGACCAAGCCATTCATGAATTATAATCAACCCCCACTTGCATAAATTCTCCTGAAATTACCGAGGTTTACACGCATGGCGAATCCCAAAGCGTTGTCCTTCCAAGATGTAGTCCTGAAATTAGATCAATTTTGGGCTGAACAGGGCTGTTTGCTCTGGCAACCCTATAATATTCAAGTTGGCGCAGGTACGAATAATCCCGCCACATTGCTACGCGTGCTGGGGCCTGAGCCGTGGTGTGTAGCCTATATTGAGCCAAGTATCCGACCTGACGACGGGCGCTATGCGGAAAACCCCAACCGGATGCAGGCGTTTTATCAATATCAAGTCATTTTAAAACCCGACCCCGGCAATCCACAGGAAATTTACCTGAAAAGCCTTGAGGCGATTGGCATTGATCCCCGCCAACACGACATCCGTTTTGTAGAGGACAACTGGGAAAGCCCAGCCCTTGGTGCATGGGGGCTTGGTTGGGAAGTGTGGCTGGATGGGCAAGAAATTACCCAATTCACCTATTTCCAACAAGCGGGTGGTATAACGCTTGATCCGGTGGCGGTTGAAATTACTTACGGTGTCGAACGCATTGTATTGGCGTTGCAAGATGTCAACGCGGTTTGGGATATGCGTTTTGCATCGGGTGTGACCTACGGTGACTTGTACCGCGAAAGTGAAATTGAACACTGTCGCTATTATTTTGAAATCGCGGATGTGCAGGGTCTTAAACAAACCTACGAAGTTTATTCCAATGAACACAAACGGGCACTCGACGCCGGGGCGTTGATTCCAGCTTATGATTATGTGCTGAAATGTTCGCATCTGTTTAATGTCTTGGATACACGTGGGGCGATTGGCGTGACCGAGCGGGCCTATTATTTCCGCCGGATGCGTGATATGACCCGCAATGTTGCCAAAGCCTATGTCGAACAGCGTGAGCAATTAGGCTATCCCCTGTTGCAAAGAAAAACCCCATGGACGGTTAAAAAAGCCGAAAAATTCACCATCACGTCCATGTCGCAACCAACCAAGCCCGCCGATGTGCTGTTGGAAATCGGGGTGGAGGAAATGCCCTATGGTGATGTAGCCTCAGCCATTGAACAACTCAAAAACCAAGTGCCAGCCCTGCTTGATAACCTCTTTTTGGAACATGCCGGCGTGGAAATCTATGGGACGCCGCGCCGTTTAGCGGTGCTGGTGCGTAAGATGGCGACCCATCAAACCACCCGTACTCTCGAAGTAAAAGGCCCACCCGTTAGCCGCGCTTTTGATGACAAAGGTAATCCGACCAAAGCCGCCGAAGGTTTTGCCAAAGGGCAGGGGGTTTTGCTAAGTGATTTGCAGCGCAAGGTCATTGACGGCGGGGAATATATTGTTGCCAATGTGACGCATGATGGTCAGCCTGCCATGGAAGTTTTGGCGAAGGCCTTGCCCGACTTGATTGCCAATATAAAATTTGACAAATCCATGCGCTGGAATGAATCAGGCATTAGCTTCTCACGGCCCATTCGTTGGTTAGTAGGGTTGTATGGTGATCAGGTGATTACCTTTAGTTATGCCGGGGCGCATTCCGGTAAAATCAGCTATGGCCTGCGCCCATTGGGGTCGCCCGAAATCTCGCTGAAGGATGCCGCCAGCTATTTAGAGACCATCAAGGCCAGTGGCATTATATTAGACCCGGAACAACGACGTGAATTGATCTGGCAGCAAGTTAGTGAACTAGCGGCAGAAGTGGATGGAACGGTAGCAACCGACCCCGGTTTGTTGGATGAAGTCATTAATTTGGTCGAACAGCCGACGGTTTTACGTGGGGAATTTGACCAAAAACTCCTTGATCTGCCGCGCGAAGTGTTGGTGACGGTCATGCGTAAACACCAGCGCTATTTCGCAATCGAAGGCGCAACTGGGCAACTATTGCCCTATTTCCTTGCGGTGCGAAACGGCGATGAGTTGCATCTGGATAAAGTCACCCATGGCAATGAGCATGTGTTGGTCGCCCGTTTCAGTGATGCCGTATTCTTCTTTAACTCTGATCGCGAGCAGCCACTCCAAAGTTACTTGCCCCGCCTCAGCACTTTGACCTTCCAAGAAAAACTCGGCTCGATGTTTGACAAGAACGAGCGGGTTGCCAGTATGGTGGAGTCTTTCGGGGAGCTTGTGGGGGCGGCGGAAGATGTGATGCCGATTGTCAAACGGGCGGCCCAGCTTGCCAAAGCCGATCTTGCTACCCAAATGGTTGTCGAGATGACCTCTTTACAAGGGGTGATGGGGCGTATTTATGCGCTGTTGAGTGGTGAGCCACCTGAAGTTGCTAATGCTATTTTCCAACATTGGTTGCCCCGCAGTGCCGATGATATTTTGCCGAGTGGTGCGCCGGGGATTATGTTGGCCCTGCTTGACCGACTCGACAGCCTTGTAGGCTTGTTTGCGGTGGGGCTTGCACCGACAGCCAGTGCCGATCCGTTTGCCTTGCGACGGGCCGCGTTAGGAGTCATCCAAATTTTGCTTGACCAGCAGCTTGAACTCGATTTACGGGATGCTATTCATCTGGTGGCCCGCTATCAACCCGTCGAAGTCAGCGAAGAAGCCAAAGCTGCCGTAGTGGAATTCATCATCGGGCGTTTCCGTGTCTGGTTGGTTGAACAAGGCCAACCACGTGATGTAATTGAGGCCGTCTTAGCGGAGCAGGGCCATAATCCGGTACGGGCAGTAGCAGCCGTGCAAGAACTTCGCCAATGGACAGAACAGGAAGACTGGGCGGGCATCTTGGACAGCTATGCGCGGTGTGTTCGTATCACCCGCGATAAACCTAGCTACATTCTGCACCCCGAAACCTTTACGCTGGAGGCCGAAAAAGCCTTGTTTGAAGCGTACTTTACCCACAATCGCCGCTTGCACCCCGTTGAACATAATGTGGGGCGTTTCTTGGCGACGTTTGTCAATATGGTGCCTGCCATTACCGATTTCTTTAAGGAAGTCATGGTTATGGATGAAAATCAGGCCGTGCGTGAAAATCGCTTGGCGTTGTTGCAGCATATCGCGGCAATGGCCCATGGTCGGGCTGATTTGAGTAAGTTGCAAGGGTTCTAAATAATGGATAGGGAAGGGGTAGGTTGTATGACCTGCCCTTTTTATTTTGAAGGAACAGGAAAACTAAAATATGCGTTGGTATAACGAGCCACAGATGTGGGCAGCACCCGCCAACTTAATTCGCTTCACGACCAATCCGCAGACTGATTTTTGGCGCAAAACACATTCGGGCTATATTACCGATAATGGGCATTTTTATTATCAGACGGTCGCGGGGAACTTTACGGCTGAGGTGAAATTTAGCGGGCAATATCGAGATTTATATGATCAAGCGGGCCTGATGCTGCGGCATGATGAAAAAACATGGCTGAAATGTGGACTTGAGTATGTCAATGAAGTTTATAATGCCAGCGTGGTGGTTACCCATGACTATTCCGATTGGTCAGTGACAACTCTTACCCAAAACCCGGCGGCCATGTGGCTACGGTTGGTGTGGCATCGCCCAACCATTGAGGTCTATTATTCATTGGATGGTGCGGCTTATACGATGTTGCGCCAAGCCTATTTGATTGATACCGATGATCTTCAAGTTGGGGTAATGGCGTGTTCGCCAACCGGTCAGGGTTTTGAAACGACCTTTGAACATCTTAAGATCGAAAAAGCCTAATCCATGCCTAACCGCTTGGCGATTTCATCTGGTGTTGGGTAGACACGTTCGTCTGGTAGCAGTTTTTTGGCTTTGTCATACTCCCCCGCACGGCAAAAAGCGTGAATTTTGTGGACAAGGGGAGTGTAATCTTTTATCTCGGTAATCCAGCGGGTGGCATAGTCCTCAATTAAATGGCGACTGATGCCCACCTGAATAGCCGAATATTCCAATTTTGCCCCCCGTAAAGATCGTTCTGGATCCCATTGCACAATGACCCGGGCTTTATCAAATTGCTCCTGCCACGCCTCGTTGCTGCCATAGATTTTCTTTTCGGGGTGGGTGAGAACCGCCTCACTTAAGGCCGATTCCCACGCCTGCCGCCGAATCCTAACGGCTAAGATCATCGCTTGGTCAGATTTTTGCCCCCAATTGCTGCGTTCCATCAGCCACAAAAATGAAGGCTTAATCCACGTCATGCGAGTCATCGAAAAGGGTGGCACAAACTTTTGAGCCTCGACGGCGGGCAGGCCGACCTCTTTGCGATAGGCTTGGTAGACTACCAATGTCTCACGGTCAAAATCGGCGCGAATTTCATAGGTTTTGGGACTGCTCATCTTGTAAGGGGTGGCCTCAAATTTTTAGGGCTGTACGGATTCAACCAACGTTTTGACTTCATTAAATGAACCACGAGTTGTTCTGCCGCCGTCCGAACTTGTAAAAAATTGCCAGTCGTCGCCGTTGTTGGCGCTATAAACAAGGGTAGGGACGGAGTTGATGCCGAGGTTATTTCGCCGTCGTTCCACTCTTTGTATTACGTTCATTTGAGCGTCCGTATCTAGGCAGGCCCGGAATGAATCGGGATTTAAACCCAACTCCACCGCTTTTTCGATCAATCGCTCAATGTTAAACCCTTCGCGACCTTCCTGCGATTGAATCCCAAAAAGCTCACTACGATATTCCCAGAATGCACCTTGTTCACCCGCACACAAGGCCGCTTCACCCGCTAGTTTTGAATAATCCCCACCGACAAAGGTCAAGATGTTAAACTCGTAGCGGGCTTGGCCTGTGCGAACTAATTCGGTAATGATGCGTTCAGCCTCAGGGGCGTATTCGGCACAATGAGGACAAGCAAAGTCAGCATATTCCGCCAAAATAATCGGCGCATTGGGGTTGCCTATATACGGGGTGCCATCTGGCAAAATTCCACGTACCACTCCCGGCGCGACATCAGCCGCAGGAATGACGATCCGACCGGTGGCGGCTTCGGATTCGGTATCGAGGGGAATGCCTGCAAAAGCTGGATAGCGCCCTGAATCGTCTAAAATGGCGAGATTACTGCCCTGCGAAACGGCTGGTTCACCAACCGCGACACCGCTGTCCGTGTCAAAGTTGCTATCAATGCCAACGTTAAGGAAACTGCATGAAATAAGTAGGACGGGTAGAAAAAGCAACACTCTTGATTTCATTGGTCTCTCCATAACTCTCAATTAGGGTCGTTAAGAATGCTGGTACAGTCAAAATTGCCTTCGTTGGCTTGTTGCAAATAGGGAGCGAATTCATCTCCTAAATCACTTTGGGTCACAACGGCCACATCTTCAAGCGCCTCGGGTAGATGATTCAGCTTACGGCGTGCATCAGCGCGGAGTAGATAGAGAGCAATAAAATTGGGGTCTTTCTCAATAGCTTGGCTATAGGCCGTTTCCGCATCTTCATATTGTTCTAGATTACAATAGGCCAATCCCCGTACCATATAGACTTCAGTGATATTTGGATTGATGCTGATGGCTTTATCAGTATCGCTAATGGTGGCGTTGAACTGGCCTAAAAATAGATTGCCTGCTGCTGAGTTGAACCATGTATAGACCAAATTGGCATCAGAGCCGTAAACAGCCTGAAGGATGCGATTTGAAAAGGTGGGGTCAGGAAATTCACGGGCAATGGTGTCGTTGGCGGCAATGGCGTCTTCGAGGTGTCCCTCACGCAGAGCTACCAAGACCTGCACGATATAGGGAAAATTAGTGGTCGGGCTATCGGGCTGGGCGATGGATTGGTCGCTGGTTTGTTTAGCTTCATCAAAGTGACCCGAAAAATAGAGCGAGATACTTTGTAGTGCGAGTGGGAACCAATCCTCTGGACGCAGTTCAGTTCCTTTGCCATAAGCTTCGCTTGCATCGGCCAATTGGTCAGCAAAAACGGCTTGCAACCCCTGCAAAACATAAGGGGTGGCCCATTGATCGAGACCCTGCCGTTCAGCTAACAATATAGCGGTGTTAACGTCCTCTTTGGCAGCCGCCCTATCCCCGGTGCGCTGGCGCAAGGTACTGCGGGCCGCGTATAAAATGGGGCTGCGTTCGGCTTCGATGGCCCGGTTAATGGCGGCAAACGCAGTATCGGGCTCGCGGAAAGACATCAAGAAGCGATAATAATCTGCCGCAACACTTGTTCCGATAATTTCAGCCGTTTCTACTGGGCCAATTTCAGATGCGATGGTCAGTGAAACAGCCGTTTCATAAACATCCCCATCTATAAACTGTAATATGCCATAGGCCGAGATGATGACCGGGGCAATCGATTGGCGACGCTCGTCACTTAGTTCAATACGTACATTCACTAATTTTGCTAGGGCTTCGGGCGTAAGCTGAATATATTTGAAACCATTGCTGGGGTTGGCGACACCGAATTGGATTTCAAGTTGAATGAGGTCTTGGGTGTAGTTACCCCATACAATCAGCGGGGCGTTATTCAACTCGGCGGCTTCAGCGGCATCCTCCGCATTGGTGATCACACGGGGATAGGGGCGGATGCGAATGGTCGAAAAGGGAATGTCGCGTTCCAATTTTTGCTGCAAGTCGTCCGTGATAAATCGCGCGACATCACGCTCTTCACCGCCAGTATGTTCCAGATTTGCCACCAATACCAATAACTCATTACCCGCAACTGGCTCAATTTTGACTGGCCCCTGTGGAACAGATGTTGCCTGGGGGGAATTCTCTTGCTTGCTTTGGATTAGTGCAAACAAGCCCCCCGCGACGACCACCAATCCAACTAGAATAGTCGCAACAATGGCCCATACGGGGAAGTGGCGTTGTGGCTTCTCGATTGGGGTAAGGGTGGGCGCTTGGCTCACCGGGGGTGTCAATAACGGATTCATGATCTGGACATTAATTTCTGGGAAGGCGCCAGCCGAGGGGGTTTTAAAGCGCGATTCCTCAGAAACCTGTGTAGGCTTGGTGGGGGCGGGTTTGCTTTGCGAACTCGAAAGTTTTATCCCCGACATCATGGCTTCTAGTTCAGCCCCGACCTGTCGCACACTTGGCATACGATTATCGGGTTCTTTTTCTAACATCCGCTCAATCAGATGGGCCAACGCCTCAGGTATATCAGACCGTAAACCCTGTAAGTTGGGAGCAGGCTTTTGCATGATGGCGAACAGCAAGGCGGCTTGGGTATCTTCATTAAAGGGACGCCGACCCCCTAACATCTCGTAGAGCATGATGCCAAAAGCCCAAATATCGCTGCGGGCATCCAACTGCTGACCTGCGATGGCTTCGGGGCTGAGATAGGCCGACGTGCCCATCACCATGCCTGTCTGGGTGAGTTCACTGCCTGCCTGCCATGCCAGACCAAAATCGGTGAGACGGGGTGTGCCGTCCTCAGCAATTAAGACATTAGCAGGTTTAAGGTCGCGGTGGACGATATTCAAACGATGGGCGCGGGTTAAAGCGTCGGCAAGATCGAGGGCGATTTCCATAACCCGTTTGATGGGGAGTTGGGGCTGCTCGATGAGTAAATCACGCAGGGTGCCACCCCCCACATATTCCATAATAATGTAATGTTTGCCCTCTTCTTGCACCATCTTGATGACTTTGACAATGTTGGGATGGTTGAGTCGTGCTAACAGCTCGCCTTCGCGGGCAAACCGTTGCAATTGATCAGGGTCTTGGGCAACAATTTCTGGTTTTAAGACCTTGATAGCGACAGGTTGTTCGGTGCTGCGATCTAAGCCCCGATACACGTCCCCCATGCCGCCACCCGCCAGAAAACTCCCCATTTCAAACCGATTTGCAATGACCTGATGACTCATCTTTTTACCCCCACACGTACACCTGATAATTCATCACGCATTGTAGCATGGGGGATTGAAATGGGGGAATTTTAGTCTCTATCCATCCTCTTTTTTCTTGCGGGTTCCCTCGGGTTTGACTTTCAACATTAGCTCTTGAATCTCGACAATTTGGACGGGTTCACCTTTGGCAATCGCCACCCCGTCATTGGATTCGGCTTTCCACAGTTCACCGTTCACAAACACCATGCCCTGTGGCTGCAAGGCGACCCGAACTTCACCCACTTGCCCGATCATTTGAGCAAGTCCGGTCAGCGGGGGTTGATGACGAACGCGCATGACAAAATAGACCGATACAATGCCCAAGATGGCGACCAATGTGCTTTGACCAACCAAGATGGGGATCGAAATTTTGCCGAACTGCCGCACATTGTCATTGTTAAACAAGATTAGCCCACCCACCGCAATAGAAAGCGCAGCGGCGGTTGAGAGAGCGCCAAAGGAATGGGGCGTGATAATTTCAACTACCAACAAGACAAAGGCCAATCCGACAAAAACAAGCCCCAGCCAGTTAATGGGTAGTACCCCTAAGCCATAGAGTGACAAGACAAGGCAGGTCGCACCAATAGTGCCCGCCGCCCAACCCCCCGGTGCGCGCATTTCCAGAATAATCAAGATGACGCCTAAACTGAGTAAGGTAAACACAATATTGGGGTCGGTCAGGATAAGCAGTAGTCGCTCGATGAGGCTCATGTGCAGGGTGCGGATAGGTAGGCCTGTCAGATCAAGGGTGATGGATTTACCACGCACATCCGGTAGGGTTGTGCCGTCCATTTGGGTGATGAGATCGCGGTTGTCGGAGGCGATATAATCAATTAGGCCAACTTGGAGGGCCTCACCTGCTGAGACTGCTTCAGCATCAGTGATGGTGCGCTGGGCTAAATCAACCGCTTGGGGGCCACGCCGTTCCGCCAAAGTACGGGCCATTGCAGTCAAGACTTCTTTGACTTTGCGATCGGACGTTTCATGGAGGTCGCTGCCGTCGCTGTTAATGGGGCTGGCTGCGCCAATGACGGTCTCGGGAGCCATGGCCGCAGCATGGCCTGCTAGGGTAATGAGCGTGCCGGCTGAAGCTGCCATCGCCCCACGCGGCGCGACATAGATGACGACGGGTATGCGCGAATCGCGTATATTTTTGACGATGTCTTCCATCGTGGAAATGCTGCCGCCGGGGGTGTCGAGGCGAATGATGATTAACACCGCGTTATCGTCTTCGGCTTTTTTCAGCCCACGCTCAATGTAATTTTGCATAGCGGGGACAATCGGGCCATCCGCCTCTAGAATCAAAATATGGGCCTCATCAGCTTGGGCATGAGGTGGCACAAACAATAATCCAAGTAGCATCAACAAAATCACCAATAATATGTGACGGGCCATGTTCGATCCTTTCCCTGTATAATTCCCCTACTTTTAATAGTAAGCCCAAAATTCGCGCTTCACTCCCCCCAGATTTGGGGTAGAATCCACCACTATGCCAACACCATTTATGCACATGGTCGCCGCTGAGCGACTCATCAACGACCCGCAATTTCCCCATGCCAATTTTGTTCAGGCGCACTGGGGTGAATTTTTGCTTGGCTGCATCTCGCCCGATGCTCATCATAAAGGTAGCCTCACCCGTGAGGATACGCATTTTTTTGCCTATCGCCCCAAAGTCGAACCTCATGCCGTGCCCGCTATGCTGGCGGCTCATCCTAATCTGACAAATGGCGCAATTCAAAATGAGGCTCAACGGGCTTTTGTGGCGGGGTATCTGAGTCATTTGGAAATGGATGAGGTGTGGTGCGAGGACATGCTGTTTCCTGAGTTTATAAACGGCACATGGCCTGCCCGTGAAACCAGCCATTTTATGCTGCATGTTTTGTTGGGGTGGATGGATGCCCGCGATTACTTGAAGCTGGGTCAATTCCATCAGACAGCTTTGGCCGAAGCGACGCCTCACCGCTGGTTGGAATTTTTCCCCGACGAGGCGTTGATTGGTTGGCGGGATATTGTTGCCAATCAAATCCAGCCGATTGGGACAAGCCAGACCGTCGAAATTTTGGGCAAACGTATCCCACAGGGTATAGACGGCCTCCATACGATTCTCCAATCGCCAGAGCGCCTTGATGCTGAATTGTGGGTACAAATTACACCGGAAAAAATGGCTGCTGTTGAAGCAACGATGTATCAGAGGATGCGGCAAGCCGTAACGGATTATTTACGCGCAGTGTAAGGAAAGCAATCATATGCACATTCTCGTGACAGGCGGGGCGGGGTACATTGGGTCAACCACTGCCGCGCATTTTATGCAAGCTGGACATCGTGTGACCATTTATGACAATCTTTCGCGGGGGCATTTGGCTGCCATTCCCGAAGGGGCGAACTTTATACGGGGTGATATTGGGGATCGCGGCGCCTTGTCGGTGCTGTTCCAATCCCACAAATTTGATGCTGTTGCCCATTTTGCTGCTTTTATTGAAGCTGGTGAATCTATGGAAAAACCGGGCAAGTATTTTCAAAACAATGTGGTCAATTCACAGGCTTTATTGGATGCGATGATTGATAATGGGGTTAAACGTTTGGTATTTTCCTCCACAGCCGCCGTATATGCCAGCAAGAACGCCACCCTCAACGAAGAAGACGCGCTGGGGCCAAGCAATGTCTATGGGCACACCAAGTTGATGATTGAAGATATGATTCATTGGTATGCGCGCCAAGTGGGTTTGAAATATGCGGTATTGCGCTATTTTAATGCTTGTGGTTCGATGGTAGACAAGACAGGCAAATCCATTCGCGGTGAAGCCCATCAGCCGGAAACCCATCTAATTCCACTTATCCTGCAAGTACCGCTGGGGCAACGTGAGAATATCAAGGTTTTCGGGGACGACTATCCCACCCAAGATGGGACGTGCATCCGTGATTATGTGCATGTGGAAGATTTGGCCTCGGCGCATGTGCTGGCCCTTGAAGCGATTGATGATCGCGGCGAGATGACCTATAACCTCGGCAATGGGCGCGGCTACAGCGTTAAGGAAGTGATTGATGTGGCACGTCAAGTGACTGGGCATGAAATTCCTGCCCAAGTGACCGAGCGCCGTCCGGGCGATGGAGCGGTTTTGGTGGCCTCATCGGAACGCATTAATGATGAACTTGGCTGGCAACCCCGCCGCCCAACATTGGAAGCAATTATTAAGACGGCATGGGCATGGCATCAGGCTCACCCACATGGATATGCGGAAGGCGATGGCAACGCCTAATTCACGGGATTGGGAACGTCTAGCACTGCTGGCAATTTTGGTTGTCGGCTTTGTGCTACGTTTCCAAAATTTGGGGGCGATTGAGGTCAATCTCGATCAGGTCTACCCGATTTGGCAGGCACTGGATACGCTCGGTCATGGGCATTTTCCACTGGCAGGGCAGGGGACATCCGTGTTGTTTGCCAACCCAACCCTGACTGGCTATATTTTCCTCCCCTTGATGGCCCTTACCCATCAACTTATTACCGCCTATATATTGACCATCAGCCTCAACAGCCTTGCCATTTATTTCGCCTATCGTGGCCTTAAACGGTTGATGAGTTCACAGGCGGCATTGATTGGCACGGCGCTGTTTGCGGCAAATCCTTGGGTAATTGAAGAAAGCCGTCGCACATGGGTACAATGTTTGATGCCTTTTTTGGCCTGCCTGATTTTTTGGGCATTGGTAGCCGTTATTACCCGTAAAACACCCCGCCCCGAACAAAAGACGCTCATCGCACTGGTCGGCCTCGCCATTTTCGCCAATACGTATCTGCTGTCGTATGCCCTTGCTGCGTCGGTGGGTTTGCTCATCCTCATTTATTGGCGACGTATCCCTAAAAAGCCGCTGCTCATTGGTGGGGCGATTTTTGTGGCCTTATTTAGCTTATATATCATTGGCTTGGCTCGTCAGTGGGGTGATACCAAGAACCGTACCGAGTCGTTTGCAGGGGGGAATTCGAGTTTATCCGATGAAGCCCTGAATCATGCCCTACGACTGGTGACAGGGTGGGAATATCCGGCGGCGCGGGGGGTCTATGCGCCAGCACGTGACGCTGAAATCCGCAATGACATCACCAATATCGTTCATCGGGTATTATCGGTAATTTTGTTGGCAGGCGTCGCACGGGCACTCTATACACTCATCAGGTGTCGCCATACACCTCAACAAGACGTCGCCGTCATTCTGCTGATTTGGTTTTGGCTGCCTGTTTTGATGATGACCTATGTCTCCAAATCAGTGCATCCCCATTATTTGCTACTGACCCTTCCGGCAGGGCATGGTTTAGTTGGTTGGGCGCTGGAGCCACTGTGGTCAAGTAAGAAGGTTTCTATATCTCCCCTCGCTCCAAGCATTGGGAGAGGGGTTGGGGGTGAGGGCATTAAAGCCTTTGCTCAATATGCCATTATTGCAGGCGTCATTTTTACGATGGGCCTCAATGGACTCAATACTATCCGCTTTGCTCAAGAGAGTACGACCTATCCGGGCAATGACATCCCGTGGACGCTGCCGATTGACGCGGCGATGAAATTGGGCGCAGGCATCCGCGCAAATTATCAAGACGGTATGGTGGTCTATACCCAAATTGGTGAATGGCCTTCCATGGCGATGGCGGGCAAAACCTTTCCGGCGGTTTATAACTTTTTGATTCATGATGCAGTGGTCATACCCAAAGGAGGTGGATTGTATGTAGAATTCCATGCCCCAACCCAGCCGATTAATCCACCAGCCCATGGTGAAGTGGCCGAAATTCCGATTCGCTTGAGGGATGGCACACGGATTAGTTTGTGGGAGTTGAAACAAAACTTTAAACCCATGAACTCTGCCGATATTCCCTCAGACGTGGGGATTCGTTTTATCGGGTGGTGGTTGCTTGACGCCCTGCGCCCTGGTCAAACAGCAACCCTGCGGCTTTATTGGCAGGTAGATGGCCTTGCACCCGAACGGGGAGCATGGAATTTTGCGCCATATGCCCATGTGTTAGACAACCAGCGACAGGTGCGGTATATCGCGGATGGGACTTATATTCCGGCCTTGACGTGGCGGGTGGGGGATTGGATGATTTATGACCTCATGTTGCAAGTTCCCGCCGATATTCAAGGGCCAATCACCATCCTGACCGGATTTTATGATAGCCCACGCGGGGTTAACGCGATTTTCAATTACCCCGATGCCAGTGGTCAGATGCAGTTCACCGCCGACCTGATTTTGTTCACGACCGAGCCGTAAATGATGTTACCTAAACGCCTCCCAAGACACCTGCCACTCATCATCCTATTGGGAGTGTTTCTGCTGGTCGTGCGGATTTATGGCTGGGCGATTACGCCATTTGAAGGGCCAGACGAACCCTCGCATTTTGCCTATATATTGAAGGTGCGTGAAAGCGGAGATTTACCCGACCCCCATGCCGATTTTGACACCACGATTGCCCAGCAGGTCAGCCAAGCCCCCTTGTATTATGTCTCGGCGGCACTGTTTAGCCACCTACACGATTTTGGGCCACTTGATGCCGAGGCGAAAGCCAATCCTTGGCGTGGGTATCCTGCCCCCGAAACCAGCCGTGATAATCGCAATTTCTATTTGATGTCGAAAAATCATGTGCTGAGTGAGGGTGAGCAGCATTTAGCCGACGCTCTACAATGGACACGCCTCCTATCGGCTATCTATGGCATGGTGGCGGTAGCGGGGGTGTATTGGGCGGGGTTGGCGTTGTGGCCGCAACAACGGGGCTGGGCACTCTTGGCAGCGATGGGACTGGCTTTTAATCCCCAAGCTCTGCATGGTTTCGCAGTGGTCAGCAATGACGTAGCAGCGATGGCGTTTGGTTCATGGATATTGGCGGGGTCGCTCCATTTACTACGCGATTGGCAAAATCGGGGTTGGTTGATTGGAACAGGGCTGTGCATGGGACTTGCCGCCCTTTCCAAAACCAGCGGCTTATCACTGTGGCCTGTGCCTGTCTTGGCGGTTGGCCTAGGCTGGTGGCAAAGCCGAGCCAATAGACAAACTGCACCTCTAGCACGTCTCATCGCTGGCTGGGTGGTGTTGATTGGGCTGGCTGCCGTCATGGGCGGATGGTGGTATGTACGCGGGGCGATTTTGTTTGATGACCCATTTGGCACGCAGCCGCATATCAATATGCCGTGGGGGATTAAAGAACACCCTTCAATGCTTGAAAAATTGCCCGAATTTCGTACCCGTATCCCTGAATTGACGCGGGAAGTGTGGGCACGTTTTGGTTGGCGCTCCGTGTTTATCAAGGATTGGGGCTACGTCTTGCCGATTGTAATAGCGGTTGTCGGGGTGATGGGGTGGGGGAAGGGTTTATTGGGAGGTATTCGCAAGGGAGGCTTTGCAACCCCTCCCCTATCGAGAACCACTGATGTCCTCATTCTCCTCCTGACCCTCGCGGTGGGCATCATGTCGCTGCTGCAATGGACGACTGTTAGCCATGTCGTGCCGGGGCGGTTATTGTTGCCCTACTATCCTGCCTTGGTGCTACTGGTGGTGATGGGTCTGCGCCAGTTTCCTAAAACACGCGAGTGGACGGCGGGAGCATTGGCAGGCATGGCTGTGATTATTGTACCGACCACGATTTATCCCGCGTTCGGGCGACCCCCATTAACCGAGAATCCTCCCCAAGATTTGATGGGGGAGATGTTAGATTATGGGCAAGCTGATTTTCTGGGTTTTAAGGTGGACGATACGCGCATTCACACAGGCGACACCCGCGAATTTACTTTGTGTTGGCAGGCCGAAGATGCTAAATCATCTGGTGAAAGAATCTCGATGCCCTATGCGTTTGCTTTGCATGTAATTGGGCCAGATGATGAGGTGGTCGGGCGACGTGAATCGTATCTCGGCTTAGGCAACTATACGCTGTGGGAACCGGGCAAGGCATTTTGTGATACCTTTGGCCTGCCAATTGATGGAGAACTTCAGGCGGGGCAGATCTATCGGCTTTCGTTGACGCTACTTCAATTTGAAACAGGCAACCGCCTACCCAATTATGCACCTGATGGCAGCGAGTTGTTTACCACCTTTATTGGCTCACTGATTGCCCCCGCCGAGAAAATTACCCTTAGTGAAATGGACGCGGCTCCCTTCCGTTTTGAGGGTATATCGCTGGTGGATTACGCCGTCAGCCATGACAGCGAAAATTTGCAACTGGCCCTGACATGGGGGACACGTAGCCGTCCCGCTGACACCTATAAACTGTTTGTGCATATTGAGGATGCTAACGGTCAGCAGGTGGCCCAACTCGACCCATTGGCAGGCGGTGAGCAGTATCCAACATGGGCATGGGGCGACGGGGAACGCATTCCTGATCTGGTTACCCTGCCCTTGACGGGCTTGCCTGCCGGGGAATATCAGGTCAAGATTGGGCTGTATCAGGCCGAAACTTTTACACGGTTACACGCGGCAGATGCCGCTGGCAATGCTTGGCCGGATGACACGGTTTTATTAGATACGTTTAGGATTGAATAGAATGCACATCGCTTTTAATGGATGGTTTTGGAATCAGCAGCGGGTGGGCAGTGGGCAATATATCCGCAACTTGGTGACAGCTTTGCAAAAGGTCGCGCCAGATTTGGTCATGACATTGGTCGTGCCAGATTTTATGCGGGATTTAGACAGCCTGCCCGAAAATGTGAATATGGCCCATGCACCAGCTAAATTTAAAGGACATCTACAAAAGGTCTGGTTTGAGCAGCGGGGTTATTCCCAAGCGGTGCGACAGATAGGGGCTGATATTGCCCATGTACCGTATTGGGGTAGCCCACTTAACAGCAAGCCAGCCCGATTGGTGACATCAGTATTGGATTTGATTCCGCTGGTCCTGCCGGAATATCGCGGGGGGACAGGGGCGAAATTTTATACCAGCTTGGTCAGTGCGACGGCTAAAGGATCAGCGCATATCATCACCCTATCGGAAGCCAGCAAAGCTGATATTGTCCAGCATCTCGACATCCCTGCTGAACAAATTACGCCAACCTATCTGGCGGCGGATGATCGTTTTCGTCCAGTGGCTTACGCTGATGAAGATGAGCTTGTGCGCCAAAAATATGACCTGCCGAGCGAATTTGTGTTGTATTTTGGTGGCTTTGACATCCGCAAAAATGTGCATCAATTATTATTGGCATGGACCTATGCGGGGCCGTCGCTGGGTGAGCAAATACCGCTGGTGCTGGCAGGTAATCAACCAAAAGAATGGGGTACATCAAGATTTCCGGATTTACGAAAGTATGCAAAAGAGCTTGATGTTGAGAAATATTCGCTTTGGTTGGGCGAGATCGCGGAGGAGGATAAACCGTCTTTATATCGGTTGGCGAAGGCGGTGGTTTTCCCCAGTCGCTATGAGGGATTCGGATTGCCAATTTTGGAGGCGATGGCGTGTGGGACACCCGTAATTGCCTGTCATGTATCTTCCATTCCCGAAGTAACAGGTGATGCGGCCTATCTAGTTCCAACTGATGACGCACGGCAGTTGGGAGCGGCGATTTTAGCGGTGATGATTCAAGATGATTTACACGCCCATCTTGCCAATGCGGCGCGGGGGCAGGCTACCAAATTTACATGGCGCAAAACGGCCCAAAAAACACTCGAAGTTTATGAACAGGTGATGCGAGGTTAACATTAAACATGACTCCACTGCTGCTCCGCGTTGATGATGAAATTGCCCTGCGCCAGTTCGATTTGGCTGATGCAGAAACCATGTTTAACCTCATTTTGCAAAATCGCACTCATCTTGATACATGGCTGCGCTGGTCGGGGCGGATTCAAACTTTGCAAGATACACAGGCCTTGATTCAGCGATTTGCTGAAAAATCAGTGCAAGGTGATGGTTTTCATGCCGGATTGTGGTACAAAAATGAATTGGCTGGCGGTGTGGTGTGCCATTTCATCAACCGCGAGAGCCATAAAACAGAAATTGGCTATTGGCTAGCGGAGCAATATGTCGGTTATGGGCTTGTAACCAGAGCCTGCCGCGCGGTGATCGGCTATCTTTTTGAGCGAGAAAAAATGCACCGTGTTGAAATTCAGGCGGCGGTGGAGAATAGTCGCAGTCGGGCGATTGCCGAACGGTTAGGGTTTACACTGGAAGGTATCAAACGGCAATCCGACTGGCTGACCAATCGTTATGCTGACCATGCGATGTATTCATTATTGATAGTGGACAACCCATGATTGTTAAAACACAAAAGATATTGATTGCAATTATTTTGGCGGGTTTATTGCTGGCCGCCTGTGGTGGGGACGATAAAAAAGGTGAACAAGTAGATGTCACTGAATCTACGGCACCGCCGCCGATCACCCAAACGCCAGATGTCCTCAGTCTAGGAAATAGCGAATCAAAGGCCGTTGAGCCACGTGATTATATTCTGGGGCCAGAGGATGCTCCGGTGACAATTATCATGTATGCCGATTTTCAATGTTCGCGCTGTGCCCGCTATGCCCGTGATTTGGAAATTTTGCGTGGTCAATATCCTGAAAGCCTGCGCTTGGTTTGGCGACACCTGCCCGATACCCAAAGCAATGATAAGGCTGGACTCGCCTTGCAAGCCGCTGAAGCCGCCGCTGCCCAAGATCATTTTTGGGATATGCAGGCGATTTTATATACCACGCAGGCCGAATGGGTGGAGTTAGCACCCGAAGATTTTCGCGCCAAACTGACCGAGTATGCCCAAACCGCGGGCTTGGATGTTGAACGTTTTAACCGCGAATTGGATGAAGGTCTCTACGCGCCACTGGTTGAGCAGTATCAAGAGCAGGCTGCTGCGCTGGAAATCGTCGGGATTCCGACCCTACTGGTCAACGGTGAATTGCTGAATGACCGGGATGACCTGTTTGGCTTGGATGGGGTAGTGCGTTTGGCCCTGTTGGAACAAGATTTTTTTGAGGCCGCGCCACCCCTTACCCTCGATATGAGCAAAGATTATCAAGCCGTTATCGAGACTGAGAAGGGCGATATTCGCATTGATTTGTTTGAAGATGAGGCCCCCCAAGCTGTCAATAATTTTGTATTTTTGGCGCAACAGGGTTGGTACGATGCCAATACGTTTTTCTTGGTCATCCCTAATTTTTATGCCCAGTCGGGCGACCCCAGTGACACCGGACGAGGCTATCCGGGCTATCGCATTACGGGTGAGGAACAAAATGGCCTTACTTTTGATCGAGTGGGGTTAGTGGCAATGTCACATCCCCCCGGCGAACCCGGCGAGGCTGGGAGTCAATTTTTTATCACCTTTGAGGCATTGCCGAATCACGAAACGGAATGGGATGGGCAGTATACGATTTTTGGCGTGGTGACGGTGGGTATGGATGTGGTGCAAGCCTTGACGCCACGTAACCCCGGTGACCCGTTACGTTTTCCCAATCCACCGCCGGGTGATTTAATTCGCGGCATCCGTATTGAGGCCAATTGAGAGGATGACATGAAAGGGTTCTTGGCATTTCTAATTGGTGTATTTGCCGTTATTGCAGGGGTGGGGGGCAAAAAGATAATAGAACGTCGCACCCCTGACGCGCCCGATTCACCTGCCAATCACGGCTTGCCTTTTGAGCGTGTGCGTTTTTATAGCCGCGATGATTTACTGCTCCAAGGGTGGTGGATTCCTGCTCGACACACGGCCAAGGGCACAATAATTCAATGTCACGGACAAAATGGCAGCATGGACGCAGATGTACGCCAAGCCGGAATTTTACACGATGCAGGGTTTAACGTATTGATGTTTAATTTTCGGGCACATGGCGAATCTGAAGGCAATTTTGTGACCTTTGGCCTGCGCGAACAATATGATTTGCTGGGCGTCTTAGACTATTTGGCAGGGGCGCATGGCATTGAGGAAGTTGGAGTTTTGGGGTTTAGCATGGGGGCAGGCACGGCTATTTTGACGGCGGCACGCACCAAACAAATCCGCACAATTGTGGCTGACGGTGCGATTGCAACCCTACATCAGACTCTGACAGGCTGGTTGGCTGAAAAAAATATCCAGCCGATCATGGCAAGTGGCCTAGCATGGCTGTGTATGTTGGGAGGATCGATCATTAGCTTGGCTCGCTTTGACCGGGTGAACACCCTCGATTGGATAACCGGTGTTAGGTGTCCAATTTTGTTTATTCATGGCGCGGAAGATACCCTTGTATCTATGCCCTCCATCAAAGCAATTGCAGCCAATGCGCCCTCGGGTAGTGAATTGTGGATTGTGCCGGGTTGCCGACATCGCCGCGCCCACGTGAAATATCCTGATCAGTATAGCCAAAAAGTAGTAGAATGGTTTGAAAAGACGTTGTAAATAGGCCGAGCATCCGATGGAAGCCACACCAGCTAACCCTCTTAATCCTTCAAATCCGATCGGTCGGCCCGCCTCCAAACCTCAAACCCCATCCAAAACCATCCGAGACCCCTTGACCCCCGCCGAACAACAGCAGGTCGAAAAATTGCTGGATTATGCCGAGACTGCTATACACCGTCACGAATTGGAAACGGCGATCAAAGCATGGGTGGCGATTTTAGATATTCGGGTAGATCACCCTGAAGCGTTGGCAAAGGCAACTAAAGCCCTCTACGATAATTATTTTACGGATGACGCTTGGACACTGATGTTACGGGCACTGCGAGGCGGTTCGACTTCCCCTACCGTTTATTTGTTGGGGATTGAATTGGCCGAAAATATTGGGCGATGGCGCGAGGCGGATGAGATTCGGGTGCGGTTGGCGCGCCTGCCTGACGCTGATCCCGACGCGATATTAAAGGCCGCGCATCATCTTAGAACAGCGGGCCGCCCTGAAGACACTATCAAATTGCTAGAAGCAGCCTTGAAACGACATATGGAAGATCAGGCCCTATGGCTGGCGTTGGGTGATTTATATTGCCAAATACACCAAACTAAACTTGCGGTAGCTGCTTATGATCGGGCAGCACGTTTGGGGCCACGTACTGAAGATGGCAAAAAAGCTGAGGCCGCACTTCTGCATGAAAAGCCTATTATCACTGAGGATGAACAGCGCAGTTTTTTGTTGGCGATGCGGGAGGCGGTAGCAGTTAGTCTGCTTTTTCTGCTCATGGGTTTTCAGGACGCTGGCTTGGATTTTTGGCGGATGGGTGGGTCGCGCTGGCTGGGAGTAGGATTATCGTTGTTAGGGGGTTATCTGTTAGTTACGGCGACATCGGGGTCGCGGCAGTATCCATTAGGAAATTGGCTGGGGAACAAGGCCAAGCAAGATGATGTATCAGAGATTGCACCAGAAATTCGCACCGCCCTCGGCTTAATTGGCGTAGCCTTATTGGTGATGTCGTTTAAGCTGGTCGCCCCAATCGCTTTATCACTCCTCACTGCCCAATTGGGAGGGTAGAGATGGCTCTTATCTGCCTAGCCGCTCTATTGACTGTCCTTGAGTTATTATTGGCATCCCTATTTTATCCGATGCCGTATCGAGATTCGCGTGGTGAGATGCGCTACAAGTCGTTTCCATGGATGACATGGACGATTATCGCGCTGAATGTATTGGTATTTCTGGTATGGCTTGTCCCAGATTTTTATGGGGTCAAATATTCGGCGGCAGGTCAGCCCATCTATACCCAAAACTACGCCAAAATTTATTTGTATGGCTATCGGGAAACGGAATTGCATCATGCCCAGAGCATCGGAGCTTTCGTGACGTTCACCGCGATTTTTATGCACGGCAGCTTTGGGCATCTTTTTGGCAACATGCTCTATCTACGGGTGTTTGGGTTTCGGGTCGAGGATGCTTGCGGCCCGTGGCGATTTTTGGCCTATTATTTGCTGGCGGGGATGATTTCGAATGTGTGCGACACGCTGTTGAATCCCATTCATGCCCAAGAAAGTATGCCCAGTATTGGTGCGAGTGGTGCGATTTCGGGGGTGATGGGGGCCTACTTAATTTTGTTTTATGGTGAGCGGATTACCTGTATTTGGGGTGTGGGGTCGGTGCTGCGCTTTTTGGCGGTCATCCCCATTCGATTGTTTAGTCGCAGGCGTCCGGCATGGTGGCGTGGACGGTTGCAAATTCCCTCCGCCCTATTGTTATTCCCCTTTCTGATTATGGAGACCGTACCGTCTATTAGTATTATTCAAAGCGGGTATCAGGGCCAAGTGGGGCATCTGGCGCATGTGATGGGTTTTTTGGCAGGGTTGACCATCTTTCTATTTATCCGCAAAGATATGTTGATGCGGTATGTGGGTGGACGGGCTTTATAGCAGAAAAGTAGAAGATTTTTGGCGGGTTGGCAGACGCAGGCATATGCTATAATTCACCGCGTTTCGCTGGATGAACGTAACTTAACTAGGAGTCCCATTATGGCCTACGAAAAAATTAAAGTCCCTACCGAGGGGGATAAGATTACCGTTGATAAAAGTGGCAAACTGGTTGTGTCAGACCATCCTATCCTGATGTATATCGAAGGGGATGGCATTGGACGCGACATTATGAAGGCCTCCCTACGGATTTGGGATGCCGCTGTCGAAAAAGCCTATAGCGGCAAACGCAAAGTTTCTTGGATGGAAGTTTATTCCGGCGAAAAAGCTGCCAGCATCTTCAACGGCGACTATATGCCCGAAGAAACTTTTGATGCCCTACGTGAATATCTCGTCGGGATTAAAGGCCCACTGACAACCCCGGTGGGTGGCGGTTTCCGCAGCTTGAACGTGACACTGCGTCAGGTGCTGGATTTATATGCCTGCATCCGCCCAGTGCGCTGGTATGAGGGTGTGCCTAGCCCAGTAAAAAACCCACAAGATATTGACGTGGTGATTTTCCGCGAGAACACCGAAGACGTGTATGCCGGGATCGAATTTGAAAGCGGTTCGCCTGAAAATGAAAAACTCGCTCGTTTCCTGCGCGAAGAATTGGGTGTTGAGGGTTTCTTTGAAGGGGCAGGGTTGGGAATTAAGCCCATCAGCGAATTCGGCTCCAAGCGGTTGGTGCGTAAGGCCATCCAATATGCCATTGAACACAAACGCAAGAATGTGACGTTGGTGCATAAGGGCAATATCCAGAAGTTTACCGAAGGAGCCTTCCGCAAATGGGGTTATGAAGTTGCGGCGGCTGAATTTGGCGAACAGACCATTAGCTGGGATGAAGTTGAAAAGAATCACGGTGGCAAAGTGCCTGAAGGCAAGATTTTGATTCAGGATACTATTGCGGACATTATGTTCCAGAAAATGCTGCTGCGCCCCGGCGAACATGATGTCATCGCCACACCGAATCTGAACGGCGACTATCTGTCAGACGCAATTGCGGCTGAGGTCGGCGGCGTAGGCATTGCCCCCGGTGCGAACGTTGGGGATGCAGTGGCTTTGTTTGAAGCGACACACGGTACAGCGCCCAAATATACTGACCAAGATGTGGTCAATCCGGGGTCGTTATTGTTCTCCGGCGTGATGATGTTGGAGCATATTGGCTGGCAGGAAGCGGCAGACATGATTACCCATGCCTATGAAGCGACTATCCGCCAAAAAGTGGTGACGTATGACTTTGCCCGTCAGATGGAAGGTGCAAAGCAGGTCAAGACCAGCGAATTTGCCACTGCGATTATCGCCAACATGAAGTAGGCAGGATGGGCGGCGATGGCAAAACGTGAAAACCGACTAAAACCGATTGAACACGAGCGGCGCCAGATTGAAAATCTCAAAACACTGGAACCGATTGCAACGCCACCCGATCTTAAATCCCTTTCGGACGGGCTGATTGACTTGGCTTTGGCCGCGCTGGACGGGGTTTCGGTTTTAGAATCGGGACACATAATCAAAAAAGCTGACTTGCAGCAATTTGCCGATATGGTAGTGCATTTGCAAAGTCTGGCCCAAGAATAATCATGTCACTACTGGGTGTGGTTAGCCGTTAATGGTTTGCCACACCCGCTTCAATGAAGCCGCAATCGGGCCTATAACCTCGCGGTCTGTCCAATAGCCCATATGGGAAGCTGGGGTTATATTGGCTGGGAAATGCCCCACGTTTATAGCGCGGTCTTCGGTCACTATGGCTCGATACCGGGCGTTTAGCAACTTTATTGGATAGCCTACCACATCATCTTTGTCATAAAAGTTGACCCACTCCCCTTTTAACTCAGGGTAGTAATGGGCTAATTGCGGGGCGGGGATTTGAATTGGCTTGCCAAAATCATGGTAACGCAAACTCCATAAGGCAATCGGGCTGCCGAGGGTATAAAACAAAGTTAGGGTTTCGCCGCGCTCGATGGGGGTGTCGGCCATCGCTTCTTTGACAATCGGCGAGATAATGGAACGATAAGGTTCAACTTGCAGGTCGTAAATGTAATTGCTGCTGATGACCGTCCCCAAACTATGGGCGATGATACATAAGGGCGCAGTTGGGTCGGTTTTTTCGGCCAATTGGTGAATGGCTTGGGCAAAAACGCGGTGGATGCCATCATAGGAGGATCGGTCATCGGGAGCGGGTTGGTAAGCCAGCGCATCGGCCACAAAATCTATGGCAAATTCACGCAGCCGGGGGAAATTCATTTTGCCCCCTTGCTGCAAACGCTGTTGAAGCTCATCCTCGGCATCTTGCATTACTTTGGCCCAATAAATCGGCTCAATGACTATGTCAGCCCCGCAGTCGTCGCCACAGCTTGTTATGAGCGCCTTGCTGATATTGGCGGCAAAAGCAGGGTCTTGTTTACCAATGCCATGAATGACGGCGACCGCGATTTTTTGGGTCATGAGTGATATGTCCTAGCTGGCGAACAGACTGATAATCCAAGCTGTCAAGACCAGCAAGCAACTACATAGCAAAAAAACGATTACCAAGGCCGCAACCATAATGGATTTAGAGGCATTGCCAATTCCACTTGCATCCACTGTTGGTAATCCGGGAATGTTCAGATTTTTCCCGATACTGCCTAACATATCCATAAAACTGCTGCCGGGCTGTTCAGGCGTATCATCGTAGGTGTCGTCAGCCGCACGACTACGACTGCGCGAACGCGAGGGTGGGGCATCAATCACACGACCGCCTCGCCGATTTGCCCGATCCATCAATTGGGCGGCACGTTGCAAGGCTGGCGAAGGTTGATTGGGGTCAAGCGGTGGCACAGGCGCTCCCGGTCGGCGATAGCGGGGATTGGTTGGCGCAGGGCCAGCTAGTGGGTCGGCGTCTTGCCCCGAATTATCATTCCAATCGCGATAATGGCGTGGGTTTTGCCGACCATATTCGTCCGCGAACCCGCCAGCGTAGTCTTCCATATTGGCAAAATTACCGTCGGTCTGATCGGCAGCATCGGCCATTCCGTCAGCCTCGTCTTCATAATTTTGCAATCGGTTTTTACGGCGACG
Source organism: Chloroflexota bacterium (assembly GCA_016234595.1). Taxonomy (GTDB): domain Bacteria; phylum Chloroflexota; class Anaerolineae; order Aggregatilineales; family J027; genus CFX10. The sequence continues at coordinate 136,562 of JACRBG010000035.1, read as the reverse complement.
GCGGTCATTGGAATTGCGTTGACCGTCATATTGATCAAATTCACCCATTAGCTTACGTCTCCAAATAGGACATCATAGGCATCATCATCGCCATGTGCGGCTAAATATCCTGTGACAAATCCCGGTTCAAGGCTTTGATTTAAGGCGGTCTGCTGGCCGGACAAGGTAGCATGAATCGAATCTTGCAGCAGCACATAGCGTGCTTCCAAAAGTTTGCGCTCGGCTTGCCCCAATTTCCAATTATTCCACACCCGCAAGGCCGTATCCGCGACCTGTAAGGCAGTTTGGGTTACTTCTAGTAGTCGTTGGGCGCGTTCGACATTAACCATCAGGTGGGCCATAGGGCGGGCCAATGGTGCTGGCAGGGATGGGGGATTAGGGACAAGCGCACGGGGGCTGGGTAACGCATCAATAAATTTGCCGGGGGCGGTTTGGCGCAAACTAAGATAGGGTTGCCAAGCGGGATAATCACCCCCTGTTAGGCCAAGTCTGGCCCATGCTTGGTCGTCGGCCAACAGATTTTCAAAACGCGGGATGAGGGTTTCTTGGGCCAAAGACACCCCACTGATGGAATCGGCTTGCCACTGTTGGTCAAGGCGGTTGGGCAAGTCGTTAAAGATATAACGGACGGTGGCAATACGTGTCCGTAGAATGCTCAAGTTGGTAAACGTGGTGTGTTCGACCTGATGCAGCACATATAGGCGCAAATAGCGCACAAAAAATGAACCCTCAGAGGGTGGGGATGATGCAGGGGGAAGTAAATCCATATCAGACACAGCCTCACCAGCTTTTTTCGATCTATTAAGTAATTATAGCAGATTGTGAGGGGGCACATGGCTATTGGATTAGCCAAGCAAAAGTTCAATCTGACGAAACTTGAACCCTTTGGCGTCTAAAAACCTAGACATGGTAGAGACCGACGCATAAGGTAAAATAGGTCGGGTTAAAAATTTTCATGCGCATTTTTTCAGTCAAGAAAATTAAAAATTGACTGCATGGCGACGAAAGGAAAAACACTACAATGAATGTTCGTAAAATTTTGGTGGTGGTCATTGCGGCCTTGACGGTGCTGGCGGTTTTACCAGCGCAGGCACAAGAAGGCGAAGACTTGCTCGGTATTGTAACGACAGCCTTTACCAATCTGAACGGGCTGCAAGGCTATCAGGCCACGACCGAAAGTGAACAATCACAAACGGTTAGCAGCGGTGAAGGCTATCTGGCGCTGTCTTCAGACATCAGCACCGAACAAAGCCTGACTGCGCAGGTACGCCCCGCCAAAGAGGGTCAGACCGAAGCGAGCAGTATCACCATCGAACAGAGCAATTCCATTTTTATTGACGATACCACTGATAATACAAACCCCACGCGCCAGACAATCAATCTTGAGGTGGTGCAGATTGACGGGCAAATTTATGTCCGTATCCCGACCGATGTTGAAGGCCTTTTCCCTGCCAGCGACTGGGTCAATATCAGCGAAAATCCTGACGTATTGCCACTGGGCGATTCTTTCAATTTTGCCAATATCGCCAACCTGAGCGGGATTAGTGGCAAATTGTTTACGGCGGATACCGTCACGACGGTTGAAGAAGGCGCAAACGAAGGCATCAGTGGTCAGATCATGCGCGTTTTTACCCTTACTATGAACCCCAGCGCTTTATTTAGCAGTGTAGATGGCGCGACCCTATTGGGATTGAAGGATGCCAACGACCCAGTAACGCAGGCGGTTTTGGCAGCCATGACGGTCCAATATACCATTTGGGTTGGGGCAGACGATAACTTACCTCATCGTTTGCAAGCGACCATCAATGTTGATATTGAACTTGGCAGTGATTTGACTGGCGGCGATGCGGCCAAGGTCGTCATTACCAGCGACGCCACAACAGACTATAGCGCTTTTGATGAACCGGTAGATATTCAAGTTCCCACACCTGCCCCGGTTGAAACGGGTGACACAGGCGAATCTACCAACAACTAAATCTTTGATTCGTGCTACAATCTTGGGGTGCATTCTACATTTTCTGTGAGGAAGCCCTATGGAATACGAGATCAAAGGCACAGTCATGCAGTCGCTTGAGATGCACCTGAAGCAAGGTGAAACCGTCTATACCGAGGCGGGTGGCATGGCATGGATGACAGATGGTATTGACATGAAAACAAGCGGTCGCGGTGGCATCGGCAAGATGCTGGGGCGGGCGCTTTCTGGCGAAAGCCTGTTTTTGACTAATTACACTTGTACGGCTCCACAAGGGATGATTGTCTTTGTGCCAGAAGCACCGGGCAAAATCATCCCTTTGCCTCTTCCAGCAGGCCATAGCATTATTGCACAACGGGATGCTTTTATGTGTGCGGAGGACAGTGTGCAAATGGAGATGCACTTCCGCCGCAAACTTGGTACAGGCTTTTTTGGTGGTGAAGGGTTTGTTCTGCAAAAAATCACCGGGCCAGGTCTTGCCTTTGTTGAAATCTCAGGCGAGGTGGCGGAATATACATTACAACCCGGCCAACGGCTTAAGGTAGACCCCGGCCATATTGCGATGTACGAACCAAGTGTCAACTACGATATTCAAATGGTTAAGGGCATCACCAACATGTTTTTTGGCGGTGAGGGCTTGTTTTTAGCCACCCTCACTGGGCCGGGTCGGGTTTGGTTACAAACGATGCCAGTGAGCAATTTGGCGCAAAAGATTTTATCATTTATGCCGAAAGGAAGTTAACGCGAGTTGAATTGTTCGGCAGTTTGAATTCGATGGTATTAGTTTAAAGCTAGGAGCGATAATGCGAATTTCACTTTCTGCGGGAGTGCGGTGTGCGCTGTTGGCCTTTGTGTTGGCGACAGGCGTAGTAGGGACGGGCAAGACGCTGCCAGCGCAAGCCCAAGACGATGGAGCAAAAACGCCAACTCAATTGTGCGAGGCGGCTCAACCAAACATCACTGAACCTGAAACCCGTACTTATGATGCTGCTGAACAAGTGTTGGAAGAAGGCGTAGATTATTATGCCATCTTCTGCACCGAAAAAGGCGCGATTTATGTTGACCTGTATGAGCAATTTGCGCCCATCGCGGTCAATAATTTTGTCTTCCTCGCCAACGCAGGCTATTACAATAACACCACCTTCCACCGCGTTATCGCGGATTTCATGATTCAAGGCGGTGACCCAGAAGGCACTGGTATGGGTGGCCCCGGCTATGAATTCCAAAATGAGGGAGTGCCGTTTTTGACCTTTGCTGGACCCGGCGTGTTGGCGATGGCGAATGCTGGTGCAGACACCAATGGAAGCCAATTTTTTATCACCCGCGCCGCATCCCCACATTTGGATGGTGGCTATACCATTTTTGGTACGGTACTAGAAGGTCAGGACGTGGTTTTGAATGTGACTGACCGTGATCCGGATACTGCGACGGAGCCGGGGGATACCCTCAATACGGTTTTGATTGTCACCGACCCCACCACCGTTGAAACGACTTTTGTTGCTCCAGAGCCTTTTACGGGCGACCAAACGTTTGAACAGGTCTCAACTTTGCTACCTGCCGACAGTGGGTTTAACCAATTGGAGCAGGGGACGGGGTTGTTTACTGGCAGTGAAGAAGCGGTCGGCCAATTTGACGAAGCTGCCCAAGGTGCTGCAACCACATGGTATGGCCTGAGTGGTTTTGCCTACGAAGCAGGGGCTGTTTGGCAGGTGGCCGAATGCCCCGCTGATCCTGAACTGTTTGGTATCGGTTTCCGCTTGTTAGATTGGGGTAGTGCTGAAAACGCCAGTGCTGCTGCCCAAGACGCCTCTTTGACTGATTTGATGACTGCCCAAGGTTATACGCTCTACGAAACTGAGGAAACCTTAAGCGGGCCGTTATTCACACGCAACACCAGCGCATTTTGCGATAAACCCGGTATTCAAGCCCGTTACATCTTCCCCGAAGGTCGCTATATCTTGATGGTTGACATCATGGTGGATGAAAACGTCGAATCACTAGATCAGTTGCCCCTGCTCATCAAGACCAATTTCTCGGACATCTTGGAAGGGCTAGTCGGGAATATCATTCTCGACGGCATGGGTAAATAGATAAACCTGTAAAATTGAACGGGGTGGTTGGCAAAAGATCACCCCGCAAAAATTGGGGTGAACGCTGCTGTTCACCCTTCATTACCATCTAGGGGTTTTGAAAAGATGAAATATTTTACGACCGTCAACGGACAGACTTATGAAGTTGAGATTAACCGCGAAGGGGAAGTGAAGGTCAACGGGGAAGTGCGCCATGTTGACTTTAAATACATGGGGGCCAATCGCATTTACTCGATGTTGATTGACAACCAGTCCTTTGAAGCGGTCGTTGAAGAACGTGACGGTAAATTTCAGGTCTTGATGGCAGGTGATTTATATGAAGTTGATGTCACGGACGAACGTGAAATGCGTTTGGCCCGAGCATCGGGGACACTTGCCGGGGCAGGTGGTGAAGCCATTATTCGTTCCCCTATGCCCGGTACAATTGTGGCAATTCCGGTCAATATTGGCGAAGAAGTGACCAAAGGAATGCCGGTTGTCATTTTGGAATCCATGAAAATGCAAAATGAATTGAAAGCCCCGCGTGATGGTGTGATTCACCATATCAACGTTAAACCGGGGGATAATGTTGACCAAAATCAGGTGTTGGTTACGCTCCATTAGATCAAGCTTGTAGTATGGTTATTTGTTCAATGTTACCCTTGTGAGAACATGCCCCTATTCGTATAATCGCGTGGCGTTTTCCCAATTAAATAAGTAGTTTAGGAGATTGTTGTGCAGCGAAAAAACGCTTACAACATCCTGTGTGTGGCCGCGACTCCCTTTTTTGTGGACCGCGGTGGTCATATTCACATCTATGAGCAGGCCCGTGCCCTGCAAAAACTAGGCAATAAGGTCACCATGGTGACTTACCACATTGGCCGCGATGTGCCGGATTTAGACATCCGTCGAATTGTCAACATCCCGTGGTATCAAAAAACCGATGCCGGTCCGTCCTACCAAAAGCCCTATCTCGCCGGGTTGCTGCTGGTAAAAGCTTTGCAAGTGGCCCGAGAAGTCAAACCTGATGTTGTCCATGCCCACGGGTGGGATTCAGCATGGGTGGCGTGGTGGTTGTGGAAGCTGTTGGGTATCCCGTATATTTTTGATATGCAGGGTAGCTTTTCAGGTGAGATTGCCGAGCATGGCTATAGTGCCAAGAGTGGCCCCTATTTTAATCTCTTGAGCCGCGTTGAACGGTTGACTTTACAACAATCACCCGTTGTATTGACTTCCTCCACTCAAATTTGCCAGCAATCGCGTGATCGCTTTAATCTCACACCTGAACACGCATGGGCTATTTTGGATGGGGTAGACACCGACGAATTTTCGCCAAACACCTATCCGCATGACCCGGCTCTGCATCAAAAGTTGGGTTTGCCCAATGATAAAAAGATCATCGTCTTTATGGGCTTGCTTAAGGCCTATCAAGGGGTGGATGATATGATTGAGGCTGCCCGTGTATTGGTGTATGAACGCGGTTTTACTGATGCCCATTTCTTAGTGATGGGTTTCCCAGATGAAGATATTTATGCTGCCAAAGCCGCCGAAAAAGGGCTGAAGGATTATTTTACCTTTACAGGTAAGGTAGAGTATCGGGAAACCGGACATTACATGGCCCTTGCTGATCTTGCGATTGCACCTAAGATCGCCATTACGGAGGGTGACGCCAAAATCTATTTCTATATGGCGATGGGCCTACCCGTTGTTGCCTATGAACGGCCTGCCAGCGTCGAAATCTTAGCCGACTTGGGCTTCTATGCTAAATTCCACGATCCTGTTGATTTGGCACGAGCGTTACATGAGGCGCTCGAAAATCCTGATTTGAAGGCACGGGGTGCGGCGAATCGCCAAAAAGCGGTTGATGAATATTCATGGACAGCCGTGGCGCGGCGTATCATGGAAGCCTATGGAATCGCTGAAGATCGCATGTCAGGTCGCCGTCGCGCCAATCGTTCAACTGAGACTGTCATTGGGACTCAACATTCATGACCGAGACGACACCAACCAAGCGCACATTGACTCTCAATTGGAAGAAAATCTGGAATTGGGGACGCCTTATCTTAGGGGTAGGCGGTCTAGGAATTGTCGTATACAGCGTATCCGAACGCGATGCGCTGGTGGATGGCCTACTCAAAGTTAATCTTTGGTGGGTACTAGTCGCTCTGCTGCTGAATTTCGGCGCTACGCTTATCAAAACAGGTCGTTGGTGGTTGGTATTGCAGGAAAGTGATATTCCGAATCTAAAACCATCGCGCTTATTAGGAACCTACCTCGTTGGCATGTTTTTTAGCCAATTTATGCCGGGGTCATCTATGGGTGGCGATGCCATGCGCATGGTCGAAATGAGCGCCGATTCTGGCAAGGCCGCTAGTTCAGTGGCCTCGGTCATGATTGAGCGCGTGGTTGGTATGTTGACCATTTTGGGGACGGCCAGCCTCATTTTGCTCGTTACCAGTTATAAAGAACTCTCGCTGACTTTTGAATTGGCGATGCACTTCCTATCGATCAGTGGCATTATCGCGCTTTTTGTGTTGCGGATGGGTTGGTTTGTTGAGCCATTTGCTAAGCTACTGACCCGTTTTAAAATGGGCAAGATCGCCAAACAGATCGTCGCGTTAAGTGAAGCCCTACAAAGCCAATTGGGTCGAGGGCGGGTTTTGTTTTACATGGTGTTGTTGTCATTTTTGGCGAACGCTATGACCATGACCGGGGCCTATTTGGTGCTGGTCGGGTTTGGGGAAACCGTGCCGTACTTCGCCTTTATTCCGCTGATGTGTATGGCGGTGGCCGTTGAACTGATTCCCCTTTCCCCCGGTGCGTTGGGCCTGCGTGAAGCCACCTATGTCGCGTTTTTGACGGGCTTTTTGGGCGTGGCCGAATCGGCTTCTTTAGGCACGGCTTTGGTTGTGCGGGCCATTAGTATGGTGCACGGTGTAATCGGCGGCCTCATTTTGGTTAGTCGCGGAATTAGCGCCAATCAACGGGGCAAAGTAAATTCCAATACGACAGCACCATCCACTACATCCTAACTATTTTGGGGTAGGGGCGAAATAGCTCCCACCCTTTTCATCTTTTTAAGGTCGGTTTATGCCCAGTCTGCCCTCGGACGAAACTCTGCAAAAGATTTTGACTGAACTGGAGCCTGACGGCCATCTAGGGGCACTCTTGACGGTGCAAATGGGTGGCACGCCAGAGGAAGTTCAGTTGTTGTTGCAGACCACCGAATTTGAAGAAACCCTTAACGCTCTACGTCCCACCGGAAGCTATATCATCCGATGTTTAGGGGTGCGAGAGCATCGGGTTAGCGTGGGTCTATTCAATACGATGGTGTATTCAGAAACCCACCCGTTGCTTTGGAATCATAACTACGCTTTCCAGCAAGTCTATTTCAACGGCATGCCGGATAATGTAGATGCTTTGATGCTGGATTTGACCCAGCTTTATGGGCAGCACTATGGCAATTTTCGCACTATGGCCGATGACCTCAATCGCGCTATCCCATTGGGTAAATTATTGACCTCAGGGCGCGGCTTGCTAGGGGAGATGCCCATTCCCATGACCGAAAAAGTCCAAAAATTACTAGAAAGTCATGGCATGACGGTTAGTTTAATTGCCTCTGATCAAAATCCTCCTGAAGTACAACATGCTTTGTTGGTAATGGATGATTCGTTTTTTATTGCCCAGTTGTACAGCGCCGACCCCATCCAAGCCAAAGATTAATGCTTCTCGCCAGACCACTGAATCGTAGATAAGATTAATCCCTATAGATTGGCTATGTCCAAAAGGTTCTGGGTTTTTAGAGAGGCCGCACTGGATGATGCGCTTACAGGCTTTGACGGAAAACACTTCCCTTTTTGAGATTGTTGACCACCCAACCACACCTTTTCTGTTTACAGAACATCGCACTAGTCTCATTAGCATTAGTCGAGAAATTGAAAACTGCGCTATGGAGACCCAAACCCCAGCGCGGGTTTTTGCTGGTTTCCAAAAATTGAGTTTTTTTCTGCCGCATATTGAACGCTATCGTGAAATCGCGCAAAACGCTGAATCAGTGTGGGTTTTTGGTGTGCCAGATATTACACCACCGGACATCACGGGTATCGAATATGCTTTGCTTGTACCCGACCATTTACTGGTACAAGAATGGTTCTTGGTGGTTGAATCTCCCGAATACTTTAGTGCATTGGTCGCAAAAGACCTTAGTGGGCTAGATATACCCCATTCGGAGCGGCTATTTCGAGGAATTTGGACATTTGACGCCGAGCTGGTGAATCAAATGCAAAGGCAACTGTCGCATCTGCTAGGGTTGTCCCCCGTTAGCTATGCGTCGCAGGAGCGCGATTATGGAAGCCAAATGCGTCATGTTTCGCGCATCGCCAAAGACCTTATCCAAACACTTGAAAAACGGAATACCCAACTGATTGAGGCCCAACAGCTTCATGAGCAACTATTACGAATGTTGGTTCATGACCTGCGTAATCCCCTCAGCGGCATTATGGGCTATGTGGATTTAATTGAACGGGCCGTTCAGCGAGGTAGCGACCCTAGCGAGATTCTGGAATTTGTCGAACGGGCACGTATGGGCAATGCCCAACTCAATATTCTGATTGAGAATATCCTTGACCTAAATCGTTTACAGGTGGGGGCATTCCCAGTCAAAAAGGAAGTTATTACGCTTGGCCCATTATTTGAAGCGATTCAGCATCAGTTTTTGGGAATGGCCCAACTGCAAGACAATACTCTCCAAATTGTGCTTGTTTCGCCGGATTTAACGGTTGCCGCAGATCGTAATATTTTGACCCGTGTCTTGAGTAATTTGTTGAGCAATGCGATTCGCCACACTCGCCAAGGTGAAGTCCGCCTAGAGGCCAAACGTGACCCCCGGCGAGGCTGTACTCTCATCATAGTGGCCGACACCGGAGAAGGCATTTCCCCCACTGAACTGGGTCGCATTTTTGATCCCTACTATCAGGGCGAAAATCGGCGTACTAAAGGCGCGGCGGGCTTGGGTTTGACCTTTTGCAAACAAGCTGTCGAAGCGCAGGGTGGGGTGATTTGGGTCGAGAGCAAAATCGGCAAGGGCAGCGCCTTTCATGTTCGATTGCCGCGAGTATGAAAATGCCTTGACACAACCTATTTTTTGCAATATGCTCTAAACACCAATAGTTGCTATTGTGAAAAACAATGCAAAGCGTTGAACGGGACGAGTATTATTAAAGGAATGCCCCAGAGAGAGTGTGCCATTGGCTGCAAGCACACTTGGCAGACTAGATGAGAAAACCCCCCGTGAGCGTGCTGGTGAAAAGGCGATCCCTGAGTAAACAGCGCCGGATAGCCCCGTTATTGGCTAAATGAGGCTCGGCAGATGAAAATCTGTTGGGTAAATTGGGTGGAACCGCGTGATTTTGAAATCTCGCCCCATGTCGATCTGGCATGGGGTTTTTTGTTTCCCACTCCTGCGCAGAATGGTGAACCTCCCCCCAGATCGGAACTCATCAACCCTATCTAGTTTTCGATAGTGCCGCGAGTTCGGCAGGAGAAGTAAAACAATGTCACCTAAATCATCCAAATCCAAAGTTGATCCTGAACGACGGGCGCAAATTGAGCGTGAATGGGCTAATATGCAAGCCAACGCCGATGTGATGCGACCCCGTAACCTGATTGGGCAATCGGCCCCAGCGGTGCAAAAACCACCGAGTAGCCCATCTGCAAATGACCAAGTGTCATGGTGTGCAGGGTAGATTATATAACGACCATTTCCAGTAGGGCGGTTTGCGGACTGCCCTTTTGAAAGCTGAAACAAAACACTAGAGGAGTGCAAAGCGTTGGAACGTTACGAAGAAAGCAAGATGTATCGCATCCGTCACTCGATGGCGCATGTGATGGCCCAAGCGGTGCTGGAGATTTTTCCAGAAGCCCAAATCGCTATCGGCCCACCCATTGAAGATGGCTTCTATTATGATTTTCTGTTGCCCCGCCCGTTGACGAATGATGATCTAAAAGACATCACGAAACGCATGAAAAAAATCATTGGTGGCAACCATGATTTTGTGCGTCGGGTGGTCTCGGCAGATGAAGCCAAAGCCATGTTTGCCAATCAGCCTTTTAAAATCGAACTGATTGAGGGTCTGGCCGCTGGCAAACTGGACGAATATGGGAATAAAATTCAGGACGACTCGAATGTCCTGACGACCTATAAACAGGCCACGTTTGAAGACCTGTGCCGAGGGCCGCACGTTGCCAATACACGGGAATTAAACCCTGATGCGTTCAGTATTTCATTTAAAGAACCCGCCGGGGCTTATTGGCGCGGGGATGAAAACAATCAGATGCTGACGCGCATTTATGGCACAGCGTGGGAAACGCCCGAACAATTGGCCGATTATCTGGAACGTCTAGAAGAAGCCAAACGTCGTGACCATCGTAAACTTGGCGCGGAATTGGGCCTCTTCACCTTCAGTGAATTGGTCGGTAAAGGTCTGCCCTTGTGGAAACCCAAAGGCGCGATTATGCGGGATACGCTGCAACGCTTCCTGTATGATGAGCAAATTTCACGGGGTTACTTACCCGTGGTGACGCCGCACATCGCCAAAATCGAACTGTATATGACGTCGGGGCATTATCCTTATTATGCCGACAGTCAATATGACCCGATTGATGTGGATGGCGAAATGTTTATGCTCAAACCAATGAATTGCCCGCACCACATCCAGATTTACAAAAGCGAGATGCGTTCCTATCGCGATTTGCCACTGCGCCTGATGGAATTTGGTACGGTCTATCGCTATGAGCAATCCGGCGAATTGACGGGGCTGACACGGGTGCGCGGTTTCACAGTGGACGATGCCCATTTGTTTGTCACGCCTGACCAGTTACTCGAAGAATTTATCGGCGTGGTCAAGCTGATTCAATATGTATTTAAGGCGTTGGGGATGACCGATTTCCGCGCCCGCGTGGGGATGCGTGACCCCGCCAGCGATAAATACATTGGCGATCCGGCGATCTGGGAAGTAGCGACCAATGCCATTATCGAAGCCTGTGATCGCATGGGGCTAGACTATTTCAAAGAAGAAGGGGAAGCGGCTTTCTATGGGCCAAAACTCGATTTCATTTTCCGCGATGTGCTCAAGCGCGAATGGCAGTTAGGGACGGTGCAGGTGGACTATTCACTCCCCGCGCGTTTTGAAATGGAATATGTCGGGGCCGATAATGCCAAACACCAACCCATCATGATTCACCGTGCGCCATTTGGCAGCTTGGAACGTTTTATCGGGATTCTGATTGAACATTTCAATGGCGAGTTCCCGTTGTGGTTGGCCCCGACCCAAGTAGCGATTTTGCCTGTCAGCAATAAGGTTGAGGCGGAATCACGGGCATTGGCGGAACGGCTCAAGAATCTAGGCTTCCGCGTGGAGATTTTTGAGCGTGGACAGCTAGGCAAGAAGATTGTCGAGGCACGTGGTCAAAAGATTCCCTATCTACTGGTCTATGGCCCGCGGGATGTGGAAAACGGGACGGTCAGTGTCCGTTTGCGCGATGATACGGAACTGCCTGCTATGCCCATTGAGCAGTTTATCAACATGGCCCGTCAAGTAATTGACGAAAAAATGATGGAACTTGTACCCGCCTAACAGCTGGTCAGGTTCTTGTAGGGGAGGGTTCACAGGCCCTCCCTTTTATCAAATCCGTTTATTGATAAACTACCGCGCTACATCCGGTTTGCCAAAGAGGCGGCCAGCCAAACTCCCCGTAACGCTGTTCAAGGCCATAATACTGCTGCAAGATGCGGCGGGTGATGGGTGCACCGACTTCGGAACCCTCACATGAATTTTCCACAATAACGGCAATCGCTAATTCGGGATTGGCAGGGTCGGGGCCAGCAAAAGACGCGAACCACGCTTGGGGCCGCACACCTTCACCACCCGCTTGGGCCGTGCCCGTTTTGCCACAAACAGTGATTTCGTGATTGAACTGGTCATACCATTCTTGGAAAATGTAATTGGCTGTACCGGTCGGTGTTAAGGTCACGTCGCACATGGCTTGGCGTACTTGCTCTAATACCTCAGGTTTGATGCCAAGATTAGTGCCTTGTGGGGTGGCAACAAAACTTGGGTCAGAACCTAACAACTGGATGCGATCCACTACCTGTGGTTCGTAGAGCGTTCCGCCATTGGCAACGGCAGTAACTAGGCCTGCTACTTGTAAGGGGGTCACTTGCATCAACCCTTGCCCAATGACCAAGTTGGTGGCATCGGCCTGTGTCCATTGGGTCGAAATCGTGTCAGGTGAGGGAATGAAGCCCGCCGCTGTTGGCAAACCTTGTAGGTTGGGTGAGCGGCTAAACCCCAATTTTTTAGCGTAATTGGGTAGTAGAGAGGGGTCGGCGTTATTCATAGCTACGCTCATTGTCCAGAAGTAAGGGTTACAAGAGTTGACCAAACCGCCATGCATATCAAGTGGGCCGTGTCCCGTGGGGAACCAGTCGAAGCGGGTGATGTCGTTAAAATTGCCCCCATACCAAGTACCTGTACAAGTAACCGTATCATTGGAATGCCACACGCCGCTGTCGAGACCAGCAATCATCGAAACCACTTTAAACACCGACCCCAATGGATAGGTCCCTTGGGTCGCCCGATTGACCAGTGCTTGTTTAGCATTATAGGTCGCAATTTCGGATTGTGGGTCAAAATAGGGGGTATCGGGGTTAAAGACGGCTGGGTCAAAATCGGGATAACTTGCCATCGCTAGGATTTGTCCGGTACGCGGGTCCATAATCACCACGGCGGCTCCCGGTGACTTAGTCGCCCATGTCGGGATAGCATCGTCATAGGCACTGGCAAGCACGGATTGTACGATCAATTGTAAATCACGGTCAATCGTCAGGTAAATACTCTGGCCCGGTTCGGCGGCACGTTCAGCCACCACCCGAATTAAACTGCCATTGGTCGCCCGAATCTGGAGGCGTACTCCAATCGTCCCGGCAAGTTGTCTTTCAAAGGCTTTTTCGACTCCATCGAGGCCGACTAAGGCGTCAGCAGGATAGCCTAGATTTTCATAATTTTTTTCTTCGCCTGCTGGAATCTGCCCAACGTAACCTACCACATGTGGAGCGACACGGTCATAGTATTGGCGGGTGGTGCGTGGGCGCAAATCGGCTTGGCAGGAGCTTTGCAAGACCGCCCCTTCAGTTCGGGCTGTCTCTTCGCTGATTTCACCCATAAAAAATATGGTGTCGGGATCATATCTATCAAAGGTTGCCCGAATATCCTCTTGTTCACGGCGTAAGGCCCGGGCAAGGTCTTCGACGCAGGCGTCAAAGCTCGAAATATCTTGACGTGCTACATAAATTTGCATTTGCACGCCATTTTGGGCCACCAAAATATCGCCGTCACGGTCATAAATATTGCCACGGGTGGGCAGCGTATTGACCAATTCTAAACTGGAGCTATTCGTCCAATCCACAAAAATATCATTGCGTGACCATGCCACACGCCAACCTTCGGAGGTTGCCACCAAATACATATTCCGTTCGATGTCTGGCGTAGATGGATCGGTGAATGTGCCCAGCTTAGAGGTTTCGAAGGTCACGGAATTAGAAATGGTTGCGGTTGTTCCTTCGACCAACACATTGCTGATTTCCCATGTCAACCCGCGCAAGGTAATGACTTCGCTCAGTTGTTGATAGATGCTGACAAATTGATCTTGGTTGAAAGCAGCCCGCGCGTTGGGGCTAATGAAGCTATACATGGTGGGATAATCACCATCTTTCCACGCATCCAAAAACGTGGTGGCAACCTGTTGGGCCGTGGTGGAATCCAATTGGGTTGGGGCGGCCCCAAATAAATTGAGACCGTTGTCCGACGAGTTTTTTTTGCAAGCCGAAACAACAAACGTCATCAATAAGGCCAATATCAGCAGGCGCTGGCTGGTCTGAGCAATGGGTCGGGTCATGGTGTGTTAATCCTGTTTATAAGCAACAGTGGTATGCATTATAGCGTGGGGTGTCTGACAATCATTGTACGTTTGGTGAACGTTCAACCGACAGCAACCTTTTACTGCATTCCCAAAACGTCTTCGTAGACTGGGCATTCAATTTGATTGACCCGCTGACACCCGGCTGGAATATCGGTATGGGGTTCGACCCCAAAACGTCGCAGGCATACCACCAAATGGCATAGGGGCAGGCCCATGACATTAGCATAGCAACCTTTAATGCGGGTCACGGGTCGAAAATTACCATTTTGAATGGCATAACTGCCCGCTTTGTCTTTGGGGTCACCACTGGCAATATAATGGGCGATTTCGGTGTCAGAATAATCCCGCATGGTCACTTGGGTAATGGCTAAAATTTGCTCAACCCGATTATCAGCCGTATCTAACAAGGTGATAGCGGTATATACCTGATGGGTGCGATTCCGTAGCTGTTTGAGCATGGCTTCGGCATGGGCATCATTTTCGGGCTTACCCAAGATGGTATTGCCGTCAGCGACAGTGGTATCGGCGGTCAAAATGACAGCCCCGTTTATGACCATTTCGACACTGTCATAGGCTTTTTCAAGGCTGACGCGCAGGGTATAGGCATCGGGAAGCTCATCAGGTTGGGGTGTTTCATCAATAGTGCCGACCACACGCTCAAATTCAAAACCGAGTAGACGTAATAGTTCGCGGCGGCGGGGTGATCCTGAAGCGAGTACCAGTGTGCGACGATTAGAGGGGGTACTCATACCACTTAACTCTCCTCCCCCTTCAAGGGTTGCAGGTAATTGCCATCAATGCGTTTGCTACCCATTTGTTGGGTAAACAAGACTTCAACTTCCTCAATGTCATCATGGACACGGCTTTTGATGACGACACCCTCCCCATATTTAACATGCAGGACACGCTGACCTGACTTGAAGCGAGTGGGTTGATGTGGTTTTTGGGTTGGGGCGGCTGGCGGATTCCCACCCGTAATAAGATTGGTGGGTTTGGCCGTGCGTGGTCGGCTGGGTTCCCATGTCGTGTCCCATTGTTTTTGGGGCTGGGTAAACATATTTTGCATGGAGGGCTTTAAGCCAGCATGACCTGTCGTAATTTCCGGTGGGATGTCGCGCAAAAAACGCGAAGGGGTGCTGATGTCGCTTTGGCCCCACATCATGCGTTTAAAGGTATAAATCAGATAGAGGCGATCTTTGGCGCGGGTCAGCCCTACGTACATCAAACGCCGTTCCTCACCTAATTGATGTTCACGGCTAACGGGGTTGGCGTCTTCAATAGCTTTGCGATAGGGCAGCAGACCTTCTTCTAAACCGATGATAAAAACGCCTGAAAATTCGAGGCCCTTGGCGGCGTGCAGCGTCAAGAGAGTGGGGGCGTTGGTGGTGCGGTCAAAATTATCAGTTTCGGCCACAAGGGCAATTTCTTCCAAAAATTCACTCAGGGTCTGCTCTTGATGTTCAGAGGCCACACGACGCAATTCTTCAATATTCTCTTCGCGGTCATCACTCCTTTCGGATTTGTCCCGCTTGAGATATTCGACATAATTGGTTTCTTCTAAAAACGTGTCTAACAAGTCCAGTGGTGAAACGGTTTCGCGTAACAACCGCCAGCCCTCAATCATTTCGATAAAACGCACCAACGCGGCTTTAGAGCGGCCACTGAGTGGGGATTCTTCACCGCGTGCCAGTGCTTGCAGGGCCGGATAAATCCCCGCACCACGACTGGCGGCCCATGCGCGGAGTTGGTCAATCGTGCTCTGCCCGATGCCACGTGCGGGGACGTTGATAATGCGCAGCAGGCTAACTTCATCGGCGGGATTTTGAATGACCCGCAGGTAGGCCAGTGCGTCTTTGATTTCCTTGCGGCCATAGAACCGTGTCGCCCCGACCAATAAATAGGGCAGGCCAGCATGGATAAACGCTTCTTCTAAAACGCGGGATTGGGCATTGAGGCGATACATCACCGCAAAATCACGCAGTTGAGCCTTGCCCTTTTTGACTAATTCCGTGATGGTATCTACGATAAATTGGCTTTCCTCACGCTCGTTATAGGCCTCGTGAATCTCGATTTTAGCTCCGGTTTGGCGTTGGCTAAACAGATTGCGCGGGATGTGGTCAACATTTTTGCGGATGACTGCCATCGCTGCATCTAACACATACTGATGGGAGCGATAATTTTCTTCTAGAAAAATAGTCTGGGGGTCAAAATCTTGTTGGAAACGTTTGACGTTGCGATAATCAGCCCCACGAAAGCTGTAGATGCTTTGGTCAGGATCACCCACGACAAACACATTGCGGCGTGGCCCTGCCAACAAGCGTACCAACTCATATTGCACCATGTTGGTGTCTTGAAACTCATCTACCAGCAGATAAGGGATGCGATAATGATAGGCTGCCAGAGTATCGGGATATTGTTGCAACAGGCGCACGGTATACACCAGCAGATCATCAAAATCCATCGCGTTGCTGGCCCGTAGGCGCTGTTGATAGACCTCATAGACTTTCTTTTTGATCTCGTCGCCTTTGTTTTCGATGGGGAGATTTTGGGGCAAGATAAATTCATTTTTGGCGGAGGAAATGGTGTCTAAAAAGCCATAGGGAGGATGTTTCTGCGCATCGAGGTGCATATCCTGAAGAATTTGTTTCATCAGGGTCACCTGGTCGTCACGGTCAAAAATGACGAAATCGGGCATGAAGTCAATCAAGTTGGCTTCACGGCGCAAAATCCGCACACAAATGCTGTGAAATGTACCGAGCCATAAATGACGGGCGTCTTCTTTGCCAATGAGTTGCTCCACCCGTTCGCGCATCTCGCCAGCGGCTTTGTTGGTGAAGGTGACGGCTAAAATGCGATGGGCTGGGATGCCATATTCCTGCACCATATAGACGATGCGGTGCGTTAGGACGCGGGTTTTGCCGCTGCCGGGGCCAGCCAAGACCAAGACCGGGCCATCCACTGCGGTAATCGCGGCCTTCTGGGCAGGATTCATTGAATCTAAAATTACCGAATCCACCAATCATTACTCCCTATTGCTGAAACAATTATTCTATTTTAGCTGGCCTAGGCGTGCTTGGCGACGTTCAATCTCATTAAAGTTTCACGACACTAATTGAATCTCATCGGCTTCTCAGTTGAAGTTTATATAGATATGCGATAATGGGCGGGGTGTAATCAAATCGTAAGGAAGATTCCCGAACATCAAGACAACCAATCAGTAGAATGTGTAATAGTCAACAAATGGTGAGCATTTTTTCATGAGAGGGATTTATGCGTAAAGCGCTTTTTTCTGGTATTGGCATTGTAGCCCTAATTGCGGGCATTTTTTGGGTAGCGAATGGGCATATGTTCGCCCAAGATGGCACGCAATTTACTTATGCGGGGGACACCGATGCCCCTGATTTCCCGGCTGGACTCGATTGGATCAATGTTTCCCAACCCCTGACGATGGCTGACCTCAAGGGCAAAATCGTACTGCTGGATTTTTGGACCTATGGCTGTGTCAATTGTATGCACATTATTCCAGAACTTAAGCAGTTAGAAACCGAGTTTGGCGATAACCTAATCGTTGTTGGCGTGCATTCGGCGAAATTTGAAAATGAAGGCCAGACCGATAACATCCGCAATATTGTGCAGCGGTATGGGGTGGTTCATCCGGTTGTGAACGACAGCGATTTTGTCGTCTGGCAAACTTATGGGGTGCAGGCATGGCCTACGCTTGTTTTGATTGACCCCCTTGGCAAAATTGTAGGTGGGCGTGCAGGCGAAGGCGTTTATGATGTATTCCAGCCCATTCTCACCACCATGGTTGAGGAATATGGCACCGCTAATTTATTAGATGCGACGCCACTAACCCAACTTGCCCCTGAGCAAGCAGTGGCTGCTCCCTCAGCGCTCAGTTATCCCGGCAAGGTCTTGGCCGACCCGGCTGGCAATCGGCTTTTTATTAGTGATACTAGCCATAACCGTATTGTCGTAGCCGACCTTGATACGTTTGCCAATGTGCAGGTAATTGGGACAGGTGACGCTGGATTAACCGACGGGTCTTATTCCGAAGCCCAGTTTAATCAACCGCAGGGTTTGGCGATAGATGGCGACAATCTGTTTGTGGCGGACACCGTGAATCATGCCGTGCGAAAAATTGACCTAGCCGCACAGGCAGTCTCAACTGTGACAGGCACGGGTAAACAAGCAGCAAACTATCCCCCCTTGGCGGGAAATGCCCCTCTGCTCGATTTATCGTCCCCGTGGGATGTGGTCTTTACGGACGGGGTGCTCTATATCGCAATGGCTGGATCGCATCAACTGTGGCGGATTGATTTGGCGACGGACAGGGTTGAACCCTATGCTGGAACAGGTGGCGAAGGATTAACCGATGGCCCATTAGCGGAAGCCGAATTATCCCAACCGAGCGGACTTGCCACCGATGGTACGATCCTCTATTTTGCCGATGCGGAGGACAGTGGCATTCGGGCGGCTTCCCTTGACCCCGATGGCGAAGTTATGACGATTGTTGGCACGGGTCTCTTTGATTTTGGCGATGTGGATGGGGTGGGCGATGAAGTTCGCTTGGAACATGCACTTGGTGTGACGATTGGGCCAGATGGCATGTTATATGTGGCGGATACCTATAACAACAAAATCAAAATGATTAATCCTCAAACCCGCGCGAGTGTCACGTTTGCCGGAACGGGTGAACCCGGTTTGGTGGATGGTAAGCTGCTCGAAGCGCAATTTTATGAGCCCGGTGGTATCAATTATGCTGATGGCAAACTCTATGTGGCGGACACCAATAACCACGCGATCCGTGTAATTGACCTTGCCAGCCAAACCGTCAGCACGGTGGTGTTTCCTGATACAACGACCCTTGTCCCAAGTAATGACGCTGCTCTGACGCTTGACCCCAATGAAAATCCATATGCCTTGCAAAATCCGGTGATTGAATTGGAAGCACAGACGATCGCGCCGGGGCAGGGCGAACTGGTGTTTGCGATTGAAATTCCCGAAGGCTATAAACTCAATACCCTAGCGCCTTTTACAGCCGAAACTGCTAGCACAACGACGATGGAAGTGCCTGCGGAATCGCAAGACTATCGCCAGATTGAACCGGAACTGCCTGTTAGCCTACCGGTGAATTTTGTGGAAGGCACGGATGTAGTCTCGACAGATTTCACTGTGTATTGGTGTGAGGCGGTTAATGAAACACTCTGTTTTGTTGACCGCATGACGATTCAAGTGCCTGTGACGATTGATACTACTGCGACTAATCATGCAGTGGTTATGAGCTATATCCTAGTGCCACCCACTGTTCAGAATGGCTTCAAATAGGCTCTATCCAAATATTCACCAGTGGCAAAGAGCAGGTTGTTTTAGCCTGCTTTTTTGTTTGCCCTTGTGAACTTTGCCTTAAAATTGTGTTAGACTTCTCGACCCTGCTGCAACTTCCGCTATAATTCTACGTAAATCTATGCAAACCTATGCAAAATTTTAGGAAGAACGAATGTCGGATACTGTTATAGAAATTTCTGCCTTAGTCGCCGCACCTGAAATTGAACAATCTATTCAGCAGGCCAATCCCCTAACCTATGAGCAGGATTTATCCATAGCGCGGAATGTGAAAATCGGCCTGTTCAATGTTGGCTCGGCGCTGGCCGATTTGTTAGGGTCGGGGGTGTGGAATCGCATTATGATTGCGGATCTGGGCTACCCCGCTACGCCGATTTCGTTACTGTTGGGTTTGAATTACTTTTTGGCCCCGCTTGCCGTTTGGACAGGGCAGCGTTCTGATCATACCTATTGGCGTGGCTATCGGCGGTTGCCCTTTGTGTGGGGTGGACGCGGCCTGATGGCAATTGGCTTTATGCTGCTGGCACTTATGACAGTGGAATTGGCGGAAACGGGTCATAATATTTGGTGGTTGGGCGTTGTGGCTTCATTGCTGTTGACCAGCACAGGGTATGTGCTTTCGGGCAGCACCTATACCACGCTGATATATGAACGCGCGCCTGAACATCAACGTGGACGTGCGGTTGGGGTGGCATGGACAATGCTGCTGGCAGGTTACGCGTTTTCGGGCGGATTAACGGCGCACTTGCTACCTGAATATTCACCAGAAGGCCTCTTGGGGTTATTTGCAACAGTTGTCGCGCTGATGGTTGGCTTGTGGTTTTTTTCAATTGTGGGAGAAGAACGTCGCCACAGCCCTGCCGAAATTCATCAGACCCCTACGCCACAACTCCCCCCGAATTTCAGGGATGATTTACGGATGGTGTGGTCAAACCGCGCCACGCGCCTGTTTTTCCTTTATATTGGCCTCAGTTTTATGGGAGCGTTTGCCCAAGACCAGATATTAGAGCCGTTTGGCGGACAGGTTTTTAACCTCTCGACAGGTGAAACCAATCGCTTTGCGGCGTTTTGGGGAACTACCGCCTTGCTGGGTTCGATCTTTGCCCTTGCCAGTTATCGGCGCATGGCCCAGATGAGTTATGCCCGCATCAACCAAATTGGCCTCGGTATTCTTATCACCACATTTGCGCTGCTGGCGGGGTGTGCCTTTGCCGAAATGGAATCGCTCATTCGCCCCACCCTGCTATTTTTTGGGATTGGCTTGGGCCTCTGGAATATTGGTACATGGGGGTTGATGGTCTCAGTGAGTCGGGCCGAACGCGCTGGCACTTATTTTGGCCTATGGACGATGGCAAGCCTGCTCTTTCGTGGCGGCGGGGCCGTATTTGGCGCTGCGCTGCGAGATATTGCACATTGGTTGGGCGGAAGTTATGCGTTCTCCTATGGCATCGTGTTCGCACTGGAAATGTTGGTGTTGACGGTGGCCCTTATCCTAATCAGCCGATTGAATCTCGACTTTAAACGGCAAGTCAGCCAAAATGAGGTGCTTCTAGCAATGGCCGATTAAGCAAAACAAGGACTTCGTTGATGACCCCCAAAGCCATTTTGTTTGACCTTGACGATACACTGGCGGATCATCAATTTAGTGTTCAAATTGGCTTGGTCGCTCTTGCCGAACGCCACGCATGTTTGCTACAGCGATCCTTTGAAGATTTGCAAGAGACCCATGCTCACTATCTGGAGTTGTTCCATGATAAAGTGATTCGCGGGGATATGTCGCTCGATGCCGCCCGGATTGAGCGTTTTCAACGCATATTTGCTCATTATGGAGAGCCAATATCCTCGGACGAAGCTGGGCAAGTCGCCGGTTTTTTTCGGCAGGCCTACCTTGCCTCAGAAAGGGCTATCCCCGGTGTAATACCCTTTTTAGAATACCTTAGAGCCCAAAATATCAAGGTTGGCATCATCACCAATGGGGTAATCGGGGAGCAGACACTTAAATTACGACGCTGTGGCCTTGAAAGTTATATAGACCTGATGGTGACTGCCGAAGAAACCCGCACTGCCAAACCCGACCCTGCAATTTTTCACTATACCCTTGAGCGCTTCCACCCCCATGCCGCTGAAGTGTTGATGATTGGCGATAATTGGTGGACCGATATTATTGGCGCGGCTCAATTGGGGCTACGGGCATTATGGCTCAACCGTTATGGGTTGACCTGCCCCGATACCAGCCTTGCCACTGAGTTCACGACCTATGAGCCACTTGAAGAGGTCTTATCACTCATAGTCTAGATGGTAATTTCGATGCGGTTGCCATCAGGGTCGAGTGCCACGCTTTCATAATAGCCATCTCCGGTGCGGCGCGGCCCATCCAAAATTGGAAAACCATCAATTCGTAACCGCTCCGTCAATTGATTGACCTCTTCTTCTGAGCCTACCGAAAACGCTAAATGAATCAACCCTGTGAACTGCTTGTATAGGTCATTTTGTGAAGCAGGGATATTGGGCATTTGCATAATTTCGAGCCGCGCTCCGGTTTCAAATGTCAAAAAATAGGACTCAAATTGGGTGCGCGGGTTATGATATTTTGCTCCCGCTGTACCGCCAAAATAGGTTGCATAAAATTGGCGTAGACGCTCCAAATCATGTGTCCAAATAGCGACGTGTTCAATATGCATGGGCATCTCTTCCTGAAATAAAAAAGGGCCAATTTGCGGCCCTTTTGTTTTACAGAATTTGTGACAAGAATAGCTTAGTCCGCTCGTGATTGGGATTTTCAAAGAAATGTTCGGGCGTGCCGATTTCAACAATACGCCCACTGTCCATAAAAATTACCCGATCCGCGACTTCCCGTGCAAAACCCATTTCATGGGTGACGACCAACATCGTCATCCCGCTGCGGGCCAATTCTTTCATCACATCCAGCACTTCCTTGATCATTTCGGGGTCAAGGGCGGAGGTGGGTTCGTCAAACAACATAATTTTCGGCTGCATAGCGAGGGCACGGGCAATTGCCACTCGCTGCTGCTGACCACCCGAAAGTTGGCCGGGGTATTTATTGGCTTGTTCAGGAATGCCGACACGCTGCAACAATTGGCGGGCCATATCCTCGGCGTCACGACGGGGACGGCGGCGCACATAGCGTTGAGCCAGCGTGATATTTTGCATCACGGTTAGATGGGGAAACAAATTAAAACTTTGGAACACCATACCCGTTTCGCGTCGGATCAGGTTGATATTTTTGAGGTCGTTACTCAATTCGATGCCATCTACGATAATATTGCCTTCTTGGTGTTCCTCAAGGCGATTGATGCAGCGAATCAATGTGGACTTACCGGAACCCGATGGCCCGATAACCACCACCACCTCACGTTCTTTGACCTTCACGTTGATGTCCTTGAGGACATGAAATTCGCCGTACCATTTGTTGACATCTTGGCATTCGATGATATAGCCACTGCCGTTGGAATTCGATTGTTCGCTCATAGTAAAAACCACACCTTATAAGAGAATTTACGCTTTACGCATCTTGCGTACCGTCCCCGCACCGGATTCTTCCAAACGGCGGCTCAGGCTAGACATGATATAGCTAATGATGAAATAAATAACCCCGATAAACAAATAGGCCTCACGTTGATAGGGCCGATAGACTTGCTGCCCATTGACGATAAGTTCAATCATGCCCAAAAATTCAAACAACCCCACAATTGAAACCAGCGTTGTATCTTTAAACAAGCTGACCGATTGGCTCATGATGGCTGGAATAACAGCTCGTAAGGCTTGGGGTAGCACGATAAACACGTTAGTGGCAAATGGATTGAGACCGAGTGCTTGGGCCGCTTCAATTTGGCCTTTGGGGATAATTTGCAACCCCCCGCGCACTACCTCGGCATTATAGGCCGCCGTGAAGAGCGTCAACCCAACCAGCAAGCGAATCAATAGCTCCGTGTCGCTGAGTGATTTTGCAAAGTAGGGCACGATGAATTTTGCCATGAACAAAATCGTAATCAATGGAACACCACGCACTATTTCAATGAATAGGACGCAGAATAGGCTGATGATGGGTAGCTTGCTGCGCCGCCCCAATGCCAATAGGATGCCAATGGGAAAAGCGAAAGTCAGGCTTACAAAGGTCAGCACAATCGTCAAGATTAAGCCACCCCACAGAGATTGTGCTACTTGGGGAAGTTCCAAAAATGGGTGCAATGTCGTGGCATTTTTAAAGCCGGATAAGAGCATCCAACTCAGCGGGAAGAAAATTACCCAGCCGATAATGGCCGCACGACTAACCAATTTTTTACTGGCGGGGTTACGGCTTTGTTTAGCAAAGTTACCGAGGGAATAAGCCACCAGCATGACCACGAATCCGACGATTAATGCTTGAATAATTTCGGCAAGGAAGGGGTCGAGTTGGGTTTTCAGAAACGCCTTAAATGTCCGTGATCCCTCATAGCGGACGTTTTCTTCTAATAACTGGCGACGGCATTCAGCAGTGGATGGACATTGGATGGTAGGCAACCCCCCATAAGTTTTGGTGCGTTGTTCTACATCCGCTTGTTGGGCCGACATAGCATTGACGCCGTCAATCCGCACCCAAGCAAAGCCTGTGTTGGGGAGGGCGCGTGCCGCTGCAACGGGCAGTTGTAATCCGTCCACCGAACTAAAAATTGCATCCCCTGTGTCATCGCGTAGCACCTGTACAATATACCAGCCATTAGCGGGGAGTTTAAATTCAAAATTCACGACACGGTGGGCTGGGGTCGAAAGGCTTTCATCGAGTACCTTGCCCTTTGAGTCCAGCAATTGTACGGTCATTTGAAGGTTGTATTGGCTTAAATCCAGTTTGCCAGCCACGACCTGTGCTTTAGCATTGTTCCACAAGGCCCGCGAACTGCTGGCTCCGGCGCTATTTTCAATAAACCCTGTAAACGGTGATTCCTGTTTTGCTACTGCATTATCATCAATGGGTTCAACGGTTAAGCCAACGGTATCGCCTTCATCCCCAACAAATAATATTGGCCCGTTGGGGTCAGTCGAGGTAACAATGAAGCGGATGGAGGGTGGCTCGATACGTTCGGCCCCAAGTGGAATAATCAGGGCAGCGATGATGATGATAAGGGAGATGATAAAAAATCCCCGCGCATTGCCACCCCAAACACCAACCCCTAAACCGCTCAAGAAAACCAGCAGTACAGCAATCAATTGGATACGCCAAATTTGATCAATCGGATATAACCCGACCATCATCAGACGCATGGTGTTGTTGACAACATTCCAATCGGCCTTAACGATTGACCATGTGATGAGTTCATAGAGAAACGCCACAATCAAACTGATGGTAATTCCTGTCATCAGCGTGTTGCCAACGCCACTAAATAGATTTTTCCGTAGCCAACCAACCGGCCCGATGGTCAAAGCGGGGGGACGACGTGAAGCGGGTGGTTCTTTAGGGGCCACATAAAAGGTTTCATCAGGCCGGTGGATTTTTTCACTCATTTAACGGCCTCCCTAACGAGTCTTTAACTGCAATGAACGGTTGATAATATTCATTAATAGAGAAATCAACAAACTAATGACCAAATAGGTTAGCATCAAGATGACAAACAAAGCCACTGCCTGTCCGGTCTGATTTTGGACTATCGTCGCCACATTAAATAGGTCATAGAACCCAATGGAAATGGCAAGACTAGAAGCTTTAGAGAGATTTAAATATTGATTAGTCAGAGGGGGCACGATTAAACGCATGGCTTGCGGCAGCACCACCAAACGCAGCGTTTGATTGCTGGTCAAGCCATGCGCACGGGCGGCCTCAATTTGTCCATGCGAGACGGATTGGATGCCTGCCCGGACAATATCAGCGACGAATGCCGCAGTAAATAAGGTGAGGCCGACTACGAGTGTCAAGTAACCGGCTGACCAGCGTGACCCGCCTACAAAATTAAACCGATCCAAGGTTGGATTTTCTAATTCAAAGGGTGTGCCCCCCGTGACAAAAGCCAACACCAGCCCAATTGCCCCTAGGCCAAAAAACGCGGTACTAAACCATATCAAGGTGTTGGCTGGCTTGCCCGTTTCGTCTTGCACGCGCAACCGCCAACGCCACAAAGCAATGCCTACAATTAACCCGGCGATGATACCCATTAAAAAATAGGGATAAGAATCGGTCGTGAGGACTTTAGGAAAGTTCAATCCACGCCCACTCAGGTAAAAATTTCCAAATTTGTAGGCATCTTTAGGAGCAGTCGGCAATATCCCCAAGACTCCACGATAGATAAAAAATAACTGGAGGAGTAGGGGCGTGTTGCGGAAGATTTCAACGTAAACTGCCGATACATTCCGTACCAGCCAATTATTGGATAGCAACCCAATCCCGATAAGAACACCCAGTATGGTGGAAAAAACCAGTGCAAGAATAACCGCCCGGAGGGTGTTGATGAGGCCCGTAATTAGGGCACGGGTGGTTGTCCCCGGTTGCAAAACATCCGCTTTGGCAAGCCTGTTACCAATAATGGGGATGTCCTTTAGCCATGAGATTTCCTTAGTAAAGTCGGGGCCTTCGCTGACTTCGACAGGAAAATGGCGACTGACCACATTCCAGTTAATTGGAATTTGGGTGTTGTCCATGACGTTGAGCGCTAATGTATATAACCCGGCGACTACCACAAACAGGAAAACGACTTGGGCAATATCCCGTAGAAAGTCAATATTACGAAAGAAAGGAATACGCAAGCGTAGTTGAATCTTGGCCGCGTTGAAAATGCTAAAAATAAAATAGGGCAGGGCCACCCATAACGCCAGCCACATCGCTTCCAACCCATTGCCGATTTCTGATGCGGGGCGGTTTAAAATATCGGCGACTAGCCAATCTTTGAGGGTATCCCACTTGACGAATATCAAGGCGATATAGGCTAGATAAAGGCTAATGAGGACAATCGGACGCTTCAGGAACAGCACCACTGGATTTTTGGAGCGTGGGGGAGGTCGGCGAGCGCTAAGATCAGCGGTATTTACAAAAAAATCATCACTGCTCGAATAAGTGCTCTGTGCAGTCATTCAAAATCTACCAATTTTATTCTATTTAACGAGTCTATTTTTGTCTTGCCCCATCCCCTCCCAATAGGTCGAGAAGGGATGAAGGCTAGAAGCAAGGTCAACTTATGGTTAACGCCAAGCGGGTGAGTAAATCAAGCCGCCACTAGTCCAGAGGGCATTGAGGCTGCCTTCACGTGGAATACCAATCGGCACGATGTTGCGGTCATAGATTTCGCCGTAGTTACCAACAGTGCGGATGATATTGACTGTGAAGTCGTTGCTCAAACCAATAAGTGAATTGAAGGGATCGCCCACGCCGAGGAAGCGTTGAATGGCACTGTCCTCTGAAGCGAGCATTTCATCAATATTGGCTGAGGTAATGCCATATTCTTCAGCTTGGAAGGTCGCATACACTGTCCAGTCAACCACGTTCGCCCACTGATCATCGCCTTCGTTGTACATGGGGCTGAGGGGTTCTTTGGAGAGAGTATCGGGCAGAATGACGTAGAGGCTAGGATCAGCTACGCCAGAGCGCAGACCAGCCAAACCGCTCTTGTCGGTGGTCAGAACGTCACATTGACCAGCTTCGAGGGCGATAATGCTGCTGGGGGCGTCATCAAACGGAATGAGTTCAAAGTCGAACCCACGCGAGTTGAAAGCTTCGGTAATGTTCAGTTCGGTGGTAGTCCCGGTTTGAACGCAGATGCTGGCGCCATTGAGGTCGTCGATGGAAGCTACACCAAGTGAAGCAGGCACCATCAACCCTTGACCATCATAGAATGTGGTAGGGCCAAAGCTACCCTTGAGGTCGGTGTCGCGGCTGAATGTCCAAGTGGTATTGCGCATGAGCACATCTACCTGATTGGCTTGCAGAGCAGGGAAACGCTCGGAAGAGCTGAGCGAGACAAATACCAAATTGGTATCGGTGACTTCGCCAAAAATGGCGGCGGTCAAGGCACGGCAGAAATCCACGTCCAGCCCTGAATAGGTGTTGTCATTGGGATTGAGGTAAGAGAAACCGGGTACTTCGGCGCTGATACCGCAATTGAGGTAGCCACGTGCCAACACTTCGGCAAGTTTGCCAGTGGGTTCAGCTTGGGCAAAAGCAGATTTTTCATTACGGTCGTTGACTACATGACTGAGCGCCACAAAAGAAAGCAGAACAGCCAATGCGAGGACAAAACGGAAGGTACGACGCATTGTTCAAGACTCCTTTTTCAAAATATCCCTTAAGTTTTTTAAGTCTCCGTGACTTTGGAGTCTTTTTAACATATCCATTGAATTAGGTCAAATGATTGGTGAATTCTTGACAATTGTGAAAGATGACGGATTTTAGCGCGGTCTCAACGGAAAGACCCAAAACAAAGCAATCTCATCTCGCTCCATATCTTGATTGGTATAAAACGCCGTATTGATGCCAGCTAGTTGAAAACCCATCCGTAGGTAAAATTTGCAGGCGGGGACATTATTCGTTTGCGTTTCTAGCAAGATGGCCCGCAGCCCGCGCCGCCGTCCCCAGCTAATAGTATGTTGGATCATCTCGCGCCCAATGCCCTGACCGCGTGCATCCACATCCAGCATAATATTCCAAATCCATACCGTATTGCGCCATAATTCTTCTTCGACATCCAACACCCCCACGATTTTTCCGGTGTTTTTTTCAACCGCCACTTCCATGAGTGTATTGTTTTGGGCCAATCGTTCAGCGATGTTTTGGCGCTCCTCGGGCGTAAAATCATAGCCCGCCCCTTTTTCATAGGGGGTAGCGAGTTTTGTTTCGACTAGCCGCCAACCTTGCTCTAAACCCTGACCCAGCCGCTCGATTTTCAGAATTGTATCTGTGATAAAGCCGGGGCGAATATCAGCTAGAAGCTCAATATCTTCAGGCAGCATAGGACGGATGGAATAGGGGGGCATGGGCACTCTCCGGAATAATAAAATCCAGTATCAAGTCTAACGCAAAGGATTTACTTGGTGGAAATGTGTATAGTTTAGCAGCAGGGTTTTTGGTAAAATGTTTCTCCGCTTTAGACCAAATCAGGGAAAGCACATTTTGGTGAAACGCTGGATAAGTCTTTTAATTGGCCTCGTTTTTAGCCTATTTTTTCTGTGGCTGGGTTTTCGCAATCTTAAATTTGATGATTTATGGGACATCCTGCGAGATATTAACCCCCTGTGGTTGTTACTGACCGTCCCTGTCTATGGCATCGCAACCTATCTGATTAGCTGGCGTTGGTATGCCCTACTGCGTCCAGTCAAAGATGTGCCACCGCGCCGCCTTTTTAAAATAGTCTATATCGGCTATATGGCAAACAATTTATTGCCCTTCCGGCTCGGTGAGGTCATGCGGGCCTATGTGTTAAAACGCCATGATGATGTACCAATTCCTCCTACTTTAACCACCATTTTAATTGAGCGCATTTTTGATGGGCTAACCATGCTCACCTTTATTTTTACGGCCTTACTATTTGCGGGTGATAAAATTGGCACTACCCTACGAACCGTTGTAGCTGTGACAACACCCCTATTTTTTGTGGCACTGTTGGTGTTTTTAGCGCTAGCGGCGGCTCCAGACTTGGCCCGTAAAATTTATACTCCCATCATTAGCACGCTTTTGCCCAGTGGCCTCCGACAAAAAGTATTGGCGCTTATGGAGCATTTTTTGAGTGGCCTAGAAGCACTCCGTAGCGGACGTGCCCTTGTAGGTGTGGTGGTGTTCTCATTCGCCAGTTGGGCAGTTGAAGCCTCGACCTATTGGATTGTGATGCACGCCTTTGACTTTCAGGTCAGCTTTTTTGTCATGTTGCTGGTGATCGGTTTTAGCACTCTTACAACGGTACTGCCCTCGACTTCCGGTTACGTGGGCACATTCCATGCCGCCGCTATTTTAACCCTGACTGCCTTTGATGTACCGCGTGTGGACGCCGCCAGTTTTGCGCTGGTCATCCATGCCACACTATGGATTCAAGCCACACTCATCGGGTTTATCTATCTGGCGCGTGAAGGCCTGCATTGGAGCGATTTTGGTAGGGCCCAGACTGAAGTTGAACAAGCTGAGCATCAAACGGAACTAGAGCAGCACTCCACCATTGAATTACGCAACGAGGAGACACTGGCCTGATGGCTAAACAGATTGCAATTATCGGGGCAGGGGCTGCTGGCCTTTCGGCGGCATGGGATCTCGCCCGTGCAGGTCATCGGGTAACCGTTTACGAAGCAGGCGATAAGGTCGGCGGGTTAGCGGCAGGCTTTCGGGACGAGGGGTGGGACTGGACGCTTGAAAAGTTCTATCATCACTGGTTTGCTTCCGATGCTGAAATTTTGCGGCTGGCTGACGAATTGGGTGTGCGCGAAAAAGTGATTTTCCCTCGCCCCAAGACTTCAATGTGGATAGATGGCAAAAATTATCAACTCGATTCAATTCTCAGCGCTGCCTTAGCCATGTTGACTATGCCGAAGATGTCTTTAGTGGCAAAAGCCCGGTTTGGTTTTACGACCGTCTATCTCAGATTGGCGCGTTCATGGCAGCAGATGGAACAATACACTGCCCATGAATGGCTGTTGAAAAAGATGGGTCGCCAAGCCTATGAAACGTTGTGGATGCCGATGCTGATCGGCAAATTTGGCGAATTTTACCGCGAAGTGAATATGGCATGGTTTTGGGCGCGTATCCATTCCCGCACGACCCGCCTCGGTACTTTTGAAGGTGGCTTCCAAGCCTTTTTGGAAGTATTGGCAGCACGTGTCCAAAAAGACGGGGCGAGTATCCGACTGGGTACGCCACTCAAATCGGTTACACAAATAGAAGATGGTCGTTTTGCATTGGAACTGGGTGATGGTGAAAAAGCCGAGGCCGACGTGGTCTTGAGTACTACTTCCCCACGTTTGTTGCGCCAAACTGCTCCGCAAATTCAGGGTGAGTATGCCGCTAAATTAGATGGCCTGCGTAGCATGGGAGCCGTAGTCATTGTGCTTGCTCTCAAGGAGCAGTTGTTGGAAGATGGCACCTATTGGCTAAATTTACCTGCTGATAATCCTGATAAAACACAGAGTCGTTTTCCGTTTTTAGCACTGGTCGAACACACCAACTATCTTGACCGCGAACATTATGGCGGCAACCGACTGGTCTATTGTGGTGACTATGTGTCCCCGACCCATGAATATTTTCAATTGAGCGAGGAGCAGTTGGTAGAGCGCTTTGTAGCGACCTTGCCAACGTTTAACCCTAAGTTTTCCAAAGATTGGATTAAGAAGTGGTGGGTGTTCCGAGCGCCGTATGCACAACCACTCCCCACCGTAAATCATTCGCAAAATATACCGGACATCCGTACCCCCTTGAACGGGTTATACTGGGCGAGTATGAGCCAAGTCTATCCTTGGGATAGAGGGACAAATTATGCAGTTGAGATTGGGCGACGCACTGCCCAAATGATACTGACTGATCTGCAAAACGGATGACGAGGATATGGTCATGAAACGGACAAAATTATGGTTGTTGGGTGTGCTTATTATGGTTCTGGGGGCATTTAGTGTCGCGGCCATTCAGCCCACTCAACCCAGTACCAATTGGGTAGCGCCGCAGCGAGCAACTCCAACTTATACCGCGACTGTGCCTACTCTTACCCCAACACCAACCAATACGCGACCCCCTGTTACACCAAGTTTGACGCCAACACTGACTGTGACACCGAGCATCACACCAACCAATACTATGACTTCGACACCGGCTGGTTCACCCACCATGACCCCCACTGCCACTGCGACGACGATTAATGCTGAACTCCAAACGCGCAACAGTGACCCAGACTTGGTGTTGCGTCTCATATTAGATAGCAACTGTTACCTAGTGGATAACGAGATTACAGGGAAACTGGTCGTTTCTAATTTCCATGAAAATCCCATTTATTTGTATCTGCGTGGTCAGATTATGTTGAGCATCAATAATAGTCCACTTTTGCCAGATTTCCCGCCGGGTGAACCACTCATTGGCGACGATTTTGTACGGCTGGGCTACGATGAGTTCTATGAGTGGGAAATTGAAGACTTGGGGTTGTATGTTTTAAGCATGGGACTAGAAACCCCTATTGATATGAGCGAAACGATTTATGGCCTGCCCGTTGGGGACTATTGGGTCACTGTGGCCTATAACAATCCTCATTCGGGTTTAGCCAAACAACGCGACGGCACATACCTCATTCCAGAGGCAGCGTGGCGTGGATTGTCGGTCAGTCGTGAAGTGCGTTTTTCTGTCGTGCCAGATTTAGCCGATTGTCCGGCGGCCCAATAATCCGGACAGATTAAGAAAGTTCTGATACTCAAGAGGTAAAGTCATGAAGAATATCTGTGTTATCGGCGTGGGTTATGTTGGGTTGACCACCGCAGCCTGTTTCTCCGATTTGGGCAACAAAGTTGTCGCGGTGGACATCAGCGAAGAGCGCATCGCTAACCTGAAAAAAGCCATTCTGCCGATTTACGAACCGGGTATGAAAGAAGTTGTTGAGCGTAATATGGAGGCGGGGCGCCTTCTCTTTAGCACATCCTATGAAGAAGGCCTCAAGGATGCCGAATTCGTATTTATATGCGTTGGCACACCCGAAGGTGTTGATGGTGAAGCCGATTTGCGCTACGTCCGTATCTCCGCTGAAACCATTGCTAAGACAATGGATCATCCGCTCATCATTATCAACAAATCTACTGTGCCGGTCGGGACGGGTGACTGGGTAGCCGATATTGTCAAAGAAACCCAACCCAAGCCAATTGAATTTGCGGTGGTCAGTTGCCCTGAATTCTTGCGCGAAGGCTCAGCGATTACCGATTTCAATAATCCTGACCGCACTGTTTTGGGCAGCACTGATCGTGACGCCGCCAACCGAGTGGCCCAACTGCATCTGCCCCTGCGTGCCCCGATTATCGTAACCGACCTCCGCACAGCCGAGATGATTAAATACGCCTCGAATGCGTTTCTTGCCACCAAGATTAGCTTCATCAACGAAATCGCTAATATTTGCGAAGCGTTGGGGGCGGATGTTAAAGAAGTGGCAACCGGCATGGGCTATGATAAGCGCATTGGCCCACGTTTCTTAGAGGCAGGTATTGGCTATGGTGGCTCATGCTTTCCCAAAGATGTGAAAGCACTGGCCCACATGGCAAACGTACATGGCCGTCATCCCCAACTGCTGCACGCGGTTATTGACATCAATGATTATCAACGCCGTCACGTCATTCTGCGCTTGGAAGAAATTTGGGGGTCGGTCAAAGATAAGGTTGTGGGCTTGATGGGTTTGGCCTTCAAGGAAAACACCGACGACATGCGGGAGTCCCCCTCGATTACTATCGGGGATTATTTACATGGACGCGGAGCGGTTGTGCGCGGCTATGACCCGGTGGCGATGGAAAACGCCTCCAAGATTATGCCCTATCTAAATCTGGCCGAAGATGCCTATGAATTGGCGCAGGGTTGCGATGCGATTGTCGTCCTAACTCCATGGAACGAATTTAAGAACCTTGATTTGGAACGAGTACGAAGTGTGATGCGCCAGCCTGTGATGGTGGATGGGCGTAATTTGTACGAGCCAGAAATCATGAAGTCGCTTGGGTTTACTTATCGGGGCATCGGGCGTGGTTATAACGGCAGTAATGGCAAGCCCGGTAAAAAGTAACACCTGCGTTTGAAGTTTCGTCTAAATAAGGAGGGTGAACATAGCCCTCCTTTTGCTTACATTAGGGAGCAAGTGGAATGGAAAAAATAACACGGCACGAACTCAGTAATGGTATGGTCATTCTCCTTAAAGAAGTCCACTCGGCTCCTGTGATTAGTTGGTGGGTCATGTATCGCGTTGGTAGTCGCAACGAGCCAACCGGTAAAACGGGTATTTCCCATTGGGTTGAACACATGATGTTCAAGGGCACGGATGAATTTCCGGCGGGATCGCTGGATCGGTTGGTAGATCGGGTGGGGGGCACATGGAATGCCCATACCTTTCTCGACCACACCGCCTATTATGAAACGATGCCCGCTGACCAAATTGACCTCGCGTTGCGAATCGAAGCTGATCGCATGATTAATGCCCATTTTGACCCCGATGAAACTGAATCGGAGCGCACTGTTATTATCAGCGAACGGCAGGGGTCAGAAAATTCACCTTCATTCTGGCTGGATGAAGAAATCCATGCGGCGGCGTTTCGTGTCCATCCCTATCATCATCAAATTATCGGGGATATGACAGACCTCAAGAGTATGACCCGCGATGATTTATATGGGCACTACCGCCAAAATTACATGCCCAACAACGCGATTGGGGTGATGGTGGGGGCATTTGACACTGAAGAAATGCTGGCGAAAATCCGCGCCCTTTACGAAGGTATCCCGGCGGGTCAGTTACCGCGTGAATTTCATCGTGAAGAACCCGAACAGCGCGGGGAACGGCGAGTGATGGTCGAACGCGAAGGCAATGCGTCGTTTGTGACATTGGCCTATCGCGCGCCAGCGGCTTCCCACGAAGATTGGTTTAAGCTGGCCGCTCTCGATAGCATTCTAGGTGGCCCCAGTGGTCCCGGCGGCGGCAACATCGGCAGCAAAACCTCGCGCCTCTATAAAGCATTGGTCGAAAAAGAATTGGCCGTTAGCACGTCTGGGGGCATTTCAATGACCATTGACCCTTATCTGTACACGATTGATGCCACCTTGCGTGATGGTCGCACCCACGAAGAAGTGCAAGTGGCCCTGGACGCTGAAATCAGCCGCTTGCATGAAGAATTAGTATCTGAGGTCGAGCTTGCTAAAGCCAAAAAACAAGCGCGAGCCGCCTTTGCCTATAGCAATGAAGGCGTGACTGGACAGGCCTTTTGGCTGGCCTATAGTGAACATATTGAAAGCTATCGCCTCTTTGGGGAATATCCGGAACGGTTGCAAGCCGTGACCGCCGAAGATATTCAAGAAGTGGCCCGTAAATATTTACAGCCCTCCCGCCGTACTGTGGGGTGGTTTATCCCAATTGAATCGAATGGCGCAGAAGGTGAGGACGAATAAATCATGGCAGCACAATTCAGTTCATCCGCAATTTTGAGTGCCATTCCCGGCCCAGAGGATATTATTCGCCGTGAACTGCCGAATGGGATTACTGTGCTAGTACGCGAAAATTTCAACGCACAATCGGTGGTCTTAACGGGGTCATTGGTCGCGGGGGCGGTTTTTGAATCGCCCGAAAAACAGGGCCTAGTTGGATTTGCCACCTCGTCATTGATGCGTGGCACAAAAAACCGCGAATTCACCCAAATCCACGAAGAATTAGAAGGGGTTGGGGCCAATTTGCGCATTGGTGGAGGGATGCACGAGGTTTCATTTGGCGGCAAATCGCTGGGAGAAGATTTGCCCCTGCTGATGGATATTTTATCCGATGCCCTCCGCTATCCGTCCTTTCCCGAAGGACAGGTCGAGCGGTTGCGTGGTGAGATTTTGACCGGGTTGAAAATTCGACTGCAAAATACCCGCTACATGGCTTCGCGCCAATTTGCCCGCATGATTTACCCACCCGAACACCCCTATCATCGTTTTGCTGATGGTGAATTTGAGCGCATCAAGAGTATGACGATTGAGGACTTGCGCGGCTTTCATCAACGCCAATTTGGGCCACTGGGCATGATAGTGGTCGTTGTTGGTAACGTCAAAGCTGATGATGCGGTAGCATTGGTGGGCCAATTTTTTGGCGATTGGGCCAACCCCGGCCAGCAACCGCACCCGACATTACCGCCTGTGAATTCACCTGCTGAAGTGAGTTATGCCAGTGTGGTCATTCCCGGCAAATCCCAATCAGATATTGTGCTGGGTGTCCCCGGCCCATCGCGTTATGCCGATGATTTTCAGGCAGCACGTTTAGCCAATAATGTGCTGGGTGTGTTTGGCATGATGGGGCGCTTAGGCAAAAATGTGCGGGAAGAAAAAGGCTTGGCCTATTACAGCTATAGCCAATTAGAAGGCGGGCCGGGGCCGGGGGCATGGCGTGTGATCGCGGGAGTTGACCCATCCAGCGTCAAATTAGCGGTGGAGGGCATCAAGGTAGAACTTGACCGGATGCTCAATGAACCAGTCAGCGCAGATGATCTTGAGGATAACAAGATGAATCTCGTCGGCAGCCTGCCTCTCCAACTTGAAAGTAATGAAGGCGTGGCGGGTTCAATCTATAACATGGAATATTATGGTCTCGGCTTAGATTATCTACGTCGGTATGCCGACACGATGAACACCTTGCAAGCATCTCAATTGCAAGAGGCCATGCGCCGTTACTGGTCAACCGATGCCTTTGCGCTGGCTATCGCAGGCCCAGAATTGGAAGGGCCGGTACTTTAAAACATGCTGCGCGTTGGAGTAGATATGCTGGAGGTGGCTCGGGTTGAACGGGCCATCTCACGACATGGTGAACGTTTTTTTGAGCGATTTTTTACGCCTGCTGAGCGTGACTATTGTGGCGGGGCCTATCATCGTTTGGCGGCACGGATCGCGGCTAAAGAAGCAGTGGCTAAAGCACTTGGTACGGGCATTGGCGATGTCAAATGGGTCGAGATTGAAGTCTTGGCCGATGAACGCCGCCGTCCCGTGTTACATTTGCATGGCCGCGCCCGGGCCTTGGCGGATGAGATGAATTTGCGTAACTGGGATATCAGCCTAAGCCACACAGAAGAGCAAGCCATCGCGTTTGTGGTGGCGATGGGCTAAACTTGAAAGTATCGGTATACGAGAGTGCGGAGGCGAGTGGGCATGGAAACAATAGATGTCACCCTAATAAGCCTTGATGAATTCATGGAACTGTATAGCGACGAAGGCCCATTTGAGCTAATTGATGGGGAGAGAATATCCGTGAGTCCTCAAGTTACGCGGAGTGGTCGGATTGCTGGTCGTCTGTTTCGGTTTATGGCAAATCATTCAGACGAGAATGAACTGGGCGAGGTATTTTCGGAAGTCCCTTTTGTCATCACGCCACAGCTAAACTGGGTTAAGGGTTCGCGTGTACCTGACATCATGTTTATTCGGGCCGAGCGTTTAGCCGTATTGGCTGAAAGTGACCCTGAATGGGAAGAAAAACCTCTCACTATCGTGCCTGATTTGGTGGTCGAGGTGGTGTCCCCAACTGACCGCCTTACTAAAGTAAACCGCAAAATCTCGCGTTATCTAAAAGATGGCGTTTTGGTAATTTGGCTTGTAGATGCTGATTCCAAAACCGTGACGATCTATAAACAAGGCCAAACCAACCTTGAACGCCTGACTGTTGATGATATGCTTTCGGGTGGGGAAATCATCCCCGGCTTTGAAGTCGCTGTTTCAAAACTCTTTTAGTGGCATCATGACCAAAGAAGAATTTGCACAATTATTTCGGCATCATCTTGACCTCGCAGTCCAAAACGCTGAGGAACGATATAATGTCAGTGTGCCTCGCAATTTCGTGATTGAATATTACGGGAAAGGACATTTCCATAAAGTTCCCGCTGAAATAGATGTAGATACGGCTATAGATGCCCTGTTTATTGATGAAAACAAGTTTTTCTTGATTATTGACTTGGTAATTCTAGAAATTCGCAACTCTATAACGAGAGTTTTTGTCCGGCCTAGTGGTCATCCTCCTGATGTATTTGAGCGAACTTGGAATGACCCACCGGGGAGTGGCCCATTTCATCATATGTTTCATTCCAATTTTCGAGGGATAGACGAATAAGGGAAATCGTCAGGTGTGCGCCGAGTCCTCACACGTATTCTTGCCTAAATCTGTGGTAAACTGAGTCGCCAAAATTGATTATCTTCACATAGGCGAGGATATATGCCAAAACGCAACTCGCAGCCGATTTTAATTGCTTTTATTGCCTTATTGCTTGTGACGCTAGCCTGCAATCTCATTTCTGAGGACAGTGCCACTAGTGAAAAACCGTTGTTAACCGAAGACCGCCCAACGGTATTGATTCTTGCGCCCGCCAACGGCAATACTTATGCGGTGGGGGCCGAGGTGACCATTCATGCCCTTGCCCGTGATTTAGGGGCGGGGGTGGCACGGATTGAAGTCACAATTGATATTCCCGGCCAGCCCGTCATTTTGACCCAAGAATCGGCGAACCCCGCCGGTGAACCCCGCCTCGAGGCGATTTTGACATGGGCAGCCGCCGGCAATCGAGCCTATTTGGTCAATGCCCAAGCGTTCCGTGCCGATGGAACAGCCAGCGCCGTCGCGACCACTAGCATTATGATTAAACCTGCCCCCGACATCCCGCCCCCTGCGGCTACATCTGATCAATCGTCTACCACTGGCGGTTCTCAACCTGCCGCGACTGAAGAAGCTGGTATAGTGCCCAATTTGCCCGGTTTGGCTGGAATCGTTAATGTGCCTGCTCCCGTGCGCCAAGGGCCGGGAACTACTTATGAGCAAGTTAGGGAATATAACCAAGGGCAATCCATCACTGTCGTGGGGCGTAGTACCGATTCTGCATGGTATGTTATTCAAGTTGATGCAGGCTACGGCTGGATATTGACGACCTTTGTCACTGTTACTGGCGATCCTAGCACTTTGCCCGTTGTAGATGCGCCCCCCCAATAGAGGTAATGATGAAAACTCAAATTTCTGTTACGCTTTCGCCCGAAGTTGCCGAAGCCAAAGCCGCGGGACGAGCCGTTGTTGCTCTTGAATCAACCGTTATTTCGCATGGGTTGCCGTGGCCTGATAATTTGAAGTTGGCCCAAGAGCTTGAAACAATCGTTCGCCAACATGGGGCCGTGCCTGCGACGGTTGCCATTATTGAAGGCCATGTTAAAGCGGGCCTCTCGCCCAACGAGATGGAACGCCTTGCTACTGGTGATACGCATGTTCGTAAGGTTAGCCGCCGCGATTTTGGTTCGGTGATTGCCCGCCGTGAATATGGAGCGACCACCGTCGCTGGCACAATGTTGGTGGCTCATATGGCGGGTATTCCTGTGTTTGCCACTGGCGGCATTGGTGGGGTGCATCGTGGTGCAGCGTGGGATGTCAGTGCCGACTTGCCCGAACTCAGCCGAACCCCTGTGGCAGTGGTCTGTGCCGGGGCAAAAGCCATTTTAGACCTGCCGCGCACGCTGGAATGGTTAGAAACCTATGGCGTCCCGGTTGTGGGCTATCAAACATCGGAATTTCCAGCATTTTATACCCCCACCAGTGGATTAATGCTGCAAGATTGCGCGAATAACTCATATGAAGTTGCTGCATTACTAGCCGCGCATTGGGGTTTTGGAATGCGGAGCGGGGTTTTGGTAACGGCCCCTATTCCAGCGAGTGCGGCGCTTGACCCTGCCAAAATCGAGGCTGATATTCAACAGGCCCTTGCGGATGCCGATGCACAACATGTGGTAGGCAAAGACATCACGCCATTTTTGCTTTCCCGTCTGGTCGAGATTTCTGGCGGCGAAAGTTTACAGGCCAATCTGGCTTTATTACGCAATAATGCCTCGGTGGCTACCCAAATCGCTGTTGAGCTACAAAAACTAGGCTAGACCCAATTTCCGCTGGAAGCCTAGTGACAATACCCCACCCAGCAATAACAAAAGGGGTTGCCAAGTCCGATTAATGGCAGGTGACCAAATAGGGGTGGGGTTAGGGCCAGCCGCCGTGATAATCAATTGGCGACCAGTGCCATCTGGATGGATTTTGTAGATATTCCATAATTCCACCTTACGGCTTGGCGCTGGATTGCGATTTGATGGAACTTCCCCTGCAAACAACAGCCATTCACCATCGGGCGACCACTGCGGTGCAGCATAGTGCCCCGTTGAAATTTGGGTAATATCCTCCACCTCACCCCCTGCTGCTGGCACACGATATAACCGATAATCGGGATAGATGCTGCCACGGGTCACAAAAGTGATCCACTTGCCATCGGGTGACCACCCCAAGTAGGCTGGGCCAGAAGCTGTTAGGGGTTGAACAATGGCCTCTACTAGACCGCCTAGCGTTGCCATTCGATAAATGGTGGCATTCGAAACAAAAGCCAGCCATTTGCCGTCGGGCGACCACACCGGAAAAATATTCATGCCGGGTTGATCTTGGCGACTGACCATGACAGTACGACTGCTGCCATCCGCCCGCATTTTATAAATATCCGACTGCCCAGTCAGAATGTCCTGATTCTCAAAACCAATCCATTGTCCATCCTGCGACCATACAGGTAGCGAGAGCAGGGCTTCAATCTGGCTCAGGTGACGCATATCCGTTCCATCGGGGTGGATGCGATAGAGCGCACGCGGCGACTCATACATAAACAAAATCCATGCCCCATCCGGCGACCACAGTGGATAGATATTGTTGCCGTAATCATGCGTGACTTGTTCAGCGGGAGCGCCAGCCGAGGGCATCCGATAAATATCGGTTGTATCATTGAGGTCAGCAACAAAGGCGATTTCTTGACCATCGGGTGACCATGTGGGGTGGCGAAAGTTGCCTATAGAAGAACTCAGGCGCTGCAAATTTCGACCATCAGGTAGAACACGATAGAGCGCTTGACCACGACCTTCAAGGGTACTAAACGCGATCCATGCCGCTGAGTTTTGATGACCCAACCGTGCCATTATCAGGATAGGGGTCATCCCCAACAACATCACCCCGCTAACCAAACATAGCCATCGCAGCAGGCAACGCATCTTCTAGTTTTTAGCCGACCTCCTACTCCATTATTGAACGGTAAAACTCTCTGTTACCAATGGGTCGGCAGCTTCACCGATGTATATGCGTATCTCATAATCGCCTGCCTCAAACCCAGTGTCCTGCCCAAAAAAGAAATAACTCTCGCCCTCAGGTTGCAGCCCCCACAGATAAGCTCCCCCATCCAGATATTCCCCGTCCTTAAACAAGGCTGGTCGCCACAAAATCCCCGAATTCATATTGCGGTAGCGCAGGAAAAAATAGAGACGACGCACGCCCGTCTCAAAATTATCACGCGGGCTGAGAGCTTGAAAATCAGCAGTCAAGCCATCTGAAATTGCTGCTACCCGCATACTGATATTTTCGGCGGGGGTGGCTTGTGCCGCTGGCGGGGTGATATTCGATTGCAGGGTAGGGAAGGGGGTAATGGTAACAGTCGCTGTTGGCATGTTGGTTGATGTCGCACTTGGGCTAGGTGTCAATGAGGGTGAATCGGTCGCCGTGTTGGTCAAGGTAGCGGTAGGGGATGCCGAGAGCGTAATGGTTGCTGTGGCAGTCGTCGAGGGCGCTAGGGTAGCCGTCAATGTATTTTCACTCGTGGCCGATGGAGACATGGTTGGATTAGCTACCCCATTGCTGGATACTGGTTCTTCTGTCACTACTTCTGTCGAAACAGGCTCAACCGTTGCTGTTTCAGAAGCCGTAGGGTTGACGCTACTTGTTTCTGTGATCTCGGTGAGAGTGCTAGTAGGTGTTTGAGTAGGAGACGCCGTACTCGTGCTAGAAACAGCCGCGATAGGGGTAGTATCCTTAGTATCCTCCTCGTCAAGACTTTTGAATATCACCGTCGTGATACACAACATCCCACTCAGGCCCAAAAAACCTATGGCAGTTAGCATCATGCGGAAGCCGCGTTTGCCGGCCTGTCGCCGATTTTGCCACATAGTCGCTTTCCGACCTCGCCGAAAGAGTCGCAAGGCCAGCAAAAACAGAATCAGCCCTATTGCCAGCACGCCACCTGTTAGGGTGGGGAGAAGATCAGTTAATTCGTTCAGTGTCATATTTACGCCATCAGCCAGCCATTGCCAGCCGTTAAAATTGCTATGATTAAAATACTATCTTGTCAAATCCATTGTGCCGCACTATAATCTTATTTATCAATGGGACGTTAGCTCAGTTGGCTAGAGCGCTTCGTTGACATCGAAGAGGTCGTAGGTTCGAGTCCTATACGTCCCACCAAAATAGCTTCGGCACAACCAGCAACCAGAATATAGCTGGTTTTTTTTGTCTCTGCTAACGCTGTTTGCCTGACAATCTCCTTTTAGTTACCTAACCAAAATCCTGCCCTAAATCTTATTATACGTTTTTCATTAAATATGACCCTTTGTGAACTTTAGAAAATCTTATATAATTCTAAAAAGCGGTTTATTGGAAATTGGGAGGTGAAATAGGATTATGAAATTAGCGGAAGCACTCATTTTGCGGGCCGATGCTCAAAAGCGCATCGCTCAATTGCGCGAACGTTTGACTCGTAGCGCTAAAGTGCAAGAAGGCGAAGTCCCACCTGAAAATCCACAAGAATTGCTGGCTGAGATGGAACGGGTGCTGGCAGAATACACTGATATCATCAAGCGCATCAATCGTACTAATGCCGCGACTCCATTTGGCGAAGGCCAAACTTTGACTGATGCTCTAGCCGACCGTGATGCACTGGCGATGGAGCGTAATATGTTGACTCAATTAATTGCCGCGACTGCCCAACCCGATTTTCGCTATGGGCGCTCGGAAATTAAGTATCTGGTGACGGTCTCGATTGCCGACCTGCAAAAGCGTATTGACCGCTTGGCCCAACGTCATCGTGAATTGGACACGGTTATCCAGCAATTGAACTGGCAGGTTGAATTGCTTTAATTGAAGATGCCTGAGTTTGGTGTAGCCATTCTTTGAAATCAGAAGCGAGCGCAAATACTCGTAGAGAAAGCCGAGTCTAACTGCTCAACTCACTAACTTGATAAAGTTATCCTAGCGCGGGGCGGCAAAACCTATGCACACAACTGCCCAGCAACGCGCACTAACATCACAACAGCACTTTGCAATTTTCACTACCATGCGCTGGTCTGACGATAAAAATGGTGAGGGTGGGTTTGGGGAAACCTCAGGCAACCAAAAACCCCGCTGATAGGTTATATCAACGGGGCCATGAATTTTGATTTATTGAGTCTGCCGATTAGCCGATGAATTAATTTAATGGCGGGCAGGTTGTTTGTTGTTCAAGATAATCGGCCCGTACCCAACCTACCACCTGACCAGAGACTACATTATAGGAGATTTGAAACCATAAGCGATTGTCATCACCAAGTTGCTGCTGTAATACATCAGCAGCCTGACGGAGCGGCATAATAGAAATTTGTGAACCAGCAGTCGAAGGTAGACTTCGCACCCTCAGCGTTCCGTCAAAATCGCGATTTACCACCCGACACAAAAACTCTATTTCAGTAGGTGTGGCTGTCGGGGTGTTGGTTTCAGTTGGGCGACTAGTTGGCGAAGGCGGCTGATAGGTAGCCGTCTGGGTATTGAAATAATTGACGGTAGCCCGGGCCTGTTCTGTGCCTGCGATTAATGTTGACCCAATAATCGTGGCATTGGCATTTATTGTCGCTTGCTGGTTGATGTATTGAATGGTTTCGGTGAACTGCAATTCAATTTGTTCCGCTGTTTGGGTCATTGCATCAACAGATTGCTGAGTACCCGCTGTGCGTGTTTGAATGACTCCCGCCGTCGCCGTTTGGTCGAGGGGTTGTGGCGTAGCAGTGGGTGTAACTGAGGCCGTACTCGTAGCTGTTGGTGTGGTACTCGGTGTCAAAGTATCGGTTGGTTGGGGTGTATCGGTCGGTGGTGGGTTGACAATCGGCTCCCACGCATCCCGACTCAAAACTAACACGGCCCCTAAAATTAATAAGGCCACCCCACCCAGCGCCACTCGTCGAATAATGTGGCCCTGTCGCAAGCCTCGAACTTCGTCTTCCAGCTTCAAAATCTCGGTGCGCCGCCCCAAAATACGGAAGGGTTCTTCCTTAGCAATAGCTAACCAACGTTCAGCAGTTGTCGCGTCATGGCGATCTATGGCAACCTCGACCCGTTCCAAGTGGCGGCTCAATAAATCGGCTACCAACATGCGATAGCGTGGGTCTTGGGCCTGATGCCGTAATCCACTCAACATCTGACGGGCTTGGGCCAGCTCGTTATCAAAATTTTGGGCAATCAGCGCAGCGGCTCGCTCCATAACCTGACGCCCTTCACCTAGATCAGACCGAAGTTGCTGGGCCTGTTGCAATAAATTCATCGCTTTGGGATCGGCAGCATCCAATTCAACAGCAGTTCGCAAGGCTTCAACGGCCTCATCCACCAAACGCAATTTTTCTTCGACAGCCGTTACTGATTCGACCCGTCCTAATGCACCCTCGCCCTGTGCCATCAGTTGGGCTTTGATATTTTGAATCCGGCTGTTGGTTTCATACACCATTGCTTGCAGACGTTCGCTACCCGGCAGTTTTTGACGGATGCGCGAGGCCATATTCAGCAAATCGGTCAGGCCTTTAGCCCGTTTAAGTAGTGAGCCACTCAACATATTCATTTGCACATTGGCTTGGTCATACTGCTGCTGAACTTCGCGGACAAGCGCCACCCGTTCTTCGGCTTCGGGGTCATTCGGCACAACACGCAAGGCCCCTTCATATTTTGCCAGTGCACCGCCCCA
Source organism: Chloroflexota bacterium (assembly GCA_016234595.1). GTDB lineage: Bacteria > Chloroflexota > Anaerolineae > Aggregatilineales > J027 > CFX10. Next base: position 92,759 of record JACRBG010000035.1, on the reverse strand, counting down.
ATCGTCGGCCATGAGCAACCGATCCCCATCCGCCAATAATTCACGGGCCAGTGCCAAATCTTGAATTTCAAGTAGAGCCTGTTCAACATCTTTCCAACTGGGGATGCCAGCTCGTTCGGCAATATCACGGGCTTCCCGATAGAGCCGTTGGGCTTCATCATAATTACCTGCCCGCACCAGCGAATTAGCACGGTTATAGGCCACCCGTGCATCAAACGGGATACGATGATCGGGTACAACCCCCCGCATCATATTGTCGTCAGCTTTTTGGCGATATTCGGCGGCTTGGGCATTGTTCGGGTCAGCCGCTAAAAGTCGGTTGGCTAAATCAACCGTGCGTCCATAATCCCCCGCATAATAGGCCGAGGCAATTTCTGATAGCAGAGCATCAGCGGGGCCACTAGCCGGAACTTCAGCCGATTTTGTTGGGGTGGGTGGTGCATCCGTCCGCTTGGGTGGAGGGGCCGCGACGGGGGCTGGCATGGGCGTCTCGGTCTCATCTTCGGAATTGAGTACCAACCCATACCGATCTAACAACCCCTGCACCTTGACGGCATGTTGCGAGCTATGTTGGGCTGCTTGCATCAACAAATCGTGGGTTTCCACATAGCCGGGGTCAAGATCAAGCGCCTGCGCCAGAATATCAATCGCCTCGTCAAAATCGTGGTCATCGCCTGCGATCTCAATTCGAATACGTGCCCTTCGCAGCAAGCCCCGGATCTGATTCGATTCTGCTGTGACCGAACTGGGGGCACTGAGGCGAGCCAATAGGCTAAAAAGCTCCCGCACTTCTTCTTCATAGGGCGTATTTTTGCTTTGGGCCAAAAGTTCCCGCGCTGTTTTTTCCAGTTGGGCCGTATCCGCTGAGGTTGGGCTAGGGGGCAGATCTTGAATATCTTGCCGCAGTTGATCCAGCGCATCACGCAAATCGGTCATCTATAGTTCTCCCCTAAAAATTTATGGAATCACACGGGCATTCAAAAATTCATTAATGCCCTTCATCAATCGGCGCAATTCAGCATCCATATCGTCGTTGATGTCTTCAATCGAGGCCGCTTCTAATAATAAGTTCAACGCCTCGCGGACTAAATCTTCCCCATCGCGTAATTTTGCCAAGCCGTTGCGCATATAGTCCCGCGCTTCTTTGAGGGCAGGTTCTGTGCCGCGAATATAGGATTCCCAGCCAAAACGCACCGCCACCTGCTCCAACCGCCGCAAAAAATAATCCGCAGTGGGCAAATCTTGACGAGCGCCGCTCTCCAATAAATCGGTGATGGCATTGCTCAGGCTTGGCTCCACCGTAAAATCGAGATGCTGTACATCACTATACCGAACATCCACTTCGGTCATCCCCGCCGGTTGGGGGCGCAAACCCCCACGTTGGGGTGATAGGCCCGTGAAAATGGGGTACAGTACGCCGACACACAAATGATGGATGTCTTTTTGGCGCGAATTATCAAGTGTTTGGGTTTGGCGACCCGGCTCCAATAATTTGGAGCTATTCCAGTCAATAATGCGCAGGGTCTCGCCATCCCAATAAATGTGCTCTAGTTTGTGATCCATATAGACGATGCCTTGATTATGGGCTGTTTGGAGCAGCGTCCCAAATTGCATCGCCAAATCAATCCCTTCTTCGGTAGGCAACCGTCGGCGTTGTTGACCGCGCTGAACTTGCATTTGATAGAGCAAATTATGTTCGCGGGGCAGATATTCCAAGGCTAAATAGGGTCGCCAGCCGCGGGCGATATTGGTGTAGAGATGTTCTTTATAGGCCGCCGCGTTTGTGCCAAAAGAGAGGAGCGCCCCACTGGAGGGATACTCGCCACTGGCTGACAGATAGCCGCAGTCCAATAAACGTACTGGCGTGGGGTGGTCAGCCAGCCGCATCAGCAAATCGGCCTCGTGGGGAAAAGCGAGTGCTTCCCATTTGGGGGCAGCTTCACGGTCAAGATGTTCGGGCCGCATGACCTTGAGCGCGACGGTTGCCCCATTGGACAAATCCACTGCTTCTAACACCCGTGCATAGTGCCCCAGCGCGAAGCTATCAATATAATTTTTAATGACGTATCGTTCGTTTAAGGCAATTTCTGGCAAATGCCAACTCTTTCGCGTTAAATCTAGAATCCCCAAGCCTCGCAATTGTAACGCAGGCTGTGCCGACTTTCCCTGACAAACCCCTGCTTTTGTGCTACGACTTATTCGGCGGGGGCAAAATCAAATTCCAAGCGGGTGACTGATACAAATACACCCCCACTAGAGGTATAGAGGACGACAGTGCTTGGTACATCGCCACCATAGCGTGCCTCGGATTGCCCAACTAATTGGTTATCAATGAAAAACGAGGCTGTGCCATCATCGTTTATTTCGACACGGAACACCAGCCGCACCACCGTCAATGGATATTGGGTGCGCCCCCGGAAGGCTCCATCTTGCCGTGTCCCAAGATTGACAACCCCATCTTGTACCAGACGTACTTCGGCGGAGGCCCGCTGACGGCCTGCATTTTCAATCCCCAGACCAAAATAGACCCCACTCGGAATGTCCGCAGCATCGTACACCGTCAATTCCATCTCGGCTTCCACCGCCGCAACATGATCTGAGACAAAGAAGCTTCCCAAGATGTCGGGCGTCAGCGACACTACAATCGGTGCGTTACCCCCCGCCGATTTTGACACCCCCAATTGCCACACCCCGCCTGCCGCTGGTCTAAACCAATCGGAGTTCCAGCCATAGTCTTCGGCGGATACAAGGTCGAAAATGGCTAGAGCGTTGACGGGTGGACTGTCAAAACCACCCCCGCTGCCTGTCGCAGTCGTTGCCGTGGGAGCCAGTGTATCGGTCGCTGCCGGGGCCGTCGTTGCTGTAGCCGAGGGTGTCGCAGTGATGGCAGTTGCGGTTGGCGGGTCGGTTACGGCTAATTGGGTGGGGCTGGCCGTAGCGGTCGTCGTCTCTGTTGCTGTTGGGGATGCCGTCGCAGTATTGGTCGGAATAACAGTTTCTGGCGCAATAATTGGGTCGGCTGTACGGGTCGCTGTGGATATGGGTGGCACGTTGCTGACTTGGGTGTTGTTATTACCACCTCCGCCGTTACCGTTGTCGCCCTTGTCTCCACCCCCACCAGCCAGAATGACAAAACCAATGACTCCGACGACCACCACCACAATCGCCGCAATGATGCCCCAAGGAACTCCACCCCCTTCAGCCGTCTCTTCATATTGCACCCCGCCTTCATCCTCAAAAGCCACCTGATGGCTAGCCATCGGTTGAGAGGCACGCGGACTTCGTTTTGACCTTGCTGGGCGCGGCTCATCATAGTCATCATCCGGCATAGGTGGTTCGATTGGAAAGGGTGGTGTTACCACTGGCGGAGCAGTCTCGGTTGCTTCTACCCCAAAATCATCTGGTAAGCGATGGGCGCTAAGTTGCCATGTTTGAAATAGCGGATAGGCGGGATGCTTGTTGATAAATAAGCCGTTAAAATGGGCCTCAAATGCAATAAGTTTTTGCCCGCGATCCAATTGTTTAGAGCGATGGGTTTCCAGAACCCCCCGATAGGTACCCAGCCATTGCCGAACTTGGTGCGAATAATCTACTCCCAATAACTGTTCGGTTGTTTTGACCATGCCTTCAAAAAGTGGTTCAATAGCAGGGTCAACTGCTAGGTCAGGCGAGGCGAAATCGGCATTATCAGGAATCTTGGTGGAATTGGCGATTTGTTCAATCTTGAGGCGATCAGCCTGCAAATCAATTGCCGTATCCCGCAGAGGTGTCACCCAATTTTTGATACGGGTCAAATCGAGGCGGGATTTGTCCTCAGCGGCCTGTAATTGAATTAGACTACCATCAAAGGCGTTTTTAGCCCCGCGAAAATCCCCATCTTCCCAATGGCGCAAGCCAACTTCTAATTGACGGATGGCCTGTTGAGCCTCGTTCAACCATTGATCAGCCATTGGTTGATTAAACAGAGCGCGTAAGCTTAGTAAGTCACCGGGGCCATGCACATTATCAAGAGCGGCTTGTGCTTCCAAAACCAATTGGCGTCCGGTATAAATGCGATCAAATTCCGCAAAGACTGGGTTCGAACGACCCTTTGGCATGGTTTTGAGCGCGGCTTCTCGCCAGAAATCGGCATCTTGTAACTCATCGTTTTGTACACACAACACCCCGCGCCACACGTAATGCAAAAACAACAGGCGGGGTGCGGCGGTACTGCTGTGACGCATAAATTCAACCAACCCTCGCCCCATGGTTTTAAGGTAGAGGTCGGTGGTTTTCATTTGCTTGGCAAAGGTCTCGCGCTCATGGTTTTCGTCAGGGAAGAACAGTCCATCTAGTTGGCGCTCGGTCTGATCAGTCAATTGACGGTCATCCGGCCCATGATTTTGCAGCCATTGTTGGCAGATTTCACCCAGTTTACTTAAGCGTTGGATGGCTTGTTTTTCACCTTCATTTTGGGCAAGACGTTCCATCTGACCCGCTAGTTCGACCACCTGCGTTGGTTTACCGGCGTCCCATGTTTCATACCCTTCAATCAAGCGCTGGGCTAGCTTGTTATTGAGGCTGAGGCGTTCGACATAGGTGGCCTCGCCCACTTCTTTGCCTAATTTTTCATACCACGCCGCGATGTTTTTATTGAGTGACTGCATCAGATTGGCAATGCGTGTCAGATTATTTTGCGCGACAGCCCGCCGACCCCAAATAATGGCATCTTGGGTAGCGATCCATGCGTTGGTAGTGGTTTCTAGCGTTTGAATAGCCCGATGCAGGGCTTCATCCGTCAAGTCAATGGCATAGGGTTTCAGGAAACCCAGCACCCGTTTGAACCAATCAGCCAGATCAGACCCATCAGCCCGTGGTTTAAACGACCCCAAGGCCTCTAACATTTGGTGGACTTCATCAAAATAATCGTTCAGTTCGGCAAAATAGGGGTTAGCGGGGTCAATATTACTAGCGGCCCGTAGGGTATTGCCCGCACGGATGGGGTCGGTATACACAAAATGGCCGACTTCCCGCAGATGTTCAATGAGCGTATTAACTGCTCGTTGCGCCCGATTCAAAGGGTCAATAAGTCGGCTGTTATTTTTCGAGGCCACTTCTAACTCGGGCCGCAACCCTTCTAAACGTGTACCAATCGCCTGATAAATGCCTAAAATCCCCTGTAACCCTAACTCGGACGGGCGGCTGTCAAGCGTGTTTTCCAGACGATCCAGTGTGTCCAAAATTTCTTGGGTATTGGGCAGCGCCGAAAATTCAACCCGTAGTCGGGTCAGGTGGGGACGCAGCAAAATCACTTCTGGCACAAGGGCCGCTAAACGTTCGGCAATCAACTGTTGATTTTCATCGGGTGTACCACTAGTGAGCAGGAGATAACCCGCCTGTTGGGGGTCGCCCCGCATCAATTCATCAATAGCGGGGGAGAAAGCCGCCGGGGGTTGGGTAGCCTTGCGCTTTTCCAAGAGTTCCGCACTGGCAATAATAAATCGAATCGTGGCAGCAGTTTGCTCATCTGCCGAATCCAATAATTCCAATAGCACTTCGACGGCCCGTGCCCAATTAGCGGTGTCGAGATAAATCCGCGCCGCGTCAATGTCAGCTTGCAAGGCAAGGCGGTGTAATTTTAGCTCGATTTCGGCCTGCAAATGGCGGCTTTCAGGATAGCCGGGGTCAAGCGCGATAATGGTCTGCAATTTAGCGGCGGCATTTTCAAGTTCTTGTTTGCTATTCCGTAGATTAATCTCATGCCGTACTTCATTTAATTGCGATTCGCGTTTGTCTTCCAGCGGCTTACGGACTTCACGGAGGGCTTGGCGCAGTTCGGCAATCGTTGAAAATCGGCGACGTGTATTGGGGTGAGTGGCGCGAGTGATAACGTTCTTTAGGCTGGCTGGCACCTGTGCGGTATCGCTGCCAAACAGCACAATATGTTCCCCATCGGCGGTGGCTTCACTGTCGAAACGTGCCCCACCTGAAATGATATAAAACAATAATTCGCCAACTTGATAAACATCACTTTGCCGGGTGACGTTACTTGGCCCACCACCTTCATCTAGTAGCACCGCATTGCCCCAGTCAATCACCTTGAGGCGATAGAGGTCACGATTCCAAAACAGGTGCTTGGCGTCCACATCGTTATAAACGACTTGCTGTTCATGGGCGAGGGTCAGTAAATCGAGCAATTGATCAACAATCACCAGCATTTCAAGCGTTGGCAGACGTTCGCCGCGTTCAGCCAAGTCGCGCACCATATCCCCGACAATTTGCCCATCCGCCCGATCCATTGCAATGTAGGTGTGGGTCTGAGCGCCGACTTTAAACGATCCCACCCCACGCAATTCGGCCAATGCGGGATGACCTGCCAAACGTTCGAGGGCTTTGCGTTCATTGCGGATACTGACTTCTTGGGCAGCCCGCATGGGCGGGGCATCTTGCGGGGCGGGGCGTTTGACCACCACCAGACGATCATGGTCTTGGGTATCCCACGCGCGGAGGGTTTCGCCAGAGCGTCCGCGTGGATAGATGTGGTCATAACGATAACGATTATCAAATAGGCTGGTGCGTCCGCTGGCGGGTGTGTCGCTCATGCGTTTTGGTTCATCTCCAAAAGAAGCGTGATTGATGCCTTATTTACTAGGCAATTCAGACAAGGGACTATTGTACGCATGGTGCGACTTTTTACCAGCAAGGCGCTCGACTTGCCCTCATATTTGTCCTCCTCTAAAATTTTGGCACTCATGATATATAAATTTGGGAGAGAAACCTATGCAGGGTGAATTACTGGCGCTTATTGTGTTTTGCGCGGCAGGGGCGTTGATGATTGTGGGGGCAGTTTTAGACTGGGATTGGTTTATGAACACCCGTCGCACCCGCTTTTTTATTGCTATCTTTGGACGAATGGTGACCAGAATTATTTATTTACTGCTAGGCATGTTCTTTATTGGATTCGCTGTTTTTTCTTATCTCGGATAAAGCCACTACCCAAAACCCTAGCATCCCCCTAGATGTGAGGATGTTGGGGTTAATCTCAAACACCCTCCAAGCAACAATTATTCCTAGTCTCATTTCTGCTGTACAATAGCTGCAATATTTTAACCCTTTGATAGAGACGTATGAATAGCGATTTGCTGACATTTTTACTCATGTTTGGGGCAGGCGTATTTACCATTGTAGCGGCGGTCATGGACTGGAATTGGTTCATGAATAACTATCGCGCCCGATTTTTTGTTAAATTGTTTGGGCGGTTCGGCGCAAGAATTTTCTATGTGCTTTTAGGATTTTTTCTTGTTGGCCTGAGCATAATGTTCTATTTAGGTGGTAGTTGAGTGAACGAAGATCAAATTCGCCAATTAGTGCGCGAAGCTCTCCAACGCGAACTTGGCCTAGATACTAATTCCGGTGAACAGCGCCGCCTAATTACTGAGGATGATTTGAATGCTGTGCCGCCGGGAACCAGTTTCCGCGTACCCGCCGGGGCAATTCTAACTCCATTGGCACGCGAGGCCACCCTCATGCGTCGCATTGAATTAATTGCCCATGATGCGGGCCCCCAACCAGAAATCAATCCTGTTTCACCTCAAGCATCCATTGTGGCACTCGGAGCCGATCATGGTGGTTACCCCCTCAAAGAAATCCTCAAGGAATTTTTGAAGGCCGAGGGATATAGCATCTTAGATTTAGGCACAAACAGCCGTGACGCCGTAGATTATCCCGATTTTGCCCATGCTGTCGGTCTAGCAGTCAGTCAAGGTAAGGCATGGCGCGGCATTTTGATTGATGGCGCGGGCATCGGCAGTTCGATGGCTGCCAACAAAGTGCCGGGGGTTCGCGCTGCTTTATGTTATGATAACACCACTGCTATCAACAGCCGCGAACATAATGACGCGAATGTGTTGACACTAGGCGCAGGGTTAATTGGCGAGGCACTAGCCAAGCAAATTGTACAAACATGGCTCACAACCGAATTTGCAGGTGGCAGACATGCCCGCCGTGTGAATAAAATCATGCAGATTGAATATCGGTATTTAAAGGGTACTAAAACGTGACCATGAATAATGCCCAGCTAGACAAGCTGGTGGATCAAATTACTAAACAAGTCTTGGCAGGTCTGCAAACGGACAAACCACAACCTGCCTCCGCTAAACCGGCTGGCGATTGCAGCGACGGGCGCTGTGTGGCGGATCGGCCCAAAGAAGTGCGGCAACTCAAAGAGGTGGGGGCAAGTCGGTTTACCTCGGTGCCGGGGGCAGTGCCTGCTGACCAAGAAGTGGCCCGCCTGATTGACCATACCTTATTAAAACCCGACGCTACGCCTGACCAAATTGCCCAACTATGCCATGAAGCCCGCAGTTATCATTTTGCATCGGTGTGTGTCAACCCCACCCATGTCAAATTGTGTGCTGATCTATTAAAGGGGTCGGATGTCAAAGTCTGTACGGTGGTCGGTTTTCCGTTAGGGGCGACTCCGCCAGAAGTCAAAGCCTTTGAAGCCCAAAAAGCCCTCGGTGAGGGGGCAACCGAAATTGACATGGTGCTGAACGTCGGGGCGTTAAAATCCGGTGATTACAAGCTGCTGCTGAAAGATATTGCGTCGGTGGTGAATGTGACCCATGCTGCCAATGCCTTGTGTAAAGTGATTCTGGAAACCTCCCTGCTCAACGATGAAGAAAAGGTTGCCGCCTGCCAAATCGCCAAAGTTGCCGAGGCTGATTTTGTAAAGACCTCGACAGGTTTCGGTGGGGGTGGGGCAACCGCCGCTGATGTGGCCCTAATGCGTTATGTTGTCGGGTCAGAAATGGGCGTGAAGGCATCAGGCGGGGTGCGGAACTATGAAGACGCTAAAAAGATGGTTGCCGCCGGAGCGACCCGTATTGGGGCTAGTGCCGGGGTGCGGATTGTGCAAGAGGCCAGCGGCAAAAAATCGGCGGGCGGGACATCACGCAGCGCCTATTGATTTATTTCACGTTCAAATTTTAAGGAGCAATTTCAATGTCGGATGCACTCGGAATGATTGAATGCAAGAGCTTCGCGGCCCTCGTCGAGGCAGCAGACGCGATGGTGAAAGCGGCCCGTGTCGAACTGGTCAGCTATGAGAAAACCGGCGGTGGTTATGTTACCGCCGTCGTGCGTGGTGATGTTGCCGCAGTCAAAGCCGCCGTTGAAGCCGGTGTGCGTGGGGCGGAAAAAATTGGTGAAGTGGTCGCGGTGCATGTCATCCCACGGCCCCATGCCAATGTAGATAAGATTATGCCGCTGGGTCGTGCCGACTCCGTTTCTGATTCAGACGTGGACTAATCACTATGCAATTGGCTCAGGTCGTTGGCACAGTCGTGGCGACCCAAAAAAGCCAGCGCCTCGATGGTCTAAAAATGCTCATCCTGCGCCCCTTTGGGTTGGATGGCAAACTCGGTAGTGGCTATCTCGTTGCGCTGGATTCTGTCGGGGCTGGGCCGGGTGAGGTCGTGCTCTACTGCACGGGCAGTTCGGCTCGCCAAACCGAAGCCACCAAAGACCGCCCTGCCGATGCTGTTATAATGGCGATTGTGGATACTGTTGAGGTCGGCGGCGACGTGAAATATCAAAAGGGCAACAAAGGCGCGTCCACATGAAATTTGCATGGGTCATTGGTACATTGGTTTCGACCCGCAAAGCCGAGGGGTTGGAGGGCGTGAAATTTCTCATCGTCCAGCCCCTTGATGAACGCCGCCTACCATCCGGTGAACCCTATGTCGCGGTGGATGCCACCCGCCAAGCTGGCTTGGGTGAGTTGGTATTTGTTGTTGCCAGCCGGGAGGCCGCCCTTGCCCTAGACGAAAGTTTCGTTCCGGTGGATGCGGCGATTGTTGGCATTGTGGACGATGTCCATGCTCCTTTGTTACCGGAGGAAGAATAATCCATGTACTTGGCGCGGGTCGTTGGTAATGTGGTCGCCACCATCAAACATCCCTTTTTTGAAGGCCGTAAGCTGATGTTGGTGCAACGGCTTGATTTAGATCATCAGCCAACCCCTACTTATGACATCGCCGTAGATGATGTGCAGGCTGGGGTGGGGGACTTTGTCTTGGTGTTTGACGAGGGCACGGGCGCACGTCAGATTTTACGCGCTGGGAACACTGCCCCTGTTCGCGCCGTCATAGTAGGTATTGTGGATGATGTTGAACAGTATGGAATAGGCTGAAATTCAAAAAGGGAGTCATATGATTTCAAGCGTGATAACCCTAAAATGACCATTTCCGTACCCAATCATAAAGAACTGTGACTCGGTACACTCCGTGCCATTATCAATCAAGCAGGGCTAACCGTTGATGAATTTATCGAACTGCTGTAGCACTAAGTTCAGTCAGGCGATCTATCTATGAGCATTCAGAACCTTGCAGGGCAAACACTGGGCCAATATGAACTGCGCGAACTGCTGGGCGAAGGTGGGATGGGCGCGGTTTATCGAGCCTATCAACGCACTCTTGACCGCGAGGTGGCTGTCAAAGTGCTGCCAGCTTCATTGGCAGGCCAATCGGGGTATATGGAACGCTTCACCCGTGAGGCGCGTACCGCAGCAGCCCTAGAGCATCAAAATATCGTCCCCGTTTATGATTATGGCACACAGGCCGGCATCAGTTTTGTCGTCATGCGTCAATTAACGGGGGGAACGCTTGCGGATCGCTTGGCCCATAGTGTTGAAGAACACCGTCCCTTGCCGTCGCTGCAAGAAACCGCCCAAATCACACGTCAGTTGGCAAGCGCCTTGGATTATGCCCACAGTAAAGGCGTTATTCACCGCGACATCAAAGCCAATAACATCATGTTTGACAGTCAGGGTACACCCTTTATTGTGGATTTTGGGATCGCCAAACTGTTAAACGCGACCAGTGCCCTCACCGGGACGGGGGTGGCGATGGGCACACCTTCCTACATGGCCCCGGAACAATGGCGGGGGGCGGAAATTGGCCCTGCGGCTGACCAGTATGCACTGGCGGTGTTGGTCTTTGCTATGTTGACGGGCAAGATGCCTTTCGAGGCGGATTCACCCTATCAATTGATGCACAAGCATATGTTTGATGAGCCAACGCCTATTCATAATTATCGGGCCGATTTGCCAGAAGCAGTGCAGCCTATTTTTGACCGTGCTTTTGCCAAAGAACCAAGTGCACGTTTTTCAAATACCGTTGCGTTTGCCAAAGCACTTGATGAGGCGGTACAGGGTATCACAAGCCAGCAGCCCACCGGATTTTTCTTAACACCTCTTCCAATCCGTCGTCTGAATATTCCCCTTCAGTCAACACCTGTGGATGGGCCAACCTTTACCCCACCCGACCTCAATATGGCCGGAGCTTTTCAGGCGACTTTGCCAGATATACCTGCGGATAAAACCCCAACCCCTGCGTCATCCTCTATCACATCAGGGACGCCACCAACTGTGCCGCCTCAACCTCCCACGCCCACATCCTCTAGCCGAAATTGGCTACCGATAGCTGGGCTGGGCTTGGTTGCTGCTATTATCATCATTGTAGGCATTATTTTGGTCATGCAGAACGGCGGGCAGGATGATAATAGGCAATCGGGCGATATACCTACCCACACTGCCGAAGCAACGCTAGACCCCTTCATAGTGGCCCAAGGGTTGTTGACTGCTACCGCCCAAGCTCAGACCCCCGCTGATGCAACACAAACCATTGAGGCTGTTTTGACTCAGCTTGCCCACGCCACTACAGATAGTGGAACGGCTGTGGCCGTTAACCAAGTGACAGACGCGCCAACGGAAACTACTCCAGCCAGCCCAACGGCCACGGCTACTGCTAATTTCTCCCCAACGGCTACTCGTACCAATACACCGAACGCAGTCGAGACATTAGAGGCCCGCGCCACGATTAATTCTGAACAGACATCGGCGGCACAGGGTGGTCAGGTGACCAATACACCCTCACCAACTATTACCCTATTCCCGACAGCTACCCCATCCCCCACCGCGACTGCCCAACCAAGCAATAGCCCGTCACCCCAAGCGACTGCCACCTCAACCGCAACGGCTTCACCGAGCCTTGATGTGGAAGCCACCACTAATGCTGCTGCTACCCAAACCGCTGAGTCGGCTGTGGGCACTCACCAAGCTGCTACTCAAAATGCAGTGGAGACACTTGCTTCCCATGCAACGGCGGATGCTAAATCTACGCAAGCTGCGGCGACCAGTGCAGCAGCTCCCACTCAAACCGCCCAAGCCATCGCTGCCGCCATCCAAATTGGTCAGACGACCCGTGAGGTCAATGTCCGCAGTGAGCCGGGGACAACCGGAGATATTCTGGCAACGCTTCGCCAAGGAACCCGTGTTGTGATTTTGGGGGCGAATGAAGATGGGTCATGGTTCAATGTCGAGTTGACGGACGGGACAACCGGCTGGATTCGATCAGATTTACTGACGGTACTTGGCCCACCAACCCCCACACCTACGCCTTCGTCTACCCCTGAAATTCAGGAATTTGCCAATGTGGCGATGGTTTTTGTTCCAGCAGGTTGTTTTACCATGGGCAGTGATGAGGCTCAATTGGCACTCGCAATCTCGGCTGGCACACCCCAAGATATTGCGAATGCCGAAACTCCTACCCAAGAGATTTGCTTCGATACCCCATTCTGGATTGACCAATATGAGGTCACTAATGCTCAATTCGATTCACTAGGTGGGCAAGCGGCCAAAGGTGCGGTAACTACTGACCCCAATGCCCCGCGTGAACAAGTCTCATGGGTCGAAGCCAAAGCCTATTGTGAGATGCGCGGTGGCCGCCTTCCCACTGAAGCCGAATGGGAATATGCGGCGCGTGGTCCCGCCAATTTGATCTATCCTTGGGGCAATGAATTTGAACCTGATGATGTGACTTTCCTCGGCAATAGTCGAAGCCAAGCCCGGCCTGTGGGGAGCCACCCCGATGGTGTTTCATGGGTTGGGGCGTATGATCTAAGCGGGAATGTGTGGGAGTGGACAAACTCAATTTTCGCCGCCTATCCCTATGACGCTACTGATGGTCGGGAAGGTGATGGGGACGGTAATCGCATTGTTCGGGGTGGTTCCTATCAAGACAATGATGAATTTTTACGAACTTCCATGCGGGCTTTCTGGATTCCACCCAACGATGGCTATGCCTCGATAGGCTTCCGTTGCGTATTGGATTATGAAGAGCGCGGTTAGAATCAACCTCGGTTGAATTGTGGTAAGACGGGCTTGGCTATAAAAGGCAGGCCCGTTTACTTTTGGGGTTTGTATTTTCCCCGCAGGCTGTTCCAACGAATCAACAATACATCGCGGAACATATGATAACTGTCCCGGATAGGCTTAATTTTAGAGTTGTTTTTGTAGTACCACGTAATCGGCACATCCACGATTTTGTAACCGCGTTTTTGCGCAATGTGCAGTAATTCCACATCAAAACTCCACCCCTGCATGGTTTGATAGGGGCAGATATCATGCACAATTTCACGTCGGAAGCATTTAAAACCACATTGAGTATCTTGGAAACCGTGTACGGCAAAAATCCGCACAATCATGTTAAATACACGCCCGATAAAATGGCGGGATGGTGGCTCATCTACCCGTTTAGCACCCGGCCCTTCGCGGCTGGCAATCGCAATATCATAGGGTTCATGCTGGGGCGGCAAAAATTTTAGGACTTGCTCTACTGTCATGGAGAGATCAGCATCACAAATAAAAACATATTCATACTGGGCCGCCATCATACCAGTATGTACTGCCGCCCCTTTGCCTTGTTTTGCTTCGAACATAGGCTTAATAAATGGAAATTCCGCCGCCGCCTCATCAATCACCCGCTGAGTATCGTCTTTGCTATTGTTATTGACGATAATCACCTCAATCGGAAAACTTTGCTGACGCACAAAGTCCGCGATTTGGCTGATACTGGCAGGCAGGCGATCCGGCGCAGCTTCATTGTAGGCCGGAATGACAAGGGATAACGAAGGCGAATTCTGGGCAGACACGTGATTCTCCTGTTACGCTCAGGACTTGAATGTGCTGGAGCGTTTTGCGTGGCGCTTATCATACACGGGAGTCAAGACCGACTCCAGATACTCTATTGATACACAACGGCTTTGTTGGATGGCGCGGCGTTTGGGTAACATACGCGGTAGGGTCAAAATTCCAGCTAACATACCGCGTAGTTTGGCCCGCGCCGCAGCCCCACGCCATGCCCGCAATGCCGACCACGCGATTTTGGACTGATTGCGCAGCACAACCCACCCATAGCGCCGCCATAGCGCCGTCGGATAGTTTTTAATCAGTACGTAAAGCGTATTGCGTCCGTCGTGAAAACTGGCTGTCGCACCCCCACCACTCGCCGACAATTTGTGATAGACAATCGCCTGTGGGGCATAGATGCAGCGATAGCCTTGCAATTGTGCCCGCCATGCTAAATCTACATCCTCCAGCGAGAAGAAAAAATCATCGTCCAGCAGGCCGATTTTTTCCAACATGCTGCGCCGATACACGCTCGACCCCCCGCACGCCGAAAAAACGTATTCTTCCGTTTCATATTGACCTGTGTCTTGCTGCCATACGCCACGATTGCCCGGTTGCCCATCCACTCGATAAAAATCCCCCGTGGTATGGAAAGTGTCGCGCTGATCAAACAGCAGCATTTTAGAGGCCACAAAGCCCGCTTCAGGGTGTCGCCCCAACGCCGCAATGACCTGCGCCGCCCAATTGGGGTCAACTTCAGTATCGTTGTTGAGCAGGGCAATAAATTCACCTGTCGCCACACGCATCCCTGCATTACATGCCCCTGTAAACCCGCGATTTTCCGGTAGCTGCTCAATCAAAAATTGCGGAAAATGCTCACCCACAAAAGCCTGTGTGCCATCAGTGGAGGCGTTATCGGCGATAATCACTTCAATATCCGAATGGGTTTGGGCCACTAGCGACGGCAAACATGTTTCCAGATGATGCTTGCCATTCCAGTTGGGGATAATGATGGACAGCCGCCCATTGACGGGGGGATGGATAAATTCACTCATGCCCTATTTCACCAAGAGGCCTTCTTGATCCAAAAAGGCCGCTACCGCATCCTGCCATGCGGGCAATTGGATGCCTAGTCGTGCCGCCGCGAAATTTCGCAGCACTGAATATTCTGGTGGGCGTGAGGGGCGAGGATATTCCGCAACACTGATTTTTTCAATCGGCGTATCTTGATACCCCGCTAAATCCAAAATATGACGGGCAAATGCCCACCGTGAGGCTCGACCCTCGTTTACCAAATGGTAGATGCCATAGTGCCGCGTTTCAATCAATTTTTCGAGCGCTGTAGCCACATCATTGGCATAGGTCGGCACGGCGACTTCATTCGTAACTACGCGCAAGGGCTGACCTGAGGCTGCTCGATTTAAAATCGCATGGATAAAATTTTTGCCACCATGAGCAAACAACCATGAAAACCGCACAATCATGTGGTGGGGTACTAAATCCCGCACCATTTGCTCCGCGACCCATTTGCTATAGGCATAAGCGTTACCAGCAGCCTGAGTGCGATCATATTCCAAATAGACTCCCGTGTTGGTTCCATCAAACACTTCATTAGTGCTGATATGCACCAGCGCCGCCCCTAACGCTTGACACCCCAATGCTACATGCTGTGTGCCATAACCATTGACCGTTAGGGCCTCGTCAGGGTGTTCGGCGCAATAATCCACATTGGTCAACGCGGCGCAGTGAATCACCAATTCTGGCTGTAGATCGGTGATGAAATGCTGGGTTTCGCTACGATTGGTGAGATCAAGTTCTTGAATATCAATTCCGGTGACAGTGTGGGCCTGACTCAATCGTTCAACAAGCAGTTTACCAAGCTGTCCCCGCGCGCCTGTGACCAGAATTTGCATGAAAGGGTGAACTCCATGATAGTGAGTGAATAGACCGGAGGCCGATTATAGCGGATAGAAAACACCCCAACCAGACGCTTTGTTGAGTCTCTGGTTTGGTATTGAGTGCAGCGGTACAATCCCGCCCCTATAACGCTTAACCAATCGAGGATGTGCCCCGCATGAAACTCCCCATCTATGAACGCCGCTGGTTTGCCCCACTCGTCCTGCTGGCGTTGACCATTGTGGTGTTTAGAGATGTGCTGTTTGCGACATCTGGGCATGGTTTGGTGGGCAGCGATTTTCGTCAACTGCATTACCCCTTGCTGCAATTTGTGGTGCGCACAGTCCACGATACAGGCGCCATCCCACTGTGGAATCCCCACCAGTTTTTGGGTTATAGCGTCGTAGGCAACCCGCAATATGGTCTGTTTTATCCTCCCAATTGGTTACTGATTTTGTTTCAAGGCGATGCGTTGATGCGTGGGGTCGGGTTGCTGATCGCCCTGCATATTTTCTGGCTGGCCCTCGGTACAAATTTGTTGTTGCGGCTTTATGGCGCTCATCCTATCGCAGCCCTCGGTGCGGGTATTGCGGTGGCTTTTGGCGGGTTTCCATCGGCCCGTATTTACGCTGGACATTATGCTGTTTTGCTGACAATGGCATGGATACCAATGGTTATGGCTGGGTTGCGTTTAGCTCTCCTTAAACGGCGACCCGTTTGGGCCATTCCCGGTGGGGTGGCCTTGGCGTTGGCGGTGCTAGGGGGACATCCCCAGATGGCCTATATTATGGGGGTTGGGCTAGGCATCCAATGGCTCCATGAATGTTCCCAACTCGGTCGCCCTATGACACCCGGAAAATTAGCTGTCCCCCTTCGCCAATTGCTGTTAATGGGAATCCTTGGTGGCTTGCTCAGTGCGGTGACGTGGCTGCCTGCATGGGATTACAGTCATAAAACGCAGCGTGGTGGTGAAGCCGATAGCCTTGCTTTTGCCAATCAACATGCTGTGCCTCTCGCACAATTATTCGGCTTAGTCGTTCCCGATTGGTTTGGTGAACCCAATGGCGACCCTATCTATTGGGGCAAGCCATTTTATGAAGAAATGACCGCCTATGTCGGAATTTTGCCGCTATTATGTTTGGCGCTGCTGTGGCGAACGCGCCGCCGCGAGATATGGTTTTTTGCCGCCCTTACTCTCTTAGGGCTGATTTTGAGTCTCGGTAAGGATGGTATCCTCTATCGTGTTTTGTATGAGCTTTTACCACCTGCCCGTGATTTCCGTGCGCCGGGGCGATTTCTATTTCTGGCATCCATTGGATTGGCAGGCATCATGGCAATCACCCTGACTGAAATTTGCCAGAGTGATTTGGTTGAACGTCGCCGTCGCTTGCGCCCGCTGACTCACTATCTTATCCCGGTCTCGGTTGTCGGGTTATGGTTTGGGGGTATGGTCTTGGCTTTGAAAAAGTATCCCAATGACCTTACCGATCAACAGGCCGAATATCGCGCCATTCAAATGGTTGCCACGATTTCATTTTTGATTTTGATCGGGTCAATTGTGTGGGCTTGGCGCCGCGATTGGCGTCATGCTTCGGCAGTCGGTTTGTTATTGCTCATGATTTTTAATACCTTAGATGTGTGGCGTGTGGCCCAACCTCTGATTGAAACCGATAGTGTCCGGTTGTCCCCCATCTGGCAAGCTGCCGAACGCCTTGTACCGTCAGGAACTGATGCCGCTTATGGTCGGGTCATGCAGATGTCACCACCCCCCGGCATCCCCAATGGCGCAAGCTGGATAGGTTATCAATCCCCACAGGGGTATGATCCGATTGCACCTTTAGAATGGACACGCCTCACCGAACGCACTGGGCAATATATTCTTGACCCCGGTAGCGCCACCAATCGCATTTTGGGCGTGCGTTACATCCTATCGGGCACGGCCATTGAAAATTACGGATTTGGCAGCACCGCCTATTTTGAAAACATTGGTCAATCAGGCGACTTCTGGTTTTATGAAAATCCTTTTGCCCTGCCACGTGCCTATCTGGTCGAGCGTTATGCGATGGAGTCGAATCCTGCTGCCGTGCTCGACCGTATCATGAATGGTGAAGTGGATCGCGGCGATGTCGTACTGCTTGACCAAGACCCCCATTGTGAAATTTCAGGGCAGGGCGGTACGGCTACTATTGTGAAGTACACTCCCAACCGAGTCACCATTGAAGTGATTAGCAATGGGCCGGGGTTACTGGTACTGACCGATCAATATGATGACGATTGGCAGGTGTGGATGGATGGTCAATCAGCAGATTTGTTGCGAGCCAATGATTTAACCCGCGCAGTATGTGTGCCAGCGGGTCATCACACCGTTGAATTTTCATACCGCCCCATCGCCCTAAGTTGGGGGGCATGTTTGTTTGGGGTAGGCAGTCTATTGTTGCTCATACTAGCAGGTGGCGCATTTTGGTCAGGTCGGCATGGGCAAACCAAAGTAGCAGAAATTTTGTGAAAAGCGTTAGTAAAGAGTTAGAATGGAATAACCTGACAAATCAGGTTTGGCTATCATGTCTTGCTTGTGGTAGACTACGGAAAGCGTTAAGGCCCTATTTGACCAGATGAAAGGACGCAATTTTTGCGCCAGAGCTATGTCGTCTGAAGTGGACACGATTCAGGTTGTATATGTTGAAGACGAGCCGGAAATGATCGATCTTGTCCGGTTAGTATTGACTCGGCGTGATAAAGATGCCAGACCAGACCAGCCGACGTATAAAGTGTATGGTGCCAGTGGTGGTCGAGAAGGCCTTCAATTAATTGAAGAGATCAAACCCGACTTAGTGCTGCTTGACCTCATGATGCCAGACATGGACGGTTGGGAAGTATATCAACAGATGAAAAACCGCGAGTCAATGAAGGATACGCCCGTGATTATTGTCACGGCGAAGGCCCAAAGCATTGACCGAGTCTTGGGTTTACACATCGCCAAAGTAAATGCTTATGTCACGAAACCATTTGGGCCAAAAGTCTTGATGGCGAGTGTTGAAAACGTCCTGCGTGACGTTGGCCGGCTCGACTAAATCCCCGCGCAGAGGGTTTCCCTGCTTTGGGATGAGTCCTGCTTGCGTAAATTATCTAAGAATTGCACAATAAACTTGTGAAATAAATTCTGCCTATACAGTTTAAGGGGACTCACATGCTCCACCATGCGTCAGTCCGTTACACCACATTAGTTTTAGTCATCGTCCTTGTTGGCGTACTGATTATCCCAAGTTCTACGCCTGCCATCGCGCAGCAAGGTCAAGAATTACTTCAAAATCCAGATTTTGAGGGCAATTATGTTGCCATTGGCGGGGACAGCACCAAGCAAGTCGCGCCTAGCTGGCAACCGTGGCATTTACCACCTCCTGCTGGGGCTGATCCTTCAATTAATTTGGAACCAGATTATCAACCTGCTCCCACCAATCGTGTTCTAAGCGGCTCGGCTGCCCAAGAATACAACACGTTTTTCGCCACCCATGATGGCGGCGTGTTTCAGCGTGTACCGGTAACAGCAGGCGAAAATTTGCGCTTCTCGGCCAATTTATATATCTGGTCATCCGCCACCTTTGAAGACCCCAATAAGTCAATTCAGCCACAGGGTGTCAAAGTAAGTGTCGGCATTGATCCAAATGGTGGCACTGATCCCACTAGCGGTGCGATTGTCTGGTCAACACCCGTTGAATATTATGACGAATATCGTGAAATCACCGTTAGCACCGTCTCCTTGGGGACATCTGTCACGGTTTATGTGCGCAGCACAGTGACAGGCGCTATTGGGGTCAACAATATTTATGTAGATAAGGCCTCATTGGTCTCGACGGGGTCTGTTCCAGTGACTCCGACTACCCCAGCGCCAACGACGCCTGCCCCTACTACGCCAGCCCCCACCACACCCGGCCCAACGACACCTGCTCCGACGACGCCAGCGCCCACTACACCCGTCACGATTACGGTGGTTCCTACCACACCTGCCAGCGTGACTCCAACCCCGCCCTATCAAGCCGATTTACCAAATCAGCTTGAATATATGGTGGTAGCAGGCGATACCGTCATTGATATAGCCACTCGTTTTAATAGCTCGGTGGACGCCATTACCCAAGCAAACGGTCTGGCCTACAGTGGCTTGATTTATGTTGGGCAACGGCTAATCATTCCTGTACCCGCCGGAACGGGCCAGCCTTCCAATCCTGTGCCTGTTTCCACTGTGACACCCGTCACCCCAGCCCCGCCAGCCGGTGGTGGTGAGGGATCGTTGGTCAATGGCATCTACGTCGTGCAATCAGGCGATACGCTTTTCCGTGTTGGCCTGCGTTTCAATGTTACCGTGGATACGATTGCCCAATGTAACGGCATTTTGAACCCCAACGCTGTCTATGTGGGTCAACAGTTGCGGATTCCCGGTGCGGGAGCAACCTGTGTAGGCGGCACAACAGGTACAGGTGGTCAACAACCTGTCCCGGCCCAGCCGATTTATGGCACAGGCGGCGCCTATACCAATTATGTGATTCATCTGGTGCAGCCCGGTGAAAATATTTTCCGCATTGGCCTGCGCTATAACCTTACATGGGATCGTATCGCACAGGCGAATGGTCTCTATAACCCGAACCAGATTTTTGTTGGGCAACGGTTGATTATCCCACGCTAAATTACGGCGTGCTCAAAAATGTTTTCTAAGGGCGATTTGCGGATCGCCCTTTTTGTTACCTAGGATGAAAAAATATGGCTCGTATTCAGACTATTCATAATCTCACCCGTCAAGGGGTCGTTTTGCCAAAAGGCCATTGGTATGCCAATGGTTGGGATCATTTTCGTGGGCTAATGCTGCGCCCCAGCCTGCCCGAAGATGAGGGGTTGATTTTTGTCTATCGTGCGCCGAGTAAAGCCAACACCACCATTCATATGTTTTTTGTATTTTTCGCAATCGGGGTTATCTGGCTGGATGAAAACCTGAAAGTGATAGATGCCAAACTTGCCAAGCCTTGGCGACCCTACTATGCCCCCAAATCCGCCGCCCAATATTTTATTGAAGCCCGCCCTTCGATTTTGGAACGAGTTTCGATTGGCGACCAATTAAAATTTGAAGAACTCCCCCGCTAAACAAAAAAGAGGTGGTTGAAACGAATCAGCCACCTCTTTTTGATTAAATCTGATCTAGGTTATTCGGCACTGTTGGCGACGAACGCATCAATCGCAATCACGCCGCGAATCGGTACGATTTGTACGGTATGCGGGCCGTCGCTCAAGTAGTTGATGAGAGTGCTGCGGTTAAAGGCTGTTGCACTTTGGGTAGCGATGACCGTGCGTACTGCCACATCGTCTACTACCACTGTGAATGAGCCAAGCGATGGCCCTTCCTGATAGACAATCTCAACCGATGTGCCCTCAAATTGGAGTGTCAGGACGTCATCCGTACTAGCCGTGCTATAGACATAACGTCCACCACTGGCGGCAGGGGCTGATTGAACTGTCCACTTGCCTATTTGGGCAACCCGTGGGTCGTCTGATTCGATGCGTTGACGCCGCGAGGTCTTAGTAGGAGTTGGGGTCACTGGCGAGCCTTGGGTGGTTGTTTCCGCCTGACCCGCACCCGCTGAGGCCCCGCCTACTGGATGCCAAGTTGTTCCGAGGGCAGATGCGCCGACAGGTTGAGCCATCCGTTGCCGGACATATACTCCCGAATTCCAGAGTTGATCGTTGCGATAGTACATCACGCCAGCGGGGTAGAACAATCCGAAGGTATCAGTGCCGTCGTTATTCCAATCCCCGACAATGAGATTGCCATATTGTCCTGCCACAATATCGCCACCCGTTAGGCCGGGATTACCGAAATATTGAGCGAGGTCGAAGGCGGAGTTAACGGTCGTCGGTGGGACATTCGTATATGCGACAGCCTCCCCACGCCGAATGGCAATGGAGTCAATACCGTCGTTATTGAAGTCGCCCGCACCAAATTGATGCGCGCCTGTATAACCCAGCGAATCGGGCAATACCACACTCAACCATTGATAAGTGAGAGCCGGAGTCGAGCCGTGGGTCAAATCGCAGGTAAAATAGAGCGCAAAGGCCGTGCCATACGGCGGGAAGTTCGCGCTATCCACCGCCCCAATACAGTCATTACCATAATTGGCATCAAACCGACCCACGACGGCTGGTCGCCCAACAAAACCAATCCAAATGCCTGTCCAACTCGCCGATGGGCCAGAGTTGTTGGTGTAGTAGAACGCACCGCCACCATAGACCCCCGGTGTTTCAATGCCATCGTCGTTCCAGTCACCCATTACCCATTGTCCCTGAATGGGAGCGCCGGGGGCGTAGGTTGTGTAGGCACTGCCAGCGGGCAGGTCTTGCAAAGTATTCAACAAACTTACTTGCCCAGAGGTTGAATTGGACATCACCAGTGCATCGGCTCCGTCCTTATCCACCACTGTAACCGTGATGGCTGGAACGGTTAGCGCCACATACTCGGCTGCGCTGCCTGCCTGAATTGCAAGCGTGATCTGACTGGTTTGGTTGAGTGCTTCGATAACGGTGTCATCTACTGCCACTACCTCAACCGTTTGGGTCACATTCCAAAGCGTATTCGGGGCGGTTGGGGTCACGCCTGTTGGGACAAAGGTCAAACTGAGGGTGTTATTATAGGGCCCGCCCGGACGACCAAGCCGAATTTGGCTGTTCGATACATTGAGGTTGATAGTAACCGTCGCGGTTGGGCTGGTTGCCAAACTAACGGTAAAGATGTAACGCTGCGAAGGAGCAGGCAACTGGTTTTCGACCAGCACTGTATCCGTACTGATCGCAGTGACGACAACGCGCGGGGTGTCATCGTCAGTGATAGTACCAATACCTTGATTGCCCCCAATGGTAGCGTTGACTGCACCAGAGAGATTGACAAAGAAACGCTCACTGACGCCTTCAAAAACTGCATCGCCATTGACCACGACGGTAACGGTTTGAGTGAGTGCGCCACCCGGATTGAAGGTCAGGGTCGTAGAAGACAGGGCGGTGTAGTCGCTTGGCGCTGTAGCGGTGTCATTCGCTGTTGCGTAATTGACTGTGACGACCGAGGCACTGCCATTCGAGAGGCTAACGGTGAAGATCGCGTTAACCGTGCCGCTGTTACCTTCGATGACAGTCACGTCGTTGATGCTAATGCTGGGGGCATTGTCATCATCGGTGATAGTGCCGACGCCCTGCGCATCGCCAATCGTGGCATTGGTCGCACCAGAAAGGTTGATAAAGAACTGCTCACTGGTGCCTTCATCCATCGTGTCGCCGTTGACCACCACTGTGATTGTTTGGGTGAGTGCGCCGCCCGGATTGAACGTTAGGGTCGTGGAAGACAGGGCAGTGTAGTCGCTTGGCGCGGTGGCGGTGTCATTGGCGGTGGCATAGTTAACCGTGATGTTAGTAGGCGCAGTGCTGTTGAGGCTGACCGTAAAGGTCGCATTGACTGTGCCACTGTCGCCCTCAGTAACGGTCACATCATTGATACTGAGGCTGGGGGCCGCATCGTCATCGGTGATGGTGCCAGTCCCTTGATTATCCCTGACGGTGGCATTGTTTGCACCAGAGAGGTTGACGAAGAACTGCTCACTGGCACCTTCATCAATCGTATCGCCGTTGACGACGACGGTAACGGTTTGGGTGAGTGCACCACCCGGATTAAAGGTCAAAATATTGGAGGCTAGGGCAGTGAAGTCACTTGGGGCGGTCGCCGTGTCATTCGCCGTGATGTAATCAACTGTCACGACGGAAGCGCTACCATTGGACAGGCTGACGGTGAAGATGGCATTAACCGTTCCACTGTTGCCTTCGGTGACGGTCACATCATCAATGGAAATGACCGGAGCATTATCATCGTCGGTGATGGTGCCAGCCCCTTGATTATCCCCGACGGTGGCATTGGTTGCACCGGAGAGATTGACGAAGAATTGTTCACTGGTGCCTTCATCAATCGTATCGCCGTTGACGACGACGGTCACGGTTTGGGTGAGTGTACCACCCGGATTAAAGGTCAAAGTATTGGATGCTAGGGTGGTGAAGTCACTTGGGGCGGTCGCCGTGTCATTCGCCGTGATGTAATCGACTGTCACGACGGAAGCGCTACCATTGGACAGGCTGACGGTGAAGATTGCGTTAACCGTCCCACTGTTGCCTTCGGTGATAGTCACATCATCAATGGAAATGACTGGAGCGCTGTCATCATCGGTGATGGTTCCGACCCCTTGACCATCGCTAATCGTGGCATTGGTCGCACCAGAGAGATTGACAAAGAATTGCTCACTGGCACCTTCATCAATCGTATCGCCGTTGACGACGACGGTCACGGTTTGGGTCAGTGGCCCACCCGGATTAAAGGTGAGAGGAGTACTCGAAATCGCCGTGAAGTCAGCAGGGGCGGTCGCCGTGTCGTTCGCCGTCGCCACATTGACCGTCGTCACAACCGCACTAGAACCAGTTAATGTGACCGTAAAGGTGGCATTGATTGTCCCACTGTCGCCTTCGGTCAAAGTGACATCGTTAATGCTTAAAGTGGGTTGGGGGTCATTATCCGTGATAGTGGCTGTCACGTTGCTGATAGTAACCCCGTTATAAGCTGCGTCACCACTGCTGGCCGAATGGGTAATGACGCATGTATGGTTGCCTTCATAAAGACTATCATCCACTGCTGTCACGGTGACGGTCTGGGGTGTACTCCACAAGGGGGCTGAGGCTGAATTAAAGGTCAGCGTAATTGGATTGCCTGCTCCGGCCCCTAAATCGCATTGCCCATCAGGGTCGGCGGTAATGGTCACAGCAGCAGAGGGTTGTGCGGTCAAAACGACCGTATAGCTGTCGGTCGCCCCACCCTCGGTAATAGCCGTAGTGCCGCCACTTTCGACAATCGTAGCACTGGGTAGGGGGAAACCGCCATCCATGCGCCGCCCGTAAACGTCGCTAAAACCGCCCAATGAGCTCGACCAAACCACAAACGTCACATTGGCACTGTTGATCGCGATGCCTGCCGAATTTTGGGCGCTTGCAGTCGTTGTATTGACCAATATCGGGCTGGCATCTTGGGCGACGGCGCTGCCATTAAAACTCCGGGCATAGATTCCGTCGCTACTGCCGTCATTAGCTGACCACGCCACAACAAAATTGGCATAGCTATCCATGGTCACTTTTGGCACACCTACCGTGTCATCGGCGGTGCTATTCACCCGAAATTCTGTTCCCGCCAGCGCCCCGCTTGCAGCAATTCGAGTGCCATAAATATCAACACTGGTGCCATTGATGACATCCCACACCGCTACAAAATTGCCATTGTGGTTGCTGGTAATGTAAGGGTTCGATTGGTCGCCACTGGAGGTCGAAAGTAAGGTAGCCGCGCCATAAGCTGTGCCGCTGGCATTATAGCGGCGATAATAGACATCCCCCGCCATATACGATAAATTCGTTTCGCGCCACACCACAATAAAATCGCCGTTTAGGGGATTAACCGCGACAGAGGTTGCGACGGCATAGGATGAGCTTCCCCCATTAACCTGAACACGACTGCCCTGCGGTGCCCCTGCCGAGTTAAAGCGTTGGAAGTACACATTATTGAGGGTACTCCACGTCACCACAACATCCCCGGTCAAGGAGTTAAAAGCAGTCCCAAAGTCTTTTTGAAAGACTAAAGTTGAAATTTGTATTTCCCCGGTGAGTGCTGCCCCGCTGAAGTCAAAGAGCCTCATGACTCCAGATAGAGCACTCCCAAATTGATAGCGGCTTTCCCAAACAATTCCAATGGCGCTATTGGAAACGGCTACATGCGGGTTGCGTTGATCATTCGTCGTAAAGACGTTGATCTGAATTTCCGATCCTATCGCAGTACCCGAACTATTGTAAAACCGAGCGAAGATGCCTTTACCGCTGCCATCTTCCCCCTCACTCTCCCAAACAGTAACAAAGTTGCCGTTGGGTAAAACAGCGACTTGGGGTGCACTTTGGTTATTAGTAGTATAGCTGTTGAGGATAGTCTCACTACCTAATGAGGTCAGTACCGCTTCAGCCCGATGCGTAAATTGTAAAAAACTGACCACTAGCACCAAGCCAATAACAAAAACTGTGGTCAAAGATCTAAAAGGTAAGTATCGACGCCTGTAATTGGCAACTGACAACTGCCTCTTGCTTAGGCCGTGATATGGCATAATGGCACTCCTAAATTTTTGCATGGAATGATGATTGGGTACTTCACAATTTGCAATCAGTCAACTGTGGCCTAGCAAGCTGGCTGAAATTGGTTATTTATCAAATAAAGACTAAGTCAATGTTTAATTATAAATGGAGATGGTCGCCGCGTTAATGTAAACTCGGAAAATTCATCATAAATTCACGAATTCATGCCTTCTTTTAAAAAAGCCACGCCAAAAAATTTATATAAAATTCAGATAGAATCCTTGACTTCGTTTCCATCTGCAATACAATCTCTATTAAGGCCCATTTCGCCTTTATAAAAAGATCATAATCCAAAGCTGCTCCAAGACAGGCAGTTTTGCGTTTTTATATCTATACCCGTTATTGGAGGCTGTATCATGCTTGGACTTTTGAAACGTGTCGGCCTAGTTTTACTCATAGCTGTTAGCGCGGGTGTCCTAAAATCTGGTCAGGTCCACGCTGCCCCCTCGCAACAAGGTATTGTCGGTTACTATTATCTTTTGACTGGGTTTAATGGAAGCTGCATCAGTGGCGGCGGGCCCAACGTTGCCATTAGTGGTGATTTCACCCGTCTAGCCTATCTCCCGGTTGCTAATTCGCATACAGCTAACATTAGCAATCCCGCCAGTACCTCGGTTTTTAATATTCCTGCGGGTGGTACCGCCCAAGCGGGTACTCCCGGTTATTTCTATATCAATTACACTTCTTCCAGCGGTGTGGCCCCTGTGTCGGTGACAATCAATGTCGACAGCAGCGCGGATGGTGCAGCCATTGGCTCAACGTCTATCGTAGTCACTTGTAATGGCGTCGGCCTTGCCCCTGTTGTCCAAATCTCCAACACCTATAATGTAACTTTGGGCATTCAAGATGGCCGCTTAAATACCGATCTTGCGGCTCCAGTGATTGTCTATAAAGACTCCATTCGCCTTTTTGTACGGAATCCTGAAACCAATCGTGGCGTACAAATTTTAACCATCACCGACGAAAAAATCGCTGCGGTGGGTATCCCTAGCGCTAGCACCGTTCTAGGCTCGACCCAAAATCCCTATTCCGGCCAATCTGTTACAGTTTATCGCTTGCCAAGCGGGGAATTTCAACTGAGTACCGCCTACGCTGATGGCAAACCGTATATATTTGTTTGGAACGAAGACGCTTCGGTACGTTATTATTTGGCACGCTAGGAAGAGACCAAGGGGGAATCATGTCTGAGCCTTTTCTTGCTGAAATTAAATTAGTCAGTTTTGGCTATGCACCTCGAGGCTATGCCTTCTGTAATGGTCAGTTATTATCAATAGCTCAAAATTCAGCGCTTTTTTCGCTTCTGGGGACATCCTATGGAGGCAATGGTCAAACGACCTTTGGCCTACCCGATATGCGCGGACGGGTTCCAGTCCATTGGGGGGGCGGGTTTGTCTTAGGTCAACAGGCAGGTCAAGAGAACCACACCCTAATTAACTCGGAAATGCCAGCCCACAATCACTTATTGGTGAGTTCTAATTCGCCAGCATCCACCCCCGACCCCAATAATAACCTATTGGCGGTTGCGACGGTTCCCTATACTACGTCGGCTTCCCCCACTGCGCCGATGAATCCAACCGCTGTATCTATTCGGGGCGGGAACCAGCCGCATGATAATATGCAGCCCTATCTTGTCATGAATTTTATCATTGCAATCGTGGGTATTTTCCCATCTCGAAGCTAATTTGTCGCCATTTAAGGAGAATGAAAAATCATGTCCGACCCTTTTATTGGTGAGATAAAAATGTTTGGCGGCAACTTTGCTCCGTTAGGGTGGGCTCTTTGTGACGGTCAAGTCATTGCCATCTCGCAAAATGACACTTTGTTTAGCTTGATCGGGACGACCTATGGCGGCGACGGCCAAGAGACCTTTAATTTACCCGATCTGCGTGGTCGTTTGCCTATTCATCAAGGTACTGGGCCGGGTTTGAGCACTAGGGTCATTGGGCAGTCTAGCGGTCAGGAAACAGTTACTCTCAGCCTGAATCAAATACCTTCCCATAACCATGTCATAAATGCCAACACTAGCCCTGCCGAAAGCGGTACACCCTCTGGGAACATTCTGGCTCAATCGGTTGCCTCAGATTGTTATACGGAAGATTTTTTTGACCCCTTAGCTATGCATAGTTCAATGGTGTCCCAGACTGGCGGGTCACAGCCTCATTCTAATTTGATGCCTTATTTATGCGTTGGTTTCATTATCTCCCTCTTTGGAATTTATCCCACCCCAGCCTAGAGAGGTCAACATGTCCGAACCATTTCTTGCAGAAATCAAAATGTTTGGCGGTAATTTTGCTCCACGCGGCTATGCCTTTTGCAATGGTCAAATCATGAGCATTTCCCAAAACACGGCAGTCTTCTCATTACTTGGAACAAATTATGGGGGTGATGGACGAAGCACATTTGGCCTACCTGATCTTCAAGGCCGAGCCCCTATGTTTTGGGGCCAAGGGCCGGGGCTTTCCGACCACTTTATTGGCGAATCCGATGGTTACGGAGCCGTTACTTTAATTCAGACTGAAATACCAGCCCATAGCCATGTTGTGAATGCTACTAATGGTGGCAGTTTACTCGCAGATGACAACAACCCAACCAATGCCTATTTAGCTCCATCGGTCGAGGCTCCCATTTATGCTCCTACTGGCGGGCCAACTTCGGTCATGCATCCACTTGCTTTAGGCATAGCGGGGGGAAACCAGCCCCATAACAATCTGCAACCCTATTTGGCTGTCACCTTTATCATTGCCCTAGCGGGTATTTTCCCACCACGTGGGTAAGAAAATGCTACAGAACCTGCCAGCAGAAATCACCTTGCGCCCCATTAACGACGCTGATTTGGGATTTCTGTGTGATCTTTATGCCTCCACCCGCGAATATGAAATGCGCTTTGTTCCGTGGAGCGATGTTGAGAAAACGGCTTTTTTAGAGTCTCAGTTTAATGCTCAACATCAATATTATCATCAGCAATACCCTGATGCTGAATTCAGTCTTATCTTGCAAGACGGCCAACCGATTGGACGCATCTATATTCAGCGGCGTGAAGACGAATATCGTTTAATGGACATTGCATTGATGCCAGCCAGCCGTAATCAGGGCCTTGGGTCACAATTCATTCGCAACCTGCTTGCCAAAGCCACCGCCGAGGGTGTAGCGGTGCGCCTACATGTCGAAAACTACAATCCGGCCTATCAACTCTACGTGCGACTGGGATTTCAGGTAGTAGCCCAAAA
The DNA here is from genome assembly GCA_016234595.1 of Chloroflexota bacterium. Lineage (GTDB taxonomy): Bacteria > Chloroflexota > Anaerolineae > Aggregatilineales > J027 > CFX10. The sequence continues at coordinate 63,455 of JACRBG010000035.1, read as the reverse complement.
CGGTGTCTATACCTTAATGGAGTGGCTACCCCAATAGGAAAAAGCGATGCTTGATAAACTGACCAGTGCTGATTTTATGCCTTACCTAAACCAAGAATTTCAGGTGCATTACAAAGAAGGCGCTTCACTGCTTGTAGTCTTAGACAAAGTTACAGAGCTAAACGCTAATCGCAGTCTACCGGGCCACCGGCGTGCTTTCTCTATCCTTTTCCGGGCTGCACCGGATGCTACCGTGATTCTGCATCAGCATATATTTAAAATCGAGCATCCCCAAGTGGGTACTTATGATATTTTTATTGTGCCAGTGGGTATGGACGAAAACGGGCGTTATTACGAGGCAATTTTTAATTGAGGAGATACATCGTGAACAATCGTAAATGGTCAAGGTTGGGGCGACGCGACTTTGTAAAAATGTTGGGCTTAGGGACGGGCGCTATGATGGTCAACCCATCGCTCCAATTCCCCGACCGTGTATTGGCCCAGACCGTCTCCAATTCATTGCCTTCTACGCCGACAACCCTGAAAATTGGTCTGTTGCTGCCTTCTTCAAATATCCGACCCGGTATGACCACCCAGTTGATGAATGGGATGCAATTATATTTTGACCAAGTCAAATCGGATTTTGGCCGAGTACAACTCATCCCTGAATCCATTGGTCTGGGTTCAACGGTAGCCTTACGTAAGGCCACCCAATTGCTCAAAGAGGCTGATGTTGATTTGGTGATTGGCATGGTCAGCACCCCAACCGCTTTGCGTTTACAACCTTTATTTGAAGCCGAACAAAAAGTCTTACTCGTCGTTGGGGCAGGCGAGACGATGCCGCGCTCCCACGAAAGCAGCCCCTATATTTTCCATGCGACGCTCAATTATTGGCAATCCAATTGGGCGGCTGGCCGATGGGCTGCCCAGCATAAGGGCAACCGGGCTTTTATGATTTCGTCCTTCTATGAAAGCGGCTATGATTCCTTTTACGCTTTTCAAAGTGGTTTCGAAAGCGCCGGTGGAACGATTATAGGGCGGGCGGTTACGCATATTTCGCCTGATAATGATGGCATGCCTGATGCTATGGCAGCTTTGCAAGCGGCCCAACCGGATGTCGTGTTTGCGGCCTATAATGGCGAACCCACCCATGACTTTTTGCGCTATTTTGCTGACCTTGCTCCCAATAGCACTCTGATGGGCACTGCCTTCATGTTGGATGATCGAGCCATGGCTCCAGTGGATATGTATTTTGGAACATCGTGGCTGATAGATTTGGATAATGCCCAAAACACAGCTTTTTCAACGGACTATCGTCGCCTCGTGGGTCATACTCCCGATGCTTTTGCCAGCCTAGGCTATGAGACCGCCCAAATGTTAACCCAGAGTATCCAATCTGGTGGGGTGCTGGCCCATCAACTCCCCGCTGTTCATATCAATGGGCCGCGTGGCAACCTAACGATTCAACATCAATCGCTGGTTGGCCCGACCTATCTGGCTTCTATCCATGCGGGTCAGGCCAGCATTCTCACTCATTTTCCAACCCTAATCACCGAGCTGGCCCACACGACCGAACCGCGAAGTGGTTGGCTTAACCCCTATCTGGTTTAAAAACAAAAACCAGCTTACCAAATGAGGTGGCTGGTTTTTTATTGCGATGATGACGCCCCTGGAGAGATTCGAACTCCCGACCTGCGGTTTAGAAGACCGTCGCTCTATCCCCTGAGCTACAGGGGCAATGTCACTTATTTTACCATCAGACGCGCTGACGTTCCAGTCTGCTTATTCAATAATCGGACGTAACCCGCGATAGACCCGTGTCCCGGCCAGTGTTCGCAAAATGGTGGTTGGCGGACGGCTGGTTAACTCCCCTAGTTCAACCGGGGTCAGAGGGCGATTACCATTTTTCAAAAAGAGCTGGAAAATCGCATCCACCAACGATGTCCCCGTCAAATCAATCTCAGTTTCACGCAGCACTTGTTCAAAGGGGTCAATTTTACGGACTTCTGCCGTTTGCGGGTCAATCACGTCAATTTCAGACATCTCAGATTGTTCAGTCAGCATCGCTCGGCGATCTTCAGGCAGCAGGCCCATCAGGTAGGATCGTAAATCTTGCGATTCCTTCTCCCACCACTGATAGTCAATATGAAAAGGCGTATCGAGTGTGGGTTTGATACTGCGGGTTTTGCCTTCCGTTGCATTTGTCATCGTTCAAATCTCCTTGTGTGGTGCTGGTCGGCTTAGGCCATGCGCCAATAGGGGCCAGCAACATGGGCAAAATCTGGGTTTTCGACCAGTGTGGCAAATATTGGACTTGGGGGGCAGCGGCGGAGTAGATTAACCGCACTGTACAAAGTTTTTAGATGGACACTTTGTTGGGGCGATAACCGCACTAGTTCCGGAATGAGCCGTTTCATAATTTCAGCAATGGGGGTTTGGCGATACCGCTGCCATAACACATCCAATCCAGCAAGGTCTTCAATCCCAAAAATCATCAAATCGTCATATTCTGCGCCAATCGAGCGCTTGTGGTTTTCAAATTTCAGCAAATTACCTTCCGGTCGCGCCAGACGGATGTTTTCCGTGCGAGGGCGGCGATTGCGGAAATCAATAATCAATTTGCTAGGGTCGTCATGTCGTCGCACTGTCACATAGGCCCCAATCGGAATTTGATACTTCCGATAAAATTCCTCCAACCCATACACATAACCCTGTTCACGTACCACCCAGCCGGGGATTTCTTCACCGGTTTGTTCGTCTACCAAGATGGTTTTGATGCGGGTAGTTTCAAAGGCAGTGGGGAAGAGGTGTTGCAATCGGGCCGTCAAAGGCAAAGTGCCTGTGCGCCGATACGGATAGGTCAAAGTGATTTCGACCTCATCCTCTTCTTCGTTCTCATCCTCAAATTCGATGGGCGAAAGCTCGTCATCAATATCGAGGATCGTTTCATACATTTCATCGCTAATACGGGCATTGGCATAGGGGATGGGTTCGTACTGCAAGGGGAGGGGGACTTTTTTCACTGCTTCAGGTTCCATCTCATGTAAAAACCATAAGACTTGTCCGGCTGGCCCCACTTCATCAAAGCGCGGGTCACGTTGTAGCGCATAATCGAGTGAGAATATCCGCAGGCGCGGATTCAAATTCGCATCGTTCCAAACCTCTTTGATCTGGTCATAAATCCCCTCGGTGGAAAGCGGCCCGCCATTCATGGTAAACAAAACCGCTTCGGCCAGATGTAAGTGTCCAATTTCAATATCCGCCAGCAGCGATTTCAAAAACCAACGCCCGCCCAAATAGACCAAATCTTCTTCTTCGGCGAAGCGTGCTTTCAACTTACGCGCAATCGCTCGTCCATGCTGCCGCAAAATCTCATGAGCATCTTGTGCCGCCAGCAGAGGATTTTCCTCATCCATATTCAAGATATGATCAGTTGTCAAATCGCTGGCAAATTCCCGCAGTACGCCATCGTCAAATTTTACTTTGACAACTTCAAAAGCCCCATAATCCGGATTATTGCCCGTGCGTTTGCCAACTACCTCGCCCACATGAAAATCCATGGCCGAAAAAACAACCCGTTGACCAACGGTGTAACTGTTTTTGGGCTGAAAAATATCACCTTGTTGAATTTGGCGTTCAATCCGATGATGTTCTTGTTCTAGTCGAGATTCGATGAGTTTGATGGTGAGGTCGCGTAGGCTAAGGGGGGTTTCAGTTTCTAGGAAGAGATTAAACAAGTATTCGATGTCATCACCCGTCACTTGGAAATCGTCTGTCCAATACGCTTCAGTTTCGGTGGGCCGTAACATGACTGTGCGCGATCCCATAGTGCTGTGTACCTCTCAGTGTAAAAAATTAACGCTCCGCTAACTGCCAACCTCTCATTATAGCGGGTGGAGAGTTTAAATCGCAAGGTAAAATGGCTTGTACTAGACCCAAAGTGGGGCATCTTATTACGGAAAGGTCTGTTGTGCCCATTGAATGGGGTTAACTTGTACCCCTCCGACCCACATTTCCCAATGTAAATGCGCTCCGGTTGAAAGGCCTGTGTTGCCAAGCGCCCCAATCGGTAAGCCCTTGTTGACCGCCTGCCCAACCTCAACAAAAAGCTCGGACATATGCCAATAGCCTGTATAAACACCCCAACCGTGATCAATAATCACCGCATTACCCCGCACATTGAGTTGCTCGGCCAAGACCACGACACCCCCAGCCGGGGCATAGATGGGTGTGCCCACTGCGCCACCGAAATCCGCTCCCCCATGAAAACTCAGGGTGGTACTGTCCGCATAGGTGCGACGTGTCCCAAAGGCCGACGTGACCGACCCCGGCGCCGGCAAAGCCAGCAAGTCCCCAAAATAACGAATAGGGCTGTTACCAGAAACCACTGCAATCACTTTGTCCAATTCGCCTTGCACCGTCGCGCTATCCAACAAATCTTGTCGTTCATCGGGCACATCAATATTTTCTTGACTATACCCACCATCCAACACGCTGACCCGCACCTGATAGGTCGAAACGACCCCATTAGCATCTGTAAAGATCAAGGTTAGTGGATAAACCCCCGGTGTGGTGAAAGCATGTACCCCGATCACCCCGCCCATATTGAGGGTGGGAGTATTGGGGTCAGTCGTATCCATATCAAGGTTAATGGGGCGGTCAATAAAAGTGCCTGTTACTTGCATGGGTTGGCGCAGGGTAAATCGTAACCCGATGCTTTCGCCTTGAATAACAGGCACAGTTTGGATGTGAAAGTCCGAAAGGAAGTCAGGTAGTTCTACAAATGGCCCTGCTTGGGGATGATTAGGAATCACGACCCATTCTCCGGGCCACAGGGTTCGAGTGGGTAATGACCAATCGTTGACCACTGCGATGTCGCCGATGGAGACCCCAAACTTCGCCGCCAGTCGGTAAATGGTGTCGCCTGCTTGCACCACATATAAGCCTGCGTCGGTCAGCGGTTCGATACCATCCGACCCTTGCCGCACGGTAATGGTTTGGCCCGCATACAAAGTTGTCGGCTGGGTAATGTCGTTTAAAGTCGCAAGACTGTCGAGGGTGCTGTGATATTTCAGCGCGATGGTACGCAGGCTTTCGCCCGGTTGTACCACATAGGTGGTCGTCACGCCGGGGGTATCCACCTGTACATTTGGAATGAGCAACCGTTGTCCGACTTCAATAAAGCGGGTATCAGTAATGTTATTGGCTTGGGCGATTGCTTCGACGGTGGTGCCATATTGTTGGGCAATGCGAAATAGATTTTCGCCACGCTGTACCACATGAATGGTCGAAGTGCCGTCAGGCGGTTTGCCTTGCCCACCATCCTGTGCCCGAACCGAAGTTAGTGGCAAGGTAATTAGCAAGAATATGCTGAAAAGGAAGCTAATCTTTCTAAAGGAAAACATCGAAAATAGTCTCAAAGATAAACTTAACTTGCTTGATTGCATCCATAACATGTAGGATTATGATTCTGCCATATCTTTATTCCCTCTATGAAGTGTTGATGCCTGATAGTGGGGAAACAGGAGGCTAACTTGATTTTACCCTGTATGAGGAAATTTTGAGTGGCTAAAAGAGATCAATTTCCACTGACACCTTATCAATTAGATATTTTGAAACAGGCGCGGGCCATGAAGCCAAGCGACCCTCCACCCCCATGGAGTAATAGAGTGATTGTACCTGCTGCAGGTGTTTTGGCGGGTGGATGGGATAAAAATGATAATATTGTTTTGATTTCAAGTGATGGTTATAGTTTGACTAATTCTGCTAATGGCGAACAGTTAGTTCGTAATCGAGATTCAGAAATTACTTTTAAGTCAATATCGGTGGACTACTTGAGTTTCAAAATGCCGAATAATGATGAGGAAATTCGCATTTTTGGCTTGAATGCGGGTGATGGAATCCATATAACCCAAGATGGGTGGATATTAGAGGTCATCTATCCTTGGTGGCCTTTAGATGCAGTAATTATCAGAACACCATTCGTAGCTGGTTCTGACTTACATGCGTATCTTGACCGTGCCCATATGATTAAGTTAACAAGACTAGATGGCTGGCTAAAGTGCGGTTTTTCACCCTCGAACAGATACTTTGCAGTTCTAGGGTCAGGTGGGGCGGAAATTTTCTCCCGTGAGTACCATACATTGTAGTTAGGATTGAGCTATGCAACTGGAAAATCTATCAACAATCCAGCCCGCTGCCCCACGTGAACGGGTACAGGTGGTCTTTAATGGCAATGGCAACGGCCCGAAAGCCATTTATGAAGGCCCGACGGGGACACCGCTCCGTGAATTTTTTATGGCGTGGGAAGAGGAGCAAAACCTCCCCATTGAGAATCGAGCCGTTGCAGCCGTCGTCGAAAATCGCCTGCGCGAATTAACCGTGCCCGTCACCCGGGATGTCAGTGTTCAACCAATTTCGCTGCATCACAGTGATGGCAGTCGCATCTATCGCCGCACCTTGTCGTTTTTGCTCGTCGTGGCGATTGCCGAGTGTTTCCCCGGTGCTCAAGTTGCCATTGACCACTCCCTGCCGAGCGGGGCGTATTTCTGTCATATGGTCAATCGCGCCAAATTGACCCCTACTGAATTGGCGATGGTCAAAGCCAAGATGCACGAAATTGCACAAGCCGATGACCCCATCATCCGCCAAAATATGCCCCTCAAAGAGGCCAAAGCAATCTTTGAAGCCCGGAAAGACGCCGATAAACTACGCCTATTGACCATCCGCCAAGAAGACTATTTGAGCGTGTATGAGCTACGTGGCTATGTGGATTACTTTTTTGGCTATATGGCTGCTTCAACAGGCTGTATCAAATGGTTCGATCTGCTGCCCTATGGGGATGGTTTCGCCTTGACGTACCCCATCCGCGAAAAATTAGGTGAAATGCCAAGCTATGTAGATTCCCCTAAAATGGGGGAGGTCTTTCGTCAGACCAGCGAATGGTTGGAACTGATTGGCATTGAGGATGTCGGCCAACTGAATGAAGCTTTGGGCAAAGGGCGGGCGCGTGAGATCGTGTTAGTCAACGAAGCCTTGCACGAGCGCCATATAGCCTCTATCGGAGCGACGATTGCCGAGCGTCACCATCAGGGCGTGCGGGTGGTGCTGATTGCTGGCCCATCCTCATCGGGTAAGACAACTTTTGCCAAACGCCTAGCCATCCAGTTGATGACACACGGCTTAAAGCCCTTCACCCTAGAAATGGACAACTATTTTGTTGACCGTGACCTAACCCCCTTAGATGAAAACGGCGAATTCGATTTTGAGAGCATCAAAGCCCTCAATGTCGAGCGTCTCAACCGTGACCTGCTTAATTTAATTTCAGGTCGCCCCACGCTGTTGCCCACGTTCAGTTTTCATACCGGGACGGGCAAAGACGGCCCTACCGTCCAGCTTTCCCAAGAGCATATCATCATTTTGGAAGGGATTCATGGCATGAACCCCAACCTTACGCCCGAAGTACCTGCCGAAAACACCTATCGCATTTATGTCTCGGCCCTGACCCAACTCAATATTGACCGCCATAACCGTGTTCCCACGACTGATATTCGCTTGCTGCGACGGATTGTGCGCGATGCCGCCACCCGTAATTACACGGCTGAAGATACATTGGGCCGCTGGCAGAGTGTTCGGCGCGGCGAAAAACGCAATATTTTCCCCTATCAAGAAAATGCCGATGTCATGTTCAATTCAGCGTTGGTCTATGAACTTTCGGTCATCCGCCCGCTGGCCGAACCCCTATTGTTGCGGGTCAATCCGGACAGCATTTTGCGGGTCGAGGCTCATCGTTTGTTGTCATTTTTGCGGTGGGTGCGCGAGATGGACACCGAATTTGTGCCTGATAACTCGCTGATGCGTGAATTTATCGGGGGCTCAATTTTGAAGGATTACCATCCCGGTGGTTAAAAAACACCCAGTCTATTGCGTCGCCTTGCATTGTTGTCTACCATAGAGGGCGTTGCATCATAAACAATCTGTAATGGATGTAAAGGTTTAATACAATGTCGGCTGCACCAGAGCAGTTTATTCAAATAGTCGTTGCTCACCCTTCAAGCCATGTGGTTGGGGTGCGTTTTCAAAAACTAGGCAAACTCTATCACTTTGATTACACCGACTTCCCCGACATCCGCAATGGCGATTATGTCATTGTCGAAACCGTCCGGGGTCAACAAATCGGTCAGATCATGGGTTTTGTGGAGCGTGAAGATACCAAACGGGCCTATAAGCCCATTTTGCGACCCGCCACCCCGCGTGATTTGCTCATCAAACAACAACTTCAATCCAAAGAAGTCTCGGCTTTAATTGACTGCCGTGAACTCGCCTCCAAATTTGGTGGTTTTGAAGAGGCCAAATTTGTCGCCGCTGAATACAGCTTTGATGGCACTAACGTGGCGATTATGTATTCCAGCGAAGCCCCTTTTAACGGCAATCGCCTACGTTCCGAACTCCAGAAAAAACTTCGGGCGAACATCGAATTTCGACAAATTGGCCCGCGTGATGTGGCCCGTATATTAGGAGGGCAGGGTGCTTGTGGTGGCCCGCGCTGTTGCAGCACTTTCCTAACCGAATTTAGCCCCATCTCAATCAAGATGGCGAAGGCCCAAGGCGTTCCTTTGACCCCCACCGAAATTACGGGCATGTGTGGCCGTTTGCGCTGCTGCCTCATCTATGAATATGAGCAGTATGTCGAAGCGCGTAAGCAGTTACCCAAGAAAAATAAGCTGGTTGGCACACCCCATGGCGAAGGCCGGGTACTAGAAGTGTTCCCCTTGCGTGATGGTGTCTCTGTCCGTTTTGAGGGCGAGGATCAAGTCGATCGTTTTGTCCTGCGTGAAGAACTCATCCCATTGGATGAATTTCGAGCGTTGAAGGCCAAAGCTGAACAGGGTTGCACCAAAAATGAAGGCGGTGGGTGCGATTGTGGTGCGCGTCGCCCCAAATCAGCCACTGGTGATTTAGCCGCCGCCTTGGAAATGGCCCATCCGCCGCGCCGCGAACCACTGCCTCCAGTTGATGATGACGAAGAGGATGAGATGCACGGGGAGGCCGTTCGACTGCCTGAACCACGCCCCGCCCGTGAACCGCGTCATAACCGTGAACGTCGCTCCCGTCAACAATCCGGCTCAGGTCAAGGCCAGCCACAGACATCGAACCAACCTGCTCCCCAAACCCGTGCCGAGGGCCAGCAAGGTCAATCAAATCAACCACCTAAGCCCAATAACAACCGGAATCGCCACCGTCGGCGTGGGCATCGGAATCCAAACCAACCACCGAAGGGAGAGGGCCAATCATGACCTCTATCGCCAGCCAATACCCGATTCCTAAAAAGGTCTTGGCGATTTTTGCCCACCCCGATGATGCCGAATTTTTTTCGGGAGGCACGTTGGCGCGGTGGGCTTCTGAGGGTGCGCACATCACCCTCTTTTTGCTGACTAGCGGGGATAAAGGCACTGGGGATCGCAGCCTATCCCCTGCTCAACTGGTTGCCACTCGTGAAGCCGAAACTCGTGCTGCCGCTGCCCAATTAGGCTTTCACAGTGTCATTTTTCAGCGGATGTCCGATGGTGAACTAGAATCCTCGCTGAGTCTGCGCCGGGCCATTGTACGGATGATCCGCATGAAGCAACCCGATTCCGTACTAAGCAGTGATCCATTAGCCCGCTGGCGTGGGAATCGCCGTGTGAATCATCCCGACCATTGGGTCGTGGCAAGCGAGGTGATGAACGCAGTCTATCCCGCCGCCCGTGACCACCTCAATTTTCCTGAACTGCTCTATGATGAGGGCCTTGAACCCCATATCGCCCGGTATCTCTATTTAGCCTTGCCTACTGAGCCAAACCTACGCATTGAGACTACTGCTTTCCAGCCCCAAAAACTCAATGCCCTGCGTGAGCATCGTAGTCAGATTAAAGACTTCGAGGGATTAAAGGCTCGTTTGGAAAAACAACAGGATTTGTCGTTTTCCACGCCTGAACAACCCCGCTATGCTGAATATTTCCGGTTGATGATATTAGATTAACGAAATGTGGTATTTTATAGGGAGAGAATCTTTTGCGGTCGTATCGGAACGAAGTCGAAAACTTACGTGAACAGCTTGTGGCGTGGCGGCGTGATTTTCACCAGCACCCCGAAATTGCTTTTGAAGAAGTCCGCACCTCCCAAAAAGTTGCGGAAGTCCTAACGCAATTAGGGCTTGAGGTGCAATACGGGGTGGGTAAAACAGGTGTCGTTGGTATTTTAGAAGGCACTGGCACTGGCCCAACCGTTTTGGTGCGGGCCGATATGGATGCCCTACCTATCCACGAAGAAAATGATGTCCCCTATAAATCACAAACTACCAATCGAATGCACGCCTGCGGTCACGATGGGCATACCGCCATCGCGCTGAGTGTCGCCAAAATCCTAGCGGCACATCGGGAACAAATTAACGGCGCGATCAAATTTGTCTTTCAGCCTGCCGAAGAAATTGCTGCTGGCGCGAAGGCTATGATTGACGACGGCGTGATGGAAGGCCTAAAACCTGATGTTTCACTCGGCCTACATTTGTGGAACGATATGCCCGTTGGTCGGGTGGCTGTAACCGAAGGCCCTGCCATGGCTTCTTCTGATAGTTTCCGTTTGTGGATTGAGGGTCGTGGTGGGCATGGCGCGTCGCCGCATCAAACTCATGATCCTCTCTTGGCAGCAGCCCAAATTATCACCGCTGTCCAGTCTATCATCAGCCGTAATGTGCCCCCACTCGATGCTGGAGTGTTGTCTTGTACGATGATTCGCGCTGGGGATGCTTTTAACGTCATCCCGTCTGAGGTCGAAATCAAAGGTACGATTCGCAGTTACAAAAATGAAATCCGCGATCTCATCGTAGCCCGTTTTGAAGCCATCGCTAGCGGGATTGCCCATGCCATGAATTGTACTGCCCGCCTCGAATTCTTTGAACAAACCCCACCCTTAGTCAACGACCATGTCATCGGTGAACGCCTGCGATATGGTTTTGGGCAGATTGACAATAATCTTGAAATTGTTGACGATGTGCGGACAATGGGCGCTGAAGACATGGGTTTTTTCTTAGAACGTGCTCCCGGCGTGTATTTTTTCGTGGGGTCAGCCAACGCCAGCCGGGGATTAGATTATCCCCATCACCACCCCCGTTTTGATGTAGACGAAGAAGCACTGATTATTGGTGCTTCTCTATTAACGGCAGCCGTAGCGGATTATGTCATACCCGGCCAATAGTTCAGAGCAATACCCTTTTTTTTTCTATGGTACGCTTCGGCATAGCCAAGAAAATTATGTATTTTTACGTGGGCGCACGGTCTATGAACAACCTGCCCATGCCCGCGGCATGACCCTCTTTTCGATGCGGTCATATCCAGCCATGACCCCCGGCTCCAAAACGGTGCAGGGCGAACTGATGATTCTCCATCCCCGCTTCTACTATGATATGTTGGGGGAGTTGGATCGCATGGAGGGCTTTGATCCGCGCCACCCAGATGATTGTATATTTCGGCGTGAACTTATCTTGGTCGAAACAGAAGCTGGGGCCGAGGTCTTGGCTTGGGCCTATATGGGTAATGATGAATTGGTCAAGCGCCTAACGCTTGAAGAAGTCCCCGATGGCGATTGGGATTTATTTTTGCTGCGCCAAATGAAAGGGACACGGCTTGAAAAATTTTTACCGCCGGGTAAATTAGAAACAGCCGAAAAAACAGCAAAACTGCGAGAGAAAGAGCGAAATAACGGGATGCCTCAATCGAGTATTTTTCGTTGGCGCGAAGGTGAAGGCTGGCTAGTTTTGGCTGGCGGTGGTGATGCCCGCACCCAAGACGCTATCGAAATTTTAACCGAAGTTTTGGGCCGCACAGTTTCCGAAGGCCCGCTGGCCTATATTTGGGCTGCCAGTGATGTCGAAGAGGCCGACAATTTTTTGACATGGGCTAATGAATTGGGTGGCCGAACCGGTTATTTGATGGATGTTGTCGCCGAAGACCCTGAATTTGTCATTCAACAATTGAGTGAAGCTGGCATTATCATTTTGGGCGACGGCCCCAATATCGAAAGTTTGCGTGCGGCTCTGTCGGGCGCGGCGATGGCGGGGATTCGTCAAGCCTATACTGCCGGAGCAACAGTTTTAGCAATCGGCGCTGGGGCTGCCATGATGGGTTATGCCATTTTAGAAGGCGACGAAAGCCAGCGTGGTTTTAATTGGTTAGAACAAGCCCTTGTCCTGCCCAATTATGATGAGCAGCAGGCCGATGCCATGCACCGCTTCCTTGCTGAATACCCCGATACCTATGGCTTAGGCCTATCGCAGGGGTCAGCCGTAGCCTTTTTGCCCACTGGGGCGGTTGAAGTTTGGGGCAATAAACGGATTGTTGTGTCGCTGGGTAAAGGAATGATCCGCAGCGGCGAATAAACGAATTAAAAAAGAGGAGCAAAATGCCAGTTACAATTCTAGTGGGGGCGCAGTGGGGTGACGAAGGTAAGGGCCGTGTGGTTGATTGGTTGGCCCGTGAATCCAACATTGTTGCGCGTTACGCTGGGGGTGATAATGCCGGACATAGCGTGACGATTGAGGACACGCTTTATAAATTACATTTAATCCCCTCCGGCATTTTGAATGATGGCGTGGTCTGCATTTTAGGGCATGGCATGGTCATTAATCCCAAAAAATTATTAGATGAACTCAAATATTTGGCGGATCGTGGCCTTCACCTTACCCCTGACCGTCTATTGATTAGCGAACGCGCCCAGATTATCACACCTGTCCACATTGCTCTAGATACCGCCAGTGAAGAAGCTCTTGCTGGAGATTCAATTGGCACAACCCGTCGCGGTATTGGCCCTGCCTATACTGATAAAGTGCGTCGTTCAGGTATCCAAGCCCATGCCATGCGTGATGTCGAGGGTTTTGCCGACCAAATCCATCGCCAAGTCGAAGCAGCCAATCAGGTGTTGGTCAGTATTTATCATCGTACCCCCCTTGACGCCACCGCTATCGCTGCTGAATATGTGGAATACGCCCGTCAAATCCAACCCTACATTACCAACACCGTCGCCTATCTCCATCACGCCCTAGCAAACAATCAGCGTATTTTATGTGAAGGCGCCCAGGGAACCCTGCTCGATGTAGATTTGGGCCACTATCCTTTTGTCACCAGTTCATCACCATCAGTCGCAGGGGCGTTAAGCGGACTTGGGTTTGGCCCAACCGTTGTAGATCGTGTGGTTGGCGCTGCCAAAGCCTTTAGCACCCGTGTCGGCTCCGGCCCCATGCCAACTGAACTGCATGACGAAATTGGCAACCGCCTGCGTGGGACGGGGGATAAGCCATGGGATGAATATGGTACAACAACAGGCCGCCCCCGTCGCTGTGGCTGGCTCGATATGGTAGCCCTGCGTTATGCGGCTCAGGTCAATGGCTTTACCGAGTTGGTTCTCACCAAGTTGGATGTTTTAAGCGGCTTCGAGTCCCTCAAAATCGCTACAGCCTATCAGTTGGGTGATCGTCAAATTGATGACCTTCCCGCCAGCCTGCTCGACATGGAATTAGTCGAACCTATCTATGAAACATTGCCCGGTTGGTCAGAGGATATTATGCAAGTACGGCGCTGGGAAGATTTGCCCCTCAATGCCCGTCGTTATGTTGAACGTATTTCACAATTGCTGGGCATTCCGGTCTCGATGATTAGTGTCGGCCCTGAACGTGACCAGATGGTCGTCCTATAAATCAGCGAATAACGCATAAGGAGGGGATATGAGCGACGCCGGTCAATCTTATCAATGGTCAATGCCTAACCCGGTGGATTTTGTGCCACAGCGGGTGGTGTCGCTTGTTCCCAGCCTAACCCTATCCCTCTTTGACCTCAACTTGGGCCATCGGCTGGTCGGTGTTACCGATTATTGTACCCGTCCCGAAGACCGTGTAAAAAATATCCCAAAAGTAGGGGGTACAAAAAACCCCGATATTGCTAAAATCATAGCGCTTCACCCCGACCTCGTGCTGATGAACCACGAGGAAAACCGTCGAGAAGACGCCGAAGTGTTACAACAGGCTGGCATTTCGTTGTGGGTAACTGAACCTCGCACCGTGCAAGACGCCATTAATGTGTTGTGGGAAATCATGGACGTATTTGACGACGCCTCTTACTCAGAGCGCGTGCGAATTATGGAAAAAACCTTAGATGTGGTCAGGTTGGCGATGTCTAGTCAGCCACCTATTCGCACGTTTGTCCCCATTTGGCGCGACCCTTGGATGACCTTTAACCAAGCAACCTACCTTCATGACGTGTTGCAAATCTTTGGCCTGCACAATGTGTTTGCCGAACGCGAACGTCAATTCCCTCTCAAGGCCGATTTAGGGGAGGTTGATCCTTTACCTACCGATTCTAGCCGCGATATGCGCTATCCTCGCATTACCCTAGAGGAAATCGTTGCCGCCCAACCTGAACTCATCTTGCTGCCCGACGAACCCTATTTGTTTCAAGAAGCCGACGCCAAGGAACTCTATCAACTCGACATTCCAGCCGCCCATCTCGACAATATCTATCTAATAGACGGTTCCCTGCTCAGTTGGCATGGCACTCGTTTCGCTTTTACTCTGACCGAATTACCACCAATGGTTGAAGACGTCCACGAAAAATTGGGCCACACCCACGAGGATAAATCCGATTGATTGATAATCCAACTCAGGCGCTTGCCCTTTTTGATGAATTTGGCATTGCCGCAATCTATTGTGACAACAATGGGTGTATCAAAAATATAAATCCTGTTGCCCAAACACTCTTTCACTTTCCCCCTGAAATTAGTGGGCGTCGCTTGACTGAGGTCAAGGGTCTAAGGATATTGGCCTCGCTCGACTTTTCTGCCGAGTTTCATGAAGTGGCTTTGTATGACCGTCTCTTTTGCCGTGTCCGCATGAAACCAACCGCGCTAGGGGGCTTAATTTTTACCTTTGAGGATATTTCTTATTTCCACGATCATGACCAATTGCGTACCGACGTGTTATATATGGTTGTGCATGATTTGCGAACACCCATTTCAGCCATCAAAAGTTATGCGGAACTCGTGACCCAAGTCGGGGCAGTCACCCCCCAACAACTGCAATTTTTACAGCGTGTGCAGCAAGCGGTTCGCAGCACCAACATGCTCCTCAACGACCTGTTAGATATTACGTGGATTGATTCGGGTGTTTCGCTGGATCGGCAGCGGGTCAATATCGGCTATTTGGCGCAGGCCACCCTTGAAAGCCTAGAGGAGCGTGCCAAGTCACACGGCGTCTCTTTGCATATCAGTGTTGGCCCTGACCTCCCACTGGTTATTGGTGAACCCCATCGGCTCGAACGTGTTTTTAACAACCTCATCATCAACGCCATCAAATATTCAGGCAAGGGCAAATCCGTTTATGTCACGGTTTCACAGGCGGGCCATTTTGTCACTGTTGCCGTCGCTGATAACGGTATTGGCATCCCCGACGATCACCTGCCGTTCATTTTTGACCGTTTCTATCGTGTCCCTAGTGAAGAACATCAAGAACATCGCAAAGAGGGCATGGGGCTGGGTTTGGCAATTGTCAAAGCCATTGTCGAAAAACACGGCGGTCATGTCGAGGTTCAAAGCGAGGTTGGTCAGGGCAGTACCTTTATGGTCGTCCTGCCCATTGGTGAGGGCTAGCCACTTTACGATACACCCCCACCAAGTGTTCAGCCATTCCCAGCGGTTCTACGCGACTCCACCATACACTTAGTCGGAATAGCACTGGGTGGAAAGCAAAATAGGTCGGGTCTTTAATACTGCGGAGCGCCACCACCTCAAACCCCGCTTTTTGTGCCAGTTGCTCCAATTTTCGACGGCTGTTAGCGCGATACATCACCTTAAACGTATCTGCTTCTTCCCGTCCATATAATTTAGGCACAAGCGTATGCTGCAAAGGCCTCAATAGGCGATTCACACTAGCGGCTAGGCTGTGTCCATTCGGCGTGATGAACAAAAAATACCCCCCCAATTTCAAAACCCGTGCTGTTTCCGCAAAGGTATGGTCGGGGTCAGGTAAATGTTCCAACACCCAACTGCTTAACACCATATCCAGACAGGCATTTTCCAGCGGCAAATGATCCGCCGTTGCCACCAAACGCGGTAGATCGTGCAGGCGGTGTTCAGCAAGGGATTGCCAATCGGGGTCAAGCCCAATCGGGTTAGCGACCGCTGCCCCTAGTTGTTCAAATACCCCCCCACGCCCACACCCGACATCTAACACCCGCATGCCACTTTGCAAATATTGCCGAATCAAAAAAGCATAGACTTCGGTGGCGGGTTGCCAACCGGGGGTCAATTGAGCATAACGTTGGCGATAGGCATTTTGTCTTTCAAGCGTTAACGACATTACGGCTCCACCAGTTTATACCCGATACCCCAGACGGTTTCGATTGGGGCGGTGCTACCTTCCAATTTGTGGCGCAGATGGGCCACATGCACGTCTACTGTGCGTGTCTCCCCATAAAAGTCGAACCCCCATACTAAATCCAGTAGTTTTTCGCGGCTGAGGACAATGCCTTTGTTTTCCACTAGTGCTACCAGCAAATCAAATTCTTTCGTCCGCAAATCAGCCAACCGATCCCCTACATGGACTGTGCGTGAGGCGGCATCAATGATGATGTTGCCTACATAGACTTTCTGATTGGCTTGTTGGAGATTACGGCCTGTCGAGCGTGGTTCAAGCCGTCGTAAAATCGCCTTGACCCGGGCTACCAATTCACGTGGATTGAAAGGCTTGGTCATATAATCATCCGCGCCCAATTCCAACCCTACAATTTTATCAATATCGTCGTCGCGGGCTGTCAGCATCAAAATGGGCACATTCGAATCGGCCCGTAGCTTTTTGCAGACTTCCCACCCGTCCAATGCGGGCAGCATCAAATCCAAGACAATCAGCGTCGGATTTTCAGATTGGGCCATTTCTAATCCGGTTAACCCATCCCCCGCACTGATGATTTGAAATCCCTCTTTTTTGAGGTACATGCTGGCGAGTTCAATGATATTTTGCTCATCGTCTACAATGAGAATGGTTTCTTCAGCCATCACCTATGCCCCTTTTGAATTTTCGTCTATAAAACCATATCCCAAAGCCGATAACTCCGCTAAAAATCATTAGGCCCAGATCAAAAATTTGGCCTGTTCGTTGGCCTCCCACCATATCCGATGGATTACCTGCCCAAAAGCCAAGCATATAGCTGGTCAACCCGATGCAAAACAAAACTCCCCACAGCCGATACCCGGCTCCTCGTTCATGTACGGTCAGCCAAGTGACCCCCAGTAGCACCATCAATGCCGCCCCAATGCCAAAAACCTGCACTTCATAACGGAGCGTGACATCACCTGCCAAGTCAATCAGATGCCCCGTCAACCAGTTTGGTACATTGGCTTGTGGATTAACGACCTTACCACAGCCACAACCGGCGTGTCGGCACGCCCACCAACCCCCCATTAACCCCAAAGGCAAAGCCAGTGCCAGTGCATCGCTAAACACCGCCAACGGCACTTTTCGCAACCGAGCCATCAATAACGCGGCTATCCATCCCCCAATTAATCCACTGTGCCATTCTACCCCGCCATACCACACATCTATCCAATCTTCAGGGAAATAGCGGAAGTAGTTCCAATCCATCACCACATACACCACCCGCGCCGCGATTAATCCCCCGGCCAATGCTGCCAGTGCCACATCCAGCCATGCCCCAATGCGCCGAGTGGGTTGCTGGGCCGCTGACCAAGCAACTGCTACCAGCCCTGCTATAATCCCAATGCTGAATTGGAGACCAAAAAATTGTGCAATCGTCAGATGGGGCATTTTTAGGAAGGGTTGGGGCCAAACACCCGTGTTATCTCATCATTGAGACGATCAGCCGTAAGTTGCCCGATCAAATACGCCCTCACTACGCCCGTTTCATCAATCAAATAGGTCAGGGGTAGGGCAAACACCCCCATCGCATAATGATAGGCCATCTCTTGGTCGAGACCAACTTCTAACGTCAAATCGTGATCCACTAAAAACTTTTGCACATCGGCTAGGGTCTGCCCATTGTTCGGGTCGGTCACGGCAATCACCCTGACCCCATTTTTGCCTTGTGCATCACTATATTTTTGCAATTCTGGCATTTCATCCACGCACGGCACACACCACGACGCCCAAAAATTCAACACAATCCGTTGCCCTGCATAATCCTGCACATGAAACGGCTGTCCATCCAACGTGGTCAGTTCAAGCGCTGGGGCGGGTTGGTCAATGATAGACGGTTGCGCGGTGGCAGTTGGCGGCGTGGGCGGAATAAAGGTTTGTGGAACAGGCGTGACCCGATCAGAAATCGTATTTTTGACGCGGGGCGCATGGGTATCATCACTGGTAATCATCAATACCATCCCGATAATGCCAATAATCGGCAAAATCAACAGCACCATCCATGCTCTAAAAAACGAATGTCCCGTTCCCATATTCCAGTGTCCTATGGCAAGAAGCGCGGCAAAAAGCCATCTGCTACTACTTGCTCCAATTCACCTGTCGTAATATTGACCATCCAAATTTCCGTCGGATCTTCTCTCGTTTCCAGATTATAGCGTTGGAACAACAACAGATGACCGTCCTTGCTCCAATTGATTGCCCCATGACTGTACGCCGCATCAACCACAAGGGGTGTCGCTTCAAAAGTGGTCATATCCACTAGATACAATTGTCCACCCTGCGTATAGCGGTTGTCCAGATAGCGTCGCACCACCGCTAGTTTTGTGCCATCGGGATGAAAGGCAGCCTGCAAATCATCCACTGGGTTTTCCGTCTCCCCACTAATTGAAATTTCGCTGTGGCTGGCTAAGTTATTGAGATTAATCATCGCCAGATGTGAATAATAGGTCGTATCCGCCGCGCCATAGGCCAATTTTGAATAGGCATACCAACCGCTGTCTGGTGAAAATACCCCCGGCACGCCCTGTGGGGTTGCTACAAATACCGACTGTGCCGTCTCAAACTCATATAACAGAATCCCCGGTGGATTAGCCGTTGCCAATACAATCGCCACCCATTTGCCATCCGGTGACCACTTCGGTGCAAACCCAACCAGCGTTTCATCGTCAATCAATAACCGCGACTCACCTGTATTCACATCTACGACCCATGCCCGTTTGGCTGTAGCTGGGTTAAGCCCCGCCGCCAATTCTTGCCGTGTATAGGCCACCACTTGATTATTTGGCCCCCACGCGGGGTCATAACACGTCGCCTGCCCCTCGGCGCAATTGGTCAATTGGATATGCTCGCGGCTTTCAAAATTGAGCGCCCATATATCCGAGGCCGTCGCGGTACGATCCACCGTATATGCCACCCATTTGCCATCGGGGCTGATCGCAAAATCTGTCACCCCGCCCGCCTCATCGGTCAACTGTTCGGTACGCCCTGTCTGCAAATCCATCCATTGCAAATTACGGATGGGTTTAGTAAACGGCCCTAGATAGGCCATTTGGGGCAGGCGGATAGTGAAATTGAACTGGAAATCTTCCGACAGCGTGCTGTGTTCATCACTTTCCGCTCCGGCCTTGACCAGCACCGCGTATTTTTGGCCCGGATTTAAGGGGGCATCAGGTCGAAACACCAATTCTTTGCGATTAGCCCATTCAAAATGCCCTTCCACCATCGGCGTAATGCTAAACCGATCTTCCACCGATTGTGCCACCATCGGCCTATCAAATTCCAGCCGAATCGCAGCATCAGCCGATGCAAGGCTATTAGGGCTGTGATGGACTACCCGCACACCTGTGGTATCACCTAATAAAATCAGCCCTGCGATAACCACAAGCAACGCCCCGATTGTGCCTAAAATAATGGAATCAAATCGGCTAGGTCGTTTCGTAAATTTAGCAAGAAGTTTGTTCATATTCCCATTCTAGCGCGTCCTCCATAATGTGGAAGATACGCCTGCCTGTCGCCTGACTGACCACCGCACTACAACAATCTACGCGGACGCTCGTTGAGTTCCTCAATAATCTTGCGATCTGCCTTTGAAAACGCGAACTCGGATAATCGCTCCTCACTCACCCAGCGAAAATCGGCACATTCATGGCAAGTCGGTTCAGCACTGGTCGGGGCAAACACACATTCAAACGCAAACAAGGTGATTTTGAAATGAGTATAGGCGTGCTGCACTTTGACCAAAAACTCCCCGACCTCAACTGTAATCCCCATCTCCTCATGCAGTTCCCGTGCCAAGCATGCCTCCAATGTTTCCCCGCTTTCGACCTTGCCACCGGGGAATTCCCACAACCCGCCCAATAAATCCTTATCGCGCCGCTTGGCAATCAACAATTCCCGCTTGGTATTCCGAATCAACCCGCACGTCACATCATAATGCGGCGTTTTGGCTTTGGCGGCTTTGACTGGACGCTCATTTGGGGTCCCATTGGCCCGTGCCAAGCAAAATTTAGCGATCGGGCAATGCGCACAATCGGGATTGCGCGGTTTGCAGATTGTCCTTCCCAATTCCATCAAGGCCTGATTGTAATTGCCCGCTTGCCCTGTTGGCACATCCCCCATCAATTGTTCCGCCATCTCCCAATATTTGGCGATGGTCGCAGGTCGGGCCACATCCTCGGCATTATCAAACAAGCGGCTAAACACGCGAATCACATTGCCATCCAACACCGGTACATGCTCATCAAATGCGATGCTGGCAACTGCCCCTGCTGTATAGCGCCCAATGCCCTTTAGTTCCTGCAATTGTGTGGCGGTCTGGGGGAGTTCCCCATCAAAACTTTGGATAATTTGCTGCGCGGCGGCCTGCAAATTTCTGGCACGGCTGTAATATCCCAACCCCTCCCATTGTTTAAGCAAATCATCTTGCGGGGCATCTGCCAGCGCGGCAATCGTTGGAAACTTTGCCAGAAATCGTTCGTAATAGGGAATAACCGTGGCGACTTGTGTTTGTTGCAGCATGATTTCCGAAAGCCAGATGTGATATGGATTGCGGGTTTGCCGCCACGGCAAATTTTCGGCGTGTTGTTCATACCATGTTAACAAAGGCAGAATAAAATCACCCCGCATATTTTCATAATTGGATCTGGATGAAGACATCGGTGAATTCCTCCGAGAACCGCATCAAAATGAGGTTATCTCAATTGTTAGAAGTGTAAACGAATCGCATGTGCGAATTTGATTGTATGGTAAAATTAAGGGTGAGGGGTGATATTTATCCAATATTCAGCTTTTTTTCAAGCACACTCCTTTTTCCCTACCGTTGAACAAGTGACGCAGGTTGTAGCGATGGGTGGTTTCAGACGCGGTAATAAAGACGACGAAGGGGATGACCGTCCAAAGGATCGTCGCCCCGGCAGCAAACCCCCGCCCGACAAAGAAGAAGATAAGTCAGGGCGTCGTTTTGGCCCGCCTAGTTTTGGGCGTGGGGGTGATGATAAAGGCAAACCCGACGACAAACCCGTTGATTCGGGGACTCGTCGTTTTAGTAGCCCCGGTGGTGGGGATAAACCCGCCGAACCTCCGGGTGGTGCCCGCCGTCCATTTAGCAGTGGGGGCGGTAGTCCTCCCAGTAGTAGTGCTTCCGACGAAAGTAGTGGTCGTCGTTTTGGGGGCATTGGAGGTGGACGCGATGATAAGGACAAAGATGCTGGTTCACGCCCCGGCGGCGGTGGATTCCGTCGCCCCGGTGCAGGCGATGAGAAAAAAGACGAAGATCAAGGTGGCGCACGCCGTTTTAGCAACCCCTTAGGCCGTGGTCGCTCTGGTGAAGATGAGAAAAAAGATGATAAACCCGGTGATCGCTCGCCTTCATCATCAGGCCGTCCTCCATTAAGTGGCAGCGGCGGGGGTGGTGACCGACCCGCTGGCGGGGGTAGCCCCTTTAATCGTGACCGCGATGCGGATAGTGGAGGTCGCCCCGGCGCATCCCCTTCCAGCCCTCGCAGTACAGGTACATTTGGCACCAATCGGGACGCTGATAGTGGGGGTAGCCCGTCAGGCAACCGCCCCTTTGCTGGTGGGGGAGGTGGCTCATCTTTCAACCGTGACCGTGATGCCGATAGTGGTAGTGGCGGTCGTCCGGGGGGTGATCGCCCCGGTGGGGGTGGTTCGCCGTTTAATCGAGATCGGGATGCCGATAGCGGTGGAAGTGGCAGTGGTGGTCGTCCGGGGGGTAGCGGTGGTTCATCCTTTAATCGTGACCGTGACGCCGATAGCGGCGGTGGTTCCTCCGGCAGCCGTTTAAGCAGCGGCGGCGGTGGAGGTGGCTCACCTTTTAGTCGAGACCGTGATGCGGATAGCGGTGGCAGTGGCAGTGGTGGTCGTCCGGGGGGTGATCGTCCCGGCGGCAGTGGTGGTTCATCCTTTAATCGAGATCGTGACGCCGATAGTGGCAGTGGTTCCTCTGGCAGCCGTTTAAGCAGCGGCGGCGGTGGGGGTGGCTCACCCTTTAGTCGTGACCGTGATGCGGATAGCGGTGGCAGTGGCGGTCGCCCAGCCGGTGATCGTCCCGGTGGGGGTGGTTCACCCTTTAGTCGCGATCGGGATGCGGACAGTGGCAGTGGCGGTCGCCCCGGTAGCCCAACTGGTTCAGGTAGCCCTGATCGTAATTCTCCATCCTCCGGAGGGAGTTTTGGCGGTCGCCCAGCCGGGGGCAGCCCATCTAGCCCCAGTAGCCCATCTTCTCCCAACCGTCCACCAATTGGGGGTTCAGGGGAAGCATCAGGGGGTCGTCCCGGCTCCCCATCGAATATAGCTTCGCCTGCCCGTCCCGGTTCCAGCCCTCAACAACCCGCGCGACCGGGTATTTCGCCATCACCAGCCCGCCCCGGCACCAAACCACCGGAACCTGAAGCACCCAAACGTGCGTTACCGGGCTTCGGAGGCCGTAAAGAAGCTCCTACCGACACACCCAAACGTGGTGATGCCAAGCCCAAAGAGGATGAGGGTGGCCGCCGTTTTGGTGTACCTTCCATTGGTCGTAAATCTAGCCCTGAAGAAGATAAAAAGAAGGTTGACGACAGGCGAAGGAAAGAGGAGCCGCCCAAACGAGGGACGGTTGAGGTTAAAAAAGACCCTAAAGCAGCGGCGAAAACCTCACGAGCAACGACCACTGCTGCCAGATTACCTGAACGCGCCGATACGGGTATCCGTAATGTCACACGCGGCCTCGATTACAACCGCAAATTAGACATCGCAGGCTATCTGCTATTAGGCGGATTTTTGATCTTGATATCAGGTTTACTAGAGTCTATCTTTTCAAGCTCTCCTAAAGGTTTTACCTATGATCTTGACCAATTCTTGGCCCAGTTTTTCGGCCTCGGTCGTATTGTCATACCTGCTGTATGTTTTGTAATTGGCCTTTGGTTGGTGATTCGTCACTTTGGTAAAGTCATCGAGATTGATTATTTCCGTATTGCTGGCCTTGGCGTTTTATTTGTCACCCTTTTGACTACTCTCCAATGGTGGGAATTAATGTGGACGAAGTTCCCCACCGTGAATGAAGTTCCCACGATTGAAGCGCTTGAAGCCCAAAGTCGAGCGCTTTGGCAGGATGGCGGTGGTGGTGGCGTAATCGGTCATGTCATCTATATGGCCCTTGAGCGTTTTTTCTGGGATATTGGTGTCCCAGTTGTATTGGTAATTGCTTGGGGGCTTGGCACATTATTTGCTTTCGATCTCTCCTTTGGGAAGATGGCAACCAATATTCGCACCACCCGTGCCAATCGCCAAGCCAAGCGTGAAGCCGCTCTTGCCCGCTATGCCGAAAGTAAAGGCCTTGTCCCGGCAGTAGCCACGTCAGCCCCCAGTGCCGCCCCAGCCCCACCCGCTCCGGCGATGGCTGTTGCCGCAACAGTCTTGGCTGCGGAAGAAAGTACTGGCCCACAGCGCAATGTCGGTAAGGGTACGGGTCGAACCGCTGCGCCTGTTGTGCCTGCCACTTCTGCTGTGCCCGTTGCCCCTGTTGCCGCCGCGCCTGCTGCACCAGTAGCAGTTGCTGAAACAAAACGTGGGGTTTTTGGGCGTCGTAAAGAAGATGCCCCAACCGATGCCCCAATTACGGCTGCCACTGATGGTGACGCTCCCAAACGTGCTGAAAAAGAGGGCGGCCTATTTGGGCGTAAGAAAGAAGACGCCTCCACAACCGATAAGCCAATTACCGCCGATACCGATGGGGATACTCCTAAACGCGCTCCCAGCAATATTCCCGGTATGGCTCCAACTACCCGTCGTGACTCAATAGAAACCCGGACGGTAGATCAACCTAAACCGGCAACATCCCAATCAGAGAATGCTGAAGATACTGGCCCGCGCCGTCGCTTACCCAGCTTTGGAGGGCGTTCAGAGACATCTGAATCTACTGATAAACCTGCCACCGCCACCGCTATCCCGACCTCGGCTGAATCGGCTGGTGGCCGCCGTATACCCGGCCTACCGGGACGCAATACAAGCCCGGCGGTAGCTTCTGGTGAGGCGACAGGTGCTACCCCATCAACCTCAGCACCTTCTACCACGCCAACTAGTGATGAATCGGCTGGTGGTCGCCGCCTACCCGGCCTGCGTCCATCGTTTGGCCGATCATCTGCCCCATCTGATGGACCTGAATCGGCTGGTAAACCTGTGGAGGCGAACGAAGCCGCCCCTGCTGAAGATCAAGCAAGCCGTCGTCGTTTTGGCGTTCCTTCTCTCCCCAGTCGCAAAGGGCCAGAGAAGCCTGCTGAACCTGAGTCAGCCACCAATACACCAAGTACAACTGACGCGGCTGCGGCTGTGGTTGCAGGTATGACTGCGGCTGAAGCTGCCAAACCAAGTCGCTTCGGTAATTTTGGTCGGCGTGGTGAAACTCCCACTGATACAAAATCCACCGATACGCCTGCCGAAGCTGCATCACCTAAACCTGAAAAATCTGAACCTCCAGTGTCAGAAAAACCCGCGACACCCGTAGCGGCCCCCCGACCCGGTGTCCCAGATTTGACGCGGGCTGAACGGGCCATGCTAAATAGTGAGTCGTCTCCTGCCGAACAACCCAGCAAACCCGCCGAACCTGTTGTGGAAGCGGCCCCGGTTGTCGCTGAGTCTGCTCTTCCTGAGGCACCTCAACCTGCATCTACGGAGGCAACTCCTAGTGAACCTGCCGCCACACCTGCCAACCCTGAAACGTTAACGCCTGTCCGCCGAGGCTTCCCGCAATTTACCGCCGCTGAAGCCGCAATGATGGGCGTTGCTGCCGCCACGTCAACCAGTGACGAACCGAACTCTGAATCTACGCCACCACTATCTGGCGCTCACCGTCCGATGTCCACGCCCCCGCGTGATTTACCCGGACGTCAACCCGCCGAATCGGGTGGTTTATTCAGTCGTGGGGCCGATCGTCCTTCGTCCCCACCACCGCCATCAGTTCGCCTTGCTCAACCTGAAAATGCCTCGAATGAGGATACGCAGGTCGTCGAAACCAATGCGACCCAGCCTATTACAGCGGTATCTGATAATTCGCCGGATGCACTGCCGCGTCGGCCTTTTGCCAAACCAACCGGGGATGCCCCGCTTTTCCGTCGCCGCGAAACTGGCGAAGCCCCGATCCCATCGGCTGTGCCTGTTGAATCTGAAAAACCTGCGGCTGATCTTTCGGCTAATCCCTCTGGTGTGGCCCTTGCCAGTGATTTGACTCAGCCCAAGTCGGATGACCCGGAAACATCATCTGCCTTGCCTGATCAACCTGCCCAACCACGTGGCCTGCCGGTTCGTCCACCAAATGAACCAATTGCCCGCGAACGGCCTGCCACTGAGGGTGGCGACGAAGCTGCCCGCCTGTCCCACTTCCAGCGTGCTTTTGGTGGCGAGACTCCCGAAGGTGAAAAACCACAACGGGCCAATTTTGTGCCCCGCCGCGAGCCCTTGGGCCGAGCTACGGGTGAGCGACCTGCCATTAGCACCCAATCGGCGGCAACGTCAGAACCTGTTGCCTCAGCCGAGACTGCCCCCCCAGTACCTGTGGATGAAGACGCTGGTGCAATTCCATCCGCCCAACCACGTTTCTTGCGCCAAAATCCCTTTGACCAGCCCGAAGGTGAAACCGAAAATATCGTGCCGCCTGTTCATGCTGTTCGCCCAATCGGTCGCCCAGTTTCCCGCCCGCCACAAATCGGGGGTGCGAATCCTGATTTAGATAAGACTGAATTTACCGAAGGGGAAGGTGAGGAAGCCGCTACAGGCGCGACCCCGGCCCGGGCTTCTCTCGTACCATTTACAGCCCGCCGAGATCATCCCCCGGTGGCTCAACCAATCAGTGCCGTAGATGATGAGGACGATGACGACGACGACGAAGTGCCCGCCGTAACCGCACCTCCCGCCGCTGCCCGTCATCCTGAGCCCGAAGCGGAACCTGAAAAATCCAATGGGGCGGGTGGCGAAATGAGCTCAAAATGGGTGCGCCCTGATTTTATGACGATTCTTGAAGAGGGTTCCGAGCAAAAGATTGACCAAGAAATCTTGTTGGAACGTGCCCATATCATTGAAGACACGCTCGAAAGTTTTGGCGCTCCCGGCAAGGTAATTGAAGTCAACACGGGCCCGGTCATTACCCAATTCGGCGTCGAACCAGACTACGTCGAGAAACGCGGAGGTCAGCGTTCCCGTGTCAAGGTGTCCGCCATCGCTGCCTTAGATCGTGACCTTGCGTTGGCTCTTGCCGCCAAGTCCATCCGTATCGAAGCACCTGTCCCCGGTAAGGGTTTTGTGGGTATCGAAGTCCCCAATGCCGAAACCGCCGTTGTCAGTCTGCGCGATGTGATGGCGTCTGAGCTTCATCAACGCAAGGTGGCGAAATCGAAATTACTGATTGGGCTGGGTCGTCGTGTAGACGGTGCGCCAATTTCTGCCGACCTTACCGAGATGCCCCACTTGTTGATTGCTGGTGCGACTGGCTCTGGTAAATCGGTCTGTGTCAATGCCATCATTAGTTGTCTGCTGCTGCAAAATACCCCTGATGAGTTGCAGATGATTATGGTTGACCCCAAACGTGTTGAATTGGCTGGCTATAACGGTATTCCCCATCTTGTTGCTCCAGTGGTGGTTGATCTGGAACGTATCGTTGGGGTTCTGAAATGGGTGCAACGCGAAATGGATGACCGCTATAAACGGTTTGCCACCCTCGGCGCCCGCAATATTTTGGATTTCAACCGCAAGCGTCCTCAAGAACAACCCCAAATGCCCTATTTGGTGGTGATTGTTGACGAATTGGCTGACTTGATGATGTTGGCTCCTGATGAAACGGAACGTTTGGTGGCGCGTCTTGCTCAAATGGCCCGTGCCACTGGCATCCATCTGATTATCTCAACCCAACGCCCCTCTGTTGACGTAGTGACGGGTCTAATTAAGGCCAACTTCCCGGCCCGTATCGCCTTTGCAGTGGCGTCATCGGTGGACAGTCGTGTCATTATTGACCAACCCGGCGCTGAAAAATTGCTGGGTCGTGGTGACATGTTGTTCCAAGCCCCTGATGCCGCCGCACCTTTGCGTATGCAGGGTGTGTATCTGTCCGACAACGAGATCAATCGTATCAATAGCTTCTGGAAGAGTACCCGCGCCTTAAAAGGTGGTAAGGGCTCAGTGCCAGAACGTCCTCCTATGTCCTCATCACCTCTTGATGAGCCAGCCAAACCTGTTGGGGTGGGGCGTCGTCCCGATGGCGGCCCGGTCATTAATGATCGCCGCTCTACGGGCCAACCCGTTCCTCCCAGCGGTGGTAACGGCGAAAATCGGCAAGACCGCCAGCAAACGTTCTGGGAAGAGGTCGAAGAGGCCGAGATGGGCAGTGATGATGACGCGATGGAAGGCGTGGATGATCTGTACGATGAGGCTGTTAAGCTGGTGCGGGGCCGCAACAAAGCCAGTATTTCCATGTTGCAGCGTCATTTCCGCATTGGTTATACTCGTTCAGCCCGCCTGATAGATTTGATGGAAGAACGTGGGGTCGTTGGCCCTGCCGAAAGTGGTGCCAAACCGCGTTTGGTCATTCCCGAAAAAGAAGGTGGGGAATAGGCTATATTCCATTCCTATTCCCCACTCCCCATCTGTTAGATTTTTGAGAGCGATTGATTAATCGCTCTTTTTGTTTTAAATATCCACCGCTAGATACAGCACAGCAGCTTGAACTCTATGTTTAACTAGGCTTGAAGATTGCTATACTCATATTGTGGTTGTGCCGTTTGTGGTTGCACCGCGGCGACCTCTCGCAGCAAATATTGAATCACATCCTGTGCCGTATAATGCGTGGTGCCGTCTTTCATCACCGCTTTGAGATTCACCAAGTCGTTGCCAGAGGTCACAATCGTTTTTTCGACGTAACCATCTTTCCGAATTTGCGGATGTCCTGCTGCTGCCCCAAGAGCGTTGCACAAACATACGCGCCCTTCGGTGTCTTCCGCCGTACCACCCTTGCGCACAAAATCGTCAACAGGTTCTGATGCACAGCGATAGCCAATCTTGCCGTCGGGGCGTTTATAAATCGTCCGCAAAAAGCCCATATCGCAAATACGGTTACGCACTTCATAAACCTCTTGTTCAGACATGGTGTCTTCTAAATCCACCACCTTGAACGGAAAACCAGTGGGCGAGGCTACTGCATTCGTTCGTACCACAATATCTTCAGCCAACACCTTGTCCAATACGGCTTGTTTGTTGCGAGGGGCCATGCCCGACTCTGCACAATAGGCAAAGGCCGTGCCCACTTGGATACCTGCTGCGCCTTTTTCCAGCGCGGTGCGCAGTTGTTCGGGGTGTCCAAAACCACCTGCCAACCAAAAGGGCAGACCTAACGCCTTCATTTTATCGAGGTCAACACTGTCTTTGCTGGTATAGATCGGTTCACCCAATTCATTATAGGTCACGGTGCCACGGGGTGGGGCATTGTGCCCGCCTGCGATGTGCCCTTCAATCACAAAACCCTGAATAGGGCCTTCACTTCGCTTGATTAAAGCCTGTGCCAATACCAGTGAGGAGATAATCGGTAAAAAGGCTGGGCGTTTTAGTGTTCCTACTTTTTCGGTAATGCCGGGGAACAATTCTTCTGGATGCAGGTAGATGCGATAATCATCTTCCGCCGTCGCCCCGGTCACATCCACCCGATAGTTGACCGATTCATGATTAGCTAGTTTGTCCAGCACCCCTGCCACTTGCATTGGGATACCAGCCCCCATCAAAACATAGTCCACGCCTGCCAGCATCGCGCCATACAACGAAGCCAAGTTTGGCATCTGGACTTTTTCTAGCAGATTGACCCCTACAACCCCATTATGGCCTTCTTTTGCCAAAAACACTTCCAAATAGTTGGCAACAATGGTCAGAATATCAAGCGCCTTAGTCGGTTTAAGGCTATACGCTGGGACATTGAGATAGGGTGCGTCTGGGTCTTTGCCGCCTTCGACATAATAGGTGTTCAAGATACGTTCAATCGCGTCTTGATTGGGAAAATGGGCGAGGGCGCGGCGTACATGGCCTTCTTTATCGCCTTCCATCAGGCGCGCAACCAAAATCCGGCTCATGCCTGTGCCAGATACAACGCCAAGTTGTCCCTGTTGGGAAACGGCTTTGGCTAGACGCCAATTGGATATTGCGACGCCCATTCCACCTTGAATTATCATCGGCAATGTCATTATTGATTTCTCCAGACCTTCTGCAAACTAGATGCGTATCGTATGTTTCTTATGCTGTGTGGATTAGACTTTAATAGCTTAATACGATTTTAGGTAAATTAGTATGACAAAAGTCATATTTTGAAGGACAATAGATTCCCTTTTTACGCCAAATTCTGTATCTAGCACTGTCTTACACCAATAAGGTC
This sequence comes from Chloroflexota bacterium, assembly GCA_016234595.1. Taxonomy (GTDB): domain Bacteria; phylum Chloroflexota; class Anaerolineae; order Aggregatilineales; family J027; genus CFX10. Next base: position 33,624 of record JACRBG010000035.1, on the reverse strand, counting down.
AAGTTATGCTCAACTGCGGGCCCCGGCAAGAAACGAGGGAATGACAGTGTTCAATAGCTAAAACCTTTTTTGGTTGTAGGGATTAAACACCGAACATTCCCTCAAGTTACTTCGTAGAGTTTATTGGGGTTTAGGTTCGATGGTATATTTTTCGTCGGCGTCTTTTCCAATAGTCTCAACAAACCAGCCACTTTCGCCCGACGAAGACCCACTGGATAGACGTATCTCATACCAAGCCTTATTGTCAATACAGACTGGCCCACTCAATACGACAAATTCTGTTCCGACCTCAATGCTCTTCATGATATTTGAATCAAAGCCTGCCGCGTCTCGGAAATTGAGCGGGGTAGGATCCTCTTTGTCCTCAATCCGGCCTTCATCACCCGGACGCAACCGCGAGGGTAGCCCCGGATTGCAAGCGGGTAGTGTTGCGGTGGGGGCAACGGTTGGCGTTAGAGTGGGGACATCCGTTGGTAGCCAAATCAGTGGATTCTCCGCAACCGCCTGCGGGCCATTTTCAGTATCAATCAATTCATTATCCGGCACATTAATTAACTGGATCGTGTAATTCAGCCAACTTGCCACCCATAAATTTTCTTGGGTGTTGCCATCTGACCCGACTATCCGAATCGCCGCCATTGTCGCAGGGAATTCACCTGTGTCAATCGTATTGACCTCAATCCCGCTAATGGCTCGCAGATTCAGGATGCTCTTTTCTTTTTCATCCGCGCTAGAAATCCAAATACGTTCAAATGCGTAATATAGATAGACTGGGCGGTTGGGCAGGTCTTCTTGCAACTGCATATCCGCCGCATCTAGTTCTTCCATGGTATAAACATCTAATGAATTATTTCGTACCAGCTTGATACTGCGGTCATAGCCCGATACCCATATATAGCGCCCATCAAAGGCCATTGAAATCGGGAAATGCAGCTTGGCAGGGTCATCGCTAATGCTCACCACCCCTACCTCATCGCCCGTCGCCCCGTCCAATACCGTTAGGGTGTCGTCCAAGCCATTTGCCACCCAAATATTGCTGCCATCCCATGTAATTGCGGTCGGGAAGCGCCCTACATCATAGGTTCCCAAAATTTCGAGGGTGTCGGCCACAATTTTTGTAACCGTCCCATTGCGTTTGCCATCCTGTTGATTGACCACCCAAATATGGGCCGAGCCATCATACAACAGCGCGATTGGTCTTTGGATACCTTGCCCCGCGCCAAATTGAGCATTCGATTCCGGCACGGTGCCATTATCGCCAATCCGTGGCAGCCGATAGACCGTATTGTCTTGATAATTGGCTACCCACATATGGGTGCCATCCCACGCCAACGCAACAGGCTGGTTTCCGACGGTGCGTGGCCCAGCAATGGTGTCAATATACACTCCGTCCGCCGCGTTTAAACGGGTAATGGAGTTATCTGCCCAATTGGCAATCCATACCCATTGCCCGTCAAAGGCCATCGCCCGCGGATAGGCCGTGGTGGTGTAGGGCGGTTTGCTCCCATCTTGTGCCACCGCATGGGTTGAAAACACGATCGGCAAAATGAGCGCCAATAAAATAAGTCCGGTCAGCAGCATGGGCCAAAATCGCTTCATTGGGGATCATCTTTCTATGATTAGACGTGAGCATATGCGAATTATAGCACGCCTCGATTTTTGGATAGTACGACCGCCTTATTGTATTTTGCGCCAATTATCCTACCCTGATAAATAGCATAACCGCCGCTTTGGTTGGAAAACTGTTTGGGATTTCGCCGTTTATATTGACACCTTATTGACAACTTCAATACAATTTATTTTCCCAGAGTATTGAAGTTTTAGAATTTTAGAGTTGGACGATTATTGGAAATGGAGGTGTCTGGCATGAGCATTCAGGGGCAGAAATCGTATTTTATCCGTGTGACCGATGTGCAGTTGTTCAATACTTTGTACGCCTCGGTAGAATCCAAAAATATGGCCCATCAGGTCCGTACCAGCCGCAACAGTGGCTACTATGAACTGCATACCCGTAACGCCGTTTTGTGGTCAGATCTAGTCCTCTATGGGCAGTACATCGCCCAAGCCCAAGGCGAATTTCTTGAGGCAGGGGAAGTCGAGGAATAAAAAAGAGGCTGAGGACAATTCCCCCGGCCTCTTTTTTGTAAAAATGGATACCCTAGATACCCAAAGTCCGCTTGCCCTTCTTGGGCACAAACGCACTTTGCAAGACATCTTGGCTAAAATAGGGGTTGCTCGGCACGGTGTTGGTTGCATACAGATAGACCGCCGCCGTAAAAATGCCACTAATGGCCGATTGGATAGCGATCAACGCCGCAATTGCCATCGCCAGCACAATTCCGACTAGCACCGCTAAAACGACTGAGATACTGGCCGCAATCATCAACAAGATAATGCCGGGGATCAGTACAACTAGAAATAGCAGCATGAACACAATCCCGATGCTGAAATTCCCGGCAATTTGTTCTCCCCATGTTTGTTTCAACAGGCTGGCACTGCGTTTAATCGCTTCAATTGGCCCTAGCCCCTCGACAATCATGACAGGTACCACAAGGAAGGTGGCAATACTCCACACTGCACCAATGATGCCGGCCACAATGTCACCAATAAGCCCGGAACGTTCCTCAATCGCCCGCAAAACCATCCCAACAATGGCTGAAATAGCCGCATACCCAATGATGTCACCTAAATGGCTCTTGGCGATATTGATCCCATCTTGTACAGTGGGGTCTTGGCCCTTCAAACGCATCATAGCCGCGCCAACGATAGCCGTGCTCGAGAAAATCCCGATAGTATAGACGACGAGGTAATAGAAAAACAAAACGATATACCCTGCTACGCCAATGCCATCTTTATCAATGGCGCCTGCCAAGAAAGACGGAATGATAAACCCAATGCTGACAAGGAAAATGGCGATAGCTGAAATTATTGGGAAAATCAGTAATTCCTTATCGGCCCGCAGCACGCCAACACTTGCTTTGACTAGATCAAGACCTCTTGAAAACCGTTGCATAGGATTGCTTTCTCCTCGGTAAGTTAAATCTTATTTTCACATCTCATTATACGCCTGTTGACAGGCAGATGTTCCCATTCCCCCTCTCAATAATTAGGGGATTTTGCTCAATTCCACCCCTGCGATTTGTTCATAGACCCCAATTGTTTCGCGCGCGGCCCGCTCCCATGAAAATTGGGCGGCTTGGGGCGGCCCTGCCAATCGCATTTTTTGCTGCAATGCCTCATCCCCCAACACCCCATCTAATCCTGCGACCATCGCTTCGATATTGAATGGATCAAAATAGTGCGCGACCTCACCCCCCAATTCCGGCAAACTCGACGATTGGCTGCATACCACGGGCGACCCACACGCCATCGCTTCCAAAATCGGCAGACCAAATCCTTCATATACGGAGGCCATAACGGTAATCGTTGCTGCCCCATAGACGGCGGGTAAATCCTCATCTGGCACATACCCCGGAAAAATAACGTGTTCCCCCGCCCGTAATTCTTCAATGCGCTCGAAGAACGGCTCATATAGCCAGCCCTTGCTTCCCACCACCACCAATTTCAGGTCAGGGTGTTTTTCCCGCAAAATCATCAGGGCCTCTACCAAACGGCTGTAATTTTTGCGTGGCTCAATCGCCCCCACCACCACTAAATATTGTTCTGGTAGATGATACTTCGCCCGTACTTCCGCGATTTTTTCAGGGGTAGGCGGTTGAAAATGGGCATCGGCGGCCTCATACACCACCGTGATTTTTTCAGCCGGTGTGCCATAGTGTTGGATTAAGTCGTGTTTGCTGGCTTGCGAAACGGTGATAATTGCGTCGGCCCGTCGCACAAACAGCGGCATCGCTCGTGTCAAAAAAAGATGATTCAACGTTTTATGATGTTCGGGAAACAATTCAAAAATCAAATCGTGCACCGTCATGATAGTCGCTACTTTGGGTTGGCGATTCAATGGCATCAAGAGATGTTCCATCGCGTGAAAAATGCTTACCCCGGGGGTCAGCCGTCTAAAATCGCGTCCGGTTAATTGCCCCATCCACACGGCCATGCGCCATGCTTTATAACCAAGCTTGACGCGCATCGCAGGCAAATTTTCCAAGCCAGCCATCGGTTTTGTCCGACCCTCAATAGTGTTGTAAAACAGCGCGGGTGGCTTTTCGAGATGGGGGATGAGCGCATGGGTTAAAGATCGGCTATAGCGCCCCAAACCCGATGAGACATTTACCCCCGCCGAAACATCAAGATAAAGCGTCATCGTTTTTTATATCACTCAATTCAATGTCTGTTTCAGATAAAACGAGGAGTACAATGGTTGTTCCCTCAAGATTTGAAAACTCTACTTCATAAAAATCGTTGCCATGGACTTCAATGATGTACCCAATCGCCCCCACCTCAAGGCCATTTTGATGATAGGTATCACTAAGTAATTTTACTCTTGAGTAGTTTGGATAGGGCATGTCATGGACTCAGATTGTTTAATCCACATTTTAATTCAGATTTAGCACGGCGGCTTTAGCCCCGTGTCTCTAAATGTAGATTGCTTTTAATCATTGCCGCCATTGCCCCCATCTCTTCATCGGTCAAATCCAAAATGCCGTCTCTCACTCCCAATGCCTCTAGCTGTTGTTTTTCAAAAGGGACTCCTGGCGGCAAAGGCGCGATATGCCAATGGACGTGGGTGTTGCCTTGCTGACTGCCCAAACTCAAAATATACAGCCGCTCGGTGGGCACACTTTTTCGCACTGCCTCGCCAATCTGATAGACTACCCGTTGGAGTGCCAAATATTCATCCGCCGAGAAATCACTGGTGACCATCTCTCGATGCTCTTTCGGGCATACCACTACATAACCATACAGCGGCGGGTATTTATTCAAAAAGGCGATAGCGGCGTCGTCCTCATAAATCACATGATGCCGATACTCGGGATTGCCTTTGACAATCTCACAAATAAAACAAGGCCGCGTCTGAATTTGTTCTACATAGGTTGTAAAATCAAAAGGTTTTTTTCCTGTCGTCCTATTTTTCTCAGTCGTCATCGCTCACAGCGCCTCACACAAGTCTAAGATAACCCCCACTTTTTCAAGTACTTCCCCTTTTTGGATTTCCAAATCATCCCACAGCCCTAAAACTGGCATTACTTCGTTGGGTTTAAACCAAAAAGCCATCCCCTGCCGTAAATGCCGAATGACCCCATCATAATAGCCCAATTTCAAGGCTGGTTTGCATTCTTCTACATCTCCTTCCACCGCGTCCTGAATTTGGATAGGCAGACGCTTCAAATTTTCTAAAAATCCCTCGGCTCCAATCCTGCCTGTCAGCCCAAAAACCTCAGTGTATAACCGTTGCAATTCCGGTTCGCTAGCCAATCGCTCTGGCACTCGGACTGCACTTGTCAAAAGTTTGCCCCGTCGCATCCAATAGGCCGTGATACCATAATCAGTGGCGACTACTCGTGCTGCCAAAATCGCGGTCAGCGCATCCGCAGATTGCAATCCTGCCAAACACCCGCGCCCATAGCTAATAAATAGCTCGGCTCGATGGTGCATCCAGCGTTTATTGGCTACACGGCTGTCAATGGCCTGCTTAATGGCGCTCAATTTGCCCGTTGAATCATAATAGACGCGGCATCCCCACAAAGCTTCCATTAGACCGATCTCATCCCCATAGAGGGCATGAGGTCGCAACCATGTATAGTTATCAATTTGAATATCAAGTAATTCCGCCGATTCAATATCCGCTTCCCAATAGATACCGTGTGTTAAATCCCAACCATCCTCAAAAGCGCGTTTTCCCTTGCGATAGACCCACAAATCCACATCCGAGCCTTCCCACATCATCCCTCGCCCAATCGAACCCGTAATGGCGACAGCCACCGTATCAGGCCGTTCGACATAGGTTTTGGCTTTATCAAGTGCGATTTTCTCCAGCACTTCATTCCGGCTGCTCATCTAATCTCCCTGTGATTTTCCCCCTCGCTACTTTGTGGAGTGGGAGTTAGGGGGTGAATGGTTTTTGCTAATCGGGGTGTCGGCTCATGGCGAAATCGCAGCACCGTGACCACAAACAGCGGCAATCGTAGCATCCGTTTCCAGCGGCGGGGTTGGCGGATCAAGCGGAACAGCCATTCCAAATAAAGTTTGCGCATCCATTGGGGTGCACGTGGCACAATCCCTGCCACAAAATCAAACGCCCCGCCAACCCCCATTGCCATCTTGATATTCGGTAGTTGCTCTCGATAGCGGTCAATCCATAAATCCTGAGTCGGCGCACCATAAGCCACCAATAAAATATTGGCGCCACTCCGATTGATGTCCTCGATAATCGCTTCGGCTTCGTTGGGTGTCGGATTGCCGGAATTGACAGTAATTTGCACCTTGGGATAGGCCGCTCGTAATTTCTCAGCCGCCGCTTCCGCCACCCCCGGCCCGGCTCCCAGAAAAAACAATCGCCAGCCTTTTTCTGCGGCTAATGCAGCCAATTTAGGTAGGCTGTCGGTTCCTGTCACCCGCTCAGGTAAGGCCTGACCAAGCCATTTGGCTGCTAACAATATCCCCGCCCCATCCGCCAAACATATGTCCGCTTTTTGCAGGACGTTATAAAAATCTGTACGTTGCTGCGCAATCATCACAAATTCAGGATTCACTGTGCAGATAGGATGCAGGCCGCTGTCCTCGTTAACCCATGCCTCAACCCGTGCCAACCACATCTCAAAGGTATAGGCATCAATTGGCACACCCAGTATTCGTAATCTTTGACTTTGACTCATTACCCTGCCTGTAATCTGCGTTTACTTTTATTCCCCTCCCTAAATGCGTTGGGTCGGGCTAGGGATGGGACGTTATTTTCCCGCCGCTTCTTCCAATACCAGCATCGCCTGATTCGCCGCGTTTCCCCAACTGAATTTTTGCGCCTGCGCTCGGCCTTTTTCGACCAACTGTCCCCGCAATTCCGCATTTTCGACCAACTGCCCAATCCCGTGTGCAATGGCTTCTATCTCAAGTGGGTTGACCAAGAGCGCCGCCTCGCCTCCCAATTCGGGCAAAGAGGAGGTATTGGAACACAACACCGGGGTGTCACACCGCATAGCCTCAATCACAGGAAAACCAAACCCCTCATACAGCGACGGAAACACCAATGCCAATGCCCCACTATAGAGTGCCGCCACATCTTCATCCGCAATATACCCCGGTAGAATCACCCCTTCGACCCCTGCCGTCCATGTCTCTTGATACAACCAACCTTTTTGCCCACCCAGCACCAGCGCTGTTTCCTGATTCCCCGATGCTGACCGCCATTTCGCAAATGCCTCGACCAATCGAGCGATGTTTTTGCGTGGTTGCAGCGTTCCCAAAAAGAACAGATAGCGCTCTGGTAGGCCATATTTTGCCCGCACTTTTGCTAATTCGGCTGGATCAAGCATTGGTTTAAGGCTTTCATCCACCCCCGGATACACCACCCGAATTTTTTCTTCCGGCACTTGATAATGCCCGATTAAATCGTTTTTCGTAGCTAGTGAATCCGCCAGAATGAGGGTCGCCCGCCGTGAACTATAGCGGGTGGTTATGTCCAAATAGTGCCGTTCTTTGGAGGGGTGAGCTTCGGGGAAATAGAGGTAGCCCAGATCATGGATTGTGACCACCGCCTTGCCGGGGCAAAAGAAGGGCAGGGTGTGGGCCGGCACAAAGGTGACATCGGGTCGTGTGCGCCACAGTTCACCCGCCAACCGCACATGTGTCCACAGTCGTGGAAACTCCAATATTTTTTGCTCGATATTTGGCGCTTCAGGGAATAAACTGGGCGGTGGCATATCCCGAAAATACAAAGTCAAGTGGTGTTGTTGGTCAAGTGCAACCCATTTATGAATAAGTTGTAGGGCATAATTTTCCGTGCCAGTTCGTTTGATGCGTGTCGTACGGCTAGCATCTACCGCGATCTGTAATCCCATCTTACGCTATCGCTTTTGAAATGCTGCCGGAAACAATAACAACCCCACTACTGCCGCCATCAAAGGCCAAAAGTCCTTGACCCCATCCAGCACATCTTGCCCTACTACATCCAGCGTCACCATAAAAGCCACCGCGCTGGCAAACATCAAAATGATGCCGGGGAACACCAATCCCGCTTGGTGATTGCGCTCAAATAGAAACGTGATGAAAAACGCCGCCCCAACACCGGCAATCGTCAGCGGCCAAAATTCATCAATGGGGAACTCATCCCCACGCAGCACATTCAGCGCCACAATGCCGCCCCAAATCAGCAGCACCACCCCCATAAAAAACAAGCCGCGTTGCCGCCTGCCCGATTCAAAAAATCGAAAGACGGTGGTCAGCACAAACGACCCCAACAAAATAGTGATGGCCGCCCCTGCTGTAATTTCTAGCTCCTCGACAAAATTTTCAGCCAGCAGCAAAATGCCTAATCCAATCAAGCCAAATGCTAGTGGTGCAATCGCCAAGCGGCTGGGGCGCTGTTGTCGAATCAACTCGGGCTGAATTTCGCGCACGCGATCCCGTTCTTCGCTACGTTCCGATGGCTGACGTACTTGGCGACGGCGCGTCTCGGTGGGTGGGGCTTCGGTCTCTTCACCCGGTCGCACAATTGGCGGGATGTCCTCAGCACCGCGCAGGGTTTCATCATAGAGTTCATCTCGGCCAGCCGGAATCGGTTCAACCTCCGTCCACACCTCTTCCGATGCGGGCCTTGTAAACTGCTCGGTGGCTTGCCCAATCATCGTTTCTTCGGCAGTGGGTAACGGCTCATCCGCAACGGATTCATCAAAGGGTTCATCAAACCCGTTAGCGTCGAAATCTTCTGGTATGTAATCTTCGTTAGGGCGTGGATTTTCTGACATGACCGCCTTTTAACCAATCATTGACCACTTGTTGAGTTTCTCAAGTCGTCGCTTATTCTACCTGAGAGGGTGCTGCGGTGCTATTCGAGGGTTTGAATAGACACGATTCGGTCTAGTCCCGCCAAATCCTGTTGGATTTTGACCACCACATTTGGAAAAACCTCCAATGCCAATTGCCGTGTCGCCGCTCCTTGATCCGCGCCTATTTCCAGCAAAATCAATCCCCCCGGCTTGAGATAAGTGGGTGCTTGGTGTAACAGGTCGCGAATGAAGTCTAGCCCACCCATACCCCCATCCAATGCCAGATGCGGCTCCCATTTGGCAACCTCGAGCGTTAGCATCTCATCATGGTCAATATAGGGCAAATTTGCGGCGATTAAATCCACCTGAAAATCATTGGACAGACCATTTAAGAGGTTGCCCTCTCGGAATCTGATATTTTCTGCGCCCAACCGCCCCGCATTCAATTTCGCGATTTCCAATGCCGCCGGACTGACATCAATCGCCGTGACCGCCGCCTGTGGAAAAAGTAGCGCCAGTGACACCGCAATAATCCCGCTGCCCGTCCCCACATCCACAATTTTTAGCTGCTCACCCCGCCGATTTTGAAGCCATGCCTGTGCCGCTTCAATGAGATGTTCGGTTTCGGGGCGGGGGATTAGAACATCGGGTGTTACTACAAAATCCCAGTGATAAAACCCGCGTGTCCCCGTTAGGTAGGCAATTGGTGTTCCCGCCGCACGTTGTTCAATCAGGTGGGTGAATTTTTCCGCTTGTTCGGGTGTTAGGAGGCTGTCAGAATGGGCATAGAGCCATGCGGTGGACTGGTCAATTACAAAACTGAGGAGCAGTCGGGCATCAAGTGCGGCGGTTTCATTGGCGGGTATGAGGCGCTGACGAGCACTTGCCAACGCCTCTCCAATCGTGGGCATGACTTTTTGTTAGACGGCCTCGCCCATTTCTAGGCGTTCGGCTTGATCACGGGTGGCAAGTTCATCAATAAAGCCGTCGAGATCACCTTCCATGATGGCAGGCAGATTATGACTCGACATATTAATGCGGTGGTCGGTCACGCGGTTTTGGGGATAGTTATAGGTGCGGATTTTCTCACTGCGATCCCCGCCCCCAATTTGACTACGTCGCTCAGTATCCAACTCGCTGCGTTGTTTTTCCATTTCCATTTCATACAAACGGGCGATCAGAATTTGCTTGGCCCGTTCGCGGTTTTGCAACTGGCTACGTTCGTCTTGACACTCGACCACCAAGCCCGTCGGGATATGGGTCATCCGCACGGCGGAGTCGGTCGTATTGACGCTTTGACCACCTGCACCTTGGCTACGGAACACGTCCACCCGCACATCGTTCATATTCAAATTGACTTCGACTTCATCCACTTCCGCCAAGACTGCGACGGTGGCGGTGCTGGTGTGGATACGTCCCTGACTTTCAGTAGCGGGGACACGTTGAACCCGATGCACGCCACTTTCATATTTTAAGCGGCTAAAGGCTCCTTGTCCTTTGATTTCAAACACCACCATCTTAAACCCACCAACGCCTGTATCATGGCCGGAAATCATATTCACTTTCCATTTGCGGCTTTCAGCATAGCGTACATACATGCGATGCAAATCAGCGGCAAAAATCCCGGCTTCGTCACCACCCGCCCCAGCGCGAATTTCGACAATGACGTTTTTGTCATCACGTGGGTCTTTGGGGAGGAGTAGGCTTTTGAGGTCTTGTTCATAGGTGGGGATTAGTTTATCGAGGCGCTCAAATTCTTCGCGGGCCATTTCGCCCAATTCAGGGTCGCTTAACATGGCCTTCGCATCTTTATAATCAGCGAGGGCTTTGCGATATTCCCGAAACTTGGTCACGACAGCCTCAATCCCCGATTTTTCCTGCGCGAGTGCCGTCACTCGGTCATAGGTGGCTAGGATGGCGGGGTCTGACAGTAAATGATCTATTTCAGTATACCGTGCCTCAATCCCTTTGAGTTTTTCTTCAAGCGACATCGCAGCCATAGCGACAGATTCTTCCAATCACCACAAATTACGAGAAATATGCAATATGTTATTGTAGCAGAGGGGAGGAACGCACTCAACACCTTTGTTAGTCTTGAGTGCGAGGTGTTTTCAAGTAATGGACTATCCTTTTAGATTGACTGTGACCCAGAAGGACTTGCCCTCAACATTTGAAGGATAATAACTGTCGCCACTTGCAGTTAGGCAAACTATATAGTCATTGGGTTCAACCTCGACTACAAGACCGTTAGAAAAATGCTCTGCCGCAATGAGAGTTGCCTGACTAACTTCCCAAGTACCATTATTTTTCTTGTATAGTTGTAACGATAACTCTAGAGGGTTCTCAGATGAATCGTAGTTGTTATTAGACGATTCCATTTTTATTTCCACGTGTTTGCCTGTATCGCTCACCGAAATATTGTGGAAGGCGCAAACAGTTCCATCGTCAAATTTTTCTGTATGCTCATCGTCGAAAATGGCTTGGTATCGTCCAAATCCATCCTTGGCATCATTATTTTTGTTATCATCTCCGCCCAATACTCCCGACAGCAATAATCCTACAATAACCACCAAAATGAGAGCAGCGATAACCGCCCCGCCTGCTAATAGGGGGATACCTACCGCACTTTTACGTGGCCCTGCCGCACTGACTTTGGCTTGATAGGCCGCTGATGACCCATCCGAATACTGTTTATTCCAGTCCTGTGGAGCATTGGGGCGTGGTTGCATTACAGGTATAGCGGGCGCAGTCTGGGCATTTTGTTGCTGCGCCTGTTCGTCTGCCCGACGTTGGGCCTCAATTTGGGCTTGGGCTTTCCGCCGCTGTTCTTGTTCCTCGGCTTGTCGTTGGGCTGCAATTTGCGCCTGTCGTTTTTGCTCGGCTTCGACTGTCTGCCGATGAAGTTCTGCTACCCGTTGACGCTCGGCTTCTTCGGCTTGTCGTCGCTGTTCAGCGGGGCTGATGAGGCCAAATCGCCGACACACATTTTCGACCAGTGCTTCAATACTAGCGGCTTGATTTTGGGTCAAATCCTCATATTGAATGCCTGCCAACTGCACTGGAATTTTGGTCTTCTGTGCCATGACGGGCAAAATGGGCTTGTGATTATCTTGGGCATAGTGGATTTCCCGCAGCACAAAACTGCGCGGCTCACTGGTGCGGTTGACATCTGGCGATAGCAAGACCAGCATCAAATCACAGCGGTCAATCTCATCTTGGATTTGGACGGCCCAATCCTCACCGGATTCTAGCGATTCATCTATCCATGCGGTTAAGCCATTGACCAATCGTAAGGTATCGCGGATTTTGAGCGCCAGCGGCTGAGTATCGACTTTGGCGTAGCTGATAAAAATATGCACGGCCTAATCCCCAAAATTCATTGATCTATAAGTTGTGATGATACGTGGCGATTGTAGCAGGAAATGGGGTAGGGGCAAAATGCCGTGTGCAATGTCAAATTTCCACCTTGTTCTAACTTGAGCGTGGCGGATTTATCCCCGCGCTTGGGAAGCCTCAATCCTCTTTTAATCTTAGAGCAATTGTTCTATAAACCTCCCGCATAAATCCGTTACCATGGTAACGGATTTATAGAAAATAACCATATGGCTAAATAACATCTGGCGTATTGATGCCTTCCCTAAAGCATTAAGATTTTTACTTCGGCCCATTTCGAAAGAAACTGTGCTAAAATAAACTCTGTATAGTAAAGCTGTAGTGTAAATAGCGAACCACCTATGCAAAATCAACCGCTGACAGTAACTGGAATGATGATGTGCCACCCGCGCTGGCTGGGGTCGAGACAAACTCGACGCTGGCGTTTTGGGCGTGGATAGCTCATCACCAGCTAAGTTAGCGCGGAACCGTCGGACATTTCTCCGGCGGTTTTTTGTTTTCTAATGCCCGGTTGATTTTTCGTAGCCTGTTCGCAAATCGGTTCGTTCGTTAAAATCCACAGGAGACTTGCAAAGGAGCAACCCAACCCATGAGCGATTTTATTCACGTTTCCGTCGCATGGCCCTATGTGAATGGCGATCTGCACGCCGGACATGTTGCGGGGTCATTTTTGCCTGCCGATATTTTTGCCCGCTATCACCGCCTCAAAGGGAATCATGCCTTGATGGTCAGTGGTTCGGATACCCATGGCACACCCATCATGGTCGAGGCCGACGCGCAGGGCATCACCCCCCGCGAACTGTTTGAAAAATATCATGTGCGCTTTCTGGAGACGCTTAAGCGTTCTGGCATGAGCTTTGATTTGTATACCCACACCGATACTGAGAACCATCATCGCATCGCGCAGGATATCTTTACCCTGCTGCTCGAACGTGGCTATCTCTATCCTGAAGAACAAGAGCGCCTCTACAGCGTCACCGAAAATCGCTTTTTGGAAGATCGCTATGTGGAAGGCACGTGTCCGGTCTGTGGATTTGAAAATGCGCGTGGCGACCAATGCGATAATTGTGGTAGCCTGCTCAATGCCACCGAGCTGATTAACCCACGCAGCAAACGCGATGGCAGTACTCCTATTCGCCGCAATACCACCCATTACTTTTTCGATCTTGGCAAATTCCGCGAACCCTTGACCGAGTATATGGAAAAAGGGCGTGACCACTGGCGCGAGAATGTGCTGAATGAATCCCTAAGCAAAGTACCCGAACAGCGGGGTCGGCCTATGACCCGTGACGTGAATTGGGGCATCAAAGTGCCAATTGATGACCCCGCATGGTCAGAAAAACGCTTGTATGTTTGGTTTGAGGCACTGATGGGCTATCTCACCGCCAGCATTGAATGGGCGCATAACAATGGACAGCCGGACGTATGGAAGCAGTGGTGGTACAACCCACAGGCCCGTGTCTACAATTTCTTGGGCAAAGACAACATCATCTTCCATACCATCATTTGGCCTGCCGAATTGTTGGGTATCAGTGGGATTTACAATGAGGGGGATTCGACCCCCATTAACTTGCCCTACGATGTCCCGGCTAACCAATATCTCAATTTGGAAGATCGCAAACTCTCTAAGAGTCGCAAGTGGTTCATCACGATGCCCGATTTGCTGGACGCCTATGACCCCGATGCGGTGCGCTACTATCTGACGGTGGTGATGCCCGAAAATCGGGATAGTGATTGGAAATGGGATGATTTCGTGGCCCGTAATAACAATGAACTTTTGGCGAAATGGGGTAATTTGGTCAACCGCGTCTTGAAATTCGCCTATAAACACTGGGAAGGGGTTGTTCCTACCCCCGGTGAACTACGCGATTTTGACCGTGATATCCTTGCCAAGATTGAGGCGGGCTTTGAAAGTGTCGGCCAACGCTTGGAAGCTGTCAAATTGCGTGATGCGCTTGGCGAAGCGATGCGCTTGGCGTCCGAAGTCAATGCTTATCTGGATGGCGCGCCGTGGTTTGGGGATGCAATTAAGCAAGATAAACAAGCCGCCGCGACCACCATCTATACAGCACTGCGCTGCATTGATAACCTGAAAATCCTGTTTGCGCCGTTCCTGCCCTTTACCTCGGAGAAGGTGCATAGTTATCTGGGTTATGACGCGCCACTGTTTGGTGAGCAAATCATCACCGACTATCAAGAATCAACTCGTTCGCACCAAGCTCTGATTTATGATGGTAGCCACGCTACGGGCCATTGGGAAAAGAGCAAGCTGCAACCCGGTCAAAAACTCCGCGAACCAGAGGCGCTCATCAAGAAATTGGATGTCTCTGTTGTGGAAACCGAACGAGCCAAACTGGGTGGCTGATTACCCTATTTGTTGGTAGGGGAGGGTGTACAAGCCCTCCCTTGCATAAATCGCTATAACAATGGCTTTTTGTAAGGAATAGTGTCTTGCTCGATATTATTTTGGGGTTGGGGTCGCGCGTGCTGTGCATCTGCGCCTTCTACGCATGGATTCCTGTTTTGATTATCACCTATATTCAATGGAAACTGCGCGGTTCCCCCACCGATCAACAAGCGCCGACTGGAAAACCGAAATCATGACCACCCGCCGTTTACAATTGATGGAATATGGCCTTTTGGCGTTGATTGTTGGCCTCTATCTGGCGCTGGCCTATGGCTATGCCACTCGCACCCCCACTTGGCAAATCCCCGACGAACCAGCCCATTACAATTACGTCCGCCAGATTGCTGAAAATGGGGAACTGCCGGTTTTGCAAATGGGTGATTGGGATTCAGTCTATCTCGATCAACTTAAAGGCAGTGGTTTTGACCCCGCCGTGACGCAAAACATTGGCCGTGTCCAGTATGAAGACCATCAACCACCCCTTTATTATTTAGTGGAATCGGTCGTGTATCGCCTGTCCGATGGGGATATTGAAACCCTGCGGATTTTTTCGGCCCTGATGGGGGCAGGGGCTGTTATTTGTGCATGGGCCATTGTGCGGCGGTTGTTGCCCTCCCATGCGTGGATAGGGCTAAGCGCGGCGGCGTTGGTGGCTTTTATTCCGCAACGCTTGGCGATTATGGGTGGGGTGAGCAATGACTCGTTGGCTGAAACTTTGGCGGGATTAGTGTTGCTGATGGTGACGATTTATCTGACCCCAACGCAATCGGCTGAGGGGGGTGATTCACGAACCGCCCCAATTAAGATGCCGGTGATAATGGGGCTATTGGTCGGATTGGCATTCCTGACCAAAACGACGGTTTATTACGTGGGGGTGGTGGCTGGCTTGGCGGTTTTGTGGCGCTGCTGGCATGAAAAATGGCCGCTGAAAAAATCTATCTCTCAAATACTAGCTTTTGGTTTACCTGCCGTGATCTTAGGCGGTATTTGGTGGGTGCATGGTGTCCAGACCTATGGCGGCACAGATATTTTGGGTTTGCAGCGCCATGATAAGGTCGTGGTGGGGCAGCTTCGCACGGAAGATTATATTGAAAATGAATTGGATGGTAGTCAGCAAGACTATTGGGAAAACCTCGGCGAGACGACCTTCCATAGTTTTTGGGGGCAACTGGGGTGGATGGCTCTGCCGATGCCTCCGCGCATCTATCAAGGGTTACTCTTGGTGTCACTCGTGATGGTTGGTGGCGTTGGAGTCTATAGTTGGCAGGTTAGGTGGCCCAAAAGCATACACCCTGTTTGGGGGTTGTTTATACTAGGAACGTTACTGGTATTTGCCCAGTTTCTGGTTTATAATAGAACATTCGTACAGTTTCAGGGGCGCTATTTGTATCCAGCACTTATTCCGCTGGCTTTAGGAAATGCAGTCGGGTTATGTGGTTGGGCGGAATTAGGAGTACGCCTTATAAAATGGCGATGGCTACCGTATTTGGTATTTTTGATTCCACTTGGGTTGGTCGGGCTGGCATGGTATGTTTTAAACGACATTGTCGTACTACTGCCCTAGCTAAACCCCTATGCTTGACCGCTATATTGATCCACCAGACTGAGCAGTTGTTTCATCTCAAAGGGTTTCATCAAGAAATCATCACAACCCGCTTCAATGGCGCGTTTTTTGTCGGCCATCATGTTAAAAATGGTGACCAAGATAATTGGCGTATTGACACCAGCATGACGAAGCTGGCGAACCAAATCGAGGCCAGAGGTTTTGGTCTTCAGATGAACATCCAGAAAAATCAAATCGGGTTGATTCTCAAAGATTGCCTCATAACCATCTTCAGCATTGTCGTAAAGCTGAACTGCGATATTCCGTTGGCTCAACATCCGACATAACAAACGTTGGTTATTGGCGTTGTCTTCGACGTAAATTACCTTAAGAGGTTGAGTATTGGTTGTTGGCATAGCGGTTGTCATAGATATAGCCTCAATCAAAATTAATGCTCAATTCTGTCTTAATTCATTATACCGTATAAATTTTAATCTATCTCAATGAATTCATGATTTTTTCGGAAAGACGAAAGAATTCTAACTAAATGGGGGTAGTTTACTTAAGGAGCGTAAATGTCTGAGCTAAAACATACTGAATTTATGAAAGGGCTTTCTGAGCTTATTCCCGAACATTTGCCAGCCCAATATCGGCGCTTTCATTTGGGGGAGACCCGTTGGTTTTTTCAGGTGTATTTTGGAAGAGATCGCCATATTCACTATGAAGTATCACGGGCAAATGCGCTCTGTGGTCGGATGTTAGAAGTCGGGCTGCATTTTGAAAGCCGAGACAAAACCCGCAATCAGTTTTTGCTAGACACATTTAGGCGCTATATACTCGAATTGCGTGAAACGTTGGGAGATGGGTTGGTGGCGGAAGAATGGGATAGGGGATGGACAAAAGTCTATGAAGCTTATCCTAGCGAAGCACTGACCCTTGAAGTGCAGACTTTTGCAGCCCAACGATTGGCCGCATTGATTACCGCAATGCAGCCATTGTATGAATTCATTACGGTCGGAGAAAAAGATAAAGAAAAGCGCTAATTATGGCTGATGAACAACGTTCAGTATTTAAGGTTAATGTGGCAGGGGTGGAACGCGATTTACCCTTGTTTGAGGTTGCACCGGGTATTCGGATTGCCATCTTAAATATTTTGGGCGACAACGAATTGGTGGAAGCTGCCTCGCAAGGACTAGCCGAGCAATTGGCTGATCTTGGCCCCGAAATGTTGGTGACCGCCGAGACTAAAAGCATCCCTCTCGTCTATGCCCTAAGCAAAGTTATGGATGTGCCCTATGTGGTTTTGCGTAAAGACTATAAACCCTATATGGGGCAGGCGCTTAAGGCCGAAACCATGTCCATTACCACTGGTAAAGCCCAAACACTCTATTTGGATGAAAAAGACCTCAAGAATGTAGTGGGACGGCGCGTTGCCCTTATTGATGATGTGATTAGTACAGGCAGTACTCTTCAGGCGATGCGTTTGCTGATGGAAAAAGCAGGTGCAGAGGTCATTGCTGAGGCCGCGATTTTCACCGAAGGGGATCGGGCGAAGTGGACGAACGTGAAGGCCTTAGGTCATTTGCCCGTATTTGTAGACGAAAATAAGGACAAAAAATAGAGCCTAGAGCGGTAGGCGAAGTAAGTCACTTAGCTGATGAATGGTGTGGTGTGGCTTAATGGCAAGGTCGTCCGGCCATGCAAGATGGGCCACCCGCCATATCGCTGTCATACCGACGCGGTGAGCACCCATCACATCTCTAACAGGATGATCCCCTACAAAGATACACTGTTCAGGGGAGATGGCTAATTTTTCAGCAGCTTGTTGGAAAATCAGCGGGTCGGGTTTGTGGAGACCGACCTGCTCTGAAATAAGGGCCACATCAACAAGCTTGAGAAGCCCTGTTGCCTCGAGTTTACCTGTTTGCATCGCAGTTGAGCCATTGGTAATGATACCCAGTTGGTAGCCGCGTTGCCGAAACGCCTCTAATACGGGAAGGGCATCATCAAAAAGTTGGGCCACTTGCCATGTTTGGCGGCGGTAATCCCAAAGCATCTCCTCTGAATCGGCTGATATATCAAATTCGGCGACTAGCGTCCGAAATAATTGATGCCTCTCCGCATAGCCATGTTCATCGAGTTCGCGGAAACGCGCCAAATAGGCCTCAAAGGGAATATGCTGAAGCCCATACTGTTGATATTGGTGGCTCGCAATGGGCTCAATTGACCCTTCACGGTCAAGTAAGGTGTCATCAAGATCAAACAGAATGGCTTTTGACATGGATGTGCTCTCTTAAAATTAAACGACAAATTGACCCAATTGTTCGGCAATGAGTTCTTCGAGATAGGGTGTGACGCGCCAGAAGTTTTTGAGGTCGAGGTATTCTTGGATGAAGCGCATATCGCCGGGTTTGGTAGTCTTGACAGCACGAATCATTAAATTTTTGGCGGTGTGCTCGGTCGAAACAAACTGCACCACGTCGGTGCGATAGCCCATAATGCGCAGCAGCAAGGCTCGAAATGAATCGGTCAAAATATCACCCATACGCTCGTGCAGAATGCCGTGCCGCATTACCGAGGCAAAGGGAGCCGGAGACGGGTGAAACCGAAGCTGCTCCTGTAAATGATGGTGGCAGCAGGGAGCACAAATGATCAGGCGACTTTGGGATTTGATGCCGAGCGCAATGGCATCATCGGTAGCTGTGTCACAGGCGTGGAGGGCTAAGACAATATCGGGCGAGGCTTCTGGCATAAAATCGCCAATGCGGGTTGCCCGAAAACTTAAGCCTTCCCAACCCAGTGATCTAATTTTTTGAGTGTGGCGGGATAACAAATCCCGATTGACATCAATCCCCGTCATCTCGACAGGTAATTCTAGCACCTGTGTGAGGTAATAATAGGTGGCAAAGGTGAGGTAGGCATTGCCACAGCCACAATCTATGACATGGATGGGGCGATCTAAGGTATTTAGTTTGTCGAGCTCACCCACTTCTTGCACCAACCGCAAAAACTCATTGATCTGCTTAAATTTGCTTTGCATATCTGAGCGGATTTTGCCATCTTGAGTCATGATGCCAACCGCCTGCAAGTAAGGCGTGGCCGAGTCGGGGGTCAGGATGACTGACTTTTCACGGTCGTGGTTGGTTTTGATACGGCGCTCATCATCGGTGTTGGAGCGATAGATTTGGGGTTTGCCCTTTTTGCTCAGGTTGACTTGGACATCGCCCGTGGTGGTTTGGATGTTGAAATTACGAAAAGGTACAGCTAGGGCTTCTTCGAGGGAAATAATTGCCTCTTCGCCAGCATAATTTTTGGTGATGTCGCGCTTGTCATCGAAGTAGGAAAATTGCAGGTGGCGGATATTTTTTAATTCAACAGGGCGGATCACAATTTTCTGCCATTGCGAGGTTGCGCCCGCTTGATGACCACTGAAAGTTGCTCGAATGAAAATGGCCTCATTGAGAATATTTGCGCGAATTAATTCCCGGTAATCTTCCATTACTTCAATTTCTCCAACACCAACCAATGCGATAGGCCGAACCAGCGGAACGGCGTTTTTTCCAATGTGTAGAGGGTGCTTTGAATCCGTTTACCCAGTGTGGGGGCACGACGCACAATGTTATCGTAGCCACCAAAAATGCGGGTATGGTGCACGACGTGAGCGGGTTGCCCTTCAAATAGACGCCGGATGCCGCGTGCAGTATACGTGCGAACATGGGGAGCTAATTGATTGCGCCAACGATCAGGTAAGTAGTTAATCAGCGGGGTGTTGCCAAAATGATATTCGCCCTTCCAATAGTGCCCATGCTGCTCGACGGGATACCAACGGTTGGGACAAAAAAGCATGATGCGCCCGCCGGGTTTGGTGACACGCACCAGTTCAGCCGCGAATTGTTGATCATTGTCCACATGCTCGATGACTTCATTAGAAAAAACGGCGTCGAAATAGTTATCGGGATAGGGTAGGGCTTCGCCACGTGCCACGACGGCGTGGGGGACGTGATAACGGGCTTCGACAACACGCGCTAGCTCGATTTCAAAGGCCTCAACTTGGGCATGGCAGCGTTCGATAAATTTGGTGGCATAAATGCCATTGCCACAGCCTGCGTCCAGAACTCGCTTATCGGCGAGGTCAAGTTGGGCCAAAATCATTTGCAGACGGCGCTCTTGTCCGCTGCGCCACACATATGAAGGTTCGCCGCGATGGGCAGCGAGGGGTGAAGGATTGTGAATGTCGCTCATAGGGCAACATTTTGCGTGATGTAGGGGAATCTGGCAAGGGGATTTGTGTGCTTTGGAATTAAAAACGATGTTATCCACCCCGTGCCCTACGACGAGGAGTGATAACACCGTTTAGTATTCGAGTAAAAGGTGTTGATGACTGTTGTCTAGATGGAACTTTCTTAACTAACCACTGGCTTCCCTTTTACTCTGGTTTACTTGCGCTTGCTTAATTCTTCTTCCAATAGGCGCTGCACCGCTTGAGCATCGCCTGTACCACGCATTGCACGCATTACTTGACCCATTAAAAACTTGATGACTTTTTCTTCACCATTGAGCCAACGGACTACTTCACCCGGATTTTGATCCAAGACTTGTACAATTGCGTTACGTAAAACCCCTTCATCAGATTGTTGGGCAAGGCCCTCTGAATGAATGATGGTTGATACTTCGCCACCTTTATTATACACGATTTCCAGCACTTTTTTACCAGCATTGTTGTTAATTGTCTTTTTCTCAATTAACTTGATCACCTCAACTAATTGTTCAGGTTTGACGCTGATTTCGTTGATTTGCTCACGCTCTAGGCCGGATTTATTCATGAGGCGGAAGAGTTCACCCATCATCCAATTGGCGACGGTTTTGGCTTCACCCCCAGCCTTAACAGCGGCTTCGAAATAGTCGGCGATAGGGCGGTCGGCGACTAAAACGCTGGCGTCGTAGGGATTGAGGCCAAGATTGGTCATAAACCGTTCTCGTTTGGTGTCAGGCAGTTCGGGCATATGGGCATTGACACGCTCGACCCAATCACGCGAAATTTCCAGAACAGGCAGATCGGGTTCAGGAAAATAGCGGTAGTCGTGGGCCGATTCTTTGCTGCGTTGGCTGAATGTTTTTTGTTTCTGCTCATCCCAACCGCGTGTTTCTTGCACCACCGAGCCGCCCGATTCCCAGACCTCGATTTGACGCTGGATTTCGTATTCGGTAGCGCGGAACATGTTGCGGATGCTGTTGAGGTTCTTGACCTCGGTACGGTTGCGAAATTCACTTGAGCCGACCGGTCGTACCGAAATATTGGCTTCGACACGTAGGACGCCTTTGCTCATGTCACCACTGTTGACACCCAAATATTGCAGGATAGCACGGAGTTTGCGGCAATAGGCTTCGGCTTCTTCGGCACTGTGAATATCTGGCTCCGTCACAATTTCCAAAAGGGGCACGCTGGAGCGATTGAAATCTACCAGACTCGTGCCATCGCTGAGGTGGGTATTTTTACCCGTGTCTTCTTCCAAATGGGCGCGACGAATTCCGATGCGTTTGGCGCTGCCATCCGGCAAGTCAATCATAACGTAGCCGTTGACCGCCAATGGGAATTCATATTGGCTGATTTGGTAGCCTTTGGGCAAGTCGGGGTAGAAATAGTTCTTGCGGGCAAACTGGTTGAAGGCGGCAATTTCACAATTCAAGGCCAGCCCAACCATAATGCCATACTCAATGGCTTGCTGATTGATGACGGGCAGTACGCCGGGCATCCCCAAGCAAACCGGACAAACCGCTGTATTTGGTTGGGCAGTGGTTAAATCAACCACCGCACAGCGGCAGAACATTTTGCTTTCGGTCATCAGTTCGGCGTGGACTTCCATGCCGATAACTGCTTCATAAGCGGTTGTTTGTGTCTTGGTTGCCATTCACACGTCTTCGATTGATTTTGTGCTTTTAAGATGGCTCTAGCTTAACAAAATTGGGCTAAAACCTCAACCTTATCCGTATCTCTGCATAAATCGGTGCATTCGCTCAAGGGCCTCTTCAAGTTTTTCATAGGAAGTGGCATAGCAGGCACGTACAAAACCTTCTCCGCTGACCCCGAAGGCGCTCCCCGGCACGACGGCGACTTTTTCCTCATATAGCAGCTTTTCGGCGAAGACGTTTTCATCCATACCTGATGCTTTGATGCGGGGGAAGGCATAGAATGCACCACGCGGCTCAAAACAATCTAGTCCCAATTGATTGAGGCCATTGACCAACAATTTGCGGCGGCGATCATATTCGGCCACCATCGCCTGTACTTCTTCCTCGTGTTCAAGGGCTTTTAGGGCAGCAAATTGGGCGACGGTAGGGGCAGACATGATGGTGTATTGGTGGATGCGACGCATGGCATTGATAATGACCTCAGGGGCAGCGGCATAGCCGATACGCCACCCAGTCATGGCATGGCTTTTGCTGAATCCCCCCAACACAATCGTGCGTTCACGCATATTGGGCAGGGTGGCAAATTGAATGTGGGGTACGCCGTAAACCAGACGGTCATAGATTTCATCGGAAATGACCAGTAGGTCATGTTTTTCGGCAACTTGGGCGATCTCTAGCATTCGTTCGCGGCTGAGCACAGCCCCGGTTGGATTATTGGGATAGCCCAAAAGAATGGCTTTGGTGCGGGGAGTAATGGCTTTTTCAATGTCGGCGGCAGCGACTTGAAATTCTTGCTCAAAATGGGTTGGTACCATGACGCCCACGCCGCCTGCAAAAACGACCTCTGGCATATAGGAAACAAAGCAGGGTTCGGGAATAATGACCTCATCACCGGGGTTGATTGTGGCGGTCACGGCTAGATACATTGCCTCGCTGACGCCAACAGCTACCAATAATTCGTTGGCCGGGTCATATTCGATGCCATACAGACGGTTGATATATTGTGAAATGGCGGTGCGTAGCTCGATAAGACCGTTGTTGCTGGTGTAATGGGTTTCACCGTGCTGTAAGGCATGGATACCAGCCTGAATCACCCCGGCGGGGGAAGTGAAATCGGGCTCCCCAATCCCAAGTGAAATTACATCATCCATTGTTGCCGCGATATCAAAGAATTTGCGGATGCCGGATGGCGGCACCATGTCAATCCGGTCTGCGATAAATTTGGGCATGAACCTTTGCATTCTCCTAAATAGTTCTAATGGGATTTTGAGTATAACACCTGTTGAGATGGAAATAAGTTGAAAATTCCAGCCAGATTGTCTTATACTATTGCATGGTGGGGTTTCTCAACAATATCCGTTTCAATGAAGTGAGAGGAACTCTGCATGAAAAAGATGATCCCTGTCCTTTTGATGGCTATTCTGGCTGTCAATGCACTATTGTTTGTGGTGGCTCCTGCACCATCGCAAGCCCAACAAAATACCGCCACCCCCAGTCGTACTCCAAGACCAACGCGAACACCTACCGCTACTCCTGAGCCACCCTTGTTAGAAAATGTACCGGTTGCACGCGGGGGTATTGAGGTTTTTCCATTACCCGACCGTAAATCGGGCCGAATATTTGCGGCAGCAACGGGAACGTTTGCGCCACACGTCGCAGGTCGGGATGCGGAGGAAAAATGGCTTTTTATCTATTATTTTGATAGAGGGGTGCTAAAAGCGGGGTGGTCGCCACGTCGCGGATTGGTACTGGAAGATGAAGAAGTTACTGCCTTGCCCGTGATTGACCCCGAAGATGCGCCGGAATTACCCGATCTAGAATTTAACGAACTGGCTTCACGTCCATATGGCACACGCCGTCCGAGTACCTCCGCGACGGCCACCCCAACGTCTAGTTCAGATACAGGCAATACCAACAACCCACCACCACCACAGCCTACTTCGACACAACCCGCTGGAACTCAAGAACCTTAAGCCTCTTGTCTCATTATATGGGGTGTATTCACTGCACCCCATGATAAATCAAACTAAAAAACCTCTTTCAAAGCTGAACGAGCCGCATAATAACCACACATGCCATGTACACCACCACCGGGGGGTGTAGATGAGGAGCAAAGATAGATGCCTCTAGCTGGGGTGGAATAGGGATTGAGGCGAAGGGCGGGCCGCATGATTAATTGAGGAATATCTTGGACGCCGCCATTGATGTCGCCCCCCACGTAATTGGCATTATAGGTTTGATAATCGGCGGTATTCATTTGATGACGGGCGATAATGCAATCGCGGAAACCGGGGGCAAAACGCTCCATTTGGTTTTCGATGACTGTGGTCATATCGGCTGTGGAACCGTTGGGGACGTGACAATAGGCCCATGCAGTCTGGTGATTCGCTGGGGCACGGGTCGAGTCAAAAAGGCTTTGCTGGGCAACGATTAAATAGGGAGTATCACTGTTTCGCCCTTGCCAGATAGCTTTTTCAGAGGCGGTGATGTCGGCAAGGGTTGGGCCAATATGCAAAGTGGCGGCGCGGGAACATTCAGCAGCTTTCCATGGGATGGGATGATTTAAGGCCCAATCCAGTTTAAATACTCCCATGCCATAGCGGTATTTTTGCAGCCGATTTTGATAACTTGTGGGTAGTTTATCTCCAGCGATTTCGACCATCTGGCGGGGTGAGGTATCGAAAAAATAGGCTTGGGCCGAGGGCAATTCAGCAAGGGACGCAACCCATTGGCCTGTGATTATTTCTCCCCCTATGGACTGGAAATATGATCCGAGGGCATCGGCAATTTTCTGCGACCCCCCTTTTGCCAGCGGCCAACCAATATAGTGACCCAAAATCCCCAAGACCATACTGAAAGAGGCCGAGGCGATGTGACCCATCGTTAACATCGAATGACCTGCTAATCCAGCGAACAGCGCACGGGTGCGTTCTTCGCGGAAAAATGTTTTTGCAAAGGTGTGTAGCGGTAGCAGGGCGGGAAGGCCAAAACGAGTGAGGGCGATGGGATGGTGGGGAACACGGAGCAGAGGGGCGAGGGTCATTTTGACCAGCTTATCCCAATCATTGACGAGTGGGGTCATCAAACGGCGGTATATGGCGGCGTCACGGCCTAATTGAGTGGCAGTGGCCTCAATTGATTTTTCGAGGATGATGGCTGAACCATCATCGAGGGGATGGGCAGCCGCAGCAGGGGGATAAATCCATTCAAGGCCATGTTCATGCAGAGGTAGGTCGCGGAAAAAAGGCGAACTTGCTCCTAAAGGATGGATGGCAGAGCAGACGTCATGAATAAAACCGGGCAGGGTGAGTTCGGCAGAACGCATTCCCCCGCCAATGGTATCGGCAGCTTCAATTAATAGCACCGATTTTTGGGCACGGGCAAGGGTGATGGCGGCGGCTAACCCATTGGGGCCAGCGCCGATGACAATGG
The DNA here is from genome assembly GCA_016234595.1 of Chloroflexota bacterium. Classification (GTDB taxonomy): domain Bacteria; phylum Chloroflexota; class Anaerolineae; order Aggregatilineales; family J027; genus CFX10. The sequence goes on along the minus strand of JACRBG010000035.1, from coordinate 8,060 downwards.
CGTCATAGTGTGGACTTGAAGTTTTTCCCATACCCGATTGTAGAACTCCTTAGAAACGTTTTACGTAAAGAATACAGCATTTTGGGCATATTGCTGGATGAGTTGTACAAAGTTGGTTTGACAGCTTTGGCCCATTTCCGGCTATACTCTATATCCATTTGTTAATAACCAGAGGCACTGTGCTTGGATGTCTAACATAGCGATTGAAATTTTGATCATTTTGCTCTTAATAATGGCGAATGGCCTTTTGGCGATGTCTGAAGCTGCGATCATTTCGGCACGTAAGGCTCGTCTCGAACGGCTTTCAGATGAAGGCCATGCAGGGGCAAAAGTTGCTCTGGAACTAGCCCGAAACCCAACACACTTTCTTTCTACGACCCAGATTGGGATTACACTGGTAGGGATTTTGGCGGGTGCATTTGGGGGGGCGACAGTCGCTGAAGAAGTCGCACATGGGCTGGATGAAATAGATGCTTTGGCTCCCTATAGTAATGGGATTGGACTGGTGTTGGTGGTTGTGACTATTACTTTCCTTTCACTCATTCTGGGTGAACTGGTACCCAAGCGTTTAGCCCTCAACAGTCCTGAAAAAATAGCCTCTTTAGTTGCTGCGCCGATGAACATACTCTCAAAATTGACAGCCCCGGTGGTCGCGGTGATCAGTTTTACGACGGATGTTTCACTGCGGGCCTTGGGCGTTAAACCCTCCATTGAGCCACCTGTTACTGAAGATGAAATCCGGATTTTGATTGAACACGGTACGCAGGCCGGGGTTTTTGATGAGGCCGAACAGGATATGGTGGATAGTATCCTAAGCTTGGATCAGACTCGCGTCAAAGAATTGATGACACCGCGCACCAAAGTTATCTGGTTAGATGTGGATGCCTCCATTGAAGAAAATCGGGAGAAGATGGCAAACAGCGGTTTTTCCTATTATCCAGTTTACCAAGATTCACCTGATAATGTCATTGGAATTGCTTCGGTGAAAGATATGTGGGCGAAGGCCGTGAAGGGTGAAAAACTTGAACTTAAAGAATGCCTGCGGAAGCCCACCTTTGTACCAGAAACCGTTTTTGCATTAAAGATGCTCGATATTTTTCAGGAGTCGGGCGAGCATATTGCGCTGGTACTCAGTGAATATGGTGGGGTAGAGGGAATTGTGACCCTGATTGATATTATAGAAGCGATTGTTGGTGATTTACCTTCGCTGAGTGAAATTGCCGAGGCACAACCCTTCCAGCGTGAGGACGGCTCATGGCTTTTGGATGGTCTACTCTCGATTGATGAGGTCAAGGAGATGTTTGACCTTGAAGCAGATTTACCGGGAGAAGAAAACAATACTTTCTCAACACTTGGCGGTTTTTTGGTGATGAATTTGGAGCGCATTCCCAAAGCCGGCGATTATTTGGAAGCAGCAGGGTTGCGCTTTGAGGTGATGGACATGGACGGCAACCGGGTAGACAAATTATTGATTACCAAAATCCCCGAAAAGGCTGAAAAAACGAAATCATCCGATGATTGATTTGCGAAATTTACCCCTCAGAACGACCTACTGACGCCAGTCTAAAAATCTCAATAATTAAGGCTGAAAACCGCATCAATAAGCCATTCTCGCATTTGACAGGGTAGCTAAACCTTTGGTATACTAAGAACATGTGTTCAATACCACGAGGGATAAAAAATGAGCGCGACACCTAAACTTAACACCCTTCGAGAACTGCAACGTATCCCCGGTGTTGGCCTGCGCGTGGCCGAAGATTTGTGGAATCTGGGCTTTCGTTCTGTCAACGAATTGAAGGATCAAGACCCCGAAGTATTGTATCAACGTCTGTGCCAGCAACAACGGCATCAGGTGGATCGGTGCATGTTATATGTGCTGCGATGCGCGGTTTATTATGCCTCTAACAAGAGCCATGAGCGTGAATTATTGAAGTGGTGGAACTGGTCAGATATGGCCTTGCAACCACAGAGCTAAACCAGCCCTCTCCCTTGTTCTATCTATAGTTCCAAAATAGTTAATTCTCGCGGGAAACTGGTCATACTATCACCACCATCGGGTGTGACCACTATATTGTCTTCGATACGCACACCAAATTCGCCGGGGATATATAACCCCGGCTCGATGGTAAACACCATACCGGGTTCGAGTAGCCGTTTGTTGCCTTGCACAATATTGGGATGTTCATGAATATCAATGCCCAAGCCGTGTCCGGTACGGTGAATAATATATTGGGCAAAGGCCGATTGTCGCAGGACACCAGCGGCGGCTGAATCTACATCTTCAGCGGCAACACCGGGGCGTACTTTGTGCCGTCCAGCTTCATTAGCCCCCAACACTGCCGAATACAAGGCTTTGAATTTTTCCGACGGCTCCCCGACAAAAAAGGTGCGGGTGATGTCCGATACATAGCCTTGATACACGGTGCCATAGTCAATTAACAGGGGCAAGCCGCGTTCGAGACGAGTATCCCCCGGCATGCCATGTGGCAAGGCGCTACGTGGCCCAATCAGGATGAGCGGAGCAAACGAATCTTGTTCGCCGCCTAGTTCGGTTTGGTGCTGGGTCAGAATCTGGGCGATTTGGCGTTCGGTCATGCCGAGTTTCACATCGCGTAGAGTGCGACGCAGGGCTTCTTCACTGATTTCGATGGCTTTGCGATGTAGAGCTATTTCTTCGGGCGATTTGATAATCCGTAGGTTCACCAAATCCTCATCAGCGGGGATGATATGTGAGCCGGAGGCGAATTCTTGGAGCAGTTGACCTTCCAATACACGCATTTGTAAACCCTCGACGCCAATCCGCTTGTCTGCCAATTTCATCCCTTGAATGGCTTTGTTAAACGCCCCGTGATAGCCTTGGGTGTCGTCCCACGTAAAAAATTCGCCAGAAAAACCATGTTCTTTTAGTTTTTGCTCCTCTAACAAAGGGATAATGACCCCGGAGTCACCTTGTTTGGGCACGATGAGCAGCAGCGGGCGTTCACTAAGATGAAAAGTGACTCCTGTCAAATAGCGCAGGTTCGCGCCGGGCACAAGGACAATGGCATCGAGACCAGCATCCGCCACAATTTTTTGCAGGCGGTTAAAACGTTCGTGTTGCATAATGATTTTTCTCCAATGGATTGAAAACTAAAGAATATCGCCTTCAATTGCTGCAAGTGCGTACTCTTGCCAGTCAGCAAGTTCGGGATGATTTACGAGAAAGGCTTTAATCACTTTTTCTGTATGTGGATGCTGAAGATGGCCTAAGCCATGGAGTGCCGCTGCTTTGCAATCTAAACTATCAATCTGAAGGATCGCAGTGAGTGTTTCAAACATGGCTTGGTGAAGACGTTGAGATTCGGATTCATCGTAGTCCCGGTGTGGAACCTCATGGGGGCAACCGAAGTTGGCAAATTCACTATCCCACCACATAAAGCTGGACATCAGAAGGGGGTTTTGAGCAAAGAGTTTAGCAAATAAGGGGTACATCGCTCGAATGCAGGTTTCTGCTTGATCTATAGGGACAACTTTGCCATGAATGGCCGCCCCCAGAGACCATGAATTGAATTCTCGAATATCCCAGAAACCTCGCTCAAGTTCTATCGGATGATAGAGATCTAAAAGAAATTCTGGGTTTTGGAAAAGGCGGATGTAATGCCTCACCAATTCGACAGGGTCTGTTTCAACTGCCGCTATATTGTGCCAGTTGGCATCGTAAGGCGAAAAAAATGGATGGCGCAGACTGGAGGCGGGGATATGCTCAAATAGAAAGCCAACAAAATCCTCAAATGGGGCGGAAACCAAGTTGTATTTCAAACTACGTCGAATATAGCATTCGATGTAATCTTGCCATTCTTTATAAGTTACATGGGGCGATCTGGGAAGATCAGAAAGCTCCTCTATCTTTTGCTCCAGATATGTGGCTGTATCCTCTGAAATTCCGTGCTTGCGGGTTTGGACGATTTCTTTAAATGCTTCTAGAGCCTTTTGAGAATAGGGATTTGCGTAATCACAGCCTGCAATATAAAGGATACGTAACCCATCTAAATCCTGAGGGCCGCCAATTCCTTCTAATATCATCATTCCTAAACTATAGAAGATTTCGGCATTAACCAACCCTGACTTTCTTTTGCCTACTAAGTGAAATGCATGGGTGCGCCATTCTCGGCTTTTTTCTAAGTCTTGAGATAAGTCTAGACAGTCTTCGGCATAAAACCGGCCCAAATCGCCTTGAGCGGCGGCTGAATTATGCTCAGCAGCAAACAATAGGCGTTGCCATCCAAGTTCATCAGGGGGGGATCTAAAAGTGTATTCAGGTGTGAGGTCAGGACAACAGGCCAGAACATAATTTGCTTCAGGATGGCCTTGTTCAGCTACCTGTGTTAGCCATAGAATGGCCTGATCTTTTGAGATACTTGGCTCTGCAAAATGAAGATACCCACAGAGAAATTGGGCTTCGGAATTGCCCACAACGGCTTCAGGATATAGCAATTCTACGGCGTAACCATAATCTCTTAGGAGAATGGCTTCTTTGGCAAGTTGTATTGGAAAGCGTTTTTTCATTTCATATTAGCCATCCTTGATGATGGCCTCAATTTGAGCATTGGATATTTCAATCAAATTCTTTAGCAGAATTTCCAAAGTAATGTCGCGCCGACCCATCCCACAGTATACTGTGCCGAGTGGGAGTAAGTTTTGGTCAATCACGACCTTCACATTTTCACGGCTAGAAAGTGGCCCGACCCCACCGATTTCTTGACCAAGCGCCTCAGCAATTTCTTCGGGTGAACCCGCCATAATGTTGCCACGTTTGACCTCAAACAACGCCGCTAATTTTTTATAATCCACACGATCTGGGGCACGGATGCCTGCCAAAATCCAAAAGGAATCCTTGACCCGAAAAGCCATTGTTTTGAGCCATGCCTCCATCGGAAAAGGGATTTTATCGCCCATTTCCTGATAGGTGGTAAAAGGCTCGTGTTCATGAATGGTGAAAGGAACGCCAGCCCCCTGCAATAATTGTAGGTTTTCGTCGTAGCCGGGTACGTTCATGCAAATTTTCTCCCAAAGCCGTGAGTCTCAAGTTAGACATTCAGCCGTCGTGGGCGATACTGGATGGCTTCCGCCATATCGGCTATTTCAATGCGGTCATGGTCGGCAAGATCAGCGATGGTGCGCGAAAGTTTAAGAATACGGTGATAGGCACGGGCGCTGAGTTGCATCTGACGCAAGGTGGCATTAATCAATTTTTCGGCGTCGGGCTGCATCTCGCAATAATCGCGGATTTCACTGGCTCCCATATCGGCGTTGGAATGGAGACGAGGGCTGTTTTTGAAGCGCTCACGCTGACGGGCACGGGCGGTTTCGACACGGTGTTGTACTGCCGCCGAAGGTTCACCCCGTCGCGCATCGGTTAGTTTGTCATAGTCCACACGCGGCACATCCAAATGAATGTCAATGCGGTCGAGCAGGGGACCAGAAATGCGTTTTTGATAATTACGAATCAGGGAATCACTGCACGTACAGCGGTGGACAGGATCGCCCAAATAGCCACAGGGCTGTGGATACTCACAATTGGTACTTTTCAATTGAATACTCGCTGGTAGCACAAGCCATCACCTCTGTTTCGATATGCCCAGTATATCCCAACAGAAAGTGAGAAGGCGAGATGAACGAGGTTTTGAATATAGAAGCGATCTATCGGGAAGAACACAAGCGATGGCTGAAAGAAGATGCCCCACGTAAGTCGCTAAGGGACAGAATTGCCGAAAGTGTCCCATATTGGATCATCTTGGTCGCTATTGTTCTTTTTCTGCTCTCAGCACCCCATACAGCGCGAGTGTTTGGGATGCTTACTCCGACATTGGGATGGTTTGCTCCCATCGCTGTTGAGTTTGGACTGCTTTATTGCTCATTCCAACGGCGACTGGCGAAAGCCGCCCGAACTTCTGTTCCCTCAAACACCAAGACACTTGAGATATTGTTTTTCGTCACCGCAATCGTCGTCAACGGCACAGGCGCATTTGTGTCCGTTGTATCGGAGGCGGGCATTGATGATTTATCATTCGCTGACATCGGCACGAAGTTTGGGACACTCCCTGCTACCAGCCAAGCCGCACTTATCATGGTGGTGTTGGCAGCCTTCATTATTCCCATTGGGGCATTAGTCGCAGGCGAGGGGTTAGCGGCTTTTGTGCTTGAGCAGAAGGCTGGCGTGGACTTTCGAGAGCAGCGGTGGCAGGAAGTGGAGCACACCGTCATTTACCGTGCCGTGTTTGCGAGGTACTTGCAACTTGGTTCAACGGAGCGGGAGGCCCGTCAGCGGGCCATGTCTCAAGTGAAAGGGTATTTAGGTAGCGCCAATCCGCCCAGCATCCGGTTACTGTCCGCTCCGAGCGAACAGGCCGGACAGCCCGAACACTCAACTAACGGACACAATGGGAGCGTCAAAGCAAAAGTCCGAGCATTCTTGGACGAGAACCCCGACATAGCGCAAGGGTCTATCAATCAGGTGCATGAACTTTTGCGTGGGGCAGGGGTAGAAGTTGGACGGACGACGGTAGGAGAGGTGTTGCAGGAACGGAAACAGGTTCAATAAAACCACGCTGGTAAAGAAAAAAAGGGAAGTCGGCGAATATTTGGGTTGTCCAAGTGCCGCCGACTTCTTTTATTGTTGACACCAATATTCTCATGTATTATGATGCGAACGTGGATTGAAGGTAGGTTACTCTTCAATCTTGTGAGCTACATATCTAGGGTAGCAATGTGATTACGACGAAGCTTGGCCCTGCTTGCTTCGAGCACGTGTTTCACGTTTCTCGCGTGTTTCACGTTTCTTTCTTGGAATACGTGTCACGTATTCCAACAGAAAAAATAGGCCGATTAAGGCTCCCAAAACCCCTTCGGGTTTTTGAAGTTCACTTGCCAAACAACCTATCATACGCCTCATCCTTTCTAGGGTGTATGGGGATGTGTCGTATAGCCTGCACCCCAAAACTACCACGACATCGAGGAAGAAAGAGGTTTCTGAAGATTTCCATCGCTACCATCGAATTGCCTACTCACGGCTGTAACGCACAGCATGAACGTTTCCTACCTTCACTCCATATGATACCCAAGTGGCAGTCTTATAAATGAGACAACTTCATATCCTTCATTTTCCTATTCGCCATCTTGAGGTAGGTCTGCCTGATGTGATACGCTGATTTTCTATGAGTTGGGTAGAAAAAGGTCAGCCCACAGCCTTTGATAGAAAGCCTATTGAAGGGTTGTTTTATCTTGACGGGGATGTTTTAGCTGCCTATGTGGGTCGAGATTGGACGAAGGGCCAAAAATATCCCATGATTGAGTTTCCCTCCGGTACTCAGTGTGACATCTGGGAAACAGGCGACCCCAAGCGTGTTGGGGTTATTCACCTGTTTGGTGAAATGGATTTACCACTTGGAGACACAGTAGAGAACGCCTATCAGCAGGCCAATGACATTGCCGAAGCCTGTGGATATGCAGTGAGCAAATCCGGCGAAAATGGCATCGAGGTCTGGGGTCATGATACCGACGAGCATTTTGTAGTGATTTATGACCGCCAAACCGGAAAAATGGCAGATGTTGTACCCGTCCAAAGCGCCGAACAGCGCCAACTCCCCGAACTTTTGCCAGACACCATTCGTGAACAACTGCCAAAACTGTATGCCAATGAAAAACTTGGCCTTGACGCACCGGCTCTCGTGAAGTTTTTTAGCGCGGATTCTGGCTGGACGTGGTACGCCAGCGAGTATGACGGTGAGGATGTGTTTTTTGGCCTTGTAGTGGGCTATGAAATTGAAATTGGATACTTTTCACTTGCGGAACTACGTGAAGTTCGCGGCCCGATGGGATTGCCTATTGAGCGAGATCGGTTTTATGAACCAAAAACCCTGCGAGAATTGCAGGAGGAACATTTGAAGCAGCGCGGCGCATCGTAGGCCGATTTGGATATGTCGCAGGAGCAAGAACCCCATCAGTACCGCCGCCCCAGTGAAGTGTTCGGACTAACCGAACACGAGGTATTGTGGGATCGCCTCTCTGATAAGCGATTTCAG
>JACRBG010000036.1 GCA_016234595.1 Chloroflexota bacterium | reverse complement strand
TAGGCCGACTCCTAAAAGCCGCGAAAGTATTCTGGAGAGCCGTGTGCAGTGAAAGTTGCAAGCACGGTTCGGAGGGGGGTTGTTGGAAAAGTGCCCTGCTACGCAATACAGCAGGGTAACTCGCCAGCTTCCTACCCTACGATGTTCGGCATTCCGTTCAAGCGGCTGCTGGGTGCAGGCGTGGGTGGCGTGATGATCTTTATGGTCGCCCGTTTCCTCTTCGCTGTCGGGGCCTTGCCAATCGGCTGGGTGGGTTTCATCGGCCTCTTGATTCTGTCGGCGCAGCGCGGTGGGTTGAGTTTGTACACTCGCCTGCGGTATCAGGTACGTGGTTGGCTCATCATTGCAGCGGCCAGCCAACCCAACAGCTTGGTGGCACAACTGGCCGAACTATTAGAACTGCCCACCCATCTGGTCATTCTCGATGGCGCACAGGTCTATGCACCGCCTGAAAAGGCCGCAGTAGTTGACCTCGCCCAGTGGGAAACCTATGCCACTCCGGATGAGGATGGTCAAGGGCTGATTTTTATGGAGGATGCTTAGATGGTTGCTCCCCGACGACGCCACGATGAACTGCCTGCCCGGACTGTCTTGATTGAACCCTTTGACCTGATGATGCACGCAACGGAAGCCGGGGTAACGACTCTACAAGGTCGGTTTTTGGCTTTTTTGCGGACACTCGATGGTCCAGCCCGCTTTTTATGCTGGCAGATGCCCGCTGATTTGAACCACAAAATTAGTGCCGTGTCGCAAACCGCACGGGCGGTTGAAGATCGTGCCCGTGCGGAAATGTGTATGGCCTATCGTCGCCACTATGAGCAGCTGCAAGTCGAGGCTGAATTTCAGCGGGCCTTGTGTGGCATGATTTTGTGGACTGAAGAAACCGGACGCACCGTTGCAAACGGCTTGGCTTCGGCTTTCGATACCACTGCCATTGAAGCGGATTTACCTCCCCTGTTTGAAGGGCGCTATGGGTTGCGTGAAATTCCGTTCTCCCATTTGGCCCCTATTGGTCGTCCGGGTGGTCGTCCGTTTTGGGCTATTCTCAACAGCTACGAGTTTTTGCCTGCCGCATGGAACTTCTTTCGTCCCATCCCGCCTTTGCTGCGGATGAATTTCCCACTGGCCCTGTGCATCGATATTCCTGAAACGCTGGATCGCAACAAGGCGGTGGATGCCGTCGAAGGCATCATCCAAGCCTATCAAGTGCATCTGGTCAGCCTGCGGGGTGGGGAGGACAGCCGCGCTATCACCCGCATCAATGACTGCCGTCGCACATTGGCTGAAATCAATCAAGGTGATGCCCTGCATACAGTCCGGATTTCCATTGCAGTCGCGGCGAATACGCTGGATACCTTAAAAGCGCGGGTATCCGAAGTCATGACCGAAGCGCGTTCTTATTTTCGCCTGCGACACGAGGTCGGGGAATTGCTCTCGCGTTCGACGTATTTGTTTTCGCCGAGCAAAAGCAGCACGATTGGCATTCCGAATACCACCCATCCCGTCACGTCCCGTGAACTCGCCCTCATGTTGGCGCCTTTAGGCTATCGCAAATTAGGCGATGTGGATGGGGTGCTGCGTGGGGAAGCGGTGGGTGGCAAGTATCCCGTTTTCCATAATTCATGGCGGGATAGACGGGCGGTACATGAGGTCTGGGTGGGCCAGACCGGGTTTGGGAAAACCTTTGCGCTCAACTGCCTATTAAACCGCGAATATGCTGAGAACGGCGTTTCCTTTGATATGTTGGAACCGATGGGGCATGGCAAACATTTGGCCGCCGCATTTGGCCTGCCGTGGTATGTACTGTCGGCTCAGACAACCTGTCTAAATCCTCAAGATGTGATGTTTCCAACCCTGTTGGAACAAACCTCCCACACCATTCGCATTTATGAAACCGTGATGGGGCGTGCTTTATCTGGCGGACAGCGCGAAAACTTGGAACGTGGGTTGCTGGCCCAAGCGCTCGAAATCGTATATGCGGCCTATGCGGATGACTTGGAACGGCTTGCCCCTGACAAAACACCCACTTCTGATTTTGTGTGTGATGTGCTCTCCAGTCTAGGCGAGAAAGACCACATTAAACAGATTGCCAAAGACTTGGCCGATGAAATCGCGGCTTTAGTTACGGGATCGGGGCCTTGGGCCAAATTTCTAAATGGGACGACTACCTTTGACTTTGGACGTTCGGGGCGGAATTGGATTGAACCCCGAATTTTCTCATTCCATCAATTGGAGAATGACGCCAACATGATCGCGCTGGCCTATGCCCAGTGTTTGGCCGCCATTCGCCGCGACAGCCTACGTGATGAGCAACCGCGTATCATCGCGGTGGATGAAGTCTATCGGATGCTGCGCCATCCCTCACTCTTGGATTTTCTAATCGAAGCCGCCAAGACTTTCCGCACCCGACGTAAAAAGCTTATTTCGATTGATCAGTAGATGCACTAAATACCAAATTCTGGGACATTGTTTCATATTGGGATGGATGTTCCTGTTCCAGTCGATATTCCTCGGTATCTTCCCAACGAGTTTTGACCCCATACGGACGTTCACCCTGATAGTGGGCGTATTTCCGATCTGCTGTGCCATGAATGGCATAGCGTCCCAACAGGGTGCGGAAAGTATAGCCGGGGAAGGTGCGTAGAATGTCGACTTGGTGCATATGGGCATCCATCATCTGGCAGAGTTGCTCAATATCGGCTTTATTCCAGTAATGACCATGCCAATTATAGCGCGTTACCACCTGTATGCTGGTGGAGCCATCGCGCCACTGCACACAAATTTCCTTCTCGTGCCGCGAGAGGCGCGTAACCCTGATATATTCGGCAAATTCCTGAAAGATATTGCGCTTCTCCGCCCGCGGGATCATGTCCCAATTGGCCGCAATACGTTCTAGGGCTGGGCGTGCAGTAGTTAAGGTGCGCTGACGGTTTTTGTCGGAATGGAGCAAGTCGACCTGTGCTTTGAGCAGTTCGATCCGACGAGTTGCCGCTTCATACTGGGCTTGGGCACGGTAGATCATTTCATCGTTGGTCAGCTTGCCGAGCGTGGCAATGATGTTATCCTGTGCCAGCCTCTCCTGCCGGATCTCGTTCTCGATGCGTCGAATGTCCTCAAAGTTGCCTTGCTGCGTATTACTGATAGCCGCCTGCCATAACGCCTCATCCACGACGGTGGATTGTAGACGTTGCAAAAGTAGCGCATCAATCACAGGATCAACCAGCTTGGCTCGGATATTCCAAATATTAGAGCGTCCCCCCGGAATGTACAGGTTGTATTGGTAATTTTTGCTCCAAGCGTTCCAAACGGCTGCCAAGCGGCGATGCGGCATTTCCTCAATATCATCCGAGAACATCAGCCCAGCATAGGTGGGATAAGGTTCAGTGCGGGTTTCTTTGGGTTGGCGGCGACGATCCCGAAAAGGGGCATACGCTGGATTGGGTTCACCATAGAAATCGGTTTTGGCGAGCGCATTATAGGCGAACATGAACAGGTCATGCTCCACCAGCGGTTCATGATTATCCCATTCGACAATCGCTTGCTGATGTACCCAATGACCGAGATAAGCGACATTGGTCAGGATGAAGCGTAGTCCACCGCGACTGGGGCAGAGCTTGCCTGTGTGTTGGGAGCGATGATCAACCTGCATCCGAAAGATGAAGCCTTCCGGCAGCATATCTTCCGAGAACTCTGGGAAGAAGGGACCCTGTGCTTGGATATGTGTCCATGTGTATTCTTGGCTGCCATTATATTCTTGGAACAGCTTGAAGTAGGCACGGATACACTGGGCATAAGGCTCAAAAGGGACATAATAGCGATAAGTCGGATTGCGCTCACCAGTGGGCAGCGTCTTACGATCATCCACCATGTAGCCGGGGGCAATCTTGCGACCGGCCCACATGCCACGCTCACTGCGCCAATGGCGGCTTTTCACGAGACGACCTCGCACATGATATTCCAGAAAATCCGCCGCACGCTGAGCGTGTTCGCGGAACATTTGCATGTGAAAGCGACCTTGCATCGGATGGGCAAAATCAAAAATCATCGTAGGGGTTAACACCAGTACATTGTTGCGGCGACAGATATCAATGAAGATGTTTGGCTCAATTTGGGTGACATCCCGAAAGAAGCGGTCTACATCCTGCGCTGCGACCAAGCCAATCTGTTGGTTCTCGATGAGGGTCATCACTTGGCTCATGCCCGGACGCTCTTCCATCTTCTTAGTGCCGCTAACCCCCGCATCCATGTCAATCATAATGATGTTTTCCTGCGCCCAACCCAGCCGCACTAGATGCTCAACCATATCGACGGTTTGCAAGGTGGTCGAGATGTTCCCAACTTGCGCTTCACCCGACTGCCGATAGTAGACAGCACAGGGTTTAGCTTTAGGCAGTTCGGTCAGCCGATAGGGATCTTGGTGGTTTGTTTCCTCACGACGTTTATAAGTTCGCATGGGTCACTGTCCCTAGAATGCAAAAAGCCTTGCGGCGAATGAATGATAGGCACGGTCAAGGCGTAGGTGATACACTATTCAGCTAGCCTCGCGGGTGTCTCTTCACTCGCTGGGTCAGGCAGGGCATCGTGTTCCACCACGGTGTCCCGTCGATTTCTATCAGTGTACTCGTTTTCATCTAGCAGGGCAAGCACCCGCGCCAAGGTCCGACACAGCGATGACATATTAACCCCATCTTCGCTGTTTTTGGATTCGCTTCCTTCGTTCTGATTACCACTCGGACTGCCCATTGGCTGCCCCTCCCGCTTGCACTTTGCGGTTGTAATACGCCACGGCTTGCAGCAGGAAATGTCGTGCTAGCTCGGAGGCAGTCACCCCCTGCATCTCAGCTAGTTTATCTACGGCAGCACGTTCGGTTTCCGAGAGTCGCATATTGAGCGACTTCGTGCGGCGCAGCTCTCGCGTGGGGAGTGTGAGTGGATTGGTATTGCTGGTCATGACGACGTGCCTTCCTATCATCTTGTTTTACGATCTGTAAACGATGATAGGGGGCAAATTTTTGGGCCGATGTTCAAAAAATTGACACGAACACTGATTAATCGAACGGATTTCCTGAAAAACAAAAAGCGTATTTTTCTACCTCTGGGAGATGAAACAATACGCTTGAATTTAGAACAACCAATGTATTGATTTGCTGGTCGTGCCTCTTGCTTCGGGTGTAGGATGATCGTCTCGCATTAAGGGATTGGTGCGGATTTTTATTGACTTGGGAATAGGGTTGATCTGCCCCGAATTATGTACCAGTGGGAGTGAGAGGAATGACCCCTGTTGCTGGGCAACAACCCGCTCCAACCGCTGGTTTTCTGATTAAAACACCATCTGGGGCAAGTGTCGCACCATGTAAAACGGGCTAGTGATTTAGCGACACGTAAGAAAGAAGAAGGTAGTATCAAGAATCTATTCAAACTCCCTGAACCGAGAATTTTTGACCGTTCCTTGATCCCTATGTGCCATAATATGACTCCATGTGTCTGCTCACTGACAAAAGTCACAGGTGCATGTCCATATACCTTGCTTGAATTGGATAAGCCGTATGTCGTGAGTCGAAGTCATTTGCACTTCAAGAGCAAGAAATGTGAATCGCTCAGGTTGTTCAGCATACATCTTAGCTTTTATTCGCTTACGTTCAATCTCGTTGCTATCCATAAAAAAGCCGCCAGTTTGTACACATAATCATACAAGAGATATATTGAACTCATTGAAACTTTTGAGAAAGATAGTGCAACATAGGAGTAAAAACCCGACCAAAGGTATACGCCCATGAGCGCTATCCCAGTGAGTGCACTGTAAGAACAGTTCGAGCAGTACATCCGACCTGCGTTGAGCGTTGCCAAACGTGGGTATGAGTGCCGTATCCCGCTATACAAGGTGTTCAATCACATCCTGTATCGACTGCATACAGGATGTCAGTGGGCGCAGTTGCCCATCGACACCGACCCGAAGGAGCCGACAAAAAAGAAATCGGCTATCACGCGGTCTACTACCACTATCGTAAATGGTGCCGAGATGGCAGCTTGGAGCGGATGTTTGCCCACAGTATCGTGAGCATCCAGCAGCAAATCGCCACGCATCACCTGAACCTGGACGGCAGCCATGTCCTTGCCAAGAAAGACGGGGAGGCGGTCGCTTATCAGGGACGGAAGAAAGCCAAGTGCCCATCACCGACCCAGTTGCGCAACAGATTTCTGGTCAGGGAAAGGGTTGATGCTGGAGTCCTCGCACCTGATCCCTACGATGGCATGGCAGTTGGCAGAGGATGTGAATTATACTTTCCTGATGAAGGCTCGATGATTGAGGATCGGTTGACTGTTATGATTCCGCGTACACAGTATCAGGCATTTCATGGAAGCGATGTGCTCAAACAAGCAGTTGTAGCTCGACTAAAGCAACTTTTGGATGAACAAACTATCGAGCAGGGTCATGCTGCCAACTCAGATGGCTCACGTGCACTCATTTCTGAGATGCTGGCGTACCATCATGATAGATATGAAACATTTAGTCAGGCGTTGGATTTTCCACGCTGGGTCTCCACATTTTATGAAGCGATGTTTGAGTCGCTCTCCGTGAAAGCCTCCAATCAATGGGCAGTTGATTTCCTGCAAGCGATTCCTATTGGCAGCAACTTAGACGACCTAAAACAAGCACTCTACAAAGGCTTACTCATAGATCCAGAAATAGGGATCAAAAACATTCGCTCCGCATCTCCAGAATTCGTTCAACTCGTGGAGGAATTCGAACGCGGCTTTTTTCCCTTTTTGATAGCTGAAGATTACTTGATATTTGCAGACGAAGCATGGAAGAAAGATATAGAGGAAAAAATCGATTTATTAGCCAATTCCAATAACATTGATTTTCATGTACATTGTGGGTTGTTGATGTTAGGCTGGATGTTGATCGACAAACCCATACAAGCCATCGTCACTTGTGTGTCAGCACACACTGCCTTGCTTCCGTGGTCGACCGCGTGGATTCATAAACTCCGCTTCGGTGCCGCAGACTTGGGTCCAGCTTTGCCCACAATAGCAGGTGGGTTAGGATATGCGTGGATGCACGAAATAGAGCTTCATTATGACAAAATCGCTAGATTTATCGTCAATGAAACCAAACACATGTTGCATGAAGCAATCGCCACTAAATCGCATTCAATACCTCTTGAAGAACTCCAGCGTTTACATGGTTCAGTGAGATACTTAAAGTTAGAGGATGCTGATCGAGATAACGCTGTTCTACGCAAAGTGGCTTTGCCGTATCCTCACTCAATATCCTTTCCTAAACTTCGAGATCGTCTCGTTCGCCATATTTTCTTGAGAATCAGCGGCTTGCTGCTAGTCACTATTGCGTGGATAGGAATCATTATTTGTTCCTTAATATTGATTCAGCCGGACTCTTTTCAATTTGACGTGCATTTCTCCGGTTTGTTGCGCTTGTTCACTTTTGTAGTTCTGCTTCTAGGGAGTAGAGCACTTTTGACGCTCGGACGAAGGCGATTTCCCGGAGATGGTTGGTATCAATATTTGAAGGACCCACATAACGCCATCTTGTACTTGCGTTCGTTCCAAGACGACAGCTATATAGAGTTCAAACAAGATAGAAATCCAACTCTATCATTATTGATCCCCGGTCTAAACGCCGAGGAAGAAATGGTTCGGGCGTTGGCTGGGTTGGGAAATGTTATCGCGGTTGGTGATTCGAGGTTTGGGGGTATGCGCGGTGCAGCACGCATAAAACTAGGCGACGACGTTTGGCAACATTATGTAATCGAGTATATGCAGCAAGCAAAACTCGTCGTCTTATTCGTTGGCTATGGGCAATCAATACGTAGTGAATTATCTTGGGCAAGACAGCTTCTTGATCCGCAGAAGGTGCTTATCCATGTGCCCGCGCATCGCTGGCGAGAGTTCGTACGTTATGACGAAGATGGCGAAGTAAGATCCGCCGACACATTCCTCAGCGAAATTCTCAGCGTTTACCTCGGTACACAGTTTGATGCCAGCAAAATTAGGCATACATCACATTTTTTATGGTGTCGTCCGGGCTGGAAAATAAAGCCCCTAATGTCCTATGACGAGCCAACTAATTGGATTTTCGGCGGTCATGCAACTCGATATCGAGAGGAACTTCGACCAATTTACAGAAAATTCGGGGCGGGCGCAGCGAATGAAGATCGTTGACATTCGAGACTTGCTTTCGCGCTCCAGTCACCGTCGAAAACGAGCATCGTCTGCCTCAAAATCAAAGCCAAGAGTTTGAAAAGAACTGATTGAAAGTTTTGAGAATGGGAAAGGATAGTGCAGAAGGAAAAACCCAACCAAAGGTCATCCACCATGAGCACTATCCCCATCAGTGTAACGCAAGAACAATTCGAGCAGCACATCCGACCTTCTTTGAGTGTTGCCAAACGAGGCTACGAATGCAGCATCCCGCTGTACAAGGTCTTCAACTACATCCTGTATCGCCTGCATACCGGTTGTCAGTGGGCGCGTCTGCCCATCGACAACGACCCCGACACAGCCCAAAAAAGGAAATCAGTTACCACGCCGTCTATCATCATTATCGCAAATAGAGTCGGGATGGCAGCCTAGCGCGGGTGTTTCAGCACAGCATCCTGAGCATCCGTGAGTAGCTCGACACTCATCACCTCAACCTCGACGGCAGTCACGTGCTCGCCAAGAAAGGCGGGGAGGCAGTCGCCTATCAAGGACGGAAGAAAGCCAAGACCTCGAATGTCTTGCCTATCACCGACGCCAACGGGTTCATCCTGGCAACGACGGGCATAGTTGCGGGCAATCACAACGACGCCTTTGAACTCAAGGACAACTTACGCGCTGCCTTCAAGTTCATCAAACGGCTTGGCATTGCCATCGCCGGTGGCTACTTCAATGCCGATGCCGCCTTTGACACCAAAGCCGCCCGCTGCACCTGCTTCATCCACAAAGTCATTCCCAACATCGTCGAAAACACCCGCTCCCGCAAGCGTCCCAAACGCGGGCGAAAACGTCTATTCCACCCGGATGTCTACAAACTGCGCTTTAGCAGTGAGCGGACGTTTGCTTGGATCGACAAGTTTCGTGCCTTGCTTGTCCGCTTTGACCGCAAAGCTGCTCACTTTCTCGGCGCTCACTACATCGTCTACACACTCATCAACCTTCGCCACCTCTTGTCCGATGAAAAGGTTCAATGAGTTCATTATAAAATCGCTTCCAAGAGGGATATTACCAACTTATACATTTCTTCACGATTTCTTTCTTCAACATGCAACAGCGTAACCCGCGGATGAGTTTTTATGGTATCTGCTATTTGATTACTGCGCTCAACAATAGTTCCAAATACAGTAATGCGATCATTTTTGAGAGCTTTCATAACGATGTTACGAAAATTCTCGCTAAACAACTCCATCGGGCCAATCTCGTCAATAACAACTATTTGATTATTTTCTATGGCTTTTTCAATTGCCGGAACTGCTAACAAATCAATAGAGTCAATATTGACTTTATAGTTTCCCAGCATAACCTGGTTATTGAATCTAATTTCCACTGCTTTTGTTGCGAGTGTAGCAACTTCACCCTCCAAAGATACTATCTCAAAGCCCATTCGTTTCCCATTTTCTTGGACTTCACGAGTATAGAATCCCCCCATATTCCAAGTTTGTTCTATCACTTTTCTCACAATGGTGGTTTTTCCGACACCTGGTTTACCCGTTATCAATATAGCAGGAGCTGATTGCGTCATAATCAATTTGCTACCAATAAATCTATGGGTTCGCTATTTTGCCACATTTCTACGAATTGCTGAGAAAAGAACTGGTATGTCTCAGGTTCTGAACTGAAAGCTATGTGGAAGTCGCGTTTATTCTTGAAGTAGTTGTGAAACCCTGCCATCCGAATTAACCCTCGTCTATTAGATGGGTCGGAAGACTCTGGATCAATAAACACTGCTGTGATGTCGAGTGGGTAAGGAATACGCCGTATCTGGAGGGTTCCTGCACACCCTTTGGTCGCATTCATCAGAGAAATGAATTGGTTTAGTGCGTCGTCTTGACGAGTCTTTATCATAGACGCATCCAGATTTTTGTTTCTAAACGCAATCGCTTCGATAATATGTCGCGAGTTGCCAGCAATAACTATTTTAACAGTCCCTCCACTCCTAATTAATCTCTCAAGTGGTTCTAAATTTTGCTCAACGACCAATGAACCGGTTTCTTGAACCAACCAAATCTCTTCCCGCGACCTAGCGATCAAGTCTATTTCAGAGGTGTTTGCTGTGAAGAACAAATCCGCACTTGGTTTGTGTCCAGATATTTGCAGAATGGTTTCTAACTTATTTATCTGTACTAATAATGCATCCCGTGAAGTTCTGTCTCGGATGATGCTCGCAGCTAATAATGCTAGTGTAGCAGCAATTGCAGGTAAGAGAGCTGCCTCTAAGATTCCAAATGTACTTAAGACCGCAGCAATTATACTAAGTGCTATAGCAAGGGATGTATCGAGATTGTTTATAATTAGTCGCCATACTTTTTCCATAAAACTCATCCTCTTTCGGGTTTGATGACTGCGGGTAGAGCTTCATTGCACCTTTTCTGATCACTACTTTGCCAACGTTCAACAATTCGCTGATTGCGTGACCCTTATCAATAATATTTAACTTCGTTCCCTATGTGCCATAATGGAAGGAATAACTACGCTCTAGCCAATTCGTTAATTTCGTCTCTTAAATGCATTATTGCACGCCTTGATGGTTGTGGGAACAATTCTCCTTCCTCTTGCCGTGGGTATAATATCGCACGGGAGGAAGGTATGATGAGCCCATATCTATTTGAATCTAATAAACTAGGAACTACGTCGGATAGCACGCCGCCTTGGGTACCTATCCCAGCGACAAGTATAGGCATGTCAAGCACAGTTTCCCTTAGATTATCAGATATACCATAATTATGCGCGGCCAACACAATAGCTATATTTTTGTTCTTTCTGCTTTCTTCTATAGCTAATCTCATTATATACTGCCATACATAGTTGCCATTACTTAACTGGAGGTTTGGTATTGCTTCTGCATCTAAGCCTGACGGTCTGCAAAGGATTATGACTCCTTTTCCGCTATGAGAGGTAAAAGAGAATATAGTGCCTTTCCCCATTAGTGGATTTATCAGAACAGCATCAGCATTTAAGTAATTAAAAACAAAATTAGCATATTGCACGCTTGTTGCGTCGATATCTGAGAACTTACCATCCATAATAACTGGAATATCAGAATAATGATCGTGGATGTAAGAAACTGTTTGTTTTAAAGCTTTAATACCATCGGCTCCAAAATTCAAAAAGTAGGCGGGTTGTATCTTATATGCACAAACACAGTCGTTGGTCGCATCTATCACGCCACAAACGAAATTCATCAAAACAGTAAACCAATTATTGCCATCAGGTTGCAATTTAAGTTCGGGGGGGAATTTGGTTGGATCAGGATCTATCCCTACCGCCGCCATGGTGCCAGCATTGCGCCATCTATTCTCAAGTAACTTGTTGAAGTCCCGATCAACTTTCATTATGCCTCCTCTAAGCTCTAGATGGGCAAATAGTTAGTAAGGAGAGTATAACAAACCTACCCAATTGGAGCATTACGATTTTTGAGTATAGACATATGCTCTCTTTCGCAGGGAGAATCAAAAAGCGTACAGTAGTCATCAACCTTGCGATGAAACAGTACGCTTTGGATAAGGCAACTCAGAAAAGCCAATGTTGTGACTTATTGACCGTTTGGGTATGGGGTAGCGGGTGTTCATCTCGCGTGCGCCATTTGCGCTGTGACCAGCGATGATCGGATTTGAACGCCATGTCACGATCAGGTTCGGGTTTCTCGGTGGGGGCATGGATGTAGAGATGTTCGGTTTCATCCAACAGGGGACTCTCACCGTCCTGCCAATTGAGGTACTTCTCTGGGGTGAGGTCAATGAGGGGCAATGGATCAAGTTCGCCGCAATCCAGCAGATATTCCCCGATGGCGTGCATCAGCAGATAGCTCATAGACCGCTCAAGGGCATAGGCAGCCAACTCCCGCCAACAATCCTCTTCGCCGCGACGGATACACTCAGCGGCTTTCCAAATGAGCAGAAGGCAATAGGTCACATCGTTGACTAGCTTACCAGATTCGGCGTCCAACCACCAGATCTGGCGGCTAACTGCATACTCCTCGCGGAGTAGTTTATAGATGATTTTTAAACTGCTCATTGATATAACCCCCGATAAGCCGAAACTTTGCGTTTGTGATGCCAGAGGGCTTGACCCGATGAAATTGGTTTGCCGATCTGCTGGAGGACATCCGCTTGGTTCTCATATTGCCAGATGACTTGTGTGTACGGGTCGAGTAGAGCGCGAACTTGCTCACGTAGTTCGGAATAACTGACATTACATTTTCTGGCGTAGGGAATCATTTCAAGATGTTTGCTCCAATGATGGATGATGAGTCGTTCAGGGCGGTGGCTATCCAGCTCGAGCAAGGCTTGGTGCAGCATGTGCAAAAGAGCTTGATCGCGGCTACTGATGTGAGGCAGAACAAACTCTCTGCGACCCTCACCCGGCTGGATGATCTCGCCAATCCTGCGCCAAGTCTCGATGCGGAAGTGAGCGACACAATGCCGCTTACCCCCTAAGCCCGACACAAAACGGCTGTTCACATAGATGTGTGCTGCACCGATAGTTGGCGAACTGCGTAGTTCGGTCCCGCTGACCCATGCCTTTTGCTGGTGTTGGACGATCAGCTGTTCCCCTTCAACGCCGCGTTTCTGGCAGGCAAGATCGAAGGCGGTAAGCGTTGGCATCCCGTAACATTTGCCGCGTGTTTTGCCGGCATGGAAAAACAACATCTTGTCGGCACGTTCTGCGAGTGCGCGGAATCGTTGCCAAGATGGGGCTATGTAAGGCTGAACTTCAACTGCTTCGGATTGGACTTGGACACGCCGGTTGATAAACCCTTGACTGCTGTTGCAGGCAAATTCATAGACCTGAAGCGGGAGATTATAGTGATCGCAGTGCCGGATAATGAGGTTATCCACGCCCGGTTTGTTGGTGGTGAGCAGCGACTCACCACTATGCAGCAGGATGTCGATGTATTCTGGTAGAAAACGTTTGAGGGCAGCACCCGGATACCGAGTACCCGTTAGGTAAGTTACGGTCATGGTACAATAAACTCGCTTTCTAAAAGCTAAAGTGATGCCCGACTTGATGCTTGGCGGCTAAGGTCGGGCATTGCCGATCTAGGGTTTGGAGAAATGGCGAAACTCCTGCACGGTGAGGACAACCGCGGTGGTAACGACACTGAGGGTCATTAGCCCCTGCAATTGTTCACAGAACAGAGTGGAGATGGTTGATAGGAGCAAGGTGGCTAATACACCTAAAGTAGGGACAGCCAGTAGAACTGCCACGATAATGGCAGACTGTTTCAGAGCAACCTTAAGCAAACGCTCGGATAGCATGGTCAAACTCCTTGTATCTATAGAATTGAATGGAAGTGGGAAACGACTGCCGTAATGCCGCTGGCAATAAGGTGCTATTCATCCTGGGAAGGGTTGTTGACTCGATAGGGCTTCTACCCCGACAGTGGGGGCGCTCCTCGCCTTGCTGATCTCTTCGGCCCGTAGCTGGCAAACTTCCGTTGATGAATTGTTAAGGTGCGCTTTCTGCAAATCGTCCAGCACGACGCGCTGAGGGCAATGTCGTCGTAGACCTGCACGAGTTTTGTGGTGAGTGAAACGGCGCAAGCCAGGAACAAAACTCGTAGCAGCAACCGCTTGCGGCTGGACATTGCCCTGCGTCGTGCTAGATTGCAGGGTGAAAGCGCAACCAACACATCAGCGGAAAATACCATGCAAGTGGAGACAGACTCAGGTAAAATCAAATATAGACTTCCTTCTTAGTACAATTCAATGCATCATGAGAGTTTTAGCTCTAAAAAGGTACTGGAATGACATTAAGTTCTGCTAATTTTGATTTTCTTTCAGCATACGATGCACATCTGGTCACGTTGGCAGCTCTGGCAGAACGATATTTTCGGGATGACCCCAACACCTGCCTGATAAAGCTACGGCAATTTGGCGAAGCCCTCGCTCAGCAAATTGCGGCCCGATCTGGTTTACTGGAGACAACCGAAGAGACCCAAGCGGACCTGCTCCGTCGCCTCAAGTATGAACGTGCTGCACCCGCCGATGTCTTTGATTTGTTTCATCAGCTCCGCGTTGCAGGTAATCGAGCTACACATGAAAATATCGGCGATCATCGTGAAGCCCTGTCAAATCTGAAGATCGCTCGTCAACTGGCAATCTGGTTTCATCGCACATTTGGCCCTGACCCCAAATTTAACTCCGGACCTTTTGTACCTCCCCCTGATCCAGATGCTGCTACCCACTCTCTCAGAGAAGAATTAGAACGTCTGCGGACCGAACGAGATGCACTGCTGAGTGAAGCCGAGCGTGCTCAAGAGGTGCAGATGCAATTGCAGCTTGAACGAGAAAGTGCTCAGGTACGCGCTGAGAGGGAAGCAGAAGAGCGAGAACTCTGGGCAAACCTTGCGGAAGAAGCCGAGCGGGAAAAGCTTCAGGTGCAGCAAAAACTCATAGTGCTTCAGGCTCAGGCTGCACAGATAACACCTAGTGACCATGAAGCCCTGCTTCTACGAGCGCGAGAAGCTGCCCGCCATATCGATCTAGATGAAGCCGCAACCCGCGCACTAATCGATCAGCAGTTACGGGATCGTGGTTGGGAAACGGATACCGAAAAACTCCGGTATGCCACGGGCGCAAGACCCGCCAAAAATCGCTATCTAGCAATTGCTGAATGGCCCACCGACAGCGGCCCCGCAGATTATGCGCTGTTTAGCGGCATGAAGTGTATTGCCATCATTGAAGCAAAGCGGCAGCGCAAAAACGTCTCTGCTGCCATAGACCAAGCAGAGCGTTACTCACGAGGAATGCACTGGATTGGTGGTGCAGAGCCAATCGGCGGACCTTGGGGCGATTATCAAATTCCTTTCGTATTTGCGACCAATGGGCGACCCTATCTCAAGCAGCTAGAAACGGAAAGCGGCATCTGGTTTCGGGATGTTCGACTGGACACAAACCGTCGCCGTGCCTTAAGTGACTGGTTTACGCCCGAAGGTCTGATCAGTGAACTGGAAATAAATCGTGAAGTTGCTCACGAAAAACTGAAGGACATGCCTTATAACTTCGGCTTTCCGCTGCGCTGGTATCAGCGCCAAGCGATTGAAAACATCGAAGCTGCGTTGGAACGCGATCAACGGGCTATGCTACTGGCGATGGCAACCGGAACCGGGAAAACCAAGCTGGCGATTGCCTTGCTCTACCGTCTCCTGACTGCGAAACGCTTCCGCCGTGTCTGTTTTGTGGTGGATCGCAGCGCACTTGGCACACAGGCAGGCGGTGAGTTCGCTACTACCAAAATAGTGGGAGCCAACACATTTGCTGATATTTTCAACCTGATGCCCATTGATGAAATACAGCCAGACCCAGAGACGAAAGTCCACATTTGTACGATTCAGGGTCTTGTACGCCGGGTACTCTATGCTGATGATCCTGCCGATGTGCCGCCCATCGACCAGTACGATCTGCTGGTCATTGATGAATGCCATCGCGGTTATCTGCTGGATCGGGAAATGTCGGATGCCGAACTCAGTTTCCGCAACCAAGAGGATTACATTTCCAAGTATCGCCGTGTATTAGAACACTTTGACGCGGTTAAGATCGGGCTGACTGCTACGCCAGCGCTGCATACGGTGGATATATTTGGCGACCCCATCTTTACCTACTCCTATCGTGAGGCGGTGGTTGATGGCTATTTGATCGACCACGAACCGCCCATCCAGATCACCACTGCTCTCGCTCAGGCTGGCATTGTTTTTGAGCGGGGTGAAGAAATGGAAGTTCTCGACCCCCGTACTGGAGCCGTTGATCTGATTCATGCCCCCGACGAAATCAGCTTCCAAGTCGAAGGTTTTAATCGTAAAGTGATTACCGTGCCGTTTAATCGTACCGTTGCCGAGGAACTGGCACGACATATCGACCCGGATTTACCGGGCAAAACACTAATCTTTGCTGTGACCGATGCCCATGCTGATATTGTGGTTGAAGAACTTAAGCAGGCACTTGAAGAGCGATACGGTGAAATTGAAGATGCGGCTGTGCGAAAAATCACCGGAAGTGTAGATCGTGTGCCCAACCTCATTCGATCTTTCCGTAATGATGCCTTACCCAAGATTGCAATTACCGTAGACCTACTCACTACTGGCATTGACGTGCCAAGTATCACCAATCTGGTCTTTATCCGGCGCGTCAACAGTCGTATCCTCTATGAACAGATGTTGGGCAGGGCGACCCGCTTGTGTGAGGAGATTGGTAAAGAAACCTTCCGTATCTTCGATGCGGTTGATCTCTATCCCCATCTTCAGAATTTAACGGATATGCGTCCCGTTGTTGTGAATCCGAATATCACTCTGGAGCAGCTCTGGGATGAACTGATTCTGGTGGATGACGACACCCATCGTGAGGCCGTTCGTGAGCAGATTATCGTGAAGCTGCGTCATCGTCTGGATAAGCTTTCAGACGAGGCAAGGCAGCGTTATGAGGCAATTTCCGGTGAAACGCCAGAACAGACCCTTGAGCGGTTGACCTCCCATTCATCGCGTGATACCGCGCAATGGGCGCGTACCCGCCCCGGCATCGGGCGTATTCTGGATTGGACTGTTGAGGGTGAGTCACCGCTGGTGCTGCCCATCTCCCATCATCCGGACGCAGTGGTTTCAGTGACACGCGGCTATGGTAAAGCGGAAAAGCCACAGGACTTTCTGGACAGCTTCACCAGCTACATTCGCAACAATGTGAACAAGATCACTGCCCTCACAGTGGTGGTGCAGCGTCCACGCGAATTGACTCGCGCCCAACTGCGCGAACTGCGCCTTGAACTGGATCGCTACGATTTTTCCGAAGTGAATCTGCGCCGCGCTTGGTATGATACGAAAAACGAGGATATTGCTGCTTCTATCATCGGTTTTATCCGGCAGGCGGCGCTGGGTGATGCGCTGATTCCTTACGAAGGGCGTGTGCGTTCGGCACTTCGGCGGATTCTGGCGAAGCAAGCATGGACTGACCCTCAGCGGAAATGGCTGGAACGGATTGCCGAGCAAATTCAGCGTGAAATCGTCGTGGATCGGGAATCGATGGAGAATGAACCTTTCCAATCGCACGGTGGATTTCGACGCTTGAACAAAGTATTTGATGGTCACCTTGAGACGGTCTTGAGTGATTTTAATGAAGAATTATGGAGAGAGAGTGCCGCTGGATGAGTACCACTACCGATATTGTCGCCAAACTGTGGAGTTTGTGTAACATTCTCCGCGACGATGGCGTTACCTATAATGAATATGTCACTGAACTGACATTTCTGCTGTTCCTCAAGATGATGGAAGAAACTGGTCATGAAAAGCGCCTGCCAGAAGGATTCACTTGGTCGGATCTGGAGCGACGCGAAGGCTTGGATCAGCTGGAATTTTATCGTCTTCTCTTGCTCGAACTGGGCAATACCCAAAAGACCAACGACCCGACGGTGCTGGCTATTTTTTCCAATGCCCAGACGCACCTGCGTAGACCCGCGAACCTTAAGTCGCTGACCAAAGCCATTGATGATCTTGACTGGTTTTCCGCGCGCGAAGAAGGTTTGGGAACCCTGTATGAAGGTTTGCTGGAAAAGAATGCCGCCGAAAAGAAAAGCGGGGCAGGGCAGTATTTTACACCGCGTCCACTGATTGATGCCATTGTGCGTCTAATGAAGCCCCAGCCCGGTGAAGTGATACAGGACCCTGCGGCTGGCACGGGTGGTTTTCTGGTAGCTGCCGATCACTATATCAAAGCGCATACCGATGACCTGTTTGAGTTGAGCGAAAAGCAGGCTTTTTTCCAGCGACACCACGCTTATACGGGTGCCGAACTCGTACCAGATGCGCATCGTCTATGCCTGATGAATCTTATGCTGCATGGCATTGAAAGTATGGTGACTTCTGCCGATACGCTTTCGCCCGACGGTGAGGCGTTGGGCAAAGCCGATCTAATCATGACGAATCCGCCATTCGGCACGAAAAAGGGAGGTGGGAGACCTGTTCGCGCCGATTTTTCTATCACAGCGGATACGTCGAATAAGCAACTCGCCTTTGTGGAACACATTGTCCGCGCTCTCAAGCCCGGTGGACGTGCTGCCGTAGTTGTGCCTGACAATGTACTTTTTGAGGACAACACCGGGCGGCGCTTGCGCTCATGGGTGATGGAGCTCTGCAACCTGCACACTATTCTACGCCTGCCAACAGGTATCTTTTACGCACAGGGTGTTAAGACCAATGTTGTTTTCTTGACTCGTGGCAGGACTGATCAGAACAATACTAGCACGGTCTGGGTTTACGACATGCGAACCAATATGCCATCCTTTGGCAAGACACGCCCGCTCAACCGCGAAGATTTTGCAGAATTTGAAGCGTTCTATGGCGACGATCCGTATGGGAAGTCGCTCCGCACCGATCTGGGCGAAAATGACCGCTTCCGCATGTTTACCCGCGAGCAAATCAGGGATCGTAACGATAACCTTGACATTAGTTGGCTTCGTGATGAAACAGGCGACCCCGAAGAACGCCTGACCGATCCTGATGACATCGCCGCCGCTATTCTGGTTCATCTTCGCAATGCGCTTGAGGAAATTGAGGCGTTGACAGAAGAACTCGAAACAGAAAGCGAAAGCATTAACCCGGAAGCTTTTGAGGAGGAAGTATGACAGCACTTCCAGAAGGATGGATTGAGACCATACTTGGAGAAGTTGTCAAACCACGCAATGAAAAAGCGTTACCGATTAATCTGGGCGCTATTCAGTTTATTGGAATGGATGACATTGAATCTCAATCCTTCAAGCTTTTAGGGAGCAAACCTATTGAACAGTTACGCAGTGCTGTTGCGGTTTTTGAAGAAGGTGATGTTTTGTATGGAAGATTGAGGCCATATCTAAATAAGGTCTATGTGGCCGAGTTCGCTGGAGCAGCATCAGCCGAATTTATTATTCTTCCGTCTTCTGTTGCCATTGTTGGTAAATACCTCTTGTTTTTGCTTGGGCAACGGGACTTTGTGGAATTTGCTATGATGCGCAGCACCGGTGATCGTCCTCGCGTAAACTTTGAAGCTGTTTGTGATTACCCAATAAGTCTTCCCCCTCTCGCCGAACAACATCGCATTGTCGCCAAGTTGGATGCACTCTTCGCACGTACCCGCCAAGCGCGAGAAGAAGTGGAAACCATCCCGACGCTGATTGAGCATTATAAGCAGGCTATCCTTGCGGCTGCTTTTCGTGGGGAATTGACGGCAGAGTGGCGCAGCACGAGAATAGAAATAGAACCAGCCATAGAACTTGTAAACCGCATACCTGAACCCCAACAACCTAGAGGGGGGCGCGAAGCAACGGATACTGTGATTGAAGGTCGTGCAGCCCTGTCAGTAAATGTTCCCGAACGCCCTGCTCCTAACGGATGGGCGTGGGTTCCTCTTTTGCGAATCGCGCGTCAGGAAACGGGCCACACTCCAAGCCGTAAGCACCCGGAATATTGGGATGGGGATATTCCTTGGATTGGTATTCGTGATGCAGGCGACCATCATGGGAGTTTGATTATGGATACATATCAACATGTAACAGAAGAAGGGTTGGTGAACTCTTCTGCTCGTCTCCTGCCTAAGGATACGATTTGTTTGTCGCGGACAGCTTCTGTAGGCTACATTGTTCGCATGGGACGAGATATGGCGACTAGCCAAGATTTCGTTACATGGACATGCAGTGAAGCGATCGACCCTGATTATCTTCTGTATGCTTTGTTAGCTGAGGGTGATGATATTCGGAGATTCGGCAAGGGATCAACCCATACCACAATCTATTTTCCTGAAGTACGAGCTTTACATATCTGTTTAGCGCCACTTGAAGAACAACGAGAGATTGTGAAACGTGTGAAGGCCGCCCTCGACTGGGTGGATTCTGTTGCTTATGAGGTTAGTTATGCAACTGAACTTCTCCCGCAGTTAGAAAGTGCTATGCTAGGTAAGGCATTTCGTGGTGAACTCGTTCCTCAAGACCCCAATGACGAGCCAGCTTCTATCCTACTTGAGCGCATTCGTGAGGCTCGCGCCGAACAGTCGAATGGCAATCGGCGGCAAAAGCGAAAATAGGGTCGGGAATGCCAAGTCTATAGCCAAGCATCCCGAATTTTCGACGGCAATTGATCTCTTGCTTGAAAATGTGGTATACTGGGGGAATAGAACATGAGTTCTAATATTGTGAATATCAGTGGATACATCAATGATGCCCCATCGGATTATGATTACTTGTTTTCCCTTTGCGATCGCCTTTGCGGAATAAAAGATTCTGAGGTCATTTTTGACTTCACGTATTGCAGGTTTCTTCGGCAGAATGCTGTTGTAGTTCTAGGTGCTTTGATCCGTGTGTTACAGCAAAATGGAAATGTTGTTGCCTTTCAGCTAGATACAATTGAAAATCGGGTTCGCGTCAATCTAGAACAGAATGGTTTTCTTCACCGGTTGGGTTTAGGTGGCTTTCCTTGGAATGGTAATTCAATCCCCTATAGGGAAGACAGATTTATGGTTGAAGATGATTACGCCGATTACCTGTCTGAAAAATGGTTAGGCAAGGGCTGGATCAATGTAAGTGCAAATCTCCGCGACCATATTGTTTCTAGAGTGATTGAAGCCTATATCAATGTTTTTGATCATGCCGCCTCACCAATTGGAGTTATCACCTGCGGACAGCATTATCCTTTTAGACACGAACTCAGAATAACAATGGCCGATATGGGTGTTGGGATTCCGAACACGGTTCGAGAGTATCTGAAGCAACCTCAAATGAGCGCTGCTGATGCACTCAGGTGGGCATTTGAGCCTATGAAGACGACAAAAGACCAGAATAATTTCGCCCGTGGCAATGGGTTGAAGTTATTGAAGTCTTTTATGGAGGACAATCATGGCAAACTGGAAATCTATAGCGAGACAGGATATGCTTGCATTGATGATAAAGGAAACCACTTCGAAAATCGTCAGCGAAGTTTCCAAGGAACTATCGTACAAATCACGCTAATCTGCGACGCCGCCCGTTACACTTTGCCCGAGGAAGATGATCATAACAGTGACGAATGGTTCTTCTAGATGATTGGAAACATGATGAATTACAGTATAAAAGAGAACGTGGGTGCCAATGGCATCACGCTACAAGATGGTCAAAAAGTCTATGATGCGATCTATCCTGAATTGAAGGAAAAACATAAGGTTACGCTTGATTTTGCTGAAGTCAGGATTGTGGCTTCGCCGTTCCTCAATGCCGCGATTGGTCAGTTATTGCGCGATCTCTCACCAGATGACCTCAATCATTATCTGAAATTTGTGAATTTGCCTCCTGTCACACGTCCGATACTCAAGCGTGTGATTGATAATGCCAAGGAGTATTATGGCAGTGATCAGGTGCGTCAGGCGGTTGATGAGGCAATAGGTGAAGAGGTAAACAATACCAATGGCGATTAGCGTCAATGCAACTGTCGTTGATCTGAGAAATGATCAACCAAAACCAGAAGATGTATTCTTAGTTGATTCAAACGTTTGGTACTGGGTTGGGTATTCCAACGCTAGCTTGAGTGACAATTACAACCAAAGCGTTGATTATCCAACTTATGTGAACAATGCCGTAAATAATGGTAGTTCGCTCTATAGATGTAATCTGTCTTTTGCTGAACTCGCCCACAGCATTGAGCGTAGCCAAAGAAACATTTTTAACAAACTGCTGCGCCCTAAAGACTTTCGGCACACTTACCCCAATGAACGGCAAATAGTGGCTACTGAAATCGAGAATGTTTGGAATCTGGTTGACGCGATTACAGCTGGGAATGCTATAGAGACAAATCTCACAGATTCCTTCATTGCCCAGTCCCTTTCTCGATTAAAAAGCGAGGCACTGGATGGATATGATGCGTTCATGGTCGAAGCTATGCTATCCATGAACATAGTCCAAGTTATAACCGATGATAGTGATTTTGGGCAGGTTGCTGGTATCACAGTTTTTACCGCCCACGAGAGATTAATCAAGCAGGCAGCTTCACAAGGTAAACTTCAGAGGCGATAGGCTATCCAGTGTCTACTTCGGATGGATATGGTTCAACTTCCCACCTAAATTGGGGGGAAGTTCAAAAGGTGTGAGATTTGGCCCTTCGTGTTTTTCGCATTTCGCCTCAAGTGCGAAATTTTAATTATCTCTAGGTGATTAACGCCGAAGTTTTGTAACGTATACTATTGTAATATAAGGTTATCGCAATCAGATAAATCCAACCACCATCTGTTTTCACCTATTACCCAACCCTCTTGCCCGCTAGGCCGGCGAACTTTCAACCACGTTTGGCTTTGGTTGTCAGAGTCTTGGCCTATTATGGTTAGATGTTCTCCATAATTAAATACCCTCAACACTCTATAAAACGTACTAGGCCCTTCTCGCATATTTAGGTTATTTATGCGTACTCGGGCAGTGCACAGAGCCACGGGTGTCGGTGTCGGTGTTGAAGTCAAGGTGGGAGTTGGAGTAAAGGTGGCTGTAGGTGTTGGGCCAATAGACGAAATCCAAAAGTTTTCAAACTCTGTTGTAGCACCATATAATTCATCGCCATCGAATAACCCTGATGCAATCTGAATATCTCCTGGTTGTTGGTGTATTAACCCATCCACAACTGCAATCAGTTTGTCATTAATGTATATGAGGGCCTGAGTATTTTCTACAGCCAACCTAAGTAAATTGCTTTCGCCTCCTTTAATATTTAATTCCGAAATCGTTCCACTACTGACATATACAAAATTCTCATCTTTTATCGAGTAATGGATCAAAGCCCAAGTCTTGTCAGATCTTATTCCTAGTCTATATTGATCTTCACTTGAATGTCTAAACACGAAGCCGTAATCCCAAGTGTACTCGCTTGCATCATAAGGGTTGTAGAAAAGTGCTTCTATAACAAAATTTGCCAACAAAACGTAAGCACCAATAGCCTCTATACGATTATCTTGATCATGAGGAAGCACGCCGTCTGCAGCGTATAAAATCTCATCGGGAGTAGCCTGTGCAATTGCGTAAAGGGTTGGCAAGGGAATGAATGTGGAAATAGGAGAAACCGTGAGGGACGGCGAGTTGGTCGCAGCAGGAGTAAAAATGGCCGTCGGACTGCTGGTGCTAGTTGGCGTCTCTGTGGTAAGGATCGAGGTGGGAATGAATGTTAGAACACTTGCAGTAGTAGATGAGCGGGAGGAATTTATGCGATAGGAAATGAATAAAATCACGCCTCCTATCATGACTGCTAAAATGGCAAGCCCACCCAAATAGAGATATATCTCGAAAGGATAAAAACTTCCCCTTGACCCGCAATAAGGACATGCATGACCTCGTGGCACTTCCGGGTAACCACATAGTTCATTTCGACATTTCCTATGCGTATGAATTCGTAGTGTCCGGGTGCTATTGGTCATCGCTAGCCCTTGTTAGAACACCAATTATCCACGCTAAGAAGCCCAATTCCGATGCTGGCTTGCGAGTATCATCTGCAAGTTGTTGGTTGATTTGCTGGTCTGTAAAGCGTTTAAGCCCTATCAAATTTCGTTCACGCTCTTTTTCTTGATAGTTTTTTGTTTGGGTTGTGACAAGAGTGATAAATTTGCTAACACTTTCAGGATTAGGTTTGGGGATCCGTGCTAGTCCTGTTTCAGTCATAACGATATGTTGAAGTCCGCTATTGAGGATAGTAAAGTCTAGCTGATCTATCTGGATATTTGATAACAATTCTAAGAGAGTTGTCGTGTGTTCGATCAGCAACATCAATTCCCTTATATTTTGGGTATGTAGCAAAGCACGCCCAACATAGCTTGAGTAAGCAATTCTTACCATATCATCTAAGTTCCGTCTGGCACATTCGTCCCTGATACCCAGCAAAAAATCAGGTGTTACTTCTGCAAAGACCATGATGAGCTTTTCTTTGTAGTAGTTATAAGCACGAGGTAGCGTTCCTAAAGCAAAAATCCTCGAAATACTTTCCATTCTAGCGACTGCTTGTTGGACATCAGCATTTTGCGGACTTTTTTCATATCTCTGTGCTAACACTCTAATGGTTCGAGCTTCCCAATCTAATAGGCGATTGAAATTTATCTGATTGTCAAAGCTTCGCTCAAATAGCCACCGTATAAGATACCAATACTGCCGGGAATCCGTTTCGATGATTTTGACCTCGGTATCTCCTAGTTCGGTATCGATGCTAAGAATGTTAATGAAATCCGCAACGGGAAGGAGATGTGCTTGCCAAGTATCAAGCTGAAAGTTAGTGAGCAATGACCACAGAGCGTTACGATACTGCTCTTGATGCTCGACATTAGCTATCTCGTATTCGCTCCGAAGTTGGTAAATAATGTACTTCCAGAGTTGTAGGGCAAGCTTTTCGGTTTGGCTTGGCTCGGCTGCAAAGAGCTTGATTCGCCTAAACACCGTTTCAAAATCGCTGCTATAGCGGTTCCAGATTTTTTGAATAATCGGTCCTATAAACTCAGGTGATTGATCCGCCACTAGCAGATTCCAAGTGAGGAGATAGTAGTGAATTTCTTCATCTATATAATGTTGTTTACTTAACCAAAACAGTATTTCCCAAGCGATTGTGGTGCAATGGCCTAGTGTGAGCGTACCAACGGTATCATCTATCTCTAAAAAGTCACTCCCATGATGTGTTGCACTGGTATAGCGCATAAAAAAATTAAGGGTTTCGTAATTTGGAAAAGATTGATAGTTATTTTGCTTATGTAGCACCCGTGCTATTTTAAGGAATTCAACATCGCTTTCGATTCCCGATTCCCGTAGTGTGGGAATGAGAGGGGTATTGATATTTTGTGTGAAAAGTTCCTGAAGTGGAGTTGGTAAAGAATTGTACCAAGAATATGGGATAGATAGGCTTTTGAAGATAGTGTTTACTGATGCCCATTGCATCAACAACCTGAAATACAACACAGCGTGTTCCTTAACAATGTTGTTCTGCCTGAGTGTCGGCAACATATTGGCATGATCTTGTAACAGTTCATCCCATTGACGAGTACTTATGGGCAAGGATGTTATTTTAAGTTGCTCTAACAGCGTATATGCTAATCCGGCATTTCTCTGCGCATAAACATGCTGGCTGTATATCTGTAGCCAATCACGGGCAAGTACCTCCCAGTTGATATTTGCTGGCTGTGGCAGATTTTTACGTACTTGCAGCCAAGTTTCTAGCCAATCCATGATGGCAGATGCTTGGCTAAGATTGCTTTGCAAGGTAGGAATCAGTGCATTTTCAAGGTATGGGTATTGGGTGATTAGGTTATCTAATGAATTTACAACTTGCTCTTGATTATTGATGAGGGAAAAGGCAATTGGGAAAACGCGCCCAAGCCATCTAGCGCGATCTTGCTTGGAGAGTGATTTGTCTTTTAGCATCAGGTTAATGAAAAGCTGCCATTTCTCGTAAGGGTCTTCTGGTATGCCTTCCTCAATTCGGGTCCATGCATACAAATAATTAGTAGCTGTTCTAGGCAAAAAATGATATCGTGAGATACGTTCGGCATGAGTTTGGTATTTTTCGTGGAAGTCCTGCAAGCTCTTTTGTCCAGCCTGAGCTTTGTCTATAAGCATTTGTACAAATGGCGAAGAATCAGCACCGTCAATCTTTAGTTTGCGATGTTTCCAGTCCACCCACTGTCGGTCCAAGTTATCAGGTAGGTGATCGAGAAAATAAAGCCAAATGCGATGGTTTTCGGTAGAAACAGACTTGGTTGAGAAAGTAACAAAATGACGCAGTGCAGGCGGTAGAATGGCCGCAATGCTCATAGCGAAGACGTCCCTCACATACATATCGTCGGGTAAGCCACCCACCAGAATACTTCGGCCATTTTTGTTCTCACTATGGAACAAACTTGTCAAAAGTCTTTCTAAAATATTCCATTCGTGGTCAAATTTGTTGTAAAGCCAGCTGAGGCTTTCTTCGTAATAGTTGGATTGTTCTCCGTTATCGAGAAAAATGTGAAGAGGCTCCAAACTGCCAAGTGGTCTATCAATTAATAGATAATTGATGATCGCCTTCTGATCTATAAAATCAGCTTGGCGCAATTGATTAGTAAGCAATAACCAATTCCCACCCAACGCTAGCACATCTTCTTGCGACAGAATTACCCAGTGATAGAGGAAAGGTAATCGGGAGTCACTCTCCAGATTGTTGGCTTTTTGCAGAGTAGTGACAACTGCGCCCCCATCACTCAATTGGAAGACTCCCATTCCCTCGAAGGAGGGGGCACCACGCCAAAGCTCACTATATTGGCTCAAATTACCTAATGTGAGCTTAGTTTCAGCACGCTCTTTCCAATTGGATATATCGTGAAACGATGAGCCCACTACCACTTGACCTGGACCTCTGATATTCCCAAAGTAAAAATGTTGCAACTTAAGGGAGCGAGTGTTCATGGCAAAAACTCTTCTTTATCAAAGGGACGATAAAGAATATCAAGGTTACTGCGTCGCATAGCACGAATTATTGGACGGGCTAGCAACTTTCGGTGAAGTTGCAGTTGACGTTGTTCAATTTTGTCGAACAGCCATAACAGTGGTTCGATCGTATTGAAAGGCCTCCATTTAGGAACTACAAAAGTACCAGGCTTTGGATTTGGGTTGAAGTTGGAATGCCAGACAGTGTTTTTATCTTGATACCAGCCTGTAGCTGAGGAAAGAAAAATTTTGTAATACTCCTTAAATGAATCGTGAAATATCTGGAAGGCATCTTCCCCTATGATTTCCTTCAAGAGCTTTTGTCGAGGGCTCAACCCACTAGAGAAAACTTTAGGTGTTGTTTCTGGGACGAGCTGTTTCATCGCAATAGGCGAAACATATTCTCTTATCGTGTCTACTTTAGTGATGCAAACGGAGAGGTAAGGCAAGCGCGGTGCTGTTTTGATAATATCGCTGAAATTTTGGATGATGTCATAATAACTGGCTTTCGATCCCCCTTCCGTTTTCAGATCTCTAAGCCCTCGACTGGGAAAATGACGTTCCGTGCTGCTATAATCGGCTTCTCCATCAATAAATATCATAATTCCATGGGTTTGCAGCAAGTGTTGCCAATAGAAATGCTTAATGTCACGTTTCGTAACAAACTCACCAGAGGCATCCAAAAAGGTAAGAGAGTGGAATCGCCCTTCGCGTCCATAGTGTCCATCATCTTTATAGCCGACCCATAAGGTAAAAGGCGGAGACTTTTCAAGGGAAGCCAAAGTTGCACCGGGAAATTCTCCTCTCAAAAAGGGAGGGATAGTTAGTTCCATAAACTTGCGAGCTACTTCCCAGTTTTCATCCTTTTGGTTGCGGGCAGGTTCTACAATGTAACCTTTGCCCCCTAAACGGGTTCCAATAGCTACCAAGCAAGCAGCAAGTTGGGCTGTCTTGCCTGCGCTAGGCAATCCCCAGACACCAATGTTTGCCCAGTTACTGCCCAAGGGATCGTTAATAGTATCTTGTCTAGCTATATCTCCTAGAGAATATGTTCCTGATCCACTTTCAGGAACATTGACCGAACGTGACACGAACTCATCATCGTCATCCAAGGGAGTAGACTTTGGATATTCAAAGCTCAACGTTATGCTCCTTTTACCTTTTGCGTTTTAATGATCGCTATCAAGCACCGTTTCATCACCACTCTTGACGGTTTGCACACGGACGCCTCGGTCATTTAGGGCTTTTCGCAGGGCAGGCAACATTCCAGCAAAAGCAAAGCCGTTTAATTCTAGGTGACCGTCAGGTGTTAAGCGAAGCTCAACCGTATTGGGCAAAGCGAGCTGCTCGGTAAAGTGTTGATAGCGAGCTGTTAAAAAGTGATAGGTTTGGTTACTGGAACCCACCCAAGGGCGTTGTGTTGTATAGAGATCTTGCAGATATGGGCCAGCCAGCAACAAATCAATTTGTGCCAACAGATCAGCCCATGCCGGATCATCATTCGAAGTAAGTTGCTGATATGTGTAACCCGAAAAAACAACGACTGAGAGATTTGCAGTTCGTACTATTTTGGCAACTTGGGCAACCGCTTGTGCTTGAGCAAATGGCTCGCCGCCTACAAAAGTCACCCCCTCTATATCTTTAATTTCTAATACACGAGCCGCGACCTCTTCCGCATCAATCCACTGGCGATCTACGAAGGGCAACATATGAGGATTGCAGCATCCTATACACAGAATCGGACAACCTTGTACCCAAATTGAAGCTCTCCAGCCGGGACCTTCACTGGCGGTACGTTCTATAAATCGTGCGACGTTTAGTTTCATCTCGAATTTCCTTCACCCGGACGGACACGCCGCCGATAGTATAGAATATCCTCTGCCAACTGCTCTTGCCCACCTGATTCAAAATACTTGGCGTAATCAGAGCCGAGGGGCTTAAAGCGCAAATCATTGATTTCTTGCAGTGCCAACAGAGTCATATATTCGTACATATCTCGGTCACGACTGGCATTAAATTGTTCAATCTCCGTCTCGACATGCTTAGTAAGCAACACACCACGATTATGGCGTATTGCCAGATTCATTGCACGGTTCGCAATGAGTTCAATCTCTGCCCCCGAGCAACCTTTGCAGTGTTCACTTTCGACAAGACGTGGAAAATCAATTGTATGCAAAACTTGAGGACTAACCTTGTGCTTATGTTGGAAAACAACACGGAAGATTGCCGCTCGTTCTTCGGCATTTGGCATCAGGAAGGGGATTTTCTCGTCAAAGCGACCTGGACGCCGCATAGCTGCATCAATCAAGTCGGGGCGATTGCTAGCCGCTACCCAGACTACCTTCCCACGCAGTGATGTATCGCTCATAAAGGTGATCAACTGCGAAAAGATACGGTTACTGACTCCACTATCTAGATTGCCTTCTCCCCGCGAGCTTTCGCTTTGATCTAGCTCGTCTATGAAAACGACTACAGGGGTCATCGCCCGAATCAAGTTGAGAGCCAGCGACAAATTTCGCTCAGATTGCCCGACCCATTGTTCTCGAAAATTACCCAACTTGATAAAGTTGAGACCACTATCTTTGGCGAGAGCTTCAGCGATGATAGTTTTGCCCGTGCCAGGCGGGCCTAAAAACATTACGCCCGTCGGGACGGTTTGTTTGATCGCGTCGTCACCGTATTTTAATGGGTGGATAATTTTGTCATCGAGATACTTCTTAATCTCTTCAAGCCCTCCAACCGCCGCAAGCCCATATTTAGGTTCCATAACTTCCAAAAGATTACGGCTTTCTGAACGCAATACTGCGCGTTTACGTTCTTGAACTAACTCATTCGTGATAGGACGATTAGCTTGAAAAGAACGCAACACAATATCTTGTATTGCCACCCTGTTAAGCCCAGCTGTACGGTTGGCAAAAAGGCGCATTTGTTGTAGCAGTGGGGGTATGTCAAGGGAGCGGTCTATTGGAAAATTCTCTTCTTCATCTGCAAAATGGATAGGCTGACGACGGCTAGAGACAGCTAAATAATGATAGACTAAGAAGCTAATGTATTTTAATCTTTCGCGCTCTGTCGGCATGGGAATTTCAATAGCCTCGACTTGACTATTGGCAGAACGCAATTCCCTACTGATTTCTTCTAGATTACGTGCCAGAAGTAAAATGAGATGCCCATAGGCATTGATGGTATTGTCCATAGCCCAGCGTTGCAGGGTTTCGATCTGGCGCAGTACATTGTCGTCTTGCTGGGAAATCTCAATAGGCGGAGCTACTTTCTCGGCGAATTCAAAGATGACAACCGCGTTTGGTATAGGAGAATTCTCCTCCAAGTTCGTCTGCAATAAAAGCATCTCTAGTGCCAGCAACGCTTCTGTTGGGTTATCCAAATAGCGATGTACATCATGTTGTCCAAATCCCCAGTCATGCAATCGCTCGCGGATATTGCGGAATAGACTATTATTGGTATCCTCCTCGGCGTTCAGCGACCCCAGTCGCCGCCGTTCGTCGGTCAACCCAAGAGAGCGATTGTAGAACATAAAAGGATGCCTATTAGGGGGATAGCGTTGTGTCAGAT
The DNA here is from genome assembly GCA_016234595.1 of Chloroflexota bacterium. Taxonomy (GTDB): domain Bacteria; phylum Chloroflexota; class Anaerolineae; order Aggregatilineales; family J027; genus CFX10. Next base: position 180,073 of record JACRBG010000036.1, on the reverse strand, counting down.
ACTGAGGCAATCGATGACAGCCATATCGCGCATCGAAAACGTAGTCGGTAACATTGAAGTGCAAAATAAATTGATGAGCTACTTGAGAAGTAAGCGTTTGTTCTAGCCGGATTGCCCATAAAGGATCGGGTTCGCTGATATAGCCATCCTTTATCCAAAAATCCAGCATCCAGCTATAAGGTTGCAACAGTGACATCTGGCGCAAGTTTTGGATGAATTTGCTTAGCCAGACTGGTGCTTGCCTGTCTAAGGACCATTCTGGCAATTGTGTTTGAGCATCCATCTGTTCGAGCAAGATTGTATTTTGCTTGGAGGTCAGATGGACACCAATCGCCTCGTCATACCATTCTGGAATTGTTGATAGGCTTGACATGATTTCTTATTCCCGCAGGCGTCTTTGAACGCGCTTTTGATCAGGGGTGTTGGCCTTAGAGGCAATAGGTGGTTGCCTATTCCAACCTCGACCTTGATAACTCATGTTATAGCCCTGTTGCCGGACACCTTCGGTGACTTGCTCCATAAAGCTATCACATTCTGTACCTTCAAAGCCTTCGGTGACATCTAACGACAGGAGCTTTTCATCTTTCAGGTTAAGATTCATGCTAACTAGCTGAGCAAATTGGTCGTGAGCAAAGCGTACTAACAAAGTACCATCGGCTAGGTTTTCGATATGATGCATGGACATATTTCCCCAATCTTGAAGGACATGTTCAAGGGTGTTGAAAACTAGATAATCTTCGGGAGACATCCTATCCAAAGACTGTAATAATGTATTCGTTTGATGGACTTGTTGGTGTAAGGAATCCTGTGCGTGGTTGATCTGTTGAATTTGCTGTTCCAGCATGAGTTGCTCTTGCCGATAACGAGCTTCGAGGTCAAATTGTTCGTTTTGACCTTCATTCTGAATAATGATGCGAAGTTGGGTAAGATTTTCTTCCCGTTTCCTCTCCTGCTGGCGTAATCCTTCAATAGCTTGTTGGGCTTGGCTCTGGAGTTGTTGCAGCTTTTCGCGTTCGTCCTGAATCCGTTTTTGGCGTTCGCGTTCTAGCCGTTGCCGTTCCAGTTCCAGTTCTCCTTCTCGCTGAATCTGTACATCATATTGTTGGCTCATGGATTTACTAGCCTCGTCTCTAACTTAACCGTCTCTTCCCTCTCGTGGGCGGATTGATGATTGATGCTTATCAGAATCTTGACTAGGGCCCTTGACTCCGGTAAGCCTATTGCGAAATTCTCGGATATGCTCATAATTTTTCCATCGCTGCTGAATAACTCGGTCAGTACGGGAACGAGTCAAATTAGCTATTTGTGCTTCCCATGCTTGGCGTGCTTCCGCCAGTCCATTGTTGACCTCTTCACTCTGATCGTTATGCTGTTGTATCTGAGTAGCTAATCTATTTACCTCGACACGAAGCTGATCTCGAAGGCGATCAATTTCATTTTGGGAAATACTACATTGGTGAAGCAATTCTTGCTCTTGTTTTTTTAGCTTGTCTATACCTTGGTTGATTTTTTGTCCTTCTTGTCCAATCCGGTTAATCTCGTCTCGTAAGACTATTTGTTGGTGGGTGATTTCTTTACTGCTTTGGATAGAGGTATTAGGATTGGGAGCTTGGCTATATAAGCTCGTAATCTGTTGGCGAGTGGCATTAACTTGACCGCTCACATCTACTAGCTGGCTTAGTTGGTGAACTAAATCTGATAAGGAGCGTTGTCTTTGGGCATCGTCGTTCAACCTCCCCCTAGCAAGCTCTGTTTCAACCTCAACTAATAATCGTAGTTGCGTTTTGAGTTCACTGATTTGGGCATCATATTTTCCCAATTCAGCTTTCGCTAGCCTGAGTTCCTCTGCGATTTGTTGCCGCTGGGCGAGTTGTTCACTAAGACGTTGCTCGACATTTTCTATCCGCTGCCTAATCTCCGCGTTTGCTGAATCGCCTAGTTTGGAAATGAAGTTTTCGCGTCGCCTAATCTCCTCCCATCGTGATAATATCCTTTGACCATTTGCTTGTAACTCATGCTTACTTCTAAGTTGGTGAAAGTATCGGTGGAGATTAGCGTATTCTTCTTCGTTGGAAGTGTTTTGCACCACACGATCTAGGAATTGCGGGTTGTCACCTAAATAATTAAGCAAATGACGCACCATCCCTGGATGAGGGAGCAAAGCCCAAACGTCTATGATAGAGTTTGTGGCTATATCTAAAAGTGCTCCCAATTCTGGAACTAAGTGCCAAAGTTGGTGTTTTTTGACCAAATCGAGATAGGGACGTAAGTCTCTTTCATTTCTGCATTGCCGGATTCCATAGCGAACTAAATTCTCGATTGCTTGAACTTCGTGGGGGTGTTCTACTCCCATCGGTTGCTCTACATAGAGTTGTCTGAGTGCTTCTAGCCCTGTTTCAAATAAATCAGCAGGGATGTCCATCATCAGTTTACCTGTCATAAATGTGATCGGGGTCCGTTCAGCGTGCTGTGTATCAGTGCTAGGAGTGTAAGCACGGATACGCCCTACCGCTTCAAATGCTGCTTTCTGCACCCTCGGATTTGGATTTTCGACCATGATTTTGTAGATGGATCTAATCCCATTTGGATGTCCACAATAACCTGCAAGATGGAGTAACACGATCACGAGATCATCGGTATGGAGATGGTAATTACTCAGAATTGACGAGATAGATTCGCCACCAACTTTATAAAAGATGCGCTCAAGTTGCTCGTAGTTAGAATCCTGATGGGCGGGGTCTAGTTGACGATATACATTGAGATTGATTTCATCCAGCCAGTACAGTAGTGGGCTGATAATAGCCATCAAACTATCGCTGTGTTTGCAGGCTTTCTTCATCAGGTTAAAGAGGATTTCGATATACTTGAGGGTACGGGAATTATCAAAGGTTTTGTGGAGCCGTCCAAGAATCACCTTGCCAAAAGCCGAAAGTGTGTCATCTGGGAAGATGTCCTGCTCTAATTGATGGAGTAAGTCATTAAAATCATCCTCTGTGAGTTGAGGGGCTGTCAGATAAGCTTCTGCTACGGCTAACCGATTTTGAGGAAGTAACCTATTCTGAGGATATCCCTGCTTTAATTGGACGAAAAAGTATTGGAGCTTTTCCCAAGCGGGAGAATAGAATTCCTGACACAGATCAGACACTACTGATATTGCATTCCCTTGAAAGATATAGCGTAACTCATGGTCAGAAAAAAAGGTATCGGTTGCTTCTAGGCACTCATCTCTACTGAGTGTTTGTATATAAAAGGGGAATACTGCTTTGCGTACTAGCTCTGGAATACGCTTATTGAATAGTAAGTCATGAAGATAGCGTTGGCTCACATCATCACCATCGACTGCGCTCCGTCCAATACCATATTTCACAACATAGCTTATGATTTGGCTCTTATGTTCAGTAGGGCTTGTCATAAAGGCATCGATTTCCGACATCAAACGTGTCGGATCACGTTTGGTCATCTCCCGAATAACTGCTTCAACCTCAGTTGGGTCTGGGTGTGCTATCTGCTGCCATAAGGCATTAAAATCCCATTGCTCAATTAAAGCAAGCTGTCTAGGGAAGTATTGGTTCCTCGGCGATGGATGATTAATTTGAAGAACCTGTTTATTAGAATTGATGAGCGCGAAGAGACTCAAATAAGCAGGTAACTGGCCTAATTGAGCCACCATAAAGGGAATGTGAAAAACTTTCTTCTGGTTGGCAATGAGCAATACATTCTCAAAAAAAGTAACAGCCATTCCCTCATCACTGCTGGTTGGAGGACGGTTTGGTGCCATTTGGAGAATAAGGCGTGGGATCGTAATTCTGGTAAGATGTTTACGTTTTTTACTAGGCTGAAACAGTAAGATTATGCGAGGCTCTTCGGTTCCACTGTTATGTCCCTCAAACTCATAGCTCAATCGTCCAACTTCGTTCTGATATATCTGAATCTGGCAGCATTCGGCTAATCCATCCGAATAGACTTCCCGCCCATTGAATTGTTTGGCAGCAAAAATCGTAATGTAGTAATCATCGTTTCGAGTTCGTGAAAGCTCATAACGACCGGTTCTTGAGTTTTCCATTCTTATTACAGGTATGATAAAACTATGTGGGGAATATTTTGTGATACCACTAACCGTAGGTTGTTCGACGTAGCTGTAGGCAATATAAGCCCGCTCACAATCATCGTTCCAAGTCCATCGAAGCTCATAGCTATCATACAGTGCGATATACGGCAAGAAACATAAATTGCTAACGTTGGAATGTCCGTTACTTCGCCCCATAGATTTTTCTCATTGAAGTGTTTTTGTTAATTACATTTATACAGGCTGAATTATCAAAAGATAACAATCATTCATGTAAATATCGTGTTTGCATTGTGGTCACTAATTTGCGCTATTATCCCAATTATACGGACTTTCTTAGGTGAGTCATCGTTTCCTTAACTTTGATAGGAATTTCCGGTTTTCTCATCCGCAAAATCTGGAAATATGGCGTTATTTCTTCAACCTAATCTTGAGGCAAAAATACTCGGGGAAATATCGCCCACAGGTTGCCCAGTCTTTTCGCTTCGTACAGAGTTTTACAATTCGACGAAGCGTATGATAAAGCTGAATGGGATTGTCTACCATCCGCTGGGATGCAAGTGCTCTCAGCGCGCAATCAACAGCAACATCAATCTTGCCGCTACGTTGTAGAACTGCTGCTTCGAGTTGCAAGCACATGGCGGTCATTAGGGGAGCCTCAAGTTCATCAAAAACAGCCGATGCCTCTTGCAGTAGCTCAATAGATTCATCAAAGTAGCGTTCCGATAAGCATAAAAACCCCTCCCCATACAAATTAAGTGCTCGTTCGTAGTCAAAATTGGACTTGCGGGCCGTGTGAAGCCCGCGCCGAAAGTATAGACTCGCTTTCTCGAAATTGGGTTGTTCTGCATAAGCCCAGCCAAGATTGTAGGCTTGGCGACTCATCTCCAACGGCTCATCCAACGCTTCGGCAATTTCTAAAATCTTGAGATAGATATCTATGGCTTGTGTATTGTAATTGCTGTCAAAATCCTTGAAATAGTAAAGTGTTGTCGCCCGTATTTCCTTTACCCGGAGGCTGTAAAACGGTTCTGTCTTAGCATCCACCAGTGCCGAGGCACAATCCAGATGGAAGAACGCCTTATCAGGTTGCCGAAGCTGTTGGTATAGGTATCCTAGCAGTCGATGATGAAGCATCTGCTCAAATACCAATCTTTCTTGTGATTCAAGCTCGGCCAACATACGAACTTGCAGTTCTGCATTCCGTTGTATGTCGGAACCAGTCAAATGGACATCAGCCCATCCCTTTGTGCTAACCAAACGTGATCGAGCCTGCAATGGCAGGCTGCCAAAATCAGCATGTTGTAGAACGTCGCCAGCCAAATCAGCCCATTCAAGCCAACGACCGCGTTGCATGATGTAGAACTCGCATAGGTAAATGCACGCCCATGTCATAGACGGATACTGCGGTTCATCGATGAGAACCCAAGGTTCTGTACCATGAGCAAAGTAACGTTCAAGGCGTCGTTCATGCAAATATCGATAACCCTGCATCGCCTCGGAAATCCGAGCTTGTCGTATTAGATGATGGGCTTGGCGAAGTTGCTCCCAATCATCGACAGCAGCAATAGTCTGATGAGTGATTACCGGGTTAATCATCCAATGAGTCCCTCAAGAAATAGGCTCGGATCAAAGAATGCATATTATATTGGCCTGATTCGCCAAGCCGATTCAATATACGATGGCGTACCAACTGCCCTAATGCCTCATCATATGCGTTCAGGCAAGTCATCTGACTTTCACGGAGATGTTTTTCGCAATAGATGAGCCACTGACGCCTCAAATCGGCTCCCCGAATGGGTTGGTCTTGGGATAGATATGCAGCGTGTTGAGCAATCCAAGTCGCATTAGGCCCAAGGCTGGAAGCAAGGCTCCCAAATAATCCATCGAAAGCACGGTCGAAGTGGGATCGGATACCTCCCTCTAGATTATCCACAATTTCATCGAACGTTTGTGGCGAAGGATTGATCGCGTAGCGGTGAACCGCGATAATCATGAACAGCGGATTGCCATCCGTCAATTCGCCCAATTTTGTTTTTTGTGGAGTCGAAAGGCTGGTGTTTTCTGAATGCGTCAGAAATGCTAGGTAATCATTTCGAGCCTCCTGATCGATGCCATGAATGTCAATAGGCACGCAGTAATTGTTAGTAAGTTGCACTCGTGTCGTGACCAATATGCGGCTTGTCAGCGGTGCCAAGCGTCCTTTGGATGCCAACATACCAAGGAAATAATTCACGATTTCTTCACTATCATCAAGGGTTTCGAGGTTATCAATAATCACCAAATAACGTCCCTGACGCAGCATTTCTCCACAACGATTTTTTAGCTCATCAACATCTTGGATACCTGTCAATTCATGCCAGCGAAAGCGCCTCACGAGGCTCTTGAGAATGCCTTTAAAATCCAGCGGTTTGTTGCGTAAATTGCGAGGCTTGCCCTCCTTGTCTACGACATGCCGCTTATCGGTAATCCAATCAAAATATGGGCATAACTCGGACTGGCTGGCTTCAAGCGCGGCAAACCATGCTAACGATGTTTTTCCTTCTCCTGCTACTCCGCTGATTACCGTTACCGGATTATCATTGAGTGCTTGCATCGTCCTATTTAGATCGCCATCTCGACCGAAAAATTTCTCCCAGCGATTTGGTGGCGGCGGTTGTACGAGGTCATATAGTTCAGGATGATTGTTTGGGGTCTCTTCGGGGATGTGGTCACCGCAGATGAGGTCGACTTCTTCATCACCCAGTTCTGCAAATTTTTGTGAACAAGCCGCTGAACGTAGAAAGATAAAAGCTTGTGCACGAATATTGCTGTTTGTGAAGTAGTCTCTTTTGTTGCGTCGTGCGGTCTTACGCAATACGGCGATGACAAGCAACGCGTTTTTGCGCTTCGGTATACCTCCCTTTACCCAATCCCCAACCGTTGAGGTACTCCAGCTCACGTCATTGGGATCATCAAAGAGTTTAATTTGTTCGTTAATACCATAAGCTTCGGAAGCAATTTGATGGTAAAGGATACCACCAACTGCACCAATCCACTGGCTGAGCGTCCAGTCTTCAAAAGGTTGTGAATTTCCAATGAACATTGACAAAGTCTCTTTCCGGTTTTTTCGGAAAATCCTTACAATTATTGTATGACTCATTACAACATAGAGCAAGCTATATTGGATATGAAAGTCAAGTGACTTTCATATCGCAATTCATCGTTTAGCTAAGCGGAGGTAAGCATGGCAAAGAAAGAAACAAAAATTCCCGGGGGCAAGATTATCACGAAGACTGATGATACGAAGATGCAGGGTTCAGATATGGGTGAGCGCATCATCTATCGCCAAGAAGTGATCGAAAAATCCTCTAAACCGGGCAAACATGTCCATTCCTTTTATGAGGTCCGCCAATCTCCGGGTGGTCAAATTAAGACCGAACAAGGTAGCAGGGTTCGCAATGACAAGCCCAAAGGGAAATAGGGCCTGAATCAGAAATATATGCCAGAGGCTATCCAATAGCCTCTGGCGGGATTGATAGTGTTAAGGAGACCACAGTGGCAATTCGATGAGGTTCTGCTCAAAAAGTTCCACCAAACTGGCAAAGACGATGCTGGAGACTGGTATATCTTGATATCTTAGGACGAAAAGAATATCCGTAACAGCAAGGGTGTCTGTCACAATCACTATTGGAAAAGGGGTGGTCAGTGGTGTGTTCAAGTATGACTCTTGCACTGTGCTAGCACACCTCTGTTGGACAACAAACAAGATATTTTCAGTCCCAACCGACTGTTCGAGGAATGCTCACCAGAAAATCCGGATAACTTGTAGTGTTAAGGTGTTACGGCATTTCAGATCGTTAGATTCATTCAGGTGATATCCAAACAAGTCGGACATCTACCATTCTACTGACTGTAACACCATTCTTTCTGGCTCTGATATAGGTGTAATTGGGTTCTCAAATGTGGATACTGACCTAAGCCTGTAAAGCCACTACCCTCGTCGATTGTTACCCTTATCTCTCCAATCCCATAGATGTCCACCCAATCTCCCTCTGCAATTTTCTCAGCCAACAACTCCAGATAAGTTGCGATGGCTTCCTTCGCCAGTCGCAGGGTCAAATGGCGATGGTGATGATTGGTCTCAGCGATACGTTGTGTATGACTCATGATCTTCATTCCTTTCATTAGTTATCTGTCACGGCTTGTATAGGGTTGTGACACGGTGACTTGTGACACGAACTGGATTGAGGAGGTTGGAGAAGAATTTTGCATCCAACCTCCTTGACTCCATGAATATCTGCTGATTCATTTGTCACATTGTCACGCTGTCACAGTGTCACCGATGCCGGTTTTCCCGTGACGGGCGAGCAAGGTAGCCCTCGGCTCCATCAATCAAGGTTTCGGAAAGCAGCCCTGCCAGTACTAGATCGTTTGCCATTTGGCGAGCTTGCTTGGCAGGCAGATGTAACTGGCGATAGACGTCACGCAGTTTGCAACCGGTTGCCCCGCCTTGTCGGAAAGCATCCAGCATTCGATCCTGAATGCTCTGTTCGCGGCGGGCTTCGCCACTGCGATCAATCTGCTCCAATAAGCGGTGAGCACTGCGCCGCCAGTGTTCAGTGATCTGACGGGCCGTGTTCCAGTGCGAAGTTGTTACGATGGGAGTAGGCTGGTCAGTATCCAGCCAATCTAATGCTGCCAGCAACATCGCCAGCTTGAACGCCTGAACGTGCATCCGACCATAGACCCCTTTGAGGCGTTCATCGAGTTCAGCCTCCTGATCGGGCTTGCAGACTTGGCGCAGGTACTCGCTGTACTGCTGGCAGTCCTCCCAGCATTCGACGGCTACTCGCAGTTCACCCGGCGGCAAAACCCTATCCCCATCCTCGGTGGGCATAGGCAACCGCTCGTGCAATCGTTTAAGACCCGCAACCAATGGCTGCGGTAAGGGAAGTTGATCTTTGAGTGACGGACGTTCTTCGTAGTCGTTTTCAGGGGTGATGAGAGCGAAGCGCACCAGCAACCCATTTGACCAATCCACATGGGTGGTCGCAGCGCCGATGCCTGCTGGAGTCGTCACGCCTAAAATGGACAGCGCCGCTTTCTCAACAACCGTCAAGCCACCCTGCGTATCCTTGTCGCTGTATTCGGGGCAGTCATAAAGCTCCATCACCAAGTCCTTCAAACCCAGCATATAATCCTTGCGATTGATCGCGCCGAACAATCCGGCGATTTCATCCTTAAGCAGCCCACGCTGAGCAGCAAAAGGCTTGGCTTTGGTCAGGCGGTTCTGTTGCTCGTCAGTCAGGCTATCAAAGTTGGTGGGCATTTTGCCGGAGAGCGATTCTTGGAAGCGTTCAGGGCTGCCCGGTGTAGGCATGAGCATATGCGGAATAGCTTCGCGGGCGACTTTCTCGGCCAGCTTGTAGGCAGTAGATTTACGATAGTAAGTCGTGCTGGCGACCAACATAATGTAGAGGTTCGGATACAGGTTGATGCCCCAAGGCGCGGCTCCATAGAGACGGCGACCAATGGCAATGGAGAGTAGCCACAGTCCTGCCGCCAGATGGAAACTCATGGGGGTTTGGTTGCCTGTTTTGCCTGCCCAATCCAGATACATCTGCAACCATTTGGGAAGCGCCAGTTCGCTGATAGGCGGCAGGTCGCCGTGCGGCGGAGTCGGCGCATCAGATAAGTTGACGGTTGTGGTGGCTGGCGGTTGGTCGTAGGGTTTCCCGATCAAACCGCCATGATCTTCAGGGCGGATGCCTACTGCTGCGCAGATGTCTTTGGCAAGTATCGTCCCGCAGACATGGCAATGCCCATAACCTGTTTGGGTGTTGAAGCCGAACGATGGATTTCTATCCCCGTGCTTGTGGTTGTGCGGGTAGACACACTGCCCATGCAACCAATCCCCATAGACTTTATAGCCCTGTCCAGCAAAATAATGCGCTAGTGCTTCCATCACCTTCGGATTCAAGTTGCCTGTATTGGAAGGTGACAAACGTGGTGGTTGCCAAGTCTGCATGGAGGGCTTCCCTTTGAAAGACTCAATCCAAGCCACCACTTCAGCTAAGTCTGCCACTTTCAGAATGTCAGCTGCTTTATAGGTCGTGTAGGGCTGACCGGTTTTCGGGTGCAGACTCGGCGGCACGACCACTTGCCGCCCATCCGCACACATTTCCAGATTTCCAATGGGCGTTCCCATGGCCTTAATCGCGGGCGGTATCTGATGTGCTTTCCAGTAGATGTGTTTGCCAATACCTCCTCCGGTAGCGACGGTGTAAGTTGCGGCGAAATGCGGAAAGGTGGCGGCGAAAGCGGGATAACCCGCCGCGCCATCAAGATCAAGAACGACCAAATTACCGGATACGGCTCCACACACGATACCGAGGTTTTGCAACAATCCAGCTTGATGCCAAACATGGATGGTTGGCAAATCGGCGGCGGTTTGTTGAAACCCCGTCCATTCCTTCACCGATGGACGTTTGCCATGCAGGGGTAGCAGGCTAAACCCCAGTTTATGGTAGGCGTGGGCCGCTTCCAAAATCGTCTTTGATTGGGCTGCCAAAACGATGGCAGGTATTTGTTGGGTCATTTTCTCCCTGTCCTTTTTAGCTACGGGTCTGTTTCTGTTTCACAAAATGTTGGACAGCAGAGGGAGGGCTGGTGTATCCTCTTGATAGTCACATCAATTCGGAAGCTACCAGCTTTCCCCTGCCGCCAGTTAGGTTAATCCTCTGGCGGTTTGCGGTTCTGGGCACTGCGACGCAGGCCCCCGTTCTGCAAAACCACCGTGAGATGGCCCTTGAGGGCTTCTCTTATTGCCAGTTCCAGCAGTTCGGGTTTTTTCGCCAGCACGGTGAGCATTTGCATCAGCACTTCAAGCTGCCAGTCGAGATAGTCCATGCGACGCTGAAAGCTCTTGGTGAAGAACTGGCGGCTCATGGCCGCATCTTCTTGATGATCTAGCCAGAAACGAATCGCTTCACGCACCAACTCCGCCTTGGCTTGTTTGCGGATGTTCGCCAGTGTATCCAGTCGAGCATTCATCTGTGCAGTGATGCCCGTCGTGAGACGGTGGTCATAGATGGGTTGATTCTCGTTGCTCAAGATGTTCTCTCCTTATATAGGGTGTGAATTTGGGATGGGTGCATTCGGCAAAGTCGGGTAGCCGATACTTTTCAGGTGGTGCGGTGACAATCGCGCCGCATCGCATGGTGGGCCAAGCCCGACGTGTCTTCCCCGCCGCCTGCGGTGGGGCAAGTTGATTAAACTTGCTACCCGTTCTCCGAACTGGGTAGGGTGGCCGGCCCGCCCTAAAGTGACGCATTTGGCTGCGGTTTTACGGGGCCGGACACCTGCGAACACCCCGAAGGTGTTCGCTCTCAGCGGCTGTCGCCGCGTGGCTGATGTGGTCGGTGTTGTCATCCTAAAGCTCCAAATCTAAGCTGGGTGTAGTAGGTGGAATGCTCGGTGGTTGCGGCTTCTCCGCCTGTGGTGAATCAACGGTGACATCGGCCATCAGTTCATCCCAGAGGGTCGGTTGTTCGGTTGAGGCAGGTTCGGGATCAGGCGGACGCAGCTCACGCCACTCCACACCAATAGTACGATCCAGCATTTGCTCCATCTGATCACGGGCGATGCGGTGCAGGTTATCCTGCCGTTCGAGGGCGTAGGGCGTGGCGACTACTTGCGACTTGCCGACCCGATGGGATTCGCGTTCGCCCAGACTGTTTTCGATGGTTCCAGCGATGAAGATATGGGCATGGACTTGGCTCAAGCCATAGTCGGAGGTGTCGCGGTCGTGGAGGCAAAAAGAATACTCCGGCACCGTGAGTCCTCTTTGGATATGCCAAGTCTCGATGGTACGCTCCGTGACCTCGCGCACTAGCTCATGTTTGAGTTCATCCGGCACCAGTTCCATCAGGTCAGGGGCGGGCGAAATGAGCATGTTATGGGCCAAAATGTAGGGTCCTTTCAACTCGGTGAGCTTGGCATACACCTCCCGCCAGTTACTTCCCAAGCCGCAATCCGTCCATTTTTCGTGTTCTTCAAGCTCGAAATGTTCCGGGTTTTCACGAAACGCTACGTACTTGAGGTATTTTTTCAAGCCGCGATGGGCAGCTTTGCTGGGCTTGAAGTAGGCCCATTTGGGGATAATGACGGGCTTGGGCATTTACCAACTCTTTTTCTGCATCCGTTGGATGCGCTTCTCCGCATCATCTTCGCTCGCCGTCCCAGTGAGCATGGCATTCGGTTGGATGGCAGGGGCTACCTGTACCCCGCGCATCTTCTGGCTGATAATCTGCTCAAGGTAGGTCGGGATTTCCATGACAGCATCCCGGATTTGGGTAGTGTCGGACTGGACACGGGCTAATTGCACGCTACTGCTGAAAGCGACTGCTTCCTCGCCATATGGGGTGACGATCACTTCACCCGTCAGGTAAGCCCGGATGAGGCTTCGCAAAACGTGACTGCGCTCACCGGATGGGATGTTCTCCCACCAATCCAGAATGTCGTCATCGCGTTCAAAGAACGCTTTGAAGCCGATGATTTTGCTCGTGCGGTGTTCCATCATGTTCACGGTCATGTGTTTTTCTCCTTTGCACATCAGTTAAACTAGGTTGTACCGTACAACCAGTACAACCCAGTACAACCGCTCACGAATGCGTTTCCTTGAACCGGGCATAGTTGAGATAACCGCGTGCGTTGGCAAGCTGGGCATCGCGGACGAGATGGGTCTGCGGATAGGCTGCCTTAACGGACTCGTAAACCAATTCCGCACCCCCGCCACACAGCAGCATGACATCCACGCCGGTACCGGATTTCCACATTTCCGCGATGAGGTTGAGTGTGGCGGAGCGCAACGAGGCCAACGCCTCTTCGACCTCGGCGGACATATCCACCAGTTCACCATGCGCCCGAAAGGTGCCGGTCCGCAGCGTTTCATCAATCATTTTGAAGGGCATTTTCTGGCGATAGCGTTTTTCGAGGATGGCCGCAATATGGTTATGTGCCATGTAGACCCCGCCTTCCACACTGCCGCTGTCGGCACTGATGAACTCGCCTTCGTCATCGAGGGCAATATCGACGGTATAGGTTCCCACATCCACCACGCCCGTGCGTTTGTAGATATGATTGCGATTCACCTCGCCTTCGGGGGTCAGGATCACGCTGTAGAGGCAGCCCAGCGGCTGCGGCATGACCATCACCTCAACGACATTGGCGATGAGATGCGCCGTATCGGTCTTGATGAGATGCTGACCGAGTAGCGCCGCTTTGAGATCGTCGCTATCCCCCATATGATCGACTGGCAAGCCCGACGCAATACGGATATGGACAACCGGTTCGTCATAGATGCCTGTCATCAGCTTGCCGATGACGACTTTCATCAGGCGGCGACGAAAGACATTGCCTAGGGCATCTTCGTTGGCAGTACGACCCCGTAAACGCAACAACTCACCGGGAGTCAGTTGGATGAGGGCTAGATCACCGACGAACCAGCGACCCTCATCATCTTGAATTTGATCGCCCGGATGCCGCTCGGCAATCTCATCCTGTTGGAACTTGATCTCGCGGGCATGTCCGCACACCGACGGGAAAACAAGGGCGGTATCCGAAGTCACCGCTTTGACGGCCCCATAGCCTACATCGAGTCCGATGGTGAGCAGGCTGTCGGGGTTGGGTCGTTTATTATTTTTTGCCATCTTGAAAGTCCTTTCTTCTTTATATGGCTATCGAAATGCAAACAGAGCCAACCTACTCCCTGAAGGGGGGTAAGTCAGCTCTGGGATTGCCGTTTTGGTCGAGCAGGTGGTTTTCTACAACCCGTACCACCTCATGCAACGCGAAGGGGCGTGAACTTTGGTCTCTATGAGATGTATCAAAACATGAGTATTTTCCTAGAAGGCAAGGCTCGACTGATCTTCGAGAATAGCCCAATTCGGGTCATTTTTGCCCAAAAGCAGGGCATGAATGTCTTTCGAGAAGATGCGGCTTTTCAGCATTTTAATGAACAGCACCTCTCGATTATTTCTTCACTGCCGCGCTTTCATTTTCTACTAGATATACAAGATGAAGGCACATTTTACCTTTTTAACCGCGCCTCGCGGGATGAGTTGCGGCGGTTTAGTTCGACCTAAAAGGAGATTCGATGGCAAAAAAGATGACAGATACCACCACCTTTCAGGTTTTGGAAAAGGATGCCTATCACGCTTTCATCGAGTGGCCGTTGTTTCTCATGCGTAAGCTGAAGCAGTTGGAACAGTATATTGCAGCGGCTGAGGAGAATCTCAAAGGGGCAGGCCAGCGGAAGGAACAGAAATGAGCAAATCGAAGGTGGCTAAACGCCTGGTGATTGTCGAATCGCCGGGAAAAGTTAAGAAGATACAGTCTTATTTAGGGAGCGAATTTCGTGTCATGGCTTCAATGGGCCATGTGCGTGATCTGCCTGCCGATGAACTTGGTATTGATGTGGAAGGTGGTTTCGTTCCAAAATGGGCGGCAGTCGCAGGTAAAAACACCGTCATCAAGCGCTTGATCAAAGCGATGCAGGAGGCCGAGGCCATCTATTTGGCAACCGACCCTGACCGTGAAGGCGAAGCCATTGCCGCCCACATTTTGGCACTCACCAAACTGCCACGTGAGAAACCCGTGATGCGAGTGACGTTCACCGCTATTACGCAAACAGCAGTTCGGCACGCGGTGGAAAATCCCCGGCGTTTGGATATGGCCTTGGTTTCAGCGCAACATGCCCGTCGTAAACTGGATCGTTTAGTAGGGTATCTGGTTAGCCCCATTGCCTGCCGTGTTTTGGATGGCCGCTATTCGGCTGGACGAGTCCAGTCGCCAGCCCTGCGTCTCGTAGTCGAACGTGAACGGGCGATTCAGTCCTTCGCCCCGGAGACCTACTTCAGCATTGAAGCATTATTGAGCGTAGGGACATCGAGTTTCAAAGCCAAACTCACTCAAGTGCAAGGTAAAGAACTGCCTCTCAAAGAAGTGGAGTTTGTCAAACGGTTGGCCGCGACTCTCAATGGTGCGGCTTATTGGGTAGGTGAGATCAATACCGAAACCGTCCAGCGAAAACCACCAGCGCCTTTCACGACTAGCACCTTGCAGCAGGCCGCCAGCAGCACTTTGGGATTGTCGCCTGAAAAGACCATGCAATTGGCTCAACTGCTTTACGAGGCCGCGCTCATTACCTATATGCGAACCGATGCCGTGTTTATCGCACCAGAAGCGCAAACAGCCGCGCTAGACTTTGTTGGCAAGACTTATGGGGCGCAGTATGTCCCGTCCGAGAAGCCGCAGTACAAGAGCAAACCCAATGCACAGGAGGCCCATGAAGCGATTCGCCCAACGGATGTGACCATCACACCCGATCAGATGAAGGAGGAGGTGGGTGAAGGGGCCGCTTTGTATGGGCTGATCTGGCGGCGTTTTGTCGCAAGTCAGATGACGGCAGGAGTGGACAACATACAAGTCATCACGGTGCTGACAGGCAAACAAGTGGGCCAGCCCTTTCCCGTAAAATTGTCTGCTCGTAGCGTGACCCCGCAATTCGATGGTTTCCGGCGGGTGTATCAAGCGGATTCCGATGTGGAAGCGGATGAATCAGCCGAGGTGGAAGTCACTCTGCCCGTGTTGCAGGAAGGCCAACCCCTAACCCTGCAGAAATTGTTGCCCCAACAGAAACAAACCCAAGCCCCGGCGCGTTTCACCGAAGCACAAGTGGTGCATGAATTGGAAAAACGCGGTATTGGGCGACCTAGCACCTATGCCGCCATTTTGAGTAATCTCAAATCACGCGAGTACGTGCGTTTGGAGAAAAAGCGTCTGATCCCTACCCAGACAGGGCTGAAACTGACCGACTATCTGATGGGTGGTTTTGCCACTTTGTTGGCTGATGATTACACCGCCCGGATGGAAAGCACACTGGATGAGATTGCGGCGGGGCAGCGCGAAGAACTAGATGTGCTGCAAGCCTTTTGGGGTGAATTCCAACCCCTGCTGCGCGGCGCGGCAGCTGAAATCCGTGCTTTACCACCCCAAGAAAAGCGCCCTGAACCGCCGAAAACAGGTGAGCCATGCCCACAGTGTGGCAGCGATCTGGTCTATCGCATTGGCTCGAAGGGGCAGTTCATTGGCTGTTCGGCCTTTCCCAAGTGCCGCTATTCGGTGGGCTTGGAACACCAGCCCTTAATTCTACAACCTGCTAAATCTTAGAGTGAGGTGCTGGCATGAGTCTACCACCTGCCGATGACTGGTTGATCGAAGAGCCGCCGGAATGGGACTTTGAAGATGCCACGCCCTCTGAACCGCCAGATTTCCTGCCGATGGCGGATGAACTGGAGCAGTATGCGCCACCCATCCCTGCGGCACAGGATTATGGTGTGCCAGCGGAGTTATATGCCGATGAGCCGCTAGAATTACCTGCCGAGGTCTATCCCACCCAGACAACCACCCCTGCATCGGAGAGCCTAACTATCGAACGAGCGAGTACATGGCGGTTGCAGCAGAGCGGCGTCTTGATTGAGGAAGTCTTTGCCGATGCCCCTGACCCAGATCATTATGCGGTAGGCATCATGGAAGTTTGGCACGATCCTCAGACAGGCGACCAAAAAGGGGCGTATCTGCATATGGCGGATGCACCTCATTTGGAACGTGCCGAAGAAATGCGGGACAATATCTACCGCTTGGCCGATGAAGCGGGTGTATCCGACCCCGATTTAGGCAACTTCGCGCATGGACTCATTCAGCAGCGTGGCGAATGGCAACCGCTGACAGATACTCAGTGGGAGGTGGTGGACAACACGTTTGCCCCTGATACCCCTGATTTTCAGGCTGAGGCGATATGGGCCGCACGCGATCAACTTCTGACACAGGTGGTGGAGGTGAGTGGGGCTGAACTGGCCCGTGAGGAAATTGACCAACCCCATGAATTGCAAGCCGTTATGCGTGGTTTGGGCCTACAAGCCGAGGATTTTGACCCGGCCAACACACCGCCGCCCTTATTTGATGAAAGCACCAATACTGTCTATTGGATTGGGGTCTATCAGCCTGACCCGAACAACTCCCATGAGGCGATTACCTCGATCCTCTCGATTCAGCAGGATGAGACCGGGCAGCCGGTTGCCCATCTTGCGCCAGTCGCTACCGGAGATTGGGATCATGCTTATCGCACGGCTGAATACCTGCTGGGGGTTGCCGAACGCACGCAAGATGTAGGACAGTTATTAGATACCGCCGAAGCAATGGCCGTTGCAACTCAACATCGGGATTTATGGCCTATTCCCGTTGAGGCGGAAATCACTTTCAGCCCTGTGGGGATAGGACTGGAGTGACCTATTACAGACAGGACGAGGTAGCTTTTGCTGTAGTCTTGAAATATGAGGCTTTTAAGATCTTTTTACCTTGTTGTCAGTCTCACACGACCTCCAATGTTCGGAAGTTCAATTTGGACTATTTGCGGTTAATTGAAGGATTGCTAAAATATTGGTTGCAGCAACTTTTAACACATCCCTTTTGTGAGATGCCCTTATGCGGATTTTCATTAGTTATAGCCGGACAGATGAAAAATTCGCCCGAAAGTTGGCGACCGATTTGTCTGATGCTGGTGCAGATATTTGGATGGACGTGGAAGATATTCCACCTGGGATGAATTGGAGTAGCGTGATTCAAGAGGGGCTTGACCTATGTGATGTGATGCTACTCATCGTGTCCCCTGCGGCTATGGTTTCAAAGAATGTTGGCAATGAATGGCAATATTACTTTGATAAAGATAAACAAATTATTCCGATTCGCTGGTTGCCTTCTCAAATACACTTCCAGCTTAGCCGAATCCAATATGTAGATTTCCATGAAAAACCTTACGAAATTGCTCTAGAGCAGTTATTTGGGCGGTTGGGTTTGAGATTACCAACAACGAGGAGTCCTAATTCCCCACCCCTATCGACACGTTCAACTCTACCACTATCGCCATTACGCCGCTTGATGGCAGGTGGGATAGCAGGATTGGTGACTATAGGGTTGATCGTTGCTTTAGTGATCTTGCTCAGTGGTGGAGATAAGAATCACAAACAAAATCAGACAGATGAGCAGGGCCAAACCCAAACATCTCTAGGCTTGACAGATACCCCGACCAAAACTCCAGCGTCTACCACCCGTGAGGCCGCCGCAAATGATACTGATATTGCAAGCCCATCACTCGACATTCACCCTACGAATACTCCTAACCAGCAACCTAGCCAAACACCAACCTCAACACCCACAAATACTTCAACCGCTACTGCATCAATGACTTCTACCTTCACAAATTCAGCCTTGCCATCCGAGCCACTATCAACACAAACGGATACCGCCGTACCAACATCCTCAGCGACTCAAGCGATTGTTGTCGAATGTCCTTCTCAGTTTGGGGTTGAGATGGCTTTTATACCATCTGCCACTTTCCTCATGGGTAATAATATTGGGCCAAACAATGAGCGTCCACAACGCGAAATAACAGTAAATGGTTTTTGCATGGACATTCATGAAGTTACTAACGGTGAATATCAGGGTTGTGTAAATGCGGGAATTTGTTCAGAACCAAGCCGCACGAATTCAGCCTTGTTATCAAACTACTATCAGGAACGTGGCGAATTCCCCGTAGTTTGGGTCTCGTGGCAGCAGGCAAACCAATTTTGTACGTATCGCGGTGAGCAAGAAGACACAATAGGCCGTCTACCTACTGAAGCCGAATGGGAGTTAGCTGCAAGCTATAATCCCGAAAACCTCCACGAACCTCGTCTTTTTCCTTGGGGAGACTTGATTCCAGATGGAAATGTTCACGCAAATTTTTCTCTGAGCCAAATAGGTGATCCCATAGCTGTTGGTCAGCGTGAGGGTGGTGCAAATGCTTTTGGGGTTCAGGATTTAAGTGGAAATGTGGCCGAATGGGTGAATGACTGGTATACCGACGGCTACAACCCAGTGGAAACAAACAATCCTATGGGAGTACCTACAGAGGTTAGTGGACAAGGCCATGTTGTTCGAGGTGGATCGTATAGAGATGACACTATCGCCATAAGAGCCGCCTATCGTTCAAACTCTGCTGTGCCGCAAGGCTATATTGGATTTCGCTGTGTAATTGAGATTGAAAAGTAGTTTTACCATTCGGTTTATTTTGGTGGATATATGGAGGTTTGCCCTAATGTGGAAAAGTAAAATGTTCAACAACAAATCCCCTTTTTTCCCAATTCTTGCCCTTGCTAGTCTACTTAGTTTTCTAATCCCCGCATTTACCCGCCAACCTGTACAAGCACAGGAAGGCGGAGGGGCTATTTGTTATGGATGGACATCTCTTGATCCTGAAAATGAGCGAGTAGTAAGCGGTAGAATTGATAATAGCTCTTATGCCCAAGAGTGGGCATTTGAAGGCCAAAAAGATACCTATGCCACCATCAAGATGGTTGTGGAAGAAGGTTCGCTTGACCCATTAATTATTGTTTTCGATGAATCTGGGCAACGAGTTATTTCTGCTTCTGCGAACGATCCAGCGGGGCGTCGAATTGTTATAGTTCAAAATCTTAATTTGACATCTGATGGTGAATATACTATCACGGCAACCCGTTTAGGTGAAGCCAACGGAACAAGCGAAGGCTCCTATCGTTTGAGTTTGGAGCCGGGTATTTCCAATGTGCTTCCACAGGGCCAAAAACACTCACAGATTTATGATGGAGAAGTGCTAAGGGAAACTTTTTCAACAAGCGGGGAAACTCACGTAAGATATTTTGAGGGAAATGCCGGACAGCAAATTACCATTGCGGTCCGAAATACCGATTTGACTTCTACAGCGACTACGCTTCGAGTTAGCGATGGGCAACGTCTAAATGTACGAGAAGGCCCAGGAACAAATTTCGCGATCCTCTTTACAATTTCACCTGGGACTCTAGTGGAACAACTGGAAACAGATGAAGAATGGTACAGAATCAGGCTTGACAATGGTGAAGAGGGGTGGGTAGGCGCACAGTATATGGAGGTAGTTCAGAGTACCGCGCTTCAAGTCTCTCTATATTTTTATGAGAGTCAACAGTGGCAACTGCTAACTCAATCTAATCAGTCTAATGAGGTCAGAATTGTCAATTATATGCTGCCCAATAGTGGAACTTTTGCCATAGCGGTTGAATCGCTTGGCAATTTTATCAATTACGAGGTTGCCCTTGCGGGTGCAGGTGGAGTACGTCCTGAACTACCTCGTTGTAGTGCTTTAATAGCGCCGTGTCCGCCTTCTAGTCCGGTGAATATCCCTGCGACGACATTGATTAATCAAGAGACTGTTTCTGGCAGCATTACATCGATTTCACCAATCATGGCTTACCAATTTCAAGCATTCGAAGGCGATATCGTTGATCTAGATATGCAACGCACGAGTGGAGACCTTGACACATTTTTAGGACTAGCTGATTCAAATGGCAATATCTTGATACGTGATGCTGGTTCAAGCCCAAATACATCTTCAATTGCGAATTTCCAAATACCTACAGACGGTTGCTACTTTGTTTACGCGACTCGGGATAACAACAGCGAGACTGAAGGTGAATTTGTCATTACTGCGAATGGAATTTCTGATATGACAAAACGGGAACCACCTCCGCCCAGCGAGATGAGTTTTGGAGGTGATTTAAGCCTTGGGGAAACCATAGATGGTGAAATCGACAACGACACTCCGCAGGTCGTATACCGTTTATTCGCCGAACGAGAAGGCCCAATAACAGTTAATGCCGTTCGAAGTTCTGGTGACTTAGCGCCAGCAGTTCAGATACTAGATGGAAAATACAATCAAGTGGCATTTGCATCAGCGAATCTTTTTGGAGATGCATCCAATCCATTGAGTGTTGATTTGGAGGCAGGAGAGTATTATTTCATTGTTGTTCAACGTGAAGGTGGTGCATCTGGAACTACATCAGGAGTTTTCACACTGACGTTAAGCAACTAGATACGCTGATCGAAACATGGGGAAGTGGTTGACCTAGATTTTTAGCTAACTTCCCCTGTTTCATGTACTCTACTGACCATTCGGCAACTTTGTATTTGGTCGATTAGATTATTATAGATTGAGAGTTATTCCTTTAATCCCCTCCTAATTCGCCTTTCGTCAAACCATTGAACAACTCCTAACCCTCGCCGCCTCTACACTTTTTATTATGACTACGGCAGCGATTCGACAATTCCCCAACGATACTTTTAGCGTGTTGGATGAGGATGGCACAGCGCATCTCGTCGCGTTCGATGAAGGTGCGGTTTATGGCATCGAATTGGCGTTCCCCGAAAGTGATGATGACTGTTACCGCGTGGATTTAGTCCGCAGCACCCGTCAAACGCACGGGGTCGAAGTCGAACAGCGCCTGACGCTGGCCGAGTATGTCAGTCAAACCGAAGCCGAAGAACACCTCCACGAAGTTTCCACCGCCCTATATGAGCAGGGCCGCGCTGCCATCGAGGAGCATCTACCCAGTCTCCAGAGCCAACCTATTGAATATGCGGCGGGATACATGGTCGCCAGCTATCCACCCGACGCGGTATTCACGGGTGAGTCGGCTTCAGTGTCCATTCTCGCCCTTAACGAACACGGTACTGCCAGTGCCGTGATTGGCCGGAATTTGTCCCCCTATGAAGCCTCAGCCCTCAGCATGACACTTGAGGACGCGCAGGCAAAAGGGGGCGTACCAACGCTGATAGAAGCCGCCGCAAATGCAGCGCAGGCACGCGGTTATTTGTCAGTGGATCAGTCTCTGTTCCTTACTTCTCCTAACTCGCCAACTTTCTATTTAGACCATCGAGCGGACATGGAACGTGACGCCGAAATGGTGATAGACGCTCCATCGGATATGGGTTGGGGTTGGCATGAAGCCTGTTTTGCTGTTTTGCCACCAACGCAATCAGGGCAGGTCTATCAAACAGCGCTGCTGGATGTATACCGCGATGTTTTGAGCGGTGATCTGGCAGGCAGTTATTTGCCGCTGGGTCAGCATGACACTCTATCAAGAGCGCAGGCGCAATGTGATGAACTGGAAACGGCGGCTTTCGATGCCCATGAATCTTCGGCAGACTGGGTGAAATTTGCTGAAAAGCAGGTGGATGGCCCCACATGGCAGCTGATGCAGCCTACCCATTATGACTTGTATGAGCAACTGACGGGGCGAGAGCAACTATCTGATCTGCCCACTCATCCCGAAATGGATCCCTTGTTAGCTGAGGCGCTGCGTTTGGGTGGCGAGATTACGAATATAAAAAGAGAGGAACAAGGTATGGCAAATACACTAAAGGCGGAGCGGGTGGCTTGGCAAACCGACCTGAATGAACATGTGAGTTATCTCCCGCCTTACGTCATGGCGGCTTATCGTTCGCCCGAAAATGCCACTGGTATCGCGCCGCTGCGTATCCATCCGCAATTGGATGCCACATCACCGATGTACGGTTTTGAAGTGTCTGCCCCAAATGATAAGGGTGATGTGACGTTGGCGGCGGTTAAAACATTCGAAAGCGACATCCTGCAAAAAGAGGTCACCGAATCCGCCGTTCTCAAAACGTACCGCACCCGCGACTATGATGAATCGGTCTCATATCTTGACCCGCGCTCGGATGCCATCACGGATGCACGCGCCTTGGTTTATGAATGGGGTCGGCACGATCTTGACCATGCGATGGGGTCGGGGCTGCGGCTGGCCCAAGACAATGGTTTTAGGGGCAACACCCTCTTTGAACATGGCCCGGCAGATGCCTTCACCATCCCTGACGATACACGTCCAATCGCGGCCATTCATCGGGAGAGGGAATGGGAACGGGATGCCGAATTGTTTGGCTTGAATGGCTACAAAGTTCCCCTGCCTGCCAATGTGATTCATGCCCAAGAGGTTGGGCGCTATGGTGGCGAGGTGGAAGTCGAACCCGGACTTTTTTATGGGGTGACGGTTCGAGAAGAAACAGTGGAAGGCAACGAGCATCCCACTTATTGGGTCGAAGGTGTCAAGGCGTGGCTCGAACGCGAGTCATTAGAGACGAAAATGGAAACCGTGACGTTGGGCATGGAATCAGACCGTGCAGCCGCATTCCAAACGGCCCATCAGATTGTGCAATCCCCGGATGTGGTGGAGCGGTTGGAAACAATGGCAGGGCTGGCCCATGACTTTTCCCAACATGCCACCGATCTACCGGAAGGTATGCCTCCCTCCCTGCATCTACGTGGCGAAGGTTTGTTCCATGATGGGCCACCGAATCCTGCACGTCATGAATTTGAAATGGATTGGGGAAGTGACGAGGCGGCAGTAATCATGGCCCCTCCCCCTGCATCGAATAGTTTTGTTCCCCCACGCCTTGATTACAGCCGGATGGTGGGTGAAGCCGCCTATGACCTGCCTTTGGAAAAGGGGCTGGGTTATGAATTTCGGATGCGTCCCATTCCCGACTTGGAAGTCGAAGTTGCCCGTTATGGGGTAGATGCGCTGGCGGTTGAAACCGTCAAACATTGGCAGGCAAATGATGAATCTCAGCAAGAGGTGGTAACGCTGGGGATTTACTTTGACCGCGATGAAGCCCGTGAAGAAGTGGATACCTATGTCTCGATGGCCGAACGAGAAGGTATTCAATCCGCTATGACCCGTGCGGCGATGCTGGCCGATGTCCAAAGTTACCCGGATATGGTGAGTCGAGCCGAAGAATTAGACCTCCATCTCAATCCAGACGTGCGTTTTGGCGAGATGTTTCAAGAAGGCCCGAATGATCCTTTCCTGTCCGAACGGGAAATAAACTATGCTGCCCAGCAGTATGCAGCGGATTATCCACCTCACCATGACCTGTCCTTTGAGGTTGTGCCCGTTCACAGCCCCTCCGGAGAATCTTTAGGGCATTCGGTAGTGGCGCTGGATGCGGCATGGGAACATGATGAGGCCTCACGCGACTTGGATACCTCTCAAATGGTGACGGTCTATGAAGTCGCCCAGTTTGAGCAACAGCGCGAGGCCGACTTTTACGCAGCGTCTCTGCGGGATTACTTGGACAAACGCGATTTGGAGACACAAGGGGCCAACATCGTACCGGCGCTTGAGTTTGTCCAAAGTGTGCAGTCGGTCAATGGGGTCGGTGAAAACAAGTATCTGCTCAATCCCTCGGAGGTCTCGCGGGTGGAACGCGATGAATGGGCCATCCAGCACCGCATTGAGGACTTCCATCCCATTCCCATGCAGCCTGCACCCGAACAACAACCCGTCGTGATGGATTGGGAACTCTAAAACATGGCTTATGAGTTACCTGTGCCACGCCCCGGTAAAAAAAGCGGTGGTATCTACTCAGTTGGCTACAATGCTTGGCAGGGTGGCAAGGGGCTGTCGGGTATGTTCGATGCCCTAGAAGCCGAAGGCGTCACTATTCTGGTAGATACCCGCAACAGCGACTTTCGTGGCAGGTACAGCTATGACCAACTGGCGCAGACCGCCACCGAACGAACAGGGATCAATGGACGCCCGATGCGTTTTGCACCTCGATCGGCCTTAACGGGCAAACCGCGTCAAGACGAGGAATACACTCCAGCGGGTCAAGCCGATTATGCCGTGATGGATACCCGCTCGGATGCCACGCATGTCCTCGATGGCATGGTAGAGGCGGCATATAAAGGGGAGCGTATTGCCCTCTTGTGTGCTTGTGCGGATACCTGTACTTGCCATCGCACCCGCTGGTTGGCTGAATCGCTGGCTAAGCGGGGTGTGGATGTGGGCCATATTGAGCCGGGTGAATTTGATCGGGAACGCTATCGAGAAGAAGGGGTGCAGGAACTCTATCGCATCACACCCCATTCTGAATTACCCAATCTACCCTCCCACAGCGATATCAATTGGCGTGAACAGGCGGAGCGATGGAATCAACCAAAAGAACCACAGCCGATTCCCAAAGGGTATCGTTCACCCCAAGCCACCAAACCAATCCCGCCCAATCCCAGCCAAATCTTGATCGCGGGCAGCATGAATGCCAATAATGCCCAGTTGAATTATGCGTCCGCACTGGTGATGCGGGCTGCTGAAATCGGGGCACAAATCCATGTGGGCGACAATGATCAAGGGGTGGATGCGCGGGTGGTCGAGACGGCCAATGCCATTGGCTACCACGATGTTGTCGTCTGGACAGCGGGCGGCACACCGCGCAACGGCGGTGTTGAGGGTGGGCAAGTATATCAAGTGCCCTATAACTATAAAGAACAAGGCAATCGTTATACCCAGCGGGACCGCACCATGATTCGTGGGGTAGATGATGAGGAAGGTGCCGCCTTTTTCATTGACAACGGACACACCCATCACCGCAATGGGCGAATGACCGGCACAGAGGCAGGCTATGGCTTTGCAGTCGAGCATGGCAAAGCGGCTCGCAAGGTTTCCTTCGGGAGACCGAAAGATCGGGAAGCCGAACTCAAACCACTGCCGACCACCTATGTACCCCACTATCGTCCGCAACTGCCAGAATTCGATCCCAGTCTTTTTGAGAGACCTGCTCCGCCGATTAGTGACCCCACAGCTGCTATTTTAGCTTTGGGGGAAGTTGATTCAGCGCTCAGGCCTTCGAAACCGCTGACCGATGTCGAAAAATGGGATATGGCGCTGGAGACAGCCGAAACACTGGCAGCGGAACGTGAGCGTAACGCCGTATACACTCGACGGCCCGGTCATCGGACTGCTGAAGTCTTGGATATGCAGATTCTACCCGTCACCGACCAAAAGGGTGATTCATTGGGTTATGCAGTTGCGGCGGTGGATGTGCGCTGGCGAGCCACGCCCTTCAAAATTAACACCGACGATTGGCGGGGTGCGGATACCGTCAGTATGACCGAAGTCGCCCATTTTAAACACGAGCAGCAGGCGGAGACGTATAAGGATCAGCTACATGGGTTTATGGAAGCGCATGACATGGTGGATGATCCTGCAAAACGTCGAGATTTTTTGCGTGAGGTGGGGCAATTGAATGGGCTTCGGGCTGGCATCCATACAACCGACCTCATTCGCATGGGTGCAACCCAACTACCTGATCATCGGGCTGAGATTGGTGCATTACAGGCGGGTGAGTGGGAACTCAAGACAGTGAAATTGGGTTTTCACCCGATGGACAAGGATGTACTCAAACCTCCCCCTGAGCCATTATATGGATTTTCGATTCATGCAGCCCAAACCGTAGATATGGAGGGCCAGCACTTGGGTTATTCGACTGTCGCGCTCCGCGATGTCTATGAAAATGGGCTACCGATTGAGAGTGACATCAGTGAGCGCTATGTCATGGAGCTTGCTCGATTTGAGAAACAAGATGATGCAAAACAATATGCCGATGGGCTGATGGAGTATATCAAGGATAAGCCAGATTTGGAGTTCATTGGTTCACCCGAAAATATCGCAGGTACACAAGCATTTTTGGAGAGCATTGCCCCTATAAATGGCCTTCAAGTAGTCGAGGAAACTGTTCAAAAAAGGCACTTATTAGATACTGGGACTATTCGCTCTCATTCCAATATGGATACAGCCTCAATACAGTCTTTAAATCGAGATCAAGACTCACTACATCAAGTATTTGATTTAGACCTCTAATTTGCGGGTTTCGCCGACAGAACACGACCCGATAGGGCGTGTCCAAAAACAGCCCTACACAAGTTAGTAGTATTCCTCAATATACCCATAAGCTTTGTCGAACAAGTCTTGCTCCTTATGGAGTTGATATTTTTGCAGGGCGGTGCGAAGAGATTGTTTAACTTCGCGTTTGCCTTTAATTGTTTGCTGCCAACCCGGAAAACGTACAACACGAACAATTGCATCAATCTCATGAACGACACGTTCTACCATCACCGGAGTGCTGGCAGTACGGGTTTCGTTAAAAAGCTCAGTGAGGGCAGCCATACCTTGTTCTTCACGTTCCACTACTGCTTCTTCGACAGATTTTTCCGCTCGTACTGTATCTTTAGCAATTTCAAGCAGCACTTTAAGGAACTCGATGCTGGTGATTAAACCGCGCTCATGCCTATCTTTAAGGTCTTCCAATCGTTTGCCTAGTGCGACAAAAACCGGATTATCTTTTTGTTTGCGTAGACGTGCTACCAATTGAAATTCCAGAACCTTTGCTTGTTCGGGGTTTTTGCCACTCAATAAATCTTCAAGGAATTGTGCATCCATCACCAGTGTATCGAGGTCGTCACGCACGGCTTCAACATGGACATTTTCATGAATAAGCTCCAATGTTTTTGCACCTAGTGCGTGCCACAGCAACTTGCCTTGCCCACTGGGTGGTTTAACTGATTGATAGACCTGTGAAAGCCACCGATAGTCTTCACGATAGTATGAAAGAAGAGAATCGGGCGATAGTGCCTCCCAAAGTTGGGACAGGATAAGAAAATCTGCCGCAAAGCTATCTCGAACATCATTATTAGGTAGACACTGCTGGGCTGCCATAAGCCCCTCATACCCCGCAATTGAGCGATCAACATTCGGGAAATAATCAAGGCATTTGTTCAGGGCAGGTATGAACTTTTCCCTTAGACCTTCAATTTTAGTAACAACTCGTTCAATTTCTTGGTCAACGATGGTCACAGATTTCGCAACTTCATCGAAAACACCAATGTAATCCACAATCAAGCCATGTGTTTTTGCTGGACGATCCGATGAGCGGGCATAGATGCGATTAGTGCGGCAAATTGCTTGGAGTAGATTATGTTCTTTTAGGGGTTTGTCGAGATACATAGCCTGCAAAATTGGCGCATCGAAACCAGTAAGCAATTTTGAGGTCACAATGAGAAATTTAAGTGGATCAGCGGGATCACGGAAACGTTCTAGCAGTTGTTCCTCGTCATTTTTTGCTCGTTTGTAAGATGAATACTCGTCCTCACCGCTGTTCACAGTCATAACGATGTCACTTGCTTCACGAAGCAGCAATTTGTCCATCTCGGCCTTGTATAATACGCAGGCTTCGCGGTCAAACGTAACAACCATTGCCTTAAAGCCATTTGGTTCAATATGATCTCGGTAATGCCCAACAATATCGACGACAATACGCTGCACACGTTCCCGTGTTTTGATAAGCACCGCCATTTTCGCGGCCATCTTCGCCAGTTCAGCCTGATCCTGTTCGCTGAGATGTCCTGTAATTTGGGTATAGGCTTCATCAATAGCGTCTTTGTCCACGCGCAGTTCGATCAAACGTGCCTCAAAATGCAACGGTAGAGTCGCTTCGTCGCGGATGCTATCTTCAAAGGAGTAACGGCTGAGGTAGGGTTCGTCCTCTTCACTAAATGCCCAGAAGGTGTTGCGTTCTTTCTTGTTGATGGGTGTGCCAGTCAGACCAAAGAGAAAGGCATTAGGTAGGGCCGCACGCATCTGCCGACCTAGATTGCCTTCTTGGGTACGGTGAGCTTCGTCTACCAGCACGATGATGTTTCGACGATCATTTAGAACGCCGCCGGGTTCCCGAAACTTATAGATGGTGGTAATGATAATTTTGCGAGTATCCTGTGCCAGAAAACGCCGCAGTTCGTCACGGTCTTCTGTCGTGACCGTATTGGGAATTTCAGCAGCATTGAATGTGCCACTAATCTGCGTGTCTAAATCAATCCGATCCACCACCACCAATACCGTCGGATTCCTGAGTGTAGAATCGAGACGTAGTTTTTGGGCGGCGAACACCATCAGCAATGATTTGCCTGAGCCTTGAAAATGCCAAATCAACCCTTTCATCGCCTGTTGGAGATGTGTACCTAGTCGCACACGCTCGACGATTTTATTAGCTCCCTGATATTGCTGGTAGCGTGGGATGATTTTGATCTTGCGCTGGTTATGCGTAGCGAATAACGCGAAATAGCGCAGCATATCCAATATTACGTCAGGATGGAGCATCCCTTCGACAGCGGCATGTAAAGCATCTAACCCTGCTGGCAGCGGTTCAGAATCTTCATCGCGCCATGTCCCCCACAAATCAAGCGGCATCCTGACCGCGCCATAGCGATAGGTCTTGCCCTCAGTGGCGAACGAAAAAAGATTGGGAACAAAGAAGTCTGGCACACGATCTTCATATTGTTGAATCTGTATTGCGCCATCTACCCAACTAATTGCGTCGCGGGTCGGCGTTTTTGCCTCTCCAATGACCAGCGGAATGCCGTTGATGAACAACACGATGTCAAAGCGCCGCTCAGTTTTCCCAATCTTGTACGTGACCTGCTGCGCCGCGATATAACTGTTGTTGGCCGGGTTGTCGAAATCAATTAGCTTAACAGGGATATGTTCTTGGTCAACGCCAAAGGGCATGGAGGGTTCATCTATCAAGAACTTAGTGAATTGCTCATTGGCTCGCACTAGCCCATCTGAATGTGCTGATTGGATAATGGCTTGCAGTTTATAAATCACGTCGTCAGCATAATCACGTCGTGCTGCAATTGCAGGGTTGAGCCGTATGAGAGCTTCGATAAGTTCAGTATTCAACAGCACGTCGTCTATGTTGCGATCAAGATCACGTCCCTGCCCAACCTGCCAACCAAGTGATCTCAAATCAGTAAGAATGAATTCCTCAACACTATTAGCTTCATTGAACATTGCCGGTCTCCTCATTCAGGAGTTCGGACAAGATTTTTCTCTTTAGTATTCGCAAGGTTTTGATGTGTTCCTGAAAATAATCAATTTCTTTGTCAAGCTCACCTAATTGCCCCGCAATTTTTTCCTGCTGTTCAATTGAAATATCAGGGAATAGTGTACTTGCTAGGCTATCTGTCGATAAGCGTTTTGTACCGTGGGATGTCTCGGTAACGAGGCGAAGGAATTTGGGCGCATTATATTGCAACCAGTAGAATACGAAAGTTGGATCAAATCCTTCGTGAGCAACAACTGCTTTTATATCTTGATTGAATGCCATTGGTTTTCCAGTCATTGCAACTGGGAATGTATGAGCAAGAATCAATCCTCTCGTGACAAACAAAATACTTTTTGGCGGAATCATCCGTGAACCAGATCGCACCCCTTCTTCAGAAACATGTTCCTCTGTATCCATCAGAATGTCTACCTTCATGTCCTTCGGGCTTGCCCAAGGTATTTCACCGTGCCAGTATGTGTTACATTCCCTTGATGGCGTACCACCACTGAACCAATCACCGATTTGGCTAAAGGTTCGATTTCCAATCGGCAAACGTTCTATGTGATCATGCGCGACAATTTTTTTAGATAAGCTAAGAGCAGCAACTGCCGACAAATATTCTTCAATCGTCTCTTCTGCTGCCCACAAAATCTCAGCGATGCGTCGCTGCTCATCTAATGGCGGCAGGTAGAATTCGTAGGATGCAATATCCTTCCAATTTATATAGGGGTTCACCGACCCCTTCGAGTTACGAATGGAACGTTCAGTGAAACCTTCGCTTTGCATGATGAAGGGAAGTAAATCGGGATAGATAACATCTGGTTTTGCCTCGATTACGAAGGTAGTGTTAGCGCAGATTCCATCGAAATCTGCGACAGTTACTTTCCGCAAGTATGTGCGCCGTGATCCGTAAAGGATTTGTCCTGCACGGAATCGCCGATGGAAAGCTGGCCCCAAATATCCATCGCCAATCGTCCCCCAACTACGAATCCGTAGATCATCGGTGTTCATGTGTTCGCCAGCAACATAGCGCTCCAGCTCGCCTGATTCTGGATCTGCATCTTCCTTTAGTTGTTTTGCGACATCGCCAAATGTCACCCATTGCCAACCATCAGGCAGTTGTTTACGAATGCTCATCCACCTATTGACCTTGTAGAAAGGGTACAATCGAGACTAGCGCGTTGACAACTGCAACAGTGTTTGCACCATGTTGGAGACAACGACCCAACTCAGAGATTACTTTCCCTAATTTAGATTGTTGATTGGCTTCGCTTGCGGTTCGTAGTTCAGCAATGGCATTTTTTAGTTCCACTTGGGTTTCAAGAAATGCCTGCCCAAGCGAAGCGGTCATTGAATCAGCAAGCTCCTCAACGTTTTGATACACAATGCCTGTGTTGTACCCAACTCCCTGCACCGGGCCAGTGGTACTGTTGGCGATGATATTGCCAACGTTAGTCATTTTTAGAAAGTAATCCGAAACTTCAAAATCATTTTCGACAGCATTGCGAAGTTCCTGCTGGAGCAATATGTTATAACTACTACCACGGTGCCTTTCTATAACGAGTAATTCAAAACGGGCGAGTTCAGTTAGGCTGGATGGAAGGTATTCGTTATTGCCAATTCTGAGAAGAGTACGCTGGCGATGTTCAATAAGCCTCGTCTGCCCAATAAGCAAGGTGCGTTGCTCAATTTTCCCCTCTTCCCATTCTGAGGCTAATGCTCTTGCCATAGTTTTTGCTTCTTCAGTGAGCGGATATCTCAAGGTTTAGCTCCTTATCAGATCGGCGGCTCATTTTTTCTGATCCTTATCAGACATCTCTTTCAATAATATCAGTATAGTGAGAAGAGAGGTGGTCAAATTTGATGCCGACTCAAAGTCTTGGCTGTGTAGTATCCACAGGCAGTTAATCGCCCATAGAAGCAAGGCTGTTACAGCGATACCGTTCTCGTATACAAACTCACGGAGTTGGTTTACATCCTGACGAATTTCATTCGGTAATTCCTCAAATTCGAGCGTATCAGTCAACACACCAATTGTGGCATCAACTCCTTCCGAGCCGCCGACAATACTCCTGAGTTCAAACCCATGATCAAAGGTCAAACTGCTCAAAAAATTCGGGACGGTATTTGCGACGCCCATGCCTGTGCCTAATGATGCCTGCATTGCACCAAAGACATCAGAGGCGAATATGGACGATAATTTCACCATACTTTCCTGAATTGCCGATTGCGGTGAAGCTATCGCCGCCGTACCCCACAAGCCGCGCATGTCTGTATGTGGGCTTATGGTTTCAATCAAGGAAGGGAATTCGGGCATAGCAAACGCACCTATTCCCGATATCGCAGCTATATCAATCTGTGGGATTGCGGCGACCATCCCATCTAATAAAGATTGGGTTGGGAAGGCAATAGCGTGTAAACCGCTAAAACCCGTAACCACTGCCAGTGTAGCACTCAATTGCGGTTGAGGTGTCTGATATAAACTAGCCAAACCCGAAACCTGTTCGGCTAGTCCCCACATGCCACCGATGACCGCCTCATTCGACAAGGAACTGTTAGTCTCGGCTTTCTTTTTCGGCTCAAGGGTTGAAAGAAGTTCATTCATTGATTCTCGAAGTGATTTAGAGCTTTTCTGCCATTCCTCAATCACAGTTGTTAAGGTTTTTTCTTCACTATTTTTGCCATTGGGTGTTCGCACATACAAAGAGATACTCAGGCTTGCATTGTTGGCAAGGATGTCCTCTACAGAAACAACCTTTGCAAAGCCTTCAACATCGGCAAAATCCCGGTATGCCCGCACAATCTCTGCGATATGGTCATTTTCAAGGAAGCTTTGTGCTTGGCGTCGGGTCACGCGGCTGATTGCATTGATGAACAGCACATGATTCTGCCGCTGGCTGTCTTTATTACGACGACAGATAAGAATACAGGCTTCCATTGGTGAGTTGTAGAACAGGTTTGGCCCCAGTCCAATGACGCACTCTACCAAATCGTATTCTTCAAGCAGGCGTTTACGCATTACCCGTTCTTCTTCGCGGAATAATACGCCATGTGGAAACAGGACAGCACAGCGCCCACTGGCTGGTTTAAGGCTTTTCAAAATATGTTGAAGAAAAGCGTAATCAGCACGTCCCTGCGGCGGGACACCGAGAAAGTTGCGATCAAAAGGGTCTGTTGTCCATGCCTCCCGATCCCACTGTTTGATTGAGTAAGGTGGATTGGCAAGGATGATATCAAACTGACGTAATTCATCGTCTCGAATGAAAGCGGGTGAAGACAAGGTGTCACCGCGTACAACCTCAAAATCTTCAAACCCGTGCATATACAGATTCATCCGCGCCATTGCGGAAGTCATCAAATTAATTTCCTGCCCATAGAGGCGCAAGTTGCGATACTCGCGTCCCTGTCGGCGCAATTCCATCGCAGTTGCAAGGAGCATTCCCCCTGATCCGCAGGTGGGATCATACACGCTCTCACTCGGTTGGGGGTCAAGCAATTGTGTCATCAACTCGACGACTGTGCGATTGGTGTAGAACTCTGCTGCTGTATGTCCGCTGTCGTCCGCAAATTTTTTGATGAGATATTCGTAGCCTTGCCCAAGTAAATCGTCGGACACGCGCTCTAATGACAACGTTTGTGATGAGAAATGTTCAATCAGGTCACGCAATGTGCTGTCCGAAAGGCGCTGCTTATTTGTCCAAGGGGCATCACCAAAAATACCATACAGCGGCGGATTGTTTGCTCCAATTGTCCGCATCGCGTTTTGAATTGCAGTCCCAACATTGGTCGCCTGTTGACGAACATCATCCCAATGCGCACCTTTGGGAATGGTCAGTTCGAGCCGATGATCTTCTCTGAAAACCTCACCTCGTTCGCGTTCAGCCCGGATGGTTTCTTCATCGTAAATATCGCATAGGCGTTTGAAGAACAGTAACGGGAAGATGAATTGTTTGTAGTCGCCCGCGTCAATAAAACCGCGCAACAAAACAGCCGCGTCCCATAGATAGGTTTCTAACTCAGCCTGAGTCATCTTAGGCCTGGGAACTGCGTTATTCATAGTCAGTCAACTCTTCACTTGGTATGCTGAGTTGGCTAAAGGGTGGTAATATTCGCATACCACTGTTTAAATCCCACAAATCCTCAACTGAGCGCGAAGGCGGCCATAGAATAGGAGTATTACGATAGCGAGGATGGATGAACTGTACACCTTCTTCGAGTGGAAATAGGCGTAGGTTGAGAGGAAAATAAATAATGCGTGCGGCAAAATAACCGAAGCCAAAAATGATTCGGTAAGTTTGCTTGAGTTTTTCTCTTAGCTCATCTCCTGAGAAATGAAGCTGTGCTCCAAGCCAATTTTGGTCTTGAATCCAAGCTGGTTGTACAAGGGGATCTTTTAGATGGGCAATACTAATCCAACAATGCGCTGGGGCCTTACGTTCAAAGGCAAGATGATAGTGATGTTCGGGAATAACCTGAGGATAAGGATTTGCGTTGTGAAGCGTGAGTGCCGTCTTAAAAATCCACAGTCCAAGAGAATGTATCTCATCGTCTGTCAGAATTCTTGAGACTCTACCTTCTAACATCTCTTTTAGAAGTGGGCTTGCGGCTAACTCTAGTTGCGACATCCAACCATTATTACAGTTCTGGCAAACATGACCATTGAGATGCGAACCATAAACAAGGCTTCGAACTGTCTGAGGATCCTCAGAATAGAAAGCGATTTCCAGCTTTTCTTTCTCGATGCCCAAATGAGCCTGTAACCAAGCAGGGAAAATATGCTCATTGCTCAGTTTTCCATCTGATCCACAGAAAATACAATTTTTCATTCTATCAACCTTGCCTGTTTGAGCAGTGCCGCCAATCGATCTTCTGCTGCATACGCTGCGTCTAATGCAGTTTTCAAGTTCTGAAGCGCTTCTTCAACTGAAATAGTTTCCTCCTCAATAACAGGTTCAACATAGAGTGGAATGCTGAGATTCCAGTCATTTGCCTCGATTTCGTTTAGCTTCACACTTTTGACTGCGCCTTCTACATCCTCGCGAGCGTGATACCAAGTCAGGATTTGTTGAATATGTTTATACTCAAGCGTATTTTGGTTACGTCCCTTACGAAACAGGCGTGCGGAATCGATCATTAGTACGTTGCCTCGCCGTTCCGTTACTTTACGTGATCTTAAAACGAGAATACACGCAGATAAACCTGCACCATAGAACAGATTTGGACCCAGACCAATAACAGCTTCTACGAGATCACGCTTGAGAATGGTACGTCTAATCTGAGACTCCGCACCCGTTGAGCGGAAAAGGACACCGTGTGGTAAGACTACTGCCATGCGACCTTTGATTGGGGCCATTGACAGAATCATATGCTGCACCCACGCATAATCACCATTCGTCTTGGGTGGCATTCCTGCAAATGGGCGCTGGTATGGGTCTTTTTCCCAAACTTCATCACCCCACTGTTTCAATGAAAATGGCGGATTAGCGATTACACAATCAAATTGAGATACATTGTCGCCCATGAAAAACGCAGGCTGACGCAAAGTGTCACCACGAACAATATGAAAGTCTTCTACTTCATGAATCAGGAGATTCATACGTGCGATACCAGAAGTCGTCAGATTTTTCTCTTGTCCATAAAGTTTCCCGTAGAGATTGCGTACATCCTGCCCTGCTTCTTGTACATGATGAATGGCTTCAATCAACATTCCCCCAGTACCGCACGCCGGATCATAGACCGTTTCATTTGACTGAGGGTCAAGAATATCGACCATCAATTTCACAACCGAGCGCGGTGTGTAAAATTCTCCGGCCTTTTTGTTGGTGAGATCAGCGAATTTCTTGATCAAGAATTCATAAGCACGCCCAAGTAAATCAGGCTCCACCCTGCTACGGGACAGTGTATGGGTAGAGAAATGCCCTATCAAATCTTTCAATAAACGGTCAGGCAGACGATCCTTGTTACCCCAAGCTGCATCTCCGAAAATACCCGCGAGTATCTCGTTGACTCGCTCGATTTCCTTCAGGGCATGTTGTAGTTGAGTGCCGATATTGCTCGATAAGCGTTGAATATCTGACCAGTGACAGCCATTGGGTATTCGATAACGATGATCCTCATCAAACGCTTCGCCGTGTGCATCGATGGCAACACGAATTTCCTCATCATAGACATCACATAAGCGCTTGAAAAATAAGAGTGGGAAAATGTAGGTTTTGAAATCGGAGGCATCGACTGGCCCACGCAGGATGTTCGCAGCTTCAAATAGGTAAGTCTCAATTTGTCCCTGTGTGATGTGGGTTTGGTCAACTACCACACTTTACTCCCCCTAAGGAAAAATAAACCGGATTTGCTAA
The DNA here is from genome assembly GCA_016234595.1 of Chloroflexota bacterium. Lineage (GTDB taxonomy): Bacteria > Chloroflexota > Anaerolineae > Aggregatilineales > J027 > CFX10. The sequence continues at coordinate 144,049 of JACRBG010000036.1, read as the reverse complement.
ATATTCCTAGCTTATTCTACTGGATTCGCATCATCCGTGCGAGAAGGAAGACAAGACAGGACGATAAATTATTACTCATGAGCTTGCCAATATTGGCGACCAGTTATGGTTACCAGAGGAACAGCCGACCTAGGTTATCGATCTTTCCCAAATTCACCCTTTTTTTCTTGTTCATGGCTTTATTCTCGCGTATCACTGCTGCCTTTGCGAATTCGATGCCTCAAGTTTTGACTGATACGTGTGTCTACGCGGTAAGCAGTTTGAATCATCCGTGTATCAGCGGTGTGGTTTCGCAAGTTACCTCGTTGATGGGTCTTGATTTTAGTGACCTTGATGGTCAGGAAATCTTGCAAGGCAATCTGTCCTTTATTCGCCAATTCTTCTGCCCATACTGTGAGAATAGCTTCTAGGATAGTCTGAACTTCAAAATACGTGCGTCCTGTTTTTCGGGCGACTGCTCGGACAGTGGTTTGTTTATTCATGCTCTGGCACTCCGTAAATCCTTCAAACTGGCATTAAACACCTGATGGTTGGGTGCAACTACGGCCAATAGATCGTCACTGGCCTGCGCTCGTTGCTCCGCAGGCAGACGCTGGCTTTTCTGGTAGATGGCATCAAAATGGGCATCTAGGCTAGGACGTGCGAGGCTAGCCTGCGACTCAGGAACAAGCGGTCTAGTCTGCATATTGAGTGCTTTGCTCAAACGAATTGTGATGCCACGCTCTAGTAGTAGCGGATCACGTTCCGCACTATTTTTGAGACGCACTGCCCAATCTTTACGCTCATATAGTCGGGTCAAGCGACAGGTCAGGATAATCTGGGTGGCATAGCCGGGGTCAACATAACGAGCGAGAAGGGTGGCATTCCCCGCCTGTGGGGTAATCACTTCATCCACTGTCAGTAAAGGGCGACTGCGATAGGTGGGGTGGTCTTTATCCCCATCCTGCTGGGTTGCGGTGCCAGAGGCGCGACTGTAGAACTCGGCGGTTTCAGCATCACAGCCACCATAGACAATTTGGGTTGCCAACCCTGTAAAAAGGGCCTGCGTACCATCATTCCCATAAATGAGGTGGAACTGCCCTTTGGTCTGAGCGGCAATCAAGATGCTGATCCGCCGCTTACGGACAAGGTTCACATCCGCGACGAGACTGTCGAGCCTGCCGAGTGTCGGAAACTCATCCAAGATGATATTGACGGGCATCGGCAGCGGCCCTTGATTGGCTTCCCCGATGGTATCCAAATCCAGCATCAGCTTGCGCAGCACCGCTCCGAGATAAGAGGCATAAACGGCTCGCATTCGCCCGGGGCAGGTCAACACAACGACTGTCGGTTGCTGCACAATCAGGTCAGCATCAAAATCGCTGGCTCCAGTATTTTGGCGCACATCAATCGAAGCCCAGCCTGTCAGAGCGGTGGCAAGGGTCGCCACGACATTGGAGGCCACTTTGCCATCGGAATTGACGCTGGCAATAAACGAGTTTGCCAGCAGCGCGGCGTCATCCACTTTTTTGCCAAAGTCGCTTGCCATCACTTTGAGGTCTTTGAGCGCTTCATAAATTTCACCTAGATTGCTATAGCGGATGAGACAGGCGGCCAGCAGCGCCGCCGCGCTGTCTGACCAGAACTTGTTATCGCCTTGGGCCGATGGAACCAGCACGTCCGCGATGGCGCGTGCATCGGAAACGGTTTGAATATTCTCAGCTAGATTAAAGCGCGGCGAATCCGTACCAGTGGGGTCATGAATCACGACCAGATGTCCGGTCACTCGCGCATATTTGAGGATGTGATGTTTGAGTTCCCCTTGTGGGTCAGCCACAATCAAACTGTGGCGATTCATCATGTTATCGGCAATCGCGGGCAGGATCACCCCCTGCGATTTACCTGACCCCGGGCCGCCGAGTGCTAGAATGCCTCTAGCCGCATCTTCGCCATTCAGACAAAACATGCCTTGCCCCGCATCCAGTCGCATTTTCCGTTCACCCCAGAACGCACCATAGAAGGTCATGCCTTCTAAATCGGATCGGCGATAGCGTTTGTACTCGCGGTGGGTGCAGAAATGGGATGACCCAAGTTCGCCGCGTTGGACACGTGGATTGCGCTGTTGATCGAGTTTCTGCCGTAGCCAGCCGCCCGGTTGTAAATTCTGGTAGATGACCATATTCACGAGAAAGAGGGTGATCCAGTGTCCAATGGCAAAAATGAGGATGCGTGGCTGATTTACATAACGGGGTGGTTGTCCGACGAGCAGTTCAAGAAAGCCTGTCAGGTCAGTGCTATAGCCACGTACCACCGCAAAATGGCTGGCGACGCCTATATAGATGAAGGATACGATCAAGGTGACAGATAGGTGCAGCGCCACTCGTGACCCATGACCTGACTGCCCAGTCGCTTCACTGCGACGGATATCTGCGCCTAGATGCCATGCAAAGCCGATAACCAATATCGGCAGCAGGCACAAGAGCGGTGCAATCAGGAAGGGACTGCCTAGGGCCTGTCCATCGGTGAACAGCTTGAAATACATTAGACTCGATCCTTTTGATTGCGACGGACGAGCAAGTGTACGATTGCTGAAAAGATTAGGATGACAACAATGACAGCCAGATAGAGGGCATCAACTACTGGCATCCCAGCCATTCCGAGAAGGCTCAGGGTGGTATTAAAAGTGATACCTATAATCAATGCACCCACACAGGCGGGATGATGAATTTGTCTCATCGCGTCTCCCATCCAAACCACGCATCGAGGTTGTTCTTGTTACGACCCATGTCAACCAGCCACTTGTCGAATGCGTCAACTGTGGTGACTTGCGGCGGAATTTGCTCGACGGAGAAGCCTTGCTCATACAGCAGTTCGGCGAGTTCGGGTAGGTTGGCTGGAAGTACCTCCCCCTGCATCGCTTGGAAATACTTTTTGAGATGCTCCTCACGTTGAATGGCTGCCCACTGTGTCCGCCACTCTTTTCCTAGTTGTTGATCCATGTGTAGTTCAAAAAGGTCTTCGACCAGTTCATTGAACTCACGCAGATCAGTCGGGCGGTTATCAAACCGTTCGCGCCCGGCGGAAGTTTCAACCGTTCCCGGCAGGATGATGTGGGTATGTAACATTTGCAAACCCTCCTCCGAAGTCGAACGATCGTGCGTCACGTAGCTGTAGACGGGATCAACATAACCCCGTGCCTCAAACCATTGCTCGACTACTTCTTCGGTGAAGTTTTCCAGAAATTCGCGGCGGTCTGTTTCCTGCTCAATGAGTGCCATGAGGCGCGGCTTGGGACTGAGCATCACGCTCCATGCTAAGCGGTCATCACTGGTGAGTGCTTGACAGCTTTCTAGGATTTCGCGGTGTGTCCCACCCAAGCCATGATCAACCCAGCGTCGTCCACCAGCCGGTGCTTTGGCATCGCGGTCATCCCGATAAGTGAAATACCGCAGTTTCTCTTTGAGGGACTGCACGCCTGTCCCGTAACTGGTGCGTTCTGGGTGTATCCAGCGCAAGTTTGACCAGATAGTGCCGCGTCGTTCACGTTTTTCCTTTGGCTTTGCCATAGGCTACGATTCCGGCTGAATAGTCTCATCTTTGCGAACGGCATTAGCCGCCTCAATCAGACGTTTGGACAATTTTTTGCTATCGACAATCGAGCTTTCAATCAACCACATCGGATCAACATCGCGTCCGTCACGGCTTTTGATGATGTAAACGAACAACCGTGCCACCAGCAGCAGGAGTGCATGAATACTGAACAGCATAGTTTGTTCATGCAAGCTCAAACTGCGTTGTAGGGATTTACTGAAATGCTTGCGACTGCCAATCAGATCCTCCTCACTATCCAAATACAGCCGAATAGCCTCCCGTACCGCATCACTGGTTTTGAATTTGGGGTCGCGGCGATTGGTGACGACTTGGCACAATTTTTCCCACATGGCTTGGGTCATGCTGATACTGCTGCGATGGGTATAACGAAAGTCCAAATCGCTGTTGAGTTGATAATCTTCTTGCATGGGTTTCCTTTCCAGATAGCAACGCTAATCTGGTGGTAGTACATGCTTTGAGAGGGATAGGAATCTGAAGTTATGGGCTTGGTTTCATGAGGATAGTGACATTGTATAGGAACGAAGATGATGCACGCGGGATGTTTTATGACATCAGCGGGGAAATCTTTGGCATTTCACGATCACTGGCTCAGGTGATCGGTTTGGTGGCATGGGATAACCGAAGGTTAGTCCCGGCCATCACCACTTCCACAGGAAGTGATGCGTGACGAGGGAACGCATACCCCCCTGTACGGCACGTGCAGGGGCAAGCTGTTAGGCTTGCTCCATTTTTGCCCTTTGCGGCGGTGGTTTTTCAAAGATGTGGGGGCAAAAATGTCGAACGCCTGTGGCGTTTGGGACAGCGCACGCTGTCCGATAAAGGTAGTGCCGAGATTACCATATATCGTAGTCGTTACTGAACCAATAGGTAATTCTGAAAGGCTGGAAGTGCATAGTTGTATTTTGTCATGTTGACTCACAACTTGAATTGTAGCGTGCATAGAATTGGGAGCTGTATACCCAACTATGATTAAATTCGGAAATAGAACGTATTATATGCCTTGCTGTCTTATGATTTCTTTAGCCCTTTGTATCACTTTATCTATTTGCTCCAATTGCCCTTTAAGAGTTGGGTTCTCATAGAAAATGTGTTGAATGTGAACTTCGAGAACAGGGTAGTTTTTTTCAAGTTCTGCATTCCAGTTGATATCCTGTATAACCCCTGAGAGTAACAAAAGAGTATCCCATAAGAATCGTGCATGAGTATCATCCTGTTGGGTTTTCTGTAGATGTCTACGTAGTCGTTCAGCCCATTCGATTACATACTCACAGGCAATCACTCTTGCATCGCGCCCATTTGTTAACTGGAGCAGTGGGTAATCTTGTCGATTGGATTTGTTGGATCCAATAGGAGTGTGGTTGACAGCGCTTCGCAACTTCATAGCGAAGCCTTCATCCTCATAGTCAATGATATAGTATTTTGACAATTCTTTTGGTCTAAATGTCTTGTCTATGCTTACCAACACAATTTGTTTTTCCAGATGAACCGCATAGTTATATTCGCCAATACACCAGCTTGATTCAGTGTATCCGGGCGCTAATAAAGCCACAAATACATCATGGCTTGCTATTGCGGTACGAAAAGTTATAGGCATATATTCTCCGCCGAACAAATCGTCCGGCGCAAAATAAACAGAGGTAGCAACCTCCCTTAAATGATTAACTACGTTTTTAATTCTCTGCATGTCGTTACTGGATTTATAAGAGACAAACACGCTCGTCATTTACGATGTCCTCAAAATCTGATTTCAGCACAAGCCAGTTATATTGTAGCATTCTAGCGCCAGGTTATTCGATCTCAGACGGAAGGAGCTACTAATAGCGAATTTGGGATTCAATGATTCCGAGAATGGCACAAGTTTAATATTGTGCCTTCCAAAAAGTAGGAATGACTCGCTATAACGAGCCACTCAATTGTTTGTGGATGACGCCATAAGTAGGGTAATCAGATAATCATCTGTACAGAACTTAAGCAATTACGCAGCTCCGCTGGAGTAATTTGTTTTGAGGTGGTGCTTTGGTTTTGCAAATCCACCAAGCTCATAAAAGTGGTCAAAGGCTGCCGGTTAATCAATTTATAGAGGTAGCTACTGCACACCATTGCCATCGCATCATTGATGAGTAAGTGCTGTTCTTCGGCCATGACCAATTCCGCGCAGGATAGGTCAGGCTGTGTTTCAGGAGATGGTGGTTCGGGTTGAAGCAACTCAGGATAGAGCAAGGCGATGTTGGGCAGATGTTGACAGGGATAGTAGTGCTCACGGCGAGCATACGGCTGATCACTTTCCATGTGCTCGATGGCCCGCATGACTTTTTCTAGTGACCCAGTGGAGCCGCATACCACTTGTCCATAGGTTCGATCATTACCTACATCGAAATAGGTAATTCCTTCAGCCGCATTCACGAGGGCTTGTCGGGCAGTATGGTTGTCCACGCAGCCGATCAAAACCGTGCCATGCTGAAGGTGTTTCTCAGCATCAAAGGCCTCGTTTGACCACAAAATCGGCAGCCCATAGAGCAAACTCAGGCGGCGGGCCGTGACTTCAGCCTTGCCCATGCCGATATCGAGCGGCAAAAAGTGCTGTCGGCCCACATTTTTTTCTTCCACAACGTCAGGATCCACGAGATGCAACAGGGGTACACTTTGGCCCATTTGCCGACGCTGCCATAGGATACGGGCAACAATTTGGGCTAAAGCCGAACCCGTTCCACCTACACCCACCATCAGCAGATGGTCAATCTGCCATGCGCCTTCATAAGCATAGACTTTCATTTGCGAAATCCCTCCAATATATCTTCCAACGTGCGGTTAGCAGGTATCAAATCAGACTTGGGATAGACGCGGGTCTTGGCTTGTTCCATCGCCAGATACTTTTTGCGGATGTCATCGGGATGGCTTTTACTACGCCGACCTGCATTATGTGAACCAAAACCTGTGCCGAGCAGGATTTTCCAATCTTCGGTGAGATCGGTGCCGGTAAACTGGTGAACCTGCAACTGTTGGACACTGCCCCAACAGACCCGGCCATCATCATAGATGTTAGGCAGTGGTACATGGAATAATTTGGCTTTGAGGTCGGTTGGTCGCTCTTTGACTGCAAACACGCGGTAGTCAGGGATGCCTTTATCATGGGTGCGCCGAAACAGCAGCATATCCGGCATCGGGATAATCACAGGGGCATCAGTGCCTTCGAGAAAGAGGGCCGTTTTCTGACGTTTGCGGTATTCCACTACCACTTTTTGCACGCCTTCTTGAGATATGTAGATTGTGTTGGAAGATAGTATGCCTGTATCCAAGCGTACAGTGGCGGCTAACTGTAAGGCGAGTTGAGCCGGGTCAACCAGATATTCCATACACCCCTGCGGTGTCTTACGCTGCATCAGCACCCCAAAGGGATAGACTTTCAACGTCAGGAGGGGTTCGGTTCGCATCAACTGGCTCAGGGCGGTCATCCCATCGGATGCGTTTTGCAAGGCGGCGGGCATGGGTGTCGCTAAAGTCATAACGGTTTACCTTTCGGATGGATGGGGCGATAGTTTCAATATTGGCACGTAAGGTGGCCTGCAACGCTGGGTTGTTCAACAAATGGGTCATACCTTGCTGGGCGCAGGTCAGGATTTCAGCGGCCTCGGTGTGCATATGCGCGTTAAATTCAATTTCATCTGGTTGCCACGGCAGGGGTTCGAGACCCATTTCAAAGAGGTCGTCATCGGTGTAATCTGCGGCAGTATTGCCTGTTTGAGCAAACATCCAATCCAGCAGCCATGCCAGATCGCCGTAGTGAGTATCCTCGGTTTCGCGGAGACTGTAAGCCAGAACATGGGCGACCTGAGCGGCCTGATGATAACCTTCCGGAATAGCATACTCACCAACCGTCACGTCAAATAACGCATAGAGTTGTACCAACGGTGCGTAGTCAGAATCGCCGAAAAACTCCGGAGAAGTGATGTCGACACCCATCCCGACGAAAGGCAGGCCAAAGTGGAGTTGTTCAAGATCATGCAGTTCGACACCGCCGAGGTGCTGGTTGATACCCTGACATAACAGGCTTGAGATTTGAGCCTCGCTTGCACCCATTCGCAGGGCCAGCGTCGTTTCGGCATACACCGCTGGAAAACAGCGGCGGGCAATGTCCCACCCAAAAGCGATGTTCAGCCAAGCATCATCGGTATCTATATACGGCGTTTCAAAATCATCCAAGAAAGTGTTCGCCTGTGTGACAAGGGGATCGAGCCAAGCCAGACTACTGCATAAGGCCAACACCGGGTCAGCCAGAGCAGCGGCGCTCAAAAAGGTTGCAGCAGTTTGTAGATCGTTGAGATTCATGGCTGAGGCTCCACCACAGGTACATCACGCAGTGGAATAGGCTGCAATTGGGACAGCAGGCGGGCCATGTTTGCACTGCGCCGGGTGTAGGCCACCAGTTCGACGGTTGCCGTGATGACCTGTTCCTTCGTTTCTGGTGTCAAGGTGGTGGGCAACCATTCACCTGTTTGAGATCGTAGAGTCTGCAACAGGTTCACAGCTTCTAATTTCAGTGGATCGAGGGTTTCGAGGGTGGTGACTAGTTGGTGTAAATGGGCATTGTTCATAGATGGTTCTCCAAACAGAAAACCTGCTGCCCACAGCGGAACTTTTATGCTTTAAATTGGACAGCAGGTACGGGCAATTAACCTTTACGACCGGGTTTTTGGATCCACTCGGTCACAATCATACCGCTGGCTTCATCAGTGCGTTCGCGCACGGTGGCATTTTCAATCTGTGGGTAGAGAGGCGTCAGCATTTTTTGAATTTCGGTGGTGCTTTTGCCTGCCATCGAAGCATCTTCTACAATACGTACCCCGCCAATGACAAAAACACGGGTTTGAGGTGTTGCAGCATGATCGGTCATGATTTTTCTCCTAATCTTTGGGCTAGAACAAGGACATTTGATCAGTATTGACTGGGATTGGATTCTCAGCAGCATGAGGTGCGCTGGTGATGTGGGGTGAGGGTTCCGCATTGGCTGAGATGACGCTGATGACTTCGGTATTTTCGGTTTCTTCTTCCTCGTTTGTGTCGGTATCGTCATCGGAGTCAGCAGCATTTTCCTCAACTGGTGTATCCGGGATGTCAACACCGTCCGTTTGGACTGGTGTATCGGGGGTGAACTTGGGTGGTGGAGCAGCTTCCAGCTTTGCCAGTGCAATCAGGGCATTTTGCACCGCTTCAGCGATATTGCCGCGCAGGGTCAGGCCCGTATAATTGAATTGCTGAAGGTGTCCTAAATCACCTCTTTGAATAGTGAGAGAACCTTCACCACTCCTCGCTTCGACATCGGGGATACGGATCAAAAGGACGGTTTCTTTGGTTTTGGATTTTGGCTTGGTCATGAAATAGGCCTTTCATTGAGAACGTTTTAGATACAATCCGCCGTAACAGGCAGGGTCTACACCGATGAGGGTGCATAACTCCTTCAACAAGATTTGGCCGTGCCGCCCAAAACAGCGACCCACCCCATGTAGGGGTGAAAAACCGAAGTGACGACCTGGTTGATCGCGGGTATGCCCACAAGGACACAGGCTGCCAATCCAGCCGTTTTTTTGAACGAAGCCAGCGTAATCCTGTAAGAGGATATGGACGACTGCTTCCACCAGATCGGGATTGAGTTCATCCGAAAGTGTGGGAGGTGCACGCCAGCAGCTAGGTAGCGTAGCGTGCTGTCGCGGTGGTGACTCGATTTGAAACGCACGGAAGTCGGCTAAGGTGTAACGACGGTGTTCGGCCAACCACAGCAATTGGCAGGGGCGGTTCACATCCGGTTTGGTGTTGTGGCTGCCGGGCAGCCGAAGGGCATTGGTCGGCGTGGTGACATCACCACCCAACTGCTGCGCCAGACCTGCCAACACCCGATGGGCCGTGTGAAAATCGGTGGTTGGTGTAATGAACCAGTAGAGGTGCAGCCCTCGCCCACTGCCAACCATAGCGGACGCCGCAGGCATTCCCGCCCGTCCAGCTGTCTGAATACGTTGGAAACTGGTAGTTAAGTCCCCATCCAGATCAGCAAACAAAGCAGGCAGCACCAGCAGGTCAGACTGCCCACCCCGTTTCCAGCGTTCTAAGGGACGCTTCCGCAGCGCTATGGAGAAGTAGGCACCCCAACCCTGTGCATTGGCAGTCATGAGATCGGTGAGCGCTTGATGCACGGCGGCTTTATCCGTAACTGCAATGTGACGGGAGGGGGTTGGGAGACGTTTACTCGGATGGATGGCGGTCAGCGTGAGATAACCCGCCGAACAATCCTGATAAAGACTGTTCAAAAAAACGTACATTCCTGTGGTCATACGCTATACTCATGTGATGATAGAAGCGCAAGGCTTAATCTAACGAGGATGGAACGGCAGTGAAGCGCGATAACTTCCAGTTCAAGCTCAATGAGAATATCCAGGTGGTACGGCAAAACTGTTATCAGGCGATTGAGTACTTAGGGTGGAAGGTGCGCGATGATCTGACCCGAGAGAATGACATCACCCTCTATGTGCCCATTCCTGACTTATTGCCGAATGCACCGGTGTATTTCATCACCCTTTATCCTGAAGGAGATACCACCTACGTGGTGTTGGAGGGTTCCCAAGATGAATTATCCTACTCCCATGCCGAACAAGACTTGCCGAAATTGAAGGCTGCTATCTTGGCAGGCAACTTCTCGGAGACTTTGGCTGATGTTCCCCTCCCTTCTCAGACAAATTCAGTGAAGCAGGGGTGTTTTATCTCCTATCGGCGTTATGATAGTGCTGATGTAGTTGGACGTATTTATGATCGCTTGGTGGCTGAGTACGGAGCAAAGTCGATATTCAAAGATGTAGATGCTATTCCCCTAGGAGTCGATTTTCGCAAAGCGATTAATGAGGCTATCAATCATTGTGCTGTTCTACTGGTAGTGATTGGTCGGGATTGGTTGGGGGTTACGGATGACCAAGGAACTAATCGTCTGGATGATCCCCGCGACTTTGTTAGACTTGAGGTTGAGGCTGCCTTGCGGAATGACATTCCGATTATTCCTTTGTTGGTACGCAACGCTGCAATGCCCCTCGCTGAAGCATTGCCAACAACTCTTCAAGAATTGGCCTATCGTAATGGGTTACAGATCCGAGCTGATCCCGATTTCCACCAAGACATGGCACGTTTAAGTCAAGCCTTGAAGAGGTATCTCGCGTCACCCTGACATAACTATTCTAAGTGGTTATCGGCTAAAGACCCTATTAGGGCGATTGAAAGTCAAACAGAGCTGGTTGAAGAACACCACTAGATGGAGTAGATTCGCGCTGGGGCAGTTTAGGAAGCCCTAGTTGGGTGGATCGAGGTGGCATTTCTAGGTCATCTGGGGCAGCCTGTAAACTCACCTTGCGACGACGGGGCGCTTGGGCTTTGGGTGGCAACCGCGAGTGGTTGCGTGGCAGGTCAGCAGTAACTGCTGGTTGATCGCGTATCCCGCCTAACTCGATAGCACATTGTTCAAGTGCATCATAGCTGGCATGTTCAGGTAGGTGGACTTGGGTGGCCTGTTGGATGACCTGACGCCCTAAACCCTCGAACTGGATGAACTGCGGTTGTGGATCAGGGTAGCCAATCACGCGGTAACGGTGGGGCGCTTGGGCGGCTAATTGTCGAGCCACCTGTTCAGCCTCAGCAAGCGAGGCAAACAAATTGATGGGCAGGGAACCGTTGACATGATGGGAGACAATCTGCCAAGTCCGGGTTTCAGCTAACCAACGTTCCACCACAAACCATTGGGGTGAGGTGATGGGCTGAGAATCAGGTGTTTGTTCGTCGGTTTCCACCATCCAGAGGCTTTCACGGCCAGCTTCCGCACTCGATGCCGCTTGGAAGAGGTCACGCAAATTGGTGACACCCGTGTCTTCATCGAGGGATTTCGCCAGTTCCGCAATCAGATCGTTGGCTTCGTCCCCGCCGTCGGTGAGTTCACTCAAGCCAATGTCGCTGTCGCCATACAATAACTTAGCGGCCCGTTGTTTGCGCCCAATGAGGGCAACCGCACGCGCTTCCATACTCTCGTCATAATAAGGATAGTAGGTGCGGCAGGCTTCCGTCTGGATAATGCGCCATGCCCGCCGTGAGGCTTGAATGGTGACATAGAGGCTGTAGTTGATTTCAAAAAATACCAATGTTGGAAAATCCACTAAGTCAAGCCCTGTTTGAACCAACTTGGGATTGGCGAGAAAGATATTGCAGCCCGCCTTGAGTTGTGTTTCCAACACGGCTTCACGCTTCTTGGGTTCAACCTTGCTATACAGGATGAAGGGCTTGGCGTTAGGGATGTGTTGGGTGAGCAACTGCGCCAGTCGCGGTTGAATATCACGGGTTGCACTCTGTTCGACAAAAATCCCGACTTTACGCCCCTCGGCCAATTCCGCTTGCACGGTCTCGATGAGCCACTGCTCTTTGGCATACAGACGGTCCTCGCCTAGGTTCGGCATGGCCCAAACCGAACGTTCCATTTGGATCGCCTCGCCATCCTCGCCACGCAGCTTACGCCGATGCACGACGTTTTCGGCACGGAATGGTGCATTGGGGTAACTTAGCAGGGTACGCAGATAACGTCCCAAGAAGCTGGCATCCCCTTCCAAACGACATTGAAACAGGTACTCACCCAGCGCCTGCTTGGTATCATCATAGACATCACGCAAGTCAGCATCCATTTCGATGGGCACCGGGATTTCTTCATAAGGCGGCATATCGCTAATGTCGGTCAAACCGACAAACAGCGCATGGTCGAGGATTTCGCGTACCAGCATGGGTGAGGTACCGGGTGCTTCCTGCGGTTGATGTTCGATACGGGCTTTACCGGTGTAACGTCCCGATTGATCATACTGCGGTTTGTATTCCACGATGCGTTCCAACGACCCCATCTGATCCACCCAACGGGCCAGTTGTTTGCCTTTATGGACATTGTGTTCACCCCAGTTGTAGCGGCGGGTCACACGGGGGTTCAGTTGATATTCCAGTCCAAAAACAGACGACGCGACACCGCCATACAGGGTCCCCGTCAAGCCGATGATCTTCTCCGCTGCGTTGCATAAGACCGCGAAGGCGTTGCCCTGATCGGAAGCCAGCCCTTTCATCTCGTGGACTTCATCACTTACGAAGAGGTAGACCCGCCCCGGATGAACCCGTGCAAGGTAATCGGCCAATGCCATACGTGGATTTTTGCGGGGGAATTTTTCACCCGCTTTGGGTGCACTGAAGGTGCGTTTGTCTTGCCAGAGAGCACCACCACAGGTGTGACAGGTACGGGGCGCGTCATTCAACCATGCCCGCGTCGCTACTTTCTCACCCTTCTGATCTTTGGTGACCACCGCACCACAATTGGGACAGAGCGGTACATCGTAGGTGTGAATACGTGAGCGGCCTTTGAGATCATCGGGTGGCTCCGTGCCGATACGCCACAGGGCGGTGTGATGTTTGTGCCAGCAGACAGCGGCTTCCCAACCTTCATCGAGTTTGGCCCGTTCACGTGCGATGATGCCAACTTTGAGGGTATGGGGCAGCAGGCGACCACACTTGTCCATGAAAGCCCGAGTGTCATCGACATTTTCGAGGATTTCCACATAGCTGCTGGAAGTGACCTTGCCGATTTCGCGCTTCCACTTTTCGACGAGGTGGGGCGGACACATCACAATAGTCACCTGATCCGATTTCATATGAGCCTGCATGGCTGCGGCGAGGGTAGCGCCCATCACCGATTTCCCAACCCCCGGTTCCCCCACCAGATAGATCCCCTTGCGCTGTTGGAGGGCGGTGTAGGCGGCGGCAATGACATGTTTTTGCGTGCTAAAGAGTCCTTTGCCAATGCGAACTCGGTTGAGGATGGGTGCGATACAAGCATAGTTAAAGTCGTAGAGCGGTTTGAAGTGGGTGTTGAGATAATCCAACAGGGCTGTCTTGTGTTCACGGATGAAGGTCACCAGCGCCGCATCACCTGTCATGGGTAGCATTTCGCCACGTTCGGTCAACAGGGTAATGGTCACCACCGGGCGGGTGCGGTACACCTCGCGTTCGGTAACGGTGGGGTCATCCTCGTTCACCTCCTCCGGTGCTTCGCGCAATTCTTCAACAGTACGAATGGTGCTGCGAACGGCGGTGCGTCCCAATTCGCCATGTTCCAAAATCAGGCCATTAAACATCCCAGCGGCCAATACCAGACCGATTTGCATCCCACGTGGTTGCACAATCGGACGGATGTCGTCCATCGGCGGCGGTGGTTCCAGCAGCGTTTGAAATTGGGCTGTCTGATGGACACTGCCAGTTTGGAGGGCGGCCAGCATCAGTTCCGGTGTGAGAATTTTGGGCGCGAATAGGAAACGCTGAGTGGGGTGTGGGGCCGGAAACTGATAACGTGGTTCGGGTAACATCTCCAGTTGGCTAGGCGTCTGGACACTCTGCAAAATCTGTTGGGCGAAGGTCGCTGGTTCTTGACTGGCTTGGCCGATACGTCCAATGACCACTACCTGCCGATACTCACCTAAGTGCAGTTCCGGGATTTCCCAAATGTCCACCTGTGAACAGTTTTTTGCCAATACGGCGGCAGCTTCGGCAGTGACATGGTGGGCATAGACAACCCATGCCACAAATCCACCGGTTTGCACCCATTTGAGGGTGTGTTTAAGGAAACTGAGTTCACGTCGCTTCTCGTCACTGCCCATATCCCATGTATACGGGGGATTCACCCATGCCATGAGAAAACCACTGGTCGAGGTGCGCAATTGAAAGAGGTCCCCTTGCACGGCCTGCACCGCGCCGAATTTCTCTACGCAAGCCGCCGCTCGTTCGGTATCAAGTTCATTGGCATAGGGTGTCAGATGCCAACTTTTAGCCAGATGCTGTAGGGCCACCCCCTCACCGGCACAGGGATCGAGCAGTCTGCCACCCTGCGTCGCTGGAGCGAACAACGAGGCCATATGCGGTAGGTACGCCGGATTGAAGGCGTAAAAACCGCCTTTTTCAATGGATGTGAGTCTGGGCATGGAGGTCTCTCCAAACAACAAAAAAGCCCCGCATCCGCAGGGCTTTACAGGGCGATAGAGATGTAAAAATTTAATTCGGCAGGGTTAGACTGCGCTGACTAACACCTCGGCAAATGAGGCGCTGCCAGCAGGTTTTATCCAAAGACAATTTCCATAAGTTGACACCACCATAGCTGGTTAAGGGAGCGATCAGACCCTCCAATCTTCCCTGCTGTACCAAATAGGCGTACCACGCCGGGAACACGGCGATATCGACCAACTGCTGAATGTGGGAGCCGAGCTTGGCAGTCGCCTGCGTTTTGTCGGCCAAAAACAGATAGGTCGTGCTGAGTTCGGCATAGGTAGGTGTCAGCAGGTCTTGGTGCAGGAGCAGTAGGTGATGGATGCCGATGCCTTCGATTTTGCGCTGGATACGTTTAAGTAGGCCTTCAGCCGTGCGGAGGGTGATTTTCGGAGCAGCATGGTCGGGTGGGAGGAGGTAACATTCTTTAGCTTGGGCCAATTTTGCCCACACCGCCTCAACTGATGTAGCTGGTCCTGCCACATCCAGATAGACCAACTGCTGACCATCCACTGCGCAGCCATAACAAAAACATTCACCCACCACGGTGATTTGCCCGACATAAGATTGGACAATCTGGTTTTTAGGTACACTTTTTTGTGACATAGTGGGTTAGCTCCAAGGATCATCAATCGGCGGGGTGGATTGAGCGGGTAAGGCTTTGCAGGAGGTCAGATGGTGCAGCCCTTCGGCAAAGGTTTGGCACATTCGTAATGCCGCCTGAAACTCGTGATAGGGTTTCATCGCTGCTTCCAACGCACGTTTGCGTTCGACTTCAGCCAAATACGCTTGGTGACGTTCTTCAAAGGCGCGGCGTCGGCATTCGGCATCAGTGAGAATACCCAGTTCATCCGGTAGAAATTTTTTCGATGTGGCAGCCACCTGCTCGATGGCACGGCGGAGCGATTGGCGCATAAACTGAGGGTCACGTTGAATGGCCGGGTCGGTGAGTTCATCGAGTGAAAGTGTTACCCATTGCCCTGTGACAGTTCCCTCGCCTAACTTGAGTTTGTACCCATACAGGCTGCGCTCGGTCAGACTGGCATTGGCGACAAAAAACAGCCAATGGGTTTCCGGGTGAACCAGCTTGCACCAGACATCCGGATTGCCATAGTTCCACTCATGCTTACCCGTGTTGGCATCATACAAGGACAGCGGAATAAGGGGTTCGCGTTCGACTGCCTGATCTGCCGCAAGTGTCTCTTCGATCATCTGAACGAGTTCAGGCGGCATAGCTAGTGACGGTGCATGGGAATAACCCACTAGTTCCAGCCACTTTGAAGGTGGTTGTGATCCACCTGTGTAGTACCACGCCGCAAAACCTTTACTCCAACGCGCATGAGGGGTTGCTTTGATGACCCCGTAGTGCCGATAGGTGGCCGACTGGGCCTTGCTTACACGCTGTTCGTCGCGCAGCCACCAAACCGGAGGTTTGTCTTCATAACCGCGTTTCCACTCCAAGACCATGCCATTACCCGTGATAGTTGTCGGCACATTGGCTGGCCCATCAGGTCGTGTGTTGGGCTTAGTGCGGGTGAGTTCAAAACCCGGCCCTTGGGAGGGTTCGTAGGTCGAACGAATACGCAGACCGGATTTTTCGATTTGATGCTCACGGATTTCGTGAACATTGCCAAAGAGGTCGCCAATCGTGGTACGCATGGTCGTCATCTCGCCCGTGTTGTAGATTTCCAACTGGGGCAATGTCCACCACTGATCGTCCCGCCACAAGTAGACGGGTGGCCTGAGTTCCGTCTGGGTAATGGCTTCAATCTGTTGTAACTGACTATCCGTCACAGGTAGGATGAAATAGCTGCCTTGCTGACGCACTGTTTCAGCGACGGTGACATAATGGTATTCCACAATGCGTGAGCGGGGAATGTCGGTGACTTGATCGCCGACCAACAGCTTGAGAATGTGGTAGCTCGGCTTGACGAGTTGGTAGCCTGAAATTTTGGGTTTGCGGCTGCGCGGTGTATCCGTCGGGGAGTAGCTTTCATAGCGACCCTTTTCATGAAAACGCAGGGCGATGTGCAGCATATCACTTCTCCTCCAGAGACTTGAGTAGATAGGTCGAGGCGCGGCTGAAGATATGTGGTAAATCGGGGTCGGCGGCGATTTCGTTCAGACCATACACCATATCCCGCAACGCACGGCTGAACTTCTCAGCAGCATAGTCTCCCAAAACATCATTGCTTTTAAGGAGCAAAGTGGCTGTTCGCAGCAGTCCAACACACGCGGCGGTCAGATGATAGGCAGCACGTCCGCGGCAACTTGGTAAATCGCTGGTGGTGCAAACGCTCTCTTCTAGTAGGATCAATGCCCCTTCCATTTGGGAAATAGCTTTGGAAGTCGGGTCGTCATTCAAGCGATTTTCATGGGTGGTCACCGACCGTCGGAACAAATCCAGATAAATTTCCACTGCTGCAAAGGTATGCTGTACAACTGATAGAGCAACAGCGCCACGTTCGAGGTAATTAGTGGCAAGTTGGTGTAGTCGGAAGGCCAGTGTCCAGCCACGTCCGCGATAGGCGGGATGCCCGCAGATTTCGAGGGCGGTGTCGGTCAGGAGATTGGTGATCTCGATGTATTCCGGCGTATGGGTGACATCAGCTAGGGGATGACTTGTCCCAGCTAGGAAGCAGGCGATAAGCTTACAAATGCTCCGATAGGCCATGTTGTTATAAGCAAGATGGTACTGATCCAGTGCTTGCTGGGCGGTTCTGTCCATCGTTTCATATCCTTTCGTTCAGGGGTATTCAGCCAGCGAAGGGGTGGGTTGCCGGGGGTTTATTTAGCAGCCATCAATTTTGTGATGACCTTGCGTTCCCGCTGCTCGAATTGCAGTTGAGGGAAACGAACGGCCAGCTTATCCACATAACCCGTTAAGGTTTTGGGTAAATCGGCTTTACGTGAAGTAGGATCGGTCAGCCACGTCTGGACAGCCTTGCTTGAATGCACGATAACCAATCGGTAGCCAGCATTGCCTTGATCAGGCAGTTTGCTGGTTAGGCGTTTGAGAGCCTTGATGATGGCAATGACTTTGGCATGGTCGCCGGTCAGTTTGGCATCGTTGAAGGTGAAATCTTGGGCAGCGAGTTCGACGGTTTGTTCGGCAATAGTGGTCTGCCAGCCCTGTAGTGCACGCAGGACAACCTTCCCACCTTGTGGGGTGGCATCAATTAGAACCAACACACGGTTCACTTTGGCGGCAGTTGTTGTGGAAGATTTCGACATGGGGATCACTCCTGATGAAGCTAAAAGGTGAGCAATAAATGCCGAGTTCAAATGACTCCCACCATGACCGAACAGGCTGTTGGTGTGATGCACGCGGGGAACACACTGGATAGGTGTAATTCTGTCTTGATCGCGGCGGGAGTCCGTCTCACTTTGTTATACTTTCCAATGTGGAAGTGCATCGGCTCTTGCGAGCGTCTGCCGTACCATGCCCGGACGTGGCTGTCTGGCCGTAAGATGAGGAACCAGACCGCAGATTCAGAGGTCTTACCGACCTATCGCCCAGAGGTGTCAGCTTCGAGTGATAGAGTCCGCGACATGCGATAACTTCAGACGAGCAACCGTGGTGGATCGCTTCATCTGAGTGAGGTTGGCATCCTCGCCCTCGCGCTGCCCGGTAGGAGACCCGCCTGCCTATTCTCTGAGTCAGGACGGTGAGTTTTGCACGGGCATCCGTAGCAACGTGAGTTCGGTTCTGCATTTTGTAAGGTGCTTATGACAACGATCCATCAACCCACCCCATCAGGCCCACTGTCAAGGACAAGAGGCAAATTGGTCGGCTGGTGAGTGTAACGGCGCAAGCCCGGAAGCCGAGCAATTTGAATCCCTTGATAGTGGGACGGGGTGGGTTAGGTTAGGAGAGTCATAAGCGCCTGATGCAGTAACCGACAACAGCCTACGTGATGCCTGAAACCCTCACTGTCTATCGAGAAATACCCTCTGTCAATTGATTGAACATTCCCTTTCTCGTATTCGAGTACCCTACAAGATCATTGGCAGATTCGAGGGAGTGTTCTATGACACGCAAGCGTTGGATTTTATTGCTGGTGATTGGGTTTTTAGTGGTATGTCCGCTCGTCACGGCGTTTTTGTTGGCGACAGTCGGGCACCCGCCGCGTATTTCACCCCCATTGACGCCGATTGTTTCCCCCACGATCTTTTTTGCGTTTACCCCTCCCCCTGATCCACCTACCGCAACGACCTCCGCAACCTTTGTACCGATCTTTGCCACCCATGCGGTGATTGAGACACAGGTTGCCGGAACTGCGGTGGCCCTGACTCCATCCTCACACTAGTGCGAAATTCCGGCAAACTTTTGGACTTCTCGAAGACGCTCTTTTCGCGCAGTATAAAGGCGTTCAAGGAGGTGTCGGTATGGGAACTTTCAAACATCCGTCGGTGATCGCAGGGACTGGGTATCCCTTACATGGGGATGCAATCCGTGTTTATTTGCGGGGATTTTATGAAGTTGAAACGGTGGGTCACACCATCTGGCAGGATGGTTTAGCGGAACTAGATCGCCAGATGTTATTGACCAAGCCTGTAGCCATTATTGTAGATGACACTTTCCCGTATCCGCCTCAAGAGGTGGCCCGACGGGTCAAAACAAAACTGCCTGCTTGTGGCTTGATCTATGTAGATGCCTCACCCAATATCTTCCGGGTGCTACATTGTCTGGAGCAGGGTTTTGTGGCGTATCTCTTTTTAGGCGACCAGCTTTCCGAAAGCCTAAAACTGGTGGTGGATATGGCGCGGCGCGGCGAACGTTTCCTCAGCCCGCATGTATTGGGCCAGTATGAACGATATACGATGTATCGCGGGTTATTCACGAGCCTACCTAAAGCTTTGTTGACCATTTTTAAGTTAATGGGGGAAGGCTTGAGTGTGCAGCAAATAGTGGGACGTACTGGGCTGCGGCCTGAAGTGATCTACCGAAGACAGTATCGCCTGCGCCAGCATTTTGGCGTGGAAAGCAATGAGGCTTTGCTGGAAGTAATTCAAGGCGTGTTCGAGGATACGGCGACAGCCCTAGCAAAGCCTTAGAATTGAGTTAGTCACTAGAACTGTCGCATTAACCCCAAAACTTTGCCCACTATCTGTATCTCATCCTGCCTACATCTTAAAGGCTGCATGACCGACATCAGCGGCTCAAGGCACACCCATTCCCCTTCGTATTTCAGCCTCCGAATGCGGGTTTCTTTTTTGGCTGGCAGCATAATTATCCCAATCTCGCCATCATTCAAGCGACTTTGCCGCCGAAGTACCACCACATCCCCGTCGTTCACCATGGCATCATACATCAGATGGGTATTCACTCGTAGGGCATAGACATCATCGGCAGCCCTGCCTCTTAGCCACTCCGTAGGAATTTCATGCCTACGCCCGTAACAGGGTACACGCTCGGAAAAATTGGTAATGATCTCATCTAGCATAGGAACACTCACAGAGGCGGGCGGTTCGAAGTAATGGTCTGGAATACGCAGCCCGCGTGAGATGCCATGCCCTTTCTCCAAAAAGCCTGTCTCAACCAGCCGATTGACATGGTAGTACACGACGGATGTAGACGAGATGTCTAACCCGGTCATGATTTCGCGCATGGTTGGTCCATAGCTGTACCGGTCCATAAACCGCTTGATGAAGTTAAAAATCCGCCTCTGTTGGTAATGCAGCTGCTCAAAATAGATAGGTTTATTGCGTGTGGTCATGTGCTTGTTTACCCTTCCTGCTCAATCCAACCGCGTTTCATCGCTTCAATGAGAATTTGCCCGGTGGTTTTTACCCCAAGAACCTGTCGGATACGGTGTTGCAAGCTGTAGATAGAAGAGGCGGATACGCCCATTTTCATAGCGATCTCTTGCGGGGACAGATACCGCCCCATATAGTGAACGACCTTCATTTGACGGGGATTCAAGGGATTCGCCTCATCCTGCTGACTGGCCTTAAGTAATGAACGTGCGACTTGCGGGGATAGGAATAACTCGCCACGTGCGACAGGGCGAATAGCAAACAGCAGGGTATCGGCCAACTGTTCATCTTTGCATACGAACCCCAGTACACCCAAATTGGATAATTCTTCAATCTGCTCGACACTGAAGCTATGGGCTAACAGCAGCACTTTTAAATCGGGGAACTGCTGACCTAGCCGAGTGATGTCTTGTATCAGTTTGGAATAGGCAAGGGTGTTTCCCAATATCAGCACATTCACGGGTGTGGTTTGGAAAAATCCATCCACTTCTTCCAAGCAAGCGAATTCGCCTATAAGTCTGATCTTATCTGACGCTGAGATGATTTCTCGAATGCCAAGCCGGGTGAGTTCGGCGTTGTCTACTACCGCCAATGTTGTCGTCATAAACCTCTCCTTATCGTGATAATCTTCTAATATTTTCTGACAGAACGTTTGTGCTATGTTTCATTGTAAAAAGAAGATGCAAAACATGCTACTAAAGAGGGGGCTTAGGCCGTTATAGTTTGGGTAGAGACCTGTTTATAAACCGTTAAGATGCAAAAAAACGCACAAGATTTGTTATGCAGGGGCAGATTTTAATACACCAGCGAAGCATCAATCCTATGGTATGGTAGAGAAAGTTAGACAGAGAACAAAAGTTCTGTTTAAAGAAAGATATTTTGTGAGGATAACCCATGTGTGATGAAAACCCACCACCTGCCCGCCCCGTGCTATACTCCCCGCCTGCCCCCGAAGCAGTTGATGCTTTTGCGCGGCAAGTCTGTCAACGGCTGGGAACCGACTACATGGAACGTGAAATTGTGGATGGGTTCTCAGCTTTTATTAAAGTGGTGGCAGAAATTCAGGTCAAACATTTGAATAAGCAGGGCGAAAATTCGGAAGCGAGTTGACAATGGAAACCAAGCGGGATAGTCTTAAATTCAGATATGAGTGTCAGGATGTTAGAGCACCCCGACACTCGGGCCGCAGTACCAGAGAAAGTGGCACAGCGACTCATGACAGACTGTACCGCGTGGGCAGACCGCCCGTCAATTAAGAACTTTTGAGAGAGTCTGTCATGTCCTCATCCACTACTCCTACCCTAAGGCCAAAACAAGTCGCGCTCTGCTATGTGCGTCTCTCGCAGGCGCGCGATGGTGATGACGCTGTTAGCCCTGAACGTCAACGTGCCAATATTCTGGCGAAATGCCACGAACTCGGTTATGAGCCAGAATGGTATCAAGATGTGGACGGTCACAAATCGGGTCGAGATGTGAAAAACCGTCCGGGTTGGCAAGCACTCAGCCGACGCTTGGGTAGCCCTGATGTGGTCGCCCTAATCGGCAATGACTTAGCACGGTTTCATCGAAAAGGCTGGCGTGTGGGTGATTTGGTTGAGTTCGTTGAGGAACACAATATCGCGCTAATTTTGGCGGCTCCGGGACGGCAGATTGATACCACGTCGCCGATGGGTAAGGTCTTTGTTTACCTCACGGCCATTTTTGATGAATTCTATGCGGACGATATTTCACACCGCGTCAAAGACAGCATTCTCCATCGCAAAAATCTGGGCAAGAGTATTGGTAAACCGCCATTCGGGGCGACCCGCGATAAGGCGGGCTACCTGATGCCCAATAACGATGATGGAGCGTGGTGGTTGATTGAAGGTCGTTATGTCTCAGGCGACCCTGCTGCTCCACCTGCTCCAGATGCGGTCTGGCGCACCTACTACGAGAGCGCCTATCGCGCTCTAGTTCTCTTTGCTGAAGGGAATATTGGCATAGAGAAACTCTCTTATACCTTGAATGAGGAAGGCTTTCCCTTCTGTGATCGCACAGGTGTACCGCGCCGCTGGTGTCGGGATGATGTGCGGCGGGTGGTTGCTAACTGGCCGGAATATGGTGGGCTGGTTTTTGACCAGCCTGCGAAAGCCCGTGCAGTGCAGACCCGCACTGAAGTGGATGCTATTCATCTCGATGCGGATAAGGCCGTCTTCCCGGTTGATTTGCTCAAGAAAGTCGCCTATGTACGGAGTGAGCGCACCCTCCTAGCGCTAGATCGTGGCAAGAAGTCGGCAGCCTACCCTTATCCTCTCAGCTATATCACGCGCTGTGCCCATTGTGAAGAACTGGTGCAGCGGGAAAATGATCCCCGCCTGCGGACCCACCTCGCTGGCACAGGGCGTAATTACGGCAGAGTCTATCGTCACAAACCCGGGGTCAACTGCGGGTGTGAGTATCGTTCCGTAACGTGCGAAATGTTGGAGGAAGATTTCGGCAAACTCATCAAGGGGTTGGTCGTCAATGAAGAGGCGCTAACACTGATGGTCGAACTGGCAGAGCAGAATGCAGAAACTAGTGACCAACAGAAAAAATCAGATACTACCCAAACCCGTCAGCGCAGCATTCTCAAGCTCAAAAAGAAGATTGAGAACCTCAAGACCTTGTTTCGTGAAGCCGAGATTGATGAAACTGAATATCGCACACTATTGGCGGATTACCGCTCTGAACTCGCCTACTGGGAGGCGTACACGACCCAACGGGAACAGGTCGCCTTACAGTTATCTATGTGCCTTGATGTGATTGACAAAGTAGCCCGGCTGTGGGATTTAGCTGAGGCTGAAGAACGCCGCAGCATGGCACATAATTTATTTGAGTACATCGTATATAATTTAGATACGCAGCGGATTGTTGATTTTCGCTTAAAGCCTTGGGCGAATAGATTTTTGGTGCTAAGGGTTGCGTTGTACACTGAGGAAAATGTGCAAGAAAAAGCCTCCACAAGTGGGAGGCGTAATGTGCCCCATACGGGATTCGAACCCGTGTTTTGGCCTTGAGAGGGCCGCGTCCTAGGCCTCTAGACGAATGGGACTGTCAGATACATTCTATCAAGCCCCTTCTTGCCCGTCAAGCCTGACCCATTGTTGACAGCCGCCTCCTCGTTTTTTGACCTACGCCACTTTTGCGCCTTTGAACTCTCGTTATAATCCATATATCAAATTCTTTTGCACGATGGAGGCCGTCATGCGCCGATTATTGGCTTTAATGATTGTTTTGACAACCTTGCTGCGGGTTGAGCAGCCAAGCGCAATGGCCCAAGACCCTTGCAGCGGCCTTGTGCCGCCCCGCCTACAGTCCGGCCAAACGGCGCGTGTCGTCCTGAATGGCGATGGCTTAGGCAATACCGTACGTGATGGCCCGGGCAAAGAACAAAGCGGCAGTCAAGTAATTAGCGCCCTGCCCGAAGGCGCGATTGTCACAGTATCACAAGGCCCCATCTGTTTAGATGGGCTAGTCTGGTGGTCAATCGAGATGGCAAATGGCGGATCAGGTTGGACTGCTGAGGGGGATGTCAGTCAATACTATTTGGAGCCTTATGAAATTGGCCTCGAAGTTTATGTTCCCGATACAACCAACCCACGTCAACTCAATCGTTGGTATGTCAGTTATTCAGGGGCTGTCACCGACCGTGATCCCTACGAAGTGCCGGGGGGTGATCCTGTCCCTGCCAGTCAATTGTGGCAACAACCCGACCTTGATTCAGCCAATCTTGCCCTTGCAGATCGTCTGGTCAATTGCCCCGACGTATTGAAAGGGACTGCGTGGGAGGGTATCACGAATGCCGGGGATGTGATTGTGCCGGAGGGCGATTTTACCCTTACACCTTCACCGGATGGGGGTAATGTTTTGTTAGTGCGCCATCGTGTCTTGTCTATTCCCACCTGTGGCGGCGCCCCCGGTCAATATTATGGCGTCAGCACCGTGCATGTCATGAGCAACAACGGCATCAAAGATTTGTTCCCCTACGGCCAACATAATGGGGCACGCTCCAAAACAGCTTGCCAATCGCCCGATGTCCCCAATTTGGCATGGACAACTGACCTGAGTGAGATTGAATGGTCACCCGATGGCGATACAGTCGCCTTAACCGTGCGTTATCTTGACCAAGATGCCGGGGGTCGCAATTGCGCCTTCTATTTCATCTATCTAGTTGACATATTCTCAGGGCGCGTCGATGCTATTGCTGAAGGCCGCCGTCCCGTATGGGCCAATGGAGGTTCTAAACTCTATTATTTCACGCGCGCGATGGACAATGGCTATAACGTACTGCGCGAAGATTTATGGCAATTGAGCGAAGGCAAAGTGACCCAACTAGGTCTACCAACCGGGGCACAATTTGTTCCCACTGCCTTCGATTCAACGGGGGTTCAGTTGCCTGCTACCAGCGATGGCACTCGCATTTTGGTCTGCAATACACTCAATAGCTGTCCCGACACACTGAGCATGGAACTAGCTGATCGCAGCATCTCCCCCCCTATTCCAGTGCCAGCCAATATCCTGCCCTATCAGGTAATGCAAATCCACTATGTCGCTGGTGACACCCGCCTCTTGTGGCTGACCAATGACGGCCACCTCTATATTCAAGCGGTTCAAGGTGTAGATACTGGTCTTTCAACCGAGATCAACCTAGATGGAGCACCCGCTGGATCAAAATTAGTGGATATTGAAGTCCTCCCTACTGGGCTGGCGGTCATTTTGCGTTTTGATTCTGGCGACTATATGCTGTTAAATACCGTGAATCGTACCCTACAAGGCTTGCCCGAATTAAAGCCGACTACTTAAATTTGCATACTCCCAAGGACATCGCCTATGCTGAATGACCCACGCCTCATTGACCTTAAAGCCAAAATCGAGCATGGGGAGACTTCCTCAGTGAAGGCGATGCTCCTAGCCTATCTGCGCGATAATCCTGATTCTGCTGATGCTTGGTGGCTTCTATTGTGTGCCGCCGATACTGAAGCTGATCGGATTATGTGGTTACAAAAAGCGCTCAGTCTTGATCCCAATCATGCTGCGGCTAAACTCGATTATGCCCCCCGTCAATCCTCGCCCTCTGTCGCCTCGGTTTCCATTTTCCCCGTCCATACCCCACCACCATTGGTTGCCGCTGATGCCATCTTGCATGGGATGTTCCGCTTTTGATGCAAGGGGTCGTCGCGGTCTACCAGCAAATCGGTTGGAGGGTCACCGCTTATCAGCAACTTTTTTCTGCGGCAGCACTATCGAATGCACCTAACGTTATTAAATCAAGGGGATGAGATTGAAATTCGTGGGCACGCAATGCGGACGGGCTTAAATTCCGACAATATCGCCGTGGGCGGACTGCCTGTTCCAACTGTACCCAACCCTTTGCAAGCCTATATGCTGGGCGGCTTGATCTCATGTGTTTGTTATTGCTGATGTTGATTTTGGTGGTGTGGTTAAGATAGGCCGATCTGCGCTCGATCCTTCCGTCAGACCGGCCTAGCGCTTACAGTTCATATGACTTTGATGGCCTATTTCTTAGCGGATTGTTCGATGTCAAAGGCTTCGATAGTTGAAAGTTGACGGGTCTGCGTAGTTAATGTTTCCCGAATGTTTGGCACAGGCCCTGCTAGTGGGGAGGTTTCAAATTCATCCTCAGTCTCTAGCTGGACGGGGATTAATTGGCGGGTTTGTAGATGGGCGAACGGAATCTCGTTGCGGAAATACACTCGGATCGTCAATGAACCGAGCATGAGTTCATCGCCATCTTGGAGGGTGTGGCCTTTGTGACCAGACATACGTTGTCCGTTGACAAAGCTACCATTGCTGCTGGAGAGGTCAAACGCTAGGATTTCGTCACTTTCTTGACGAACTAACATCAAATGCCGACGGGAAACGCCCAATTGATAACCAAGAAATGGGCTAAGATCAATATTAGGGGTTCCATCGGTTTCTGGCTCAGCACAACGTCCCAGAATAAGTTTATCCTGAATAGTAATATGGAGTTGCTGGCGTGTCGAAAGCACATGCAATGTGAGATGTGGTTTCATTTCCGTTTCTCCTTCAGAACTTACAGCCGAATCAACCTTTAATGGGTTGGCTGGGGCTGTCGTCGAACGTGGATTTTGGGTAGGCGGATAGCGCGGTGCAATCATAATAATGAACTCCTCTCCATAGGCTCTGTAAATACTTTGTATATTTTGACTTATTTATATCATATGCGAACTTCGCAAAAACAATATTAAAAGGTACGAAAATAACAACAATTCGATGACATTTGGTTTGTATCCCAAAATCTGGCTTGCGGGAAATTCATATACGTCTGAAAATAAAGATGTGGTTGTGTATTGCAACACAGGAGAATCTTTCTATTATGACTAAATATGTTCCTGATGCTCCCAGCAGCACCGATTCACAGGAGATTGCTGAAGCGGTGGTGCGCATGGCAGCCACTTATCGCACCCCCTTTATTGCCATTATTGGCTTTAGCGAGGCCCTCCTCGATGGTTTATCTGGTATCTTAAACGATGCCCAACGGGGCGATGTGGAGGCGGTTCGTATCGCGGGTTGGCAGGCGTTGGGCCAACTCAACGACATATTGGATGTGATGCACCTGATTAGCGGCGAAATGATCTACGAAAAAGACCCCTTGAACCTCAACCCAGTCTTAAAAGACGTGATCCGCGATTTCAGCCGTGCTCGCCCCGACCAAACCAGTATTTTGCAGACCGAAATTGAAGAAAACCTGCCCGTTGTCGAAGGCGATGAACTCAAACTCCGTCAGATACTGTTGGGTCTGCTCCAATCGGGCATCCAAGAATCATCTGAACAACCTCTCGGCTTGCGTGCCAAAAAAACTGACGACGGGGTATTGGTGGAAATTCGAGACGCCTATCAAGCGGGCAATAATGATGACTTGGCCTATTTTTTCAGTCCGGGATGGGTCAGCAAGCTCGAAAACAATCGGTGGCGCAAGATGCAGTGGCAAACCTATCTCGCCCATCAATTGATTCACGCCCTCGGTGGTAAAATCTGGGTCGAATCAGTGGCGGCGGACGAAAAAAGACCCGCTGGAACGCAGGTCTCTCTTGTTTTACCTATCAAAAAAGACGAGGTTAAACCTTAACCGCCAAAGACATTAAGTGGGGCGGATTCTTCAGGGGTTGTTTCTACAGGTGCTCCATCACTGGCTTCAAGGGTTTCCGTGATAGCCGGTATGTCGGTACTTGTTGGCTGGGTCGAGCTATCGTCTCCGAGGGCAAGGGTCGCAATCAAAATTGCCACCGTGACGATTGCCACGACCACGCCCATAAACGCTGGCCCAAGCCAGATCATACTCTTTTTCATTGCAATAATTCTCCAAATAGGCAGGATTGATTCCGCGCTCAAATAATTGCACATTCTCGCGTAATTCGCAATAGGTTGCTATGACAGAACTACTCGTGCTGCTGGTCGTATTTTTTGCTATTTTTACCCAAAGTGTGACAGGTTTTGGGCTGGGTTTGGTTTCAATGCCCTTCCTCACTCAGATTTTGGGGATTAACGAAGCCGCTCCTTTAGTAGCTTTAATTGCCATTACTGCCGAAGCCCTATTATTGATCCGCTACCGCGAACATCTCAATTTACAGGCTGTCTGGCGTCTATCATTGGCTTCTATTATCTCTGTTCCATTAGGGGTGATAGCTCTCCATCGCCTTGATGGTGATCTCATCCTCAAGGCCCTCGGCGCTATTGTGATAGGTTACAGCCTCTATAGTTTGTCCAATTTCCGCCTACCAGAAGTCGAGCATCCGCGTTGGGGCTACGGTTTCGGTTTTTTATCTGGCCTGCTCAGCGGAGCCTATAACTTGGCGGGGCCACCCGTGGTCATTTATGGCAATTGTCGGCGTTGGGAACCCCGTGAATTTAAAAGCAATCTGCAAGGTTTTTTTATGCTCAACAGCGTAATAGTCATTCTCACTCATGCCCTAAGCCAACATTACAACCGCGCTGTTTTTAATCACTACCTTCTCGCCATTCCCGCTATTTTGCTGGGGATTGGGGTGGGCCTATCTCTCGACCATCGCATCAACCCCGTCACCTTTCGTAAAATCGTCTTGGTACTATTGGTGGTGTTAGGCCTAACCCTGATTTTTTGAACTGTAAAATTTCTATGGACATTCTGTAAATTCCCAAATCTTATGCTAATCTGAAAAGAAGCAAATTCTGCTGACAAGGGGAGTGTCAAACAATGGGGTATATTGAACAAAGCTGGCTCGATGATGGACGTATTGTAGTCTACCGTTTAGCAAGTGTCATGGAAAAAACGTGGGATGAATGGGGCCGTATGGTAATCGAAAACCTTGAAAACTGGCCCGATGATCAACCCTATTTGGCCGTCCATGAACTCGACTCAAAAGGCGTTGGCCTGACCTATGCCCACACCAACCACTACGATGTCTTTAAGGTCGCCATTACACCGCGTAATCAAGAAGAATTTGAGCGAATGCTCGAATCCCGCCCTAACCTCTATGCCCGCATCGCCGTCATTGTCTCGCGTGAATTATCGGGTCAGGTAATTTTCAAACGCGCCATTCAGCAGCAAAATGAAGACCCCCATGCCCGTGTGCTTGGCAAAGTTTTCTATGATGAGAACGCAGGTATCAATTGGTTGCGTGAATTTCTAGCCGAGTGACAAAATAATCCAATTTTCCCCTTGCGGCTAATTTCCAGTTCCTAGATTCTACTTACCGCCATTAGTGGTTGTGCCCCACTCCCCCAATCTCACCCAAGGAGGCCTATCCAGTGCGTATATCCCTCTGGCAACAATTTAGCAGCAACCATAGTTCCAATTTCACAGTTGTTGGAAAATTTGAGTCTCCTGAGTTAGCTCAAAAAGCAGCAGATGAATTTAGCCACGTCTTTGAAACTATCATTGACTGGCAACTCCAAACTGGGATGTTTCCAATTGAGAGTGGAACATCACCCACTCCCCCTGAAATTGAATTCAGTGAGAAATATTCCATCTCAGTTTGGAAAGAAAGCCTTGATTGGCTCCGCGACAGAGAAATTGTTGTTTTTGATAACCATCTAATTGTCACCAATCATCAACGTTGGGGGGACATCACATATCAACCACCGACGGTAGTAGAGGTTTTAATGAGCCGCTTTTCTCCAGCGATTATGGTAAATGAAGAATCAGGCCCCCGTTCCATAACTTTTGATTTGATATGTACGGCACCCAACAAAATCGCGGCTTTTGGACTATTTGATCGCGCGAACGCTATCTATGAATTACAGGATCATGAAGAGAATTGGAATTACGGTGCAGTGGAGTATAGCCTCCGCCCTCAAATTGAAGAGGCCGTCTCAAAAGGTGATGGTGATTTAGCCAAATCACTTCAGGCTCAATTAGATGACATATGGCCTACTCGCCAGCGGCTAAAAATGGAGGCAGAAAAGGAGCCTTTCTTAAACGAGAGGTTGTATTGGGGTTATCTCGTTAATCCGTTTACAGCCTCTAAATATCAACGCGGCGTAGACCTGAATGGATTAATTGTCAATTTCTATGAGCTTGGCTTTTATAATCTAACAGAACTTCAAGAAATTATCAGGTGGTTGGAGGCAAAAGGGTTTTACGATATTCAATATGCACTAGAACAAAAATCTTGGGATGACGAAATTAGCAAATAACAGGAACAATTCTTATGCACCTCCACCGCATCACCATCGCCGTAAACAACATGGAAGCTATGGTGCAGTTTTATAACCACGTCTTCGCTGCCAATCTAACCCAAGCCAGCAGCCCCTTGTTTTACACGGGCACACTCGCTGGATTCAAATTATTTTTCTGTTCCAACACCATCCCCCAAATCCAAGCCGACAAGAACCGCCAGCAGTTTCATTTCATCGTGGACGATTTGGAAGCCACCCTACACCAAGTCCGTCAAAATAACGGCCAAATCATGGGCGACCCCACCGAGGAAGACGGCATGAGGGCCATTGGTATCATTGACCCCGACGGCAACACCATTGTTTTATTACAGCCCATATAATTCATAATTTACAAGAACACAAGTTCTATATTTGGCGGCAATATGGCTATTTTTTGAATCCGTTACTATAGTAACGCTTTTATGGCTGTGGAACATCGCAACGGACATCCTTTACCGCCCAATCAGCCATTCCAAGCCCTGCACACCCGTCGTACCCCGCACTCTTGCCCGTGTCATTAGCAAAAGGTCACTACTGGTATGCACCAAGCCATCCGCCGTTGTCACTGCCATAATGTGCCCTGTCTCTTGGACGACCTGTACTGCCAATGCGTCATAGCGCCCCCCGGGATAGCAAAAAACCTTTGGCCGCCGCCCTACCTGATTTTGAATAGCGTCCGCCGCTGCCCCAATCTGATACAGCAG
Organism: Chloroflexota bacterium; assembly: GCA_016234595.1. Classification (GTDB taxonomy): domain Bacteria; phylum Chloroflexota; class Anaerolineae; order Aggregatilineales; family J027; genus CFX10. Next base: position 113,213 of record JACRBG010000036.1, on the reverse strand, counting down.
CGTTTCCCGATCAAGGTCACGCAGATCAATATGGCTGGTACTGTGGTTTTCAATCTCCATACCTTCGGCCAGCATCTCCCCCGCCTGCACCCATGTCAAATACCCCGGTTGCTCCATAAAATCCCGCACCACAAAAAACGTCCCAGCCATGCCAAACTGCTGCAAAATGGGAAATGCTTGGGTATAGGCATCGTCATAGCCATCATCAAAAGTCATAACCACCCGCCGCGCTGGTAATTTATCCCCTCGCATGAGTGCCCCATACAACTGCCCCATCGTCACTGTTTGATAATTATTTTGGGCCAGATATTCGCAGTGGGCATAAAAATTATCGGGCAGCACTGTCAAGTCCACCCGATACTTATCCGCATCCGAGGGTAATGGGCTCACATAGTGATACATCAAAATAGGACAGCGCACCCGCCGTCGCACCTCGGCCTGTGTTATCGAGGGGCTGAATAAGGTAAGGGTAGCAAGCGTAAAACCAGCTTTGATAAAGTGTCGTCGGTTCAAGGTCATCCCTGTGTAATCTTTTGCCCAGACCATAGACTATATTATAGTATGCGGCAGTTAATGGATTATGAGGAACATAGGTCATGAAGTTTCGCGGATTCACCACCATAGTCATCATTGTGGTTGCTTTGATGATGTCATTCCAACCCTCTTATGCTCACCCTACCCCACAGGTCATCAAGATTACCCAGACCGTCACACCCGGTTTTTATGAAGGCCAGCAGGTCTTTTATTACACTTTTTTCAATGGCACACCGATTTTAAGTGGCGGGACTGAGGTCGCAGTAGGTCAGCAATATCGTTTGGTAGATGCCGATAGCCAGCTCATTCAGGGCCAATCTGATCTCATTGCGGCTGGCCCCTACGACAAAGGCTATAGTGACCTCCGCGAAATCATCGAAATCACCGTACCCGATGATTATGAGGTCAATTCCATCACCAGTGTCGAAGATTTATTGGCTCAAAATTGGCCCCAAAACCCCACTGGCAAACTTCATAACAGCCCAATTGTGCGCACCGGCACTCAGTTGCAAGGCCACGACTATGACCCCCTCTCAATTTGGATTAATGGGGAAGAACATCAAGCCTTCGATTTTGGCGAAACACCTGCCCAAAGCGCTCCTATTTGGGTTTTAATCACGGGCTATGACGCTACCGGGTCAGCCGTCCGCCTACCCGGTCAAGCGGGGCCAATCATCCGTCAATTGCAAAGCGACCCCGGCTATTCCGATTTCTGGCGGGTCTATTTTGTAACCGTACCAGAGGATACCGTGCCGAATAGCCTCCGTTCCTATGAGCAAATCATTGCAAGTGGTTATCCCATTGAGGCATCAGAGAATGTAATCAACTGTCCCGTGATCCGTGCCGAAAACATGGCGATTGGGTATCTGAACGACGCGGCCTATTACATTACCCGCATTGACCGCCCCGATTTACCCCTCGATGAAAACCTCCCCCCCATCTACACCTATGTCTATGACGACGGCGTTCCACTCCCCGATACCCCTTGGGTGTTGAGTGTAGGGGAAGGCGACGATGGCTACACGGGCTTTTGTATGCGTACCCACGTCTTGCTGGCGTCAGGCTATCACACCAGCGAAACTGCCCTTTTAAATGACCCCAATGCGAACCTACAGCCCGTCGGTGTGGTTTCGACCTGTGCTATACTGATGCTGAAAAATTAAACAGCGGAGGCATTTGGTCAAACCCAATATGGCAAATATCGGGCGAGTTGTATAAACTCGCCTAAACTATTTTTTGTTTTTGCGGGAAATATTACCTCCGACGGGGTTATACCATAATCAAATACGCAAGCATTGGCAGTCAAGGATATACAAGCTATGGATTTATTTGAACGTACCAAGAGTTTCACCATTGCAAAAGAAGCAATGGCAGCCGGGTTCTATCCCTATTTTTTGCCATTTACCGACTCTGAAGGGTCGGTTGCCACCTTCAACGGGCGTAAGGTCATTATGCTCGGCTCCAACAACTACCTCGGTTTGACCACCCACCCCAAAGTCCGTGCCGCCGCTAAAGATGCCATTGATCGTTTTGGCACAAGCTGCACTGGCAGCCGTTTCTTAAATGGCACCCTTGAACTACATCTGGAATTGGAACGCCGCCTTGCCAAGTTTGTCGGCAAAGAAGCCGCCCTCGTCTTCCCTACAGGCTACCAAACCAATCTCGGTGCCGTTTCCGCTCTGCTCGAACGTGGCGACTATGCCATCTTGGACAAACGCGCCCATGCCTGTGTCGTGGACGGCGTGATGATGACCAAAGCCGAACTCAAACGTTTTAATCATAATGATGTCAAGAGTTTGGAAAGCGTCCTCGCCAAAATCCCCGACAGCGCAGGCAAGCTGGTCGTGATTGATGGCGTCTATAGCATGGACGGTGACGTTGCTCCTCTACCCGAAATCATCGAGGTTTGCCGCCGTTACGAAGCCCGTTTGTTGATTGACGACGCACATGGCATCGGCATGATGGGGGCGGGGCGGGGCACAGCGGCCCATTTTGGCCTCACCAATGAAGCCGATTTGATCATGGGCACATTCAGTAAATCATTCGCATCAGTGGGCGGATTCCTCGCAGGCAGTGCCGATATTATCCATTACATCCAACATCATGCTCGGTCATTAATCTTTTCCGCCGCCCTCCCCGCCGCCAACACTGCAACGGTTCTGGCCGCGTTAGACATCATCGAGAATGAGCCAGAACACGTCCAGCGGTTGTGGGACAACACCGAATATATGCGGGCTGGCCTCAAACGTTTGGGCTATGACACTGGCACCAGCACCACCCCCATTATCCCTCTCATTATCGGCGATGATGTGCGGATGGCGTTGGCATGGCGGGCTTTGGTAGACAATGGTGTCTATACCAATCCGGTTGTACCACCCGGTGTACCCCAAAGCCTCCTACGTACCAGCTATATCGCTACACACACCTTTGACCAACTCGAAACCGCTCTCCAAGTTTTGGAAGTGGTTGGGGAAAACATGGATTTAATTCCCACCAAAGCCGAGCGCGAAGCGGCCTTGGCTGTATCGGCTACTAACTAAACAATTAAACCCAATAAAAAACAGGGTGACTTGATGAAGCCGCCCTGTTTTTATTGACTGAGATAATCGCTCTATTTGATGGGGCGCATAAACCGCACAATCAAAGTCAATTGACCAATTCGCAACTCATCCCCATCTTGCAGCAAGCGCAATTCTTTTTCATGCAAACGATGCCCATTGATATAGGTGCCATTCCGACTCCCCATATCAGCCACCAGCAACGCATTGGCTTGATGTTTGAGGCTGGCATGAACCCGCGAAACACCTGCTGCCAATCCACCATAGGGTTCTAGGTCAACATCCGGAACCAAAATAGTGTTGGGGGCCAACCGTCCAATCAAAGCTTCATCCCCCGCCCCAATGTTCACCGCCACAGGCTTATCCACATTTGGGGGGTACAACAAGAGTACCGTTCCCGCCCCAAAAAAATGACGCGGTTCTAGTCCTGCTGGAATTGCATCCGCCTCAGATGTTTCGTTGCTAGGCATTCGGTCAGATTGAGAACGGCTACGGTCGGTACCTGAAGGCCGATTGAGTGTGTCAAATGTATCAACTGTGTCTTCGCCGGGACGCATCGAACGTTGTTTGAGTTCCCACTGCTGGGCCAAAACAGCCAATTGCTGGCGTTCGGGTTTAGACAGTGTTTTTGTTTTTTCCGTGATCAGTTGCCACGCCTCATCAGGCGTACAACCTGAATGGCGCAATTCTACAAACTCATTCAATAGAGCCTGTATCATTGGTTTATCGCCCTTATGTGCCATTACATCATATCCTTTAATCTTCACATCCTAGTTTAAGTTTAGGGGCAAAAGGTTAAATTTCGATTTAAATTTATGGGGAAGCACAAAAATTCATTATTTTTTCATAGCTCTTCCCAAAAAGAGCAGATTTTTTAGTCAATCTGCCCTTAAATACTATGTAGTAGAGTAAAAAGCCGACCTAATTGGTTTCCACCAACAGGGTATAGGCCCCATCATCTGGGATAAACAAGGCCGAAGCCTCAATGACATAGGTGCCATCGGCGGGAATTGTGAATTGGGCAATTTGGGAATCGAGGAAACCCAATCCTTCAACTACGGCGGTAGCATCATCGTTTTCAGCCAGTAAGTTACCGGCGCCATCATACAGTTTTAGATAGGGGTCAAGATTGCTAGACTCGTTGGTTTTGCGCATCGTAATCGTAACAACACTATTGGCCGTCCCTTGAAAACGATAAAGGTCATTAGGATTGCTATCGCTCAAAGTACCGGGGGTTTCCTGACCAGCGGCAACATCAAATTCGGCTGTGTCAGCCGTAGGCGCGGTGGGTTCAGCACTGTCACCACCACCTAACGAAATACCTGCGCTATCCAGAATATTGCTCAAGTCGAAATTCAAGCTACTTGTATCCAGCGGGTCAAATTCGGCAGGGGCTTCAATGGTAAATTCGCCATTGTGCTGATCCAGAACCGATTGGAAGTTCAGCGAGAAGGTGATGGGGCCCGACGAGCTAGTAGCATCCCCACCCGTTGAGCCGGGAATCATGCTGGTCAAAAAGCTGAGGTCAACAGTCACATCAATTGTTGAGGACAGCCCGTAAATCAAATTATCCTCTGGCGAAATCCACAGGCTCAATTGGGCCGTGGAGGTGCTGAGTTGGTCACTGAGTTGTGACAAAACCAGACTCAGCAAAAACGAGATTGTGGAGGGATCGCTGAACATGCTCCCACCGCCACCATCGCTGCCACCCATTAACTGGCCTACAAGAGGCAGCAGGGCTTCGCTTAGGGCGTTGACAAAATCTCGTGAACCCACCAATTCGGCAAGGCTGAGGTCGAAATTGAAGACAGCAACCGTGCGGCCATCTTCTAGGGTTATATCATCCGCCCGTGACCAAGTGACCACTCCGGGCAACCCATTGAGGGCTTGGAGGGCTTCTATTATTGGGAAATTCCGCAGGTCATCCAAATTCAGGCCGAGTTGATCGAGTTGGGCTTGGGCATCACCAGAATCCAATGGCGTGCCTTGCCATTTAATCGCATCGCCTTCCCCTTGCCCAAAATAAACCGCGTTATCCACCAAGCGGAAAGCGCCGGGGCCATTTTGCGTTTGGTCAGGGGTCGTCAAGGTGGCGGTGCTAAAGGTTAGGTCAATGGCAAAAGTATCATTGCCTTCATCAAAAACAATCGGACCATAACCTACTACCGACAAGCTGGATTGTTGATCGCCCATGCCGCCTGCCAAATCTAGGTTGAATGACTTGACATTGACGGAATGCAGATTACTCGCAGCATCGGTAGCCGCAGCTAACAAAGCACAATCTTCAGGTGCCAGTGGACAAGCCCCACCCTGAGCACGGGCCGTAGACAATTTAAACGGGGAAACCGCAAGAGTGACAAGCGTAAAAACAAGCAGCAGGCTTAATAACCCGCGACTGACTGAATTTTTCATGGTTTCCTAACTTCCTCCTCCAAATGTGGATGTGTAATTGGCTGGAAACTCACTTTGCTGCAACGTAATTGATTATAACCCTAATATAACCACCCATAACGTGTTTTACGTGAATTCTAAGGAAAAGTTGCCTAAACGTAGATTTGAAAATTAGCGATAGACGCGATACATAACTTTTTCCAACCAGCGCGGCACAAAACGCCCGCCCCAAATGATTAAACGGTCAAGCGGGCGTAAAATTATGACTCGTTTGCGGCGTTCCATAGCCCAGACAATCTGCGCGGCCACTTTTTCGGGCGTCATCGTGGGTAATTTGCTGGCAACTTTACCCGGAGCACCCAAACGGCGTTGGGCCAATTCAGTGTGGGTCTGCCCCAGCCAAATATTCGTCACCCAGATGTGGTCGGCCTCTAGTTCCACCCGCAAAGCGCGGGCAATGGCATCCACTGCCGATTTACTGGCGCTATAAATGGCCGCACCGGGGCCAGTCGCCACCGCTGTTACACTGCTGATGGTGATGATATGTCCGCCCCCACTGGCCCGCATAGCAGGTACACAAGCCCGAACGCTGTGCAGTACCCCATCAATATTGGTGCGCAGTACGGTTTCTAAGTCAGCCCAATTCGCCTCGACCAAAGCCCCACGATGAGCAATTCCCGCATTGGCAATGAGCACATCCAGCCGGCCAAAATGCGCCAAGCCCGCCGCCATCACTTGCAGCATTTGTTCGCCGTCGGCCACATCGCCTTGCAGGGTCAGGACTTCGCCCAACATGCCCTCAGCCGCGGCCTGCAATTCTTTGAGCCGATCTTCACGCCGTCCGACGGCAATGACTCTGTGACCCAATGATGCCAACAACAAAGTAGTAGCCCAGCCAATGCCGCTAGTCGCCCCCGTAATCATAACGACCTTGGGATTCTCAACAGGCTTGTCGGGTCGGGGAGTATTTAAAACCCCACGATAATTTTTCACGAATTATTCTCCTGATGGCGATTTTGAGGCTGGGTCATCGGGGTCATGAATTGTCCAATAAGCCAAGATTAGGGTAAATGGGCCTAAAAGGCTGAAAGTAGAACATAGCCTTTTCGCCAGCTGTGTCTTTCGATAGCTTTTTCATCCTTAAACAAACCCCTGACAGTAAAAGCCCATTGTAGATGGCGTGCAAGAGCAGTATTCTGCTTCCTAGCGAGCCAGCGAGCAATCATTAAGCAAAAGAATCCGGCCAAAGACCAAAGGATAATTCCAATGCGGAAGATTGTTTCAGCATCCACATTTAGCCTGCGCCTTTCCGGACGCTTTGGGGCAGAAGTTCTTTAATTGCCAGCACCAATTCCCGATGATGACCGCGTGCACTGGTCGGGCACAACACAATATCATGATAAAAGCTGCCTGCCACCCGCTCAACCAACCACATATCTACCCCAAAATAGGGCAAGTTCTCTTCATCATCAAGGGTGTCAAACTTGGCTTGGCGAATAGCTTTCATCAATTCCCGATAGGTATCTACAGGCACATCAAATTCAAATTTGACGGGTTTGGGAACTTTATCATAAACCACCTGTAGTTGGCAGTCATCGCCATGCCCACGCCGTAAAGTCGCTACGCTGTTGGGGGCATCTTCTTCATGGTAATGAATGCTGACACGCAACGCTTCACTGACGGTTGGAGTGTTGGTCAATTGTTTCAACTCACCCTGCCCCAAACGAGCCGCCACCAAACGGATGGGATCGGCTCTACGTGAAAGATTCATCGCTTAATACCTTTCGAAAAGCAATTGCTGCGGACGTGATTGATTTTATCGGCATTCTAGTGAATAATATCACGCCAGCTAATTCCAGTACAGAAATTTTCGACAACCTTTAGGAGTAAATAACACAATGGGTCTTATTTGGGTAGTGCCGCTGTCGGGCCTGCTCACCCTCGCGTTCGTAATCTATTTGATTCGGGACGTGATGGGGCGGGATCGCGGTACAGAAAAAATGCAAGAAGTCGGCAGCGCCATTTACAAGGGGGCAGTTGCTTTTATTTCGCGTCAATACAGCACGATTGCAATATTGGCGTTAGTGACCTCAGTCATCGTAGCCGTCATCGTCGGGTCCTTCAATAAAGGGTCGGAAACAGGTATTACCGGCTTTGATCTGGCATGGCGCACGGCTCTCTCCTTTTTGGTCGGGGCTACTGCCTCGGCTATCAGCGGGATTATCGGGATGTACGTGGCAGTCCAAACCAATCAACGAGTAGCCTCGGCTGCGCGTGAAGGGGTTGAACCAGCCTTGCGCGTCGCTCTCAATGGGGGCGCAGTAGCAGGCTTTATCGTGGTAGCCCTCTCCTCACTAAGCGTGTTCACCATGTTTGTATTGTTTGGTGGCCTCACCGATGACGGGGTAAAAGATGCCCCGTTCTTGATTGCAGGCATGGGCTTCGGAGCAAGTTTTGTGGCGCTTTTCGCCCAACTGGGCGGGGGTATCTATACCAAAGCCGCCGACGTGGGCGCTGACCTCGTGGGTAAAGTTGAAGCAGGCATCCCCGAAGACGACCCCCGTAACGCGGGTGTGGTCGCCGACCTCGTGGGGGACAATGTGGGCGACTGCGCCGGACGTGGGGCTGACCTGTTTGAATCAACCGTTGCCGAAAACATCGGCGCGATGATTTTGGGTGTCGGCCTATATGTCGCCACCGGGCGCGAACAATGGATTATCTTCCCATTGGTCATTCGTGCCTTTGGTCTCATCGCCAGCATCATTGGTGTGTGGGCAGCCCTCAATGCTCCCGGCATCAAGCTGAAAGACGGTGAGTCACCCATGAATCCGTTGTATCGTGGGTATGCCTTGACCGCTGGTATCTGCATTATTGCCATGTTCGCCATCGTCATGGTGATGTTGGAAGATATTTGGTTCTTCCTTGCCGGATTAAGTGGTGTACTAGTAAGTTTGGCCTTTGTTGCCATTACGATGTACTACACCGAACATCGTTTCCGTCCGGTCAAGATGATTGCCAAGTCCAGTTTGCGTGGTAGTGGCCCTAATATTATCACTGGTCTGGCGATGGGTTTTGAAAACACGGCCCTCCCCGCTGTTGCGATTGCTATAGGCCTGATGAGTTCCTATTGGTTGGGAACACAGGGCGCAGATGCACTGGATTTGCAAAAAGACTGGACGCGGATGCAAGACAAGATTATTGCCGAAACAACCGCAGGTGAAACACCCGAATTGCATGAGCGCCTCTTGGTTGCCCTTGACCCTGATTTCGTCGGCGGGATTTATGGGACGGCTGTCGCGGCGATGGGTATGTTGATGACCGCCGGGTTTGTATTGGCAATGGACACCTTTGGCCCCATTGTGGACAACGCGGGCGGAATTGTGGAAATGTCGGGGGCATCGGAAGAAATCCGCAAAGGGACGGATGCACTGGACGCGGCAGGCAATACCACCAAAGCCTTGACCAAAGGCTATGCGATTGGGTCGGCGGCACTAGCGGCCTTCCTCTTGTTTAGCGCCTATCTAGACAAGGTAGCCCTCGTAAAAATTGACCTCGGCGAAGCGCCACAGATTGTTGATGGGGTTCATTCGGTCAATATGGGCAAGATGGGTGTTTTCGTCGGGGCATTGCTCGGTGGGATGTTGGTGTTTCTGTTCTCCTCCATCGCTATGCGCGCGGTGGCACAGGTCGCCGAAAAGGTTATTGAAGAAGTCCGCCGCCAATTCAAAGAAATCCCCGGCTTGTTGGCGGGTGATCCCAATGCCAAAGCGGATTATGGCAAGGCCGTTGACATTACGACCCAAGGGGCGCTGCGGGCGATGGTACTACCGGGTATTTTGGCCGTCGGAATGCCCATCATCGTTGGGTTGTTGCTTGGCGCCGAAGCCACCGCTGGCTTTTTGATGAGCGCGACAGTCTCAGGTATTCTACTGGCGTTGGTGATGAACAACGGTGGTGGTGCATGGGACAATGCCAAGAAATATATTGAATCGGGTGAATTTACGGATGACAACGGCGTCGTTCAGGGCAAAAAGTCCGAAGCGCACAAAGCCGCTGTCGTTGGTGATACCGTCGGTGATCCCTTCAAAGATACGGCTGGCCCTAGTTTGCATGTGTTGATTAAACTGCTGGCAACCATCACCTTGGTACTGGCCCCACTGTTCGTATAAATCCATTTGGCCTAGCACTGAGTAAAAATAGGGGAAGAGATAATGACTCTCCCCTATTTTTAATTTCCCATCTGGGTTAACTGGCTTATAATCTCTATTAAATAGGCTTTTAGTACCACCGTTAATTTTTTAAGGACGATTGGAGACCTCTTGTGAGTGACGCACCTACCCAAAACACCAGTGCCCCAAGTCCCCCCGAAAATAAAAGTGCTGCCCTCTTGGCAAATCTACAGCGATTGGCCCTGCCTATTATTGCCATTACCATTATCGGGGTCATTTGGGCAGCCCTCGGTTATTATTTCGGTAGTTCCGCCGAAGAAAACAATGCCGAAAAAACCTTGAAAGCCATCACCCAGAGCGTTCAAGTAGCCAACAACACGGGCACAGCGGTGGTCGAGGCTTTTACAGCGACTCCATCCAATACACCCCCGGCGACTAGTACCGCAACACCTACTTTGACCAAAACTCCTATCATTCCCCAAGCCCGTATTTTGCCCGTGACCGCACTTGTCCGTTTAGGGCCGGGGGACGAATATCCGGTGATAACCACCTTACCTCAAGATTCGGCAGTTGAGATTATCGGCTATAGTGCGGACGGTAGTTGGTTACAAATTGGCTTTGTGGTAGATGATGCTTCACAAACGGGCTTTGTTAAACCAGACCTTGTGCAAATTACAGGCGGAAGCCTAGCATCGGTGGCAGTCGCCCAAAATTATCCCACCTTAACTTTTACACCAAGCGCCATCCCACCCACCACCACACCAACTGCGACCGCGACGGTGACTACCACACCCCTACCCTCGCTGACCGCCACGCCTGCCACGCCCGAAGCGAAAGTACTCCCTATCATTGCGACAGTGCGCTTGGGGCCGGGGGACGAATATCCTGTGGTCAATTTGGTACGACAAGATACCGAAGTTGAAATTATCTCAACCTCTGAAGATGGGTTGTGGTTTAGAGTGACGTATGTTGACCCAGACGGCAAAAATGTAGACGGATTTGTCGAAGGGACAGCTTTGCAATTGACGGGTGGTACATTAGCGGGCGTTGCCGTAGCCCTCGCGCCAACTTTATCCCCCACGCCGTCAGCCACTTTTACGGCTGAAATTCCAACCGTCATCCCTAGCCCAACCTATACCCCCGGTCCGCCCGTCGCGTATGCGGTGGGTTACTTAGGCGTGGTACGAGAAGGCCCAGCCGATGCCTTTAGCTCAGTGGGAGCGGTAGACAGCAATACACCCTTAATCGTCACCGCGATTTCACCCGATGGCCTGTGGTTACAAGTGCGCTATGAAGGTAGTCCGACTGGTTTAGGTTGGGTATCGTTACAAACTGTTCAGATTGTCGGCAGCATCAGTGCCCTCCCGGTCGTACAAGGGCCAGTTTTACCCACCCCCATCGCAGCGGCAGGTGGTGGATCAAATGGGACAGATGGAACGGGTGGTATTGGAAGTGTCGGCGATGGCACGACAACCAATAATCCAACCCCCGTCGCGGATAGTGGAACAGCTAGCGATTCCGGAACAGGCAACGCCAGCGGGGGAACCAGTTCGGCAGGGAGCAACGGCCCGGTTACACCTTCACCGCTACCCAACCGCTTTATTGTGAATTACGCAACTCTGCCCGACATCACAGCCTACGCCTATGGTTTTAATATCGCAATTATCGGGGTAGCCGATGGCAATCCCTATGAAAGCACGATGGTTGTGTATTATGCCCAAGCAGGCAGTCCCGATGAAAACCGCATGACGATGAATTTGACCGGGGCATTTTTGCCGTTGGTCGCAGGCCAAGAAGACATCGCCACCCTGACGGATGCGCTACCCATTACATTGGGCCAATATCAAGGGCACAATTATGTCTATTCGGGCCTTGTGGACTTGTGCGTGGATGTCGGCGCGGATATGGGGGTCGAAGACCTTGCCAATGAACTCGTCAGTATTGTAGATGACGGCGACACCAATCTCTTTGATAATCTTGGGCAAGATACCGTGTTCGGGATTGTCGATACCAATGGGATAGCCGGGATTCCAGCCGTCCATTACCAATTATTGGGAGTAGGCACGCCTGATAACTATACGCCAACCACAGCGATCAAAGCCGACTTGTGGTGGACACCCGATGAAACAAACTTGTTGGCCTATCGCCTCACGTTTTCGATTGGCGAAAATGAGTTCATTAGCTCGGACTTAATCAGCACGATTGATCCCGAAATTGCCAATTTCGAAAATTTCGATGGCAGCCTAACGATTGAGTTGCTTCCTAGTGCCATTAATGACGCCGCTCTCGACTTTGCTGCGCCACCTGCGACCTGCAATTCAACGCTGGGTATTGAATAACGGAAACCACTTAAAGTGAGAAGGGCAGGGCCAAACACCCTGTCCTTTTATTTATTTCCGCGCAACCATGACGGCCTGCTGAATAAAAAACTGAATTTCTTCACCGCTGCCTGCGACGGGGAGGCGAATTTTCCACCATGTTTGCACCGCATCTGGCGCTTGAGTCAACATCACCCGTAGGCGCATCGTGGTTGGGCCATCACAGCCCATGCGCCGTGCCCAATCGGCTAGATTTTGGGGATTATCACCCACCTCGGCATGTTCTAGTTTTAGGCCCGCCCCCTGAAAAAATCGTTTCCACTCATTGAGGCTATAGGCCCACACATGGGACGGGTCACGCAGAACATCCAGCGCATTGATATATTTGGCGACTTTTTCATCCGAGGGCGATAGCATATCCACAATCGCCACGAGGCCCCCCGGACGCACCACCCGCGCACATTCGGCCATAAACCCGGCGACATTGGGGAAATGATGGGCTGCAAGACGGCAGGTCACTAAATCAAAAGTGTCATTGAGAAACGGCAGGTGTTCGGCATCGGTACGGGCATAATCCACCTTGCCTCCATTCTCACCCAAACTATTTTGCAGGTGGGTACGGGCCGCCATCAACATTGGCCCGGTCAAATCAGTGGCAATCACCTGTTGGGTGTGTGGTGCAAACAGGCCAGCCGTATGCCCCCCACCCGTCGCAATATCCAAAACCCGCCAATCGGGTTGGGGTTGAATAATTTCAAGCAGACGCCGTAAATCCTCCCCTTTAGAAAACGTGCCACTGCTGACATAGTTGGCGGCAGTGGCCCCAAATTGAACTTGGGTACGTTGTTTTTTATCGTCCATATTTCCTCGTTGCCCTTCCTGCGGTATAATTTTTCGCACAGGTGTTCGTTCTCATTACAGGGGATTCCCATGTCTGAACAAGCCAATAAACGCCCGCTACTGGTATTGGTAGATGGTCATGCCGTCGCCTATCGTGCTTTTTTCTCCATCAAGCTAGAAAACAGTCACTTCTTTACCACAAGCGGCGAACCCACCAACGCTACTTTTGGATTTACCCGTACCATCTTGGATATTTTAGAAGATGCCCCGGAATATTTCGCTATCAGTTTTGACAAAGGGTTGAGTGGACGCGATCAGCTTTACCCCGATTACAAGGGCACACGCGAGAAAATGCCAGACGAACTTCGCACTCAATTGGGCCGCATTGAAGAAATCGTCCGAGCCTTTAATATCCCCGTGTTAGCGCTAGAGGGTTATGAAGCCGATGATGTGATCGGCACTGTGACCCAACAAGCCGAAGAGGCAGGCTGTGACGTATTGATTGTGACGGGTGACAAAGACCTCCTGCAATTGGTCAGCCCCCACACCCGCGTTCAGCTTCCACAACGAGGTGGGCCAGCCGCCAAAGGGCCAGTCGAAGACCTTGTTTATGATTTAGACACCTATGCAGCCCGATACCCGGCTCTGCAACCCCATCAATTGGTGGATTTAAAGGCTTTCATGGGTGATAACTCCGACAATATCCCCGGTGTGGCAGGCATTGGCGAAAAAGGCGCACTGGCATTGGTGCAAACCTTTGGTTCATTAGAAGGCGTGTATGAACGCATCCATGAGCTAAAAGGCAGCCAGAAAGAAAAACTCATTGCCGGGCGCGAGATGGCGTTTTTGAGCAAGACACTGGCGACCATCAAACGGGATGTGCCCATTACGCTTAACCTACTAGCCTGTGTCACCCACGATTTTGACCCTGAAGTCGTCAATGAGGTATTCCGCCAAGTCGAGTTCCGTTCGATGTTGACTCGCTTACAAAAATTGACCAACCGGACTCAGACCAGCCCAACCGGGCAAATGAGCATGTTTGGCGAGGAAACGCCCGTCGTTGAAACACCATCCATTGCCCCATATGAAACAATCATTGTCACCACGCCAGAACAATTAGCGGAGCTGGCTGTGGTGTTGAATGCGGCGACGGTCATCGGGTTCGACACCGAAACAACAGGCCTTGATAAGATGGCGGAAAATCTAGTGGGCATTTCGCTGGCGGTGGATGGCACACAGGGCTACTACATTCCAGTGGGACACATCCCGTCCAACGCTCCGCTCGGTGTACCACAAGGAGTGAATCCAGCAACATTTCATACCAACGGCGGCCCCCACCAAAATGATCTATTGGAAGGGTACACCCCCACCCAATTGCCGCTCCAAGAGGTGATCGAAGCCATCTGGCCCGCTCTGACTAATCCTAAGATTGGTAAGGTGGCGCATAACGCCAATTACGATTTTGTGATGCTGCGGCGCTATGGGTTGGAGATACAGCCAATTGTATTTGATACCATGATTGCCGAATGGCTGACCAACACGACCTCGCGGTTTCTGGGTCTCAAAGATTTGGCAGGCCAGCGCCTCAACGTCCAGATGCAAAAAATTGAAGAGTTAATTGGCACAGGCAAAAATCAGATTTCGTTTGCACGGGTCGCCATCGAAAAAGCTGCGCCTTATGCGGTTGCGGATGCCGTCGTCGTTCTGCCCCTCAAAGAACAATTAGAAAAGGAACTCGTTGAGCGCGATTTACATGGCCTGCTCAATGAGATGGAAATGCCCCTCGTGCCCGTGTTAGCTGATATTGAAATGCACGGCGTTTTGCTCGACCTGCCCTTCCTCAAAATCATGGCAAATGAATTGGGTGAGCGTCTGGCGCAGTTGGAAGATGATATTTACCTGACATCTGGTTATGGCAAGTTCAATATTAACAGCCTGCCCCAATTAAGCGATGTCCTGTTTGGGAAGCTGGGGCTGGATACGGCAGGGCTAAAGAAAACCAAAAAGACCAAAAATTTCTCGTTGACGGCGGATGTGTTGGAAGAAATGCGCGACCAACACCCCATTATTCCAATGCTTTTGGAATATCGGCAGGTGCAAAAATTAAAAAGCACCTATGTCGAAGCCCTGCCCGCCTTGGTCAACAAATATACGGGCCGCGTGCATACTTCGTTTAACATCACGGGAACGGCAACCGGGCGGGTTTCATCCAATGACCCCAATCTGCAAAATATCCCCATCCGCAGCGAAGAAGGGCGACGGGTACGTCGGGCCTTTATCGCTCCAGAGGGCCATGTGCTGCTGTCAGCCGACTATTCGCAGGTCGAGCTACGGATTTTGGCCCACTATTCAGGCGATACGGCTCTGTTGGACGCATTCCGACAGGGGCTGGATATTCACGCCAGCACCGCCGCCGCTGTCCACCGCATTGATATTAAGGATGTGACCTATGAACAACGGGCCTTTGCTAAGTCCGTCAATTTTGGGCTGATGTATGGCATGGGGGCATTCCGACTGGCCCATGATTCCGATTTGACGTTGGCCGAGGCGAATGCGTTTATTACCGAGTATTTTGCCCGTTTCCCCGGTGTCAAAGCCTATTTGGATGGCAGTAAGGAATTGGCACGGCAACAGGGTTATCTTACCACCCTGCTGGGGCGTAAACGCTATTTCCCAGCGCTGCAAACGACCACTGATGCCGTGACGCGCCAACGCATCGAACGGGAAGCCATCAATATGCCGATTCAAGGGACAGCCGCCGACATCATGAAGATTGCCATGTTAAATCTCGCCCGTGAACTCAAAGCTAGAAATTATCGGGCCGCGATGATTCTACAAGTGCATGACGAATTGGTGTTGGAAGTACCCGAAGATGAAGTGGATGTCGTCGCACCGCTCATTAAGGGGGTGATGGAACAAGCCTATACCTTAAAAGCGCCCCTTCGTGCTGATGCCCGCATTGGCAAAAACTGGCATGAGATGACGTCTTATAAGAGATAAACCATCCACCATGAATGCAAACGAGGCCGATTTTTCAGAGTCGGCCTTTTTTATTTATTGAGGCGCGATGGTTGCTTCAGGGGCAGTTTCGACCACCGTATCAGGCGTAGCGGTCGCTTGAGGGGCCGTCTGTGGTGGGGGTAAACCGCAATCATTAAAGGCTTGGATAAAATCACTTCTTGCAACCGTAGATGGCTCCCCATTTTTATCAATTAAGGCAAGGCCATCTCGGAGCGGCTGGGCTGATTGATTGCACTGCGGTGGTTGCAACCGATAGTAGGCACGCGCCAGCAAGAAATAATCGTAGGGGTATTCTGAACCTAATTCGACCGCTCTAGTCATATATTCGATGGTTTTGGAATAATTCTTGTTGACCTGATACTCCAGTTGGCCTAAGGCAGAATAACAGTCAACATAGGTGTCATTGACAGTGATACATTGTTGAAATCGTTCACTGGCACGGTCATAAATCCCTTGCCGATAATAAAGTGTTCCTAGCTGAAGCAAAACCGCAGCATCTCTAGGATTGGCGTCGAGGGTCTCTTCTAGCAAGTTAATGGCCGTGTCCATTTGGGCGGGGTCTTCGTTGCCGAGTGGCAAATAGACATAAGTTGCTAATTCAAGTGTGATATAGGTCAAAGAAGGCATGGTTTCACGGGCACGTTGATAGGCAGCAGCAGCCCCTTCATAATCGGTCTGGCTTGCCAGATAGCGCCCATAGTTGCGATAAAGCTGGGCGACCGTTTCATTATCCGCCCCGTTCCGCTGGGTTTGGGCAATTGCATCATCAAAGGTCGTCTCTGCCAGCCCTAGGTCACCCAAGTTGCGATAGATATTGCCAAGCACGGCCTTCGCAAAAATTGAGTTAGGGTCAAGTTCTAGGGCCCGTTGGGCCGATGCTAAAGCGCGATTATGTTGTAAGCCCCAGTCTAACGCCATCGCCCGAATCATCCAGCCTTGCGAGGATTCGGGGTTGGCTGAGATCGTTTCTTCGGCCATCTGAATCGCTTCATCCACCTTAGCCGTATCACTACCAGAGCCAGAAGTGACCAGCAATAAATAGGCCAGCCGGAAATGAACCGCAACATCATTGGGCTTGCCCTTGACGACCTCACGGTAGAGTTCGATGGCCCGTTCATAGTCGCCTAAGTTGTAGGCATTTTCAGCTTCCACCGATTCATCACGCACATCCGGGGTCGCGGTTGGTGGGGCAGGGAAATAGCGGGTTCGGGCATCCCCCACCTGCCTATCCACATTTTTGCGAAAATTATCGGCATAGTCGCGGGCCAATAAGGGATTTTGCAAAACCCAATAACCCAGATAGGCAATGGTCAGCGTAACAAGCCAAAGTACCATCCAGCGGCGTGACCGAAACAGTCGTCTACGCCGCCGCTTTTGAGCTTGATATTTTTTGGGAACCCGTAATTGCATAGTTGTTTATCAGTAAATCCCGATTGGTTCCGGTGGAATAGGTGTGGGAGGCACGGCAGTAGGTACTTGATAGCCTGAATAATTGCTATCGCCTTTGATACAGTAGTCCATGCCTATATAAATGTAATTAAGCAGCGTCTGACCCGGATTTGTTTGCAAGGCAATCTCAAATACCGGCATAGCCAAATGGCACTGGGCTAATAATTGATAGGCAAGGCCCTGATAGGTATAACATTCCCCCAGTTGGTCTTCTAACTTCCAACCGCCATCGGTCATTAATTGCACACAAATTTGGAAGGATTCAATCGAACCTTCATAATTACGACTAGTATATTGCACCATGCCCAACTGTTTCCACGCATCCGGATAGGTCGGGTCAAGCTCGACGGCTTGCTCACAGGATTCACGGGCACTGATGTCATTACGCTCTTGGAAAAACGTCTCACATTTGCGCGTCCACGCCTTCACGTTATGCGAATCATTTGCCAGCACCCGATCATAGGCTTGGATGGCGGCATCGAAATTGCCTTTGACGATATAATAAGGGGCAAGTTCGAAATAGAGCACATTGAGGCGCGGTTGGGCTTGGATAGCTTGTTCATATTGGCTAATCGCAATATCAAATTGCCCCGTAAAGGCCATCGCCAAAGCCAATGACCGCCGTGCATCTACACTGTTCGGATTGAGATCAACCGCTTTTTGGGCGGTTTCTTGAGCATTTAACCAGCGCTCTTGTTCCCGATAGGCCATTGAAAGATAGGCGAGGGGCTCAGCCCAATCTGGCGCACGATCCACTGCTTTAATCCCCGCCGAGGCTGCCTCTTCGCCACGATCTTTGGAAACCAAAGCCAACGTGTAGGCAGCAAGGGCACGCGGATCATTGGGGAAATTGTCCACCGCTGCTTGGGCGACTTCAAGGGCACGGTCGGCACGGAAGCCAAAACCGCGGCCATCATAGCTGCCATAAACGAGATTACGGACATATTCAAACATAATGCCCATATCTTCGGGAGTCATTTCATAGGCTTGGGAATAATAGAGGATACTGTTATCCAAATCACCCTGCCAATAGGCCTCTTCTGCCAATTGGGCAAGGGTCACGGCATCGGTGGTGGGGGTCGGTGGCCCCATCACAACAGCCAACACTTCGGGCTGAACGCGGTTAAACTGCCAGATCACACCAACAGCAGCGGCCATCGAAAAAAACCAAAATCCGAAAAACCAGCTAGGCCCTCGGCGGCGGGCGCGTCGGCCAAAATGGAGCGCGGAACGATCCCGGCGAATTTGCATAGCCAACTTATCTCCAAAAACCCACTACTAACGAGCTAACGCCACGATGATGGCTGTAATGTGGCTGGCTATTTTACCAGAAAAAATTGGGATTCAACCCACGTTTGACCTGTTGGGGCCTGTCAGAAAACACAAACAAAATCGGGTCAAGGAGTCAAATTTTACAGGAGTAAGTCACAACCTCACTCCTGTAAAAATAAATCTATTGGTCTTGGAGATGGGCCCGCAGGGCCTCAAGGGCAAGAAGGTAACTGCGCCAGCCAAAACCACAAATCTGCCCAATGCAAACCGGGGCAATGAGGGAGGTATGGCGGAATGATTCACGGGCATGGATGTTCGACAAATGACATTCAACGGTTGGCAGGGCCACCCCCGAAATGACATCCCGTAAGGCGACCGAGGTATGGGTATAACCGCCGGGGTTAATAATCAGGCCCGCCGCCCATTCACGTGCCCCCTGAATCCAATCAATTAATTGACCCTCATGATTAGATTGGTGAATTTGCAGCGAAATCGCGTGAGGGGCAGCCGCATCATGCAGGGCGGCGTTGATATGGTCAAGCGTGATGCTGCCATACACCTCCGGTTCGCGCGTCCCCAATAAATTAAGGTTGGGGCCATGCAGAACTAGAATCGTCATCGGTTGAATATTAGCCATCACGCAGCATCTCCAAAATTTCGAGTACGGTTTCACGCGGCACATCCGACACCACCGCCGGATTGCCAATGCCTTTTAAAATGACAAAATGGGAACGACCACCCCGCCATTTTTTGTCCAATTTCATGGCTTCCCAGAGAGCTTCGGGGGATAACCCTTGATAACGAATGGGTAGCCCCGCTGATTTGACCTTATGCTCGATAAAGCCTACGTCATCGCCATCGAGATAGCCTAATTTTTGCGAGAGCATCGCTGCGCCAATCAACCCTACCCCCACCGCAAAACCATGCCGCCACGCATAACCGCTGACCTGCTCAATCGCATGGGCAAAGGTGTGGCCGAGATTTAAATGGGCGCGTTCACCTTGTTCATACGGGTCGCGCTGGACAATATCTATTTTGACCTGCACCGCCGCTTTGATTTTTTCGACCAGCGGCATGTCTTCATCCAACAAGGCAGGATTAGCTATAAGGCCATGTTTAATGACCTCCGCCATACCCGCGCTCATTTCTTCAGGGGGCAGGGTTTTGAGCACTTCGGGGTCAATGATGACCAAATCGGGTTGTTTAAACGCGCCGACTAAATTTTTGCCCTGTGGAATATCCACCCCAACCTTGCCGCCGACGGAAGAATCGACCATCGCCAAAAGGGTCGTCGGAATTTGCACCAATTTCACGCCGCGCATGTAGGTTGCCGCCGCAAAACCGACGGTATCCCCCACCACCCCACCCCCAAGCGCAATGACAACACCATGACGGTCGAGGCCGAGTCGGGCAAATTCATCGTAGAGAAATTTGACAGTATCGAGATTTTTGTACTCTTCACCTGCTGGAATAACCACCAAATGAGCCGTATTTGAACGAAATAATTGAGGGATAAGTTGTTCGCCGTATATGGGGGCGACATTCGTATCGGCAACAACGACTTTTGTGCATTCAAAATAGTTCAAATAACAATCCATGATGAAATCACTCTTTTCATTCAAATGGGCGTTATTCTGAATATAGACAGGGTAATGGCCCTCGGGTGAACGGACCATTAAGTGCTTTTTGCGTATTTCGCTATCGGGTATCCAAAAGCTGAGAATTGTTTCCACCATCCAGACTTGAGATTCCGCGCCAGACTTGGTGTTAAATAGTTGATAGCGAAAACTTTTGTAGATGGGTTCGCGCTTTTTCAATAATTCAGAAATCCGGGCAAGTGGGTCTTCCACAGCCAATAAGGGGCGGTTTACATCATCCTTGATACGCTCATAAATAATTTCTGGAGATGCGTTAAGGCACATTACAATCTCATCAGCAAAGACCTCTTGATTGGTGGAGTTCAATAATGCTCCCCCACCCGTCGCTACAACCATGACGCGCGGGTCGGCGGCGACTTCGGCACAAACAGCCGATTCCCAAGCACGGAAACCCGCCTCACCGTATTTTTCAAAAATTTCGGGGATGCTTAGGCCAACCTTTTGCACAATCACATCATCAAGGTCAACAAAGGGCACGCCGACTTTTTCCGCCACGAGCTTACCCAAGGTGGTTTTGCCTGTCCCCATAAAACCTGTTAGGACAAGTTTACGTTGTGGAGTATCAGACATAACCAAACCGCCAAGTCGTGTTGTGCATCGCAAAATCGCTCAATCCGCCGCGTTTAAGTGCATCATAACGGGGACGCATTTCCGACAGCGAGTCGCCACCCAATTTTTCGAGCAGCGCATCGGCCAGCACAATCGCCACCATCGCCTCAATCACAGGGACGGCGCGCGGCGTAGCACAAAAATCGCTGCGTTCATAGGTCGTGCCTTCGGGTTCACCCGTCGCCAAATTGACCGAGGCCAGCGGCGTCAGGGTCGTACTGATCGGTTTCATGGCAGCGCGGACGATCAAGGGTTCGCCTGTCGTCATGCCCCCTTCCAAACCACCAGAGCGATTAGTTTCGCGGATGAGTTTGCCATCTTCCCCCAATAAGATTTGGTCGTGGACTTGCGTACCGGGTTTGCGGGTGTTGGCAAAAGCTGTACCGATTTCCGCCCCCTTAATGCTCTGGATGCTACACACCGCACCCACCAAACGACCACTCAGGCGGCGGTCATAATGCACATGTGAGCCTAAGCCGGGGGGTAGATGCAGCACAATGACTTCAATCACCCCGCCGAGTGTGTCTTTATCAATTTTGCATTGGCGGATGGCGGCCCGAATGCCTTCCGAGGCAATGGGGTCGGGGCAACGCACATCGGATTCTTCAGCGGCAGCAAAACGGGCTGAATAATCGGGCGGTTCGGGTAAATCCGCCACGACCCCGCCAATTTCAGTAACATAGCCGCCAATAACGATACCAAATTCATCTAAAAGGCGTTTACAAATCGCGCCCACCGCCACACGCACGGCTGTCTCACGCGCACTCGAACGTTCTAAGGCGATGCGTAAATCATCATAGCCATATTTAAGCGTGCCCGTCAGGTCAGCATGACCCGGACGTGGTGTGGTCATGGGGGGGATGTCTTTTTCGGCCCAGTTTTTCCAATCGCGGTTTTCAATGATCAGGCTAATGGGGCCACCTGTTGTTTTGCCCGCCATAACCCCACCGGTAATGCGTACCTCATCGCGCTCAATTTGCATTCGACCACCACTACCGTAGCCCTGTTGGCGACGGGCAAGGTCGAGGTTCAGTTGTTCTTGCGAAAGGGGTATCCCAGCAGGCATCCCCTCTAAAATTCCGGTCAAAAGCGGGCCATGACTTTCCCCCGCCGTTAAAAATCGAATCATAAGCCTTCCACGCCATCTAAAATTGCGCCAGTAAAATTTGCATCACGAACTTTAGTATCTATAAAACGGGCAATACTCAAGTTGGTATAACTAAAATTGGCTTCCTCTGCCGTCGCCCGTGAAAGCGTCGCTGCCGACAAATCAGCCTCAGCAAAAGATGTATTGGTCAAATTGGCATCTGCCAGAATTGCACCCACAAAATACCCTCGATCACACTGAGCCTTGCTTAAATTGGCTGATTGGAAATTAGCCGCTTCAGCATCCACACCAAAAAGTTTGGCATCGCTTAAATTAGCCGACATCAGTGAAGCCTCCCGCAGACAGGCTCCGGTCAAATCCGCCCCAATCAGATAACAACTATCCATATGAGCACGGGTAAAATCCGCATCTTGCAAGCGGGCGCGGGTCAAATTGCAGTAATCCAAAGTAGCGGTCTGAAAAATTGCCTGTACCAATGAGGTGTGGTAGAGGCGGGCATGATTCAGTTTTGCGCCAGCAAGATAGGCAAAATCCATTTTGGCTTCAGGCATACGCGCATTCATCAAGTTTGCATCTTGCAGAATCGCCCCGGTAAGATTGCAGTTTGCCAAGTCACAATAAAACAGATTCGCCCCCGTTAAATTTGCCTCGCTCAAATCTAGCCCTCTGAGTTTGAGCATTGAAAGATTGAGGCCTGTTAAGTCACGGTCACGCCCCAAAATTGAGATGACATCATCGCGGGTGATACGGGCCATACATGCTCCTTAATCCGCACTAGCTTCTATCTCAATAATCATACCTGAAGCGGCTCATTCGCACTATTTTAATGCGGCCAACGCTGCCGCACGCATCACCTCGACAGGCGCTTGCTGACCCGTCCACAGCTCAAAAGCCGCCGCACCTTGATACACCAGCATCCCCAAGCCACCAATGGCTCGTGCCCCAGCAGCAACGGCCTGCTGCATGAATGTGGTCTCGATGGGACGATAAATCAGATCATAGACCACCGCCCCGCTTGGAATCGGCACATTGGCGGGCCAAGGGGATTCATCTACTTTGGGCCACATGCCAACAGGGGTCGTGTTGACAATCACATCGGCTGTTGGGGCGATTTTGGCTAGGGCGGATTGGCTTTGCACATCAATTTCAAGCTGTTTAGACACGCCGCGCCGCACATTATTACGCAGTTCCCATGCCGCATTATCCCGACGGGCCACGACTGTGACGTGTGCCCCACCGTTGGCAAGGCCCAACACCACCGCATGGGCCGAACCGCCTGCTCCCAACACAATCGCTTGTTTGCCAGCGACCTCGACCCCCTGTGCGGCAAGGTCAAGCATGAAACCGGGGCTGTCCGTGTTGTAGCCTTCAGTGCGACCCTCTTCAATCAGGATGGTGTTGACCGCACCAATACCCCGCGCAGCCAATGTGATATTGTGGAGAAGGGGCATCACCGCTTGTTTATGCGGAACAGTGACATTCGCCCCCACAAACCCTTCCCCCATCAGATTTTCGATGCGGGTCGCTAGTTCCTCTTTTGGCGTGGGCAATAGTTCATAATGCCAATCGGTCAAACCAAGCGCCGCAAACGCTGTGTTGTGCATGGCAGGCGATAGGCTGTGCTCAACCGGCCAACCGATGATCCCTAGGCGCTTCATGAACAATCTCCCCCAATTCGAACTTTCGCCATATAATCCAATAGTAATATTACCTCCAAGTCAGCAATAGGCCCCTCTGGGCAAAGGACATAAACGCCATGGTTAACTACCGATATTGGCGCATATTGTTGATTTTCGTCGTCCTTCTCACCCTCGTAGCCTCAAATCTGCAACAATTTGCGTCGGCTAGTTCTGAACAGCGTCCCAAACGTTTTAGCCCACGGGATGCTCAGTATTTTGATCTCATTGACGGCACATTTACGCTCTCACCCGAAGAAATTGCATTGTTAGAGCAAAATGGCGTCGTGATGAGTGATCGTCTAGTCTTCTATAGTTTTAGTACGGCCTATGCCTATATTTATTGGAAAGATTTGCCTGTATTGGTCACCACCGATTCTATTCTACAAGCAGTGCATGAAACCTACGACGATTTGCTGCAAAATATGGAGCGTTATGTCCTTATGCCCCGATTGCGAATCCTATTGGAGCAAAGCCTGATAAAACTACGTTCCCAAGCAGCCGCCAACACCGACAGCACCATGACACCCCTTTATGCTGATATGGATACCTATTTCAACACCGCCCTGATGCTGCTCAATGACGCCCCACCCGACCCCAACATCAATCGCTATCACGCAATGGCGACCGAAGCAGCAGGCATTGAAACAATTGATTTATTTGGGGTCAAAAGAGAGATTGATTTTACTCTCTTTAAACCACGCGGGCACTACACGGAAGATTATTATTTGGGCCTGTATTTCCGCGCCATCACATGGTTAGCCCAAATTGATTTTCGCATGGTAAGCTTTGACCCCCAAACCGCAATGCCAACGCTTAATTTAGAGCCTCTAGCAAGTGCTATTTTGCTACGACAGACCATTCAAGAAGCCGAACAGCAAGCCAATTGGGAAGCGATTGACAACCTATTAAAAGCCTTCGTGGGTCAGAGCGATAACATGACCCTTAACGGCCTCGAACGCCTGATGAGCGATGTGGGCCTAAATAGTCCAACTGATGCGCTCAATTATTCCAACCCCGATCAGTTGCTCACAATGTTAACCACCAGTGATTACGGTTGGCAACGTATCTCCGGTCAAATCACTTGGGCCTATCTAGGCAGAACGGAAGCCATCCCACAGCCAGTCACCTTTATGCTCTTGGGGTCGCGCTATGTCATAGACTCCGAAATCATGAGCAATCTTGTGTTTGACCGCCTTTACGATGAAGAGGGTCGCCAGATTCTAAGACCCTACCCCAAACCATTAGATGTCATGTATGCCATTGGCAATAATCGAGCCCTGACCCATCTGGCAAGCGAACTTGACCTGTATGGTTATCAAGATTCGCTGGAGGCCGCCCGTGTCAATGTAAATAACATGAGCACGACCGATGTTGATTTCTGGACGAGCAGTTTTTATAACCGCTGGTTGACCGCATTACGCGCCCTCAACTCCCCCGTAACCGACGAAGGTTTTTACGCGGATTCGATGCAAACCCCCGCGTGGGCTGACAAGATGCTGCACACGCAATTGGCTTCTTGGACACAGCTTCGGCATGACAACATCTTGTATGTCAAACAATCATTTACGACCGGAGGACTCACCTGCCAATATCCAACAGGTTACGTTGAACCCTACCCCGCCTTTTATGCGGCAGTGGCGGATTATGCGCGAGCAGGCCGCAGTACGTTTGAGCAAATAGCCTCCTCCGATGGCGTCTTAAGCGACTACGAGCTTGAAAATGAGCAAAGTACCATTGCAACCACCTTGACCTATTTCAATGATCTTGAGAGCGCCGCAACCCAGTTACAGACTCTCGCCGAAAAGGAACTTCGCCTCGAACAGTTTACTGAAGACGAAGACCTTTTCTTGCGAAGCATTGTTATCCGCCAGTATCGGGCGCAACAAATCTGTGGGGTAGACCCGTGGGAGTGGAATGGCTGGTATATGAAGCTCTTCCCGTGGCAAGATGACTCTCCCGCGTTGGTTGCTGATGTACATACCAATATCAACAACAACCCCCAAATTCCTGAACTGTTACCCCCCGGCGTTTTACACGTTGGCACGGGGTCAGTCTCGACAACAATGATTGTAGGCAACACCGACGAAGTCAGCACAATGTACGTCGGCCCAACCTTCACTTATTATGAATTTGTAGAGGAAGGCTTTCCACCTATGCGTCTGACGGATGACGATTGGCGGGACCGTTTTGGTACAGCCCCCCTCCCCACTCCGCCTGATTGGACTAGCAGTTTCCGGTTGCCTGTTGCAAATCCACAGGGTTATAACTATTTGATGTTGCCCCAAACGCCTGACCAACAATAGCGTCTAATCCACGCACCAAGTCGCGTCTGCGCCTAATGATTGCATCGTCTCCACAAAACCGGGGAATGAATCATGGGCGCAGCGGGCATCCTCGACAATGGTTTCGCCCTCGGCCAGCAATCCAGCAACTGTTAGGCTCATCGCAACCCGATGATCGTCATGCCCATCTACCACTGCGCCTCTGAGTTGCTGTGGCCCTTCGATGACAAACCCATCTGGACGTTCTTCAATGACCGCGCCCAATTTGCGTAATTCAGTCGCCATGACGGCGATCCGATCGGTTTCTTTAACCCGTAATTCACGCGCCTCGCTGACTTCGGTAATACCGTTGGCATGGAGGGCCGCGACCATCAATATTGGAAATTCGTCAATCATACGGACGACCAAGTCGCCTTTGATATTGGCCCCGTGCAGGGGGATGGATCGAACGGTTAGATCGGCAACAGGTTCGCCGCCTTCTTCATGCACATTGGATTGATGCACAGTCGCGCCCATCAGCGCCAGCGCGTCAATAATGCCTGTGCGGGTATCATTGACCCCGACACCCTCAATCACCACTTCGGCTCCATGTATCAATAAACCTGCTACCAGTGGGAAGGCCGCCGACGAAATATCAGCGGGAATAGTCCAATTTAAGGGACGCAGGCGCTCCACCGGAGTAATGGTAACCCGGTTGTCATTTTTGCGAATATCCGCCCCCATCGCCCGCAACATACCTTCCGTATGGTCACGGGCCGGGCCGGGTTCAATAATCGTGGTGGGGCCACTGGCAAATAGGCCTGCCAATAACAAACAGCTTTTGACTTGGGCGCTGGCGACAGGCATTTCATAGGTAATGCCCTTTAGATGAGCACCACCAAAATGCAAAGGGGCACGGCCTTCATCTTCTTCAACATTTGCCCCCATCAGGCGCAACGGTTCGGTGATACGTTTCATGGGGCGGCGGCGCAGTTGTTCACTGCCATCGAGGATGCTGGGGAAAGGTTGGCCTGCCATCACACCAGCCAATAGCCGGATTCCAGTGCCCGCATTAACACAATCCAATAGCTGATTGGGTTGTTGCAAACCACGCAAGCCCCGTCCATGTACAGTCAGGGTGGTGTCATCGTGGCGGTCTACCTGCACCCCCAACGCACGAATACAGCC
Source organism: Chloroflexota bacterium (assembly GCA_016234595.1). Lineage (GTDB taxonomy): Bacteria > Chloroflexota > Anaerolineae > Aggregatilineales > J027 > CFX10. The sequence goes on along the minus strand of JACRBG010000036.1, from coordinate 86,158 downwards.
GAGGGTCGCTAAAGTATCGCCAGCGGGCAAAAAGCCCCGAATTTCACTAACGCCATCGGCCAATGCGCCAAAAATCAGCGCCCGATGCGAGATAGATTTATCCCCCGGCACACGAATGACCCCGCGCAGGAATTGACCGGGGCGGACACGCACACGGTTCGATGTAAGATTATGAGTTGATGTGGTCATGAAATCGGGCGTTCTCCATAGGTCTTAGTATAAAGGCGGCGGGCCTCGACCACCCGCGCTAGTTCTTCGCGTAATTCATCGGGATTATCAAAGAGGGCGTCAAGCGTGTCAATATGATTGCGGAGGCGGGCCAAGAGCGGGCGGATTTGGGCAGCATTGGTTGTAAACATACCTGTAATCATATTTTCCTCGGTACGGGCCAAACGGGTTGCGCCGTCAAAACCACCTGCCGCCAATTGGAAGAGGGCTTCATCCTCTGCCGACGCTTCCATCGCCAAACGCATCAGAGCAAAACTAAGGACATGGGGGAGATGACTGGTCAAAGCGGTCAGCGCATCGTGACGATACCGGTCCATCCATAGGGGCCTTGCGCCAATAATTGTCACTAGTTTTTCGGCGACTTCGCGGGCAGCAGGAGTGGTCAACACGGTTTCGCACAGGACAAAACGTGCCCCTTTAAACAGCGTGGGGATAGCATTGCGATAGCCATTTTCCGCTAAACCACACATGGGGTGGCCGCCAATTGCCGCAACTTGTTTGGGCAAGGTGTCGAGGGTATCACATATCCGGCCTTTGGTACTGCCGATGTCCATGACCAATGCCCCGTTTTTTAACTGACCGGAAGTACATATTTGCTGAATCAGTAGGGGGATGCGATCAGAAGGAACCGCTAAAATCACAATGTCGGCTTGCTCTAGCCCCCCGACACCGTCAATTACGCCAGATTGTAAAGCAGCTTCTAAATTGGCAGGGTTGGCATCTTGGGCAGTGATACGGTTGACGTGACCGCGCAAGGCCATCGCCAACGACCCACCCATCAGCCCTAGGCCGATGATATGCAGGGTAAACCCATCAATTGCGTTATCAGACATACAAGCCTCAACAATGGTAAGGGCGAGCCTGTGGTGAACTCGCCCAGAGATTGAATTCAATTAGTGTGATGGAATAGGGGCAGGAATGGGTTCATGCGCGTGCTTGCCCACCACTTCGGCCAAACGCGATACCTTTTGTACCAATTGGGCGAACTTATCAGGCCGAAGGGATTGGCGACCATCCGAGGCGGCGTGGTCGGGGTCGGGATGCACTTCCAAGATAAGGCCATCCGCACCTGCCGCCACTGCCGCTAATGAGACACTTTCGACATATTCCCATTTGCCCGTGCCATGACTGGGGTCAGCGATGACGGGTAGGTGCGACAAGTGCTTGAGAACAGGAATAGCGTTGATGTCGAAGGTGTTGCGGGTAGCAGTTTCATAGGTACGGATACCCCGTTCACAGAGCATGACCCGCATATTGCCATGACTGAGAATATACTCGGCGGCCATCAGCAGTTCTTCAATGGTACTGCTCATACCACGCTTCAACAAAACAGGGTATTGACTCTCACCAACAGCATTCAACAGGGCGTAATTTTGCATATTGCGTGCGCCTACTTGCAGCACATCGGCATATTGGCAGACCAGTGGCACCAGCGACGGATCCATGACTTCAGTGACAATCGGGAGGCCGGTTTGTTCACGCGCTTCCGCCAAATAACGCAAACCTTCTTCACCCAGCCCTTGGAAGGCATAGGGCGAAGTACGTGGTTTGAAAGCCCCACCCCGCAAGGCCGTCGCACCTGCCTCGCGCACAATATGGGCGATTTCGATAATTTCACTGCGCCCTTCAACTGAGCAAGGGCCAGCGATAACGGCTAAATCGGGGCCACCGACATTGATACCATTCAGCGGGACTTGGGTATCGTCGGGGTGATATTCGCGGCTGGCAATTTTGTAGGGGTGGGTAACGGGGATAACATCTTGGACACCAGACATAACGCTCAATTGTTCACGGTCAACCGGTCTACCGCGCCCAATGATGCCGATAATGGTGCGCTCTTTGCCTTCGGAGAGATGGACTTCATAACCCATCGCACGGATACGGCCTATCACTTCGGAAATTTCACGGGCGGTTGCGGCATTGGACATGACTACGATCATTGCAAATTCTCCCTTGTGTGGTGGTTGAAAAATTTTTCTCTCGTAAAAATCGCGTTCTAACTTTTGGCGGTTAGTTCTTCCGCCAGTACTTCGGTTAAATCTTTCATTTCAATCGAACGGTCGGGCCGTAAATGTTTTGCGCCGTTGATGTAGACATGCTGGACTTCATGGGCGGATAGGGCTGTATTCCACATAATCAGAATCCGCAGGCACATCTTAAGGCCATGCGGGACGGCCATCTCATGAGCGCACATGAGGGCCGCGTCGTGCCAGCCTAATTGTCGCGCCGCCACCGCTGGATATTCGGCGTTTAAATCCATGGTTGTCGTAAAAATGACGCTGGCAACATCCTCTGGCACAATGCCGTTATGCTTAATCATCAGGATTAGTAGCTCGCGGGTCGCATCTAAAATTGACTCACGGGTGTTTTCTTCGACCGTCGTCGCGCCGCGAATCCCCCGGCACATTTTGGGTTGCCACGCAGGTTCGTTGGGTGAATTGGTCATGGGTGTCCGTTTTTGCTCCTTGTGTATACATTTCTACACAGGATTTTGTGTGACCCCAAAAGCGCATATGACCGTAAAACAAAAAAGGCCCAGAGTTCCTCTGGGAACCCCGCGCCTGTGGTCGCTGCTCTCGTTTGTAGCGGCTAGTTGTCGCTACGTGCGTTGTTCCCGTCGCTCCGTGCTGTTCCCAAAGTAATAATAAAAGTAAAAGCTGACATACGCATCGAATGACGCGCTGTAAGCAGTGGGAAGAGCAAACGAATGGACAGGATTGGTCACAATAAAACCCTTGTGGTTTGGTTAGTGATAGCAGCATAACACGGACACCCATCATTCGTCAACTAGTTGGCCTACTCAATTTTTTGTCTAACCTGCACAAAATACCGATTAAAGGGCGATTCGCAAACCGCCCCTACAACAGACGTATTTACTACAGGCGGCCTTCGATGAAATTTTGCAAAATCCGCACCCCGTAGGTCGTCAAAATGCTTTCGGGGTGGAACTGCACACCCACCACCGGATTTTCTTTGTGGCGCAGGGCCATGACTTCGCCCTCCTCAGTGAAAGCCGTCACGCTCAGGCAATCGGGCAACGGTTCTTCGACAATCAAACTGTGATAGCGCGTGGCAACAAAGGGACTCGGCACGCCTGTAAACAATTTCTGGTTGCGGTGGTAAATCTGCGAGGTCTTGCCGTGCATCAAACGCGGCGCACGAATGACTCGCCCACCATAGGCCTGACCAATGCACTGATGGCCCAAACAAACGCCAAAAATTGGGATGTGCTGGCCTAATTCGCGAATAACATCCAGCGAAATCCCGCCATCATTTGGATCACCGGGGCCGGGTGAAATCACAATCCGGCTGGGGTTGAGGGCTGCTACTTCTTGGAGGGTCAGGGCATCGTTGCGGACTACTTGTAAATCCGCGCCGAGGCTGCCCAACAATTGCACAAGGTTATAGGTAAAGCTATCGTAATTATCAATGACCAAAATCATGTTGTTGTCTCCCCCTATTGTCTATTCAAAACCACGTTCGGCCATACGAATGGCGGCGGCTAAGGCACTGCCTTTATGCAGCGTTTCATGAAATTCGTTGGTTGGGTCGCTGTCGGCAACCAATCCCGCGCCCACCTGTAAAAAGATTTGATCACCGCGCATGGTAATCGTGCGGATGGTGATACAGGTATCCATCGAACCGTTAAAGCTAAAATAGCCCACCGCGCCCGCGTATGGCCCACGACGGTCGGGTTCCAATTCATCAATGATTTCCATCGCGCGGATTTTGGGTGCGCCGCTAACCGTGCCGGCTGGGAAAGTCGCCCGTAATAAATCGAAGGCATCCAAACCCGCCCGCAATTTACCCTCGACATGCGAGACGATGTGCATGACCCGCGAATATTTTTCGATGGTCATGAGTTCGGGCACATGCACCGAACCATAATCACAGACACGGCCCAAGTCATTGCGGCCTAAATCCACCAGCATGACATGTTCGGCCCGTTCTTTGGGGTCGGTCAGCAAATTGGCTTCGAGTTCAGAATCTTCCTCAGGGGTTGCACCGCGTGGACGGGTTCCGGCGATGGGGCGGACGCTGGCAATGCCATCTTCCAAACGCACCATCATTTCAGGCGATGCGCCGACGACATTAAAATTCTCGTTGGGAAAGTGGAAAAAATACATATAGGGGGCGGGGTTGAGCATCCGCAAGGCGCGATAGATGGTGAATGGGGGTGCGCTGGTTTTGCAAGTCAGGCGTTGGGACAGCACAATCTGGAAGGCATCCCCAGCGGCGATATATTCCTTGGCGCGGCGGACACCCTCTTCAAAACCCTCTTGGGAAACATTTGATACCAATGGGTCGTCTAAAACGCTGGTCGCCATTGGGATTTCACCGAGGGGTTGGCGCAAACGCTCCACAATAGCAGCAATCCGATTGGCCGCATCTTCATAAGCCGCATCAGGATCACCCGTGTTATGCGCATTCGACAGCACGATAATCTGGGTTTTGACGTGATCTACAATCACAATGGAATCAAAAATCATGAAGAGTGCGCCCGGGAGGTTGGTCACATCGGGGGCATTGGCAGGCAGGCGTTCAAATTGACCCACCACATCATAGCCCAAAAAGCCAACCGCCCCCCCTACAAAACGCGGTAAACCGGGGAGCGCAACAGGGTGATAATGGGCGAGTTCGGCTTTGATTTCGGCAAGGGCATCCCCGCTGGGTGAAGTATCGGGGGCCAGCACTTTGCGGGGGCCGACGCCGATAAATGAATAACGTCCAACTTGTTCACCCCCTTGCACACTTTCGAGCAAAAAGGCGGGCTCATCAGCGCGGAACAGTTTTAAAAAGGCCGAGACAGGGGTTTCGAGATCGGCGGGTAAAACACGATAGACCGGGACAAGATCGCCACGTTCAAATAGGGCGGGCATGTCTTCGGGCTTGGGCAGCAAACGAGATGTTGTGTCATGGGCAATTCGCAGCATAGTCTCCTCCGAGCAAACACCACAAGATTTGGGAAATCAAAAAGAGCCTCCTCAATCGTCAGGGCGAGAGAAGGCTCCCGTGGTGCCACCCGGCTTAGACGAGCGCCAGAACGCTATGTCTCACTTAAATTCAGGTGCGGGCAGCGTTTTGGGAAATGCTCTGGTACTGCCGAGACCCTTCGCCTTGATAACGGTGGCTGCTCCGATGGGGGCTACTGTGATTCGCCCACACAACTCCCCGGCCCATTCAGCCCGCGCCTTTGTACCGCCTTCACACCTCGCTGGCGGCTCTCTGTACATCGCGTTCGGACATACTCTTCCGGTTCAACGTCTTTTAGAAAATTGCTATTCAGTTGGTAGTCAATAAGGTAGCGCAGAGTGTTTTGGAAGTCAAGAGGGCTGGTCAAAATATCCACCCAATGGAGGAGGGAAGGCTTGTATCCATTTACACGCGGGGATAAATCCGCCGCGCTGAATTTAGTAACGCAGGCTGGGCGATTCGCGAATCCCCCCAACGACAATCCAATACCCGATTTTACGAGATGGCATGACTTACAAGACATAACAATTATATAATCAAGAACATGGCTGAGTAGATGAACACAATCTCCATAGTATAAAGGTTAGGAAGTTGGCTTCGCTGCGTATCAAAGAAATCGGATTACTTCGTACTGAGTTCGTTAGCAGAGATGAATATGTCTTTAATATAGATTGGGGGAATTCTTCGGATCAACCTTTCTACTAGCGTGCTGGCGCTTCATCCAAATCCTTATTAGAAATTGGAATGAGCAGAAAAACGGGCGACATACTTTCGATAGAATTGGTTTTGGCGGATAAAGTCATTTTGAATCAAGATTTTCCGAGTATAAATATTCCCCAAAAAGTAGGTTCGCCAATTTTTGCTTTAGAAAGTTTTTGGAACTTGGAAGAAAACTTTTTTAATGCAAACGAATCTTTTTTGGTGTATGTAGGCAAAGATTCCTTATCTATCAGGTTTGAAGGGTGGGATCAAGTTGATTCAATTTTGAAAAACGGCCGAGTTGGATTTGGGCTAAAAGCAGATAAAGTAACAATAATAGATGTGGTTGATTTATCAGATGAAGAAACAGACAACCTAAAATCCATATTGAGAATATGATTATCAACCGCTTGATAAATACAATGAATTTGTTGACAAACCGCACCGATGTTCGTATCATTTTAGCATCTTGAGAAAAAGCGGCCCTAACTTTTGAAGGAAGTTAGAGCCTAGTGTTGTGAAAGTAGCTACTTCACTATCAGTCACATAGTTGAAAGGATATATCACATGACCAGTCTTGAACAGTTTCAAGAATTTGACGGCACCATTCGCAAGGTTATCATTAATGGAGTAATGCACTTTTCTGTTATTGATGTTTTCAAGAATTATGGATCGGGGAGTAAAGCGCCCAAACAAGAATGGCAACGGGCCAAACAACGCCTTGAGGAGCAAGGATTCGATGTGGATTCATTTGTGAGACCACATCAGTTTTCCGGTCAGGGACAACGCCCCACCCCCGTCGCCAACTTCGACACCTTCCTGCGGATTGCCATGATTGTCAGTTTCAAAAATTGGGAGGGCATCCGCGAATACATGGTGACAGCGACGCATGAGAAAATCGAGGCGCAGCTTGAGGCCCAACGTGAACGGGAGCAGCTTCGCCAGAAATCCAAACGGATACGCTTATCGTATGCGGATACGCTCATCGAAACCCATGAAGGCCATCGTCCGAATTTTGGTCGGGCCACGAATGCGGGCTATAAAGGTTTATTCAACATGGTGGCGGCGGAAATCATCAAATATTTAGGGCTGAATGAGTCACAGGCGCGGAATCTACGTGACCATATTGGTGACTTGGCGCTGACGGGGATTACCGCGTATGAGGCATTCGCCAAACATGATATGCTGGCGTTTGGGAGCCAATTGAATGATGAACAACAGGCCGAATTGACGTATCAAGCCGCCCGTGAAATTTTGCAGATTGTCAAACCCCGCGCCGAGCGATTGAAAATAGATTTGGTGTCGGGCAGGCCGTTGTTAGCCCCACCAGACTATTCGGGGCGAGAAATCGAAATTTAGGGAAGCAAATTTCCACTTTTTAATCGGGCAAAAACCGCACCCCAGTGATCGTGTCGTAAAACACCTTCGCTGGGGTTTCTTAGATGATGGCAAGTGGATATAAAGATTGGGCCATTGCCCGCCGATTTTGTATAATAGAATCATCGTCCATTGATGAACCTAGACTCATGGTCTCAAATAACCAATACAGTCGCTATAGTCAACATGCCCGCCGTTCGCTGGCCTACAGTCATTGGCTGGCACGCGAATTTAAACATGCCGAGGTGGATACCGATCACCTTTTTGGTGGCATCTTGCGAACCGAAGGCAGTTTGGGTTATCAGATTTTGGCGGAATTGGATATTGAGCGCGCCCACGTTGAAGAAACCATTCACCAACTCCATCACGTTAATGATAGCGTGTCGGAACGCTTGCCATTTTCAGGGGCATGGCGGGAAGCCTTGATTTATGCCGTCGCCGAAAGCAAATGGCTTGACCATCATTACATCGGCACCGAGCATATTCTTTTGGGTTTGGTGCGCAGTGGCGGGGGTGAAATTGGCGAATTGTGGCGCGGCCTTGATCTTTCGCCCGACCAAATTCGCGGCAAGGCGAAGCGGCTTTTGCAAGAGGGACTGTCGGAAATTACGATTGAGTCGGCCCGCCGGATGGCAAAATTGAGTGAATTGGGGCGGCGGGTACTTAATGCGGCAGAACAACTTGCCAAGTTGAATGAACAGTTTTCAGTTAGTCCAGCCCATTTGTTGTTAGTCCTAACGCGCGAACGGCGGAGTGTGGCCTATCGGTTGCTGCCCCAATGCCAATTTGATGCCCACCAATTGGCGCAGGATGTCCCCCACCTACCAGCCCAATCCATCGAAGCCGAAGCCATGCTTGACCATTTGATTGACCGAGCAGTGGATCGTGCCGAAGCATTAGGGTCGCATTACACTGGGACAGAGCATATTTTGTTGGCGATGACCTTGGAACCTCGGTTACGCCAATTTTTAACGGACTATGGGGCGGATATTGGGTGTCTACAAGAGTCTTTGCGCCAAACCCTCATTCGTCGTTAACGTTTGCGCCGCATTACCCCGATTATAATTGCGCCAAGCCCAACCATAAATAACATCGCCACCGCTGCTCCGGCAATCGAGACAAGTAAACGAGTATCCTGATCGAGTGTTAATTCACCCTCAGTTTCATCCACACTGGAACGAGTAAGGCCATCTGCCAGAGGGTCTATTATTTGAGCACCAAAGTTGGCTGTAATGCGGTTGCCTGTGTCCAAAAAAGTCACCCCAGCATCGTTACGGGTCGTCAGGAGATGATTGGACGAGGGTGGCACAATAATCCGAAATTCACCGGCAGGCAGGCCGCTAAAACACTTAGGGCCTTCGGCAGTCGTCACAAGGGTTTGGATGATAACATTGCCAGATAATAAATTGACATCAATGCCACTGACCGCATTTTCACCCTCCTCACGTACTCCAGCCTGCCCACCATCCTGATAGGCGACAATACACACTTCGTTCCCCGGCCCAGCAGGAGCGGTAGTCGCAGGTGGGACAATCGCGCCAATATCTACCGTGACCGTTTGATCTACCAACGTGACACTCATCTGTTCGGAGGTGGTGAGTTGACGGGGGGTAGTGCCCTGTTGAATTTCAAGCTGATAATCGCCGGGGGCCAGACTGCGAATACAATCCTCATCGGCGGTGGTGGTCAGCGCACCAACAACTGCGCCATTTTGACGTAGCAGGACACCTATGCCGGGGAAAGGCTGTTCACCTTCATCCCATTGCCCATTTTGATTGGCGTCATTAAAATCCCGGACGCAAATATCGAAAGTTGAGCTTTGGGCATGGGCCATAGACGATGGCATGACGCCCAACTTTAGTAGGCAAAACAAAATTGCAAGAGCAGTAAGATAAGTGCGCGTCTGCAAGGGAAAACCCCTCATCAGTGGAAAGGTGAATGATATTGGCGCATTATAACACGCGCATTGGGTGCAAACCTACTCCAATTACACCGTTTGCCTGTCGTAATACTGACGGCCAATGAATTTAAACCCCACGCCCCGATTTTTTTGGCTGCTGGTGCTAGGCACATTGGCAAGCCTATTAGGGTTCGGCCTGCTGGCATGGCGATTGTCACAGGGAGTCGCTAACCCACCCCATGCAGGGTCGCTCCAATGGGCCGATGAGGAATTTTTGTGGGCAGGCGGGTCTGGTGAGCAGCTTATTCCTGCCAATGAAACTGTATTTTTTGCAGCACCCCACCCGCTGAATTACAGCGCCTTTACCCTAGAGATTTCGGCGCAATTGAGTCAAACCACTGATCCTGTGGCGGCATGGGGAATTGGACTGGCAAATCTGGATGGCACATGGATGATGATTGGGATAAATGGCGCAGGCTATGTCACAGCGCGGCAGTGCCCTATGGAAAACATCCCTCACCTCGATGATTGCGCCCCCTTGACCGAACCCACCCAACACATCTTGACCTATTGGAAACCTTTTCGATTTATCCATTTACGTGGTGCAGGCAACACCATCCGTGTAGATTTTTCACCCACGCAAAATCGCCTGACCCTGCGATTAAATCAGGAATGGATGTGGGATTTACCTTATACCCCAACAGGTGGAGCCGTGAATTGGGGGGTATGGATAGAGAATGGGCCAAACTTGCCCAGTGGCCTGCCATGGGGCAAAACGCAAGTGTGGTCAGATAAGTAGCGCGAATGCCGCACCTTCCGTACAATAACCGATAGGCAAAGAGAAATTAACGTTTGGAGTAGAGTAAGTTTTATGTCGGGGGCTATTCAGTTCAAAGGGATTCGACAAGGGTTACTGGTCACTATTCCACCCGATGACGAATGGGCAAAAGTGATTGCTGACCTTGCCACGCGCATAGACCAACAAGCCGCTTTTTTTAAAGGGGCAAGTGTAGCACTAGATGTTGATAAACGGGCCGTGCGGCGGCATGAGTTAGCCAATCTACTCACTATCCTACAAAAACGTGATGTTAATTTGATTTCGGTGCTCAGCACCAGTGCCACCACCCAAGGGGCCGCCCGGAAATTGGGCCTTGCTACCGAATTGGTTGAGCCACCCGCCACCCAATCCCACATTCCTGATACTTCGAGATTTGTTGAAACCAACTCCGAAGCTCCCTCGCTAAAATCCGATGTGCATGGGACAGAGGGTGTCCTGATACGTCGTACTCTACGGAGTGGACAATCAGTCCAAAACAATGGGCATGTCGTAATTTTGGGGGACGTAAATGCGGGGTCGGAGATCGTAGCCGGTGGGGATGTGGTAGTGTGGGGAAAACTGCGGGGCGTTGTGCACGCGGGGGCTTATGGCGATGAAACATGCGTGGTGTGTGCCTTAGATTTGCAGCCGACGCAGCTACGCATTGCCTCGTTGATTAGCGTATCCCCCCCTAGCAAAAAACGGCGCAAACATCCTGAACGCGCTTATGTTGAAGACGGCGTGATTAAAGCCGAACCATGGACAGATTAGCGATTATCGCTGGAGTAAGTCACGATGACTGGACGGGTAATTACGATTACATCAGGCAAGGGTGGCGTAGGCAAAACTACTACCACCGCCAATCTCGCAATGGCCTTAGCCGCCCTCGAAAAAAAGGTGGTTGCCATTGACGCAGATATAGGACTGCGCAACCTTGACTTGATGATGGGCCTCGAAAACCGCATTGTCTATGATTTGGTTGATGTGGTGGAGGGTCGCTGCAAGCTCAAACAAGCGATGGTCAAACATAAAGACTATCCTTCGCTGGCGCTTATCCCAGCTTCCCAAGTGCGCGATAAAACGGCCATCTCACCCCAAGACATGATTACCGTTGCCAATGAATTGAAAGACGTTCATGATTTTGTACTGATTGATAGTCCTGCCGGAATTGAATGGGGGTTCAAAAACGCCGTCGCACCAGCGGATGAGGTCTTGGTCGTTACAAACCCAGAAGTTTCGGCTGTGCGTGACGCTGACCGCATTATTGGTTTGCTGGAAGCCGAGGAAAAGCCCGTGCCAGTGCGGTTAATTGTCAATCGCATCAAACTAGGCATGGTACGGCGGGGGGATATGCTTTCGGTTGAAGATGTGGTTAGCTTGCTTTCGATTAAACTCATCGGCGTAGTACCTGATGATGAAGTCATCATCAAAAGTAGTAATGAAGGCGTCGCTGCTACAGGTCGCCCCAAACAAGCCTTTGAAGACATTGCCCGACGTCTGATGGGCGAAAAAGTCCCGTTCATGAGTCTGGATAGCAACGGAAATGTGCTGGAACGTTTCCGCAAACTGTTCGGAGGTGGGTAGAGGAAAATGACCATGAGCAACATCGTAGACCGTTTTTTTAGTCGGAAGGACCAACGCAGCGCCAAAACCGCAATGGAACGATTGCGCTTTGTGTTGGTCACAGACCGCAGCCAACTCTCACCCGAAAAATTGCGCGAAATGCAGGCCGAAATCATTGAAGTCATCAAAAAATATTGCCGGATTGACGAAAGCGCAGTCGAGATGAAGTTGGAATTACGTGAACGCGAAAATTATTTAGTGGCAGACATTCCATTGGCTAAATCGGTTGAACAACCTAGTGAAGAACCGGGGCGGATTGCGTTTTCATTGCAGACTTCCAATTCTAGTTCAAAATTAGAAGACGATGATGACAACGTATAGGTGGGCAAGCGTGCAAGATAATGCTTGACACACCCATCGGCACACGATACGCTACCCAGCGCAATCGGTTTTCAGAGGTATTGGAAGAACTTCAATGACATTCACCTATCGTTCAACCACGCGCACGCTGCCCCGCACCCAGTCACAAACGGTTTCGTTGTGGCGCAACTTCGATTATTGGCTACTTGGGGCAACCATGCTGCTGGTGTTGATAGGAATTCTGTTCATCCGCAGTGCCACCCTCGGTGCGGTAGACACAGACTTGATCGGACGTGTCAGCAGTCAAATCACCTATACCTTTATTGGCCTCGCCGTTATTTTTATCCTTGCTGCGATTGATTACCGCCTCTTGGGGGCACTCCAGCCCTATATTTATGGATTCTTGCTGTTTGCGCTAGGCTTGGTAGCCGCAGTAGGGCAATTAGGAGCAGCCGGGGCGCAACGCTGGTTAGACGTCGGTATCCCTGTGCAGCCCTCTGAAATTGGCAAGATGCTGATTATCATCGCATTAGCCCAGCACCTCACCAAACAATATCAAAAATTAGATCAATTCAAGACTGTTATTGTCTCCTTAATTTATGTGGCCGTCCCTATGACGTTTATCTTTTTGCAGCCCAATCTTGGCAACGTCATCGCCTTTACCATCATCTGGTTTTCGATGTTATGGGGGGCCGGGTTACGCATTAAACATCTAGCGATCATCGGGCTCGCTGGCGTTCTGATGATGCCAGTCGTTTGGGTGAACATGCAAGATTATCAAAAAGAGCGTATCTTGACTTTTGTGAACCCTGAAGGCAACAAAGATGCCCAGTTCAACCGCGACCAAGCCCTCATTAGCATTGGGTCGGGTGGGTTGTTGGGTAAGGGGTACGCCAATGGTACGCAAACACAAGGCCGCTTTTTGCGCGTGCGCCATACCGACTTTATCTTCAGTGTCATTGCTGAAGAAACAGGTTTTGTTGGGTCGGCGGGCATTTTGTCGCTGATTGGCTTTTTGGTCATGCGCATAGCACGAGTAGCAAGCATGGCCCGTGACCCGCTCGGTGCACTGATTTGTTATGGCGTCGCTGGCATTATCGCCTTCCAGACCATTGTGTCAGTCGGCATGAATCTTTCCATTTTGCCTGTGACGGGGTTGACACTCCCGCTGGTCAGTTCCGGCGGGTCGTCCCTTGTGACCCTGCTCTTTGGCATTGGTTTGGTTGAAAGTGTGGCAATGCGGAATAAGTACAGTGATTTGGTAGGATAATCAGGTTTCAGAGCGAAACGATTTACCCAACTCCATGCCCAGCCCAAAATAATGCCGAAAGTTGTAGATGAGGGGATGCCACTTAGCTGGATGGATATGGTTTAGACTGTGGATAATTTCCGCATGAGCATGAACTTTTAACACCTGTACCTCAATCGCCGCTGTTTCACTCTCCTGTCCCCCTATTGAAAAAATATTGCGCACTTCGGCCTCCATTTGCAAAAAACACTCAGCGACACGCGGCGGCTTGACACATAACGAGGACAGCGGAGTTAGATTAGCCGATCCAAACTTATCTGGTTCATAACGAAAGCGGGCCTGTTTATGGGGTGGGATAGGCGTTTTGGCTGTTAAGGGAGCAAGGCTTTCAACCGCCGACCATAAGGCATCCGAGGGGAAATTCAATACACATTCGCCGCGCTCAACTAAATTCTCATAAGTTTTCCCAGTTGTTCCTAATCCAAGCAGCACCGTCCAACCCAAGGCCCACGCCGAAGACATTGGCGCGAGATTGGGTGTGCCATCCTCGTTAAGCGAGCTTATCAAAACTACAGGCGTGCCAAAATACAGAATTTTCGGCTCAATTGTCTGGAACATTTGCCCTTCCTAATTTATCTACCTTTGACCTCCTGAAAAGCGTATCATGAAAAGCAACGGATACGTTTCGGTTTTCATCGAAATGTGATTGCAGTATAATGGGCATCCTAGTTGAAAAATACTGAGGCACATCCCTATGAGCATTGAACCTGATCTTTCAACAATTGCAGCATTAATCGGAGAACCTGCCCGTGCCGCCATGCTTTCAGCTTTATTGGGAGGGCAAGCGCTCCCCGCCAGTGAATTGGCCTATCGCGCCCAAATTACTCCACAAACGGCCAGCAGCCATCTCCATAAGCTGATTGACGGGGGATTGCTGAGCGTAACAACAACCGGACGGCATCGTTATTATCGGCTCAAAAATGTTGAGGTCGGTCACGCCCTTGAAGCATTGGCAATTATAGCTCCCCCGCCCCAGCGAAAATCGCGCCACGAGTCGGCTGAGATTCAAGCGATACGCTTTGCCCGCACCTGTTATGACCATTTGGCAGGTGGATTAGGTGTAGCCATCACCGAGGCCTTACTGCATCAGGGATTTTTGCGAGACGAGAACGAAGGCGAAAGCGAAAATTTTGAGTTGACACCCAAAGGAGTGGAATGGTTGCGCACATGGGAAATTGAGGCCGAAACACTGCACAAAAGCCGCCGCGCCGTAGCTCGTCCATGTCTTGATTGGAGCGAACGTCGTTATCATCTGGCGGGAGCATTAGGGGCTGCCATTGCACATAGGCTATTTGAGCGAAAATGGATTGCGCGAGTTCCCGAAGGGCGAACTATCCGCCTGACGGAATTGGGGAGGGATCAACTCAGGCGTGAATTAGGGATTGAATTGGCCTTCACACCTGAGCAGGAAATCTAAACTGAAAAGCTAAACACGCGGGTTATTCGTCGGATTTTTCCTCACCGATTTTGCCTTGCCCAATCCGACGGGTATTAATCCCGCGGCGACGGCGACGGCTGTCGGTGGTGGCTTCGGTTGAGGCGTTCTCTTGGGCTTTTTTCTCACCCGTCAGACGTGCCCGCAGCATCCCCAATTGACGCATCATCTTTTGACGCTGATTAAGGTTCTTGATGTAGTCGAGGCCAACCTCATAGGTTGCCGCCGCCAGCATCATATCACCAGCGCGGAAATACATATCGGCCAACGCCAACACGGTTTCACCATATTGCTCGTCTTCATTGAGTTCGCGGAAAATGGCCCCGGCTTCGCGATACATCGTTTGGGCCTGTTCGGTATCACCTAATTTGGCATAGGCCAACGCCATGTTACCCATTGTTTGGGCTTTGCGAACTTGGGGGCCATGCTCATCAAAATAGGCCAAACTGACCTGCATTTCTTTAATGGCATCTTCGTACTGCTCCAATTCGCGCTTGCACATGCCAATATTGACCTGCATTTCGGCGGCCATTTGACCATTGTTTTCAGAACGATAGGCTTCCATCGCTTCGGTAAAAATGCCAATGGCTTCCTGATAATTGCCTTTTTCAAATATGCGAGTGCCTTTGATTTGCAGTTCGCTACCTGTACTCATGGGGGTGTTATTCCTTCCGTTGCAAATAAAGGCAGATCATTTTTCAGATCTGCCCCTACATCAATACCTCAATTGAATCTGACTAGAGCGTAATATCAAGCATTCCTTCAGCCAACGACCGTAGCGAGTCGGTTGGCAGGTTGGCAAAAACCATCGCTAAGCGAATATAGGCCAGATTGGAATGGGAACTGAGAAAAGCGCGAATATCTTCGGGCATTTCCTCAATCGTCTTTAGGGCTTCACGGATTTCTAGAAATTCGCCGATACGACTGGTGCTTTCCAAAAAATAGTTGACATTGACATCTATAGCACTGGCGATAGACACCAATAAGGTCATCGGCACAGGCAGTGTGCCATATTCATAGGCTTGGAGAAATTCGGGGGCAATACCAAGTTTAGCCACTAATTGTTCTGGTGTAAGGTTTTTCGCCTCACGGCCCGCACGAATTAACGCCCCAATCATGCGGTCACGCAAAATACTATATTCGTGACTGTCAATTTGGCGACTGCCATATTGCTGCATGAAGGTTTCGCTGCCCCAAAAATGACTGACCGGGACTTGCAGCAGATAGGCCACCAACTCCAATTGCGGCAAACTGGGGACGGCTTGCCCAAACTCCCATGCCAGCACGGTTTCATCTGGCAAATTGAGATGGGCGGCGATTTCCTCAATAGTATAGCCCATTGCCAGCCTTGCATCGCGGATAAGTACCCCCAACATCCTGCCACGCAGGGTATAGAGTTCTTCCAAATCCAACGGTTTTTGTTCAGCGGCCTGTTTTTCTTTATCCAGTACCCCGGTTTTTTTCAATTTGGCGGCAACATCACTGAAGCTCATAATATTCGCGCCGATTGTCTGCCCCAGTTGAGTAGTAGCAGGCGGGGGGCGCTTGCCTCCTTTATCGTCTATTTTGCGGCAACTGCCTCTTAATTATGGCACATTATACGGGAAGCAGGTGGGGGATGCAATCAGGCAAGATTTGCGGGTCTTATCCATCGTAGCATTTAGATGATTTTTGTAGATATACCGTTTTCGAAAAAAATACCCTCGCCCCATTTTGCCCTGAAGAGAGGGTTTGACAGAAGGTGTTAACTATTCCACCCGGAGTTTGCCACGATAACGGGTGTATAGGGCGTAATCAATTTGGGTACGGCGGGCGATATAGGTGCGAGTGGCAGGAGCAAGCTGTTTACGCTCGGTAATCTTTTCCGTTACCAGAATATCAAAGGCATCGGAACCCGCTCCACTGCCATACGACACCATCAAAATACGGTCACCCGGTTCAGCAACATCGAGGGTGGCCGTCAAACCAAGCAGGCTACTGCCCGCATAGACATTGCCAACTTCACCGGACAGCAGGCCGGGTTTAATTTGGTCTTCGCTGAAGCCAAGCAGTTGAGCGGCACGGCTGGGAAATTTGACATTGGGTTGATGGAAAACAGCCCATGTGTAATCCTTGGCAGTAGTGCCCATTAGGTTCATTAAGGTTTCCCCGGCTGTGATGGTATGTTTAAAATAGGCTGGTTCGCCTGTAAAACGGTCGCCATGTGAAGGATACGTTTCATGTGAACGGCGCCAAAAATCGGGGGTGTCGGTCACATAGCTATACGACCCCTGAAAAATGGCGAGGCTGTTATCGGCTGGCCCAATTAGATAGGCCGCACCACCCGCCGCCGCCGTATATTCAAGGGCATCACCGGGGCGACCCTGAGCCGTGTCCATCCCAATGCTTAGAGCGTAGCCGACCATATTGCTACCGACTAGACCAATGGCGGCCTGCATCGCTTCCGAACCCGCTTTACAAGCAAATTCCCAGTCAGCGGCTTGAATATTGGGGGCCGCACCAATCGCTTCAGCCACAATCGTGCTGCTGGGCTTGACGGCGTAAGGGTGCGACTCGGAGCCGACCCAGACCGCCCGAATTTGACGGGGATCAATGCCGCCCCGCGCCAACGCATTCCGAGCCGCCTCGATGGACATGGTAATCACATCCTCGTCTAGCCCCGCAACGGCCTTTTCATTAATCGGCGTGCCACCCAGCCCATTTGTCCAGACCCGGGCAACTTCGCTGGCAGGCAGGCGATAGCGTGGGATATAGGCCCCGTAACCCACGATACCTACCGGGGCATCGGGTTTCATCAAATAATCCGCAGCGCGGAGGGGGTTGGATTGATTATTCATAGGTTTCTCCATCTATCCATCAAAGATTGTGTATCAGGGCGAGTCTTCCGAACGCACCCACCAGAAATTTTCGTTTTAAGCCAATGAGAGGGGCTTGTCTAAAATCGCTCTGACCAAAGCCTTTGCTCGATCAAGCCGAATGTTGCCCTCAGCAATCATGGTTTCAACAATAGCATTAACCATTTCGCCCTGTGCCCCAGCCGCCAACGCCAACTGCCGTGCATGGAGTGCCATATGTCCGGCTTGAATGCCTTCAGTAGCGAGGGCACGAATCGCAGCAAAATTTTGGGCCAGCCCTACCGAGACAATCACTTCGGCCAATTCGCGGGCACTGGCTACCCCTAAAATCTTCATGGCGATTTGGGCTGTCGGGTGGACTTTGGTGGCACCACCTACTGTTCCTACCGCCATAGGCAAGGTCAACATGCCCCGTAAATTGCCATTTTCATCGGCCCACCAGCGCGTCATGGAGGTATAGCGTCCATCACGGGCGGCATAGGCATGTGCACCTGCTTCGACAGCCCGCCAATCATTGCCCGTCGCCATCACCACCGCATCAATGCCATTCATAACACCTTTGTTATGGGTGGTAGCGCGATAGGGGTCAACTTCGGCAAACACCGCCGCCTCGACAATAGATTTCACAACTAACGCTCCCGGCATATGTTCGGTGGTCAAGCCTTCGGGGGTCATGATACAACTGGCTGTGGCTTTGCGCCGATCTGACAAATTACTCAAAATCCGCAAATTCACCCGACCACCCGTAATTCTTTCAAGCGCTGGTGCCAATTTTTCGCAGGCAGTATTGATGGCATTCGCACCCATCGCATCCCGCGTATCGTAAAATAAATCCACCACAAGCATTGGGCCGACGGTGGTTTGTTCAAATTGGCGCACATCAATATCACGCCCACCGCCCCCTAGTTTGACAATGGTCAGGTCAGGGTCATTTACAAGGGCTAAGAGGGTTTCTTTCTCAGCCAAAATGCGATCAGCGGCCACTCGCAAGTTTTCGACCTCTAACACTTGGATTTGCCCAATCATAATCGGCTCGTCGCTAGAGGTAATAAAACCGCCGCCACTGCGAGCCATCTTGGCTGCAAACGAGCAGGCCGCGACGACACTGGGTTCCTCAATCACCATCGGCACAAGATAATCTTTGCCATTGATTTGAAAATTGGTGGCGACCCCCAAGGGCAAGCCATAGACACCTAGGGCATTTTCCACCATCTGATTCGCCTGTTGGGGCATCAGGCCAGCCGAAGTGGCTAGAATAGTTTGTTCTTCACTGTTCAGCCCAGCCCATTCAGCAACAAGGCCGATGCGTTCTGGCAGTGATTTTTGATAAAATCCCGGTAGTCGGGACGAGCGTTGATTGTCCAGCGCGATTTCTCCTCGCATGAGCATGAATAATTCAAATCCTATTCTAAAAGACTATCAAAAACTCTCAGATGGTCAGTTGAGAGCTATTCTGAGAGTTTTTTAAAGTTTATGGTAAAATGTTGAGTTGTCCGCTACAAGGAAACTACGAACACCATGCACGATTCACATTCCACTGCACCTATCCGAATTGGGATGCTCATTTTCCCCAATTTCACTCAACTCGATTTAACGGGACCCTATGCTGTTTTTAGCCGAATGCCTAACACCGAAGTCCTATTGATTGGGACAACCAGCCCCGTCCGCAGTGATGATGGATTGACCATCGTTCCCCAAGTTCAGTTAACCCATGCGCCGCTGTTAGATGTTGTATTTGTACCGGGGGGAGCAGGGGTGAATCAGGTGATGGAAAATCAAGAGGTGTTGGATTTTCTACGCATCCAAGATCGCCATGCTCGTTTTGTCACTTCAGTCTGCACAGGGGCATTGGTATTGGCAGCAGCTGGTTTATTGCGGGGACATCGTGCCGCAACGCATTGGCTTTCGATGGATTTGCTGCCCGCGTTGGGGGTCGAACCCGTCTATGAACGAGTTGTGGTGGATGGTAAATATATTACAGCGGGTGGGGTCACAGCAGGTATTGATTTTGGCCTGACTATCGTCGCTCAATTATTGGATGAACATATCGCCCGCAAGATTCAACTGGTGTTGGAATATGACCCTCACCCGCCCTTCGACAGTGGCTCGCCCAAAACTGCCGACCCTAAATTGGTGGAAGAAGTCTCACAAGAACGGGCCAGTATCCAACAACAGCGGCGTCAAATTGTTGAACGCATCGCCGTCAAAACCAAATCTAAAACTCACTGAGCTTTTTATTTTCACAGCACTTTTAAGGAGTATTTGCATTGGCAAATCTAGCAGTCACGCCACGCAGCGAAGATTTTTCCGCGTGGTATAACGAAATTGTAGTCCGTGCCGACTTGGTGGATGCCCCCGACAAAACCCCTGTGCGCGGTTGCATGATTATTAAACCCTATGGCTATGAACTTTGGGAAGGGATTCGGGCGGGTCTTGATAAGCGGTTTAAAGCAACTGGTCATCAAAATGCCTATTTCCCACTGTTTATCCCCATCAGTTTCTTGACCAAAGAAGCGGAGCATGTGGAAGGATTTTCACCGGAATTGGCCGTTGTGACTCATGCCGGGGGCGAGGAATTAGCTGAGGCCTATGTGGTGCGCCCTACCAGCGAAACGATTATCGGCGAAGCCATGTCGCGCTGGATTCAGTCTTACCGTGACCTACCCATGCTGCTGAATCAATGGGCTAATGTCGTCCGTTGGGAAAAACGTACCCGTCCCTTCCTCCGCACCACTGAATTTTTGTGGCAAGAGGGTCACACGGCCCATGCCACCTATGAAGACGCTGAAGCAGAAGCCATTCAGATGTTGGATGTCTACACCGATTTCGCCGTTAATGAAGCAGCTATCCCGGTCATTCGGGGGAAAAAATCGAACCAAGAGAAATTTGCTGGGGCGCTGCACAGCTACTCGATTGAGGGCATGATGGGCGACGGCAAGGCCCTGCAATCGGGCACTAGCCACAATCTAGGCCAGAATTTCGCCAAAGCCTTTAACATCCAATATACCGATGTCAACAACGAGTGGCAGCATTGCTGGACAACCTCATGGGGTATGAGTACCCGCATGATTGGGGCGATTATCATGACACACGGCGATGATAAAGGCTTGCGGATGCCCCCTCGTCTCGCCCCCATTCAAGTCGTGATTGTGCCCATCTTCAAAAATGATGATGAGCAGGCCAAAGTGTCGCCAGTGGTTGAGCGTGTGCAACAGTCCCTAAGTGCCACAGGCATCCGCGTTACGGTGGATCGCCGCGAAAACCTTTCGCCCGGTTTCAAATATAATGATTGGGAAATGCGTGGTGTACCTATCCGCATTGAGATTGGGCCAAAAGATGTCGAAAAAGGCTCGGTGGCCGTTGCGCGACGGGATGTACCCGGCAAAGAAGGCAAGCAATTTATCAGCCAAGACGGACTTACTACCTATATCGCCGAGTTGCTCAATGATATTCACCAAAACATGCTGCGCCAAGCCACCGAATTCCGCGATGCTAATCTAGTCGAGGTCGTCAGCAACTATGACCAATTCCGTGAGGTGATTGCGTCGGGTCGGTGGGCGTTGACGTGGTTCGCGGGGGATAAAGAAACCGAAGAAAAAATCAAAGCCGATAATCAGGCCGTTAGCCGCTGCTATCCCCTCGACCAACCCTACCCCGATCAGACTGGGCCAGATATTGTGACAGGTCAACCAGCCCAACGTATGGCCTATTTTGCCAAGGCGTATTGATTTCTCATCTGGGGAAAATTCAAAGGGCAGTCTAAGTTGAACTGCCCTTTTTATTTATTCAATGCCGTATTTTTCAGCGATCAAATTCACGGTGTGGTGGGTACGGAACAAGCTGTATAAATCGGTGTGCCCCGGCACCAAATTGAGAATGTTTTCGATTTCCATAATCGAAATCCACATTTGGAGCACATCGGCATCAAGGCCCGTTGAGGCTTGAATCGCCCCAGCAGTAATGGGGATATGTTGTTGATAGAGGTCAAGCAACATCCGCACAAAGGCATCTCGTTCCATTAGTACACGCTGTACGATGGGCGAGTCCATTACCAACGAAATCCCTTTGGTGCGATAGTTGCTCTGGGGATTTTCATACTCATTGATGAGGACAGCGCCGTCTTCCATCATGACTTCAACCGCTCGTTGGAAGGCCGTGCCAGAATCAAACAGGCGTAGGCGTTTATGCAGGCTACCCAGTGGGCACCATTCGAACTTACGAAAGCTGGTAAACTGTTCGACACTGACCACCACGCGATAGGTCATCTCTTGAATTTCCAAATCTGTCGCGGGCGTTTCTTCTTGGGCCTCTTCCGAGGTAGGAAGCATTTGCTGGCTCAAGGCCGATTTTTCTGGCAATTGGATGACCGGAACTAAATCTTCCGGATTATGACGGTGAGCCACCAACTCGCGCACCAAAATGCCCTCACGCACAAGGGCATCAATCCATTCAGAACGCCAGTTATCATCTAGGTTCATGCCGGGGCCGTTCAAATCCAAATCCATGCTGATGCCCTTCAGCAAAAAGCCATAATTCACATACTCCCAGCTACGCACACTGAGCGTATTGGCAACCCGATGTACAATCCGTTCGCGGATAAGGCGGGTAATATTGACAATCTGGTGCTGGTCATTGATGGTGACAATGTTGTCTTGGCTAATGCGCAGCAACCCAAGGCCTTCAGCTTGCTTCAGCAGTTCTTCACCCCGCGCCGGACTGGTGACGGTATGCACCTCAACCAACTGGTCGGTTAGATCGTCGAGTGTTAGGGGTGAACGAGGACGTTCGGCTTGAAGTAGGTCACATTGCAATACGACACTTGACCACTGCGAAGGCCGGAAGGCAGGAAACTCGCTACCAGCGTCACGGGTGGCATCTTCATAAATTTGGCCCAACTCGGTGTGGCGCTGAAAATGGGTGAAGTCGTCTAAATATTCCAGCAAAATGGCGGGGTTATTTTCCAATAGGCGACTGGTGCTGCCATGTACTCCCCACACAATAACCTGTTTGCCACGCGCACGGAGCGCCCCAAAGACATCATTAAAATCACGGTCACCACTGGCGACAACAAAAATATCCGAGCTAGTGGGAGAAGCGCTATCAGCCAAAACATCTTTGGCGATACGCATGTCGGCGCTATTTTTCCCCGGCAGGTTAAAAACCGGGTCAATATTTGACAACGCTAAACGACTTGGTACATCGTCCGATACCTCACGACCCTGCGTGTCTACTAAGGGCGGTAAACTACCCCGCTGTCCCCAAGGGGCGTAGGCTGCCATCCGTGCAACCCGACCATGGGCCCGCGCTTGTCGCAGCATGGAATCAATCAGGCGATCCATGTCAATGATATAGCCCTGTTCGTTCAGGCCAATCGTAATGTTTTCGAAGTCAATATACATTGAGACGGTTTTGGTCGGGATACCCAAAATCGTTTCTAGCGGCTGGAAGATGACGCCATTCACATCTGGGGCTTGATCGCTCCAAACGCGCACACGGGCATGCGGTCGCAGATTGACGCGGTTACGTAAACTTGCAAAGTCGGCACGGGTGGTCACTAAAACTAGTTCATCCACTATATCCGGCTCAGAGAAGTAATGTACGACCAGCGCGTCAGCCAAAAAAGCCCGTTCTGGCACATTAAAAATATCAAAGCCCGTCGTGACGAAAATCTGTTGGATGTTGGGGGAAACTCGTCCCGGCATCAAATGATGGCGATTCCAATCAGCAGCGGCTACGGCCACCAATTCATCAGCACTCATTAATCCGGAAGCAAGTGTGGCCCCATTTCGTAGCGCAGTGGCGACTTCGTGTAAATCAAGCGCGAGGTTTTTCTCGTGAAGTCGGGCCAATAAGTCATCAACATCAACAATTAAGTATGCCTTCATTTTGTATCCTTGAGCCGCGAACGGCCCTGTTTAAATTATCTACCTTAAACAATCTTTTTAAAAAGCTAAAGTCCCAAATCAGAACATCTCTGATAAGGGAGGAGGTAACATTTAATAGAGCAAAATACAGAGAGAACACCCGATTGATTTAATATTGTAATTTTTTGCGGACTTCTAATAAATTTTCCCAAGCAATTCCTTGGATTACTTTGCTTTATTTTCAAAACCATGAAACGATTCAAGGTTCCCAAATATTTATTCAATTCCTCCAAAACGTAACATTTTTATTGTAGCTTTGTTCTAATTGAAATACAAGCGGTTTAACCTCTATCAAGACAATTTGCACAATGTTTATTTGAATTATTAAAAAACCGACCCTACCTTGATTGCTAGTCCTCACCCCAACCCCCTCTCTCCACTACGTAGCGAGGGAGCAAGATGGCTCATGATGTCCCCTCTCCATACAATGGGGTGGGGATTGGTTCAGGCGGGTTCATTGCCTAACTAGTGATTCGTGGGGCGATTTTTAGGGGCGATAGGCTTCATAGGCAGCAATAAAAATCTGGGCAAATTGATCGGCATGGCCTTCAAACAACATTCGACCCAATTGTTCTTCAATAGGTTCTTGCAAAAAAGTCTGTCGGGTATGGTCGTCCCATTCATCCCATAAATTCCGAAACCCCGGTTTGTGCATTAAACCACCCAAAACATCCTCGGTAATCTCATGCTGAAGTGAATATAGGGCGCTTCGATCTAGGTTACTTTTGACATGGAGATAGGCTGGGACAAAAACTTCCTCAAGCACATGCCCTAGATCACGCAGGCTGACATCCCGCTCATGAAAATAGGCGGCAAAACCCTCATAGCCTTCCCACAAACGATCCAATATTTCACTTGCTGCCGACGTATAGATGCCCATTGCCCGTCTACACATCCTTCAAAGTTGGTTCTAGCCAATAACACATATCAAAGCGATTATATCCTAATCGCGCAAATCCCATATCCCCACAGGTACTGTTCTTGATTGACCCCCACTTCTACTTTATAATACAAAAGAGTTTCTTCCACCCGCATTTCTTTAGTAAGGAGGTAGTCAGATGATGATGGTCAATGTTGCACTCATAATCACATCCGGCGTGCCTTCTCGCCCCACAGTGTTTTAGTCCCCTACTCTCAGACTAGACATAGGCAAGGTGTGTCCGGCGGACGCAACGATCCTTTTGGGTTTCGGATTGCGTGCCTCGTTTTTTCATCTCGACACATCCGTTTTTGCGTTCAACGAGGAATCCTCATGACCCTCATACAAGGGACTGTTTTCAAAAAAACCATTGGTAGCTATACCGTTCATACCGATGCTGAAGTTATGGTCTGCACCATTTCCAGCAAATTGCGCAAACATTTCATCTATCTTTTTGGGCACTCTGACCCAACCTCGGCCAGCAAACGGGTGATGGCCGTTGATGATATTCAGGCCATTGACCCTATTGCCATTGGAGACCATGTTGTGCTGACCAATTCAGACGATGGCACGGGTATGATTGTAGAAGTATTGCCACGTCGCAATAAACTATCGCGGGTGGCCGCCGACCCTAAAGATCGGGGTAGCCAAAAACCAATGGAGCAGGTCATTGTCGCCAATGTTGACCAGATTATTCCGGTTTTTGCGGCTGCCAGCCCTGCCCCTAAATGGAATATGCTGGATCGGTATCTCGCCACAGCCGAGATGGCTGAAATCCCTTCAATCGTCTGCATCACTAAAATGGATTTGGTAGATACCCCACCTGTTGAAATCGAGATTTATCAACAGATTGGTTATCCCGTCTATCTGACAAGCACCTCCGAACAACAAGGATTAGAAGCATTTCGAGCGGCACTGGGCGGCAAAATCTCGGTATTTGTGGGTAAATCGGGGGTGGGTAAAACTAGTTTGCTCAACGCCATTGAACCCGGCCTCGGCCTACGAGTCAATGAGGTCAACCAGCGCACCGGCAAAGGTAAACATACCACGACTCATCAAGAAATGTTCCCGCTACAAACGGGAGGTGGGATTGTTGATACCCCCGGAATGAGAGAATTCGGCCTTTGGACATCGGCTATGGAAGACGATCTCGCCTATTTTTTCCGTGAGATGCGTCCATTGATTGGAAAATGTCAGTTCGGGTTGGGGTGTAGCCATACGACTGAACCCGGCTGTGCCATTACTGAGGCGGTCGAACAGGGAACAATCGCTGCGACACGCTATCACAGCTATCTCAAAATGCAGGATGGCTGACCACATTACATTAAAGACATTGGGTAAGGCAGGGTTGGCCCTTACCCAATGGGTTTACTCCCGAAACTAAATTTTGTAAATTTCTACTCCTCTGTTGACAAGCGCCTTTCCAAGCCGTATTGTATGTGGCGCAATGCTGCCCAAAATCAACCCTTATTATAAGGAGCGCCCATGCGCGTCCTCATGCTTTCCAAAGCCTGTATTGTCGGCATCTATCAGCGCAAACTTGAAGAAATTGCCCGTCACCCCAATATCAATTTACGAGTCCTTGTCCCGCCCTCATGGAAAGATGAACGCGGCGAAACTCATTTGGAACGAGCGTTTACCACTGGCTAT
Source organism: Chloroflexota bacterium (assembly GCA_016234595.1). GTDB lineage: Bacteria > Chloroflexota > Anaerolineae > Aggregatilineales > J027 > CFX10. Next base: position 60,148 of record JACRBG010000036.1, on the reverse strand, counting down.
GAATTGACGGTGACATCACTACGCTTAAATGGGAATTTCCATTTGCATTATTATCCAGAATTTGCCGAGCAGCTACGCGATTTTCAGCCAGACATCGTGCATATTGATGAAGAACCCTATAATCTGGCGACGTGGCTGGCCTTGCGTGCCACCCGCAAAACATCCGCCAAAACACTCTTTTTTTCGTGGCAGAATATTGTCCGGCGCTACCCCCCACCTTTTGCATGGATGGAACAATCCGCCCTACGGTCAGTGGACTATGCCCTCGTCGGGACAGAAAGTGCCGCCGAAGTGTGGCGTACCAAAGGCTATACCGGCAAACTGGCCGTGATTCCACAATTTGGCGTTGACCCAGAATTATTTATGCCCATTGGGCGCTCCGTCCATCATTCGCCTTTTATGATTGGGTATGCCGGTAGGCTAGTCCCCGAAAAAGGGGTGGATTTATTGCTGACAGCACTTGCTACAGTCACTGATTTGGATTGGCGCCTAAAAATTATTGGGGGCGGGCCAGAACGTAGCCGCTTGGAGCAGCAAGCAAGTCGTTTAAATGTGGGGGGTAGGGTCGAATTTATTGGTTTAGTGCCGTCAGTCGAAATGCCAGCTCATCTGCAAAAACTGGATGCCCTTGTCATCCCGTCGCGCACCCTGCCTAATTGGAAAGAGCAGTATGGTCGGGTGATTATTGAGGCGATGGCAAGTGAAGTAGCCGTCGTGGGGTCAGATAGCGCAGCCATTCCTGATGTGGTGGGGAATGCGGGGTTAATTTTCGCCGAAAATGACGCCCATCAATTGGCCTGCCATTTGCGCCAGTTGATGGAAAACCGCGATTTCTGTGTCTCACTTGGCAAAAGAGGTCGTCAGCGTATTCTAGAAAACTTCACACAGGCTCAAATCGCGGCGCAGACCGTAGATGTCTATCAGGCCATGCTTAACTCTTCTCAGAATGGGGCAGTTTAAAAAACGATAGACTGTGTTCAATATCTTCGATACGCTCAATCTCTAACACAATAGTGGGAGTACGCGGAAGTTCAGCCAAGCGCGGCAAAATCTTCTCATAATCCAATACCCCATCATCAAGAGCGAGATGTTCATCAATTTCGCCGTAATTGTTGTTGATGTGGATATGGGCAATCCAGTCGTTCAGGTCTTGTAACCAATCTTCCAAGAGTAAATGTGAAAAAAGCTGGGAGTGGCCTATGTCTAGGCACGCTGCTAATGCAGATGAGCCAACCTCTTCCAGCACCCGCCGGATAATCGAAGGGTCAAATTCCCACATATTTTCCAGCACCACACATAGACCCATTTTTTCGGCTTCGCGGGCAATCGGTTTATAAAACTCGACCATCCGCTTTGTCCAACCTTCCCGATAATCATCGTTATGGATGGTGGCGATGAAATTGGCGTGGAAATTGACGATTTTGGTATTAAGACGGTGGGCAATTTCGAAATCACGCAAAGTACGCTGACGGGTCACATCCAAAAAACTTTTATCGGGGCTACCGGGGGCCATGTCCATAAAGGCGCCATGTAAAGCCACCGTACCACTAAACGATTGAAGTTGGTTGGCATATTTGGCAACCATCCCCTCCCATTCGTCGTCATTCAACAGGGGTGGGAAAGCAAAGGATTGGATTTCGAGGCCAATTCCATGTGTAGCAGCGAGGGCCAAACAGTTTTCAAAATTTTCGTGCTTACAGGCGATTGCAATTGGATTCATGCGACTGCTTACTTTGGATAATTGACGGTTGAGGCGATAGTCTACAAGGGTTGCCATGTATTATGCTAGAGAGTTGGTAAGGATAGGGTTTAAGTTTGGTCACATCCCAGTTTCAGTTTAGCACAATTTTGGACTTCCGATACCTACCCACGCGAGGGATTGACATTTAGAATGGCTTCAAACAGCCAAATGCTCTCTAGGCCATCAAGATTTATCTGTAGGACATTTATATATTTTTCAGAAATAGGTCTGGCAAAGCGTGCTAGAATGTAAATTATCAGCGCCATTTTGTGAAAAATCATGATGTGATTTAAAGGAATTTTATTATGGATGCCCCCACCGTCCCAGATTTGGTCTTATTTGTGGAAGACAATCCTGATTTTAGAGAAAGTGCCGCTAGTTTATTAGAGGTGCATGGTTATGAAGTAGCCCTTGCCAGTGATGGTCTTGAAGCACTAGATATTTTGCATCAGAATTCTCGTAAACCCGATTTGATTGTCAGTGATATTGCGATGCCGCGCATGAATGGTTACGACTTCTTTCATGCCGTGCGTGAAGAACTCAACCTCCGCGATATTCCTTTTATTTTCTTGACCGCGATGGATCAAGATGTACAGGTACGGCAGGGTTGGTTAATGGGGGCCGACCAATATGTCGTCAAACCGTTTAAGCCCGAAGATTTCATTCTCATTCTCAACAATCGCCTTAAACGTAGCCGCGAAATTACCGAACATCTTCATAAGAGTATGGAAGAAAAGATCGAAAAAATTCGCCACGATCTTGTCCAAGTCGTTTCGCACGAAATCCGAACCCCTCTGACCTATGTCAAAGGTGGGTTTGATTTATTGATGGAAGAATTGCAGGCCCAAAAACAACTTCTCCAAGATACTCCCGGTATTGAGGAATATATCAAGTTAATTCAGATGGGCACTACTCGCCTACACCGCCTCGCTGACCAAACCGTCACCATGACCGATATTTCGAGCGGGCAAACCCGGCGTATCTACGAACAAGAGCGCGGGGCGATTGATATGGCCGATTTAATTACCACAACTCGTCCACTCGTCGAGGAAGTAGCCCGACAAGAAAATGTTCAACTTGAATTTAATGTCGAGCCAGAGATTTTCATTCTTGGCGTCATGGATATTTTGGCAAAAGCTGTCTCTGAAATCATCCGTAATGCCATCGTATTCTCCGGGCCAGACAAAACCGTCCTTGTCCGAGCCTATCCCGAAGCAGATATGGGGGTGATTGAGGTACAAGATTTCGGGCGCGGCATCCGCGAGGAAGATTTGCGGCGCGTCTGGGAAATGATGCACCAATCCGAACGCACCGATCACCGCCGTTTTGAACAACAGGGTTTTGGGCTGGGCTTGCCAATTGCCCAACAAATTATCGAAATCCATCATGGTAGTGCCATCCTCGAAAGCGCTGTGGGGCAAGGCACCACCGTCTGGATCAAAATTCCACTCTATTAAATAAACTAATCAAAAAGGGCCGGGTTTAGCGTCGGCCCTTTTTAAAATTTCAGCGTAAACCCACCGTCCACCAGCACCACTTGCCCACAGATCATAGCAGCGTCAGGCGTACACATAAACGCCACAACACCCGCTACATCATCGGCATTCAAATTACGCTTAGCTGGCGTATAGGCCGCTGCTGCATCAAGACGTTCTTGCATAATCTCTTTCATCTGGGGGAAATGTTGGAGGGCGTCGGTTTCTACAATACCTGCCGACACCGCATTGACGACAATCCCTTTAGGGGCGAGTTCAACCGCCAAGTACCGCGTGACTGCCTCTAATGCCGCTTTGGACGCCCCCACCACCACATATTCGGGCAGTACCCGAAACGAGCCTATACTACTGAGATTGATGATGACCCCACCACCGCGTGCCTCCATCATCGGCACAGCAAGTTGGGAGCTAAACAAAGCTGACCGGGCATTAATGTTCATCGTCCAGTCCCAGCCCTTGACTCGTTGTTCCATCACTGAGCGATTAAAGCCCGATGCAGCATTGTTGATAAGAAAATCCAACCCCCCATAGGCTTCTTCGGTGGCTTTAAAAAGGATTTCCAAATCTTCCTGCTCGGCGACATTAGCACGTACCACCTCAGCCCGTCGGCCCAAAGCGCGGATTTCTTCAGCGGTTTCTTCGGCTGGCTCACGATTGCGAAAAAAATTAACGACAATATCAGCCCCTTCGGCGGCAAACCGCAGCGCAATGGCCTTCCCAATACCCCGTCCACTGCCTGTAATTAAGGCGACTTTGCCAGTAAACCGTCCCGGATAAATCGTCTTGTCCATCATGACTCCTAAAATTGTTCCTCATAAATAATGGGCTTCATTAATTTCTGGTCAAACTCTCCGATACGTTCTGGGCCAAGCGCTTCCATGGCTAGACGGGCTTGAAGGGCACCTGCTCTGAAACGGGCAATTTCAATCCCCTGACATCTTTCCGGCAATGGTTCCAGCCATTGAATTGAACGCAAGAATAACTTCATTGCGCCATTATAGTTGCCACGTTGAATCTGATAATAGGCCACGGCGACCTGCAAAATACCACGATACATATCCCGCACAGGGGTAGTTTCTGCCATCCATGCAGCTTCGAGAGTCTCATGACATTCGTAATATTCCCCGGCGTTAAACTCCTCGAGACCTTTTTTAACCAATGGGGTCATGGGTTGGGCGCAATGGTCAAGTAATTCCTGTGAGTCTGCCTCGGTCTCCTCCAGACTATTCCGGATCATACCCGCTAGTGTAGGGCGTATGTCTAAAGTCAACATATCCCGTGCGTTAAAATACCAATCCTGATAAATAGTTACAGCCGCCTTACGGATTATTTCTTCATCAGAATGATAATCGAAGGCGATGACTGGAACACGTCGCGTCGCAGGGCTAGCTTTGAGGCCTTGAATAATCGGCTTCACTTCTTCCATCAAACTTAAATGCACCAGTATGGCGAGGGGACGCATTTCCGCTACTTGTTTAACAATATGATCTTTTTCAAGCGCCCAAATAACCTCAGCTTCCAATTCCACCGCCGCATCTTCGATCATTTGGCGCAGAGTTGCGTCATGGACAAATGCCAAAATCTTGCGGCCCGTAGCAGTGGTCATCAAACATCCCTCAGCGGTTGTATTTCTATCGAATCGAGCGTCAATGATTGCGCATGGGGCATGGGAATAAATCCAAAACCCAGACGACCCTGTGGCGTGACAATCGCATATTGATTATCAATCCATGCAATAAACCCCAATGGGCCGTGCGGGGCACATGGGGTATGGTGTACCAATTCGCCATCCACCCAAAAATCAACATCGGTTTGTCGCCAAATCAGTTCATAGGTGTGGGGGGTGGCGATGTCCACATGCAACAGCTTTTCGGATACACGAATCGCTTTTTGGGCAATCGGCCACGCTCGATCATAAATTGCTTGTTTTCTCATCAGCAAAAAACCGAGAGGGGCCAAAGGGAGCAACGCAAAAAAGCTGGGGGTTTGGGCATCAAAGGTAGCCGCTTTCCAGCCATAACCCGGCACATCTTTCGCCAGCGCCATATTATTAGGTGGCGACCCAAAGAAAAACCATACAGCACGCGGCAGCCGGGGTAGGCCTTGACCCGTTGGCATAAAGGGTTGGTTCCAAAATCCAAAACCGGCTGTCCCGCGCAATTCTTCCACAGGATGGGATGTCCATGCTCGCACTGTCATTTTGAGTGGCGGTCGCCACAAATAATCGCGGCGGCGCAACTGGGCATAATCGTAAATTTGAGCGTCATGATAGGCGTTTTGCGCAGCGGGGCCGACGGTACAAATCAACTGCGAGGCGGCCAACTTTAACTGACCGTTGCCAATCAACAACGGCTGCCAGTGGGGTTGAAGGGTGGAATGTTCAAAATGTTCAGAAAGTTGTGGTGACATACTCACAATTATAGCGAGGAGCAAATCCAATTGCTTAACGATTATTTTCTTAAGCTCAAGAATTGAGTTACAATAAAATCTGTAAGGAAAAATAGGGCGGATTCAATTTTGTCAGTTTTAGCTATCACTTGTTGACAATTTAGCTACAACTCATCCAAAATGGACTAAAGATCAGGCATTTATTTTTGCAAACCTTTGAACAGGGTTATAAACTGCATATTCGTCATTGACCCAGATGAAATAGGATTCTGATGTTAGCGCAACGCCAAAGCACGCGACCCGGATGGCTGCTGGCAATCCCAACGCTTATTATTTTGCTGCTCACCTTACCCCATGTAGTTGGGGAAATGTTGGTGCTTTGGATACTCTTCGCCATCCTCACAGGCTTCGCACTAAACTTTGGGCTTACGTTCAGCGAGGGTGAAATCAACGCTGCCTATACCGTTGGGATTATGGCGTTCCTCACTATGGCTGCCGATGGCGACATGGGCGCGGCCTTGTGGGCAGTGGCGGTAGGGTCATTAGGGGGCGTCTTAATTCGAGAGGCACGCCGACTGCGGGCCAAAGGCGAGAGTGACCGCAAAACCGTTTTACAAAAAACATGGGAACCCGCCCTGCGCACGGCCAGTCAACTTACCCTCGGTCTTGCGGTAGCAGGTTGGGCCTATCAGCGTCTGAATGGTGATCTCCCTCTCCAAGGTTTTAGCGCACGCGATGCCTTACCGATTTTAGGCTTGGTCGCAGTCTATTTAGCCGTCTATCTGGCAACCGTCGTCCTCAATATCCGCCAAAATAAAATTCCGGTACACCAATTAGACGAAGTCGTACGATTGAATTGGCAATCCCTGCTTGGTGTATTGTTGGTTCCCCTACCCCAAGCCATTTTAGGCGCAGTGGCCTATCATGGGATTTCGCTGTTGGCCTTTAGCCTCATGGTGATCGGGTTTGCCCTTTTGATTGTGGGGGTACAGGGTCTTAGCCAAATCCAGCATCGTTATGAAGGCCAGTTGCAAGAAATCATGACGATCAGTGCCGTCAGCAACGCCATGCGCTCCAACTTGGAATTGCAGGCCTTGTTGCAGACGATTTATTTGCAAGTTGCCACCCTGTTAGATATCAAAAACTTCTCAGTAGTGCTGTATGACCCCGGCTCACGCCACCTAAGTTTCCCATTAAATATACAAGACGGTCGGCCAGAACAACGCCCCGGACGAGAGGCCAGTAAAGGTCTAATTGAACGGGTGATTACCAGCCGTAACCCCTTGCTGATTCAACAAGAGGCATGGACATCGGCTGAAAAAATGGATGGCGGGTTCATTGAATTTCCCGCCTATTCTTGGTTAGGCGTCCCTTTACCTGCTCAAACACGAGTCAGCGGCGCAATCGTCGTTTGGTCAGATGGGCCACAGCGTCAATTTACTGCGAACGATGAACGCCTATTGATGACCATTGCCGTACAAGCGGGTTTTGCCATCGAAAACGCCCAACTTTATGAGCAGGCCTCCGACCGTATCCGCCAGCTTCGCACCTTGACGCGAGCCAGTGCCCAATTAAGCAGCACCCTTGATGCCCAACAGGTATTAGATCGTATTGGGCCCTATGCACAACAAGTGGTGGGCGCTTCGGCCTCAGCCATTTTTATGTGGTGGGACGAAGAAAAACATACTCTGGCATTGGTACGATCTAATGGGCTTAAACATGACCCACCTTATCCATTGCTGACCAGCGAGAGCAATCTTTCGCATCGCCAACAACCCTTGATTATCACCGATTCACACACCGATACCCGCGCTACCGAAATGCGAACCGTTTTAGACCAAGACGGTAAACGCTCGTGGGTTGAAGTGTTGATGCGTAATCCCGAAGATATTTTGGGGGTCTTGGTCGTCTATTACGATACCCCTCACCCACATGGGGATGAAGATATCGAAGTTTTGCGGACTTTTGCCAACCAAGCTGCGCTGACTATCAGCAACGCCCAATTGTATAGCAGCAAAGATGCCGCCCTCAGCCGTCGCGTTGATCAATTGACCCTACTGGAAGAACTGAGCCATGATTTGTTCTCGACTCAGTTGGAACGTGATGAAATCTTCCAGCGAGTGCTAAAACGCGCTGCCGAAGGAACGGGTGCTCATGCAGCAGTCTTGACCCTTAAGGAAGAAAATCGCTCGGCTGAACGGGTGGCAGCCTTAGGCTATTCGCCTGAGCTTTTAGCCAAATCGGAATCGCTTAATCGTATCAGCAAACACGTTTTGGATACAGGCGACGCGACACTTGTACCAGATGTAAAATCTGACCCAACTTTTGCCACACCACGTGTCGAAACCCGTTCCTTGTTATGTGTACCCCTCCTGCGCGATATTCACACCATTGGCACAATCCTGCTGGAAAGCAATGCGGCCAATAGTTTTGGGCTAGAGGACATGCTCTTTTTGATGCAGGTTGGTGCACAGGCCCGTATCGCTATTGATAGCCGTCTATTGTTCCAAAATATCCAAGCCACCCGTGACCGTTTGCAAGCAATTTTGGACAGCATGACGGAAGCTGTGCTGCTCATTGACAGCGACGGAATGCTGCGTTTAGCCAATCCACGTGCCAAAACCATGCTTGATCTAGCGCCAGAGGAAATTACGGGGCGACAAGTACGCGAACTGCTCTCGATTCCGACCATCCAATTTGCTGAAAAACTGGGTCTGGAAACGAATATGCTGCGCGGCCTGACGTTGGGTTTGATGGCCGGCACATGGAAACCAGAATCCCATCATACCCCCTATGACCGAATTGTCTCCGGTCAGCACCGCTTCTTAGAGCGCGCCGACGTTGCCATTGAGGGGCAAGATGGCCGCGCTATGGGGTGGTTAATGGTCATCCAAGATATGACTGAGGAACGCGAGTTATCACAAGCACGCGAAGACCTCACCAGCATGATTGTGCATGATCTCCGCAGCCCCCTAACCGCGATTAATGCCACGCTCAAGCTGATTAACAACATCGCCAGTAATGAAGATGCCCTTAGCCGTGAAGTGTTAAAACAAACCACGACGACCGCGTCACAGGCCGTTCGTAAATTGCTCAATCTGGTCAACTCACTGTTAGATGTTTCTAAAATGGAAAGCGGCACGATTGCGCTTGACCGCACCTCCGGCAGCCTCCACCACATTGCCGAGACCGTTATTACTGATCTTAAGCCGCTGGCCGAAGAGATGGAGGTTTTTATCGAGAACCGCGTAGATGAAGCCCTGCCGCCGCTGCATGTGGATATGGATAAAATCGAGCGTGTGGTGCTGAATTTGATGGACAACGCCATTAAATTTACACCGAGCGATGGGCATGTCTACATCAACGCCCAAATCGAAGAAACCCCTCCCCAAAATGGCGCGGGCGAAAAATTCCTACGGGTGCGCGTAGCCGATAATGGGCCGGGTATCCCTGACGATTACAAAGAACGCCTCTTTGACCGCTTTGTGCAAATCAAAGAGCAGGCTGGGCGACGACGCGGCACAGGCTTGGGTTTGACGTTCTGTAAATTGACGGTTGAGGCGCATGGCGGACGCATTTGGATTGAAGATAATCCCGAAGGCGGCTCGATATTCGTTTTCACCCTGCCCGTAAGCATCCAAAAAGTCGAAGCCTAATCTTTGGTGATTTGCCCAAAACTAAAATTTGTAATTTCAAAAAAGCCATGTTATTTTAACGCCACTATGGTGAATTTAAGTGTAGCAACGACCGCCCAAATGATGCCCTGCATGTGTTGTACGTGCAGTATTTTTGCTTTGTCAGGCGTCTAGGGCACAATTCGTTTTTTTACCAAGAAATTTACTGAAAGCCGACCGCCTGAGTCGGCTTTTTTTGTTGTGCGCTAGGGGAGGAGAAACGTAGTACCCAAAAACCGAAGCTGTTGACCGTACCCATTCAATCGAATAAAACAAATCCTTAAGGAGCAAAAACCCCATGTCCGAAGCTATTGTGACCGTTCAATGGGCCGCTGAAAATCTGGGCAATCCGAATATCCGCTTTGTTGAAGTTGACGTTGATACCACCCAATATGAACAAGGGCATCTGCGCGGTGCGGTGGCCTTTAATTGGCAAACCCAACTGCAAGACCAAGTTCGGCGTGACATCATCAGCCAAGAAGATTTTGGCGCATTGTTGAGCCAAGCGGGCGTCACCCCCAATACTCAAGTTGTACTCTACGGCGACAACAACAATTGGTTTGCAGCCTACGCCTTCTGGCTATTCAAATATTATGGGCACGAAAATGTCAGCTTAATCAACGGGGGGCGCAAAAAGTGGGTAGATGAAGGCCGCGAATTAGTGACCGAAGTACCCAGCTATCCAGCCACTAACTATGTCGTTACCCATGTGAATCCCGACTATCGTGCCGACCGTGACTATATCAAAACCCGTTTGGACAAGATTAGCCCAAGCGGATTTGGCTTGGTGGATGTGCGTTCGGTGGCGGAATATGTGGGAGATGTCATTGCGCCTCCCGGCATGAGCGAGACAGCCCAACGCGCAGGTCATATCCCCGGTGCGGCAAACATCCCTTGGGCACAGGCCGTTGCCGAAGATGGCACTTTCAAAAGCCGCGAAGAATTGGAAGCCCTCTATGGCAATCGTGGCATCACGGGCAACAACAATGAAATCGTCACTTATTGCCGCATTGGAGAACGTTCCTCGCATACATGGGTCGCGCTGAAATACATTCTGGGTTATGAAAACGTGCGCAACTATGACGGCTCATGGACAGAATGGGGCAACCTCATCGGCAACCCAATCAAGAAGGGCGCCGAGGCGTAATTTCAGATGGGTGGGGATCATGCCTCATCCTAGTCAAAAAGGTGGATACGCCCTATCCGCCTTTTTGTTTGCCCTTATGATACAATGACCTTGTCAGACGAATTTTCAACCCCTTTGAAGGAGAACAGACCAGATGAATTATCGCTTTTCGGCAAAATTGGCTCTTTTAATCACCGTGTTGATTACTATTGCTGCTACCTCAATCCACCCCGCAGCCACCGTTAGAGCACAAAGCGGTCTTTCGGATGAGCAATTGGCTTTGTTAGAACGTGTTGTCACGGCGGTCACGGCGGTGGATGACTACACCAGTTATGTCAGTACCGAAAACACCACGCTTGCCATCAATGGGAACGTTACACTGGCGGGTTTCACCCAAAATATCCTTCAAAATCAAACACTGGATAAGACCACGACCTATATTCTGGGCGACAACCCCAATGCGTTGATCGTTGCCACTTATACCAGCGAATCAAGCCAAGAAGCAGGTAAAACTGTTTCTTATACGGTCAATGCCGAGGCCCGCTATGTTGAAGAGACACTCTATTTCAATGGTAGCGTTACCGATGGTGATGCCACCCAAGTTGATTTGCCTGAAGGTTGGGTCACGGTTGACGACGTTACAACCTATGATATTTTCGACAGCATTGGTTTGGATAACTTACTAGAACGTGTCGGGGCAGTTGAGCAAGACCCCACCAAAGAAAGCCCGCTTAAAGATTTGGAACTGCTCAAAAAAGTCGTTACCAACATCACGGTCGAGGAAACCACCCTTGAAGACGGTTCAACCGCCAATACCTTCGTCTTGACCATTGATCTCGCTAGTTTGATCGCTAACGACCCCAATGCTTTTGGCGGCGACAGCTCTTCAACAGCACTGTTTAATGCTTTTGAAGGGCAAAACGTCGAAGCCACGATTGTTCTAGATGCTGACGACAACCCCTGGTCTTATAATCTAACCTTTGGGGGAAATCTTGTAGATGCGGATGCTTCCACCCTGTCACCCAGCTTGGCGGGCGCAACCCTCACTTTAGATTTTAGCTTCTCGCAATCCTCCGAGTTAAGCCAAGTTAACGAGGAAATTGAACCCGTCACTGCACCAGAAGAATAATCACCCTAAATTAAAAAGGGCAGGCCCAAAACCTGCCCTTCAGCTATCTCTTAAATGGACTTACCTTCTTCAGCATCGCGTCGCGCAATCTCACCCTCTAGCAACTTAATCGCGTCTTGAATATGGGGGATGGATTGAGGTGAAGTCGCTAGCGTCTCCAAAGCACTGACTCCGCTTTTCAGGGCGGTCACAGGCGGTTCACGGTCAATGACATCCTGATAATTACGCAGGGCTGTTTCGTGATGACCCAATACCAACAGTGTTTGCGCCAAGTCAAGCCGTTTCCAATAATCGCTGGGTTGGTCATCCAAAATGGCTTCGGCAATTTCTTTAGCCCGTTTAAACATATTGATGGCGTCTTGTTCTTTGCCCGTAATCTTGTAGAGCAAGGCCAAATTGCCAACCGGATAGGATGAGTTGGGTGTAGCTTCAACGGCATGTTCATAGGCCCGCAGTGCATCATCGTTGCGGTTTTGGCGGCGGTATAACCCACCGAGCGTACCAAAATAGCTTTCGCCGTCAGCATCCACCATTTTCTTATCAATATCGAGGGCTTTTAATAAATTTAGTTCCGCTTCGGCCCAATAACGATTACGGATATTGGGGTCTTTTTCTTGGTCACCGATACGCCGTTGCGCCAAACCCATCGCGGCTAAAGCAGGTGCAAAATTAGGATTCACTTGTAGGGCACGGGTCAGATGCTGCAAGGCCAATTCAAATTTGCGCCGCGCGGTATATAAATATCCCAAGAGATAATTTGTGGTCTGATTATCGGCATCCAGCTCAATCGCCTCTTGTAAGGTTTGAATCGCCGAATCATAGTTCCGCGCCCGTACCTGCTGCTCAGCCAACAGTTGTAATGACAAGACCCGGAAAGAATTTTCGGCTTTTTGGCGGGTGGTTTCAAGCTGGTCGGTAATTTGTGTGGTCAATTCTACAATGCGGTTGCGAGTAATTTCCGTTAATTCTTCAATCTGTTTATTCGTATTTTTAACGGCAGTTTCCAACTCTTGGCTTAACCGGGCCATTTCAGATTCAGCCCGATGTCGGGTGGTCTCGACCTTATCTTCACTCGCCTTGGAACGGGCCTCAACTTTTTCGTCCGTGGCTCTGGCTTGCCCCTCTAAATCCGACCGAATATCCCGTATATTAATCACCAAAAATGAAGCCGAGGCTGCCAAAATCAAGCCTAAAAGCGCCGAGCCACCCTCCAAAAAACTGAGAATCGTCCCGACAGTATTGTTATTGTGTTCGGCTGCATCGAGCGCACGTGCTGCCACATCGGCTGCCTCTCGGCTATCCAACGAACCCTGCTCATACACATTAGTATCATCGAGCCGCGTCATCGCCAGATAGAAAGCCGCCAGAGCGATTGGAAAGGCCAGAAAGGCCAGCGCCATCAGCAGTTTATCGCCTGATGACTTCCCAAACCCTGTTCCTTTGTTATCTCCATTTGTCGAGTTGACCATTGTTTCGCCTCATCGTGCGTCAATTTTTGTAATTACAACTCCACACATCGCCCTTAAGCATACGCACAGTAAATCGGAAAAGCAAAAAGAATTAGTTAGCGTTTGGGGCGTGGCTTAATTTGAAACAGATCTTCCGGCGATGGCCCTGTTTGACCCAATGCGCTATTGGGTCGAGTGGTGGAAACTGGGCCAGCCAAAACGCGCGACCCTGCAAAAAACTCAAATTCAAATTCCAGCATATCCCCAGCTTGTTTTTCAGGGAATGGCATCAATCGGGCTGTAAGAGGCTTATCCAAACGCAACGCCAGTGCTGCCACATCCAGTAAAATATCATGCAAAGCAGCAATCCCCACCTCACCCGGCAGTGGAATACAATCTAGCCCTGTGCCACACACCGCGCTCAACAACAACAAATCATTAACCGTCAGTCGCCCTTCGGCTGCCCGTGCCGCCAAGACACTATCTTCCAAAATCGGTAGCATTAAGCCGCAAAAACCCGCGCGGGGGAAATTGGCCGATTCAACCGCATTCATCACTAGTGCCGCTGACGCTACCAAGCCTGCCCCACCAAAGGACGGCCCCAATGCTTCTAAGGCCCCTCCCAAACTTTCTGCATCAACTGGATAGGGGGCTAGTGAAAAATCGAACCCGCCAAAGCCAATCCCGTGTTTTTCGGCCAACGCCTCCGCAACTGGGACTAATTGATCTACCGTAGATTGAATTGCTCCAATCAGGCGTTCTCGGGCGACCGCAGGGGTAGCGGCTTTGGAAAACGCCCATACCGCAATGTCGGCAGCTTGGATAGCCAGCGCAAATTGGGCTGGGCCAGCGCCGTGATAAGCCACCGGGAAAAAGGGCGACCCCGGCGGACAATTGGCAAGTGCCGCCAGATACAAATTGGTCATGCCATCAGGGGTAATACGACTGACACGATCAATGAGAACCGCTGTTTGCCACAACCGGAGCAATGAAATTCCCTGATCTGGCTCGGCAATTGAAACAGTCGCAAATACCCCCGACGTGCGGCGAAAAATCTCGCCAATGACCTCAATATAACGCGGGTCATCTTGTAAACGCACCGGGCCAAGCGAGAGGTAATTGATATTTTGGCTCTGGCATAGGGCAAAAAATTCTGCGGCTAATTGAGGCACGCTTTCAGGGCCATCGGGAGCCAACCCTGACGAAAAAGGCTGGGTTGCCATACGGCGGGTTTGGATTTGATAGCCTGTTTTGGCAAAGGCTTGGCTGGCATCTTCAAGAAAAGCCCCCATACGGGCGATGGTAGCATCCGCCACGTCGGGGGTTAGGTCTACAAAGGTAGTGATAGAGCGAATTTTTGGCATAATCCTCAACTAGGGAATAACAGCGACGGCTTCAATCTCAAGTAAAAAGCCTTCGCGGGCAAGGTCGCTAACATAGACCGCTGTGCTGGCGGGGGGCTGTTCAACATTAATATATTGATTGCGCACCTCCCGTACAATCGGCAAGGCATTTTTCTCGACAATGTAGTAATTAAACTTTACAATATGCGAAAAATCTGCCCCAACAGATTCTAGCGCGGCTTTTAGGTTTTCAAAAACCTGTACGGCCTGTGCCCGAAAATCACCCACACCAACCATGTTACCATTGATGTCTAAGGCGACTTGTCCAGAAATAAACACCATTCGGCCACTCTTCACTTCGGCAATATGGCTATAGCCAGTAGGTTTATGGATGGTCGTCGGATTGATTAATCGTACCGTTTGATTGCTGGTCATGTGTGTTACCTTTCATGTCATTGACGAAATCAATCTAACCATAGCCGCGAGCAGTCTCTTCGTGAACTGATTTAGCAATCACCGAATCAATTCACCTAAACTATTTAGTCCGTCGTAATCCAATATACATTCGAGAAAATCTGGTTTTCCAAAAAGCTATCAGCGGAGCCAGACTGGGTTTGTTTCATCAGAGTAGCGGTTGTGTTGGTCTGCAAATCGGTAATATTGACAGCCGAATAGCCTGCCTGTAATCCACCCCCTAGCCACAAAATGTACCGCCCATCAGGGGTCACATCAAATTTTTGACCATTGGAGGCGGCCAAGAATGATAGATTGACTTCAGTGCCGGGGTCAATTTCAGGCAAGAGGACAGCGGATTCTCCGTCAGGCATGACGCGAACAATGTCAGTGCGCAGTTGCTCAATGCCACAATCTTCAAGCCACCAGTGCAGCACCAAAAATGACCCGTCGGGCAACACCCGCAAATGGCTTAACAGGGTCGCATCTTCAACACTATAGATGGGTGTACTGTTTGAAACATCCGCTTTAACGACCTGCCACAATCCACAAATCGCCACCCCGTTGGGAGAAGGATCGGCCAGTTGGGTAAAGATAATATCATCGCCTAAACGCGCAAAGTTGTTGGTAAAAAAGCCGTCGCCCAACGCTAGGCCCTGCGCTTGTAGGGCATCTATCACTCCAAGAACGGTTGCCCCAAAATTATTTGGATTAATCGCAACGGTTCCTATTTCGGTACTTGTACCTGTCGCTGGGTCATAGTGATTTAAAACTAAAGCGGTTTGATCTTCAGATAGGGCATTGAGCAACAGAGTGCCATCCGCCAACACTCCACTAAACTGCCCATCGGGCGACAAATCAACCACGCCTGTGCCATCCTGTTTGGCTAAAAATAAGTCGGATACAGGCCCGTCACCTCGAATTTGTACTTCGGCATAGAGCACCGAGTCGGCTGTCCATCCAGCGTTAAAAGCGGTCACGCCCTGCATCCGACCTAAATCAATCACTTCAAATGTGGTTAGGTCAACGACAAAAATATGGCGGTTGCGTGCCCCAGAGGTAGCGTAAAACACTTTTTTATAGTCGGGGGAAATGGTAACCGTTGTAGGATTCACACCCTCAGCAATCAAACGCGGTTCAGTCTCCCCAAAACGCATAAAATAGAGCGTCGAAAGCTGCGTACTCGCCCCACCAAAATACCCCTGTGTAAACAGCAGGCCACCATTGAGTCCGTCAATCATAGGCAAACTCACCTGTCCTTCGACAGCGGCGGGAAGCTGGGCCAAAGGCGAGTCAGTATTACCCGCATTATCTGTTTGATCACTGGGGGTTGTTGCGGTGGGTTTATCTCGCGCAGCAGACTGAACACTCGCTTCTTTCTTTTTGCCGCACGCGCCAAGCAGTAAGGCCACTATAATCAAAACTATCAGCCAAGTTAATTTGGGCATCTGGGATTTCATAACCACTCTTTTCTAATTCGCATCTACCAATGAGCTAAGATACTATTACGCACATCTGGCAAAAACCAGTTCCAACTTGAGGGGAAATTACCCCTCCGTATAACACACTCACTGCCTATTTGTGAAGTTCAACCCATAGGAATCGTTTGGATGTCGTCACAATTTAACCAACAAGCTATTGAATCGCTGCGTGCCCAATTTCCGGCCCTCAACCATCCAGTGAATGGCGGCGGCCCGCCCGTACATTTTGATAACCCAGCCGGAACACAAGTGCCCCAAGCGGTGATTGATGCCGTTGGGCATTATTACTCTACCATGAACGCCAATTCAGGTGGGGCTTTTGCAACCAGCCAACGTAATGACGCGATGGTTGAAGCCGCCCGTCAGATTGCCGCCGATTTTTTGAATGCCCCTGATTATCATGAAATTGTGTTTGGCCCCAACATGACCACACTCTCGTTTGGCCTATCCCGCGCACTGGGTAAAACCTTACAGGCTGGGGATGAAATTGTGCTGACGATGATGGATCACGATGCCAACATTGCGCCTTGGTTGCGGATTGCCGAGGATTATGGCCTAGTGGTGCAGTGGGTAGACATCAAGACGGCTGATTGCACACTGGATATGGATAGCCTCGAAGCGGCCTTAACTGATCGCACCAAGATTGTTGCCACGGTCCATGCCTCGAATGCTGTTGGCACAATCAATCCTGTGCAGCAAATTGCTGAGATGGCCCATGCCGCCGGAGCCTATTACATTGTGGATGCGGTGCAAAGCGCCCCTCATGTGCCAATTGATGTACAAGCAATTGGCTGCGATTTTTTGCTGTGCAGTGCCTATAAATTCTTTGGCCCACATATCGGCATTTTGTGGGGCAAATTTGAACTCTTAGAAAGTCTGCCTGCCTATAAAGTCCGCCCATCGAAAAACGTCTCCCCCTATCGTTGGGAAACAGGCACACCCAGTTTTGAAACCATCGCGGGAACAATGGCCGCCCTCGAATATTTAGCTAAAATCGGCACGACCTATAGCAGCAATGAAGCCAAGCATTTCCCCAACTTCACAGGCCGGCGGCTCGATTTTAAAGCAGGCATGACCACAATGGCGGCTTACGAACGCGAATTAGTCACGCATTTGATAGAGGTACTTCAAGGCCTACCGGGGGTCGCAATCGCTGGCATTACCGACCCAGCCCATTATCATGAACGAGTCCCAACCGTTGTGTTTACAAAGCAAGGGCATTCACCGCTTGAGATTGCCACCCATCTCGCCCAGCACGATATTTATGTTTGGGATGGCAATTATTACGCACTAGCGATTATGAATCGGCTGGGGAAGCAAGAATCGGGGGGTATGGTGCGTGTTGGCCTTGCCCACTACAACACCCACGCCGAAATTGACCAACTGGAAGCCGCCTTAAAAAAGTTATAAACAAAAAAGGGCAGGTGTTTTAGGCCTGCCCCATTGTTTGTCGAAAGTTTGTAAAACTAAACAGCTGCAACTGCTGCCACTTGATGGGCAGGGGTGGTTTCGACTTCACGCACCAACAAGCGGCTGTAAACATTCAAAAATTCGGAAACGGATTCGACGGTGATAATGGCTTCAAGTACGGTATTTTCACTGCCCACTACCCCAGACAACATAACATTGCGACCGCGTACTTGGACACGAATAGGCTGGGTGCACGTATCGGGGTTATCGCGCAGAGCAGCCATCACCAGCAACTTGATTTCTTTCTCAAACATAGTCATTTTCGTAGTGTTCCCTCCGCCCTTTGGTAAGGCGAGCTAAATTTCGTTTGCCAATTCCCCACAAGAATTGTTTAAAATTTTTACGCACTGTTGTTAAAATTGTTTCAAGTTTCACAAGCAATGTCAAGCACCTTTTGTTAGAAATAAATGAACGTTCAGTTAACATAAGAATTAAGGCGGCCCCCATGCTGTTGCCAAAACTTATTCATGACCTCCGTAACCCAGACCCTGCAATCCGCATCAAAGCCTTGCAAATATTGGCAATGCTTGAAGAAACCCGTGCATTAAGAATCGTGGCTGAAGTTTATAAAAACGATTCTGACCAGCAGGTTCGGCAAACTGCACAATGGGCCGGAAAAGTGATTTGGTCGGCCCAACACCGGGGCCATACCACCGAAGCAGGGCTACAACAGCATTTTAAATGGCGTCCACCCCAAGCCCATGCCGAGCGCCTAGTTGAGAATTTGGCAGGGCAAGCGGGTAGCGACAAAGATTTACAGAATCAGATGGATTTGCTCAAAAGCGAGTGGGAACGGCTTGATACGCTAACTGAGCATTTCCAATATCAAGCAGCGTCGGTCAAACGCCTAGCAAGCGGCACTGACCCACTTGAAATGCTAGAGGTAGGCTTATCCGATGATTTCCGCCTTTTGGTGCAATTGAAATCCGAACAACCATGAACTCAAAAATCACTGTTTGGTTAAGCCGCCTGACCGATGCCAACCCTGCGACCCGACGCGAGGCTATCCATACTATCGAAGCATTTGGTGACCCAGCCGCGCTGTCGGCTCTAGCTGACGTTTTTGTTCAAGACCCCGACCCGGCCCTACGTAGCGAAGCCCAAAAAAGTGCCCAAAAGATTTATTACAACTTGCACCGGTTGCAAATCGCCTATCAATATGTCAAATCCGGGGCTAATGAAGAGGCTCGGCCTATCTTGGAAGATATTTTGAAGTTTGATCATGACAATATTGACGCATGGTGGCTTTCAGTCTTTGTTGCAGAAACCCCGCAGCGTAAACGCACCGCCTTAGGTCGGGTCTTGCAACTCAAACCCGACCATGCCCCCGCCCAAGTGATGGCACAGTCACTCGATGCTCAAGCTAAAAAGATGACCGGCCCACTGCCCGAACGCCATATTATCCCGCCCAAGAAAAAACATCGCATCCGTTGGGCCTATGTTTTACTCTCCGCATTTGGGACGGTGGCAATGATGTTTACCTCACTTTTGATTTTAGATAATTTTACGGGTGGGGAAATTTTTGATGATTTTGAGCGGCGTGTACTGGGGGAACCCAAACCATTAGGCTATATCAATGTGCTGATGGGTGGCCCAGCCTCCGAAGATACCCCTGAACAAGACCGCCTGCCTATCACGAAGCGCCGCATCATTGATTATGGGGGCGCTCAACTGGGGGTACTCAAACGCAAAGAAGCCCATGAGTTTCGCTTTAGTGCCCATCGCGGGGATGAGATTGTGGCGGTAGTGAATTTCCCTTCCAATGGTGACCCCAACGTCTTTGCGATGGAGCTTTGGAACAGTGGTGGCATGGTCGCCCACGAAGTGACTGGCATGGGTTTTACCGCGGGCCCGCTGACAGGTCGCGCCCTCCAATATACCGTTTTAAGGGACGATGGTTTTTCAATCGTGTTATACAGTCAACCGGGTGGCCCCGCTGGCAATTACACGCTGATGGTGACAACGATTGATAAGTTATTGAGTGAGCAATAAAAAGGTAGGGGCAACCTAGCTCCCCTACTGAATCGTAATCTGTTGTTCAATCACCACCCCATCGCCTACTGCCTCACCGTGGATTGAGGCAGGCAAACGTGGCCCATCGGGTACATAAACCCCTATCCGCAAAATCGCTGGGCCAGCACGCATCTCTGGCGCAATTGTCCATTCGCGCAAATCTTGCAGTACAAAACCGGGGGTCAAGAGACGAGTTGGGAAAAGGCTCCCCATCAACCCACCATCGCGCTGGGCCAAGATTTCACCAGTATCGGGGTCGAGCAGGTGAACATACACACTATAATCCCTCTGGGGTGGCGCATTTTCTGTCCCCTGCCAATACAGCTTAAGGGTAAAAGGTTCACCACGAGTAAGCGTGGTCGAGGGCAAATCAAAGCCAAGCAACTGCATTGTTCCATCAAACACAACATCGTCGAGAGGGTTTTCGGGGGTAACAGATTGGGTAACCGCGCCTGTGTCTATCTTAAAAACCTCGTAACGATTGTTGCCATCATCCATTATAGCTGTCACAGGCGTAAACACTTTGCGCCATGCTACGCCATTTGGCCCATCGGTGGATTGCTGACCTGTTGGAGGCAGTGGATAGACCCACGCCATACGTTTCCATGCCCACACCTGATTGGGAATCAAATCAAAATCGCGCCACAGGCCATCATCAAAAACGGCCACATACAAATCATAGCCTTCTAAATCAGCAATATCAGTAGGAATAGCTCGATAATTGATGTCCCAATCAGGAAAATAAAAGTGTAGGCGGTTTTCACCGGGCGCTAAAACGCGCAGGTGATCCACTGATTGGGAATCGGCGTACTCTTCCAAAAATTGGACGACCCGCATCAAGGCCGGATTAGCATAGCGATATTTTTCGCTGTCGGTATTCACTCCCGTTTTATTAAATGTATTGAAGGCAGTGTGATAGGTCGCGGCAATCGGGGCAGGGATACACAGAAAAAACACAATGATGACCAGAGCCGTTTGGCGTAGGCGGTTTTGGCTCATCACAGGGATAACCCAGCCCGTCAGCAAATAGGCAATCGGGGCAAAGATGAGCGGCAATACAGTCAAGGCTAGGCGATAGTGATAGCTATATGACCAGAAGTAGACCAAGAAAAAGGGTAGGCCCAGCGTCCATGTCAGCAACCAACCTTGCCGAACCATTTGGGATTGTTCGCGCCAGAAACCCCGCATACTCCCAAGCAAAACGGCTATACCCGCAAACAGCAGCACCGTTTCGGTCATATTTAAGCGGCGCATCGGTTCACGGAAACCATTAATCCAATCCCACGCAGTTGTCTGTGTCCAGCCCCCTTCAGGAACGCTTAGGGCCGTCGGCAAAATTGCTAAACTCAGCAAGGTAATGGACAACATCGGCAGCAAAATCGTCTCAGGGTTGCGCCCCCGTCGCAGATTTTCAAAAATCAGAATAAGCGCCAATAACACGGCCAAAACATAGAGCCATGTCAACTGCATCCCCGACCGTTGGGCCAGTTCGCGCCAATAGTGGACGGGCAAGATTGTCCATGCATGCCCATAGAGTACATTGCGGATGTACCACATCCCACCGATGGGGGCAGCAAAAATTCCTGTGACGACTACAATCCGCAATTTATTGGCAAACCAGCGCCGCCGATCTTGCAAATAGGCAACCGAGGCTGCCCCGGCCATCACCAAACCAACCCCCAAAACAAACGCACCGGAGGTCGGTTTCGTCCACATCGCACCTGCCAACATGAGTCCTGCAATCGCCGCATAACGATCTGCCGAAGAGCGCAGTTCCGCCCGCCATGCCAACGTAAAAAACACTGTAGCGAGGGTGAAATAAAGCGCCATGGGGTGTTCCAGATCGCCCGAACTTGACCAGATCAGCGATGAGGGGAGCAAAATCCATAAGGCCACTGTCAATAAGCCAACTGAGCGCTGTCCATAGACCCGCCAACCCAGTAGATAGGCCGCGAACCCGCTACTTATAAAAAATAGGGGTACGGCTGCGCGTGCCGCATGGTCATTGTGACTACCCCATGCCAAATCGCCAAAGGTAAAGGTTAATGGCACTTGTTGGGGATAATAATCCATCCAATGGGGAATACGGCCTTCCAACATAAATATCTTGGCGTTATAGCCGAACGTCCAAAGTGTGTCATAACGCAAAAACGGCCAAAAGGCGGTGTCCCATGCCATCGCCAATACCCCAAGCACCATCATCACAAGTAAAACAATGATGAGCGGGCGAGGAAGCAAATCATCCATTTCAGCATCGGTCTGATTTTCAACGGGGGGCAATTCATCCCATCGTCGCCACGCCACCGCTACCCCAACCCCAGCAATCATAACTGTCCCTACAACGGCTGCCCCAAAGGTGAATTCGCCAAATGTGCCAAGCAAAAACAACCATGTTGTTCCAAACAATGGGCCAAGTGCCAATCCTAGACCAACAACTGTTGCCCAATCACGCCAATCACGCCGTGGGAGCAACGCATAGGCCCAAGGAATGCCAACCCCGGCAAAAAACCAAACCAGCCATGTGAGAACAGATAAAAACGGTTCTAACCAATCAGCCATGTGAATCACTCAATCGTAACATCCGAAAATCTCGGTTCATCAGTCTCTCAAAAATTGCCTGCAAGCCAATCCCAGCCAAAATACAGCAAATGAGCGACCACAGCAGATAGTACCGTTGCCATGCCAGCGGCACACTAATCCCTAAGGCCATCGCTGTGCCAAGCGCCCAAACAAGACCCAAAAACGCTGCGGGACATCGCCAATGCTGAATCAGAGTAGCCAATCCAACCATAGCCGCCAGTGTCCAGAACGCCCCGACCAAACGACTCATTTGCCAGCCATCGAAATGGGCCTTTTCATAGCGGGCAATTTCATCATCCAGCACATGCTCAAAAGCCGGACTCTCATAATATTGCAAATCACTCAAAAAGGGCTGCCGAATAAGTGCCATCCCTTGTGCCCATTTTGTATCATAAGCATCGGCACTGGCTTTGGTCTGTCCTTGTAACACTTGGAGGCGCAATTCACCCGCTAAACGCATCCGATCAAAGGGAGCATCCCAAATGGCTGGGGTCAGTAGGATATACACACCCACCGCGCCAATTACTACCCCGAACAACCCAATAAATTGACGGGGATCGCTCACTTGAAAATCGTCGGCAGCATGAAAAAAACGTCGCCCTAGCTGCAAAATCAACAATGCCCCGATTATCAACCCAACCGAAATCGCCCCCGTCGGTTTGGCTGCAAGACACAAGCCTGCGATCAGACATAAAGCACCCCACCGTATAAGGGTTGGCTTTTTAAGTATCAACAATGCCAACCAGATGACTGCAAGGCTAAAAGTGCCAAGGGCGGCCTCTTGCATGACCCGCCGTCCATTCAACAGCCATACGGGGTGGGTTGCCGCCAACCCCGCCGCGACAAGTCCTGCGATGTAAGTTTTACTTTTATAAAATGCCACCACTTGACAAGTGATACCGCCTATTAGCGGGATGCTTAGCATGGTCAACAGTGTGGTGACTAGGCGTGCCCGGTGCAGTTTAAATTCCTCTGGACGCCGCCCATTTTCAATGTTCCACGCATAATCCAAGCCGTAATACCATGGGGCAGGCCATTCCCATTTTTCGACCCCGGCTGACCACAACGCATACCCCGTTAAATAGGCTGTTGTCGTGCCTGTCAACAAGCGGATATGTTGTTCAGAATCAATAGCAACAGGGGGTCTTACCCGCAGTGCATCGGGGCGACCCTCGACAAAATAGGTCATAAAATCACGGCTTTTAAAGAGATGGTCGGCCTCATCGCCATGAAACGGAACGCGCGTATAACCCACGAAAACATAGCTCATCAAAATCACAAAGAAGCAAGCAATGAGCGCTTTTTTATACCACGCCATGCTTGGACGACCTTCGATATAAAATGGTCTGCAAAATGGCGGCCCCACCCAAGCCCATCACCAGCGCAAGCGGCGTCTGGATAGGTAGATAATAACGTTGCCAATCTAATGGGATGGTGAGCCATGACAACAACAGGATGCCTATCATCCATAGCCCCACTATTCTACTTTTTCCATCCTGTCGCCAACCTAGTCCAACCGAAGACAGTCCTACAACAGCAAGCAAAAAACGTATCCCAACAAAGACAGGCGATGTTATCCCGGCTAGATGGCTATTCTCGTATTGCCGATTTTCCTCCGAGACGCCCACATAATCACTCCAATAATCAGCTTCATAGTATTGGGGCTCGACTCCAAATGTACCCCGCCACAACCCTTCTAAGCGTTCTCCCCACCCTTCATAGCCGCCAAATAGTACCACTTGCTCGTCTAGAAGTTTCTGGCGCTCGTCTAATACGATGTGGGGCATATCGGGTAGATATTTTGACCACCATAAGGGAGTCAATGCGAGGAAAATGAGGAGGGTGGTCATGGAAGCTAGGCCTAGTTTTAAGATGATCTGGGTTTTCAGCTTAGACCATTCAGCCAATCCTAATCCAAAAAATAGGAGCGCTATAGTAAATGCGGCGCTGTGCTTGGTACTTAAAGCAATTCCGGCTGTTACCCCTATCAGTAGATAGCTTTTACCAGAGGATGAGCGATTGACCAAACGCAGCACGGCCCATCCAACCAGCGCGAGACCAAATAGCATAGGGCCTTCAAACATGGCCCGCCGTCCGTTCATCAAGACAACCGGGTTGAGCGCATAAAGACTCGCCGATAGCCAGCCTGCTATCGCTGAAATTAAGGGGTTCGAGAATACTTGATGCGCAACCAAACGGGTCATTGCCAAAACAAGTGCTACGCTGACGACTAAGAAACCTGCTGAAGCGAGGCGGGTTGTTTTAAGCAAGCGATCAGACGGCCTGTGTCCATTAGCGCGATTCCATTCCATGTCTGGCCCCCAGACCCATTGATCATTCAAGTCTTGGCGGTCAAATCCAGCGATATACCATGCTGACCCCATCACCCAACGGGTCAATGTGCCGTTGAGAATGCGCAGATGCTGTTCTGTAGTGCGGCGCGACGGCGGGGAATAGGTTACCGCTGATATATCCCCTTTTAAAACTACGGTATCGAAATCCGCACTCATCCAAATAATAGTGGATTCATCGCCATGAAACGGAACTTTTTCGACGCCAGCCAATATATAACAAGTCAATAGCACCAGCACCAATACATCAAGCGCCAGTATCTTCTTGGGGGAAAATGTCATTTTTGTCATACACAATGCCATCAAATCTCATAAAAAAAGCCCGGTTATTATAACCCCGGGCTTGGTATTCACTTGTAACGATCTCGCGATGCTCAGATGACGGTTAACCAGTTAAAAGAATACGCTTAACCTAAACAGGTTTAATCGGCCACGCCAACACTTCGAGCTTGTGGACATAATGCACCAAGTCAGGTGTATTCGATAGGGCAATGGGGGCAACGGTATTTTGGGTAATGGTGGCTTTGGCTCGCTGGACGGGCCAACGGACATGATGAATGTCGCCACGCACAATCCGGCCTCCTCTACCCACTGTATACAGACAATAGCGCTCCACTAACCAATAATCCAGTGTACCCGGTTCGGCATGGAATACCTCTGAATCTGGAGCATAGGCCGCTTGTAATTCACCGACTGGGGCATTTTTGTGGGTACGGCGGCTATGATAGGTAATTTGATCGCCATCCGCTTGGAATTGAATTTCTGCATTAAAGTAGGGCAGATGGTACCAATTATGCCCCAACCACACCCCAACGGGATTAGCAGCATCAAGGCTGAAAAACACGACCCCCGGTTTATCACCATTGACCGTAACATAAGTCCGCACATTAAGTTCAGCAAACGCCGAGAGATAGGGGGCGGTGGTCGTCACCCGCAAGCGAATCCCACGCATATGAAACGGGACGACACTAATCCATGCCTTGCCCTCAAAGGTATCCAACGTCAAGCCTTTGGGAATCAATGCTTCCAATTGCGCTGGATCAAGCGCCCAATGGGCAAATAAAAGCTGATGCCACTCCTGTTTCATCACCCATGCCCCTTGTGGCAATGGATAGGGGCGATGGGCAACTTCCTCAATTAAACGCATAAAATTACCCCATATTTATGACTAGCTGGCGCATTTCGGTCATTTCTTGCATGGTGTAGCGTACACCTTCGCGTCCCAAACCCGAATCCTTAATCCCACCATAGGGCATGTGATCCACTCGGAAGGTCGAAACGTCATTAATTTGCACCCCGCCCACTTCCAAGCGTTCCCAAGCATCCATCATGCGGCGAATGTCGTTGGTAAACACACCCGCCTGTAATCCAAAATTGGAGGCGTTGGCTTGCTGAATCGCGTCGTCCCATGTTTCATAGGGAGACAGTGTGACCACCGGGGCAAAAACTTCCTCAATACAGACCTTCATAATGGGGGTCACTTCGGCCAAAACAGTCGCAGGAATCATTGCCCCTGAGCGTTTACCACCCAACAACAGGGTAGCGCCTTGTGCAACAGCCTCATTAACCCATGACTCGACCCGTTCAGCCGCACGAGTGTTGATGAGCGGGCCAATATCGGTAGCAGCGTCACGTGGATCACCCATCTTGAGAGTTTGCACCGCGGGAATAAATTGATCACAAAAATCCTCATAGATAGGGCGATGCAGCAAAATTCGTTGCACCGAGATGCAGTTCTGTCCGGCATTGGCAAAACTTCCAGCTACGGTTTTTTGTAGGGCCACTTTTATATCGGCGTCTTCGTGCACAATCGCAGGGGCATTTCCGCCCAATTCAAGTGCAACTCGCTTACGACCCGCCTTGGATTTCAACATCCAGCCTACAGCAGCACTTCCCGTAAAACTCAACATGGCGATGCGGGGGTCAGTGACCAATTTTTCAGCACGTGGGCCGGGGCAGGGTAGCATACTAAAGGCTTCTGGTGGGAAACCCGCCTCTAGCACCAATTGGGCCATAAATAATGAGGAGAGTGGCGCAATTTCGGGTGGCTTAATAATCACCGCGTTCCCTGTTGCAATGGCAGGGGCAAGTTTATGACAGCCCAAATTAATTGGATAATTAAAGGGGGTAATGCCCAATACAATGCCAACCGGGTAGCGCCGGACAAACCCCCGATGAGCTAGTCCCGGTTCTGTCCAGTCAAGGTCTAACACTTCGCCATAATTACGTCCGGCCTCCTCACTGGCAACCAGAACCGTTTGGCAAGCCCGACTCATTTCGCCTACAGCCGTTTTGCGATTTTTGCCACTTTCAAGAATCATCAAATCAACCATATGGTCAAAATTTTCGCGGAACAGGCGATGCAAATTCCGTAAAATTTCGACACAACGATAGGTTGGCAGTTTGCGGGTAATCTCAAAACCCCGTTGAGCAGCTATGACCGCGTCGTCTAGGTCTTGCTCAGTCGCCATATAGACCGTGCCCGACACCGACCCATCGTAGGGAAAAATTACCTCTAAAGTTTCATTGCTCGTACGCCATTCACCACCCACTAAAAATTTTTCGGCCATCGGTGCTGCTCCTGTATCAAAAATTTTATGCGCCTATTCTACCAAGTTATGGGTGGGTATCAATTGGGTCGGTGCGCCATGAAATTACTGTGAAAAATCCGTATCATACGTCCCAATGATAATTAATACGAGTACAATGGGTTTATAGCTAGGATAGAGATAGGGTAGCGTCTGCATGGCACGTATACTTTTAGTGGACGACGAGCCAGATATGATCGAAGTATGGAAGCTGTTTCTGCGCCGCGCCGGACACGAATTTATGCAAGCAAATGACGGCCTCGAAGCAATTGACATGGTACAACAATATCTACCTGACCTCATCATCCTCGATTTGATGATGCCCAATGCCTCGGGGGATACGGTATTAGGCTTGGTACGAAGCACCCCGTCATTGGCTAAAACTCGTGTATTGGTGGTCAGTGCCCATCATGAAGCAGGTCGTATATCGCAAAAATATAAGGCGGATGGCTTTTTGGCAAAACCAGTCCATCTGGAACAGTTCAATCGAGAAGTGGAGCGGCTCATTACCGAAGCACAGCAAGAAACCTCTCATGATGCGTGAGGGTCATTGTGAAATGCTAGACAAACTGCAAGGTCAAGTTTAAACTCAACAGGCAAGTCTAGTTCATTTCGCCTGCTAAAGGAGATTACTTGTGACAGCACCTCGCGGACTCTACTTTGAAGAACTGGAAGTCGGACAAAAGATGATTTCACGCGGGCGTACCATCACCGAAGCGGATGTCGTTAATTTTGCAGGGGTTTCGGGCGATTACAATCCCATGCACACCGACGCCGATTTCGCCGGGAAAAGCCCATTTGGTCAGCGAATTGCACACGGCATGTTAGGGCTTTCGGCAGCAACCGGGCAAGCCTATGCCCTTGGATTTATGGAACGCACCGTGATTGCCTTTATGGGTATAGAATGGAAATTCCGTGCCCCGATTCTCTTTGGCGATACCATCACGGTCAACATCGAAGTCACCGAGAAAAAAGAGGCTAAACGCATGGGCGGTGGCTTAGTCACGCTCGACATTAAATTGGTCAATCAACGTGGCGAAATTACCCAAAAGGGTACATGGACGGTATTGGTCGAGATGAAAGAACTCATCGAAGCCGCCAAAACGAATTGATTCATATGTCACCCAACATCCATCAGTTTGCCATTCCCACCCCCTTTATGGTTGGGCCTGTTAATGTCTATTTATTAGAAGGTGACCCTCTAACCCTGATAGATGTTGGGCCAAATTCCCCCGAAGCCTATGATGCACTTGTCGCGGCACTGGCTCAACTGGGGTATACCCTGCCCGATATTCAGCAAGTCGTCATCACCCACCATCATGTTGACCATTTGGGCCAAGTCGCGAGGATTATGGAGGAGTCTGGAGCCAAATTGGCCGCGCATCCCCAGACCCGTGAGTTTTTAGAAGATCCCACTACAGCACGTGAACGTCATGGGCACTTTTCTCAAGTGGTTTTTCAGGAGGCGGCAGTACCAGAGGAAATCATCCAAGCCGTCAATCGCAGCTACAAATTTTTGCAGCGGTATAGTAACCCCGCAGTTGCCGTTTCTCGAATGGTGGACGAAGGGGATATGGTACAAGCTGGGGGTATAGAATGGCGCGTCTATCACACCCCCGGTCATTCAGGTGATTTGATATGCCTTTATCACGCCGACAGCCAGACGCTCATGGCTTCTGACCACATCATCCTGAAAATTAGCTCCAATCCTTTAATTGAACCCGCTGCGATAGAGGGACAGCCTCGTCCTCACCGCCTATTGGAATATATCAGTCAACTTCAACGCATCGCAGCCCTTGATATTCAATTGGCCTATTCAGGGCATGGCGCACCTGTCGAGGATGTGCGAGGTTTGGTCGAAAAACGTATTGAATTCCATCATAAAAGGGCTGCTCAAATCCTCAATTTTTTTGAAGGTCACGCCTATCACTTATGGGATTTGACTGAAAAAATGTTTGCACATGTCCCCCCCGCCGAAAAATATCTGGCGCTATCCGAAGTTTTGGGGCATATTGATTTGTTAGAGCAGGATGGCAAACTCACCCGTATTTATCGTGAGGGTGTGGTCTATTGGCAGCCCGTCACCGAAGCCCTTCACCAGCCCTAGTTTTTGAAGTCGGCGCACTTGTGGCATCGGTGTTATAATACACTTAAGATTTGGCTAAATTATGGTATAGAGTTGCTGCACCGACCCTAGCAGTCAATTATTTATTGCGTTTGGGAGACATCATTATTGTATGAGCGACAACCCCAACGAATTACCCATCAATTCCCAGAGTGATCTACCTGAAATTAACACGGGGACATCTGGCAATGGCGATAGTGAAACAGTGCCCGGTTCAGGTGATACCACAGGTTGGCGGCTAATTGCCCGCGACGCTACCCAACAGGGTTGGTATAAGCCCGCCAACGCCTTTTCTACTGATGAACTTAATGCCCGCACCCCAGCCGCGGTTACACCCGAGTTACTACCCGGGAGCGTACCTTTGCGTGAAGGGGGCTGGTATTCCCCTGCAAATACAGTTGGCTTGCCAACGATTTCAGCCAGTGCTTCTGTGGCGTTAAACCTAGATAGCCTGCCACCAGCCGAGCCTGTTGCCCTACCAGTCATTGAACCCGCAACAGAACTGACGGACGTATCCGAACCACCGCCTGCCCCTATTGCAGAGGGTACTACTTTTGAGCCAGTAGATGCCCCCATAGGCCTAGAGTCGGCGGAGGGTTTTAGAGATACACCTGAAGTACCTCTTTCAATCGCATTGGAGTCGGAATCAAGTGGCCTGCGTGATGTGGAACGGGCTGCCGAAGAATCTAGCCAGCCGATTGAAGGCTTAACACTTGAAGAAGCAGCAGCCCTGCAACAGCAAGGGACGGGTGGAATTTTAGCGGTCGAACGTGGGTTAGGCGGGGTAAGTGATACCAATCCACTTGAGGCGATTGCGGCAAATCCCCAGAGCACACCTTTATCCACCGCAAGCGCAACCCATGTTTTGGGAGATACAGGCGAAATGCAAAAGAAACCGACCCCTCAATCGTCTGGTTTTCAGGCCCAAGAACCACCCCAAGTCATGGGAACGGGTTCTAGCCAGCCAATTACACCACAACCCACCGCTCGTGATATTGCAGCCGCCCGTTTCCGTGAAGTTGAACAATCTGTCCAAATCCTGCGCGATCAGTTTAAGCAGGGGCAGATTACGCGCAATCAACTAGAAACCGAACTGCGTCGCCTGATGGTTTTAGATGATCAGGGCCGTTGGTGGACATTAGGGGTAGATAGCAATCGCTGGTATCGCTTTGATGGGCGCGAATGGATTCCCGATACACCACCCCAAACAGGTTCACAGCCAGTAGTATCGGCAGCCCAAGGGGTTCGGGGCAATTACCTCCCCACCGAAACCAATGTGCAAGCGCCCATTGCCGCAGCCGCAGTCGGGGCTTATGGCCTAGTGCAGCCATCGAGCCAAGAACCAACCACGCCCAAAATCGCGCTGGATGAATATGGGATGCCCCTGCCCCAGCGTGTACCTGAAGATGACCCGAACGCGACAATGGTCAATATTCAAGCCTTTACGCCGCGGGCTGATGAGCCGACATGGGGTGATTTTCAGCAACCTAAGCCAGCCCCCGATGCCCCAGCGGCAAGTAGTGGTCTCACCGATAAAACGATTCAATCAGCAGGCGCTGTGGGGGAGCCGGTGGTTGCTCCAACCATTGTTTCACCCGCGCAAGCCGCCCAAGCAGCCATGGGGGCAACGATTGAAGCACCCCGACCCGGCGGTGATGCCTCGGCAAATATTCAGGTTGCGGCCCCACCCAAGCAAGTTGGTATCCAGCCGGATTACAGTGCGGCTTATGAAAACCCACTTGACCGCAGCAACATCATTAAATATGGCCTGTGGGTTGGGATAGCAGGCATTGTGGCAAGTCTAGGTGTAACTTTGTGTTTGTTGCTAGGCATGGTTGGCTACTATATGTCGGTCGTCAGCAAATATCAGGACAAGATAGACAATCTAGGTCAACAAGCCTCAACTTTTGAAACCACCCGCATTTATGATGCGCAAGGTAATGTACTAGCCGAATATAACGATCCGCGCGAGGGCGCACGGACTAAAGTACCACTGGAAAAAATTTCGCCTTGGGTCATTCATGCAACGGTCGCAACCGAAGACGAAACCTATTACGACAACCCCGGCTTTAGCGTGTTTTCGATTTTGCGTGCCGTTTATACCAACGTACGCGGTGAAGGCCCACGTTCGGGCGCAAGCACCATCACCCAACAATTGGTGCGCCAGTTGATTTTGGAAGAAGATTTTGCCACACAAGTTTCCAGCCAACGCAAAATTACCGAAATCATTTTGGCCGCGGAACTGAGCCGGAAATATAACAAGAACGAGATTCTGCAACTGTATCTCAACGAAATTTACTATGGCAATCTTGCCTATGGGATCGAAGCGGCGTCGCAAGCCTATTTTGACAAACCCGCCTCCGATTTAAATATTGCCGAAGCAGCTTTGTTGGCAGGTCTGCCCCAAGCACCCGCCACCTACAGCCCCATCAGCAACCGCGAGGCCGCCATTGGACGCATGAGTGAAGTACTGCGCCTCATGACCGAAGCCAATGGGAATGGCTGCATCCAGCTTGAAAATACCTTCGACGGCTTTTCCAACGGAACGACTTTCCCCTTCGATTTATCACAACCATTGTGTGTCACACCTGAATTTTTGAACGCCGATCCCAATTTTGCCATTGATCTTGCCACCGTTCAGGTCAAGACCTTTGAACAACCCGCCCGTGACTTGCGCTATGCTCATTTTGTCAACTGGATTTGGGATCAGCTTACCGAAACGTATGGGTCTGATACCATCTATGCGACAGGCTTTAATGTCTACACTACGCTTGACCCCACCATTCAAAATACTGCCCAACAAGCCGTCAACGATGAATTACCGGGTAGTAATTTTAATAATGGTTCGGTGGTGGTCATGGATCCTCAAACAGGTGCGGTGTGGGCAATGGTTGGTAGTGCCGACTTTAATAATGCAGAAATTGATGGGCAGGTGAATGTCGCTTTTACGCCGCAGCAGCCGGGGTCATCTATCAAGCCCGTCGTCTATGTAACAGCCTTTGAAGGCATTGACGCGACCAGTCAATGTTATGATGCGGCTCACCCCTATTTCACACCATCAACGGTCTTATGGGACACCCCAACTGTTTGGGGTAATCCGCCTTCGGTTTATGAACCCGTCAATTATGACCGCACTTTCCGTGGGCCTGTCACAATCCGGCGTGCTTTGTCGAACTCATTAAACTTGCCCGCCGTGAAAACCCTAGACTGTATAGGAACCGAGCGATTTACTCAAAAAGCCGAGCAGATGGGAATTACCTTCCCATTACAATCCCCCACTGCGGTAGGGCTGCCCGCCGCGTTGGGGGCCACCGAAGTCCGCCTATTTGATATGGTGGCTGCCTATGCTGCCTTTGGTAACGGTGGTATCCGTCGCGAACCATTTGGCATTAGTCGCATTGAAACCACGACTGGCGATGTCATTTTCCAAGTGGATATAAGCTCGCTGCAAGGCATTCCTGTTATCCGACCTGAACATGCCTATTTAATTAGCTCGATTTTATCCGATAATCAGGCACGCTCGGAGGAATTTGGCAGTGGGTCATCTTCGCCCTTGGAAGTGCAGGGTTATACCGTCGCAGTCAAGACAGGAACCACCAACGACAACCGCGATGCGTGGACAATTGGTTGGACACCCCAAGTAATCGTAGGGGTATGGATGGGCAATACCGATAATTCTTCGACAGGCAATCAAACAGGTTATGGGGTGGCCGCCCCAGTTTGGAATGCCACTATTTCGGCAGCATTGCAGGGCAAGCCGAATGTTGGTTTCCCACAACCCGCTGGCATCATCCAAGCACAGGTTTGTAATGACACGGGTACGACTGTTCCGGCCAATGGTTGTGGCCCCGGCGGCAACTACAATGAATTATTTTGGAATTCTCAGCCGCCAACCGAGGGCACAGATAGTTTGTTCCAAGTCATCAATGTTGACCCATTCACCAATCGCATTGCCAACCAGTATTGCCAACAATATGCTAAGCCACAAAACTATCTAATGACTGGTGACGCTACCGCGATTAGCTGGATTAACAATCGCCCCGAAGGTCAGGCATGGGCACAATCACGTGGGTTAACTTTGCCATTGCAAACCCCACCCGTTGAAGAATGTACCGCCGACCAACCCCAACCAGTTGTGGCCTTAAACAGTCCAGCCCCCGGCGCAACCGTGACAGGCCCGGTGCAATTACTGGGTCAAGTCAGCCTACCAAATTTCCAGAAATACGAATTCCAAATCGCCCCAGCAGGCACTGAATCGTTCACCACCATTGCTGGGCAAATCTATAGTATTCAAGAACCAACGGCCAACTCCTTCTTGGGTGGCTGGAACAGCATTGATACACCCGACGGGCAATATGTGCTGCGGCTTGTGGCATATGCAACCAATAATGCCTTTTTAGATGTGCGCGTGCCAATTACAGTGTTGAATAATCAGCAAGCACCCGTTGTGCCTGCAACGACGCCAACCCAATAAAAAGGGTATCGGTCAATTCATCCAATAGGCCTAGATAGCGCCGGGGAGGTACACTCTCCGGCGTATATTTTTTTCTAAACAGGAACAACTTTTTATGATTGGTACCATCCTAAATGTCATTACGGTTGCAATTGGCAGTATGCTTGGCCTGCTTATTGGGGATCGCCTCCCTAAAAATACACAGACATCGGTGATCACAGGGTTAGGCTTGGTCACACTAGTGGTTGGCATTGATAACGCCATGCTGTCGGGCAATATCATCATCCCGCTGATTAGCCTGATTGTGGGTGTGATGATTGGCGAGGCGATTAATATTCAAAAAGGATTAGATGACTTGGCTGGCTGGCTTCAAACATGGGTCGCCAAACGGAGCACATCTGGCAAAATGGGCGACGGCGATTTTGATTCAGCCCGTGAGCGTTTTATCAATGGATTTGTAACCGCCAGTCTTGTATTTTGTATTGGCCCACTGACCTTTGTTGGCTCAATCCAAGATGGCATCTCTGGTAATTATCAACTCCTCGCCATCAAAGCCGTCCTCGATGGTTTTGCATCGTTGGCCTTTGCCGCTTCCTTAGGGGTCGGGGTCAGTTTTTCGATTGTAACCATTATCATCATTCAAGGCGGACTTGCCCTCTTAGGTTATCTGGCTGGTGAAGTAATGACCGAGGCCATGATTAATGAGATGAGTTCAGCGGGTGGCCTAATGCTCATCGGCCTAAGCTTGATTTTGCTAGATATTAAACACCCTCGCATGGCAAACTATTTACCTGCCCTGCTCATCGCTCCGCTAATTGTGGCGGTCGGACGTTGGCTGGGTATTGATGTATACCCGAACTTTTGATTAGATTTTTCACACGAAGTTTTTGGGATAGCGCGGTGTACAATACGTTATATTGGGTTTCCCAAAATTACTCGTGATAATTGGAGGTATCACTGCCTAATCATGACTGACACGACACCTCATCTCAAAAAAGCCTCCTGTATCGCTACCAGCAATATTGCTTTTGTAAAATACTGGGGGCGGATTAATGATGCCCTGCGCCTACCCATGAACGGCTCAATTTCCATGAACTTGGATTCGGCCTTCACCATGACCACCGTCGAATTTGATGAAACATTAGCCGCCGATCAATTTACACTGGCGGGAATTCCCACAAACGAAAAACAATCGACACGGGTGTTCAGCCATGTAGACCGTATCCGTGCCATCGCAGGCATTCAAACGCGGGTACAGGTCGCTTCCGAAAATAATTTCCCCACAGGTGCGGGGATAGCCTCATCCGCTTCAGCCTTTGCAGCGCTATCGGTAGCAGCCGCCCAAGCTGCCGGATTATCCTTACCCGAACGCGACTTGACACTCTTGGCACGACAGGGGTCTGGGTCAGCCTGTCGGTCTGTGCCGGCGGGATTTGTGGAATGGCATTATGGCGAAACGGATGAGGCTTCCTTCGCCGAACAAATTGCCCCGCCCGAACATTGGGATATTCGCGATTTGATTGCGATTACCCAAACCACGCATAAAGAGGTCGGGTCGGCGGACGGCAATAAATTGGTCAGTACCAGCCCCTTTAATGATACCCGCGTCAAATTGGCGGGCCTAAGCTTAAATATCATCCGCCGCGCTATCTTGGAAAAGAATTGGACAGTTTTTGGCGAAGAAACCGAACGCGAGGCCATCCGACTGCATGTGATCGCTATGACTTCCCACCCCCCTATTTATTATTGGAATCCGGTGACGCTGGCAATTATCCAAGCAGTGACCGAGTGGCGACGGGGTGGGTTAGAAGCCTATTTCACAATTGACGCCGGGGCGAATGTACATGTTTTGGCAAAAGCCAATGATGCCGATGAAGTAGAAAATCGCTTGTGGCAGCTAGAGGGTGTCAAAATCGTTCTGCACAACAAACCCGGCATGGGTGCACAGGTGGTCGAAAATCATCTATTTTAGGCGGTAAAAAATTTTGACCATCTCGCTCGCTCTGGAACAATCGTACTAGGATAACCGTCTCTCAAGAGATAAAGTGTGAGGGGATTGTAATATACCTAGGCCGGATAATTTAAACCAAGCAGGGTGGCAATGATAAAGAACTATTTTCTGACTCAGACCAATCCTTTCTTTGGTCGACAAAAGGAATTGGCGGATATACAGTCGCGCTTAACAAGTACCGAATGCCGCCTTCTAACATTAACTGGCTTAGGTGGGAGTGGCAAAACGCGCTTGGCAATTGAGGCTGCCCAAGCAATCGCTCCACATTTTCATCACGGTGTTGTTTTTGTAGGATTACAGCAGATCACTAAGGGTGATCTACTCATCCACACCATCGCGCAGGCCATTGGCTTGACTTTCTATGGAGGGGGTGAGCCAGAAATACAATTCTTTAGCTATCTGCGTGAAAAATCACTCTTGCTCCTGTTAGATAATTTTGAACATCTACTTGCCAACACAGCCCTTGTCAGCGCAATTCTGGCTCAAGCCCCTAACATCAAGATACTGGTCACTTCAAGAGAGGCATTAAATCTACAAGAGGAATGGCTTTATCCACTCAAGGGAATGAGTATCCCGCTGAGTACCTACACCACCTCTTTGGAAGATTATGAAGCCGTGCAGCTTTTTCTGTATCACGCCCGCCGCACACAGCCGAACTTTGAGCTAACCAATGAGCAGGAAGCTGTTATTCGCATATGTAAAATGACCGCTGGGTTGCCTCTCGCTATCGAATTAGCGGCCTCATGGTTGAAAGGTCTCACAGCCTCGCAAATTGCCACCGAGATACAGTGTAACCTCGATTTTTTGTCGACAACGTCGCGCAATATTGAGGCGCGACACCGCAGTATGCGGGCTGTATTTGACCACTCGTGGAAATTAATGTCGGAAAAAGAGCGTATGATTTTTGCCGAAATGTCGGTTTTTTGCGGAAGTTTTGACAGCAACGCCGCCGAACAAGTGGTAGGGGCATCACTTCCAATCCTTGCCGCCTTAGTTGAAAAATCGCTCGTTCAGATGGAAATGTCTAGCCGATTCAGCATTCATGAGTTGCTACGTCAGTATGGCGTCGAAAAATTAGAGGAGCATGGCGAACCAGATGCAGCTTATGAGCGCCATTGCCAATATTATGCAAATTGGGTACTCCAGCACGAAACCGTACTCAAACAACCCCGTCAATTGGAAGCAATGCGTGCCATCGAAACCGATTTTGAAAATATTCGCTTGGCGTGGGATTGGGCCTCTAAAAACCATCGGGCCGAATATCTTGAGATCATGTTAAACGGTCTTTATCTTTTTGGTTTTCTGGGCAACCGTTATCGTGAAACTATCGCCATGTTCCAGCAGGCCCTTGACGAATCAGGCGCTGAGTCATCACTCCTAGGGCGACTGCTTTCGCGCCGATGGGGTTATCTACACTGGTGGTACCAAGCCGATTATCGAGACGCCCTTACTGGGGTTCAACAAGCACTAACGATTGCACTCGACGAAAACGACACATTTGAAATTGCATTTGGGCATCTCAAGTTGGCCTATGTGATGATTAGTATGCAGCGCTACGCTGAAGCATTGCCACATTTGGAGACCAGCAAAACACTATTTGAGCATATCAACGAGCCTTACTATGTGTGCTGGGTATTGCATCGCTTGGGTTACGTCTATGGCAATCTTAACGAGAATGCTAAGTCGCACGACTATACTGAACAAAGCCTGCTACTCGCCCGATCCACCCATAATCACTTGTCGCTTGTGATCTGCCTATACAACCTCGGCTCAGACTATCTTTTAGAGGGAGACTACTTAAAGGGCAGGCATTATTGTGAAGAAGCATTACAAGTCGCCAATAAGGCAGGCCATCGAGGGCAAATTGCTCATTCGCTGAGTTTACTGGCCCTATGTGCTTTCTGTCAGGGCGATTATGCAACTTGTCAGGAATATGCAGAGCGTTCCCATCTAATCATTGAAGATATCAATTTAGTGGTCTTTCAGTCCTACAATGTCGCTTTGTTAATCCTTTTAGCATGTATGCGGGCAGATTACATCGAAGGTGTCCGGTTAAAAGAATCGGAAAAACGCCATAATACCAATACAATGGGGTATCAATTGTTGTACTGGGCGCTTGCCATATTGTCGTGTGGCCTCGAAAACCCAGTAGAAGCGGGAATGTATGTTCAACAAGTACTTCAATTAACACACCCTGACATAGACCACGCCCTTATTAGCTGGATTGTTCCTGCGGCAGCCTATGCACTGGCACAAACAGATCGCGCCAAAGCGGTTGAACTGCTCGGATGGGTTTGGGCTTGCTCGGATAATGCCTTGAACTGGATTCACCAATGGCCGCCATTTGAACAGCTTCAGGCTCAATTACAGGATGGAATGGGAACAGCTTCTTATAAAGCTCATTGGGAAAAGGGTACAACCCTAACTATTGATACGATTAATATTTATCTTCGCCGCGAGTTTTGTGTTCCATCTGAGGCAACTGCCCAACAACTTCTCACGGTGAGGGAAAATGAAATTCTCCGTCTCATGGCGATTGGAATGACTAATCCGCAAATCGCAGCCGAGCTTGTGATCGGCGCTGGTACAGTCAAGACCCATACGCTCAATATTTATCGCAAGCTGGATGTGACCAATCGCACACAGGCAATTGTCCGCGCTCAAGAATTAGGCCTACTACCCGCCTAAAATCTACCTATGAATCTACCATTTGGTAGATATACCCATCTCTCGTCAGCCACTATCCTGAATATATCCGTTAGATGAACTTGAGGAGCGCAAAACAATGCCACTGTTTATGGATATTCACTATCACGTTGATGGCCTCACGGCTGATGCCGTGGGTCATGCCCATGAAGCCGACCTAAAGACACAGGAGAAATACAACGTCAAATATTTGCGCTACTGGTTCGATGAGGGGACAGGCAAAGTCTTCTGCTTGGTGGAAGCCCCCAACAAGGAAGCTGCTATTGCCGTTCACCGGGAAGCGCACGGTCTGGTTGCCGATGAAATCATTGAGGTCAAAGAAGGATCGTAGTCAATCGCATTATCAATAATCATGTGGGTAGTTAGAATCCCCTCTGACTACCCATAGATTTGTTTGTGTTTATTGCTCTCTGGGACGTATATCACAGGATTGTTTTAGCTAAGGCTGTATATACTTGACCAATCTGGAAGTTATCGTTAAAATGCGTAATCACACAAGGGGCAGTGGCGAAATGGCAAACGCAGCAGTCTTAAAAACTGCGGAGGAAACTCTTGTGGGTTCGACTCCCACCTGCCCTACACCGTAGAATTAATGGAAAAAATACCTATATGCGATAACTAGCCTGATTCACAAGTGTGTTGAGTCAGGTTTTTTTGTTTAAAATGAACTTCACATTTGCTAGGGTTTGGTTAAATTAGATACTTTGTACAGGAATTCACGGAACTGGTGCGCCTTTGCCTGCGTAGACTACTAATAGAAATAGGAGTAATGGATGGCTGGTAAGAGCTATGAACTCTGGCTGAGAGCAACCCGCGAAAATCTGAAAGACCTTTATAGCTTCATGGCAGCAGTTAGCGCGGCCCTCAATCTTGATGAAAAAACGCATTTCGACATTGAACTCGCCAGCGAAGAAGCCATTACCAACATTATGTCCCATGCCTATCAGGGGGATGAAGATGGTCGCATTTTTGTGCGGCTGACCCAAGTGAATGGTGAAATTCGACTCATTATTCAAGACTGGGGTAAGCCATTTCACCCTGAGGCCATCCCTGATTTTGATTTGCACGCTTCGGTTGAAAAACGAATTAATGGTGGTATGGGAATGCACTTTATGCGGACACTGATGGACAGTGTCGAATATAAATTTGATGAAGAGAACGGAACTATTTTGACGATGACGAAGGTTTTAGATTTAGACGCGCTACGGGCTGCCCCTCAACCCGAAATTGAGCGCGAATTGCTTGTTTTTGAGGAGGTCGGCTGGGCACTCACTAATGCCCGCAATGTAGATGACCTGCTCGATTTGATTGTGGATAAGCTCCGCCAAGTGGTGGATGCTGATCGAGGGACGCTGTATCTGATTGATGAACAAACAGGTGAACTGGTCTCAAAGGTGCTGCACGATGACACGGGCCGCCTTACTGAAATCCGCCTGAAAATGGGGCAAGGCATCGCCGGACGAGTCGCCCAAACGGGTGAAACGGTCAACGTTTTTTCCACCAAAGATAACCCCTATTTTGCTAAGTCATTTGACCAAGCATCCGGCTATGTAACCCGCAATATGATTTGTACCCCCATGCGCGATGGCCGTAAACGAGTCATTGGCGTGTTGCAACTGCTTAATAAAAATCATGGGGTATTTACTCCACGCGACGAAACCATCTTAAAGGTGCTGGCCTCCGAAGCGGCAATTGCTATTGAAAATGCGCGATTATTGGCCTCCGAACAATCTAAGCGTGAATTAGCCGACACCCTACGCGAAGTCACCTCGATTATCAACAGCGCCCTAGAACTGCAAGAAGTGCTGGATTTGATTTTGCAGGAACTCGAGCGCGTGCTGCCCTATGATGGCGGGGCCATTTTGCTGACCGATAGTGAGGATATGGTAATTCGGGCCATTCGGGGCTATGCCGACCAAGAAACCAGCGAAATTTTACAATCGCGCCTTTTCAAAACCTCTGACAATGTTTTGTTTCAAGAGATGATGGTCTCGTGGGACCCCATTATCATCCCCGATGTGGAGCAAGATGCACGCTGGATAAAAATCAGCACCACCGCTGGGATGCACAGTTGGATGGGTGTGCCATTGATTGTAGATGATCGGGTCATCGGCGAATTAGGCATTACCAGCCGCCAAGTTAATTTTTATACCGATGAACATGCCGCCGTTGCCCAAGCCTTTGCCAATCAAGCTGCCGCCGCCATCGAACGCGCTCGTCTCTATCAACAAACGATTTTACAAGCCCGTTTGCAACAAGAAGTTGAAACTGCTAAGAAAATTCAGACCAGCTTTTTGCCAGAATTCGCACCAAGCTACCCCGGCTGGGATATTGCCGCTAGTTGGCAGCCCGCCCAAGAGGTAGCAGGTGACTTTTATGACTTTTTTAATCTGCCCGATGGCCGTTTAGGTTTTGTAGTAGCAGATGTCTGCGGTAAAGGCATTCCTGCTGCCTTGTTCATGGCCCTATCACGCACCATTTTCCGTGTCTTGGCAATGTCTTCCGAAGACGCTCCCGACCAACTGCTCCGTGAGGTGAATAATCAAATTCGGGCCGATAATCGAGCCAATTTATTTGTCACCTTGTTTTATGGAGTGCTCGACCCGCTCAACGGGGAATTACATTATTGCAACGGTGGTCATAACCCACCTGTATTTGTTGGAAATGACGGAAGTTATAAAATGATAGAAGCTGGCGGGACGGCCCTAGGTATTTTTGCCAACGTCCCTTACCGGGCTGAAAAATTAATCTTACAGCCGGGAGATGTGCTGGTCGCCTATACGGATGGCGTGACCGAGGCCATCAACCGGGATGAATTTGAGTACGGCGAAGAGAATTTGATGGAGTGTATCTATCGCAATCGCCACTATACAGCGCAGGAAATCTCGCTGGCAATCGCTACTGATGTTTATACTTTTTCGCATGGCCTGCCCCCAGCCGACGATGCGACCGTTGTAGTGATTAAGCGCAGCGAATAAAACAATTTATTTATTCCCTAACAAAGGCAGGTAAATCCCCATGTCTGCTGTAATATCCAACGTGCCAAGCGACCTTGACATTGCACAGGCCGCCACCATCCAACCCATCCTCAAAATAGCTGGTTTATTAGGCTTAAATGAGGATGACCTCGATTTATTTGGCAAATTCAAAGCTAAAGTTCACCTAGATGTTCTACAACGTTTTCAAAATCGCCCGCAAGGGAAATACATCGAAGTCACCGCGATTACCCCTACCCCGCTGGGCGAAGGCAAAACCACCACTTCGGTTGGCCTAACCCAAGCCCTCGGTCAACTACGGCACAACGCAATTGTCTGTTTGCGTCAGCCTAGCCAAGGGCCAACCTTTGGTATTAAAGGCGGAGCCGCTGGGGGCGGTTATAGCCAAGTTATCCCAATGGAAGATTTCAATTTGCATCTGACAGGTGACATTCACGCCATCAGCGCTGCCCATAACCTTGTTGCCGCTGCCATTGACTCGCGTATTTTCCATGAAAGTACCCGCACCGATGAACAGCTTGCCAAACAGGGCCTAACCCGCCTCGATATTGATCCCTATAATGTCACTTGGAATCGCGTGGTAGATGTCAATGACCGGGTACTGCGCAATGTGATTGTTGGTTTGGGGCCACACGCCGATGGGTTGCCCCGTCAAACTGGCTACGACATCAGTGTTGCCAGCGAACTGATGGCGATTTTGGCCCTTTCGACCAGCCTACACGATTTACGTCAACGGGTCGGGCGTGTCGTAATCGGCACAAATCGCGCTGGTAAACCTGTCACTCTCGAAGATATGAAAGTGGCGGGCGCAGTTACCGTCTTGATGAAAGACACTGTGATGCCGACTTTGCTGCAAACCCTTGAAGGGCAAGCCGCCTTTATCCATGCTGGCCCATTTGCCAACATCGCCCATGGTAACAGCAGCGTGATTGCTGACCAAATCGCCCTACGCTTGGGTGAATATGTCGTCACGGAAAGCGGCTTCGGCTCGGATATGGGCATGGAGAAATTCTTCGACATCAAGTGCCGGGTCAGCGGACTTATTCCCAACTGCGTCGTACTGGTCAGCACCATCCGCGCGATGAAGATGCACGGCGGTGGGCCAAAAGTGACCCCCGGCAAGAAACTAGACAAAGCCTATCTAGAAGAAAATCTGGCGTTATTGGAAAC
This sequence comes from Chloroflexota bacterium, assembly GCA_016234595.1. GTDB lineage: Bacteria > Chloroflexota > Anaerolineae > Aggregatilineales > J027 > CFX10. The sequence goes on along the minus strand of JACRBG010000036.1, from coordinate 17,406 downwards.
GGGCGCGGTCAATATGATTGCCCACATCGAAATCGCCCGTAAGTTTGGTGTACCCGTCGTAGTAGCGGTCAATCGCTTCACCCAAGATACCCCTCCCGAAATCGCCCTAGTCAAGAAATTAGCCGAGGCCGCTGGCGCTCATGCTGCTGTTGCGACCAATCATTGGGCTGAAGGGGGTAAAGGCGCGATTGAGTTGGCCGAAGCCGTGACTGATGCTGCCAATCAACCCAGCGATTTCCACTTCCTCTATCCACTGGACATCCCGATTAAGGATAAGATTCGGACATTGGCCCGGGAGGTTTATGGGGCGGATGATGTGTCCTTTGACCCGAAGGCCGAGGAACAAATTGAAGCCTATGAAGCCAATGGCTTTGGCGGCTTGCCCATTTGCATGGCGAAAACCCATCTCAGTCTAAGCCACAATCCCGAATGGAAAGGCCGTCCAACTGGCTATACCTTCCCCATCCGAGAAGTGCGGGCCAGCGTTGGTGCCGGGTTCATTTACCCTATCGCAGGTGAAATGCGCACTATGCCCGGTCTAAGCTTAAAACCTGCCTATATGAGCGTAGACATTGATGAAAATGGTCGAGTAATGGGGCTATTCTAAAAGATGAATGACGAACTCCGGCTTCTATTTGAGGCTGATCAGGCTGAGCGAATAGGTCATCCCCAGTATGGAACGCCAGAGTATTGGGCGCTGCGTGAACGAGATCAGCGGCGGCGCGTGCGGGTAACGGAAATTATTACATCCGGTGGCTGCACAACCGCCGAGGATTTTTATCAGGCGGCGCTGATTTTCCAACATGGTGACGAGATTGAAGAAATCGCACAAGCCCACCAATTGGCAAAACAAAGTGCCGACTTGGGTCATGCCCCGGCTCGTTGGTTGGCGGCGGCCTCGTTTGACCGTTGGCTAATGTATCAGGGTCAACCGCAAAAATATGGCACTCAGTTTGTCCCCGACGGCAAACGATACCGCCTATGGGATGTTGATCCCAACACCACCGATGCCGAACGCGCCGCATGGAATGTCCCCAGCCTTGCCGAACAACTGGAACGAGCCGAAGAAATCAACCGGGCCGGCGAACCAATGCCACCGATGGATGACGCCCCCCAGTGGCTCAAGGATGCGATTCGACGCTGGGAAAGCACAGAAACCTAACTCTATGCTATGATTGGGATGTAGTTGCAAAAATCTCTTTTTGAGGGTGAATCTATGGCAGACGTGAATCAATTGGTGGAAAGAGCCATCGCCGCCTATAAAGCCAAACAAAAATCGCAGGCTCGTGAATTATTGATGCAAGCTGTTGATATTGATGACAAACACGAACAAGCGTGGCTGTGGCTGAGTGCAGTAGTAGACTCAGCGGAAGATCAGCAAGTTTGTTTGGAAAATGTGCTGACCATCAATCCCAAAAATGATCGCGCCCGTAAAGGTCTGGAAGAGCTCTACAAAAAACAGGGCAAGACCATGCCACCCCAATTTGCCAATCCCAGTGCGGCCCCTCGTCAACCATCAGCCTCGCCGTCAGCAGGCGGTTGGGATAGTGAGGATAGCGGCTGGAGTTCGATAAATGCGGCTGGCGGAGGGTCAAGTAATCCCTTTGCGGGGACAGGCTTTGATGCGAACCCTTGGGGATCGGATTCCAATGATGCGTTGTATGGAACCCCCGCGCCCGACGCACCTGCTACGAGTGTTGAATGGAATAAGGGTGGTGATAAGTCGGCCTACGGCTCTGGCCGACAGGTGGCCCAGCCTAGTTCGGATGAATATGACCAGTGGCTTGCCAGTCTCAATTTGGGACAAGGGCCAGCCCCCAGCACACCAGCGGCAGCTCCATCATCCCCTACCTTGCCCACATCAAATCCTTGGGATGCGCCATCTACGCCAACCCCCACACCGCAGGCTGGGGCCTTTGCATCTGATGACAGCAATTGGGACGAATTTTCTAGCAACCTAAACGCAGCAGGGCGTTCTCAACCCACCACTAAAAAAGACAGTGACCCCTTTGGTGGGGCCTCTTTTTCAACATTTGAGGATAAAGCCGAGCCACACTCACCTTTTGACTTCGACGCACCCCCTAAAAAAGCGGCGGGTCGAACCAAGGCGGAAGAGCCAATTGAGCCTTTTCAAGTCACAACCCGCTTCTCAGATTTTACTGAAGACGAAGAGTCAGCCGCCATTTTTGATGATGAGCCGCCGTCCATTTTTGGTGATGATGATGATGATCCTTTTAATGTGAAAAGTGGCCTCAGTTTTGATGACGATGATGATGACCCATTTGCAGGCATCAATGCCAATGTGCCTCTTGCCGCCAGCAAACCCGCCAAAACTAAAGCGAAGAAATCGAACACCCGCCGACCAACGATCTCACCCGAAGAAGCCAGATATTATGGGGCTATCCCTGCTGACATTACCGCCAAAGCTAAAAGTGGTGGTCAGGGCATGTTAGTCATGAGCACGCTCATCTTGTTGATTTTGAATGTCGTGGCGCTCATTGGCATTGTCATGAGTTTATAAGATTGCCAAATTGGGGTAAATAAAAAGGGCGATTCAATGACGGCATCGCCCTTTTTTGTTGCGAAAATTAGATCACAATACTCATCATCTTGCGGTCAGCGACGTAGATAACCTTACGGGGCTGCTTACCCTCTAGGTATTTCTGGACGACGGGTGAAGCCATTGTCAAAGCCGTTGCTTCTTGCTCCGAAACCCCCGCTGGAACAACGATACGATCACGCACCTTGCCATTGACCTGTATCACTAGTTCAATTTCATCTTCAACGGCTGCCGCTGAGTCATAAACAGGCCACAGTTGATTATGGATACTGTAGGGTTGGCCCAGTCGTGACCACAGTTCTTCCGTGATAAATGGCGTGATGGGTGACATTAAGATCAGCATGGTTTGAACAGCTTCATGCCATGCCACAGGACTGACATTACCTGCCCGCAGCATCGCATTCTTAAATTCCATCAGACCAGCGACCGCTGTATTAAAGCTAAATTCACCCATATCATCAGTGACACGCTTAATAGCCTGATGGGTTTTACGGCGCAAATCACGATCCGCTTTGGAGGTATCCTCGCCAGCCGCCACCGCAGGGGGGCCAGCATGGACAATATTCCATACATCTTCCAGCCAGCGCACCACCCCTTTAATACCCTGACTATCCCACGGGCCACCTTTTTCCCAGCGAAAGGCAAACATCATATAGGCCCGCGTCGTATCAGCCCCATATTGCGCCACAATCTGGTCAGGATTGACGACATTGCCTTTGCTCTTCGACATCTTTTCAACGTCTAGGCGATATTTGATTTGTTCAATCCCGCCGCCTGCTCCATACCCAGCAATGTCAAAGGTTGCATCTGGCTCAACGTCAATAATTACATCATGGTGATCGGGTGTTTCAATCGTCAGCGAATTATTAGTACGTTTAACCACTTCCCCCACCACGACGGCAGAACCATTATTGGCGGCGGGGCTATCTTCAAACAAATTGATGACCGTCACATCACTGGCAATGAATTTGTGCCCGTCATAGCGACCCGACGCTGCAACGATATGTCCATCGCGTGGCTCACCTAAAATGATGCCCTGATTGCGTAATACAATCATCGGTTCATTGAATATATGCTCAATCTCCGCATCCGTCGCACCATTTTGTCGCATCACGGCAATCGTATCATCAAAAATGCCGCAGTCGCGCATGGCTTTGGTGAAATAGCGGGTATATAGCAAGTGCATGGTCGCGTGTTCAATACCACCCGTATAGGTATCAACGGGCAGCCAATAAGCCGCTTCTTCGGGGGTGAAAGCCGCGTCATTATTCCACGGGCTTAAGTAGCGATATTGATACCATGATGAACACATAAAGGTGTCCATCGTATCCGTTTCACGCTTGGCCGAGCCACCGCACTTGGGGCAGGTCGTGTTTAAGAAACCGGGATGGGAGCGCAGCGGGCTTTCCCCTGTTGGCATAAATTCGATATCATCGGGCAGCAGCACGGGCAGTTCGTTTTCGGGAACTGGCACAGGCCCGCAATCATCACAATAAATGATTGGAATAGGCGCACCCCAATAACGTTGACGGCTGATTAACCAGTCACGCAGGCGATAATTAATCCCCAGCTTGCCAATCTTGTTTTCTTCCAGCCACCCTGTCACCGCTTTGATACCGGGGTTTTTACTCCCCTTTTCTTCATTGACCGGCGTGCCATTAAATCGGTCACTGTTGACCATCACCCCTGCCCCCGACCACGCTTCGGGCATAGTATCGCCATTCAGTGGTTCAGCCTCTTCGGGTTGGATTACGGGGATGATGGGCAGGTTGAACTTACGCGCAAAAGCAAAGTCGCGTTCGTCATGGGCAGGCACAGCCATAATCGCGCCCGTGCCATAGGTCATCAGCACATAGTCGGCAATCCAAATCGGAATCCGTTTTTGGTTGACGGGATTAATGGCATAGCCACCCGTCCACACGCCTGTTTTTTCCTTACCTTCGGCGGTACGGTCAATTTCCGACTTGCGTCCAGCCGCCTCGATATAAGCGGCGACTTCATTTTGCTGGACCGGGGTTGTTAGTTTTTGCACCAGCGGATGTTCGGGGGCCAGTACCATAAAGGTCGCGCCCCACAGTGTATCAGGCCGAGTAGTAAAAATTTCGATGGGGTCTTCGTCTTCAGTCAAAAAGGTGACATAGGCCCCTTCGCTGCGCCCGATCCAATTTTCCTGCATGAACCGGACACGTTCCGGCCAATCAATCTTACTGTAATCTAGCAGTTCCTCAGCATACTTGGTGATGCGGAAAAACCATTGATCTAAGTCTTTCTTGATAACGGGCGTACCGCAGCGTTCACAAACGCGGTTTTCGCCAACCACTTGTTCCCGCGCTAATGTCGTATTACAGTTCGGGCAAAAATCCACCGACGACATTTTCTTATAGGCCAGACCGTTTTCATAGAACTTCAGGAAAAACCACTGAGTCCATTTGTAATACTCAGGGTCACAGCTAATGGCCTCGCGCGACCAGTCGAAGATCGCCCCCATCGTTTTTAGCTGGCCTTCCATACGTTTAACATTGGCATATGTCCAAGTTTTGGGGTGAATACGGCGCTGAATAGCTGCATTTTCAGCAGGCAGACCAAAGGCATCAAAGCCCATCGGGAACAAAACATTATAGCCTTGCATTCGCATGAACCGGGCACGTGCATCCGAAGGGGCCATTGGATACCAGTGACCAATGTGTAAATCCCCGCTGGTATAAGGCAGCATCGTCAGAGCATAATATTTGGGACGACTGTGATCAATTTTGCTGCGATACAGATCATCTTGTTCCCATTTTTCGCGCCATTTGGCTTCTACTTCTGACGCGACATAGGTCATCGTTTTTGGCTGGTCGGTCATCGTCATCTCCCTTTGCTCAAAATTTAAAAAAACAACAAAAAACCGCACGGTTTTGGCCGCACGGTTCTTGATAATTTCCGGGTTAGGTGTTGAAGGGGGCTGGTCGCTTAACGTTTTTCGATGCGACGAGAACGCTCCCGCACTGGAATCGGTTGAGGAACAGGCGGCGTTGGTTGAAGTATTCTACCAAGTGTATTCAGAAGCTCCCGCAAGCGGTCAGCCATACGGGTGTTGGTTTCGCGTTTTTTGGTCACGTTACGCTCCTTCGGCAGGTAGAATACAAGGGGCCACAAGTTTTTACCGATTTTGTTAAAAATATTATAAGGGCATTTTTTCTAAAATGGAAAATTCTTCATACTTTTTTGATGTGCTATATGCCACTTTTCTTTCGTCGGTAAAAACAAAAATCCCTTTCATCTACGCTGTCAAGCCATTTTAGGCTGACAGGAACGAAAGGGATTTCGCGGTACCATCCTGATTGATGACAATTTTCTAACAAAATTGGTGGACCTAAGGGGATTCGAACCCCTGACCTCTTCAATGCCATTGAAGCGCTCTCCCAGCTGAGCTATAGGCCCATATATCACCCACTTGATTGCGCGTAACGTGCGATTGACGGCACAGCCTACTTTAAGTATTTTCAACTGTGCGGCTCCGGGGTGAGTTTAGCCTTTTGTGGCGTGTGTCGAATCCGCCATTGTTGGGTTTCCACCATCCCCAACTCGCTGCGACACTGGCCTACTATTCCCCTTCAAAGCCATTGGCATATCAATTTGTAAGGTGATGAGATTTTAAACGCCGCCCCCACTCATTGTCAAGGTTCGGTTTAGGGTGGGTGCACTTCCCATAGAGGGGAGTTCTTGCGCCACTATTTGTATATTGACGCCAGTCTTCACCCTCCTGCGATTGGCTCAAACGATTCCGACCTAAACTTGAATAGTAACTTTTAGGGTTGTGGTGCCGTGGGGGGAGTAAATAACTCCGACACCAGCGCCAAAATATCACTCACAATCGGGACTAAAATATCTTCGCCATTGGGCCCGGTTTGCGGAATCGCTTCGCCAAAGGTAATCGAGCCATTTTTGATATTCTCACGTGGAATTTGTTCCGCCACCAAAGCCAATTCCAACAATTCTTGGAAGGTCAAATCCGTTTGCACATTGGCACTCACCGATTCCCAAATACTCTGCGCTTGGGACAGTAATCCCGTCGCCCCACCCAATGAAACCAGCTTCTCGCGGACGGCAAAAATTACTTCTTGCTGGCGGGCGGCCCGGTCAATATCGCCATTTTCGGTGGCACGGGTACGCGCATATTCCAATAAACGCTCGGCAGGTAGATTTTGACAACCTGCGTCGAAATGGACTGGGCGGATGCCATAGCTCCCATCCGGATATTTCGGATCATCTATCGGCGCTTGGGGGCAAACTTGGACTTCGCCAATTGCGTTGACAAAAGTGATAAAGGCATCGAAATTAATCATCACATAGTAATCAATGTTGATGCCGATTAGCCCCTCAACAGTCGCCTTTACAAATTCTGGCCCACCCCCCGGATATTGAATGTTCTCACCTACAATATTGGCTGTATTAATTTTGCCTTGTTGTCCAATGCTCGGAAACGTCACATATAAGTCACGTGGGATGGATAAAATCGCCCCAGTTTTGGCAAGGGGGTAAAGGCTCAATAGCATAATGGTGTCTGTTGGGGATGGCCCGGTTTCACCCTGCCGATGGTCAATCCCTAGCAGCAAAATATTAACGCGACGGGGGTCTTGCAATTGGTAATCATTCGGGTTCGGGGTCGCCTCAGCCGTGGCAATTTCTGTAGCAGATGAATCGGGCGTCTGTGTTAACTCACTTGGCATTGGTGTACCATCCACCACAGGCTGGGTCGCCTCAGGGGATGTTGCAACGGTGGGTTGATTAACCAGTAGTGGTGGAGCTACATCATCGCCAGTGCCGGGGGCTTTGGGTTCTTCTACACCCAACAGCAGTTTCCCTACACGAACAATATCCACCCCTTCTTCCAGCGGAGCGATTTTATTCAGTTCTTCAGTCCGAGTACGGGCCTGTGAATAGGTGATTACGCCAGCCGCCACCGTGCCGGCCATCGCCACGACAACCCATCCCATAATCGCCCACAATGGTATTCGCATGGAAATTCGCTCCAAGTCCTTTTGTTTTTGCAAAGCGGCCCGATTATATATCCGCCTGCTAGACTTGAATAGACGTGTTGCCGCTGTTTACCTGACGAAAAGGCAACAAAAAAGCCCTCTAATAATTACTTGAGGGCTTTCGTCAGCTTAGTTAATTCTGGTTTTGAATCGGGATGACCAGTTCATAAGTGGTGTCGGTCAGATTATGGGCCGTGCCAGATTCATCCAGATAGACTGAATCTTCAATACGAATGCCCCACCCTTTTTCGGGATAATACAGCCCCGGTTCAATCGTAATCACATCCCCCGTTTGGAAGACACTATCATCGGGTGAATAATTACCAATACTGGGGGATTCATGCACATCCAAGCCAAGGCCATGCCCCAAACTATGGGTATAGCCTTCGCTGCCACCCGGTTTGGTTTTGGGGGTTGGGTGTCCATGTTCCTCAAAAATATCACAGACCAGTTCTTGCAAATCGCGGGTACGTTGACCCACTGTCAAGGACTCTAATGATTGGGTAAAAGCATACATCACCAAACGATGGGCTTCTTCGACTTCCGGGGTGGCATAACCCAGCGACCATGTGCGGGTCATATCATGATAATAACCGCCACCGATGGGTCGGGGGAACAAATCAAACACGATTGACTTACCCAACTCCAACGGCTGATCTTCCTCACCACGGCTGTGGGGCAGACCAGCATCACGCCCTTGCGCAAAAATCATACCCTCGGCATCTTCAAGACCATATTCCATCAATTTGAGTCGGACAAAATGTTTAACATCGCCAATCGTCAAAGCGGTACCGTCAGCCTTGTAAATCACATTGTTTTTGGCTTTGTGGCCCGCCAGCCATTCACGGGTTTCGGTCATTACTTTGCTAGAACGCTGGCCCGCATCGCGCAATTTTGCAATTTCAGCCGCGTCTTTGCTGCGACGTGCACGATGAAAAATAGTAGTGTCGTCGTCCTCAATAATTTCAATTAGATCAGGATAATCTCGTTCAAAGCGTTTGAGCATTTTCCACGTTTTCATAACATCGCCGGTGCCATAAAAGGCGACCCGCCCCTTAATTCCGAGCGTCGTAAGGATATTGCGCCAAAACTCGCGGCTGACAGCTTGTTGGTCGCTCCGATATTTCTGCAAAATCTCGGCCATGCCAAAGTCGGTCATGTTATGAACCTTTAAGCCGCTTTTGGCAGCTTCATCAAGCTCCATTCCATTGGCGATTAGTACCGGGTCAGAACCGCGTTTTTTGATGACCGTCGCACTGGCATGAACCCCATTGGCTAAATAGTCACGGTAAGGATTAGCCTCTTCATTACCCGGGATAATCAGTGCATCAATATTGCGCTCGGCCATCAAGCGGTCTAGATCTGATTTCATTGGGGACTCCTCCATTTAAAAAAATTTCAGTGTGGTTATCCTCATTACTTTATGGCTAAAGAGGGGGTTCAGAAGATTAAGGGTTAGCTCTCATCCAACTGGGTTGCTCGTTCTCGGACACGCAAAAAGACTTCGATTACGACCACCGCCAGTGCCAGAAATAAGGCAATCGGCCACGACAGGACACGAGGAATTTGCAGCCAAGCGCATGTTGCCGCATAGAGGCCAATCCAAAGGCTTTGGCGCACCACCACCCAATCGGGGGCAACTAACGGGCCACCGCCAAATCGGTTGTTTAGAAATCGAACAAAAGGCATCACTGTGCCACTGATAGCAACATAGAGCAGTACAAAAAACATCCAGCGTGGGCCGGGGTTGGGCAAGACCGTTCTAACCAAAACAAATAGACCGCCCCAACCGACCAAAATCATCAGTCCGGCGGCAAGGTTTAATCCATAGTGAGTGGGCAATCCGGGGCGTTCTTCCATACAGCCGATTATAACTTTGTTCTTGACTACGTGAAACGATCTCTTTTTAAAATTTTAAAAAAATAATTGGGCTAGGGCCAATTTTGATGTAAGATAAAGGCGCTTGATTTTGAAACATCACCATCCCGGCTGCGGGTTTAAAACATGACCAATTGAGGGAAGTTGAACAATGGCAACCAACGCGACAACATGGTTTTATAAAGAACCAGAAAAAGGCCGCCCCTATTTTATTTCAGAACGTGTGACCCACACTTTTTGGGCCAACCGCCTAAGTGATGTTTATTTCACTTGCACCCACGCTGAATCACCCTACAAAGTGGAAGGCGTCTGGCAAAATATCAAGGTTGAACTGGAATGGGTGGTCGCCAAACACTTCATTCTACGCGGCGATAAAGAAGATGAAGGCTTGATTGCTGTTTGCAGCGAAGTATTGGGCTTTAAACCCACCGTAAGCTATACCGATGGCAATGGCAACAGCATCACTGAATGGTTTACCAAAGCGGTTGAGGGCAAAGAACGCCTAAAAACACTGCAAGGCAACCCTAGCTATAAAAATGTTCGGCGCAAATCCTAACGATGGGTCAATTGGCCCATCCTGAAGATTACTAGGAGGCCACCATGAAGTACGACATCGAGAAAAACCTACGAACCCTTAGTGCAATGGTCGAGGCGTTAAAACCTTACCTCTATGAAGAGGCTTTATTTGGTTATTTAGGCGACAACATGCCCAAAATGACCATTGGGGGTTTATTACTCCGGCTGCATCAACTAGACGGACTGCAAGCGGCACTCGATAAAAAACTGCAATCCCAACTGCTCGAGACACATCAAACCTTTGACCAACTGCGCTATGAATGGCGTACCCATTATGAAAAAAAACTGCTGCAAGAGCTAAAATCGCGGGCTGAGACATCATTGCGCTATCTACAGGATGCTGCTGATGCCATGGGGGATTGGGGCAATCAAATCGAAAAACGCACCATGATTGCCGATCTCATAAACGAGGCTAATTCACAAAACATCCAAGTGCCTGCTGAGCTAAAAGGTTTAATTAGTGAAGTAGATACCTATCTACGGCGCTATTTCAAAGCAGGCGAGTTTTATTGGGATGAACGTCTCGCCAATACCTATCCTAAAGAAAGCTATTGGTGGCTCTACGGTCAACCCAATCAACCTGACTAAACGTTAAAAAGGGGCGACTTCATTGAAATCGTCCCTTTTTATGGGTTATTTATTGGCAGTCGGAGAATGAATCTGTCACCACAACGTAGCCACGAATATTCTGCGACACAATCGCCCCGCTAATCTCGCTATCCACATTGATGTAAATAACATATAAACCAGCGGTCAAACCTGTCGTATCCGCATAGACGGTAATGACATCATCCGAAGCAGCGATGGCAGGCGACACTGTAACCTCTGGCCCACTGAGGGAAATAGCGGGTTCAATCGTGGCATCAAAACCCGTGCCGGGATAGCCTGTGTTCCGTATTTGGAACTGCCCCACCTCCACAATGGCCGGACACGAATAGCCAATTTCCACCGTCATATCATCCATCGCCACCAATGTCATTTCCGCCATTTCTCGCACCGGGCGGCGGGGCATGGCAGCCACACTATTAAGGGCCAAAGTTGGCTGTCCATCCGAGCGCAAAATCGAAAACCAGCGCATATGGTTACATTGCGAAAGCACCCCCGGCCCCAACATTGACCAGTTGAGGTTCCACAAAAACATCGGCCCCGCCCATGCCCAATTTTTATCAGCAAAATCAAATGCCCGCACAATATAATCGGCTTGGGTCTGGCCCGATACCTTCATCCAGCTAAACCCTGCAAATGAAAGATCAGTTGCCAAGCAATTTAAGCCTTCTTCAGCCGGATCTCGTAGCCAGCCAAATTCAGTCAACCAGATGGGTTTACTACCAAGCCCATATTCCACCATTAAATCGCGCAACATTTCGGTACGCCGATAATTCAAGGTACGCGCATTGGGGGCATCTTCTGGCGGGGCATTATAGCCATAGGGGTGATAGCCAAACGCATCAAAATAATCCCCTGCGCCATTTTCAAACATCTCGCGGGCGAAATCAACATCCGTAATCGCGTCACGGCTGGGAGTGGTAACAGTCGGGGCCAGTCCAGCCGACACCACAATCAATTGTGGGGCAACTGCCTTAATCTCGGTATAGACGACGCGCAGCATCTGGGTATATTGCCATGCGTTGGGGGGGCCGGGCCACTCGGCCTGCAAATTTGGCTCGTTATGAACTTCAACGGCCTCTACACCCAAATCAACCAGTTTCAAGGCACGGGCACGCACACCCGCTTTAAACTCACTCCAATTACCATTATCGCCCGGATAAATCAGGTCATAGCGAAACAAGACCTTCTTATTGCGATAATAGCCTGCTTCGTTATCGGTATAGACCTTGACCCAATCCATACCCAAACGATCTACCCAACCAAGGTCAACAGTGGTGTTAGGGGCCACATGGATGCCATAACCAAGATGCGGTCTTGGGATGGTAGCAGCGATAGACTGAACATAGGTCGGTTCGGTGGCAAACACATGGCGCGGCAGTCCCCCCATACTCACGTTCGTGAGATTGGCAAAAAGGGTTAGCAGCACGGTCAGGAAAAGGACAATTTTGTGTTTCATGCAATAGACCCAATAACTTTTTCCATCTTTGACCATCGCTTAGTGTAAAGAATTTACACAACTTCTGCCACCTACCACTTGGTCTACCCAAAATCACTGCTACAATTCTTCCCCGTTATCAAAAATCTGAGAATTCACTTCCTAATGACTCATTCTCGCGCTTCAAAACATCGTTTATGGCTGATGGTCGGTCTATTGTGGTTGCTCTGGTTCAGCCGTGCCCACCAAATTATGGCCCTTGCCGTTTTTGTAGATGAGAGTTTACACATCTTGCGGGCACAGATGGTCTTTGATTTTAAAGACGCAACCGCCTCCATCCTGCCGGGTAAATTGCTGCTCTATTATTATTTAGGCTTGTATCATCCTCACAATGTAGGTGTGGCATGGCTTTCCCGCGAGGCGATGGCCCTATTAGCCCCACTCGGCGCTACCTTGACCTTTGCACTGGCGCGACAATTATTTCACCGTTGGTCAATTGGCTTGCTGGCCGTAATTTTATATGCCCTATCACCCTTTATGCTGTTTTTTGAGCGTATGGCCCTGTCCGATACCCTCACTATGATTTTTGGCCTATCACTGGCCCTCGTTTCGCTCAGATTAGCCCGTCACCCAAGCCGCTCTAACGCCGTTTTGACGGGTGGGTTATTTGGTTTCGCGTTATTGGCAAAACTCATCGCCCTGCCTTGGATTATCTTGCCCTTTATGGCGATGAAGCTGTGGGGACAATTCAATTTACGCCAATTGTGGAACAAGGCTATCGTCATTGGCATTGCCGCTGCAATTCCCTTGCTGCCATCGGCCTTCTATGTGGTCTACCAAGAAGCCGCCCAGGTCGAAAATAAGCAGGAAGTCGTGACGACGACCCTGTTTGTGCCCGAATCCCAAAGCCGCGTTGAACAAATCTCCCATAATCTGGATATCTATTTAGAGGCGGCTTGGACAATGTTGACGCCGCCGCTATTTTTGTTGATTTTGTGCCTCGCCTTTTGGCAAATCCGTAAACGGCCCAAAGAAACCATCTATTTGCTGAGTATCACCTTTTCGGTTTGGGGGTTTATCGTCCTGACCAGTGCCCAACCCAGCACACGGTATCTGGTTTTGGGCATCCCGCCTCTCTTGATTATTGGGGCGGTTGGGCTGAATGATTTATGGCAAAACCTTAGGCTTCATTCAACAACATCGCCCCAACTGGTTTATCGGTTGGCTGCCCCCCTTGCCCTATTGATTGCGTTAATTGGAGGGGGTTTGGGGTTTCAATTCATGCTGACAGGTTGGAGCAACCCACCTCAACTATCCTTAGCTGACCGTGATATATGGGAGTATTTTGAGAATACTGCAACAGGTTATGGATTGCGTGAGGCCGCCCAAGATTTGCCAGAACTGCCCCCTCTTCAACCTGCAAGCAGGGAAATTCAAGTTGCAGGATTTGTGGGTGCGTGCCACACCTTGCGCTTGTATTTGCCTGCCGATTCACATGTGAAGATGATTTGTCCCTACTTCAAATGGAGCATCGAACAAGCGCCCATCACACTTGCCGAATGGGAACAGCGGATTAAAAGCGATGGAGCATGGTATATTCTAGCCGATGATCGCCAGCCCATGGATTTATTCGGCTTACCGTTTACATGGGAAGAACTGGCTGTATATAAACGGCCCTATAATGGCGTGACCGTGCGGTTATATCGCGTCACCCACTAAGTTTTTTAGGAGTATGTTGTGAGTATCGAAATCCGTCAGGCCGTGCCCACCGACGCGCCCCATATTTTTTCCATCAAGCAAGCAGTCTGGCCTTCGGAAACATCCGAAGATCAGGCCGTTTCATATATAGCTGATATTATTGCCCTGCCCAACCATGCCATCCGTCTAGCATTTATTGAAAACGTCCCAGTAGGCTTTATAGATGGCTTTATGACCCACACCCTTGATGGGCTACCTCGTTGGGAAGTCGATTTATTGGCGGTGCATCCGAATTTTCGGGGCAGAGCGGTCGCAGCCCATTTGGTCGCCCTAAGCGGGGAGAGTGGGCGTATACGTGGAGCGAAATTCGCGCGTGGCCTAGTCGAAATAAATAACACCGCCAGTCAGCAAGTTTTTGCCAAGTGCGGTTATGACCTCGACGATCAAATTCACGTTTTATATGTCGGGCCGGGGCGACTGACAGATGGGCTTGTTCCCAACCCGGAAAACACTCTCCTGACACCTGTCCAAACAATCAATTATCGGGGTATCTGGATTGAGGGAGACTATAACAAAGCGGGTTTCTTGGCGGGGCAAGCGCTCTGCAACGAACACAGATGGGATTTGGCGGGAGCGGTTATTCCAACCAACCATATTATCGGCGTACAGACCGCTCAGGAACTAGGCTTTACCCTCGTTGGACACTATCAATGGTGGAAACGGGGTCTAGCGTGAAACGGTCACAGGAAATTCTGCCTACGGCCCTCCTCATTTTGCTGGCTTTTTTCATCCGTGCCCATTCCATCCAAGCCCTCCCCCCGTTTAATGATGAAAGTCTGCATATCCGCCGCGCCGAAATCATCTATAAATTTACCGACCGTAATCTAAATATGACACTTGGCAAACTCCTCAGCTATTACTGGATTGGCCTGTTCCATCCAGCCCGCCTTGATGCCATCTTTGTCGGCAGAACCGCCAGTGCTTTGTTCGCCTTATTGGGTCTAGCGGCGGCCTATAGCACGGCTCGCATTTTGTTTGGGCGGGTTGGGGGTTGGATCACCCTTATCTTGGCCGCATTTTCCCCCTTCCTCATCTTTTTTGACCGTCTCGCCCTTTCGGATGGTCTCACTGCCGCGTTGGGCATGTTGGTGATATGGGCCTCGCTATTGATGATGCGCCGTGCTAATTATGGCAAGCGTTGCCCATTAGCAATTTTGGCCGGATTTCTGAGTGGACTAGTGATTGTTTCTAAACTGTTGGGCCTACCAATGGCAGGCGTACCCCTCGTCGCTGTGTTTACCCTCAACCACACCAAAATCCGCCGCATAAATTTTCAAACCCTCTGGCAAATTCTGCGAACCCACCGTGACCAATTGATGACTGCCTATGTCACTTTTGGGTTGGTGATGCTGCCCTTCATTTGGCACATTGTTGACCGCACCATCACAGGTAAATACGTCAATGTCGTCAACAATAATCTAATTAACGGTGCTGCCGAAGAGAAATCGCCCCCACAGGTATTGATAGATAATCTACACAGCCTATGGTCAGCCAATTGGGTACTGCACGGTTCGTTTCTATGGATTATGATGCTGGCTGGTGTCGCCTTTTTATTATGGAAACGCCCCCGCGAAGGTAGCTATCTCATTCTCTCGACCGTACTGGCGTGGAGCATGTCGGTGGTGTTTGCTGCCGATTTATCCACCCGCTATCTTACTCTCGGTGTCCTGCCCTCTTTGGTCATTGTGGCAGGCGCAATTAGCTTGGCTATCCAAGAAATTGCCAAAATAAATATTGAAAAGCCAGCCTTACATGTCACCATGCCTGAACGTGGCGCCATAGCCGTATTACTCGTCTGGCTGGTCTGGATTCCCCTGCCCTTTATCAACCACGCATGGAACGACCCAACTAAACTCCATCTCCCCCAAGCTGACCAATGGGAGTATTTTGGTAATTTTGGTTCGGGCTATGGTCTAATCGCTGCTGCCCACGATATGGAAACCCTGCCCCGTTCTGAACCGAGTGGCCGCGTTCAAGTAATAGGGTTGGTAGGGTCGTGCCATCAAATCAGGTTGTATCTAGACGAATATGGTCCGGTAAAGCTAGAATGTCCCTTCTTTGGGTGGCAGGGCGAATTTATGCAAGATGTTGCCAATTTGGTAGATCAACGGGTGGCTGAAGAAAGCACCGTTTACTTGCTGGTTGAACCAAAACTGCGGTTCACCGATCTTTCAATGTTACATGTTCGTTGGGAACTTATTCACAGCTATCCACGTCCCTTTAACGGGATGACGGTTGAGCTATGGCGAGCATATCCCAACAAATAAATTTGCCACAATCTAGAGAGCGGAACATCCCATTGCGGAGTGAATGGGCACAGAAATGATTACCTATGTTTCAGGAGATATTTTTGAAAGCCCTGCCCAAGTATTGGTAAATCCAGTCAATACGGTTGGGGTGATGGGCAAGGGTCTCGCCTTTGAGTTCAAAAATTTCTATCCCAAGATGTTTCAGCTATATCAATATTTTTGCGAACACCAACAACTTACCATTGGTCAATTATGGCTCTATAAGACTCCACAGAAATGGATATTGAATTTCCCAACCAAGAGGCATTGGCGAGACAAGTCAAAGCCGGAATATATTGAGGTCGGCCTCCAAAAATTTGTCGAAACCTATGTCAATAAAGGAATTGAGTCTATTTCATTTCCGATGCTTGGCTGTGGATATGGGGAACTTAATTGGAAATCGCAAGCACATCCTTTAATGAAAAAATACCTAGCACCTCTTTCAATAGAAGTTTATGTTCACATCTATGAGAAAAACGAACTTGTGCCCAAGCCTCATAAGCCAAGTATGGGAAAGCCTGAAGCTTTGACTTTCACTGAGTTTTGGAATGACCTCATTTCCATAACACAATCTAAGAGGGTCTTTGAGACACTAGATGCTAGCGAAAAATTCGAGGTTTGTTTAGATGAAAAGCAAAACAGCATTTATTTTGTTATTCAAGGGAAGAACTCAATTTTTATTCCTAAAGAGGACAAAGGTTGGCTAGATTTTTGGCAATATCTTCAGGAGGCAAAATACTGCCCTGTTGAGAAGTTCCCCGTGGGACTAGAGGTTTACGCCCCCTATGTGACAAGTTTCCTATCTGAACTTGGTTATATTCGCCCTGTTCGTTTGTCGCGACATGATTATGATGAACAGAGTCAAATTGGGCTGCAAATCGTATATATATCAGCAGTCCCTAAAAAACCAACCGTAGAGGGCGCTTTTAGCAGTTTTGACACATATGATGAAATCCCATTCTAATCCCATTATGACTGTAGTAAAAAACAAATCTCAATCGTCATCTCGCCCCAGTGGCATTCAAATCTTCACCCGCCTCCTACCGATGATTGGCTTATTATGGGGGTTCTTTTTGCTGCGGGCACACATGATTGATGTCCATATGGCCTATTTTATTGACGAGCTAAACCATGTCAGCCGCGCTCAAGTGGTTTGGTCGTTTTCGGACATCCAAATCAGCACCACCCCCAGTAAATTCCTACTGTACTACTACATCGGCTTGTTCGATCTGCCAAACTATCTGCCGGGTTGGTTAGCCCGCACCCCCGTAGCCATGTTTT
>JACRBG010000034.1 GCA_016234595.1 Chloroflexota bacterium | reverse complement strand
GTTCGTGTGCCCGAACTTTCTGCAACGCTTGATAACCATCTTCGTAGGGTAGTCGAATATCCATCAGGATAAGATCAATCCGGGGTAACGTGTCGGCAAATTGAACGACTTGCCACCCCGAAGTCTTCCATTCGCAGCGTTGTACCCCCATGAAAGCCAGCATTCGGGCAATCAAAACAAAGTTTGGCACATTATCTTCCACCACCAGCACGTGCGCTTCGCCGGGGTCAACTGAAGTGCGGCGTCTCGCTTCGCTCATACGCTTTATTGGCTCCTCAAATAGTGAAGAATCTGGTCTGGAAAGCGGTCAACATCTATTGGTTTAATTATATAGCCATCACAGCCAGCCTCAAGTGTCGTCGTTAAATCATTTTGCATCGCGTTGGCGGTTAGGGCCACGACAGGGATGCGCTGTAATGCTGAACTTTCACGAATCATGCGGGTGGCAGTCAATCCATTGATATTTGGCATACTAATATCCATCAAGATTAAATCTGGCGGATTTTGCAATGCCAACTGGATGCCCAACTCCGCGTTATCAGCCTCGACAAATTCATACCCCTCTGCCATCAAAATTCGGCGTACCAACAGCCGATTTTCAAAATTATCTTCGATGTACAAAATACGTTGTGGCATTAGGTCAAAACTCCCTAGCCTTGAAGATGGTGTCCTAACAAGTCAGGATGAACAATCGTCGTAGAATTAGTTTAACATAAATTTTCTATTGTGTCTGTCGTAAATCTACCGAATTTCTCGCGATTTGCCAAACGGACACAATAGAAATTTCACAGAAAATTCATGTGGGAATTTAGCGGCGGTGCAACCATCGGTTCAATTTTTCGCGGATAAATGCTACCCGTGCCTTTGTCCAAGCATTGCTGGCAACATGCTCCGCTTCACGCTGGACATCGTGGTCGTCTGGTGGTGGCGCAAATCGATCATGGATGTAAAGCCGGGTGATTTCGCTGATGGGGCGCTGGCCTTCCGGTACTTCATCAACAAAGACACGGCGGCGTTCCTCCGGTGTCATCCGATTGTGTACACCCACGCCCAACCAATGACCATAGATACCCAAACGAGCATAGGCTTTTTGGACTGGATTCAGCCCGCCGAGACCCCGATGCTCAACCCACCAGATTATTGCCAAGGCAATCAGCACCAGCGCGAGTAATGTGCCTAAAATCAGGCCCAGAATGGTTAAAAATATCCGCCAGAATCCACCGCCATTATCTGATTCCAAACTGGTGACCTGTGGTTGAGGTGGTTCGGGGGTCGCGGTTGGTGTGAGTGTTGGCGTAAACGTCGGGGTCGGCGTAAACGTGGGCGTGACCGTCGGCGTCACATTGGGTGGCAAAGTTGGGGACTGGGTTGGGGTTGGCGAAGGCGTTGGCGAATTTTGCTGTGGGGGCGGGGGTGTATTGGTTGGCAATGATGTCGGTGTATTGGTTGGCATGGGGGTAATCGTCGGGAAGGTGCTGTTAAAACTGACATCCCCGGGCCGATTTAGAGGCAATTCGTCAGCAGTCGGTTCAAATTCCACCCAGCCATAACCGGGAAAAAAGACCTCCACCCATGTATGGGCATCATTTTCGCGCACCAGATAACTGCCTTCGTTGGGATCGTAAGTCCCCTCGGCAAAACCAGCTGCCATACGCGCTGGAATCCCCTGTGAGCGCAACATCATGACCATCGCTGAGGAGTAATAGTTGCAATACCCTTCGCGGATGTCAAAAATAAACCAGTCAATAGGGTCAACATTATCGGGTGGGGTTGGAATCTTTTCGTTATACAAAATATTGGCCCGCAGCCATTGCTCAACCGACTTAGCTTTGTCGTAGGGTGTACTTGCGCCGCTTTGCGCAATAATTTGATCGGTCAAACTGCGTAATTCGCCTGAAATTGAGCCACCGCCTTGCAAATAGCTGCGTGTCACCCATTCGGGGTAGGTCGTTCCAGCCGAGCGCAGTTCATCAGCGGAAGCAATACTAATGGAAGATGTCACTGTATAATGATCGCCTTCGCGGAGGGGATCACGGGAACGGATAATAGCGACATCCACCTCTTGATTGCGCCGCACACACTCTGGCCCGCCATCTGGAACACAGTTGAGCTCGGCGTCTACGCCTAAGCCCATCTCACGCGGTTGGGGGGCGGCATAAATCAGGGCCGAAGCGCTGATATACATCTCCACATTTTGAATTAAGTTGCGCCGACCCGCATAGTCACCGAGATTAAACGTCATCCCTGCGCTATCTTTATAGGCCCGCACGGAGCGGTTATGTGTCCATGTGCCGCCCTGATAGGTGTCAAAAACCGTCGAGCGCCAATACAGCCGCAAATCGCTGGTGTCACCCTCTACTGCAATCCGCATGACTTCACGATCACTCAACTGCACTGGGCCAGTCAGATCAAGCCGATCTCCACCATAATAATCGGCAGTAGCAATGCCGGGGCCCTGTAAGGAAGAAAATAAGCGGGCGAATAAATCATTGATTTTTGCCAGTGGGTCATTCCCCAAAAAATCTTTGACTTCATCCCAATAACCATTTCCATCTTGGATTGGCATAGCAAGGCCAAAAACGACGGCAATGACCGTCATGGTCACCCCTAGCCGCAAAAAGTTGGTACGGAGATTACGAGGATATTTGACGCGGTGGCGATACCATTGATACTCGCGGGCTTCAATATTGACTTGGATAGTCAGCGGCAGGGCAAACAACAAGAACCCTAGCAGAAATAAATCCAATCGCGCATTACCCGAATAGGACATGATAATGGTGACCAGCACAAACCCCGGCGGCAAAATCGCCAACCAAACACGATTGAGCCGAACAAGTTGCCAAACCGCATTGTGGGCTAAAAACCAAAATAGTACGGCTAGGAAAATAACAAAGACAAGGTTATCTGTCCCTACGCCATTATTGCTGACCGTCTCACTCCAATTGGAAAGCCGATCTCCCAGTTCCTGTAAACGCCCTTGAATTGTGAATGGGCCGGGCAGAGACAGGGTGTAAACCACTGTAATAGTCGCAAAGCCATAAATCGCGCTTAAAATTAACGCCAGCAACTCTGAATAATGACTGCGAGCCAGCAGAAAACTAAGTAAGACGCTAATCGTAATTACCGGAAAAAGCGTGCTTAGGCCATCCGTCCAATTTGCGTAATTCAGAGCAAAGGCTGGCATCCATAACAGGGCATTCACCAAAAAGAGGGTCAGGATGTCCCCACGGGTAAAGGTTCGACGCCATGTCTGTACAATGGCCTGTTGAAGACGATTGGAACGAGGCCGCGTCGGTGGTCGGGACGACTGACGGGGCGACTGGGGATTGGGCAAAGGAGTCCGGCGAGATTGTGGATAAGCCATGTTACGTTAAATAGATACCCTTTAAGGCTGTGCGCCTTCTTGTTCATATTCAATAATCTGGGTGGCAAGTTCTGACGTTGGGGCAATCACCACCCACGTATCACTGCCAGTCATCCATTGGCAAGCGGTTTTGGAGGGGCGTTCCCAACAACTCAGATCATCGCCGATTGTCACACCGCCAACTTCCAACCAGACCGCCAAAGCCGCCCCATAGATAGTGTTAAATTCACTGGCGTCTTGTTCCGTATCCCAAGTCAAATGCAACACTAAAATTGTGGAAGGGCTGTTCTCTTCCCCGTAGAGCAAAAACTGATCCCCACCCCATCCCGCCGCAGTATCCACTGCAACCGGGGTATCTACAAACATATCCAAATGTTCCCGCAGATAAAACTCACCCAATGTTTGGTCACGCAGCAGCTTCCAATCACCAGCGGCAGTTTGTGTAGCAAAAAACTCATCCAGTGGTTTAACAAAAACCTGATCGGGCTGCTCGTTGGATGTATATTTTTCGGGGTGCAAGATTTGTTCGGTGCTGACAGGGGGTAAGACGTAGGCTTGGTTCACCAATGACCAATCATTCCGTTGGTTATAGAGCGTCCGTACAAATTCAGTCCCGGCTACATAGGGAAAACTAAGCTCATCCCGCAAAATGGCCGGGATATTATTATAAATGGGTGGGTTGACCAAAGTCGTCTGGGTCAGCAAGTCGCTGGCAATGGCTGGATTACGTTGCAAAACCACTGCCGTATAAAATGCCGTTGACAGTTGAGCATCCCCTTCCATCAAAGCCGCTACGGCCAATGCGCGATCAGGGTCGGTGGTGGCAAGATCATCAGGTAACAGGCTGGCAATATCAAAATTCTGATAAATCAGGGCTTGAGCATACTCATGGGCATAAATCGCCCCATAGATAGCATTTAATCCACCCCAGTTCGGGATAAACATGATATTTCGTACTGGGTCGTAATACCCTGTCAATTCCTCAGTCATCAGATTGCGCGTCAATTCCACAAGATCGGTATCTTCAGGCATAAACCCGAATGTTCCATAAAACCGCGCATCATTACGAGATTGCTCGGCTGTGTAAGTATTAAGCGATTCTACCGTTGCAAAGTTCAACAAGGCCGTTGGGTCAACCAAACGCCGATCTATGGATTGTGCCTCATCTAATTCCCGCAGTAACGCTACATCGGTCTGCAAATTGTCTAAAATGTTGATAGTTGCATCATCGAGGGGTACTGAGACCGGTGGTTCACTATCCGACGGGGTGGGGGTTGGAGTTGAACCCTCTTGGGCACGGGCAGGCATTCCAGCGTGCGGGGTTAATAAAATCATCCCCGGCAGGGCCAGCAAAAGTATAGGTGTGATGAAACGCCAGAAGTTTTTTAGCATGAAATCCTCTCGAATTTTCATTTTAGGTTGAAATGAAAGGTAGAGGTAGGCTTTTTTGCCCACGATTGTATTACGCCTCGCTGACGTACAATCACTCACCTTGCCGCGCAACTTTGTACCCAAGTGCCCCGTAATTATAAATGAATCCACTCAAAATGATGGATGCAGTCTGGAAATTGAAGGAGTAACAATGTTAGAAAATCTGCGTCTAGCATGGCGCTTATTCTGGGATCGTGAAGTTGGCCTACCCAATAAATTGATCCCACTACTGGCCGTATTATATGTACTGTCACCGATAGACATCATCCCCGATTTGATTCCGGTGCTCGGTGTTACGGATGATGTTGGGGTGTTTATCCTTGCCCTCGACTTTTTTATTCGTTCGGCCCCCGATGGTATTGTGCGCTATCACCGTGATATTTTGGAAGGCGTCATCACAGGAAAAAGCAGCAAAAAAAATCGTGAGTAGACCGATTAGATAATCCCTTGCTGCCGATACCTCGCCAACATTTGTGGCTCAAGTCCTAACCAGTCGGCAAGCACCGCTTCGGTATCCTGTCCCAATAAAGGCGGTGCATGACGAATCGTTGGTGGCGTTGCCGAAAGTTTAACGGGTGGGCCAACCATATCTAGTTGTTCGCCATTTTCAAACATGACCGTTTGCACCAGCTGGCGCGATTGCACATGGGGGTCGGCCAATGCATCCGCCACCTGATTGATTGGGCCAGATGGAATTCCAGCATCCAACAAGGCCTGTGTCCAATCCTCGGCGGGCCGCTGACCAAAAATGATCTGCAAAAACCCAACCAAAACCTCGCGATTTTTGACCCGGGCTGGATTGGTCGCAAAACGTCCATCCTTCGCCAATTCAGGCTGTCCGATAATTTTGCATAGCGCGGCAAATTGGGCGTCATTACCCACCGCCACAATAAAGGGTTTATCGGCTGCTTCAAAGGCCTGATACGGCACAATGTTGGGATGCCCATTGCCATAACGTGGTGGGTTTTGCCCTGACACCAAAAAATTGCTGGCGACATTAACCAGCGCGGCAAACTGGGTATCCAATAGGGCAATATCAATATGCTGGCCTTGCCCAGTATGATGTCGATGATGCAGCGCCGCTTGAATCGCATTGGCAGCATAGAGACCCGCAATCACATCGGCAATGGCTACCCCGACTTTATAGGGTGGCCCATCGGCTGGCCCGGTAATCGCCATTAAACCACTTTGGGCTTGGATGACATAATCATAGCCGGGGCGTGCGGCATAGGGGCCTGTTTGCCCATAACCCGTGATGCTGCAATAAATCAGGCTGGGGTGCTCCAGTTGCAACTGCTCATAACCGAGGCCGTAACTTGCCATTTGCCCAACCTTAAAATTCTCAATCAGCACGTCGCATTTCAGCGCCAATTGTTTTGCCAACGCGATGCCCTCAGGCGTTTTTAGATTCAGGGTGACGCTGCGCTTATTACGGTTCACGCTCAGATAATAGGCACTTAGGTGTTCCTCGCCCGCCCCAAACCATGGCGGCCCCCATTCACGAGTGTCATCGCCGCGCTGGGGGTGTTCAATTTTGATAACCTCCGCGCCAAAATCAGCCAGCAACATCGTGCACGATGGCCCAGCCAATACACGGGTAAAATCGAGGATGCGTAAGCCAGCAAGAGCGGAAGGGGTTGGGGATGTCATGTTCGACCACAATTATGAGTATGTGAAAAATAAAGGAATTTGAATAGTTCGGTTAATTCAACCTTGACGCCCCCTATTTTAACTGATATTCTCCTATCACCAACGATGCGGGGTAGAGCAGTGGTAGCTCGTCGGGCTCATAACCCGGAGGCCGCAGGTTCGAGTCCTGCCCCCGCTACTTAAAAATTAGCCGCCATTTTTTGTGGCGGTTTTTTTGTTGTATAGTCCCGGTTGAACCCCCCAATAAAAACCTGCTACAATTTCCCCAGCTTTTAGAATACTGCACCATTAATAGGAAGATTTAGAGGAGTTCCCTTTGTTTTCAAATCGTGCTGTATATGGACGCCTTATCGCCTTGTTTGTTTTTGTTGGACTAGTCTTGAGCGGTTTATGGCAAGCCAAACCCAATGTATATGCCGCCAATCGTACCGCTAGCCGAAGCTGTTTTGCAGAAGTGAAATGGAACAATGCCGCCAATTTGCGGATTGGGCCCAGCACCAATTATGGCATCGAAAAAGTGGCGGTGTCGGGTTTCAGAATGCGTGTTTTAGGCCAAGATGACGACGGCGAATGGCTTCAAGTTGAGGCTGGCGACCCCATTAATTTTATTGGTTGGGTGTGGTGGGAAAATGTGAATTTATTCGGCAAATGCGCCGGTCTTCCTGACACAGGCAACAACATCGAGATTGAGACTGCTCCCGCCCCGCCAGCAGAGGTTGAATTGCCGGAGTTCGCACAAGGTATTGATTTCACCCATGAGGATCAAATTTTCCAACTAAATGATGGCATGTTATATGTGCGCTATGAACATGTCATAGATAAAAAGACTACCCTTCAGGCCCACGTATTGATTGCCGACCTCAATAATCCGCATGTGGATGTAGGAGTCCATCTTGGTGCTGTAGCCGATTCAACGGCAACCCTCGTTTCGGATATGGTCAAAGATGCGGGGGCATTTGTCGCCATCAACGGTGATTTTTATGGTGGAAATTATATGCCACAGGGATTGACGGTTATTGATGGGGAATTGGTCATCGCCCCTAAGCATCGCGCCACTTTTGCGATTACCGCCAAACATAATGTTTTCATTGGCTATTTCACTGAATCGTGGACATGGCCCGCAACGGTGATAGCCGAAACTGGTAGCATCATCCCGTTGCAGCTTGCCAATCTTCCCTGCGATCCTGCATGGTTGTGCATCTATACCCACTATATGCGTTGGCTACCCGTGAAATGGGGTTATGATGGAATCCGGGTGCTGCTCAGTCCCGAATTTGAGGTCTTGGATATTGTGACTGACCGCTATACGGAAATTCCAGAAGGCCACTATGTTCTACGCGCAGGGACATATACGGATGCGGGTAAATGGCTGAGAGAAAATGTGCAAATTGGGGACACTCTCCAAGTCAATTTGGAAACCCACCCCGATTGGCGCAATTATGAAAACGCTATCAGTGGTGGGCCGATTATTGTGAAAAATGGACGCTTCCGCCAAGATTGTGATCCCAATGTTTCGGAAGCACTGCGCGTTTGTGAAGAATTTGACGATCGTTTCCGTACCGCTCACTATTTCGACGTACACATTCCACGCTCAGCAGTCGGGTATAATCGCGATAACAAAACCCTCATTCTGATCATGGTCGAAGGCTATGAGCTTGGCGCAGGGATTACCCAAGAGGACTTAGCAAATTTGCTCATTCGTTATGGGGCACAATCTGCTATGGAATTTGACGGTGGAGGGTCATCCAGTCTGTGGGTTGACCGGGGGTTTGTCAACGACTTTGGTTATGATGGAGAACGCCGAGTTTCCGACGCCCTTATGCTGTATTGGAATGAATAACAAGTTTGAGCGAGGGGTATTTTTATTTGCCCCTCTTGTTGCTTTTAATCCCCGAACGATGGCGAACTATAGAGGCGTCGTAAGGTATTAATATCTCGAATAGACATTGTGGTGTTAGGGGTCTCTTGATAATACATGATGTCACTGGAATCGGGGCTATGCACGACTATCCCCAGCGCATGGATAAGCTCGTGTAGCGTCGCCGAAATAGGATAGTAGGCCGAGGTAGAGACGAAGGCAAATCCTCTAAAATTAGGCCGTGCGCTGCCTCCCCATGTCTGGAAGGTCGCACACCCGGCCACTACAAAAATATCACTGACCTCACATTCTTTAGCCAGTTGGACTGCATCTACAATTTTGAGGACAATATCAGCCTGCCGTTCATCGTCAGTGCGCTCGACTTCGACTACCTGATTTAGTTCTGCAATCGCATTCTTGACAGCATAATCCCAAATGGGGTCTTGGCCTTCACTCTCAAAATACACTGTCACAGGAAATTCATAAAAACGCCAATAGCGCCCGTTAGAATAATAATATTCCATCGTCGTACCGTCCCCATTGCCATCCCAATAGGTATCACCAAAATTCACGGGGTCAATAGTTACAATTGGGCGCGGCGTGGATATATCTGTGGCTGTCGGGCGCGGTGTGCTGGTGTAAAAGGGTGGCAAGGTTGCGGTAGGCACAGTTGGATTTGGTGTCCATGTCGGGGGAAGTTCTTCACGACCTTCTACACTAGGCTGGGTTGGTTCCACATTGGTAATAGTGTTGGAGGTAGGGTTAGAGGCAAAAACTGATTTTGTGGGCGACTCGGCAGTATCCGCTTTTTTACCCATCACCATCACTACCGCAACGATGACAGCAATCAACATGCTAACCACGAGCATAACCAATACTCCAGTTAGCCATCCCGCCGAATTCTTTTGCTCGGCCACTGGTGGCGGCGGCATTGTCAAACCTGTTGCCTTGATAGGGGCAGCAATTGGTGAAACAAAAGGCGGTGGAACAGGCGCAACCTCAAAAATGAGTTCGGCCAATTTGGTCTTAGCCCCATTGTGATTAGGGTTAATCCGCAGTACTTGGTTCAAAGCATATTCGACATGGCGGGGGTTGGTAACAGTATTTGCTGCCAACCACCATGCAATTTCATTGTCGGGTTCGCTTTTAAGAATGGGTTCTATCAGCTTTAGTGCTTCGGCCTGATTCCCTGCCTTAATAAGTGTATAAGCCTGTTGCAATTGCGATTTGGTTTGTTCGTCCATCCCAGCTACCTGTAAGATATACTTGCACCCGTGCGTCAACTCTGCAATAAACGATAGTAATTTATGGTGAGGAAATCAAGTGGCTAAAATACGCGATTATCAGGGAGAAGGCATTACCGTACAATATGAGTTAAAACGTTGCATCCATGCTGAAAAGTGCGTACATGGTCTCCCAACGGTATTTATGCGGAACGTCCACCCTTGGATTCAACCTGAACACGCCACAGCCGATGAACTAGCTGCAGTCATTGAACAGTGCCCAACCGGAGCGCTGCATTATCAACGTACCGACGACGGCCCACCCGAAGCCATCCCCCAAGAAAATACGATTCGCATGGACCCCAACGGCCCCCTGCATGTGCGGGGCAATGTTGAGATTGTCAGCAGCACGGGTAGCCTCATTTTGAATGATACGCGAGTAGCGCTTTGCCGTTGTGGGGCCTCACAATTTAAACCCTTTTGCGACAACAGTCACATTGCCGCTGGGTTTACTGACCCCGGCCTACCTGCAACAAACAAGATTGAAGATGTAACAGATGGCGAAACCCGTCTGGTCATCACCCTCAATCAAAATGGCCCAATTGGTATTGCGGGGAACTTTCGTATTTTGAACGCCGATGGTGAGGTTGTTTTTCAAGGAACTGAAACATGGTTATGTCGTTGTGGAGGTTCCCAAAATAAACCTTTCTGCGACAAGACCCACCGAACAAATGGTTTCCAAGCGGAATAATACGGAATGAATCATCAAAACCATCTGGATTTGTTGAGAAACGGTGTTCCAACACTAGGCGGCATCTGGGCCGATTTAGGTTCGGGCACAGGCGCATTTACCCTTGCACTGGCCGAATTGATTGGCCCAACAGGGGAAATCTATTCGGTGGATAAAGACCGAGGGGCGCTCCAAGAACAAGCTAAAACGATGCAACGGCTTTTTCCCGAAAATACGCTGTATTATCTAAAAGCTGATTTCACCGAGACGCTTGAGTTGCCTCTACTTGATGGAATAGTCATGGCAAATTCATTACATTTTGTAAATGACCGCCACAAAGGCGCGGTGTTACAACAAATCAAGGCATATATGAAACCAGATGGGCGTATTCTTGTCGTTGAATACAACACGGATTCCGGCAATACATGGGTGCCCCATCCCTTCGCTTATCCCACATGGGTAAAAATGGCAAAGCAGATGGGCCTTGAAAATACCCGGTTGCTAGCGACCTATCCAAGCCGATTTCTACACGAGATTTACGCAGCAGCCAGTTGGTAACTTGACCCTCTTACAGCGGAAAGCTAGAATACCCATCATTTACCCAGTCTACAAAGGATTTTTTGACGTGACTGTTCTAATTGAAAACATCGCCGGTTATGAAGGGCAGGAAGTGACCCTTAAGGGCTGGCTGTATAACAAAACGGGCAAAGGCAAACTGCTGTTTCTTAAAGTACGCGATGGCAGTGGGCTAGTTCAATGTGTAGCTTTCCAGCAAGATTTGTCGGAAGAAGTGTTCGACATCGCCAAGCGGATTCCCCAAGAGTCATCGCTCATTGTGACAGGGGTCGTCCGCAAAGATGAGCGTGCCCCCGGTTTCCCCGGCGGATACGAAATCGGCATCAAAAATATCGAAATCGTCCAGATGGCCGAAGAATATCCCATTACCCCCAAAGAACATGGTGTCGAATTCTTAATGGACAACCGCCACTTGTGGGTACGTTCCTCCCGCCAATGGGCTATTTTGCGTATCCGTGCCACTATCATCAAAGCCATTCGAGATTGGCTGGACAATCATGGGTACACATTGGTAGATACACCCATTTTGTCTAGCAATGCGGGCGAAAACTCCACCGATTTATTTGAATTGGACTATTTTGGTGTCCCAGCCTATCTCGCCCAAACCGGCCAACTCTATAACGAAGCCAATATGATGTCGTTTGGCAAGGTCTATGCGTTTGGGCCGACTTTCCGCGCCGAAAAATCCAAGACCCGCCGCCATTTGATTGAATTTTGGATGGTCGAGCCGGAAATGGCCTATTTCTCGCTAGAAGATTTGATGGCGATGGAAGAGGAATTTGTCAGCTATATTGTGCAGACCGTCCTCGAAGCCCGCAAATTGGAACTGGCCCTGATTGAGCGCGACACGACCAAATTGCAGAATGTCAAAGCACCCTTCCCGCGTATCGCCTATGACGATGCTGTCGAAATGCTAAAACAATTGGAAGCGGAGACCAACGACCCTGAACAAAAACAACTGCTACACATGGATTGGGGCACGGATTTTGGTAGTCCACATGAGACCGCCATCGCTGAACGTTTTGACCGTCCGGTGTTTGTCTATCACTACCCGACTGCTGTCAAAGCTTTTTATATGCAACCCGTCGCGGGTCGCCGTGAAGTCTGCCGCAGTGTTGACCTATTAGCTCCCGAAGGTTATGGTGAAATCACGGGTGGCAGTGAACGCATTTATGACAATGCCCTGCTGACCGAACGAGTCAAAGAAATTGGCATTAACCCTGAAAATTATCGCTGGTATCTGGATTTGCGCCGTTATGGGAGTGTACCACACGCGGGATTTGGCTTGGGGGTAGAACGTACCGTCGCATGGATTTGTGGTCTGCCACACATCCGCGAAACGATTCCCTATGCGCGTTTGCTGCACCGCTTGAATCCATAGTTGCATAGACACAATGTCCCTAAGCATTCAACGCCAGCACGTCCGTCAATTAGTGGACGACGCCAACCCTACCGATGCGCCAACGGCCTATTATGCGCTGTTTCACGATCCAGCCCGTTCGGCGCTTTTTACCTCGGTCAATAGCTCAGGGGCAGCCCAAGGCTTTGTAGGGCGATTTCAAACAGGGCAAGATTTATTTCGCCCTCTTGTCACCATGCGCTGTAAAACGCCTGAGGTGGCCCACGAGTTATTACAACAGGCCCTGATGCCGGGACGTCCCTACATTTTTTTCGTCAATATCAATCAGCTCCCGATTGTGGGAGACAGTCTAAAACTCGACAACCAGAAAATTTTTAGCATCTACCGTTTGGATGTGACCCGTTTTAATCCAATCATGAATGTCCTTGTCCAGCGCAAAAAGGCCGCCAATGGCACTCCCCGCTCGGAGATTGTGGCCGGGAATGGGCAAGTCGTCTCGGTGGCGGGGGTTAATTGGCAAAGCCCCGGTTTTGCCGAAATCTATGTCAATACAGATCCGGCGGCTCGTGAACGGGGTTATGGTAAAAGCGTGGTAGCGGCGCTGATTGAACAAATATTACGCGAGGGCCGCCTGCCTTTGTACTTAGTTGAAACCCGTAATGACCCTTCCCGCGAATTGGCTGAGGGGCTGGGCTTTGTAGATACAGGGTCACGCCAAGTTTACGCCGACGCTGTTTTTTAACAGGGTATAATATTGATTGTCAATCGCAGTGCTAACTAAGGAAGTGCAAGGTGGCGGACGTGATTAATCCACAAGATATACCCGTTCTGAGTGATTCATCAGAAAACCCGCGTCATGGCGTGCGGGGCAGCAAACGTCATAACCCTGATGGGGTTGTTGCCGAGCGACGTCCCGCATGGATCAAGGTGCGTGCCCCCGGTGGCGAAACCTATGAATTTGTTAAGCAACAGATGCGGAGCAAAACCCTACATACCGTCTGTGAAGAGGCCATGTGCCCCAATTTGGGTGAATGTTGGGGTAGCGGCACAGCGACCTTTTTGATGCTTGGTGATACATGCACCCGTTCCTGCGGTTTTTGCGATATTAAAACCGGGATGCCCCAAGACATGGACTGGATGGAGCCAATGCGCGTGGCCCAAGCCGTCAAACAAATGAACTTACGGCATGTGGTCATCACCAGCGTCAACCGGGATGAACGGGCTGATGGTGGCGCGCCGATTTTTGCGATGGTAATTCGCCGTATCCGTCAATTACAGCCCGGTTGCAGCATCGAAGTCCTCATTCCCGACTTCAAAGGCAATCAAGAAGCCTTGAGCATCGTGATGGAAGCCCAACCCGAAATTTTGAACCACAACGTCGAAACCGTGCCGCGCCTCTTCAAGAAAGTGCAGCCCCAAGATAAATATGAATGGGCTTTGACCACGCTACGCAACGCCAAGGCGATGGATTCCCTCGTTTTGACGAAAACGGGCATTATGTTGGGGTTAGGCGAAACTTTTGATGAAGTGGTCGAGGTGATACGTGATCTAGCCGAGTTGAAGGTAGATATTTTGACACTGGGTCAGTATTTGCAACCCAGTCGCCTGCACTTGCCGATTGAGCGCTATTATGAACCTGCCGAGTTTGATGAACTTAAGCGTATCGGCCTCGAACTAGGCTTCAAGTGGGTCGAATCTGGCCCATTGGTACGAAGCAGCTATCACGCCGACCAGCAGGTACGAGAACTATCGAAGCTGAATTTCATTCAAATCCGTAGCGCCCAATAGGATACTGATTCGTGGAACATAAAATCGCCCTTCTCGGCTTTGGAAATGTACTAAAAGCCTTTGCAGAGTTGCTACTCCTCAAACAAGAATATCTAAAACAAACGCTGGATACCGAAATCAAGGTGGTGGGCATTGCCACCAATAGTAAGGGGCTTGCTATCAATCCGGCAGGTATTGATTTAACGGCGGCGTTGCAATTGGTGAAGTCGGGCCAGTCGCTAAATTCGTTGCATGTGGGCGAACCAGTCGCAGACACCTTTGCCTTTATCCAGCAAGTCCCTGCTGACATTATTTTGGAAGCGACATGGCTTGATCCACGCACCGGACAACCCGCCCTCGACTATGTACGGGCGGCCTTGAATGCGGGCAAACACGTCGTCACTGCCAACAAAGGCCCAGTGGCGTATGCCTATCGGGAATTGAAAGCATTGGCTGAATCCAACAGACTGGGTTTCTTTTTCGAAAGCACCGTTATGGATGGGATGCCTCTCCATTCGATTGCACGCGAAGGCATGTTGGGGCTAGCGACCAAACGAGTGCGGGGCATTTTGAACAGCACCACCAATTCAGTGCTAACCCGTTTGGAAGAGGGCACATCCTTTGAAGAAGCCGTTGCCGAAATGCAGCGGGTGGGCCTTGCCGAAACCGACCCTAGTAATGATATTGATGGGTGGGATGCAGCGGTCAAGATCACGATATTGGCGAATGTAGTGATGGGGGCTGATATACGGCCCGTTGATGTAGATCGCATGGGCATTCGTAATGTGACTGTACAGGATGCTCAAATTGCAGTGAAATCAGGCAAGCGGATTAAGTTGGTCTGCGAAGCGGTACGAGAAGGCAATCAGGTCAAAGCCTCTGTGCGACCCATCCCATTGCCCTTAACCGACCCGCTGGCAAATATCACACAAACAGCCTCAGCAGTGACTTTTGAAACCGATGTCCTACCTATGATTACACTTATTGAAGGCAATAGCAGCCCCACCACCACTGCTTACGGCATGTTGGTGGATGCCCTTAATATCGGGCGGGGGCGGCGTTAAATTAGCCCATTGCTGGTGGCGTCAGCGGGTTAGTATCGGCAGTCGGGATAGATGGTTCGATAATGGTGGGGGCGGCTTGCCATGTTGTTGCAACAGGCTCGACCAATCCCGCTTTTTCTAGTGCTTTCGTGACTTGATCGGAGAATGGGTCAATTTCATGCCCGATGCCATAGGGCAGATTGTTGGTTGTGCAGAAATTTGGTAAATCGTTAATTGCCAAACGCACATCACCAGCCCGTAACTGGTCAAGACGTACCCCGCTGGTTTGCAAGGCCTCTCGTAACGCCGAGGGGTCTTGTCCGTGTAACGCCGATGTGAACAAAATCCCCGGCCCGACCGCCTCAGCATGGTTAAATTTCGCCCCTTGATTTCCCATCGAAAACGCAAGGTAATGCTCTGTACCTTCTTCGTGCCGATCATGGCCCAGTTGGTTGGCAAGCTGAACCGACATCATCAGCAAATCCACCAATGTCCGCAGGGCCTCAATTTTGCCTTCGCCAATATCTTTAGCGCTCTTAATGGCCTGAGTCGCCAATCCAGCGGCAACCCCGGCACCCCATTGAGAAAATTGCTGTTCGGGTGTATTGCGGTTGGTTTTGGCAGCATAGCGCCAATCCAACAATGCCGTCACAATTGCTAACAGGTCAACAATACCCGAAGCACGTTCATAAGGGGCGGCGGCCTCAATAACACTCCAGTCAATAATGACCTCGGTCGCTGGCCCAACCTCAAGCCGATGCATCAACCCTTCGGCAGGCAGTGTCACATGCGGCTCAAAGATTTCATCGCTGCTAATCGCAGTAGGAATAATCACCAAGGGCAATTTGTTCTTGTTTGCCACTATCTTGCCCGCGGTTAGAGGAATCCCATTTCCTAAAACATAAATGACTTCGGTTTGGCTGGGCAAATGATCTGCCAGATAATCCAACAAGTCACGATCCTCGCTTGCAGGTTCAGCTTGAACCACGAGGGGCAGATTTAGTACATTACCAAAATTTGTCCAAGCCGTTTCAGAAGTTAATAAAGCCACTGGGCGGGTTTCAGTGGTCATATTGAGGGGGGTATAGGTCACTTTAGGTAAGGGCCAAACGGTGGACATGGGGCGGTTCTCCAAATAAATAGACAAATAAGACACGGATTTTTATCAGCGCCCTTAAGTTTAAAGCCGATAGTGGCATTTTGGCAAACAAAATCTCCCTTTTTCCCAAAACCGCTCTAGCATATAAGAATTCGGCAAGAATGTTTGACAAAATTTCGGCCATCTGGATAATATCGCCATGCTCTGGCATTTTTTACGTTCTTCGCCAAAGCGCCGTATCCTATTAAGATAAACCTTAAGCGTTCTGTACGTGGAGGTAATTTAAAACTATGGTTTCTTCTAAGCGTTTCCGTTTTGTAGCTGTAATGCTGGCTTTACTGGTCATGGTCACCCCTGCATACGCCAATTTCAGCAATACAGGCAAATCTGCCCAGTTCCAATCTGACGCTACTCAGGTAGTTGTTCCGGCGGGCGAACCCATCAAAATCGGTTTGGCGACCGACCTCTCGAATGTTATTCCGCAACCCGGCCAAGACATTGCCAATGGCGGACGTATCGCGGTGCTGGAACGTAACGAAGCTGGCGGTATTCAAGGCTTCCAAGTTGAACTAGACGTGCAAGATGACCGTTGCTCTGGTGAAGATGCGACGAACGTGGCGAACCTATTCGCTTCTGACCCGCAAATCGCCGCTGTTGTTGGTCACGTTTGCTCCGGTGCGACTAGCGCGGCCATTGATGTCTATGTACAGGCCCGTATTCCAAGCGTATCGCCTTCCTCCACTGCTGCCTTCCTGCCTGAAAAAGGCTATGACACTTTCAATCGTGTTGCTTTCTCCGACGCTGCTCAAGGCACGGTTGACGCTCGTTACATCTACACCGTTCTGGGTATTACGACTCTAGCTGTCGTTCACGACAACAGTGACTATGGCAAGGGTCTCGCGGAAACAGTCGCCGCTGCATTCACCGAACTCGGTGGTACAGTTGCCAATGGTGGCGAACTGCTCGTCATCAATCCTGACGAACAAGACTATCGCGCAGTGCTGACCCCGCTGGCTGCTGAAGCCCCCGGTGCAGTGTTCTTTGGTGGTTATGAATCACAGGCTGCCCTGCTAGTTTCGCAAATGAAGGAAGTCGGTTTGGCCGACACCGCCTTCATGTCTGATGATGGCACTTTCACACAAGGTTACATTGACGCCGCTGGCGAAGCCGCCAATGGTAGCTATGCCTCATTCGTAGACACCTCCAGCTTTGCGAATGCCGAAGCTTTGGACGCCTTTACAACCCGTTACGAAGCCGAATTTGGTGTTTCACCTGATGAACTTGGCCCCTATCATGCTCACGCCTATGATGCCGCAAGCATCATCATGAACGCGATTGATGCAGTTGCTACCGTTGATGCTGATGGCAACCTCGTTATTAATCGTGAAGAGCTTATCACCGCCATTCGCAACACCAAAGACTATGCAGGCCTGACCGGTACACTCACCTGCGATCCCGCCACTGGGGAATGCGGTGCTGGTCTCATCAGCATGAATTTGGTTGAAGATGGCGCTTGGACGGCTGTCGAAGTACCTGCCGACCTGCAATATGGTGCTGAAGCCGCTGGTGGCGAAGAAACCTCAATGGGTGGGGACTATGCGACGGTCGTTGATGCGATTGCCGCGCAACCCAACTTGACCACCTTGGCAAGCGTCTTCCCAATGGCTGGTGCGGATGTAAGCGCCGCCCTAACTGGCGCAGGCCCCTTCACTATCTTCGCCCCCACCGATGACGCTTTCAACACCTTCATGGCTGCGAATGCCGACTTGGTGAATCAGGCGCTGGCCGACCCCACCATTCTGGCTAATTTGCTCTCCTATCATGTCGTACCCGGCAACTTGCTGGCCGCTGACGTGGCTGGTTCAACCGAACTGACCACTCTGACGGGTCAAACCATCACCGTTACGGTTGA
The DNA here is from genome assembly GCA_016234595.1 of Chloroflexota bacterium. Taxonomy (GTDB): domain Bacteria; phylum Chloroflexota; class Anaerolineae; order Aggregatilineales; family J027; genus CFX10. Next base: position 78,003 of record JACRBG010000034.1, on the reverse strand, counting down.
TGGCGATTCCGTTGTATTGAACGGCACTGTCAAACTCGTGACAACCGATATCGTCGCTGGCAATGGTGTGGTTCACATCATTGATGCTGTGCTTTTGTCGCCTGCCGAATAACCAGCTAAAAACTGTATATTTTGAACTAAATCCACAGGGGCGGGTTTGCAAACTCGCCCCTGTTTGGGTCTAATATTTGGATTAACCAACTTATTTTGCGTTTTTTTGGAGAATATAGTTTATGGCACAACCGAGTCAGGGGCAGCACCTCTCGTCGCCATTGATGCAATTTCGGCAAATGGGGGCTGCCGACGTAGATGCCTATGCCGGGCGCTATTTTCGTTTTGCCGCCATCCTTTCTATCCTACGCATTCTCTGGGTTATTGCCCAAACCTCCACTGTTTTTGGTGATCCTCCGAGCCACTGGATCGTCGACGTTGAGAGAATACTAGGCGTTGCGCTCACCGTTTATGCAATTGTTGGGATAGTTATTTTTGCGGTTGCGCTCTACTTTCGGAGACAATCCGAGGGCAATGAACCAATCAGCAAGCTTATTACCAATTATGCTGGCGCTATCCTATTTATCATTGTCGCCAGTCGTGTTTCGCATGTGGTACGCAGCGAACCTCTGCCGATTAATATTTGGCTAGGCCTGCTTCAAACAGGCATTATTCGCGGCGGCATTTATGCACTTATCGCATTAGGCTATACCCTCGTTTATGGCATCCTGTTCATGATTAACTTCGCGCATGGCGAAATCATGATGCTCGGTGCATATGGTGGTTGGCTTGGCTTGATGTATATGATTAAAGGGGGTGACCGCTCATTTGAAGCGGGTGCAGCCTCGATTGCAACCATCTTGGTTCCCCTCGGCGTCGTGCTGCTATTCCTCCCACTTGAAGATATTGCGGGTCGTTTTCGTAAGCGCACGCCTGCCGAAGATGTCGTAGCGGCTCCCCGTTGGCGTGTCACCATGCTTAGTTTGCCTATCCGTGTTCTATTGGGAGCAGCGGTTGGATACGGCGCATTATTGGGTCTAGGGCTGACCGCACCCCATATTTATGAACTCGTCATTACCATCGTCGGACTGTTATTTGTGCTATTTATCGGAATGCTCACCTCGGTGCTGGCAGTGATTGTTTTGGAGCGGATTGCTTATCGCCCCTTACGCCATGCTCCGCGCCTGACCCCGCTTATCAGTGCCATTGGTGCTTCCATTTTCTTACAGCAGGTCGCCTTACGGGTGTTTGGGCCAATTCCCCGTGTCTATCGCGCTCCCCGACTCCTCAGCAATCCTGTAACTTTTGATCTTGATTTAGGGCGCTTTGGCATCGTCCCGATTAGTAAAGTCGGCTTGGTTATGACCCTGCTGGCACTTGGCTTGATGGGCTTACTGATATTTATTGTCCGGCGCACCAAATTTGGACGGGCAATGCGGGCGGTCGCGGAAGATAAAAACACGGCGGCATTGATGGGCGCAAACGTTGACCGCGTGATTGTAATCACCTTCGTTCTTGGCGCAGCACTGGCTGGGGCCACCGGGGTTATGCTCGGTTTTCGAGGTGAACAGGTCAAACCTCTCTTTGGGTTTAGCTATGGTCTTAAAGCCTTTACCTCGGCTGTTCTAGGGGGTATCGGTAATATTCCCGGCGCGGTGGTGGGTGGCTTTTTCTTAGGGCTGGTAGAGGCACTTGGCCCAACCGCACTCGGCTTTAACACTTCTTGGCAAAATGTGATTGCCTTTGGTCTGCTCGTTTTGGTCATCATCTTCCGTCCAACAGGTCTGCTGGGCGAGGTTGTTGCGGAAAAGAAGGTGTAACCATGCTGCGAAGACTATTCAATCAATATCCTTATATCCAAGAAGGTTTCACACGGGGTTTAATCAATGGGGGCGTCCTCATCTTCCTAATTTTGATTGGCCTACCTGCTGGAATGCCGGGGCGTGAAGATTTGGCCCCGCTGGCTGTTCCGCTGTTTGTGTTGACCACCATCACCTTTTCAGTCGTGACGGTTCGACGTTTTGAGGGTCGGGCCAATTGGAAGCAGTTATTGGCAAATGGGGTAGCGCTCGGTATCGGCACTGCCATCCCATTCCTATTGTTCATGAGCCTGATCAATCGTTGGCAAGCCAATGGTACGGATGTCAATAATTACTTTTATGAGATCAAGCCACGTACTACCGCTGAACTATCCGGTGTACCGGAGGAAGAATTATTCGCTAATCCGAAGGTTGACCCCCTTACCCAAGAATTTCCACCCGATGCCCCCGTCCGTACCAATCCCATGAGCCTAAAGATTAACGATGACAAAATCCATGTGTTCGATATTAAGATTTTGAGCATCGGCGGCTTATATGGCACGGCACTAGTCCTAGGCATTTTTAGCGTTCTTGCAATGCTCATCTACCATGCCCTTTCACTGGTGCATTGGGCGCAGAGGTGGACAAATCTCAATCAATATCTCAGCCGTAGCGGTTCAGGCCGAGGGCTTCAATCAACTATCCCTGAAGTTTTACGTTGGGTGCGTTTGATATTGCCCATTTTGTTATTCCTGTTTTTGTTCGCCAGCGTCAGTATGAGTTATGACACCTCGTTTTGGCGCGATATTCGCGGCGAAAATATTAAGAATGGCCCAATTTTGGATGTGACCAATTTTGGATTTGGCCCACGCGCTGTCCAAAATTTCCAACTCATGACGGGCTTTTTGGTGATTATCGCGTTGATGTTGGCACTGCGAAATACGCGCTACAAAACCTATCGCCTACCCTATCTCTTGCAATTGCTCATCATCCTTATTCCGATATGGCTGGTTTTCTTGTTGGCGATGTGGCGGATCCAAGCCAATGGGGTTTATTTTATTGAACCCACGATCCATCTTGGAATTTTCGAAGGTGAGAGGAGTGCTAGCTTGGCAGCGGCGTTCCTCTTAGCTGGCCTACTAACCCTCAACGCCCTACGGGGCAGTCTAACTCCCGAACATTTTGAATCCACCTTTGTCATCAGCACGGGCCTAGCGATGGTTATGGCAACTCCGCTGTTTATGGATCAATATCAAACTGGGGTTATGCTCCAAGTCGCCATTTACGCCATGCTGGGCTTGGGTCTCAATATCGTGGTAGGTTATGCGGGCCTGCTTGACCTCGGCTATGTGGCCTTTTTTGCGATGGGTGCTTATGTCTACGCGATGGTTGAATCCAACCGTCAGCGCCTATCAGTGGATAACGCCAATAACCTTGCTTTTACTCTTGCAACAGCGATTGTGATTGTACCGTTGGTCATTTTTGTACTAGCCAACGTTTGGTTACGGGCCAAACAGTCGACACGGGCCAAAGAATCTACCCCGCAAGCCCTTCATATGGCACGTCTCTGGCAAGACCAGCCCCCACTGTTAATCTCGCTACTGCTAGTGGTTATCGCCGTCCTCGTGGCTTTTGGTTCAACCTACCTTCTCAAAGAAGCTGGCGTCTTTAACGATGTCGAACGGGCCTCACCATTTTTCATTGGTTTGATCTTGGCGGTCTTTGCATCAGCTTTCACCGGGTTTCTACTGGGTTTCCCTGTACTGCGACTGCGGAGTGACTATCTTGCTATCGTGACCCTCGGCTTTGGGGAAATCATCAGTATCAGCCTCGAAAACTTGGAAAGTATTACAGGCGGGCCATTTGGCGCGAGCAATATTCACAAACCCGTAGCGGGTAATCCCACAACCGCCGAACAAAACATGATTCTGCTCTATCTGGCATTGGTTGGGGCGGGCTTGATTGCAGTTTTTTCAACCCGATTGCGCTCTTCGCGTTTGGGTCGGACATGGACAGCCATCCGTAGTGATGAAGACATTGCCCAAGCACAGGGCATTAACTTGGTCAATTCCAAACTCCTAGCCTTTGCCATTGGTGCAAGTTTCGCGGGTATGGCGGGTTTGTTGTTTGCGGCCCGTCAAAACAATATTTTCCCTGCTGACTTTTCATTAAATGTTTCAATCAATGTGTTGGCCTTAGTGATTATCGGTGGAGTTGGTAGTATTCCCGGTGTGATTGTTGGCACCATTGTCTTGGTGGGTCTACCCCAAATGCTACGAGCACTCCAAGACTATCGCTACTTAACCTTTGGGGCGTTGTTGGTGGTCATGATGTTAGTGCGCCCGGCTGGTTTGATGCCTGCACCACTAGCCTCGCTTGAAGAACGTGCCCGTAAGTTACGCGGCAATGTCAAACCCCAGCGCGAAGAAATCCAACGGGAGGAGGCGGCAGGTGACTAAGAAAATCTATAGTGACCAATTGATTTTGGATGTCCGCGAAGTCACCAAACGATTTGGTGGCCTGACTGCGGTCAATAATGTCAGTCTGCAAATCCAAAAAGGCATGATTGCCAGTTTGATTGGCCCGAACGGTGCTGGTAAAACCACCTTTTTTAATAATGTGACAGGCTTTTACACACCAGACATGGGCGGGATTTATTTCATGGGTCAAAATATCGCAGGTCTGCGAACCGATGAAATTATCGCCTTAGGCATTGCCCGTACCTATCAAAATATCCACCTTTTTCGCGGTATGACCACGCTTGAAAATATCCTAGCGGGAATGCACACCCGGCTTGGTGCTGGCCCAGTGGGTGGCGCTTTACGCCATGCCCAAAACCGTCAAGAAGAAGAAATGGCGTTGGTCAAAGCCTTAGACTTGCTCGAATTTATTGATCTGGCGGGCATGGGTGACTTTGCTGCGACCAATTTGTCCTATGGAGCCCAACGTCGGCTAGAAATTGCCCGCGCCCTTGCCAGCGACCCAATTCTGCTGCTCCTCGACGAACCCGCCGCCGGGATGAATCCACAAGAAACTGAAGACATGATGCGCTTCATCCGTCGCCTACGCGATGAACGCGGGTTGACTATTTTCCTCATCGAGCATGATATGGGGCTGGTCATGGATATTTCAGATCAAGTCTCGGTGCTGGATTACGGGCGTAAGATTTCCGAAGGTACACCCGCCGAAGTGCAGCGTGACCCACAGGTTATCGAAGCCTATCTGGGCAAGCCACCGGAAGAGTTAGACCAAGAATTACGGGTATTGCCCGGAAAAGAGATTTAATCCATTATGGCACTTTTAGAAGTTAGAGACCTGCATACCTATTATGGCAAAATCCACGCCCTTAAGGGCATTTCGCTGACAGTTGAAGAAGGCGAAATTGTGACCCTGATTGGCGGCAATGGCGCAGGCAAAACCACTACCCTTAACACGATTTGTAGTATCGTACCTGCCGCTTCTGGCAAGGTGGTACTCAATGGCGAAGACATTACCCGTTTGCGTCCACATGAAATTGTAGCGCGTGGGGTTGGTCAATCACCCGAAGGCCGCAAGATTTTTAAGCGACTCTCCGTGCGTGAAAATTTGGATATGGGGGCTTTCACCCGCAGTGATCAAGAAGGCATCGCCCGCGATTTGGATTTTGTCTTTGCCACCTTCCCCCGCCTAAAAGAACGCGAAAGACAACTGGGCGGTACGCTTTCCGGTGGAGAGCAGCAAATGTTAGCGATGGGTCGCGCCATGATGGGTAGCCCGCGCATCTTGCTGCTCGATGAGCCTTCAATGGGGCTGGCTCCACTATTGGTGCGGGATATTTTTCGGATTATCACCTATTTGAACGAGCAAGGCACGACGATTTTGCTGGTCGAGCAAAATGCGCTGATGGCTCTCGACGTGGCAAATCGGGGGTATGTCATGCAAACGGGCATGATTACCCTTGCCGATGATGCCAAATCACTCCAACAAAACGAGACGGTTCGCAAAGCCTATCTAGGCGAAGTCTAGCGATACTGGTTAATCTCATCTCGTAGATTTTGGGCCTCTATTGATGGATTTGCGGCAAAGATAATTGACCGTGAGGCATTGAGGATGAGGCCCTGTTTATTTTCATTGAGGCCGACCTTCAACACCAACTCAACATCCCCGCCCTGTGTGCCAATCCCCGGCACAAGCAGGGTCATTTCCCCCACCATTGCACGTACCTGTTTCAGTTCAGCCGGATAGGTCGCCCCAACCACCAACATACAATTACTAGCAGTGTTCCATTCCGTGCAAACCCGTTCCGCTACCACCTGCCACAATGTTTTTTCGCCAATACGCAGGTCTTGAAACTCCCCTGCGCCGGGGTTAGACGTGCGGCATAGTAAGATGTTGGTTTTGTCGGTACGTTCGAGGAATGGGAGCAATGCTTCTTTACCTAGATAGGGATTTAGCGTGACAGCATCAAATCCTAGCCAATCAAAAATCGCTGTGACGTAGCCAGCATTAGTTGACCCAATATCAGCCCGTTTCGCATCGGCGATTGTGAAAATATCAGGGTACTGGTCGCGCAGATAATCCATCGTCTGTTTAAGTTCGCGCCACCCTTGATCGCCGCGGGCCTCATAAAACGCCAGATTCGGCTTATAGGCACAAACATAAAGATGAGTCTGTTCGATCACCCAGCGATTAAAGGCAAATTGTGGGGTCGGTTCATTTTGAAATCGGGCTGGAATCTTTTCAATTGTGCTGTCTAAGCCAACACACAACAGCGAATTGGCCTGATTCATGCGTTGGGTCAATTTTTCAAACGAAGGGTTCATTTAGCAAATCCATATTTTGCGGCCCAATTGGGGGCATCCGAAAACCAATCTTGAATAATAATCATCTCATCTGCCGAAAAATATCCAGCTTCTAGAGCTTGCTCACAAATCACACTGAAATTGGTGAGGGTGTGCAAGGTCACACCTGCTGCTGCAAAGGCTGTGGCGGCTTGCGGAAAACCATAGCTTACAATTGCAAGGCAGTCAGTCACAATCGCCTCATCAGCGCGTAAGGCTTCAACCCCTGATAGACTGCTGCCGCCTGTCGTCACAAGGTCTTCAATCAGCAATACTCGCTTATCTTCGACACCGCCCCCCTCAATGCGGCTTTTGGTGCCATGCTCTTTGGCTTGCTTACGAACAAACACCGACGGCATTTGCATCTCAAAAGCGAGCGCGGCACTGTGTGGAATTCCTGCCGTTTCAATCCCCGCAATAACCTCCAATTGGATACCTGCTTCAAACACCAACTGCTGAAATCCCTGAATAATGATATGCCACTGTTCAGGCCAAAAAATTAGGCGGCGATTATCTACATAGACAGGCGAAATGAGGCCTGATTTAAACGTAATCGGCTTGTGTGGGCTAAATCCCACCGCCCCTATTTTAAGTAGGGCCTTCGCCACTTTAATCTGAATTTCCGATGCCATAGGTATCCTTTTCATGCTGAATAATTGCTGCGACCAGCGGGCCTCGATAAACCAGTGCTGACCAGTATTGCATGGCCTTGATTCCGTGTCGTGTAAAATCGGCATAGGTCTGACCGTCCATTACCCCACCACAGCCGATAATGTCGAGCTGATAGCCTTGACGCTGTTTTTCAGCCATCAATAGCTTAACCACCTCCACGGCTTTTGAGTGTAATTTTCCGCCACCGACACCTGCTGTAATGTTAAGATTATCAGGGGTTGGCTGACCAAGCGTGTTGGTCGCAATTACAGCCCGCACCTTTGTTTCCTCAAATATCCTCAGCAAGGCCTGATATTGTTGGTCGGCGAGATCAGGGCCGATTTTCACCCACAATGGAATATCTTGGACTAACTCAACGACGGCATGGCATAAATCGCGGGCGCGGCTTGCAGTTTGATGAGCGCCGGGATCATCCTCGGTATTGGGGCAGCTTAAATTGAGCGTAAGCCAAGCAGGTCGAATACCACGCGCCAGAAAAAACGCGATGGACTCAACAACTTCACATTTTTCCTGTTCGGCGTCAGTCACACCGGGGCTTACCGCGATGTTGATGCCAAAAACTAATGGCAGCGCTTTTTTCCGCCTAGCTAAAAACTCAGCCGCAGCTTGCGCTCCCGGATTTTTTAGTCCAATGCGGTTTTGGGTGGATTGAGTTGGCACATCTCGCCAGATGGCAGTGCCAGTATTGCCCATCCGCGGCCAGCGCGTGAATGAGCCGAATTCAACCGCTCCTACCAGCAGCGGCATACTCCGCCAACCGGGGATAATCGTCTGATCCACCGCTGATAATGCCTCGTCCTCGTTGCCGAAACCCTGGCCTTTGACAAAACCGGCTGCCAAAATCATCGGATGTGCCAATCGAACCCCACCCACCTCAATGGGACGAACTTGAAATGCCGCCCCATGAGTCATTTTTAGAAGGGGATATGTCCATTTCCGCTCGTCCAAACCTCGCAGTAATTGCAGAGTTTTTTCATGAGCCTGTTGGGGATTATTCCGAAAGATTAATGGGCGAGCGATTTTGGTATAGGCGAATTGATAGCCCCCTAGAAATAGGATTCGTATCCACTTCCTCATTGGCTAATCTCACTTGTCGCCGCCACATTTTGACCGAAACCCGCCTCGACCAATACATTTTCGCCGTCAAACACATACTGTCCGCGCACCCAAACTTCCATCACCCGTCCATGAACTTTGATGCCATCAAAAGGTGACCAACCGCACAGCGTGCGCATATTGGCGTTGTCAATCACATAGGTCTCATGTAAATCCACCAATGTATAGGTATCGGGGGGTGGGGTCAGGCCAAAGATGCGTTGGGGATTGATCGCCACCAAATCAACAAGGCGCTCAACCGATAAGCGTTCGTCCGCGACGGCAAGGGCCATCAGGGGCAGAGTCGTCTCCAACCCCGGTACACCATAGGGCGGATTAGCCGAGTATTTTTCAATGAGGGCATGCGGGGCGTGGTCGGATTCAATCACATCCACCACCTCGTCACTAATCGCCTGCCAAAGCGCCTGTTGATCGGCCTTGGTTTTCAGCAGTGGTTTCATTAACCCCAATGATCCCATCGCTCGAGCATCATCTTCATCAAGGTAGAGATGATGGGGTGTCACTCCCACCGTTACGGGTAACCCTTCTTCTTTTGCCAAACGCAGCAGATAAATCTCATAGGCGGTGCTGATATGGCAAAAATGGGTGGGTTTGTGAAATTTGCGGACGAGTTCCAAAATTTCCGCGACGGTATCCCCTTCAGCATGTACAGCAATGGGCTTCCCCACAGGCCATGCCGCGAAATGGGCCTCACGTAACGCCTGATCTTCAACCAGTAGCGTCCCTGTCGTCGCGTTGCAATAGATTTTTAGTCCACAAACCTGCGAGAATACCCCGGCATATTCTGCTTGGTTACCTCCTTGAGATGCCCCAAAATACAGCCCCCAATCACAAACCGCTTGATGCTGAATCGTATCTAACTTTAATTCCAATGCGGCATGGTCAATTGTGGAAGGAGGTGTATTGGGCATATCCAAAATCGCCCAATAACCACCGGCCAAAGCTGCTGCTGTCTCGCTGGCAAAAGTGGCTTTGTGTGCCCACTCCAAGTCACGTAAATGGACGTGGGGGTCAACCATACCGGGGATTCGTAGGTATTTGGACATAAGGGTTAAATCTCGCGCACTCCTAAAACTTTGGCTAACAGGGCCATCCGTACAAACATGCCATTTTCCATCTGATTAAAATAGACACTGCGTGCATCATTATCTAGGACATCATGGTCGGCAGGTGTGCCCATTTCATGTTTGCGGGGCAGTGGGTGCATCAAAATGGCCTCGTCTTTAGCCCCAGCTAACACTGATGGCGTCATAATAAAATGATCCGCAATCGCATCATAATCGGCTGGATTAGCAAAACGTTCTTGTTGAATACGTGTCCAGTAAATAACATCACTCTCGCCAATGACCTCGTTTAGTTCGCTGGTCTGATTCACTTGAATTCCACTCTCATTCAGGAATTTCACTACATTAGTGGGCATCTGCAAAGCATCGGGCGAAACAAAATTCAGCGAGATATGGGTCGCCCCATAAATCGCAATTAATTTTGACAGCGAATGCACTGTGCGGCCATAGCGCAAATCACCCACCATCGTGACCTGCAAGTGGTCGAGACTATCTTTATAATCAAGGATGGTGAACAAATCGAGCAGTGCTTGCGTAGGATGCTCACCAACACCATCGCCGCCGCTAATCACCACCGATTGATGCCCCAAACGCTCGGCAAGTTGGTCAAGATAATAGGCCGCTTGATAAGATGACCCGACTTCAGGATGACGCAGCACAATCGCATCCGCATAACATGCCACTGCCCGAATGGTATCTGGTAGATTTTCACCTTTATAAACTGATGAAAATTGTACCCCACCGCTCGTAGCAATCACTTCACCCCCTAAGCGCAACATCGCTGCTTGGAATGACATATCGGTACGGGTGCTGGCCTCAAAAAACAGGGTTGCCATGACCTTGCCTGCACATAAATCCAGCACACTGCGATCTCCTGCATGGATGCGCTTCCGCAAAGTATAGGCTGCTTGAAAAAGGACTTCCATATCGGGGCGGGCAAATTGTTCAACGGTGACAACGTGTTTCCCTACAAAATCGCCGTCAATCTTGGTCGGGGTGTAGTGGTGAATATATTGTTCTGTGGTCATACGCTCTGCTTGGGTTAATGCGATCAATGGGTTATCTCCTTGTGCTAAAAAAGCACAAAAAAAGACCACTCAATTACGAGTGGCCTTTTGAACAAACAATAGTGGGAAAAATAACAACCCCTTTCCCAAAAAGGAAAATAATATCCTTTCCCGCCAATAATTACGGGCATGAGTGAGGGGTGGAAAATGCAATGTGATGCGTTTAATCAATTTGGTTTGCCAATATTTTTAAACAACCCTATCAATGCTACACGATATGACATTTTTGGTAAAGTGCCTTTTACCTTTTTTGTATTGGACAACCAATCACCCACTTTGAATCACGGATTCGAATCCCGTCGCTTCTGCAAGAGCCATCTTAATACTTCCACCCGGCGTCAAGCTCCATGAACATGACGTTTTTTTGTTTTCCCATACGCCCACGTCGGACGATCAAGCTGGAAATAACGATACCCCAACGGACTTTTAGCCCCCGTTGAGGTGTCTAACCAAGCTGCTGATGTTATTAGTGCAAGGTTGATGGGAATTGTAACACCCCCTCCCTTGATCGCTGTGTCTAGCGCGCAAGAGAGGGGGTGTTGCTTTTTGGGGTCTGAGTAGCCCAAAACCAGTGGGTGAAAGTCCATGAAGATGGAGAATGACGTGTCATGTTAGCCTCAATACGACCTCTGACGCAGGACGAACGGTAAACGGCTCGTTTGACTGCTTACCAAGCGGTGAGAGTATAAAATGTTTTGTGTAAATGGAGTGCCTGATTAGGAGCAAAAATCCGAGTAAAATGCGCTGCAAGAAGCAGCGGGAGAAAGGCACAGAAAATGAGTGAAGCAAAGAAGCAAAGCCCGGCAGCGATTCAAGCGCACTTGCCCTCAGCAGAGCGGGTAATGGAGAATTTGAGCCACAGATCATTCGTAAATATGAAACCAGCAGCAATGAGCTGGAAAACAAGATCATCACGATGTATGCCAAAGGCATGAGTACACGCGACATCACGGCGGCTTTGGAGGAGATGTATGGGATGGAGGTGTCGGCCCAGACGATCACAACCATCACCAACAAAGTCATGCCGTTGGTGGAAGAATGGCAGGCACGTCCGTTAGAAGCCCTGTATCCGATCGTATACCTTGATGCCCTGTATTTCAGAACACAAGGTCGAAAATCGGGCGGTGTACATCGTATTGGGCGTGACTTTGGAAGGGCATAAGGATGTGTTAGGGCATTGGGTCGGCGATGGCGTCGAAGGGGCCAGCTTCTGGCTCAATGTGCTCACCGATCTCAAAAACCGCGGCGTGCAAGATATGTTTATCGCTTGCGTGGATGGTTTGACTGACTTTCAAGGCGCCATCCGTTCGGTGTTCCCACAGGTTGAAATCCAGCGTTGTATCGTCCATCAAATTCGTAACAGCCTCAAATTCGTCTCGTGGAACGACCGTAAACCTTTTGCCGCCGACCTGAGAGGTGTTTATCAAGCACCCACCCGTGAAAGCGCTGAAACCAAGCTGTTGGAATTGGCTGAAAAATGGGGCGACCAGTATGCTATGGCGATTCGGGCTTGGGAACTGAATTGGACTTCGCTGGTGACTTTTTTCGACTATACCCCTGAAATCCGCCGCCTGATCTATACTACCAATCCCATTGAGGGCTATAACCGCCAACTCCGCAAAGTCACCAAAAGCAAGGTCATTTTCCCCATTCCTGAAGCGGTCCGCAAAATGCTCTGGCTGGCGCACCGCGATATCATCAAAAAGTGGACCATGCCCATTCAGAATTGGCCCCTGATTCTCAACCAATTGGCGATTCGCTTTGAGGCCCGTTTTCCTTTATGACTTTTTCTATCATGCCACCCCGTTTACACATAATCCTTGACAGTCTCAAAAAGCGCCATGAAACCACCGTTGGGCCAAATGAATCCCGCGTTGGAATGGCGGCGTGCGCACATTCAGCAGATACCCCACCCCTTCAATATGGGCACTCGTACACGGCATTTGCGTCCCATCGCCCCCACCAAGCACTCCGTTGACTTCTTTTTCGTTAAACCGTTCTTCGCTGAACAGCCGATACCATGCGCTCCAATCTTCGCTCGTTAAGCCCAACGCCATCAGCACTTGCGTCAGCGTGTGCCGCCCCATCGCTGGTCGGTGCGCTTCCAACAGTTCCGCGAGTTGCTTGAGTATTTCTTCATTTTGATGGATAGTCGTCATTGAGCGCCGCCTGTCACACAAAATTTGGAGCAAAAGACTACGATAATATATATTTAGCCAATGGAATCTCAACTAAGGGAAATTCTCACAACTGATTTGACACTCAATATAAACTTTGGCAATTCTAGCGTACTTAAAACCGAAGCCTGTTTTGTCTTTTTACAGACTCAATAACGGGATTTTTTTACTCCTCTACGCCAGTTTTGGCTGAAAAATATAGAAAGGCTTGGGTTTCGATACGGGCCGGTCTCACGATTAATCTCCCTTATTTTGACTTAGGGGAACGATATATAAAATGAACCCTAATTAATGTTCCATCTTTGGAAACAAGCTACTCCCTTATCCAACCGGGTGTTGGGCAATGGGTAGAGTAAATCGAACGATCAGGCCTCCCCGGTCTTGGTTTTCTGCCCAGATATAGCCTTTATGAGCTTCAATAATTCCATGACAGATTGAAAGCCCTAAACCTGTTCCACCTGCCACTTGGGATGCCCCTTCTGAACGATAAAACTTATCAAAAATTCGGGGTAACTCCTCGGGTGAGACACCGCTACCATGATCCGTGATTGCAACGGTGATAAATCCGTTGGCACTGGCTTGAATCTCGATCAGCGAACCGCGTGGTGTGTACTTTGTGGCATTATCCAGTAGATTGACCATCACCTGCACAATCAGGACAAAATCGGCAGAGGCCAACGGTAGATCGGGTGGAATATTGACTTGAACTTTATGGTTGAGTAATCGCTCTTTCATATGAGACAGCGCAACACCAATCATTTCTTGGACATCCGAGGGAGATTGGCGAAGCGAAACTGCGTTAGCCTCCAACCGAGTCATATCCAGCAGATTCCCAACCAGTTGGTTTAACCGTGTTGTCTCCTCCCATGCGCCGTCAATCAATTCGGATTTGGCTGTTTCATCAAGAAAACCGGCCTGATCGCGCAGACTACTTAACGCCCCTGCAATAGATACCAGCGGCGTTCTTAGATCATGCGAGATTGAATTGAGCAGCGCTGACTGAAGTTTTTCGGCTTCGCGCAGTAGTTGAGTCTGCTGCGCTTTTTCGGCAAGCAGCGTCGCATCAATCCCCAACGCAGCCTGACTCGCAAAGGCGTCTAACAGACGATTGCGTTCTGGGGTAAGTTCTTCCTCTTGCCGAAAACGAACTCCTAGGACCCCAATGGTGCTCTGAGCAGTTTTGAGCGGTAGGTAACGACCAGCAGTAGCAGGTAACGTCTGGGTGTCGTGTCCAGCAGGCTGTCTGTGAGCATAAACCCACTGCGCGGCGATGGTCTCGCCAGTCGTTAAAGGATAATGATCCGTCATGATTCTCAATTCGAGCGTGTCATGTTCATACAACCAGATTGCCACATCCGCATTAAATGTCTCGCTCGTGTGAGCAAGCACGTCCTGAAGTACCCTATTAAGCTCAACGCTGGCAGAAAGATCGCGGCTAAAGGCATAGAGTGCCATTGCCTGCAATTCACGTTGTTCCGCAGCTCTGGCATGTTCCCGTACCCGCGCTGCAAGCCTCGCACTCACCAGCCCCACGCTTAACAGTCCTGCAAAGGTCAAAATGTATCCGATATCGTGAACCAAGAACGTCCAACGCGGTGGCACGAAAAAGAAGTTAAACGCAAAAACGCTCAAAACTGCCGTCAGCGTTGCTGCGCCACGCCCATAGCGAATGGCAGCAATCAAAACCGCCAACTGATAGGACATCACTAGATTGGTGGGTGAAATGAAATGCGCAATAGGCAGCCCCAGCAGGGAAGTGATGCTTACGAGGCCAACCGCAGCCAAATAGTGTTTAAGATGCAACTCACCAGCCGGACGAATAAGGGGCGAAGGCGGTGCAACAGGCGTAGTACTGCTGATCACATAAATATCAATATTGCCGCTTTTACGAATAAGCTGATCCACAATTGAACCCTTGAGGAATTCCAGCCAGCGGGGCTTTAGCGGCTTACCAACGATAATTTTGGTAATGTTATGGGTATTGGCGTACTGCATCAGCGACTCAGCAATATTATCGCCGGGCAGCGTGACTATCTTCGCACCCAATTCCTCCGCCAGCCGCAGGTTGTTGGCGGTTTGAGCACTGTCTTCGGTGCTAAGTCGGGTGTCGGTGGGTGTTTCGATATAAACAGCATACCATTCGGCATCAAGCTCCTGTGCTAAACGTTTGGCAGTGCGGATCAAACGCTGGCTGAGAGGATTGGGGCTGATGGAAACAAGTAGGCGTTCCCCGGCTGCCCAAGGGCCGCTAATCGCCTGCTGCTGCATATAGGCATTCATCTGATCATCCACGCGCCGCGCCGTTCGCCGTAAAGCGATTTCCCGCAAGGCCGTAAGGTTGCCCTGTCGGAAAAACTTTTGCATGGGGAAGGTAGTCTGTTCGGGGATATAAACTTTACCTTCGTGTAAACGCTGGAGCAGTTCTTCGGGTGGCAGATCGACCAACACGATTTGATCAGCTAGATCGAGAATTCGATCCGGAAGCGTTTCCCGCACCACAATTCCCGTAATCTGCGCGACAATATCATTCAGACTTTCAAGATTCTGGATATTGAGCGTTGTGTAGACATCGATCCCCATATTCAAGAGTTCTTCGACATCCTGATAGCGTTTGGTATGGCGCATTTCTGGCGGATTAGGATGGGCAAGTTCATCGACGAGGACTAGTTCTGGGAGACGCTTCAGAATGGCGTCCAGATTCATCTCGGGGAGGGTAACGCCGTGATAGTGAACCATCTGGCGTGGGATAAACACAAGATCACGGGCAAGGAGATCGGTTTCGGCCCGCCCGTGTGTTTCGACATAACCTGCCACGACATCAATTCCTTCTTCAAGGCGCTGCTGTGCTGCTTCCAGCATCGCGTAGGTTTTTCCGACTCCTGCGGCATAGCCCAGAAATACTTTCAGTTTACCGCGTGGGCGTTCCGCATCTTGGGGTAGCCTATGTTTGGGGAAAGTATCGGGGTCAGGGCGTAAAGACTTCATGGTGCCTCGCTAAACTAGGACTAGTTTACCTAGTCCTAGTTTAACAGCGTATGCCGACCCATTCACGCGCGATTGTTTATGAGTGGGCGTGGGAGGCTTGGTGATGATGATCGGTCGAATGCTCAAACGTCACTTTGAAGCCAGCGGGTAGCGGCAGGCTGTCGAGATTGACCTGTTTGATATTCAATGCCACATTTTCGATTTCCATCATCGCATCCCGCAGGAATCGATCGGTCGACATATGCAGCCAGCTATAAGGGAAACGGACACGCAGTGCACCGACATAGACCTCAAAATAAACCTCCGGGTACTGTTGGCGGAGCTCCTGCAAAATACGGGCGACACTGGCATACAAATCACGGTAAGGTTCTTCCACAACTTGAGCAATCTTTGGGTCCCAGCCATTTTTCGCGAAAATTTTGTTGGACCATTCTTGGAAAGCGGCTGCTCGTTTAGAGTTCACATTGACGTGAATGATATAGACAGGGAGTCCGCGCCTTAGAATTGACTCTGCAACTGCGACGGCCAGCCTTGACCACGTATCACAGAAGTAGATTGCCAGTTCCTTATGAATCGCTGGATCAAAGACCTGTGGCTTTCGTTCAAAAATGGGAATTTCATCCAGATGCAACCGCGCCGCCGTTTCCTTATAGTGGCGATGGATTCGGAAAAAGACCCAGACCAGTGTTGGAATTAGCAAAACGATAAACCATGCGCCACTGGTGAACTTGGTGATGATGAAGACGATCATCACAACGAAGGTCACACTTGCACCCACCCCAGAGATGAGCAGCTTCGGTAGCCAGCGCGGATCGTAGGTGATGTCTGTTTCTAGCCCATGAGCCACTTGGCCCGGTTTTAGCCGGCCTGCCCGCCAGAAACGCCGAGTCATTCCGGCCTGACTAACGGTAAAACCCAGAAAAACCCCGATAGCATAGAGCGGAATCAGCCGCGTGACCACTGCCCCGGTCACAATCACAATAAAAATGGAGCAGATGGCAAGTGTGAGGATACCCCACGTAAACACGAGACGACGACCGCGATAGGTAAGCTGGCGGGGCAGAAAACCATCGCCACTGTGCAGCGCGGCAAGCTGGGGAAAGTCCGCAAAGGGCGTATTGGCAGCCATAAACAGCACCGCAAAAGCACCTGCAATGGTGAGGATATAGGCCACATACCCGATACCGTTCTCACCGTAGATGGTGCGGGCCATTTGACTGATAGCCGTCTCTTCGTGGGATGGAACGGCTTTAATCGCGTTTGCAAGAATGGTAATGCTTAGGAACAGTGTGATCAGCAAAATACTCATGACGACGAGGGTATTCGCCGCATTTTTGGCCCTCGGCTGGCGGAACAACTGCGTATCGTTCGAAATTGCCTCTATGCCCGTCAGCGCCGCGCAGCCAGATGAAAACGCCCGAAGGAGCAGGAGCAGGGTGACAGGAGTTAACACATCATGCTGAATCGCCTTGACATCGTGAACGGTATCCAAAGTACCGGTTGCCATCTTAAAAAAGCCTAGCCCAAGCATGACGAAGATGGTAACGAGAAAGAAATAGGTGGGTGCGACAAAGAGGCGGGCGCTTTCTTTGACTCCGCGTAGATTGAGGAAGGCCATGAACACGATAATAAGAATGGTTATCTCAAGCCGATAAATTACCAGCTTGGGAAAAACACTGACTACATTGGCTACGCCTGCACTGATACTCACAGCAACGGTCAGGATATAGTCGGTTAGGAGCGCTGCTCCGGTAATTTGGGCAAACTCTTCTCCTAGATTTTCTTTGGCGACACGATAGCCACCCCCCCGCCGGGGTTTGAGAAGATCGTCTGCCGATAGGAGATGGTTACAATCAAGATTAGACTTGCAATGGCTAGAGCTATCGGAATGGAGATGGCATTGCCACGAAAGCCAAGTAAAACAAATGAGCCAATGGCCGCTGTATTCAGGATAATCAGGATTTCCTCGGTGGCATAGGCGACGGAAGATAAAGCATCACTCGCCAGCACGGCCAAGGCAATAAAATTGGGCGCAGTTTGGTGTTGGATCGCATCGGTTTCTAATTTCTGACCCAGCAGGGCATTCCCGACACGCTCACGGACATCGTAGAAATTCATTGTTTGTGATCCCTTTGACGTGCTTAATGTGAAAGATCGCGTAGTTTTGAATCTGCAAGCGCTTCCTAATTTAAAGTTGCTCCATGCCGCTGTACCCAACGCATGTGTCTAAATCAAAATTTGCTGCTTGCTAGTGTAGAAAATTCGGAGTCAAAAAGGTGACAAGAATCAGCTGATAAGTATCCAGAAAGCGTCAAGGCTTTTCTGACGGCTTTGGTTTGCGCTACTATGGGGATAATTGACGATAAGGTTGAGTCTCAGATGCAGAATCCGGTTGGAAGCAGTCTATCGAGGAAAGTTAGCATGGACAAGCAAGGTGGTCATGTTTTGATCGTTGATGATGAGCGAGCTATCCGACGCTTCCTACGTACGTCACTATCGGCGCAGGGCTACCATATTACGGAGGCAGCCACCGGAGAGGAAGCGATTACTGCCACTGTCCAGAGTACTCCCGATCTCATCATTCTTGATCTGGGGTTACCGGTGATGGATGGGGTGGAAGTCACACGCCGCCTGCGGGAATGGACGCAGGTTCCTATCATTATCCTCTCGGTCATTCAGGATGAAGAAAACAAAATTCGGGCGCTTGATGCGGGCGCAGATGATTACCTGACTAAACCTTTTGGAATTGGCGAACTGATGGCAAGAATGCGTGCTGCAATGCGCCACATCGTTGCCACTGTATCTGATCCCATTTTCCGGAGCGGAGACCTTGAAGTTGATGTGGTTAGCCGGGTTGTAAAAGTGGCGGGGGAAGAAATTCAGCTTACCCCAACCGAGTATGATTTGCTGCGGGTGTTGGTCAACTATGCTGGCAAAGTATTAACCCATAGCCATCTCTTGCGGGAAGTTCGTGGCACGGATTACCAAGACGACAGCCATCTCCTCCGGGTTCACATGAGCAACTTGCGCCGTAAAATTGAGCCTGATCCGAACCAGCCACGCTACATCATGACAGAACCGGGGGTTGGCTATCGTTTACTACTAGAAGACTGATACTGGTGTTTTCTTGAATTCCTCTCTATATATAACGTAGCGCTTCACTCAACATCCGTTTGACTAACGAAGAGAAACAATGGATTGAGGGGTTAGCCGCAGATTTGAATGTGGCCCCCTCAACGCTTGCGGGTCATTTTGTTATGCAAACCTTGCGTTTCCACTTGGCCCGTAAGTCTTCCGCCGGAGGGCAAGAATGAGCGAGCAAACAACTCCGCCAACCCAAGCAGATGATTTGTAACTCCTCAGCGAGGCCTTACCATTTCTGGAGGTGCTCACCCGCATGATTGCCCGCCTGTTTGGGCAGAGTACCTCTACAGGGGATAATGAACCAGTTTATCTATCTGAAGATTTGGCATATGGGAAGGAAGGTTAATGCGCGCCGCGATTTACACACGAGTTTCGACCGAAGAGCCGACGGAAGGCCGGAGCTTAGATGCCCAAAAAGATGAGTGTGTCAGTCTGCTCAAACGGCGGGGCTGGCAATACATGGAACCTGATTATTTGGAACCGGGACGTTCATTAAAAACCGATCTACGACCTGTTTTCCAACGCATGATACGCGACGCTGAACTCCGACGCTTTGATGTCATCGTGGTTCAGATCGAACGGACGCGGATGCTGTGCCTCATCCCAAAAACGCCGAAGGTGTATACCTAGCATTTAGCCTCTATACACAGGGCAATATTTCCGATAATGGCATTGCGATTGCACTGAACGATGCAGGCTATCGTACCACTGGGAGTTAGGGAGAACGATTATTCGAAGGCGATACCGTGCGACCCATGCTTAAAAACCCCCTTCTATCTTGGCAAAGTGCAGTATCAAGGAGAGTGGATTGAAGGGCGCCACCCGGGCCTTATTCCAGAAAGCCTATTCGAGCAGTATCAAGCGATTCGCGCTCAACTTCGTGGACAGACAGTCCGCGCCAAATCAACCATGCGTGTTTATCCATTTTCAGGTTTAGTAATCTGCGCGCGATGTCAAAAAACCATGCGTGGTCAGCCGAATAGTCAGAATCGGCGCTACTACCGCGATCCGCGACGCTCCAACCACACCTGTACACAACTCCAAGTTCAAGCGGAGAAAGCGGAACAAGCCGTGATTCAATATTTATCTGGGATTCACCTGCCACAGGAGTGGCGTGAGCGGATTCTCTCTCAAGGACTCACTTCAGAAGAAAAAATGCCCTCGAAGTCAAACGCCAACGACTTGAAAATCAATTGGAACGCTCGAAGAAACTCTACTTGATGGGAGATATGGGGGAAGCGGAGTACCTACAACACGGACTGACCTCACAGTCAAGTTAGCAGGTATCCGGCCTGTGGAAAACCCAGATCTCGAATCGGCAGCCTTGATGCTGGAAAATATGGGTCAATTACTTGAACAAGCCACACCCAACGAGCTTGAGGACATTTTTCATGCGCTGCTCACAACGGTATACCTCGATAGTGGTGAACGCGGACCTGTTGTAGCGATAGAGCCAAAGTTATTTTTGAAAGTGCTGATGGACGTTTCTCAATTGCCTGAACGCCCTGATCCTGACGATCCAACCAGTGGCCCAGATGGAGAAGGCCACTTTTTCTATTCCCAAGAATCTTTTGAAAGAAGTCAGATGGTTACTGAGTCAAAAATTGATACAATAAGTTTTGACGTGGGTGTAGAGGTAAATAGGATGCCTGAATCCCAACCAATACCCGTCGCTTCCGCAATTCGCCTCTTTTTTCATTAGCAAAGTTGGGATGGCCCAATCCTAAAAAATTGTATTGACATTGGAACTGGCTATTGCTATACTCATATTCGCTTTAACAAATAAGGAGGCGTGGTGTAGCGGTTAACATGCTGCCCTGTCAAGGCAGAGACCGCGGGTTCGAATCCCGTCGCTTCCGCAAGAGCCATCTTAATACTTCCACCCGGCGTCAAGCTCCATGAGCATGACGTTTTTTTGTTTTCCCATACGCCCATGTCGGACGATCAGGCTGGAAATAACAACACTCTAACGAATATTTAGCCCTCCGTAGAGGTGTCTAACCAAGTTGCTGATGTCACCAGCAACAGGGTTGTTGTTGGCCCTATCAACCCAATTTTTATCTTCCATGCCCATACCTAAACATATAGTCTCTGTCTCAAGCTGCTGCATTTTAGCTAGCTTCAGCGCGGCGGATTTATCCCCGTGTCCTGTTGCAACGTTACAATAACCCCTCTGCCGCCATCTCCTGTAAAAACTTCTCCCGATTAGCATTCCGCGCAATCTTGCCGCTACTGGTCTTAATCAGCCATTTCGGGCCAACCAGATGCACAAACCGCGCATTTACATCCGTCGCCTGCACAATCCGCTGGCGGGCCTCGCGCTGAATCCGCCCCTGTGTCTCCTCATCGTCCTGCGTGATTTCGGCAATCACCGCAATATCTTCTGTGCCAAGTTTTTCATTAAACACCCCAAAGGCCACCGTGCGCCCATCTTTGACCCCGTCAATCTGGCTGACGATGGCCTCAATATCTTGGGGATAGATGTTTTTGCCGCCGACGATTATCAAATCTTTCTTGCGCCCCGTGACATACAACTCGCCTTCCACCATATAGCCGAGGTCGCCCGTCAGATACCACCCCTCATACAAGGCCTGTGCCGAAATTTCGGCCTGATGATAATATCCGGTCAGCATCGAATTACTCCGCAGCGCAATTTCCCCAATCTGGCGCTCTGGCAAGGGCTTTTTGTCGCCATCCACCACCCGCACCTCGCAATTAGGAATCGGCTTGCCACATGACACCACCACCAACGCCCATTCGTCATCCCCAGCGGCAGGCATAGCCCGATTCTGTTCCTGAAACGGCAGACGCCGAATCCGGTCATACTTTTGCGGGCCATCCATGCCGCTTTGGGTCACAGCAAATGTATTTTCTGCCATCGCATACGAGACGGTCAGAGCATTGGATGTTAATCCATACGGGGTATATTTTTCTTGGAAAATCTGATGGCTGTCAGCCCGCACGGGTTCCGAACAATTGATAAACGCCCGCATACTACTCAGATCAAGATTTTCCAGTTGCACATCGCGGACACGGGTCGCCAACAGGTTATAGGCAAAATTGGGTAACCAGCACAGCGTCCCTCGATATTTCTGAATGGCGTGCAGCAGGATATGCGGCGCACGTACCCAATGAAACGGCGACATCAGCACCAGCGGAATCCCCTGCATCAATGGCATGATGAACCCCGCAATCAATCCCATATCATGATACAGCGGTAGCCAACTGCAAATCACATCATTGGCCTGCAACCGAATTGCCGTGCTGTACCCCGCCAATTGATTCAATACCGCCCGATGCGACAGCATGACGCCTTTTTGTAAACCCGTACTGCCTGATGAATGCTGCAAAAACGCGGTAGATTCAGCCGTCGGGGCATAGTCCCAAAACTCAGTGGGATTGCCACCTGTCGTCAGTCTATCTGTCCCCAATATGGGCAACATCCCCGCCACATCCGCCAGCACTGTATTTAAGCGATCATACAGGGCCGGATAGGTGATAATCAGCCGCACTCCTGAACGCTCAACCAACGCATGTAAGCTCTCAAAATAGCGATCCGGGTCGAGTTTTTCCGTCAAAAATGGGAAGATGCTCGGCACAGCCCCCAGCAAAATCGCCCCCCAAAAGCTGTACAGCACATCAAGGCTGTGTTCCAGCACCAGCACCACCAAATCGCCAGCCTGAATGCCATTTTGTCTCAGCGCGCGGGCAACTTCCGCCGCATGTTCAAAAAACGCGCGGGTCGAAATTGTTTGTTCCCCTTTGCCGTCGGGGGTCACAAAATAGAGCGCAGTAGCTTCTGGTTGTGTGTCCAGCAGATATCGGATTTGGGCATTCAGCGTTTCGGGCAGTGGATGGTCAATGCGAATAGGGACGTGGGTGGTGCTTGGTGCGGTCATAAGGCTCCAAAGTTGTGATTTTTTAGTGGATTGTGGTTATTGGCGGGCTTCAATGAGTTTGGCAATATCATCAACGGTATTGCAGGTTTCGACGGTCATTTCCATATCATCAATCCACACCCCAAATTTTTTCTCGATAAACAACTGCACCTCAACCAGTGAAAATGAGTCAATCAGGCCGCCGGAAATCAGCGGTTCAACATCTTTCAGCGGGTACTTGGGATTCCGCATAATTTCTTTGGTGATAAACGTCTTGAGTTCTTGTCGAATATCCATGTTTGCTCCAGATTTTGGGAAAATGACCTTGCCATTATAACAGGATTTCTCTGCCAGAAAACGACCTGCTACCGTGCGTGCCTTCCCCGTCCGACAATCGCCCGTTGGCAAGCCGTCCCCCCGCCTGTAAAATGTGCCCTTCGATTGAAAAGGAAAAATGCTGTGCGTAGACTGCTTCAAAAAATCATGCGCCTCATCTTCTCGCGGGAAAATGTCTTTGCCGTGATGTTGTGCCTCATCATCATCTTGCTCATTATTGTGACGGCGGATACTGCGCCCCAATGGATTTATCAGGGCTTCTAAATAAATGACCCTCATCCACATTCTCGTTTTTGCGCTGGCGTCCCTGCCGTTCATGTGGCTTATCCCAACACGCTGGCGACCCCAAAGCATTCTATTCGCCAGTATTTTGGCGTTGGCGTGGCTGCTTGCCGATGATGTCCTAAGTCACCTCGATTTTATGGTGCTAATCGGAACGCTCGGCCTTAGCATCATGGTGTGGTGGGTCGTACAGCCACCTTCCGAAACCATGCCCAAGCGCCGTGCCGATACCCAAACCTTGCTGATTATTGGTGGCGGTATGCTGCTGGCAGGTTTAATATTTGCCATTTTTAACCAACCATCCAATTTAATGATGCCCATTTTCGGCGTGGCAGTGGCAACAGTCGGGGTCATAAATTTGCCGCATATGCTGCCAACTTCCAATGTCTCCAACGAAATTTATAAGCGCCTCAGTCTGTCGTTAATCATCGGGCTGATTATGATACTGGGCATCCTCAAAATACCCGCCAGCGCCCGTTTTTTCAGCCTTGCTCTTGACCGCGACGAAGCCCTACACCCAACGGGTATCACCCCGCTGGCATGGCTGGGGTTCTCATATATTGCCTTCCGCTTAATCGGCGTATTGTTCGATTTTCGCGCCGGACGCCTACCCAAAGATGGGATGGCGCTACATAACTTCCTGACCTATATCATTTTTTTCCCCGCCATGACGGCTGGCCCGATTGACCGCGTGCAGCGTTTTATCCCTGAACTTAATCAGACCAAGCCCTTGGATTCTGCGCGATTGATGGAAGGCACGATGCGTATTGCGGTTGGGGCGTTTAAAAAATTCGTGATTGCTGACAGTCTAGCCCTCGTCGCTCTAAATCCAACACTGGTCAACCGCACAGGTGATACCTTGGGCGCGTGGCTACTACTCTATGTCTACGCCTTCCGTATCTTTTTCGATTTCAGTGGCTATTCGGATGTCGCCATCGGGATTGGTCGTTTGTATGGCATCACCCTGCCTGAAAATTTTGATCGCCCCTATGCCCAAGCCAATTTGCAGCAGTTTTGGCAGCGTTGGCACATTACCCTCAGTACATGGTTTCGGCTGTATTACTTCACACCCATCAGTCGGGTCATGCTACGAAGTGGCGTCAAGATGCCGCAGTGGTTGATGGTCATGATCGCCCAAATCAGTACGATGGTGTTGATTGGTTTATGGCACGGGATAACCGTCAATTTTGTGTTATGGGGGCTGTGGCATGGGGTAGGCCTATTCATCCACAAATTGATTTTGGATAATACCCGCGTCTGGTATCAAAACATCAGCCAACACCGCTGGCGTCGTCGCTTTATTTTTGGCATTAGCTGGCTAACCACGTTTCATTATGTCGCGTTGGGTTGGGTCTTTTTTGCCCTACCCACTCCTGCCGACAGTTTAGCGATGCTGGCTCGTTTGGTAGGAGGTCGTTAAATGGCTGGATGGGATTGGCTGACCAAGCCACAAACCCCTTATAACCGCCGTTTTGTCCGGAATGTCGTAATTAAAGGCGTGCTGCTATTTATCGCCCTCAATCTATGTTATGCCGTCACCAATCCACTGCCATTCCTGAGCCGCGCCACCCTTTATAATTCGGTGCTGCCGGGGCGTGATCGTCTGCCCTATTCTGAAAACCCCGCCAGCGATTACAACATCTCCGTTCAGCGGCTAGAGGGCATGTTCGCCTCGATTAAACTCAGCCAAGCGAACAAAGCCGATGATGAATATCGGGTCTTTTTCTTGGGCGATTCCTCGGTGTGGGGCTGGCTGTTGGAAGAAGATGAAACCTTGAGCGCGTGCATTAATCGCGGCAACTATCGGATGCCGGATGGTCGGCGCTTGGTCGTCTACAATTTGGGCTACCCTGTGACTAACGTCCTCAAGGACACCATGATTTTAGATGAGGCCCTGCAATATCAACCTGATTTAGTGGTCTGGTTTTTAACACTGGCTGGATTTTACATCGAAGACCAATTGAAGCATCAGGTCGTGCAGAATAATGCGGATCGCGCCCGTGAATTGATTGAAAAGTATCACCTCGGCTTAGATGAAAGTCGTCTACCCGACGATCCCAATCTATGGGAGCGCAGCATCATCGGACAGCGCCGCGAATTAGCTGATTTGCTACGCCATCAAGTCTATGGGGTGGCGTGGCTGGCGACGGGTTATGACCATCGCAACCCCAAATTTCATGAACAGCGGGTCGAGAATCTGCTCCCCGGCGATGATCTCTTGGGAATGCCACGTATTGAGGGAGGGTGGACAGAGGATTTATTATCGTTTGATGTGATGCTAGCGGGCATGGACATCGCGCAAAATCATGATTTGCCTGTATTGGTTATCAACGAACCCATTTTCCGTACCAGCGGCTTTAACAACGAGAACCGCTACAACGACTACTATCCCAAATGGGCCTATGATAGTTATCGAGAGCTGCTCGCCAATATTGCCCAACGCGAAAGTTGGCACTTCACCGATCTGTGGGATGCGGCGCCCAATGACCAATTCACCAACACGGGCTTGCATCTGACCCCTGCTGCAACCTGTGAGGTCGCCAACAAGGTTGTGCCCCATATTATGGCAATGGCGGCGCAACCGTGACTTGCCCATCGTCTCCAATCGTCACATTCGCCAGCACAATATGATCACCCGATGGCCCTTGCAGTCGCTCGAATGTATTAGGGTCATAGAAACCGACACGAATCTCATACTCACCCGCTGGCACATCTGCCATTGCAAGCACCCGCGTCTCAGCAATCACATCCCCGACCTGCCAGAATTGCGTCGGATAACGACCACCCACCGGAGCGCCGTCAGCTTGTCGCAATGGAGCTGCTTCACCCATCGGCACAAAATGCAGGAAAATATGGTAATCCCCATCAAACGCCCCTTGAGTGCCCCACATCAAATCTACATTAATCTGTCCCGCGTTGGCTGACAAATCGGCAGCATACAAAATCGCTGGGCCGAGTGTACCGATTTGGGTGGCAGGGGAGGGGACGGCAGAATCTTGTAAAAAGACACTCGCGATATGGGCCTGATTCAATGTGGCGGCTTTGTAATCCAGTGTGACCGAGACATTGAGCAGACCGGCTTGAGCATCGGCAGGAATCAACAGGGCATGGTAGGTGCTGATTTCCAATGGTTGCCATGTCACAGGTTCAAAACGTGGGAAGATAGACACTATCGGATTGCCTGTGATGTCCAACAAACTAACATAGACACCCATTGGGGTTGTGGGTGGGCGATCTAACTGCCAATCCAAGCGCAATCGGAGAGTTTCGCCGGGGTGCAGTCGGGTGTTATCCAACGCATAGCCTACCAATGTCACATCGGAACTATAATCAATATCCAGCGCATGAGTGTCGCCCCATTTCCCAATTACTGAATCCCGCACCCATAATTCATCCCCATCTCGCGTCGGGGCGGCTTCGTCTAGGGGTTGCTGTGTATAATTCAACCCCACCAAGCCCGGACTTTGTAGGTCTATAGACGCCAGCGGGCCATTCGTATGATTGAAATAAAGCACATCTGGCGCAAGAGCTATCAACAGTGATTCCCGATCTTCCCGCCGCAAAAACCCATCAATGAAGGGGGAACGCCGACCATCCAAGCGGTAAATTTCATCCCCCTCTAACTCAACCGTCAGCGCATCACTGCGATCATGGGCATAGACTTTGGCGTCACCCAAATATCCGGCAAGGCGCTGGTCATCTTGCACCGATTTGCTTGTTTGGGGCGTTGCAATGATCAGAATTAGCCCCATGAAGACAGTCGTTCCAGCCAGCATAGGTATTTGGAGATTTTTTAGAAAGGGCCATCGGCTCAGGCCGGTTAAAATCAAAGCGACACCCAATCCCAATGAGGTGCTCTCAATAGCATGGTTTGAGAAGATGAGGTGAGCCAGAACATCCCCTACGGCCCATACTACTAAAATCAGCATGGGGCGAGCTTCATCCGACCATGGGAAGCGCGAAATCGTGAGACCACCTGCCATCAGTAGCCCCAACCATAAAATGACCTGCCACGCCAAATCTACTGAGGGATATAAATCCAGCACCAGTCCGGCTAACCCATCAAACCCATAAATCACAATAGCGACACCGGCCCAAATCGCACCGGGGAGCCAAACAAGTCGCCAAAAACTTCTGCTATTCTCTTGTATCAGGGCAAAGATGCCAATCAAAACCGCGCCAATGATACCTGTTGGTTGCGCCAAAACTGCTAGGCCTGCCACCACCCCTGCTAATCGCCACCGTGAATAGGTAGCAAGTTCTAATCCGCCTAAGATAAACATTGCTGTCAAGCCAGCCGAGGAACGAACCCCTGCCCAAACGATCCATGAGAGTAGCCACAAAATGAGGCAAAAAAAGCTTTCAGGGATGCTAAATCCCCAGCGGTGCATCAATCGAAATAGGCTGCCTCCAGCAATGGCATAAGCAAAGACCGAGACTACCGCCAGACTTGTGCCTTCAAATGGTAGTATGGCGTCAATCAAAACAGGTAAGGGGCTGACCGTCAGCAGGGTCTTGTCGCTGGGAGTATAGACCAAGCCGCGTCCATCATTGAGATTGCGACCTAATTGGTCAATCAGAAAATCAGCTTCGCGGTGATAGTCTTTGAGAATGACCAAACCGACGACGCAGAGATAGACAAAAATAATCAAACTGATGAGATGAGAAAGGGTTGTGTTTTTGTTCGACATGGGGCAGTAGTGTAGCCGAAATCCTCCCCAAACGCATAGGTGTATTCCCTACGGCATTCAGGTAAGCTAGAGGCGTTGTTCCGCGTCGGCTTAGGGAGGCAAAATAATTGATGGTGGCTCTGATTGCACGAGGCATCAGTATTGGGTTTGCAGCAGGTATGACCCCCGGCCCATTGCAAATTTTTATGCTCATGCAGACTCTACGGTACGGCGCTCGTCATGCGTTGTGGTTGGTGCTGGCCCCATTAATGAGTGATGCTCCGGTGGTCACTATTGTCCTATTGATTTTGGGGCAAGCCAGTAAAGATTTATTAAACGGGATTAGTTTAGTTGGGGGGCTATTTGTCCTCTACATTGCATGGGAGTTGTGGCAACAGCTTCGTAGTGGGGTTCACCTGCCCGCAGCAGAGACATTTGAAACGGCAGAAACTGGTCGGCAACCCATCTATCTCAATCTGCGTAAGGCGGTCATCATTAACGCATTGGGGCCGGGAGCATGGTTATTTTGGGGCACAGTCTTAGGGCCACTGGTAATTGAAGCATGGCGCGATACCCCGACCCGAGCTATCACTTTTGTCTTCGGTTTTTATGGCATGTTCTTGCTGACAATGGCCGGACTGGTCATTGCATTTCATCAAGCCCGCCGCTTGGGGACACAGGCCATCAATATTGGGTTATGGATTGGCTTGGTGGTGCTGGTGGGTTTTGGAGTATCGCTCATTTGGGACTCATTACAAGGATTTGGAATCCTCTAAATGGCAACTTCACCGCTCACAAATGAAGATTTACGCCTCTTAATTGTCGCCGATAACCCATTAGCACGGACAGGACTGGTCGCATTATTAAATTACCAAGTGGGGTTTAATGTGGTTGGGCAGGTTGCGGCAGATGCGGATTTATTGCAAATGCTTGATATCTATCGTCCGGCTGTGGTGGTGTGGGATTTGGGATGGGAGCCAGCCGCGACCATCGAGCGTTTGCGCGAAGTACGAGACAGCCAGTTTCGAGTAGTGGCGCTGCTGCCCGATGAAGATTTTGCGGCGAATGCGTGGCGGGCCGGGGCGAATGGGTTACTCTTCCAAAATGTACAGATTGAACCGATGATGGCAGCCATCCAAGCCGTTGCCAATGGGTTGATGGTCCTTGAGCCAACACTGGCTACTCAAAGTCTTGATAACTCCACGACAAATGTGGAAACGCTTGCCGAAGATCTGACCCCACGTGAATTAGAAGTATTGCAGTTATTGGCACAGGGCCTGACCAACAAAGCCATTGCCCAACGCCTTGCCATCAGCGACCACACCGTCAAATTCCACGTCAATGCCATTATGACCAAACTCAACGCCCAAAGCCGTACCGAAGCAGTGGTACGGGCCTCACGTTTTGGCTTGATTCTCCTTTAACATCTCGCCACACCTACCCATTCTTCTAGGTGGTACTCACCAGAGGGTGGATGTATCATCCCCGACCACTCAGGTATAACTAAGTTATCTTTGAGCGATGGACTGTAACCATTAGGGGAGGAACCCAACATGACCGTATTAAATGAACTTTCGAATGCAATGGCGAATGCTGTTGAAACAGTCGGGGCTTCGCTGGTGCGCGTTGAAGGGCGCAAACGGATGTCGGCGACAGGTGTGGTGTGGAACAGCGACGGCGTGATTGTGACCGCTAGCCATGTTGTCACCCGCGATGAAGAACTGCACATTGGATTACCCAATGGTGAAACCGTAACGGCCAGTTTGGTTGGGCGTGACCCGACAACCGATGTCGCCGTCCTGCGTACTGATGCCAAAAATTTGAGTGTGCCCCATTGGGCAGGCGGGGATGGGCTGAAAGTGGGCCATTTGGTACTGGCATTAGGTCGCCCCGGCCAAAATGTGCTGGCGACGTTAGGTGTGGTTAGTTCAATTGCTGAAGAATGGCATACCCCGGCAGGCGGCAAGATTGATTATTACCTGCAAACCGATGTGACCATGTACCCCGGCTTTTCCGGTGGGCCATTGGTGGGGGTGGGTGGCGAAATCTACGGCATCAACAGTTCAACCTTGCTGCGTGGGGTTAGCGTGACCATTCCTACCACGACGATTGCGCCTATTGTGGAAACCTTACTAAAACATGGGAAACTGCGTCGTGGCTATTTAGGGGTTGGTTCACAGCCCGTCCGCCTACCTGCCGCGCTCGAACAACAATTGGGCCAAGAAACAGGCCTGCTTTTGGTAGCCGTTGAACCCAACAGCCCTGCCGAAAAGGGTGGCTTGATGTTGGGGGATGTCATTGTGGCGCTAGATGGTCATCCGGTGCGCGTACCCGACGAATTATTGGCAGGCTTGACGGGCGAGAAAGTTGGTAAGGATGCCAAGCTTAAACTAGTACGGGGCGGTCAATTGCTTGAATTGAATGTCACCGTCGGAGAGCGCCAATAAGTACCATTTTGGAAATGATGGGCGGGTCGCGCGATTCGCCCATTTTGCGAAAGAGGGATAGGGAGTATGGGTATTGCAGCAGCAGAGTTTGAATCAGTAGCGGAAGTTGAAATTGGTGTGCCGGATCGTCTGCGTCAACTCAATGACGATATTTCTGGCGCGATTGATCGGGCCTATCAAGCACTGGTGCAGATTACAAATGGGGAGCGTAGCATTGGAGCCGGAACGATATGGCATCCAGCGGGGCTTATCTTGACCAATGCCCATGTGGTGCGTGACGAAACCCCGAATGTAACCCTGAATGATGGGCGTAGTTTTCCGGCACAGGTGCTGTATTACAACGCCGAGCTTGATTTGGCCGCTCTGAATATCGAAGCCACTGACTTACCTACCATCGAACCGGGGGATTCTAAAGAGCTTAAACCGGGCGAATGGGTGATGGCCTTGGGGCATCCGTGGGGCATTCGGAATGCCGTGTCAGGCGGTATTGTGATTGGTATGGGAGCCGAAATGCCGGACATTCCATTTAGCAGTCGGGAATGGGTGGTTGTGAGCCTGCACATGCGTCCGGGGCATTCGGGTGGGCCGTTGATAGACACCGCAGGTCGCTTAGTTGGCATCAATACGATGATTAGTGGGCCAGATGTGGGGGTTGCTATTCCGGTACATGTGGTCAAGAAATTCCTCAAGGACTCAATGGCCTAAACTCAGTTGTTGCAGCGAAGGGAGGAACACGGTTTTGCTCATGGGAAATGGGCAGGCCGTGTTTTTGTTTGGTAGAATTTCTGAGGCCATTCAATAGACACCCACAAAAGGATCGGTGCTTGCCCATGACGGTATCCACCATTTACAAAAGCGCTGCTGGACAGAAGAAAATCGCAGCTTGGATTGAGACACAGCTTCAACAATTCAAACTCACTGCCCAAAAAATTATGACCCCTGAAGGCGATGCTCATTTTATTGAGAGCGGCAACCCCGACAAACCCGCCGTGCTGATGCTGCCGGGGACTAATTTTTCAGCCTTATCCTATCAGGCGTACTTCGCACTGTTAGGAGGTGATTTTCGCCTAATAGCCCTAGATTTGATGGGGCAACCCGGCAGGAGTAGTCCTGTTCGGCCCAAATTTAAGGATGTGGCCTATAGTAAATGGATTAAGGCCGTTTTGGATGCACTTAAAATAGATAAAGCCCATCTGGTAGGGCATTCATTGGGTGGATTGATAGCCTTGCAAACAGCCCATGTTGCACCCGAGCGCGTAGGTAAACTCATTTTACTTGACCCAGCAGGCATTATTTCATTAAGCGTGACACCCCACCTAATCTGGAAGTCAATGCCTTTCGTAATCCGACCTAATGAACGTAGCAGTAAGCAACTGCTCGAATTGATGTCGCCCCACCCCATTGATGCCGCTATGATTGAATGGATGATGCTGGTCGGGAAATATGTTAAATCTTCCCTTGCTCCACCAGCCCTTTCGCAGGCCGAATTACGGCAGATACCACATGAGGTATTGGTCATTTCCGGCGAAAAAGACGTGTTCCTACCAGCCGCCAAATTGAGGCAAAAAACCCAACAGTCCTTCACCAAGGGTCAAGTCAAAATTGTTCCGGATGCGGGTCACTTGTTGCCGCAGGAACAACCCGAAGTCGTCGCAAGTTATATACGCGAATTTTTGGCCTATTCATAAAAGTTTCCATATCATTGAACAACTTTTCAATGGGTAGTGTACTATTTACGATGTACAGTCCTCACAGGAGATTAGGTGAGAAAAATCTATATGATAACTCAACACGGTTTTGAACTCGTCAAAGAAACGTTTATCCCAGAGCTCAATAGCAAGGCACTGCTCTATCGGCATGTGCAGACTGGCGCTGAATTGCTCTCGATGGTCAACGATGACGAGAATAAATGTTTTGGTATTACCTTCCGAACTTTGCCAGCCGATTCAACAGGTGTGGCCCATATTTTGGAACACTCGGTATTAGATGGTTCGCGTAAATATCGGGTCAAAAGCCCGTTTATCGAACTCGTCAAAGGCTCATTGCAGACGTTTGTCAACGCCATGACCTATCCCGATAAAACGGTCTATCCATGCGCCAGCCAGAACCTCCGCGATTTCTATAATTTGGTAGATGTCTATCTGGATACGGTGTTTTATCCAAGTTTTGGCCCCCAGACCTTGCAACAAGAGGGGTGGCATCTTGAATTAGAAAATCTGGACGATCCACTCATTTACAAAGGAGTGGTGTTTAATGAAATGAAGGGGGCACATTCGGATGCCGACGATGAGCTACGTGAGCGCATTCAGTCTTCGATGTTCCCAGACAATCTCTATCACTTAGATTCAGGGGGCGACCCAGCCGTCATGCCCACTTTGACATTTGAGCAGTTCAAGAAATTTTACGACACCCACTATCATCCCTCTAATGCCATGATTTTCTTCTATGGGGATGATGACCCTACCGAACGTCTGAAAATCATGAATAACTATTTGAAGGATTTTCAGCGGTTGGAAATAGATACGACCATCCCCCTGCAAAAGCCCTTTAATGCTCCCAAGCGGCTAGTGTATCCATATGACGCAGGTGAAGAATCCAACAGTATGATTACGGTCAACTGGTTGCTGCCCGAATCCGCCAATTCGGAAATTAACATGGCGATGCAAGTCTTGACCCATATTCTGATTGGTACACCCGCTGCGCCCCTCCGCAAAACTTTGATTGAATCGGGTCTGGGGGAAGATTTGGCAGGCAGTGCGCTGGTCAATGAACTCCGCCAGATGTATTTCTCGACGGGATTAAAAGGGGTTACTCCCGAAAATGTGGATCAGGTTGAGGTGCTCATCTCCGATACACTAACAGCACTGGTCAAGGGTGGCATTGACCCTGAAACCGTAGAAGCTTCGCTCAACACGATTGAATTTCAATTACGCGAACTCAATACGGGCAGTTTTCCACGTGGGTTGGCCTTGTTGATTGCCTCGTTGACTTCATGGGTTTATCACGGCGACCCAGTTGGCCCATTAGCCTATGAAGGCCCCTTGAATGCCATCAAGAATCACTTCGCCAGCAATCCACGTTATTTTGAAGGGTTGATTCAAGACTACCTGCTGAATAATAGCCATCGAGTCACGGTCATTATGGAACACGACGGCGATTATCGTCAGCGCTTGGAAGAGGATGAAACGGCCCGGTTGGCAAAGATTAAGGCCGGGATGAGCGAAAATGAGCTAAAGGCCATTATCGAAAACACCCGTCAATTGAAGTTAGCCCAAGAAACTCCAGATACACCCGAAGCACTGGCGACCATCCCTGTTCTCATATTGAGTGATCTTGACCGCGAAAATAAGATCGTGCCGCTGGATATTTTGGAAGAACAGGGTACACAAGTCCTGTATCATGACATTTTTACCAATGGCATCACCTATTTGGATGTGGGGTTCAATTTGTATGCCCTACCACAAGCGTATCTGCCCTATGTAAATCTGTTTGGGCGTGCCCTGTTTGAGATGGGAACAGCCACTGAGGATTTTGTGAAGCTGTCGCAGCGGATTGGTCGCAAAACAGGTGGGGTTGACACCACTACCTACACCTCGGTTGTACAGGAAACCAATCGTTCGGCGGCTTGGTTATTTTTGCGCGGTAAAGCGACCGTGGCCCAAACCGATGACCTGTTGGCAATTCTGCGGGATGTGCTGCTGACGGTTAATCTGGATAACCCCGAACGATTTTTGCAGATGGTGCTGGAAGAAAAAGCAGGTCAGGAAGCACAGGTTGTTCCAGCA
This sequence comes from Chloroflexota bacterium, assembly GCA_016234595.1. Classification (GTDB taxonomy): domain Bacteria; phylum Chloroflexota; class Anaerolineae; order Aggregatilineales; family J027; genus CFX10. The sequence goes on along the minus strand of JACRBG010000034.1, from coordinate 43,770 downwards.
GGACACATCGTGGTCAATACTCGCCTACGTGCCCACTTTAATGAGGCGGCATGGGCCAATGAGCAAATGAGCGGGGTCAATTATCTGTTCTTCTTGCGCGAACTGGCAGAAAAGATCGAAAAAGATTGGCCGAGTGTCTTAAAAGCGCTCGAAGAAATACGTCGCCTATTGGTCAATCGGAACGCGATGATTTGTAATGTAACCTTGGACGGTGCGAATTGGAGTAAAGTTCGACCCAGCCTCGGTCATTTTCTATCGGCCCTGCCTAAGGTTCAGGTCAAAGCTCAACAGTGGTCACATCCCAATGGCGGCTATCATGAAGGGCTGACCATTCCAGCCCAAGTCAACTATGTTGGCAAAGGGGCCAATCTGTTTGATCTGGGCTATAAACTACATAGCTCAGTGGATGTGATTAATCGCTTCCTCGGCACGACATGGCTGTGGGATAAAATCCGTGTTCAAGGTGGAGCCTATGGCGGGTTTAGTGTGTTTGACTTCCGCTCCGGTGTGTTTACATACGTGTCCTACCGCGACCCCAATCTGCTTGGCTCATTGGAAAACTATGATGCCACACCGAACTTCTTGCGTCAGCTAGATTTGCCGCAAGACGAAGTGACCAAAGCGATTATCGGCATTATCGGGGCAATGGATACCTATCAACTGCCGGACGCCAAAGGCTATAACTCGATGCTGCGCTATTTGGCAGGGGACAGTGATGAAAAACGTCAAATCCGTCGGGAACAAGTGCTCGCCACAACAGTAGCAGATTTCAAAGCCTTTGCCGATGTTTTGGAACAAGTCGCCGAGGTTGGGCAAGTGGTTGTTTTGGGGTCACAAGAAGCAATTGACCAAGCCAATGAGAGTCATGATGGCTTCTTGAAAGTGACACGGGTTCTATAGTTTGTCGTGATGTAGGGAGAATACCTTCAACAAGTATTCTCCCTGATTTTCTGGTTTATAGGCCAACTGCGTCCGGTAGAGGTTCTTCCGTTGTGCCTTCTTCAATATCCACAACTTTTTGTTCGCTAGACTTGAAGATGTCGTACTTGACTTCCAAATCTTTGCGGAACTGGCGGGTATACAAATTGTAGTAATGGCCGCGCTGGTGGATGAGTTCAGCGTGTGACCCCGCCTCGATGATCTTGCCACCCTCAATCACCAAAATCCGATCCGCCTGCTTGATGGTCGAGAGGCGATGGGCGATGACAAAACTCGTCCGGTCAGACATCAACTCTTCCATGCCTTTTTGAATGAGGTGTTCTGTCAGGGTATCTACAGAACTGGTCGCTTCATCCATGATGAAAATATCAGGCTGAGCCAAGACTGCCCGCGCCAAACTGATAAGTTGTTTCTGGCCGACCGAGAGCAGATTACCCCCTTCACCAACTTCCTCTTCATAGCCTTTTTCGAGGCCCACGATGAATTCATGTGCCCCAGCCAATTTCGCAGCATCTTCGACTTCGGGGTCAGTCGCCCCCAAGCGCCCGTAACGGATATTTTCGCGGATGTTGCCTGAAAACAGATGGGGCGTTTGCAGAACGATTCCTAAGCGCGAGTGGATGCTGTGCAACGTGAAGTTACGGTAGTCTTTCCCATTGATACGAATTTCACCCGATTTCGGCTCGTAGAAGCGGCATAACAAATTTAGGATAGTTGATTTGCCACCGCCCGTTTCGCCAACCAGTGCAATCGTCTCCCCGCCCTTAATCTTGAGTGAGAAATTAGTCAGCACGGGCTTATCGGCTTCGTAGTAGAAGGTGACATCGTCAAACTCAATATCGCCGAGCAACGAGCCGGGGTCAATCGCACCGGGTTTGTCCGTCACATCTGGCACGGCATCAATCAGCGAGAAAATGCGCTCGCCGGAAGCAATGGCTCGTTGCAATTCAGCATAAACACGCGCCATTTCTTGGATAGGCCACATCATAAAGGTGATATAGGCGACAAAGGCTTGGATACCGCCAATCGTCATCCCGCCGACTTTGGCTTGCAAGCCGCCATAATAGACGACGATGCCAACCGCAACGGCGCTGATAATTTGCACAGCAGGCAGGAATAGAGCCGAAAACCACGCAGCGCGATAGCTGGCGTTATACATGCCATCGGTTAGGACTTCAAATTCCTTCAGGTTGGCTTCCTCCCGGCGGTTGGATTTGGTGACCCGCACGCCGGTGATACTCTCATTAAATGACCCCGTGATTTCCGAGTTGTATTTACGCACCTGACGGAACTCCACCAAGATGCGCTTTTTGAACCAGACCGAAGTGCGTATGAGCACTGGAATCATAATCAAGACCACAATCGCCAGTTTCCAGTTAATGAAGAACATGAAAACCGAGGCGGTCATCGTGTTCATCAGGCCCCATGTGGTGTCCAACAAGCCCCATGTCACCAACTGCGCCACACGCTCCGAATCGGAGGTAACGCGCGACATGATCCAACCAACCGGAGTACGGTCAAAGTAGGAAAAGGACAACTGTTGGAGGTGGTCAAACATCTTTTTCCGTAGGTCATATTGCACCAAATGGCCCAAAATACCCGCGAGATAGATGAAACCAAACACCCCGATTGAAAGCACCAACATAATCCCGATGTAGAGTGCCGCGATTTGAACAAGGGCATCTTTGTCGCCGGGGACAATGCCTTCATCAATGATGCGTTTGCCTAAATAGGTCAGATACGAGTCGAACATAGCGACCGTCATAATCATGACCAAGAAACCTGTGACCCATTTCCAGTGAGGCTTGACCTGCTTCAAAATGCGGATCAGTGTCCCACCATTGAACTGGGTATCAAATTCTTCTTCCTCGAAACGATAGTTATCAGACACCTGCTATTTCCTTTTCGAGTTCAGTTTCGATACGTGCCTGCATGTCATAAATCTGGCGATAGATGCCATCTTGTTCAACCAGTTCATCATGTGTACCACGCTGCACAATTTGGCCTTTATCCAATACAAGAATCAAGTCGGCGTTCATCACACTTTGGATACGATGGGCGATGATGAAGGTGGTGCGGTTTTCCATCAAATTTTGGAGAGCCTCGCGGATTTCACCTTCGGTTTCGGTGTCCACTGAGGAGGTCGCGTCATCCAAAAGCAATAGACGTGGGTTTTTCAGCAAGGTACGGGCAATCGCCACACGTTGCTTTTGACCACCCGAAAGAGTGACCCCACGTTCCCCAACCAATGTTTGATAGCCTTTAGGGAAGGTCAAAATAACATCATGAACGGCGGCGGCACGGGCAGCAGCTTCGACTTCTTCATCTGATACCTCCCGCGAGACGCCATAGGTGATATTTTCGCGGATATTACGGGAAAACAAAAAGGGCTGCTGTTCCACGATCCCAATGTTTTCACGCAGGAACTCTTTGGAATACTCTTTTAGCTCAAGGCCGTCGAGCGTAATACTGCCGCTGGTATATTCGTAAAAGCGCGGTAACAAATTGACGACGCTGGTTTTACCAGAACCCGTTGGCCCCATCAAGGCAACTGACTGGCCGGGTTTGACAGCAAAACTAATATTACGCAGCACATGGGAGTCTTTATCGTATTCAAAGCTCACATCCTTAAAGATGATTTCACCTTTAAGTTCACCATGTGGCGCTTTATCAATACCAATTAGGGACTCACGGTCTTCTTTAATCATTTCCATCACGCGCCCATAGGACACCACGCCAATAGACATCTGCGTAATCAAACGTCCCAGATTGCGGATAGGCCAAATCAACCAGACGACCATACCCGCATAGGCCAGATAGGTTCCCAGCGAAATTTCGCCATCAATGGCTAAGGTTGCCCCATACATAAACCCGCCAATCATCTGCAAGCTGCAAATAATGTCGGTGGTGGGCCAGAAGTAGGCATGGTTGATAGTTAGTTTGCGCCCACGGGCATATTTTTCCCAATTTTCTTTCTCGAATTTGTCCATTTCCCATTGCTGGCGGGCAAAGGCCTTAACCACACGCACACCTGTGAGATTTTCTTGCAAAATGGTTGAAAGCACCGACTCTTGCTCTTGGAACTTCTCATAGCTTTTTTCGATGCGACGGAAAAAGAAGATCGAGACAATAAAAATGGGGGGAATAACCACAACTGAGGCGAGGGCCAACTTCCAATTGAGCAGCATAATCGCCGTAAAATTGACGATAAACAGCAACGCGATACGTCCCGCCCCGATGGCTTGGTCGGCAAGGAATAAACGCACTGCATCTACATCGGAGGTTGAACGCTGCAACAAGTCGCCCGTCTGATGTTTGTCGTGATAACCAAACGACAGACGCTGTACATGGTCGAATAGGAAATTACGCAACCGACGGGTTACACCCTCCGCCGTGCGGGCAGCCCATTTGCCGCTAAGAAAGGTAAAAAAACCTTCCATCGCAGCTAGCGCCACAAAACCCAATGCAACTAGGCCAATATATTCAAAATGACGTTTTTCAAGTACGTCGTCAATGAAATAGGCCAAGAGCAAAAAAGTTAGCGTCTTGAATATGGCGGCGAATCCTAATGCTAAGGTCGCACCAGAATAGAGCAGGCGGAAGCCGGTCATCATGCGCCATAAAGCCTTAAGGCGGTTGTCCGACACAGTAGTTTTGAAATCAAATGGTGTAGACGCGGGTAGTGCAGTTGTTGCCATAGGGCGTGAACACTTCCTGTTCAGATTTAAAAGCGGGGAAACTGTATCTATTATACTCTAAAAAATTTCAAAGGGTAGGCTGGATTGAAACAATAAAAGTCATTTCTAATTTTTAAGAGGCCACAAGAGGTCAATTTGGCCCACAGCCTCTTTTCACCTCCGTAAACAAACCATAATCTGCAAAATGGCTCTATAATTTGAGAGACTAGCTATTGATATAGAACAAATATTTTCATTAATTGTACATTTGAGCAATGGATAAGGCAACATGGCAAACGAAACTTGTTATGCAGTGATTCGCCCGACCGATACGACTGCCACGACTTTTAATGTCCGCAATGGCCCCGGCACAGGTTATGCCGTTTTATTCGCTGTGCCCGTTGGTCAGACTGTTCTCCCGATTTTAGAAGTGAAGCGGGACGAAGGCGGGACAGCCACCAATGGCAAGGTACATCAGTGGTTTAATCTGCGCTTTCCCGATAACCGCACAGGCTGGGTACGTGATGACGGCGTAGCGATTTATGGCGACTGTGCCAATTATGGCTATGGTCTGGTGGCGTTCAGCGCATTTGCCCTGACCCGCAGTGAATCGGCCCAGCCTAACCCAAACCCAACACCTCCACCAAATGATGTTCAGCGTATTCAAAAAGCCGCTTATGCCATTACAGGCGCTTTTGAGGGAAGTGGGTATGCGGCTTACAACAATTATGATGCGGGCATTGTCAGCTATGGCATTTTCCAATTTACATTGGCATCCAGCAGTCTCGAAACTGTGCTACGGCGCTACTGGGGGCTATCAAACGGACGAGTGGCCGATGCACTGAAGTCATATGAGCAATCGGTCATCCAAAAAGATCAATCACTTCGTAATGATGAGCGATTCAAAAATCTGCTCATCAAAGCCGCCGAAGAAAAAGAGATGCGGGAAGCCCAGAACGCCGTCGCCACTGAAAAATATTGGGATGCCGTTTATGTGGGTTATGTGCAACCGCGTGAATTGAAACTGCCGCTGACATTAGCCCTTTTGTTTGACATGGGGATTAATTTTGGCCCGAATCATTCGTTTGTGCGCCTTGCCGAGCAGCAATTGGGGGTGCCATCACGCTCCAAGCCGGGGCAAAATGGTGTCACAGAGCAACAATTGACCACGCGGGTGGCTGAACTGCGGCGTGACTCCCATTATAAACAGGCCGCCGCCCAAAATCTACCCGGTCTGCGGGTGCGTGGGGATTTTTGGCTGAGTCTTTGCACACGCGGGGATTGGAATTTGCAAGGCGATAACAACGGCAATGTCAATGTGAATGGCCGGATTGTGCAGGTGCGGAATCCATAATTTTTTAGGGTCGGGAGTCGAGTTATGGTATTGAGGATACCATCTTTACAAAGCAGATTCACAAAACACTTCAAGTCAAGGTTATATCTCATCTTGGTTTTGATAGGTTGCTTTGTTTTGGTTTTGCAGGATAGGGCTTCTATCCAAGCCACAGATAACGTGTCGACAAAACATAACCAATCGCAGACGAGACTCGATCCAATAGATTTAGTTGCTTGGGACTCAAGCGGGAATTACTTAGCATATCTAACTTTTAATAGTCACACTGAAGCATCAGTATCAGTGAGTAAATCAGCAACTCAAGAAATTGTCGGACACCTAAGCAATGGTGAGTTTTATACTCTTGCTTGGAGTCCCACAGACGATGTACTAGCTATTGGGGGAGAGCATGGGATAGAAATTTGGGACAAAGATCTTCAAACTATTTTGACAAGAATAGACCTAGATTCCGTCACATCGCTTTCATGGAATCCCAATGGCATAGAATTAGTTGCCCTAAGCGGAGATATATTTGCTAATCCTGTAAGAAAACTTATCGTTTGGAATACTTCAACAGGCGAAATAGTAGAAATATTGGACAACGAAAGACTATTCGCCGCTATGGAGGTTAATTGGAGTCCTGATGGTAGTCACTTAACAACAATCGGCGAGTCATATGTAATTTGGGAAACACAAACTTATCAACCGATTATGGAGCTTGATAAAGATGGGCAGCATTTTTCGGGTGGGCCGGGTGATCCACTATCCTCATGGAGTCCTGATGGTCAAAAACTTGCAGTGGTAGGCAATGACAACGTTGCCGCAAATTATGTTATTCAAGCATGGGATGTGAAATCAGGAGAACTTATAGGCAACTTGGAAAGCCCCACAGCTTATTTAGTCACCGTAGGCTGGAGCCCAAATGGTAATTTGATTGCTGCTGGTGGGGAAGATAAGATGATTCACATTTGGGATGCTAACAGTGGCAGGATAAAACAGCTTTTGATTGGTCATACAGATTCAGTGAGTTCGGTGTCATGGAGTCCTGATAGTAAGAAAATAGCTAGTGCAGGCTGGGATGGAACGGTACGGCTTTGGGAAATCGAGTAGAATCTTATCTCAGCAGTTTTTCAATCTAACTAGTCTTAAAAGTACCAAAGAAGCGTTCATAATATCGCATCTAACAATGAATAACTTAAAAAACCAATTTCTCCTCGACCCCACTGTAACCTTTCTCAATCACGGGTCATTTGGGGCGTGTCCAAAACCCGTTTTTGAAACCTATCAACGTTGGCAACTGGAACTCGAACGCCAACCTGTCGAATTTCTGGGGCGGCGCTTTGATGATTTGATGGATCAGGCCCGTGCCCGCCTTGCCGATTATCTCCATGCTCCAACTGACAGCCTAATTTTTGTCCCCAATGCCACCGCTGGGGTCAACACTTTCGCCCGTTCGCTGAATTTACAGCCGGGGGATGAAATTTTGACCACCGACCATGAATACGGGGCCTGTGACCTCACATGGCAATTTGTGTGTCGCCAAACCGGGGCGGTCTATAGACATTACCCCATCCCACTGCCCGTCACTACCCACGCCGATTTTGTCGAATCTTTTTGGAGTGCTGTCACCCCGCGCACCCGTGTCATTTTTATCAGCCACATTACCTCCCCAACCGCCCTGATTTTCCCGGTGGCGGAAATCTGCCGCCGCGCCCGTGAAGCGGGTATCCTAACGATTGTGGATGGCGCTCATGCCCCCGGTCAAATTCCGCTGGATTTAGAGGCCATCGGCGCGGATGCCTATACCGGAAATTGTCATAAATGGCTGTGTGCACCCAAAGGAGCGGCTTTTTTATATGTGCGGTCTGAACTGCACACCCACATTGACCCACTGGTAGTTAGTTGGGGGGATATGAACGAGACGCTGACCTTCGTCAATCGCAATCAATGGCAGGGGACACGTGAACCCTCAGCGTTTTTATCTGTGCCTGCCGCGATTGATTTTGAGCAGGTGCATCAATGGGATGAGGTGCGTTTACGCTGTCACCAAATGGCGAGCGAGATGCGGGGGCGGTTAGCAGAATTATTTGATCTCCCCCCTATCTGCCCCGATTCACCGGAATGGTTTGCCCAGATGATCACCGCGCCGCTGCCACCCTGTGACCCGGCGGTGCTTAAAACACGTCTCTATGATGAGTTTCGGGTGGAAGTGCCGATTGTAACTTGGCAAGACAAACATTACATCCGGGTTTCGTTTCAGGGTTATAACACCCCCGCCGATGCGGAGGCCCTATTTAATGCGCTGCAAAAAATCCTATGCTGACGATAGAACCATTTGAACGCCTCGTCCAAAAAATGGACGCTCAAAACCGTTTGCTGCGGGTGTGGCCCTTGACGGGTGGGGTCTCGGCGCAAGTCACCGCGTTTGAGATGGCCCACCCCGATGGTCAGGCACAAAAAATGATTGTCCGGCGGCATGGAGAAGTAGATCGCAAACAAAATCCACAAATCGCAACTGATGAGTTTAAGCTGTTGCAACATCTCAAATCGGCAGGATTAGCTGTGCCAATCCCCTATTATCTGGATACTTCGTGCGAGATTTTCCCAATCCCTTATCTCGTGATTGAATATGTAGAGGGAGCAACCGATTTCGCGCCCGAAAATTTGGCGGACTATTTGCGTCAATACGCTACCCATCTTGCCCAAATTCACGGCCTGCCCGATGCCGATTTCGATTTTCTACCCCGTCAATCAGACATTTATGCCAACAAATTCAAGCAGCGCCCCGCCCAAGTAGATGATTCATTAAGTGAAGGGCAGATTCGAGATGTTTTAGAGGCGATTTGGCCCTTAACCCAGCATAACCCTTCAGTTCTGTTACACGGTGATTTTTGGCCGGGTAATCTTCTGTGGAATGGAGGAAAGTTAATCGCAATCATTGATTGGGAAGATGCCCGTACTGGCGACCCATTATCCGAACTTGCCAACAGCCGCCTAGAAATTTTATGGGCGTTTGGTGTCGAAGCAATGGAGTCCTTTACACAACTATACCAATCCCTAACTGACCTCGATTATGCCAACCTGCCCTATTGGGATTTATGTGCTGCTCTGCGCCCCGCGTTCAAAATTGCTGAATGGGCGGGGGATGAGGTTGCTGAAAAGAGGATGCGCGAAAGACATGCATGGTTTATTGCTCAAGTGTTTCAGAAACTATCTAAATAAACACCCCCTACCCCCTAAGATAATTAAGTATAGACATATAAAAATCCCCTAATTTAAGTGATTTTGGGGATTTCTCTTTAAAGAAATAAACCTGCATAAATTTGATATGCGCTAGTACATCAAAAACATGACGTGTTGTACTAGACCCTTTTAGGCCGCTTCGGTATGTTATGAGTATAGATAAAAGCCGAGGAAAGAGGCTATTTTATGACCAAAGGAACTATTTTTATTGATCAGGAAAAATGCAAAGGGTGTAGCCTGTGCACGGCGGTTTGTCCCCAAGAAGTGATCGTCATGCAAGATGACCGCCTTAACCTCAAAGGGTATCACCCAGCATCACTAAATGAGGCAAACGCACACTGCACGGGCTGTGGTGTGTGTGCTGTGATCTGCCCCGATGTGTGCATCACGGTGTATCGTGAACCCCAAATGAAATCCCACGCTACTACCGCCTGTTGATTGGGGTCTAATGCGGAGGAATCTATTTCATGACAAAACAAATGTTAAAGGGAAACATCGCCATTGCGGAAGCAGCTATCCGGGCTGGCGTTGAGGCCTATTTTGGGTATCCCATCACCCCTCAGACTGAACTACTTGAGCATATGTCTAAACGTATGATCGAGCTTAAGCGGGTGTTTTTGCAAGCAGAAAGCGAAGTAGCCGCCATTAACATGGTCTATGGCGCGGCTTGCACCGGAGTGCGCGTTATGACTTCCTCATCCAGCCCCGGTTTTAGTTTGATGCAAGAGGGTTTGTCATATATCGCTGGGTCAGAACTTCCCTGTGTTGTAGTGGATGTCATGCGCGGTGGACCCGGTCTCGGTAATATTCTGCCATCGCAAGGTGACTATTTTCAGATTACCCGTTCAGCCGGGCACGGTGATTATCACCCCATTGTGTTAGCCCCTGCATCAGTCCAAGAAGCTATTGACTTGACTGTTCTTGCCTTTGAACTAGCAGATAAATATCGGCATATTGTGATTGTCGCTGCCGATGGGCTGATCGGTCAAATGATGGAACCAGCCGAATTACCGCCTATGCAGGCAGTTGCTACTGAACGGCCTAGCTGGGCTTTGACTGGGGCCAAAGATCGTGAACCCAATGCCATCGCCTCCTTCTATCTTAAAGCTGAAGAAGAGGAAGCCTTTAACCAAAAGATTCAGACCACTCTGCAAAAAATTCAGAAAACGGAACAGCGATCCACCGAGTTCTATACCGACGACTGTGAAATATTGGTAGTGGGGTATGGAACCGCAGGACGTATTGCCCTCAGTGCTGTGCAAACCGCCCGCGACAATGGCATGAAAGTTGGCCTTTTCCGCCCCCTAACACTATGGCCCTTCCCCGAAAAACGGCTTTCCGAACTGGCGGATGTAGTTGGAGCCTGTCTGGTAGTCGAAATGAACGCAGGGCAGATGGTTGAGGATGTACGCCTAGCCACGGGTGGGCAAATCCCCGTTAGTTTTTATGGCCGGATGGGGGGAGTCATCCCCATGCCAGATGAAATCTTACATGAGATTGAAACACATTGTCGACAACTGAAAAATTGTGAGGGGATAGTCACCCTAAGCGAAAGAGCAAAATAATGACGACCATTGCTTTAAATGAAACCAGCACTTTGGTCTATCAACGTCCCCACAGCCTCGCAACCTGCAATACCAATTATTGCCCCGGTTGTACACATGGTATCGCTCATCGGCTTTTGGCGGAAGCAATTGATGAGTTAGGGCTGCAAGAGCGTACTATCTTGGTCGCGCCAGTTGGCTGTTCAGTCTTCGCCTATAAATATTTTCAGATGGACGGTTGTGAGGCAGCTCATGGCCGTGCCCCAGCGATGGCGACAGGTATAAAGCGGGTGCAACCAGAGAAAATGGTGGTAACGTATCAAGGTGATGGCGACCTTGCCTCAATTGGTATGGCGGAAATTGTTCATGCGGCTGCCCGTGGGGAAAATATTACGACGATTTTTGTGAATAACGCGATTTATGGAATGACCGGTGGACAGATGGCCCCCACATCATTGCCCGGTCAAAAAACGACTTCTTCGCCATTTGGACGGGATACCCAGATGACAGGCTATCCTGTACGGATGAGCGAACTTCTTTCAACCCTTGATGGGGCAACCTATATTGTACGACGATCCTTACACGACATTGCCAACATCCGCAAAGCCAAAAAAGCTATTTTGACAGCACTCAAAGTGCAGATGAACGGCATGGGTTTTAGTATGGTTGAACTACTTTCAAGCTGCCCCACCAATTGGGGACTGGAGCCTAGTGAAGCTCTCCATTGGATTGAGAAAAATATGATTCCGGCTTTTCCGCTAGGCGATTATAAGGTGCACGAGGAGGTTAAGTCGCTTTAATAGGATGGAGTTCAGGAGGAGAATTGAAATGCAAATGGAATTTGTTTTTGCCGGTTTTGGCGGGCAGGGTATTATGTTCGTCGGGCAGGTATTGGCCTACGCAGGTATGGATACAGGCTTGGAAGTCACATGGATTCCATCTTATGGCCCAGAAATGCGAGGCGGCACGGCCAATTGCTGTGTGGTGCTGGCGGATCGCCCCATCGGTTCACCAGTTGTCCATTATCCCCAAGTCGCAGTCGCATTCAACAACCCTTCATTTGAAAAATACGAACCCGCCATCGCCCCCAATGGCTTATTGGTATACAACTCATCAATGATTACGTTAGATCGCACCCGGTCGGACATTGAATATTTACCTGTTCCAGCGACGGTCATCGCTGACGAACTTGGTGATATGCGCCTAACGAACATGGTGATGCTTGGTGCAGCCATTTCGGCGCGGCCTACCCTGTCATTAGATGCCGTCAAACAAGCCCTAGATGACCATTTGCCCTCACATCGGCGTGATTTGCTAGAGGCGAATTTCATGGCATTAGAACGTGGCATGGCTTGTGCTTTAAACCCCGCTTTCACCAAATAACTTAGCAAGAAGGGTGGTTGATTACATGACCACCCTTGCTGATTTCTTCAATTCCCTTCACAAAAAATTCGTCTTAACCGAAAGGAAACTGTAAGTTTGCGGTTGCGTTCGTAAGCCCTCCTGCAAGGGCGCTCCCCTATGATAAGTGACATGAAGGTTTGACGGTCACAAAAATTGCTTTCGGGGGATCGAAAAATGCAACTTGAACAGACTAAACTAGGTTATAAGCAAAACGCGGCCCAAAGCCAATTGAAAGTAACCATTGCCAATGGACGGACACGGGCTTATTTCATCGCCAAACGTGCGATTGATCTGGTCGCCGCCAGTTTGGTGTTGCTGGTTGCTGGTATCCCGATGCTGATTATTGCCATGTTGATTGAGCTCGAAACACCCGGTTCCGCCATTTTTGCGCAGGAACGGGTCACGGCTCGCCGCAAGCGCATCGTCAATGGCAAAGCCGAGTTCGAGGTAGTGACCTTCACCTGCTACAAGTTCCGTACCATGTACAAAGACGCCTCGAGTGATATTCACAAGGCGTTTATCAAGGCCTTCATCAAGAATGATGCGGCGGCGATGGCCGCCATTAACGGCAGTGAAAACGCCGAAGTCAAGAAGATCGTCAAAGACGCGCGCGTCACCCTGATTGGCAAGTTCCTACGCAAGACCAGCCTAGACGAACTGCCCCAATTCATCAATGTACTCAAGGGTGAAATGACCTTGGTTGGCCCTCGTCCCTGCATTCCTTACGAAGTTGAGGAATACCAAACATGGCACAAACAACGGCTACAGGCCGTCGGTGGCATCACCGGCCTGTGGCAGGTGAGTGCCCGCAGCGCCGCTGATTTCGATGGCATGTGCCAATTGGACATTGATTACATCGAACAACGTTCCTTGATGACCGATATTAAGTTGATTCTCAAAACCCCCATCGTCATGATTTTTGGACGTGGCGGGTTCTGATCCCTCCCTCCCTTTCAAATACCTTTCAAACCTTGCAAGGGGGCAGGCGACCGACCTGCCCTCTTTTTTTGCCGAAGTTTTTGTTGAGGTTGCAAGGGTAGTTTTTTTAACCACCCCTGCGACAATTGATTGTTCTAGGAAACGGGGTAGTGATAGTGGGTGATGGCTTGCATGTATTGCGCACGTTCAAATGCTTCGGGGTTGGCAGTGTTCTGCTGACTCATGCTGCCGCGCATTTGTTGAATGGATTCATACTCATGTGTTTCCATCCACTGCACCAAGTCTTTTTCGACCTTACGCAAATGGTCAATACCATTTTTCAACAGGGCTGAGGCCATCATGGTGACGTTCGCGCCCGCCATGACCATCTTTAACACATCTTCAGCCTCATGAATACCACCTGTCGCGGCAAGATCAGCGTCCACTCGGTCATACAGGATAGCGATCCAACGTAGGGGTAATCGGAGAGCCTGTGGAGTGCTTAACAGGACGTGCGGTTTGACCTCAAGGTTTTCAAGGTCAATATCGGGTTGATAGAAGCGATTGAACAGCACCAATCCATCCGCGTATTCACCTAGCCGCCGCCCCATATATGCCATATTGCTATAGAACGGGCTGAGTTTGACTGCGACAGGAATTTGGAGGGCTGACTTGACCGATTTCACGGTTTCAATCACCTGCTCCTCCACCTGTGACCCGGTCATATAAGGATCGGTGGGAATGTAATACATATTTAATTCAAGGGCATCCGCACCCGCTTCCTGAATCTGTTTGGCATACTTCACCCATTTCCCAACGGTGATGCCGTTCAAGCTGGCTATCACGGGGATTTTCACGGCGGCTTTGGCTTTGCGGATATGTTCCAAATAACCCTCTGGCCCGACATAATATTCAGCAGGGCGCGGGAAATAGGATAGGGCTTCCGAAAAACTTTCTGCGCCATGAGTCAGGTGATGCTCCAAGGCGAACTGTTCCATACGGAGTTGTTCTTCAAACAGCGAATACATCACCACCGCGCTAGCACCAGCATCTTCCAATTTCTTCAGGTTCTCAACCTTTTCTGAAAGTGGTGATGCCGAAGCAACCAGCGGCGAACGCAGATTAAGTCCGAGATAGGTCGTTTTTAGGTCTACCATGATTTAATGCTCCCCATTGCCGTTATGGCTGAAGTCACGCGAGGCCAGATATTCGTATAAAGCCCATCGGTCTTGAACGTCATGTTGGGCCAGTTCAAAGAGTTCGCGTGAAACTTCTGGATTGCTGAGTTCCAACATGCGGAAACGATTTTCCATCCGTAGATATTCCTTGACGGGCACTTTGGGTGCACGGGAATCCAGCACCAATGGGTTTTCTTGGTGCAGGGCACGTTCGGGATTATAGCGATATAGCAACCATTGACCTGTATCCACCGCCGCCTTTTGATTCTTCAGCGCGGTACTCATCTCGATGCCGTGAGCGATACAGTGGCTATAGGCGATGATGATAGACGGGCCATCATAGGCTTCGGCTTCAAGGAAGGCTTTAAGGGTCTGTTCGTCCTTAGCCCCTAACGCTACCCGTGCGACATAGACATTACCGTAACTCATGGCAATCATGCCGAGGTCTTTCTTGGCTCCCGGCTTGCCACCCGAAGCAAACTTGGCAACAGCGCCACGTGGGGTAGATTTGGACATCTGACCGCCGGTGTTGGAATAGACTTCGGTATCCATGACCAAAATATTGACGTTGCGACCGCTAGCGAGAACATGATCGAGGCCGCCGAAACCGATGTCATAGGCCCAACCATCACCACCAACAATCCATACATCTTTCCGCACCAGCATATCCGCTAACCCAAGTAAACGGACAGCTTCGGGGTTTTTCGACCCTTGCAGGCGTTCCTTGAGCAAAGCTACATGTTGACGTTGGTCATAAATCGCAGCTTCGTCGCGTTGGGGGTTATCCAAAATCAGCTTGACTAACTCGTCACCTACTTCGGCACCAAATCTAGCCAGCAATTCACGGGCATATTCGGCCTGTTTATCGAGCGCGACACGGATACCGAGGCCAAATTCAGCATTATCTTCAAACAGTGAGTTAGACCATGCTGGGCCACGCCCATCGTTGTTGTGCGCCCAAGGTGTCGTGGGGAGATTCCCACCATAAATGGAGGAGCAACCTGTTGCGTTGGCAACTACCGTGCGATCACCAAATAGCTGACTAATCAGCTTGAGATAGGGAGTTTCACCGCAACCAGAACACGCACCAGAGAATTCGAACAAAGGTTGTTGAATTTGTTGCTGGCGGATACTAGAAACCTTGATAAGACGACGATCCAACTCAGGGATGGTCAGGAAATAATCCCAGTTCTTGCGTTCTTCTTCAACGATGGGGGGCTGAGGAGCCATATTGAGGGCTTTAAAACCTGCGGCTGACTTGTTCTTAGCAGGGCAGACATCCACACAAATCTTGCAGCCCGTGCAGTCTTCAGGCGAGACCTGAATACTGTAACTCATTCCCGCATATTCCGTGTCACGCGCAGGTACGGCTTTAAAGGTTTCTGGCGCACCGCCAGCCGAGGCTGCATCAAACACCTTGATACGAATGACGGCATGGGGGCAGACCATTGCACATTTACCGCATTGGATACAAATTTCGGGGTCCCAGACTGGAATTTCTTGGGTCAGATTACGTTTTTCATATTGAGCCGTGCCACTTGGATACGTCCCATCAATGGGCATAGCGCTGACGGGGAGGTCATCACCACGACGGGCAATCATCATGCCAATCACGTTTTGGACAAATTCTGGTGCTCCGGCACTCACCGTATTACGTAAACCGACCTCGCTGGTAACTTTGCTGGAAATCTGTACTTCAAACAGATTCTCGATGGTGCGATCCACTGCAGCAAGGTTGACCTCAACCACGTACTCGCCCTTCTTGCCATAGGTCTTTTCAATGGCATGTTTGATGGCGGCAATGGCTTCATCACGGGGCAGCACGCCCGAAAGCGCGAAGAAACACACCTGCATGACCGTGTTAATGCGTCCGGGTAAACCAGCGTCTTTAGCAACCTTATTGGCATCAATCACATACAGTTTGACGTGTTTGTCCAAAATTTGAGTTTGAACGAGACGCGGTAAGTGACCCCAAATTTCTTCTGGCCCCCAGAACGTATTGAGCAAGAATGTACCACCCGGCACAATGTCGTTTAGGATATCGAATTGTTCAAGGAAATTGGGGTGATGGCAGGCGATAAAATTAGCTTTGGTAATGAGATAGGTTGAGCGAATGGGGTTTGGCCCAAAACGCAGATGTGAGGTCGTGGTCGAGCCAGATTTCTTCGAATCGTAAACAAAATACCCCTGTGCATAGAAGTCGGTGTTTTCGCCGATAATCTTGATGGAGTTTTTGTTCGCGCCGACAGTACCGTCTGAGCCCAAGCCATAGAACAGCGCCCGTACAACCGAATCGGGTTCAACCGAGAACTCTTTGTCGTAATCGAGGCTGGTGAAAGTCACATCGTCATTGATACCAACAGTGAAATGATTCTTAGGCTTGGCCTGTTTAAGGTTATCAAAAACGGCCTTGACCATGGCAGGGGTAAATTCTTTGGAAGATAGGCCATAACGACCACCAACAATCTTAGGTAGTGGCCCATCATTCCATTCTTCATGCAGGGCGTTGACACAGTCCAAATAGAGGGGTTCGCCACCGCTGCCGGGTTCTTTGGTGCGATCTAGTACTGAGATATACTTGACGGATTTGGGCAGAGCCGTCACAAACCGCTTCATATCGAAGGGGCGATAGAGTCGAACTTTCAAAACACCCACTTTTTCGCCATGTGCTACCAAATAATCAACGGTTTCATGGGTGGCTTCTGCGCCTGACCCCATCAACACGATGATTCGTTCGGCATCCGGTGCGCCATGATAATCAAACAAGTGATATTGGCGTCCGGTCAATTGGGCAAATTTGTCCATCGCCCCTTGCACAATGTCCGGACATTCGGCATAAAAGGTATTGACCGTCTCACGTCCCTGAAAATAGACATCGGGGTTATGGGCCGTGCCGCGTACAACTGGCTTTTCAGGAGTCAGGGCACGATCACGGTGTTGGGTAATGAGTTTTTCATCAATCATGGCCCGTAGATCGTCATCACCAAGCAACTCAATCTTGGCGATTTCGTGCGAGGTACGGAAACCATCAAAAAAGTGAACAAACGGAATATGGGCGGCAAGCGTTGAGGCGTGGGCAATTAAGGCCATATCATGCGCTTCTTGGACGGATGCGGAATTCAACAGCGCCCACCCGGTCTGCCTTACTGCCATGACGTCACTGTGATCACCAAAAATCGAAAGGGCCTGCGCCGCCAGCGACCGTGCTGCAATATGAAACACCGTCGCTGTTAATTCCCCTGCGATTTTGTACATGTTCGGAATCATGAGAAGGAGACCTTGCGAGGCGGTAAATGTTGTTGCCAGTGCCCCAGCTTGTAACGCCCCGTGAATTGCTCCGGCTGCGCCCCCTTCGCTTTGCATTTCGACTACTTGTGGAATAGTGTTCCACAAATTCGGCTGTTGATGTGCAGCCCATTCATCTACCCACTCGCCCATTGCTGAAGAAGGCGTAATGGGATAAATTGCAATTACTTCACTTAGCTCATAGGCTACGCGAGCAACTGCTTCATTCGCATCTAACGTACTGACCTGTCGTTCTGTCATTCTTGTGTACTCCTGAAATTGCCCCAGTTTGGAATAAGGAGCGGCGCTAACAGGTAGCATGACATGAAAGCAGGCAGGGTGACAGTGTAGGGTGTCATCAAGAAAGGGTACTATTTTGCGTTATTCAGCAGGGGCCTAAAAAGAAAATTCCACCAATACGGGTCAAATTAGGCCAATAAGCATCTTTTAAGGCGATAAAAACCTACTGAGGTTGTATTCAACAATTTAGATTCCCAATGAGGGAACTCGGCTTCAGGGTTTCGGGCGGTGTTCAGCCAAAAATTTACTGACATTTGATCGCCAGCGATGTGTTCGGGCCGAGGCTATCGCTTTTCTGTAATTGATACGAGGAGGTGTCAAAGTATCTTTTGCTGCTTTATAGTGCAATTCCCATAGCTTGACACGTGGCACAAAATAATAAATTGCCCAAAGAACTGACAAAATAAAACCATGTCCACCATCTCGAAATCCTTGTCGGTAAAAATAGTCTTTAAAAAATGCAATGATGCTCCCTGCGAAGGTTTTTAATAAATTCGCTTTTTTACCTTGTTCATACCACTCGCGTGCCATTATATCGGTATAGGTATTCATTTTTACGATAAAGCGCGAAATGGTTACTTGTGAATAATGAAAAAAAGGATTTTTGAAATAGCCGATAGGCCCTACAGCCTCAGGTGTTGCATGTACTTTGGGTGGCCAACTAACGTAACCTTTTTTGAATAGACGGATTTGCCATTGCTGATTCCAAAGCCCATGCTCAACCCATTTACCAAACATATAGTCTCGCATTAGAACCCGATACACAAAGGTATCCCCCGGATTTTTAATGGTTTCTATTATTTCGGCCTGCAACTCTGGTGGGATACGTTCATCAGCATCTAAAATATAAATCCAATCGCTTTGCGCCTTGGATAAACCAAAATTACGAGCAGGTTCCGCAAACCCATCGGCTCGCTCATAAAAATAAATACTCTCTGTAAATTCGCGGGCTATTTCAACCGTTTTGTCATCACTATACATATCCACAATGACAATTTCGTCGGCCCATTTCGCGGTTTCTAAGCAGGCACGAATATTATGTTCCTCGTTTAGAGTGTGAACAATGATTGAAATAGACATTTATCCACTCCAATTGGATACGGTTGCCAAAGCCACCACATAGTCTACAATTTAGCCACGCTTGAGCCTTGTCATTTCAATAGGAAAATACTATCCCGAATGACCTCATATTACAAAACCGTCATCGTTATCGCAATTGGTCAGCTTATTAATTACGGGCTTCCATTACTTACCTTTCCACTACTCATCCGAGCCTTTGATATTGATACCTACGGGTACTGGATAGAAGCCAACACGCTGGCGCAGTTTGCGATTGTATTTGGAGCTACAGGTTTAGGTAACGCCCTTGGCGCTCTAATTGTAAGCAAGCCTGATCAGGAATCAAAACTGTATAGTAATATCTTGTTTTTGTACATATGCCTATGCACAGTCCTAACGATTGGAATGTTGGTCAGTGCCCCGATTCTCAACACTTTCACATTGAGGGCTTCGCATGGAACAGCTTTAATCCGCATTGTTGCAATGGCTATTCCGATTGGGTCATTCAACTGGTTGGCTACCCAGCTATTCCGGTTGCGCAAGAGAGCAACCACTGGAGCGGTATTTGATATTTTAATCGCCTTGGGGCGGCTATTAGCCGTTGTCTTCGCGTTTTTTAGTCACGACATTCTACGTTTTGCGTGGCTTTATGTCATCTCGCAGGGAATCATCACAATGTTACAGGTTTGGGTTGCATATAAGCGTATTCCGCTTAGTCAACTCTCCCAAAATACAATAAAAGAGCTTATCAGGGCCAGTGCTAATATTTCAACCATTAGTCAAGCGAACTGGCTCGTAATGTTCGGAGATCGCTTGATGCTAGCTATCTTAAGCACAAGTTCCGCTGTTGCTATCTATTCAGCATCCTATCAAATTAGCTTAATATTAGTGGCATTGAGTTGGCCTTTTCTATATATATTGCTTCCCTCAATCGGAGAACGATGGAAATTACAAGATGAACTGGGTATTCAACAGCTAATCCGAAAAAATATAAGGATTATGTTTATCCTTCTAACTCCTTCAGTCATTGGGTTGGGTCTCATTGGCGACAGCTTGCTACGCCTATTGGCAACCAAAGAATTTGCACAAGGGGGACTATTGGTCGGTATGATTGCGGCTGGAGTAGCCATAGATAACATTGGGACTAATTTGCAATATCTTTTCTTCGTTCAAGATCGATCCCATTTATTGCGTCCTATTTATCTTTCAGCAGCGGCTTTAAATCTTATAATTAACCTCGCCGCTATCCCTCTCTTTTCCTACTATGGGGCAGGAGTTACCACATTCATGACTTTTGCCTATATTCTTTTCCGATTGCAAAAGGCTACCCAAATGCCACTCGCCACATTGTTCGACCGTAAAACCCTCGGTCGGTGCTTAATCTTGTGCTTTCCGATGGGCATCTGGGTCTGGCTCACCAATTCACCTTCTATAATTGCCTTGCTAGTAAGTATCGGTGGAGGAGCGATCATTTATGGGTTGGGTATATTTCTCCTAGGAGTTCTTAAAATTCAAGATGTGAAGCAACTAGGCAAACATTCATAAGAAATTACTTAAATCAAGCTATTATTGAATCGCTTAAATTGGCAAGAAGGAGCCTATGAAACTTTCATTTGTAATTGTAACTTACAAACGCGGTGACTTGCTCCAAACATGCCTTAAATCGATCTATCAACAGGCAAATTTACCGCGTCCATATGAAATCGTCATTATAGATAATGGTGGGGATGCAGCCATCATTCCACCAAATGATTCTTATATCCAAATTCGATTAGAACGCCCTCAGAATAACCTCGGGGCAGCAGGGGGGCGCAATTTGGGGATGAAAGTCGCAAAAGGTGAAATTATGGTCTTCATAGACGATGATGCGGAGTGGCATCAACCGGAAGACGTTAGCCACATTCTTCAATTGATGGAGACATATCCCAAATGTGGGGTTGTTGCCATGCACAGCTTACATCCGAATACTCATGCGCCTATTATGACTGAATTCCCTCACCCCAGCAAGACATTTTTACTTGGCGTAACAAGGCCAACCGAGATTCCTTATTTTTATGCCTATGGGAATGCTTTACGAACCGAGGTATTGGGCATTACAGGTGGCTATCCTGAGCGGTTTGGCATCTATGCAGAGGAGTTGGATTTAAGCCTACGTATCATCGAGGCAGGATATTCGATTCTTTACGATCCCCAACTGGCCGTTTATCACCATAAGTCAAATCTAGGGCGGCCCGTACAAGGGGATAATTTTTGGCGGGTTAACACTCTTAATAAATCACGGATGGCATGGCGATTGCTACCCTATCCATATCCAATCACTACTTTGTTAGCATGGAGTTTTCGCACATTATACAAAACCCAAAAGCCCAGCCTAGTCTTCAAGGTATGGCGCGATTTATGGGGCGAACGGAAATTGCTTCGCCAAGAACGGAAGCCGATTCACCGCGAAACAGTGCGTTACCTGAAAAAGATTGGTGCCCGTCTATGGTATTAAAAATGGCTGTTGAGAGGGATGGATTACCCTATCTGCGCTATACTGAAATCCCAGATAATTTTTTGGAAATTTTTCTAATGAGGATTGGCTTATGTCACCTTTACAACCACAACGCACAATTGATGAGCTTAAAGAACTTCGGGCATTGACCGGAGATGCCGATGGCGCTCAGCGAGTTGCATGGACGGATACATGGGCAACCGCACGGGCATGGATGAAAGAAAAATTGGCGGGCCTACCCGTTGAGTATGAAAAAGACGAGGCTGGCAATGTCTGGGTCACACTGCGCGGCAAGTCTGACCGAGAAATGCTCATTGGCGGCCATTTGGACTCTGTGCCGAATGGGGGCTGGCTAGATGGCTGCCTAAACGTCATGGCAGGTTTGGAAGTCTTACGACGTATCGCAGCCGAAGGCACACCTCCCGTTACGGTTCGGCTGGTGGATTGGGCCGATGAAGAAGGGGCACGGTTTGGTCGTAGTCTATTTGGTTCCAGCGCCTGCTCTGGCACGATGAACCCCAACGATTTGCGCGGCCTTGTGGATAAACAGGGCATCAAGTTGGTGGACGCCATCGCCAATTTTGGGGTCAACCTAGACACCGCCAAGCAATCTCACAAACAACTGAAAAACGCGGTAGCTTATCTTGAACTACACATTGAACAAGGGCCTGTCTTGGAAAGCATGGATCTGCCGTTGGGTGTAGTCCTTGGTACATTTGGGGTCGAGCGTCACGCCATCCGATTTACCGGACAATCAGCCCATGCGGGTTCGACGCCGATGAATCAACGGCGCGATGCATTTGGGGCAGCGGCTAAACTTGGCCTCGAAATCCGCGAGATTGGCAAACGGAATGGTGGGGTCTGCACAGTCGGGAGTGTCATTACCAAGCCGGGGATTGTAACCGCCGTCGTTGGGCAATGTGACGTCACACTTGACCAACGCCATATGGACGCGACCTCATTGGCCCGGATGCTGCAAGAAGCCAAAGATGCCAGCGAACGTTTTGCTAAAGAGGAAAATGTCAGCGTGGAATGGAATCGTATCTGGCAGATTCACCCGATTTTGTTTGACCCTGCCTTGATTGAAATGTGTGATGAGTCTATCCGGGAAACGTGCGGGGTAGTGCATCGTCTCCCCAGCGGCCCCTTGCACGATGCGGCGGAAGTAGCACGAGCAGGCGTACCAACGATCATGCTTTTTGTGCAGAGTTTGCGTGGGTTGTCGCACGCCAAAGAAGAAGATACCAAAGAGGAACATTTGGCCTTGTGCGTTGAGGCCCTAGATCGGCTTGCCAACAAAACCATGCAGTGGATTCAATCCAAAAACTAAGCTATCGCAAGGCATGGAGCAGCAAGCCCATTGCCCTGTCCCATGCCGAAATTTGCATTTTTTGTAAGATTAGTTTAAATATTGAGCACCCATTTTCTTAAGGTACTACGCGAAAGGAGCAAGGCGCGACATCTGTTGCGTCGAAAATAGATGAAAAAAAGATTATTTTGGCTTTTACTGGTCGTTTTACTAGCCTCCCTGCCACTTGGAACGGTTTATGGTGGCAATCGAGTCCCATTGCATCAAAATTCTGCTCGGCAAGATGGCGAAGGTGAAGTTTCCATCATTGCGTGGGCAGGCTATATTGAACGTGGC
This sequence comes from Chloroflexota bacterium, assembly GCA_016234595.1. Lineage (GTDB taxonomy): Bacteria > Chloroflexota > Anaerolineae > Aggregatilineales > J027 > CFX10. Next base: position 20,751 of record JACRBG010000034.1, on the reverse strand, counting down.
GAAACCGACCCCAATTATGATTGGGTGACGGATTTTGAAGCTGCCACGGGTTGTAGTGTCAAAGTCAAAGTGGCTGCTACCTCCGACGAAATGGTCGCCTTGATGAACGAAGGTGGCTTTGACCTTGTGACGGCATCGGGGGATGCCAGTCTGCGTCTAGTGGCGGGCAAGCGTGTCCAAGAAATTGACATCAGCCGTATCCCCAGTTGGGACACTGTTGATGATCGCCTTAAGGAAGCCCCTTGGCATTTTGTGGATGGCAAACACTACGGTGTGCCCTATCAATGGGGTGCAAATGTCCTCATGTACAACACGGACGTTTTCTCTGAAGCCCCTACCAGTTGGGATGTTGTATTTGAAGAAATGGATCTCCCCGATGGTGATTCAAATGCGGGGCGTGTGGAAGCCTATGACGGCCCCATCTATATTGCCGATGCTGCCCTATATCTGATGGCTCACAATCCTGATTTGGGGATTACTGACCCCTATGCATTGGATCGTGACCAATTTAATGCCGCGCTGGATTTGCTGCGCCAACAACATGAACTCATCTTCCGCTATTGGCACGATGTCGTCATCCAAATGGACGACTTCACCAATGAAGGCGTAGTAGCTTCTAGCTCATGGCCGTACCAAGTGAATCTGCTCAAAGGGGCAGGTGAACCCATTGATAGCGTAATCCCCGAAGAAGGTGCGACAGGCTGGGCTGATACGACCATGATGGCCGCTGACGCCCCCCACCCAAATTGTGCTTATCTATGGTTGGAACACTCGTTGAATCCCAAACTGCAAGGTGATTTGGCGTCGTGGTTTGGTTCTGTACCCTCTGTTCCAGCAGCTTGCGAAGGCAATGATTTGCTTGGGGCCGATGGCTGCACCATTAACGGTTTTGACACCTTTGACCAGATTCATTTTTGGAAGACACCCACCGAAGATTGCGGGGATGATCGCGGTGCGGTCTGCGTACCCTACTATGAATGGGTCACGAATTATATTGGGATATTAGGCGGTCGTTAAACTTCCCATCGCCTGAATTTAATCAATAGGGACGCCTGCATCATTACCGCACGGTGTCCCTATTTTTAAACTTTCTTTTCAAAGGATTTTTGATATGCAGAAACATAAACTATGGATTAATGGTCAGTGGGTGGACGGTAGCGGCGGCACAATGGTAATTGAAGACCCCGCAACAGGCAATAAAATTGCCGAGGTGGTGGATGCTAATCGCGCCGATGTAGACCGTGCTGTCCAAGCTGCTCATACTGCCTTTTATGATGGTCGTTGGTCAAAGAAAACCCCAGCAGAACGCTCATTCGCCTTGTGGAAACTCGCTGATTTATTGCAAGACCATATCGAAGAATTTGCACGGGTCGAATCTGAGAACACGGGCAAGCCCTATGCAATGGTCAGTCTAGGGGGCGACCTGCCTTTTGCCATTGATAATCTGCGGTTTTTTGCGGCTGCCGCACGCGATACGCATGGTAATCACGCTGGCGAATATATGACAGGTCTGACCTCGATTTTCCGACGCGAACCTGTCGGTGTGGTCGGTCAAATTGCCCCATGGAACTATCCAGTCATGATGGCGATTTGGAAGATTGGCCCAGCGCTGGCGGCAGGCTGCACCATCGTGTTAAAACCCGCCCCCGGCACGCCACTGACTACCCTCATGTTGGGCGAATTGATTGCCGAAGCAGGTATCCCCGACGGCGTGGTCAATATCGTATCCGGTGGCAACGAAACGGGACAGGCGATAGTGGAACACCCCAATATTCGCATGATTAGCCTCACGGGGTCAACGGGGACGGGCAAGAAAATTATGCGAACCGCCGCCGATACCTTAAAACGAGTGCATCTAGAATTGGGCGGTAAAGCACCCTTTATTGTCTTTGACGATTCCGACGTGGAAACCGTTGCTGCTATCGCCTCGATGACCTCAACCATCAACACTGGACAAGATTGCACCGCCGCCACCCGCCTTTATGTTGAAGCAAGTCGGGTAGACGAGGTGAAAGAAGCTGTTGTTGAGGCCATGCGAGGTGTCAAAGTTGGCCTGCCATTTGAAGATGGTGTGCAGATGGGGCCACTAATTTCGGGTGCCCAGCGCGAACGGGTGATGGGCTTTGTGGATCGTGCCCGGGCTAGTGGGGCCAAAATTCTGCTGGGGGGCAATATTCCAAAAGATGCACCGAGTGGGGGCTATTATTATGAGCCAACGGTCATCACCGACGCTGATCAAAAAGCTGAAATTATCCAAAGTGAAGTGTTTGGGCCAGTGTTGACCATCAGCACATTTAAGACCGAAGAAGAAGCCCTTCATTTGGGTAATGACGTATTGTATGGCTTGGCAGCATCAGTTTGGACACGTGATATTGGTCGGGCGATGCGCCTATCGCGTGATTTGGAATTTGGGACGGTTTGGATTAATGACCACATTCCGCTAACTTCCGAAACCCCACACGGCGGTTTCAAGCAGTCCGGTTTTGGCAAAGACCTCTCGGCTGAAGCGGTGGGCGACTATCAGATTACCAAGCACGTGATGATTAAGAACGCCTAACCGGAACGAGAGTGATGTATGACAGATAATAATTCCCGACAGGTCGCTGTTCGGTTTGCGGATGTAGCCCGTCGTTTTGGTACAGTACAGGCGGTTGATCACGTATCATTGGATATTTATGATGGTGAATTCTTTTCCCTGCTCGGCCCGTCCGGGTCAGGGAAAACCACCTGCTTACGCATGATTGCGGGTTTTGAATCCCCTTCCTCTGGCAGCATCCAGCTTTATGGCGAAGAAGTGTCCAAAATGCCACCCTATGAGCGGGATGTTAACACCGTTTTTCAAGACTACGCCCTTTTCCCCCATATGAACGTCCAAAAAAACATCGCTTATGGCTTGATGGTGAAAAGAGTCTCGCGTAAAGAACGTGAACAGCGTGTCAACGAAATTTTGGATATGGTGCAGTTAACTACACTGGGCAAGCGTAAACCCTCGCAGCTTTCCGGTGGTCAACGTCAACGGGTCGCCCTAGCACGGGCCTTGGTTAATCACCCCCGCGTGCTGCTGCTGGATGAACCCTTAGGAGCGCTTGACCTGAAACTGCGTCAACAAATGCAGATTGAACTGAAAGCCATTCAGCAACGAGTGGGTATCACATTTATATATGTCACCCATGACCAAGAAGAAGCCCTTACGATGAGTGATCGTTTGGCAGTGTTCAATCACGGCAAAATTGAGCAAGTGGGAGCACCCGCTGAGGTTTATGAGCGTCCCGCTACGAGCTTTGTGGCAAGTTTTGTGGGTGTATCCAATTTTGTCGAGGCAGGGCTAGCCCAAAAGCTGACAGGGGAAGCGAAGCCCTTTACCCTACGTCCCGAGAAAATCCGCCTGAGCACACCCGAAACACCCACCCCAGCCGATTGTTTTGGCTTAAACGGGACAATTCGAGATGTGATCTATTTGGGGATGTATACGCGCTATTTGGTAGATACCGAAGCAGGTATTGATTTGACAGTGGTTGTTCAAAATCTGGAATCTACCTCATCAGAAGTCTTTGCAGCACGGAAACGACCTGTCAAAGTGATTTGGCAAAAAGCCCATAATCGGGTGGTGGAGGAATAGCCACTATGACATCAGAACCCGACTCAACAATGACTCCGCCGAGCTTGAAATCAAAGTCACCGTTCCGATTGATCTCCAATTTCTTGTATCGCCATTCATGCCTTGCAACGGGCTTCTTGCTACTGCTGCCAGTGCTGTGGCTGGTAGTGGTCTATCTGGGGTCGTTAGGCACAATGATGATCCAAAGTTTTTATACTTATGATCATAATACCACACAGGTGCTAGCGGAATTTTCGTTGGATGCCTATAAAGAGGCTTTTACCGACCCCATCCTATCACCCCCTAATAAAGATGTGATTAAACGCACGGTTCGGATGGCTGGCGCTGTTACGATTGCTGCGGCAATAGTGGCTTTCCCGCTGGCCTATTATATGGCACGCTATGCTGGGCCTAAGATGAAAGGGGCATTGTATTTGGGGGTGATGCTGCCTCTATGGTCAAGCTATCTGGTACGGGTTTATTCGTGGAAACTCATTCTTGCCAAAGACGGCGTGATGACGTGGTTCCTCAGCAAATTGGGCTTAATGCCTGTTCTGGATTGGCTGTTGGGGATCGAAGGAATCGGCGGAAAATCGCTATCCACCTCGTACATTGGGGTATTTTTGGTTTTTCTATATGTTTGGTTGCCTTACATGGTGTTGCCCATTAATGCCGCTCTCGAACGTGTACCCAAATCACTCACCGAGGCGTCAAGTGACTTAGGGGCACGTCCGTGGTATACCTTTCTGCGGGTGATTTTGCCTCTGTCATTTCCCGGTGTGGTTGCAGGGTCCATTTTCACCTTCTCGTTGACCCTTGGGGATTACATTATCCCCAATGTTATTGGTACCTCCAGCTATTTCCTCGGCACATTGGTCAACGTCGAACGTGGCACACTGGGCAATTGGCCTCTCGCCTCCGTGTTAACCGTCGTGCCAGTTGTCATCATGATGGTCTATCTGTCCGTAGCCAAGAGATTAGGAGCGTTCGATGCGCTCTAATAAGCTATCCTTTTTACGCAATCCTTTTGCTCGAAGATCAGAGGGTTCGCCTTTTTTCCTAAAAGTTTCGACTTTCGCAGCCCTGCTCTTTTTGCATTTCCCGATCTGGATCATTGTTCTTTATGCTTTTACCACCGAAAATCGCACTTTCAAATTCCCCCCCCCCGGACTAACCACTAATTGGTTCAAAGTGGCCTATGAACGTGAAGACTTGTGGCGTGCATTAACCCTGTCAGTGAAGGTAGCGGCGGTTTCGGCGGGAGTCGCACTGATTTTGGGGACACTCTGCGCGGCAGGGGTCTATCGCAGCAAGTTTTTTGGCAAAGACGTAATTTCGCTGTTGGTAGTGCTCCCCATCGCGCTGCCCGGTATTGTCACAGCCATCGCCCTACGATCCGCCATGCGCATCATGGACATTGAATATGGCTTTTTGACCATCGTCATTGGTCATGCCACCTTCTGCATTGTGATTGTCTACAACAATGTGATTGCTCGATTCAGGCGCACTGCCCATTCTCAAATTGAGGCTTCAATGGATTTGGGTGCATCGGTCTTCCAAACTTTCCGCTATGTGGTTTTGCCACACATCGCCAGTGCGCTGTTGGCGGGGGGAATGTTGGCTTTTGCGTTGTCATTTGACGAAATTGTTGTGACCAACTTCACAGCAGGTGACAATCAAGTTACATTGCCCATTTGGATTTATACTCAATTGTTCCGCCCGCGTGACCGCCCATTGACCAATGTGGCCGCGGTTTTTGTCATCGCCGTAACCTTTGTTCCAATTTTGCTGGCCTATCGTTTGACCCGCGAAGCCGAGCATTAAAATCCCACCACGCACTTGAGTGCCTGATTTATTGTCCTTAAGTCGTCGCTTTCCTTTGACCTGACAGGCTATTGTCATCTAAAAGGAGTGTGACGACTTATGAACAATCTAACGATTATCGAGACCATTCTACGTGACCGGGGTCGTTTTTTTGCGGAGATACGTGAGGGTAAAAGCATATCCGCAAAAATTCGGGCGATGTTGTTGTCGTGTTTTGTGTTCTTGGCAGTGTATGGTTTGGTGATGGGGGCATCGCATAGTGTGCCACAGGCCCTCTCGGCCATGATCAAATTACCCATTTTATTTTTGCTGACATTGGCAATTTGTGCCCCATCCCTCCACTTTTTTAATATCCTTTTTGGCTCCAAACAGACCATTTTACAAACCATTGCCCTCATACTGACAGCCATTTCTACATCATCGGTGCTATTGTTCAGTGTAGCCCCCATCACCTTGTTCTTCTTGTTGACCAATAGTGGCTATCAGTTCTATAAGCTCCTTAACGTGGTGTTTTTTATCGTGGCGGGTTCACTAGGGGCCGTTTTTCTGCGGCAGGGAATGCACGTCGTCACTGAACTAGAAGGCGATGATGGTATTCAAACCCGCCGCATGATTTTCTATCTCTGGGTATTGGTCTATGGCTTTGTAGGCAGCCAAATGGCATGGACAATTAGCCCCTTTATGGGCAATCCCCATGATTCATTTATGCTGATGAAACCTCTAGGGGGCAATGTCTATACCGATATTTTGAATGCTTTGCGCCAACTGCTTGAACACTGATTCAGGGGCGTTGTAAAATTGGGGCTATGCCACTATCCAAGTCTACTCCTAAACGCAGCCGCCCAATTGGGCAACCTACGCGAGGCAAAACCGCCCTTAATCGCCTGCGTCAAGTGGATGTTTATATCGCCCTAGCTCATTCGACCAGTTTTGCTGGGCAATCGCCCTTGGTGGTGGATGTCGGCTATGGGGCACAAGCATGGACAGCCATTGAAATGTGGGAACGGTGGTTGCCCTTTAATCCCCAATTACGCCTGCTAGGGGTCGAAATTGATCCCGAACGAGTCGCGGCAGCCCGACCTTATTGCCAGCCGGAAATTATAGATTTTCGACTAGGTGGCTTTAATTTGACGGATGTACTTGGGCCTGAAAAAGCGACCATCATCCGTGCTTATAACGTATTGCGCCAATATGAGGAGCAAGTCGTCACTGATGCGCTCGACTCAATGGGACAGAGTTTAGCACTAGGGGGTATTCTGATTGAAGGCACTTCCAACCCATCTGGCAATATTGTCGCCTTCGATATCTACGAAAAAATGGCCGATAGTACACTGGCCCACCGGGAATTAGTGTTGGGGACAAATTTTCGCCAATGGACGACCCCCGTGCATTTTCAGGCGATCCTCCCAAAACGTCTCATCCATCATATGCAAGATGAAGCCCCGGCTAGATTCTTTGAGGCATGGCAGCAAGGTTTACGTTTGGCACGCGGCATGGGGCAAACTGGACAGCGCCAGCAATGGCAATTGGCTGCCCAATTTTTGCGGGAGCGTTTCGATTATCCAATTGATTTGCGGAGACGGATTTTACGACGCGGCTACATGGGTATACGGACGTCTCTCACGCCGTGAATAGAAAATACAAATTTGCTTTTTGTGATTAAGCGAGTTAGTCTCAGTTTATCGATTTACTACGCTGGGATTGAAAAACAATGGACTTTTTTCTGTGTTGTAGGTTAGAAAAAAGTAGGTTGCCTTTGGACAACAGAAGCGCGTAGTGAAATGCTGTCATTTATTGAAACGCACTTTAAGAGCCAATCAGGGTAACTGGGTTGGCTCTTTTTGATGAGCTTTTAAACTTGCAAAAGGAGTTCCATCGCGTTAGAACAGACATGGATGGTCTGATACGTGGGAACTTTCAAAAATTCTATTCGGATTTCGAGGAGATGATTGGATGTCAAAATCAAAGTACCTAGTTGTCTTGATATTAGGCGTGTTAGTGATTTCTGGTCTTTCGCTGTCTTCCACTTCAACCCCCGCCAAAGCCCAAGATAGCGGCGAAGTGCTCATTACCCCGGTAGCCTGCGCCGAAGCGGGTGAATTAACCATGTGGGTATGGGATGAGGCGTGGGGTAAGGTAATTGGAGATTCCATTGATGCGTGGACGGAAAAATATTGCCCCGGCGCCAAGGTTGATTTACAAGTTGTGCCATGGGGTGAATATTGGGATGTTCTGACCGCCAACGCGCCAACAGGTGAACTGCCCGATATTTTCAATATGGCCCAAGACCGCTTTTATTTTTATGCCAAGAATGATGTCCTGCTTGATCTGCAACCCTATTGGGATGCTGCGGGCGTGGATACCACCCTTTGGGGCACGGGTCTGGTTGATCCCTATCGGTGGGGTGACAATGGCGATTTATATGCTGGCCCCGTCAATTGGGACACCGTCGCCGTATATTACAACAAGGATATGTTCGAAGCTGCGGGTGTGCCACTTCCCACTGCCGACTGGACATGGGATGATTTTGCCGAAGCCGCCCGTGCTCTAACCAATCCCGATGAAGATGTCTATGGTGCGACTGTTTATATGGAATATCAATCGGGGTATCCCAATTGGATTGCCGCTACTGGCACAACTCCAGTCGTTGAAGCAGGCCAAACTCGCTGCACTTTGCAAGACGACGGTAGTGTTGCTGCGCTTGATTTCCTGAAAGGCCTCTATGATGAAGGCGTGATGCCAAGTGTCTCGATTGTCGGCGGTAGCTCAGCTGATGACGCTTTTAATTACTGGGCGTCGGGCCGCGTGGCTATGATTACCGGCGGGTCATGGAAATTGCCCGATGCGTTCAAGATTGAGGATTTTAATTGGGACGTGGTGCAACTCCCCAAGAATCCTGAAACAGGCCGCAGTCGCTCCATTCTGCATTCGGTTGGTTATGTCGCCAACGATCAAACCGAGAATCCTGATCTGGCCGCTAACCTGATTTTGTACTTGGTCAGTGATGAAGGCCAACAATTCTTTGCTGAAGCAGGTGGGGTTGCGCCAGCAAATCCTAATCCTGAACTACAACAATTGTGGATTGACTCCTTTGGGGATACAGATGTCAACGTACAGGCGTTTGTAGATGCCACCGTTGATTCACAAGGTGTCACTGTATTTGGCGAAATTTGGGATGCCATCAACACCGAGATTGTCCTGAACATTTTCGATCTGGGTCTAAGTGTGGAAGAAGCGACCCAACTGGCGTGCGAATATGTTGACACCCAGTTACCCAAATAGCCTGCGCTAACGCATAACCTATGCGAGGGGACGGCGTCACAACTGTCCCCTTTTAACATCAAATCAGCACCCTTTATGTCATCAATCCTTAATCTCTTTGGTAAAACCCCACTGACGCGACGGCGGGCCTTGTGGGGGCTGCTCTTGATTGCGCCCAACACCATTGGCCTATTTCTGTTTTTTGGCTGGCCGATTCTGCAATCATTCCGCATCTCATTTTATGAATGGAATGCGTTTAACACCCCGCGCTTTGTAGATATTGATAACTTCCAGCGGCTGTACCACGACCCCATGTTTCGCAAATCGCTCATTAACACCCTCAAATTGGTGGGTCTCGTCGTACCTTTAGAGGTTGGGTTATCGCTCTTTGCCGCTATTTTGTTGAATCAGCGCCTACGGGGACGCCTTGTATTCCGCACCATCTATTTTCTACCTGTTGTAACCTCCACCGTTGCGGCCTCAATTGTATGGACGTTTGTGTTCCAGCGGCGCTATGGGTTGATGGCGACCTTGCTAAAGCCCCTTGGTTATGGCGATTTGAACTGGCTAGTCGAACCAAATTTAGTCTTATTCCCCATCGTTATTGTGACCGTATGGCAGCGCATTGGTTTTGATATGGTGCTATTTTTGGCTGGCCTACAAAACGTGCCGCGTGTTTTACATGAGGCGGCCATGATTGATGGCGCCAACCGTTGGCAGCGTTTTCGACATGTCACCTTGCCCATGCTTTCACCCACCACATTTTTAGTGTTGGCATTGGCGACCATCAGCAGTTTCCAAATCTTTGATCAAGTCTATATCATGACAGCTCGCACCATTCGAGGCGGGGTTGGCGGAAGTGCCCGCACATTGTCGCTCTATCTTTATGAAAGTGGCTTTGGTCAACGTTCAGATTATGGTTATGCCTCAGCCATTGCGATTGTCCTATTCCTCATTATTTTGACTATCACCATTTTGCAATTAGCGGCCCAACGGCGCTGGGTGTATTACGAATCGGAGTCGGGATGATGATTCATAAAACCACCTCTGATGTTCCTCCAACCTATGAACGTGTCCCGCTCTATCTACAAGCAATTAGTTATGTGCTGCTCCTTGTGGGCGGGGCCATTATGCTGCTACCATTTGTGTGGATGGTTTCGACGGCCTGCAAACCCCCGCAAGAACTAACTCGCATTCCCGTCACCTTTATCCCTGAAAATCAAGTCTGTCGCGCCAATTTTGATGGGCTATACGAACGCGTGCCTCTCTTTAACAAATATCTGCTGAACTCAGCCCTGATGACAGCGGGGCGCACATTGGGTCAAATGATTACCTGTTCGTTGGCGGCGTATGGCTTTGCCCGCTTTCGTTTTCCGGGTCGGAATGTGTTATTCGCCTTGTGTCTTGCCCTACTGATGGTACCCTTACAGGCTTTCATCATCCAAGAATTCATCTTGATTAATGACTTTGGCTGGCGGGATACCTTCTATGCCCTAATTGTTCCGGGGACATTTAGCGCATTTGCCCTCTTTTTGCTGCGCCAAGCCTTTATGCAAATCCCGATTGAGCTTGAAGAGGCCGCCATGATTGATGGGGCCAATCCGCTGCAAGTGCTGTTTCATATCACCTTGCCTCTTTCTGTACCCGCATTGGCAGCGTTTGGGGTCATAACCGTGCAGGCGGCATGGAACGACTTTCTATGGCCGTTGGTGGTGTCCTATTCGCCAGGCACACGGGTTTTACCAGTGGGGTTAAGTTTTCTAATTGGGCAGCGCAATACCCCCTTTAATCTCTTGATGATGGGGTCATTTTTGGGCACATTACCGATGCTTATCCTATTTCTTTTATTGCAACGCTATTTCATTGAAGGCATTTCAATGACAGGGGTGAAACGATGAAATTGGCACTGATTGGCGGTGGTGGGGTACGAGCACCCGAATTTGTGCGTGGAGCATTAGCATTTGCCGCCGATTTGGATTTACAAGAACTGTGGCTGATGGATATTCAGGCCGAGCGATTAAATTTGATGGCCCCGCTGTGTCAGGCAATTGCCGGGGAGCATTTTAAAATCATCGCCACGCAAAATTTGGATGAAGCTCTGCGCGATGCAGCAATGATTGTCACCACGATTCGGGCTGGATTTGAACAAGGGCGGGTGTTAGATGAGCGTATCGCCCTTAACCATAACGTTATCGGCCAAGAAACAACTGGGCCGGGTGGTTTTGCTATGGCAATGCGAAGCGTCCCTGCCTTGATTGATGTGGCCGAACGAGCGGAAGTATTGGCTCCTACAGCATGGACATTTAACTTTACCAATCCGGCGGGGCTAGTCGCCCAAACCTTACACATGGCGGGGTATCGGCGGATTGTGGGGATTTGTGATAGTGCCAACACTGCCCAACACGAGATTGCGGCTTGGTTGAAATTAGACGGCGATGCGGTCAAAACAGAGGTATTTGGCCTGAATCATCTTTCGTGGGCACGGCAAGCCAGGGCGCACGGGCGCAACGTATTACCAGAGGTTTTGGCGGATGATGCCTTTATCCAAGCAACCCATCTGCGATTTTTTGGGGGGCCATTGGTGCGACGATTGGGCATGTTCCTCAACGAATATCTTTTTTATTACTATCTACGAGATGTTGCGCTTCTCCGCCTACAAGATGAGGAAGTTACACGTGGCGAAGAAGTGCAGATGCTGAATCAACAATTGTTCGAGGCACTGCGGGGTCTTTCGCCTCAAGCGGCCTTTGCCACCTATGATGCCTATAATCAGCGACGCAGTGCTAGTTACATGGCAGCCGCCGAAGCCGATGAAAAACTGCGCGAAGCCCGGTCAAATCCGACCCAAGGCGCTGCCCCCGTTCATCAACAACAGGCCGTTGGGGGATACGCGGGGGTGGCCTTGCGAACGGGATTAGCCCTTACCCAAAACCGCCCATTACGGATTGGCTTGAACGTCCCTAATGGAACTTCGATCAATGGGATGCGACCTGATGACGTGGTGGAAGTGACATGCGAAGTGGATGGTAGCGGGATTCACCCCATCCATATCGGGGACATCCCCGAAGCACAATATTTATTGATGCGGGCCGTCAAACACTATGAACGATTAGCGGCTGAAGCCATGCTCAAACGTGATAAGATAACAGCAATTGAAGCAATGGCCGCGCATCCACTGGTAGGGTCATATCCACTGGCTGAAACACTGGTAACGGAATATCTCGCGGCACATAAACTTGAGAGTTGGCATTAAACGATGACGGAGTTGCCACATTTTGATATTGTCTGTATTGGGGACTATTTTTTCGATCTGATTTATACAGGATTACCCGAATTTCCGGTGTTGGGGCGTGAAATCCACAGCCAAGATGTGACTTCAACCGGGGGGGCCATGTTTATCACCACCACTTCCCTACGTCGGTTGGGAGTTAGGGTTGGTTGGCCCGCGATTTTTGGAAACGACTCCTACAGCCATTTTGTCAAAGAGTTGGCCCAGCAAGAAGGGATTGATTTAAGCCTTGTCAAAGAAATCCCTTGCCCCTATCGGCGGATTACCACCTCACTACCCCTGAACGGTGAACGCGCCTATGTCACTTATGTTGATCAAGAACCCGAAGAACGTGATACCCATCGGCTGGCAAGTCTGGGAAGATGCACGTTTGACCATTTGCATATCGGGGGACTTCAAACCATCGAACAAATCCCCGATTTATTAAAAATCGCTAAGGCGCGTGGAGCAACAACCTCCACCGATTGCCAAGATGTGCCCCATCTCTATCGCAGCCATTGTGAATGGCGTGAGATCTTCCACTATGTTGATATTTTTATGCCCAACATGCGTGAGGCGATGATGGTTACGCATCAAGAAAATGCCATAGACGCTGTTCAGCATTTATTGGAATGGGTCAAAATTGTAGTGGTCAAAGATGGCGCAAACGGCGCATGGGTGGGCTTTGATGGACAGGTTATCCACGCTCCGGCGTTCCGAACTGGTAGCGTCGTAGATACAACGGGGGCAGGCGATTGTTTTAATGCGGGTTTTCTGTATGGCTACTTGATTGAAAAAGCTCCATTAGAGCGCTGTCTGCGCTATGGCAATATTTGCGGTGGGCTTTCGGTAACAGGGGTTGGTGGCGCGACCCATGCCCCTAGCCAGCAGCAATTATTGACTCACCTTGCTCACTATGGCGACTAAAGCTATAGAGACCGAAGCAACAAAATCCCTATCTGTTATACAATGAAACAAACGAAACTTTAGGGAAATATTAAATGGAGAGTCTAATTTGAAACAGGGATTGATTCGATTCAGTCGCTGGACAACTTTGTGGGTTGTCTTAGGCATTATTGTAAGTCCGTTAACCCCTGCCTTATCCCATGATCCTGATCACACGACTAGTGTGGCACAGCAAGATGGAGGGGGTAAAGGTGGGTCACAGGGTTCGCCGGAAACACCAAAATGGGCTACTGACCAATGGGCCGTCGAATTGCAACCGGGGGTCAGCCCAGATCAATTTGCAAAAGCCAATGGCTATGAATTTCTAGGGCAAATTGCTAATTTGCCTAATATGTATTTATTCCGTGTCCCCCAAACGGATACCCGGCTTGACCGAGCAGGCCAAACATTTACTAGCCTAACGCGCTCTTCAAGTGTTGTTTGGTTCGAGCAGCAAATTGCTCGTCAGCAAAGCAAACGGCCCATCCCCGGTGACCCCGGTCTTGCCAATCAATGGCATTTAATCAACAGCGGACAAGGGGGCGGCACACCGGGCGAAGATGCTAATTTAGCTGGGGCATGGAACTTGGGCTATGACGGCACAGGTGTCATTCTTGGGATGGTGGATGATGGCATGGATATTACCCACCCTGACCTTGCCCCTAATTACAATGCCAACGCCAGTTATGACTACAACTTTAACGATCATGACCCCAGCCATACACTGGCGGGCGATGCTCATGGCACATCAACGGCAGGGGTAGCCGGGGGTAATGATGATGGCAGTGCCGGGTCATGCGGCGTTGGAGCAGCTTTCAATGCTCAACTAGCAGGCTTGCGGCTGATTAGTGCAGCGACGACCGATGCCCAAGAAGCCAATGCTATGGCGGATGCACTTGCCACCACACCGGGGGTTGTCCAAATCTCTAGCAACAGTTGGGGGCCAAGCGATTCAGGGAATGTTTTGGAAGGCCCCGGCCCGTTGACCATCGCAGCATTCCAAAATCAGACCACCAATGGACGCGGTGGGCGAGGGACAATTTTTGTGTGGGCGGGTGGCAACGGTGGCAATGGGGATGATTCTGGCGCGGATGGCTATGCCAATTCCCGCTACACCATTTCAGTTGCGGCGACGACCAACACAGGGATACGCTCCTCCTATAGTGAGTCTGGTTCAGATCATATCGTCAATGCACCCAGTAATGGCGGAACCCTCGGCATCTATACCACCGACCGACAAGGCAGTGCGGGCTATAATGCTGGGAATTGCACGCCGAGCTTTGGGGGAACTTCCTCAGCCGCTCCCTTGGTAGCGGGTATTGTGGCTTTAATGTTGCAGGCCAATCCCAATCTAACATGGCGCGATGTTCAGCATATTCTGATTAACACGGCTGAACGCAATGATCCCTCTAACAGCAGTTGGTTAATTAACGGCGCGAACCGCTACTACAGTCATTACTATGGCTTTGGGCGGGTTGATGCAGCGGCGGCGGTAGTGGCCTCAGCCAATTGGACGAATATGCCCCCGGCTATTAGCCAAACATCGGGCACAATCAATGTCAACGCCGCAATCCCAGATAACAACTTGACAGGTGTCTCTAGCACTTTTACCGTGACCAATTCGAACATTGCTCGATTGGAACATGTCGAAGTGCTCTTCAATGCGACTCACACCTATCGTGGCGATTTGCAAGTGATATTGACCTCACCACGCGGCACGGTCAGTCAATTGATTGGGTCACGCGGGGCCGACAGCGGCGATAACTTTGTCAACTGGACATTCATGAGTGTACATTTTTGGGATGAAGACCCCAATGGTACATGGACGTTTACGGTGCGGGATACGGCTGCCGTAGATACTGGAACCTTTGGATCGTGGCAATTAACCTTATATGGTACACAAGATACGGATACACTGGCTGTCTTTAATCCCGCGACGTCACAGGCGAATCTTGTCGAAACGTTGCAAGACTCGCCAGCCACCACCACCTACAATGCCTATACCACCGGCGCCCCCGCTGCGGCTTTAAATGGTCGGTGGGTCATGGGTGACTGGAATGCGGATGGCATCAAAACCCCCGGTGTTTACGCGACCAACGGTGTTTTTTATACGACCAATACGCTAGGGCCCTCAGCCACATGGACAGGCACATGGTTTGGGTTGTTCAATCGTCCTCCAGTAGCAGGTCGGTTCAACGCGGCTATCCCCAATGATTGCATTGGCGTTGTAGATAATGCCAATTTCCCACCCTATGGCACAGCCTATGCACTCTATTTCACCTGTAATCTTGCCGGTGGCGCACCTGCCCTGAGTTTTCAATGGTTGAGTGTGCTACTGCCAGATTCACAGGGACATACCGGAGCACCCCAGTTTGTAGCGGGCGATTACAACGCAGATGGGGTAGATTCAATTGCGATTCGTCGCACGGCCTATGTTGCGTTTACCAATGTCCCGCCCACCACTTTGGAATCAGCCTTTAATTTGGCCCAATATTTCGGGACACCCAGCGCCAACGACTATGGTGCTTTTGTGGCAGGTGATTGGAATCGGGATAATGTGGATAGTTTCGGGTTGTACTATCAAAACGGCTATTTCTATCGTCGCAACGACCTCAACTGGAACTCTGGCATTTACCAATTACAACGCATCAGCAATTTAATTGGAGCGAGCGGCATTCAGGTAACTTCATGGCGCAATGGCAGCGCGACAGGCTTTAGCGCAGGTGAAACCCTCAGTGTCACGCCAGACAGTACTCCAGCCCCAGCGATAACCTTAGTACACCATCTAATAGAATCGGATGATGCACTGGTGGCCCGAACAGGCAAATGGGCTTCCCAAGTGACCAATACGGCTAGTGGTGGTGGCTATCTCTATAGCAGCGGCAGTTTGAAAGATGTGCTGACATTGGAATTTGAAGGTAACTCGTTGGAGGTATATTATCTGCAAGGGCCAAGCCTCGGTTCCTTCACGATTGTGGTGGATGATGTGGCTGTCCGTACAGTGATTTCGACCAGCAGCACCACCGTGTTCAATGCGCGCAGTGTTGTAAATTACCTTACACCGGGGCCACACACCCTTAAGATTGTTCCAGCCGGGGGCGTTGTTGCGATTGATGCATTCGATGTCACCATTCAAAATCAATAAAAACTAGGTTCCGAGGGAGAGTGTATAAGCTCTCCCTTTTTGCTTCAATTTAAAACTTGAAGGTCAATCGCCCCTTGCGGTAAAATATTGACAGAGTCATCGCCTAATCAATTCAGGAAATTTATCATGACCACCCCATTTGCAAAAGAAAAGATCGCTGTGAAAGACGAAACCACTATCCCAACTACAATGCGGGCAGTGATTAAAGGCATGGCTGGCCCCGGCCTGCAATTGGTGCATGACTATCCCACCCCCGTCATCAAAAATGGCGAAGTGCTGGTCAAGGTCGAAGCCGCATCCATCTGTGGGACGGATTTGCATATTTACAAATGGGACAAATGGGCCGCTAGCCGACTCAACCCGCCGTTGGTGGTCGGGCATGAAATTACAGGGCGGATTGTACAAGTTGCGCCGGATGTCAAGCGAGTCAAAGTGGGCGATCATGTCTCGCTGGAAAGCCATATTGTGTGTAATGTCTGCCGATTCTGCCGCACAGGACAGGGTCATATTTGCGAAAATACGCAAATTATTGGGGTTGATCGTGATGGCGGGTTCGCTGAATATATTGCCGTGCCGGAACAAAATGCGTGGGTAAATCCATCGGATATGCCCTTGACCGTCAGTGTATTGATGGAGAATTTTGGCAATGGGGTGCATACCACGATGGCACAAAATTGCGCCGCCAAATATGTGCTGGTGACAGGATGCGGGCCAGTGGGTTGTATGGCGGTGGCAGTGGCAAAGGCTGCTGGTGCGCGCGCCGTGTTTGCTACTGATGTAAGCCCCTATCGGCTTGATTTAGCCCGTCGGATGGGCGCTGACCGAATGATTAACCCGCTCGAAGAAGATGTCGTCGCGGCTTTGATGGAAGCCACCAACGACGAAGGGGTGGATGTCATTCTTGAAATGTCAGGCGCACCCAGTGCGATTGATCAAGGATTTGCTGCTTTGAAACCGGGTGGCGAAGTAGCCCTATTGGGATTAACTGCCCAACCCATGAATTTTGATTTAAATAATCACATTACCTTTAAAGGGGCAACGGTGCGTGGGATTGCAGGCCGACGGCTTTGGGAAACATGGTTTCAGATGGAGAGCCTGATCCATAGCGGCGTTGTAGATTTGAGTCCGATGCTGACGCACCAATTTGCGTTAGAAGATTTTGACCTTGCGTTTGAAACTTTTGCAAGTGGCAACAGCGGAAAAGTCATGCTGCGCCCTTAAAGTTTGGTTAAAACGCCACAAAAGATTTTGTTAGAATTGCCCCTCTTGTGCTAATATTCTTTCGTTTTAGCACAGTCTGCTTTAACTAACCTCATCATAGGTAAAAATGGGTAAGCGGCATAAATCCGGCAGCTTATCCTTTCACGTATTCGGCAACCAAAGCAAAGGATATTGTCGGATGGCCGATCTCAGCAAAGAAGAACTCCTCGACATGTATTATGACATGGTGCTGATTCGTCGCTTTGAAGAAAAAAGCGAAGAACTGTACCAACAAGGCAAAATCGGCGGCTTTTTACACCTGTATATTGGGCAGGAAGCCACTGGTGTTGGCGCAATTCGTGCGCTACGTCCCGAAGATCATTTTTTCACTGCCTACCGCGATCACGGAGTCGCAATTGCACGTGGCATTGACATCAAAGGTTTGATGGCTGAAATGCTTGGCAAGGCGACGGGGGTTAGCAAAGGCAAAGGTGGCTCGATGCACCTCGCCAGCCGCGAACATAATTTTTGGGGTGGCTACGCGATTGTTGGTGGTCACTTGCCATTGGCAACAGGTGTAGCGCTCAAAGCCCGCTATAACAATGAAGATTTTGGCGTGCTGTGCATGATGGGCGATGGAGCCACCAATATCGGGTATTTCCATGAAAGCCTCAACCTCAGTGCTGTTTGGAATCTGCCTGTTGTCTGGCTGGTTGAAAATAACCAATATGGCATGGGTACGGCGGTTGAACGCGCTTCAGGCGTGAAAGAAATCGTCAAAAAGGCGGCTGCCTATGGTATGAAAGAAGGCCCTCGCGCCGACGGTATGGATGTCATCGCCACCTACGATGCGGTGAAAGAAGCGATGGAATATGCTCGTAAGACTGGCCCAGTGCTGATGGAAGCCCTAACCTATCGTTTCGTCGGGCACAGTATGGGTGACCCCGAACGCTATCGTACCAAAGACGAAGTGCGTGAATATCAAGAGGGCGACCCGATTGGTAAATTTGGGGCGGCGTTGACGACTAAACGCAAAGCCAAGAAAGATGAATTGGTGGCACTCGACAAGAAGGCCGCTGAAGAAGTAGAGGCGGCGGTGCGCTTTGCTGAAGAAAGCCCCGAACCCGTATACGAAGACCTGTTCCGCGATATTTACGTCTAGTTCTGAGGACGATGGATGATGGCAACACCAGCAATTACGACTGCAACAAAGCGCATGACCATCCGCGAAGCCCTAAGCCAAGCCCTGCGCGAAGAACTTTATCGGGATGACCGCGTTTTTCTCATGGGTGAGGAAATTGGGGTCTGGGGTGGCACTTATGCGGTGACACGCGGATTTTTTGATGAATTTGGCGAACGCCGTGTGCGAGATACACCCATCGCGGAAATGGTGATTGCCGGGGCTGCGGCTGGCGCTGCAATGGCGGGGCTGCGTCCGGTAGCAGAAATCATGACCATTAACTTCGCCTTCCTTGCGTTGGATGCGATTGTGAATCATGCGGCGAAGGTACACTACATGTTCGGTGGGCAATTTAGCTGTCCGCTCGTCGTGCGTACCACCACAGGCGGGGGCCGTCAATTGGGTGCAACCCATTCGCACAGCCCTGAAATTATTTTCGCCCACTTCCCCGGTTTGTATGTCTGCTGTCCAGCAACGGCCTCGGATGCCTATGGCCTTTTGAAGACAGCCATTCGTAATGACAACCCCGTGTTGTTTGTCGAACACAGCACCCTCTATCAAAAGCGCGATGAAGTACCTGCCGAGAATCCCGATTACACCCTGCCCGTTGGCAAGAGCAATATCATTCGGGAAGGCAAGCATGTCACACTCGTTAGCTTCTCCAAAGGGGTACATATCTGCCTAGAGGCTGCCGAGAAGTTGGCGCAAGAGGGCATTGAGGCCGAAATCGTTGACCTGCGTTGGCTGCGCCCATTAGACACTGATCTCTTGATTGAGAGCTTCAAGAAAACCAATCGCATGGTCGTAGTTGAAGAAGGCCATGCCCTGTTTGGCGTGGGGGCTGAAATTACCGCGCAAGTGACTGAAAAAGCCTTTGATTGGATGGATGCCCCCATTAAGCGTGTCACCACCATCGATGCCCCGCTACCCTATGCCCGTGATATTGAACAGATGGCTCTGCCGGATGCTAGTAAAGTGATCGCCGCTGTCAAGGAGATTTTGTAATGGCCGATACCGTGACGATGCCCAAATTGGGCTTTGACATGAAAGAAGGCACACTCGTTCGCTGGGTCAAAAAAGTGAATGACACAGTGAATGTGGGTGATGTGATTGCCGAAATTGAAACCGATAAGGCGACCGTTGAAGTTGAAGCCTACGCTAGTGGGATTTTGCGAAAATGGCTGGTGGGCGAAAATACGATCGTTGAAGTTGGTGCGCCAATTGCAATTATTGGAACAGCCGATGAGCCAATTGAGGGTGGCGGGGCTGCTCCATCTGCACCTGCTCCTCAAGCCGCAGCACCAGCATCTGCAAACCCTGCCCCGGTTGTTTCAAATGCGCCAAAAGCTGCCAATGGACATACCTCAACCGCCCCTGTCAGCGATGAAGGCTATCCCGGTGGCGTAAAGGCCAGCCCAGTCGCCCGACGTATGGCCGAGGAAAAGGGCATTAATCTGGCCCAAGTTCCCGGCAGCGGCCCCGGTGGTCGAGTGGTTAAACGCGACATTGAAGGCTTCGTGCCCGGTGTTGAGGCTCCTGCTGCACCCGCCGTAGCCGCAGCATCTGCTCCAGCCCCTGCTGCGCCAACCTTTGGCAAAGCCCCAACGGGTGCGGATATCGAAGAAATTCCATTGACCCGGATGCGTAAGATTGTGGGTGAACGGACGCAAGCCAGCTTCCAGTTTGTGCCACACTTCTTTGTCACAGGCGAAATTGATATGGGGCCAGTTTTGGCGCTCCGCAAACAATTGAACGCCGGATTAACTGACGACCAAAAGATTACGGTCAACGACCTTGTGGTCAAGGCAGCGGCATTGGCCTTGCGGGAATTCCCGAACCTCAATACCCATTTCTATGGGGATAAATTGGTGCGGCATAAGCGCATCAACATTGGGATTGCCGTCGCGGTTGAAAACGGCCTCATTAATGTCGTTTGCAAAGATGCGGATCGGCGCACACTGACCGATATGTCGGTCAAGAATAAAGAAATGATTGCAGGCGCTCGTGAAGGCAAAGTCAAACCAGATGATGTTGAAGGCGCGACTTTCACCGTCAGCAATCTGGGGGCCTATGATGTCGAGCACTTCCTTGCCATCATTAACCCACCCGAAGCTGCTATTTTGGCAGTTGGCTCGGCCATAGAAGTGCCAGTCGTGGTCAATGGCGAAATCAAGATCGGGGTTCGTATGAAGGCCACCGTCAGTGTTGACCACCGTGTCAGCGATGGCGCCGAGGGTGCTCAATATTTGCAGCGACTCAAGGAATTGCTCGAAAACCCGATGCGTTTGCTCATCTAGTAGCAGGCCGACATCAGCATAGTGCAAAAATTC
>JACRBG010000033.1 GCA_016234595.1 Chloroflexota bacterium | reverse complement strand
TTCAACTTCTAGCCCTGCGACCGGTAAGAAGTCCACCACCACGACGAAAACAGTAGCCCAAACACCGTCTAAAGATTCGACGAAAAAAACGACGGGAAGTGCTGCTGCTGTATCTTCGCGTACCTCCACCGCTAAACCTACGTCTACGACAAAAACACCTGTGGGAAGCGGGAGCAAATCAACAGGCACAACCAAGACGACCAGCGCCACCCCTAAATCAGCTACTTCGACTAAAACACCTCCGGCTAAATCGTCGGGGCGAATGGCGACGCCAGCCAAGCCAACGACCACAGGAAAAACGGCGAAGACTTCAACGGCTACATCTAAAACGGTGGCTGCACCGAAAACAAAAACACCGACAGCCACTAAAACAACTTCGGCAAAGACATCCGCACGCCCACAGCCAACTCCGCGCCCTGTGCGTGCGCCACGCCCACCTAACCCTAATTCATTTGGCAATCGGCTGCGGCGCTTCTTGGAAGACCCCGATGCTTTCCGCCATTTGGGACAAACCATGCCAAGTTGGGCGGACGAGTTGGGCGCGATTTTGCTTATCATTGTGGGCGTTTTCGTTTTTACAGCCCTGCTCAACCCAGTTGGAGGGGCAGCGGTTTCGATCTCATTGGCGAAAGGGCTGCGTCAGGCCTTTGGGATAGGGGCGTTTGTGACAGCCCTAACGATTTTTGGTATGGGCATTTTGCTGCTGCTACCCAAGATCAACATCAATATCAACCTGAAATTTGACTGGATGCGGATTTTGGCAGTCGAAATTGCCTTTATCAGCTTACAGGGTCTCTTCCATCTATTGGCGTTTGAGGAAGAAGGGCGAGCACTGGCCCGCGAAGGCAAAGGTGGTGGTTATGTGGGGTGGGCCATCAGCAGTATTTTGACCACCATGCTAGGTCGCTATCTTTCGATTATTGTGCTAACGATTGGCATGATTTACAGCTTGATGCTGGCTTTGCATATCCGTCGTCACCATGTCCGCCAATCATTGGAATGGGTGGGGACACGTTCGCAAGACCTCTCAACGCGGGTACGCCCCATTGTGCCACAACGTTCAGCCATGCCAGCTAATGGTAACATCCCCTCTCAGGAGATGATGCTTGGGGCAGCAGGAGTTGCGGCGGCGACTGCGACAGTACTCAATCCGACAGCAGTTCATGAAATACCTCTCTATACCCCACCACCAGCAACCATAGCGGCGACACCAGAACCAGTGCCAAACCTAACTGCTATGCCCGCGCCAGTGGGGGTCAAAGCCGCAGTACCCTATGCCAATTATGCCCGACCTGACATAGTGCCAACATCTGCTTTGGCAGGGCCTGAGCCAGCAACAACCCTACCTGGGCCACCGCCGCAAGCGTTGCCGGGAATGGCCCAACCCGATAGCCCAACGAGGGTCGAACGACCAGCTAAACCAGAACGCACGGGTCGGTCAGCGCCACCGCCGACTTTGCCCAGTCTAGTGAGTGATACCCCGGTATCCACCCCTGTCAAAAATATTCCAGTGGAAACGCTGCTATCAGCAGTACCACCGATTGTTCCTCAAGTAATGGAAGCAACCCCAGCCACGCCCGTTATTTCAAATGAGATGGCTGCAATTGAAGCAAATACGAACGAGATAGAAGAAATGTCAGACGATGAGATGATATCGGCAAGCCCTGTTGAGCCGCGCCGGAATACAATGGTGATTAATGGGCAAGTGATTAATCTGCCCCTCAAAGAAAACGGCGAAGTCGCCAAGCCACGTAGTTCCTCTAACCCACCCAATGGTAATTCGACCAATGGTCGGCGTTATTTTACGGTAGATGGGTTTCAAGATCGCCGGATGGTAGGGGAACGGCCTGCTGAACTGCCGCCGCTGGAACTGCTCCACTATACCCACTTGCAACTACCCTCGGAACATGAGGTTAACAATAACGCCCGTATCATCGAACACACTATGATTGAGTTTGATATTGATGCGGATGTGATTGATGTGCGGGTGGGGCCAACTGTGACCCAATATGCGGTATCCCCAATTAAGGAAGTCATTAACGAGGCTGGGGAAAGAACCGTCCTTCGGACTCGTGTCGGCAAAATCGCAGCGCTCCACAATGACCTTGCGCTGGCACTGTCGGCCCGAAGTGTTCGTATCGAAGCGCCTGTACCGGGGCATTCGTATGTGGGGGTGGAAGTGCCTAACCGCGAACCGAGTGTTGTGGATTTGCGCTCAGTCATGGAATCTGAAGCATTTTATAAAGACCGCCATAAGCCCTTAGCCGTTCCACTCGGACGCGATGTTTCGGGCGATCCGATGGTAGCCGACCTTGCCGCGATGCCGCATATGTTGATTGCAGGCACAACGGGGTCGGGTAAATCGGTGTGTTTAACGGCGATGATTGCCTCACTTGTAATGAACAATACACCTGACCACTTGCGGATGATTATCCTTGACCCCAAGATGGTCGAAATGGTTCATTTTAACGGCTTGCCACATTTACTGGGGCCAGTGGAAACCGATCCTGAACGAATTATTGGTGTGTTGCGTTGGGCCACACGGGAAATGGATCGGCGTTATAAGCTATTGGAGCATGAAAATGCCCGCCATCTGGAAGCCTATAACAAGGCAGTAGTGAAGAAGGGTCAGCCCGAAGAAAAACTGCCCTACATCGTCATTATCATTGATGAAATTGGCGACTTGATGATGACCCGCCCCGATGAGATCGAAAAAACAGTGACCCGTTTGGCCCAAAAAGCCCGTGCTGCCGGGATGCACCTTGTCATCGCAACCCAACGTCCCAGTGTGGATGTTATCACAGGGTTGATTAAGGCCAACTTCCCGGCGCGTATCTCGTTTGCAGTGGCGTCGGGTACGGATTCACGGGTTATTTTGGACACAGTGGGGGCCGAAACATTGGTCGGCAAAGGCGACATGTTGTTCCTTGCGCCCGATGCGGCTGGGCCAAAACGTGTGCAAGGGTGCTATCTTTCGGACGATGAACTCTATGAAATCGTCATGTATTGGAAAGCATGGCACGAAGAACAACAAGCTGAACAGCAAGTCGAAGAAGAAACTACGCCGCCGTGGGAACGTGGCATGACGCGGCTTGAAACCCTATCAGAACTTGACCCGATGCTAGAAGAAGCATTAGGGTTGGTAGTGCTAGATGGTGAAGCATCGGCTTCCCTAATTCAACGACGTTTGGGCATTGG
The DNA here is from genome assembly GCA_016234595.1 of Chloroflexota bacterium. Lineage (GTDB taxonomy): Bacteria > Chloroflexota > Anaerolineae > Aggregatilineales > J027 > CFX10. Next base: position 11,249 of record JACRBG010000033.1, on the reverse strand, counting down.
TTATCCGCGGGCCGCCCGTTTGATGGATTCGCTGCATGAATTGGGTATTATTGGAGAGCCATTGGCAGGGGGCAGAAGCCGCCGTGTCTTGGTAAAATCCATTGACGAAGCACGCCGAATGGTGCGTAACAATCGCCGTAAACCGCCGGGGAGTGGATCGTAAGTTCCTCAACGGTTAAGCAAAATTGCATATTAGGACATTCTAGGGGCAGGTGATTCATCTGCCCTTTGCCAAACTTTAATTTATCAGGATTGAGCCGAGAAAAATCTATGTTCCGACGGGGTCGTAAAAAACAACAGGAAAAATCGGATAAAAAAAACGAGCAGACACCCAATGAACAGGGGAATCCACCAGAGCGTTATGCCAAGCTTGCTGAAAAAATGGCAAAACAATTTGCTAAAGCCCCAACCAGTGGCCCGCTTAAAACCCCCGGCATCATTCAACATGTTCAGCATATCCCCGGCGGTGCTATTCTCCATGCAGCCAATACCTCGATTGCAGTGGTGTTTTACAAGCCGAATCTGGTCGAAATCCGGGTGCGCCCCGACCGCCAATTTCCACCTGTTTTTTCCTATGCCCTAAGTGAAACCTTCAAACACGAACCCGAAGCCGCGAAAGTGACCGAAGATACCGAAAATGTCTTAATTGCGGCGGGGGGGATGGCCTGCGTTTTTACCCGTACCAACTCCCAATTGCGCATCTATTTACCTAATGGGCAAGAGGTTAATGTGGAAAGTAGGTTTAGCTGGCAGGGCGAAAAAGTTACTTGGCAGCGCCAACTTCCGCCAGACGAAGGCTGTTATGGATTGGGCCAGCGTGGTTGGGGTTTAAATTTACGTGGGCGCAAATGGGCATTATGGAATAATGATCCGGTGGGTTATGGGCGCGGCACCGACCCTGTTTATTACAGCATCCCGTTTTATATGGGGGTGCATCCTAATTATGGGCTAGGGGTGTTGTGGGATAATCCGACACGCGGTGCTGTTGATTTAGGGGCAGAACATGCCAATCAGATGACCTTTAGCGCAGAGACGGGTGAACTGCGGTTTTATTTGATGGCGGATGAAAAACCTGACAGTGTTTTGAAACAATATATGGAACTGACAGGGTTTCCGCCTCTGCTGCCATTGTGGGCTTTCGGTTATCAGCAGTCGCGCTGGGGTTATGTACCCTCCAATAAATTCCGTGAGCTTGCCAAAGAATTTCGCCAACGCCTCATTCCCTGTGATGTACTCCATTTTGATATTGATTATATGGATGGCTATCGCGTTTTTACCTATAACAAAGAGACTTTTGGCGACCTGCCTGTTTTGATTTCTGAACTAGGCCAGCAGGGTTTCAAAGCCGTCTCGATTGTTGACCCAGCCATCAAAGCCGACCCCAATTATGAAACGTTCCGCAGTGGGCAAGAACGTGGCATGTTCCACACCTATCCCGATGGTAATTTGTTTATCGCCCCCGTTTGGGCAGGTGATTCGGCTTTCCCAGATTTCACCAATCCGACGGTACGCGAGTGGTGGGCAGGGCAGGTTGAAAACCTCTGCAAGGTTGGGTTTGCGGGTTTGTGGAACGACATGAATGAGCCAACCGTATTTACACCCTCCGGCCCCGGGATTATCCCCGATTACATTCAGGCGAATTGGGAGGGGCAAGGCAATACACATCTCGGCGGGGCGCATAATGTTTATGGTACACAGATGGCTCGTTCGACACGCGCTGGCCTTGAACGCGCTCGACCAGATAAACGCCCCTTTGTGTTAACCCGGGCCGCCTATGCGGGGGCACAACGCTACACCGTTTCTTGGACGGGTGATAATCGCTCTGAATGGGATCACCTGCGGCTTTCGATTAGCGTGGTACTCAATCTGGGCTTGTCGGGGATGTTTTTTACGGGGCCAGATATTGGCGGGTTTATGGGTGATGCCGAACCCGAAATGTATGCCCGATGGATTCAACTAGCCAGCTTACTACCATTTTGCCGCACCCATACCTGCGCGGGCACGGTGGAACAAGAGCCATGGAGCTTTGGGCCAGAAGTTGAAAAGATCGCGCGGAAATATATTGAACTGCGCTATCAATTGATGCCCTATCTCTATTCGACCTATGTTCAAGGGGCGCAAAACGGTCTACCGATGGTACGACCCACTTTCTGGGAAGACCCCGAAGACACACGCCTGTATAACCAAGATGATGCCTATATGGTGGGAGATGCGCTGCTGGTCGCACCAATTGTGGATAAAGGGGCGACCAAACGCGAACTCTATTTGCCACGCGGGGTTTGGTATAACTTCTGGACACGCAAGTTGATTGACGGGGCACGCTCGATTGAGGTTGAAGCGCCGCTAGATCAAATGCCGATTTTTGTGCGGGCAGGTCGGGTTGTCCCGATGTGGCCGGTGCGACAGTACGTCGGAGAATCGCCGATTGATGAGCTACAACTCTTGGCCTTTGCAGGGATTGCGGAAACCACGTTGTATGAAGATGCAGGTGAGGGGTTGGGCTATCAAAAAGGGGAATATCGCTATTCTTATTTCAGCACCAAGTTTTTGCCGGGTGGGCAATATGCGGTGGAATGGCGACGAGCTGGAAAATATGAACCCACCTACAAAAAAGTGCGGTTAGAAATCATCGGCATTTCTGGCGACCCCGAAATGATTTATGTGGATGACCAGCTTGCGCCACTATGGTTTTTTGAAAACAGCATGGTCGAGGTTCTGAGTGGCCCCTTTAGCCAAGTGCGGATTGTTGGGAAGTCGCCTGATACATCGGAGGCAGCCAAAACGGTGGCGCGGCGTCCCGGCCCTAGCAGCAGCTAAAAATCACAAATAACCATGTTCCCGATACCAATGATAGGTATCGGCAAAACTTTGGGTCAAGTCGTAATGCGGTTCGCCAAGCTCACGCCATGCTTTGGAGCAATCAAAATAGATGTAGCGTTTGCTCAGACGCAGTTGATTGCCCTCGGCATTGCCGGGAATCGGGATGTTTAGGGCGCGACCAGCATCTACCAAGAGAGCCGCGACATCTACCAACGGCGGGGGTATAGGGATTTGAGGTGGCTGTACACCAACGATCTCAGCAATTAAGCGCAGCATGGCCTTGTGGCTGATATTGACCGCCCCCAGCAGATAACGTTCACCCGTGCGTCCCCGATGCGCCGCCGCCAAATGTGCCCGTGCCACGTCCCGTACGTCAATCATGGTTACACCGCCTTGCATCGGGAGGACAGGGACTTTATTTTTGGCAACTTCGATGACCAGACTACCCGAAATCAAATTTAAATCCCCCGGCCCAATGATGACCGAAGGGTTCAAGATCACACAATCCAGACCGCGCTGGATGGCACGATAGACCTCGGCTTCGGCTAGAAATTTGCTGTGCCCATAGGGGGTGAGGCGTGGATTGACATTGAAGTGGGTGTGTTCATCAGCAGGATAACCATCACCCCGATAGCCCATCGCAGCGGCACTACCCGTAAAAATAAAACGTCGCACCCCAGCTCTTTGACTAGCTTCTAATAACAAGCGTGTACCGTCCACATTGACACGATAAATCGCTTCTTTGTCTTGACGCCAATAATCCGCAATGGCCGCGACATGGAAAACCCAATTGACTCCCTTGAGGGCTTGTTCTAAGACATCGGGGTCGGTCAAATCGCCAATATAATGCTGGAGAGGTAGATCCACAATTGCGTCTAAACGACTGGACTGGCGGCGCAAAATACGCACCTCATGTCCGGCTTCCAGCAGAGTGCGTGCCACCCATGAACCCACAAATCCCGTCGCGCCAGTTACCAGTGCGGTTGCCATCGTACATTAGTCCTCAGTAGGTGCAGACTCATCTGGTGCCAAAAATTGATGCGTGGTTGAATCGTCCAGCGCGGTGAAGCGCATAAAAGCCCGCTCCTGTGCGCTCATCTCGGCGGGATATTCATTGTGATCGGAGGCCTCCATAATGCGATACCCCTCTTTGATATAGCTGCGAATGGTATGTGGGCTAACGCCCATCTCATCCGCCGCAAGATCGGCGCTCATACCCTCGACTACACACAATTGAATGGCTTGGCGGATACGATCGGTCAATTCAGGATAGGGGCGCTGTTGGGGTAAAACAAGGGCGGTAGTAAGGCGTTTATCAGCCTTGGCTTTAATTGTTTTCTCCACGCCAGAAGAGACAGCAAAGTCGACATTTTGCAACCATGCAATCGTGCTGGCGATTTGAAGGCCCACATCGTTGCGGAGCAGATACCCAACGGCTCCACCTTCGAGCGCGGCTAGGGCAAAGTCGGCGCGGGGCAGGTGTTCAAGAATTACAACCTTGGCATCCTTGATGCGTTGGTGGATGCGATGGATGAGGGTTTTTAAATCTTCGGGTGTTTGAATATCTTCAGTATCTACAATCACCGTATCGGGCCATTCGGCTTCGGCCCGACGTTCTAGCCAATCAAACATCTCTTTAGCGCTTTGGGCTAGTGCGACTACCCGGGTGCGCCGATCCCACGCTAAATAGCTGTTAATCGCGTGTAGACCATAAAAGTCATGGTCATAAATCATCACCTTAAGATTGACGTGCAGTGTCATCTTCTCCCCCTAACAACATCCTTTTGATTCATTAAAATTCGCTGCCCAACAGCGGAACGGAAGTGGATGATTCATTGGCAATTAAAGGCGTTCCCCCACCTTCAATGTCCCCTCCATCAGCACCGCCAATAGGCATCGTCTTTTCAATTTCTTCGGGCGTTTGTCCACTTTCAAGCCGCTCGACCACTTCATCAAATTCCGAACCTAAGTCATCCTCTAATTGGCCGCCAAAATGACGCATCACACGGCCTAATGTTTGGGGGTCGGCATTTTCAAGCTCCGCAAGAGCATTCAAATCACCCGATTCGATACGATCTAATTGCACCGAATTGGAACGGGCAATGGCAACCCGGCGAATGATGCGTGTCACATTGGTACTGCCCGTGTAGGGACTGCGCGGCACGGCGTTATCAAAGTCAGCATACGTTTTATAGCTGATTTCAAAACGTTTGCCAGTATCGTTGCAGCGATATTCATAAGTGGGCATTTGGCTTCCAAATCCGCAACTGAGTGTTCAACAATCCTTAAGTATACTGGGAGTATGGCAGGTTGCTAGTCGGTAATGGTAATTACCTTACCCTCAGCCGCCCGAATCAAGCGATCCCAAATCGCCAGACCCAGCCCTTCTTGCACAAAACTTTTGACCAAGATGACATCTACCCCCAGAAAATCGAGCGTACGCATCCCAGCAAACAGATTACGGGCAATCATTTCGAGGTCGGAACGTGGGCCAAGTTCGGCTAATTGGATGGGGAGTCGAGCAAAATGGGGGCGGTCTTCCTCCGAAGTCAAGACACCCACAGACTTGCCCTCTTGTACCAATTGATGAACTGTTGACTGCATGTGGGCAATCACCTTAGTATCGTCTGGGCCAGTAAAAAGCAGTAAATCGGCATTGGGTGAATAATGTTTTAGCAGCATCCCCGGTGAGGTCAGGCCCTGTTTGCCTTCGGATGCCCCAACGAAACTTTGCTTAATTTGCAGATTGGGAATCATGACCCGTAGGGGTTCGACCAAAGCACCCCCGGGGCGCAAAATGGTTGGGATGGATTGGGTTAAATCTAAAACGGTTGACTCGACCCCAATGGAAGTTGGACCACCATCCAGAACTAAATCCACACACCCTTCCAAATCTTCTAAAACGTGTTGGGCCGTCGTCGGGCTGGGGCGCGAAAAACGATTGGCACTGGGGGCCGCAATAGGGACATCTGCCGCCTTCAACAAGGCAAGGGCGACAGGATGACTGGGGACACGCACAGCGACTGTATCCAAACCTGCTGTGACATTGGCCGGAACTTGGGGTTGGCGTTTTAAGACAAGCGTCAATGGGCCGGGCCAGAAGGCTTGAGCCAGTTGCAAAGCGAGTGGCGGAATATCTTGGGCAACTAGTTCCAATTGATGACGGGAGGATAGGTGCAAAATAATGGGATCATTGGTGGGGCGACCTTTGGCTATAAAAATATGATCAACGGCGGTGGCATCAAAGCCATTGGCCCCAAGCCCATAAACCGTTTCAGTGGGAAAAGCGACTAGGCCACCGGCCCGAATCCGAGCAGCAGCTTGTTTAATCAGTTCAGTTTCGGGATGCTGCGGGTCTAAATGCAACACCTGTGTTTCGGCGGAATAGGTCATGAAATTTCAAGCATCCTCTCGTTTAATGCGGGGGTGATAGTAGCGGCGGCCTTTCAATTTTTCGGGCAGCAAATCAGCGTTGGTATAGGCCTCGTAGCCCTTACCATAGCCGAGGTCTTTCATCAAGCCAGTGGGGGCATTACGTAAATTTAATGGAATAGGCTGATTTCCTAAACGCTGCACATCTTCTAGGGCTGCAAAATAGGCTTCATAAGCACTGCGGTCTTTTTTAGCGGTGGCTAAATAGACCACCCCATGTGCGAGATTAATGGCACATTCCGGATACCCAATCGTCTCGACAGCTCGAAAAACTTCGTTGGCGACGACCAAAGCGGTAGGCTGGGCCATCCCAACATCTTCCGATGCAAAAATAACCATACGACGGGCGATGAATTTAGGATCTTCACCGGCATCCACCATACGCGCCAAGTAGTAGAGGGCGGCATCAGGGTTACTGGCCCGCATACTTTTGATAAAGGCGCTGATGGTGTTGAAATGCTCCTCACCTTTTTTATCAAAGCGGAGGTGGGCCGATTGCAGCGTGCGTTTGAGCGTGTCAACCGTGACTTCGTGATATAGGTCAGCGGTATTTTCAAGTAGGGTGATGCCCTGTCGCGCATCCCCATTTGCCATACTGACCAGCCACTCGCGGGCTTCGTCATCAAGGTCAATGGGCGTATCCGGGTCATCCAAATTATATTGTTCAATGGCCCGCTGAATAATGGCGTGCATTTCTTCGGAAGTTAGTTCACGCAGGGTGAAAACCCGACAGCGTGATAACAACGGGGCGATGACCTCGAAACTTGGGTTTTCGGTGGTCGCCCCAATTAAGGTAATCGTGCCATTTTCGACGGATGGCAGTAAAAAATCTTGCTGGGCTTTGTTGAAACGGTGAATTTCATCAAGAAATAACACAGTGGGCTGATCATGGGTAGAAGCGGCATCAACGACTTCGCGCACATCGGCCTTACCAGCCGAGACGGCAGAAAGCTCATTAAAATTTGCCCCAATCTCAGTGGCATAAATGCGAGCCAAAGTGGTTTTGCCGACACCGGGTGGCCCCCAAAAAATCATCGAAAACAAATGGCCCGTTTCGATAGCAACCCGTAACGGTTTATCACTGCCAACAAGATGCGATTGGCCCATATATTCATCAAGGGTGCGGGGGCGAATACGGGCAGCAAGGGGTTCGTGTTTAGATTGTTGAGACATGAAAATAGAGCCAGTCTCTAAAAGATGGTTCAGAGGGAATTATTATAGAGGTTCACTTCAAGAAGATATAGAGCGTTTGGATTTTTTACCAGCGAACGAGCAATCCTTCCATCGTTAGGCCGGGGCCAAAGGCCAAGAGTACGCCATAATCGCCGGGGGATGGTTGGTTACATCGCTGGATATGCTCTAAAACAAACAAAATCGTCGCCGAGGACATATTGCCATATTGATAAAGTACAGCATGGGAGCATTCAACTTGTGTATCGGATAAGCCAAGTCGTGCCTGCACGTAATCTACAATTTTGCTGCTACCGGGATGAATACCCCAAAAGCGCACATCTAGGCGTGTCAATTGTTGATGAGCCAACAATTCATCCACAAATTCATCAATTTTGGCAGCCAATAGCTCGGGCACATAGCTGGAAAGATACATTTGAAAACCATGATCGGTCACATTGAAAGACATATGCCTCAAGGTTTTATAATCGCAATGTGTTGCCGAATGAATAATGCGGGGGGCACCTATCCCACTATCCGACCGCGCCGCCACATCCCCAACCAGAACCATCGCTGCACCATCGGAAAATAAGGCTGATGATACGACATTTTCAGCCGTATCTTCTAGCTGGACATGTAATGAACATAATTCAAGAGCCAAGACTAAGGCACGCCGTCCGGGTCGTAAAGTCGCCGCCTCGGTAGCCCGCAATAGGCCGGGAAATGCACCATAACATCCCATACCCAAAACACAAGTACGACGTAAATCTGAACGCATTCCTAGTCGTTCGGCCAACAGCAAATCAAGACCGGGTATATTAAAGCCTGTACAGGAAACAACGATAAAATCGTCAATATCTTGTGGGGTGTAGCCCGCCTGAGACAGACCACATTGAATGGTTTTTTCACCTAGTGGAAGTGCCTCGGCCATATAGACATCGTTCCGCGTTTTGGTGGATTTTTCGGTGTCAAAATAGCCTTTACCAATCACACTATGTCGAAATCCAACCCCCGAACGCTCAAAAATAACTTGCATCGCTCTGGCACGCCTTGCATCCAATTTACCCGTTTTTTGACTGAGTAGACGTATAAACTCTCCAAAGATTTCTTGCTGGCTGTGGCGGGCTGATGGAACACCAGTAGCAAGGGCTAAAATGGAGGGGGTATTCATAGTGAAACTCCTTTTTGTTCAATGGGGTAGCTACCGCGAGTGTGTCTCACAAGAAAATCGCCCAAAGCGGGTATTCTATTTAATAGATGCAGGCTGGGGGTTAACAAGTTGGGGCGCAGCATAAACGCTTGCAAAGCCCGTGCTAAACGCATTCTGTCCGCAAAATTTCGTCGCCAGTCCCCAGCATAATTTTTAAGGAATACATCAGCAAATTGAGGCTGTTGCAAAATCCGATCTGCGTAATGAGCCGCTAACAGCCCACCATGCAAGGCCATCGCCATGCCGTCCCCAGCGAGGGGAGCAATCAGGCCAGCCGCGTCACCCGCCATTAAAATATCACGTTCAACCAGTTGCTTGCGGATAAAGGGCACTTGCCCAATAGACACCCATTGGTCAAGCATCGGCGTGGCTTGGGATAACCAACGATCAAGGTATGGGTTTTGTTGACACATCCAGTCGATAAATTTCGCAATATTGGCTGGAGAGTCATCGGCGGTCTGTCGGAAAATATCTTGGCGCACTAGAAGACACACATTGGCGATGCCACCCTCGACCTCAGACATACCACAATAGCCACCGGGAAACACGAATAAGGCCACGTGGTCAGATAAAGGTGGCCCCTGAAAATGATTTTTTAATCCGATAAAGGGTTGGTGGCTTTTCAAAAAACTTCGGTTCAAAGCCCGGTCAAGATTACTGCGTTTACCATGTGCACCAATTACTACCCGCACCTGAACAGGTGATTGTGACCGTGTTTCGATAGAAAATTGGCTGTCTAAACCACCCTGAATCTGAGTGACACACGTATTTTCGCAGACCTCCACCCCTTGAAGACGGGCATGGTCGGCAAGTAACTGATCTAACCCATAGCGGCTAATTCCCCAGCCTTCACCGGGTAATTTGCTTATCCACGTAGCTCCATTAGGGGCTGTGATTTGAACGTGGCAGATTGGAACGGGGTGTAGCGCCCGAATTTGCTGAGTTATACCTAATTCGTCGAATAGATGGATACATTCAGGGGAAAGAAATTCGCCACATACTTTGTGATGGGGATAGGCTTTGGCCTCAAATAAGACAACTTGATAACCCAGATTTGCAAGAGAAATGGCAGCACTACATCCTGCTAAACCACCCCCGACGATGGCGATATCAAAAGATGGAGTACCCATTATTTTTCGGCAACCAATGTCATACGCCACGGCCAACTCGGATGCACGGAAAAAGATGGTAGTTCGGCAGATTGGGCTAATGAGGCTAATTCGGCAGGCGTGTAAGCACGGCGAATTGAAACAGCACCGTCATAGCGCGTCAGGTAGCTCCACGCAAAAACGGGTTGAATGATTTTGAAGGCAAGCAGCGGTAGCCAACCACGAGTCAAATCAGTCATGATAAGGCCGTGTCGAGCCACATTAAAGGCGCTTCTCAAAAACGAGATGACTTGGTTAGGGCTAAGGTGGTGTAGAAAGAGAGAAGAAATGACGTAATCTACACTATTGGCCGCAAACGGCAGATGATGAGCATCCCCTTGAAAAAGAATAACCTTTGATGGGTTTTTGATATGGGTTCGGGCGACTTTTAGATTGCGTTGCGAAAAATCTAATGCCGCCATTTGTAGATTCAAGCCCTGCTTTTGTGCCCATTGGGTAATTTGTAAGGGAATTTGAGCCGACCCCGTACCAATATCTAGGCAAATTAGGGCTTTGGAATGGGTTTGTAAACGTGGATATAGAACGTGGGTGAGAGGTAATATCCCCCCAAGATAGCGATTGATACGCCATAAATCCGCTAAATTTTGTTGGACATCTTTGGGGGAACCAACGCCACTGTCTAGCAGTTCAGGAGCATCCACACGGGCGGGCACTAACCATTGGGATTGGCCGATTCCAAGAGATTGAGAGGGGTGGCGCATAGGAGCTACTTTGTTTATCATGCCATGACGTTCTACTATCACTGACTTTTATAACCCTACCCAAGTCTTATAGTAACAAATTTAGGGGAAGCGCGCCCCAATTTAGGCCTATCTCTCATCAAATGCTTAGGCGCAGGGCCGGCAAAAAATGGGTGAGTATTCGGGGATAAAGCGGCAATCCACAATTGACAGGGGTAGCAACATGCGGCATAATTAATTGTGAAAAGAGCAATTTGTGCCTGTAGCTCAGTGGATAGAGCGATTGTCTACGGAACAATAGGCCGGGAGTTCGAATCTCTCCAGGCACACTCAAATTGACCAAACTTCGAAGACCCTCGTGTCCCATTAAAGCTGATTCTGCAACGAGGGGGTTTATTCTGTTTTTAAGGTGCTAATCTGTTTATTGACGACCACACCAATAAACAGTCTTCAAATCTGATAACCCACTCTGACGTCATGCAACTTCAGCGAATTCGTCGTCAGGGTGGGTTGCTTTTTCAGGGTCTTCAATATCTTCAACCTCCACTAAATCGTTTAGTGTACAGTCAAAGAATTTCAACAATCGTGCCGTAGTTACTCCATCTAGGCGCGACATGCCCTGCTCGCTCATCCAGCGGCTGAAGGGTGATGGCCCCTGTTAATGGAAGCTGCAGCTTGAGGTCATCAAAATCCGTGTTACGACAGGTGAGAATCACCCGATTCTTCGAGGGGAGTTGCTGCACAAAAACTTGTCTGGGATCATAGGTG
>JACRBG010000032.1 GCA_016234595.1 Chloroflexota bacterium | reverse complement strand
TTTGACCCATTCGAGTTCGACGGGGAGGGTATCGAAGGCCACAACTTTGAGATCACCGTTCATGGTGCCATCCTCGAAAAGTGGCATCGCACCATCACCGGCGAAAACGGGCCATAGACCAACAAAGAACCAACCGTCAAGGTCGGGGTTGGCAAGCATGGTTTCTTCAACCACCTGCACACCAACGTTCACATCATCATTACAAGCCACTGTTGCGACAATCTCGATGTCAGTTCCGGCAATGCCATCCTTGAAACCGCGAATCCGCTCTTCGAGGTTGAACGCACCCGGTACACCCGTCAACAGTGCTACCTTGCCCGAAGTTCCCATCTCACGGATTAAGAGTTCGGCGGCGGCTTTACCACCATCGTAATTGCTGACGCCTAGATAGGTGAAACGACCGGAGTCGGGTGAGTCGGAATCCCATGTCATGACCGGGATGCCCGCTTCTATCGCCGACTGGATCGGATCAATGCAACCATCCGGGTCATTGCAACTCACACCAATGGCATCTACGCCTTGGGCTATCGCGTCTTCGATCACCCGCGCTTGCTCGGCCATGTCCGATGCCACTGATCCCATATACAGGCATTCCACCTTCTTGCCTGTGGCCGCGCCCAATTCCTCGGCAGCCTTCGCACAGCCATCACGCCCCAGTTCAAAGACCGGGTTGTTGAGGGCTTTTGGAATCCATGCTAGAGTGAAGGTGTCGTCCTGAGCACGGACGTGCGTTGGAGCATTCGATTGACCGATAGCCAGTAGTGCGATGGCTACCAATACCAAAAGACTAATAAAACGAAACGATTTTTTCATGTCCTTTTCCTCCTAAAAGCTTTTTGGGAGATGGACTATCTCCCCTAAATACTTGTGGGTTTTATCGCGGAGGATGCGGTGTGGACTAGAATAACGCGATTTTGTTTATTAAAACAACAAAATAGAATCTTGTCAAGAGATTGGGGTTGGGTGAGTATTTTGGCGCGAGTATTTTGGGGATCGGTTAGTACGCGTAATTTTCACAAGATAGCGCGTATTTGGCTTATAAAGGGTCACAGTAGATCAAAAATTCGCGTTCCGCTAGAAAATTACCCATTTTGCGCTCCTTAAATTTAATAAATTAGTATCGTATCAAAGACTATATTTCGAGCGAAGTTGGCTTGACAAAAACCAGCTTGCAACCTATATTTTGTTTTCTAATACAACTAATTTGGTGAGGAATAATGAAACCAAGTGGTGCCGATCTTAGCCTAGTCAAACAGCTTAACAGTGCCTTGATATTGAATCTGCTGTTGTCTGAGTCGTCCCAATCGCGGGCCAGCCTCGCGCAACAAACGGGCTTAAATCGCAGTACAATTTCATCATTGGTTGCCGATTTGATTGCAGCGGGTCTGGTGCGTGAAATCGGACTGGAAGAAGACTCTTCGCGCGGACGCCCCGGCGTGCTGCTGGAACTGAATCCATACGGCGGCGGCGTGATTGGGCTGGAAATCAATATCGGTTACATTACAGCGATCCTGACTGATTTTACTGCCCAAATCCTTTGGCGAAAGCAGGTCTCGTTCGCGCATGATGCCGATCAGCTTTCCATCATTCGCCTCGGCGAAGAATTAATTTATGCTACGCTGCAAGCCTCGCAAGCCCACAATCTCAAGCCGTTAGGCCTTGGATTGGCAGTTCCCGGCCTAGTAGATCGGTCTGAAGGCGTATTGGTGTATGCACCAAATCTGCATTGGCGAAATGTTCCTTTTCGTGATTTATGGGGAACCAAGTTCGACATACCGTTTTATATTGAGAACGATGGCAACGCCGCTGCGCTTGGTGAGCGTTATTTTGGCGTGGCAAAGGGCTACCATGACTTCTTATTTCTGGGGACGGGTGTCGGGATGAGCGGTGGACTGATGCTCAATAACCAGCTTTATCGGGGCATTGGTGGATTTGCAGGTGAAGTCGGGCATATCATTGTGGAGTCCGGTGGCGAACTGTGCGGTTGTGGACGTCGAGGGTGTTGGGAAACACTCGTTGGAACACCTGCGGTGGTGCGGGGGGTCGTCAAAGCATTAAACGCGGGTGCACCGTCGCGCATTCCTGACCTTGTGAATCATAATCTGGATTTGATCACGATGGAAGTTGTTGTAGAAGCCGCCGCCCAAGGCGATCAACTCGCTCTCAACACCCTATCAGAAATCGCTCTGCACCTAGGATCGGGCATCACCAATCTGATCAATATCTTCAACCCAGAGCTGATCGTCTTGGGTGGTGAACTAATCCTCGCAGGGCATTATTTGCTGCCGACGATTGGCAAAATCATTGCCGCCGAAGCCCTGAACGATCTCTCGCGTATGGTCGCGTTGGCCGTATCATCACAAACGACCGATGCTTGTGTGCGTGGCGCCGCAACTCTCGTGATTGATGGCATTGTACGCAAACCTATTTTTTGATACAGTTTTTTCCTAAAATAACCTTGATTGCTAGGCAGGAAATGAACCCAATTGAACCATCTCCACCCCTAAATCCCCTCCCCACTCTCAGTGGAAAAGGGTTAGGGGGGTGAGGACTGGCAATCAAGGTTAAAAGATTCATTTCGAGGGAGCCAAAATATGTCTACAATATTATTAGTTGAAGATAATCAGAATACAGCAGATTTTATGATACATATTTTAGAGGCCGCCGGGTATACGGTACATCATGCCAAAAGCGGCATGGAGGGTGCTCGTTGGGCCCGCGCCAGCCTGCCCGATCTGGTGCTGATGGATATTAACCTCCCTGATGTTAACGGGCGGAGTGTTGTGCTGAGTCTGCGACGCCAACGACCGGCGGAAGAGCTACCAATCATTGCGGTAACTGTCCAAGCAGATGAAGAATCAGTCGCGCTTGCCAAGGGTTTTGGTTGCAATGCTTTCCTAGCAAAACCCTTTCTGCCAGAAGACCTCTTAAGCCTTGTTGAGCATTTTTTACCTGCCCAGTGATTGGATTCTTTAACCTCTTGCAGCGAGTCATCAAGAGTGGTGGGGAAGTCGCGTACCGCGGGCCTACTTTGGGGGTACGCAAAATAGATTCCCAGAAAGATTTAATTCCGCAACAATTGACCAACGGCGCCGTGTGTGACTGGTCGCCGGATTGGGCTTGGCGCAACTAGGTATCAAGAATTGAACACCAGAGGGCTGGGGCATGTCGAACGATGGGGTGGTGAATTTGCAAAGATCGAAAAGCGCTTTTCAGAGACCATGCGGAAAGGCTGGTTTTGACTACCCCTCTCAAACATAGAGAGGGGCTTGAATAGGCCATTTTACGACGGGCGAGGATGTTTGTGGTAGCTATTTCCACATGGTCTCTTACGCCATTTGACCACCATGCAAGTCCAAAAACATTATGTTGATACCCATGGACAAAGTGAAATCGCCTTTGCTTTCGCTTATTTGCTGGGTTTTGATCTGCTGTCGCGTATGAATGGCATCCATAAGCAACTCCTGTATCGGTCTTATCTCGGACAGCCTGACGCTCATCCTTATCTTCAACCCGTGCTCACCCAACCGATTCACTGGCCCTTAATTTGTCGGGAATATGCCCTCGCCCTGCTTTTGGCTGGCCTCTTCATCTTCACCAAATTTTCATTACAATGGAAAGGAGGTGTTTCTTATTCTAAACCCTCCGCAGTCCCATATGTTTTGATGACCTACACTAAATTCATCTCCGAAAAAAACTGGTGAAAACCAACCCTCATATTTGCATATTCCAATTGGAAAAGTGGCCCCGTTGCTACTACCTGTTAGTCAAACACGATAGCAACTTTGCCGCTTTTGCCACTTGCCATCAGTGAATACGCTTCACCAGCTTGATCCAGTGTGAATTTATGGGTCACTAGGTCCTCCGGATGGATGCCCCACCGAACGATCCGTTCCACAAGGTCTTCCATTAACCAGATGCTCGTCACCCACGAACCGTAGATGGTCTTTTGATCATGGATAATATCCCGGCTAGGTTGGAAGCTCACGCTGTTTCCCTCACCAATGAACAGAATCTTCCCCCATTTACGAGTCGCCTGAATAGCCGTAAGACGTGCGCTATCAACGGCGCTGGCATCAATGGCTTTTTCGACGCCTTTGCCACCAGTCAGTGCGAGAACCTGCGCCACATTATTAGGCCCAGCCTTCAGCACATAATCGGCCAACCCTAACCCTTTTGCCAAAGCGAGACGTTCATCAATCAGGTCAATGCCGATGAGCTTGTTCGCCCCCATGGCCTTAGCCAGCATCAGCGCGGCTAACCCAACAGGGCCGAGACCTGTAACCAGCACAGCATCATTTCCAGAAATGCCGATACGGTCTAGTCCCTCATAAACTGTGCCGAAACCGCAGGCAACCTGTGCGCCATCTAGGTAACTTAACTCGTCCGGCAGCATTACAAGGTCTTTTTCCTCCGCAAGAATGTAGGGGGCCATGCCGCCATCGCGCTGCCAACCATAAGCCGCCCGATAGGGGCTGGTGCAACTGATCATGTAACCACGTCGACAATCATTGCATACCCCACATCCCGAAATGTGGTAAATAATGACTCGATCCCCTTTCTTAAAGCGCCGCAACCCCGGGCCTTCGGCGACAATCTGCCCGGACGGTTCGTGACCTGCGATAACGCCCTGATACCCCTCGGGGCCTTTGCCGAGGTGTTCACGATAGATAGCCCGGATGTCACTACCACAAATAGTTGTCGCTTTCGTTTGGATGAGCACTTCGCCGTGACCCGGCTCCGGGATTGGAAAATCCTTGTATTCAACCGTGCTGTTTCCCGGCAGGACAGCCCCTTTCATAGTATTTGTCATTGTATAATCTCCCCTTGAATATCCCATAAATCTTCCCAAGGCTGGTTTTCCTTCCACAGAAAAACTTGCCCCTTGATAAGACGGCAATTCTTGTCAATAGCCTTGATCTCCATCATTTCCGCATCGGTTAATGGTGCTGAGATGGCCGCGTGTAAATTGCTCTCGATTTGTTCACGCTTGACCGAAAAGGGTATTGGAATGTGCCCATGTTGGACAGCCCACGCCACACATACATAGGCAGGATGAACGTTCAACCGCTGGGCGATCCGAACGATAAGCGGGTCTTCAATATCCACCGTGTCGTGATTGGTTCGGTCTCGCTCAGGGCGGCGTGGCGACCCGATTGGCGAATAACCGATTGGCACAATGCCATTATCAACCACGTATTTAAACAATTCCGGTTGCTGAAAATGAGGATGTAACTCCATCTCATTGCAGGCAGGCTTGATCCTAGCATCGCGCAGAACCAATTTCATTTTAGGAACCGTCATATTTGAGGTTCCAATGTGGCGCACCAGCCCTCTATCCACGAGTAACTCCAGCTGACGCCAAGTCTTCATAAAATTCTCATGGATATAAGGTTTGGCGTTCGTATCACGCGAAGACACATCTACATGGGGTGCGTGATGGTTTGGGAAGGGCCAGTGAATCAGATAAAGATCTAAGTAGTCCAGTTGGAGGTCTCGCAGCGATTTCTCGCAAGCGGGGATAACATCAGCTTCACTATGTTTATCATTCCAGAGCTTGGATGTGATCCACAATGCTTCGCGTCTAATGCTATTAACTGTCATTGCGTCACGTAGAGCTGGCCCAATCAGATGTTCATTGCCATACACCGCAGCACAATCAATATGCCTGTAACCAACTGAGATCGCGACTTTTACGGCTTCGGCAATTGCTTCACCAGAAAATCGATCCGAGCCAAAAGTCCCCACACCAATGGACGGGATTCGGGCCCCTGTATAAACAGTTTGGTAGGGCACTTTTGCCGTATCAAGCTCAGTATTGGCTGTCATAAACGAATTTTTGATAGGTTCTTCCATCATAGATAATCCTTCTAATTGTTAAGGCGTGTACAAGACGGCTGAAAATTCGGTGCCATCCAAAAATGATGCCGTATAACCGCTAAAATCGGTCATCCTTTTCCTGAACAATGGGTTTAGAGGATAGGTGAAAAATGACTACTTTCCCTCTAAGGCATGGAAATCCGCCCCGCATGTCCCAACCTGTAATCCGATTGATTGAAGTCATTTTGTTTCCATTATACATCGCGCATAGGACTTGGCTATTCCGCTCAAAGGTCTATGCTGATTTCCTGTCCTTCATAAAGAACGGTTCGGACTGATGACGTTTCTGGCAAAAAGGGATTGTATAAACCGCCACCCATGACGATTCGAAACTCACGCGAATTTGGCATCCCCGGATAATTTCCCTGACGGTTGTGAAGGGTAAGACGCCGTAATGCCTCATCCCAAGCGATGCGAATCGTGGCGAAGTACCCCTGTTCATAGTTGTAGTTGTCGCCTTCGTCTTCATACAAGGTGAAGTAACCATCCTGTCCGGGATAGATATACAATTCGATGGGTGCATCAGCCCCTTCGCCTGTGTGTTGAATGTCACGACCAAAAGGAATAATCGAGCCCGCCCGCACATAGAGCGGCATGATGTCGAGTGGCGCGTCGGCGATAAGCATTTGCCCCCCCACATAGTGTTTACCTGTCCAAAAATCGTACCAATCGGTACTTGGGGGTAAATAAACCGATCTAGATGTGCTTACGCCATTAAGTTGGGTGGATTTGGCGGCGTAATACATGGGTTGCGTGATGGGATTCACGAGCAACGCGGGGCCAAACATGAATTGATCGCGAATGTCGTAAGTATGGGGATCACAGCGGAAATCAAACGCTAAGGAACGCATCATGGTGTAATCTTCTTGGGTGACCATGCCCGCGACTGAATAGATATAAGGCATTAAGCGATAGCGAAGCCGGAGAAACTTCACAAGAGCATCATAAAGTGCTTCCCCCGGCTCACCAAAACGCCACACTTCACGGGGGGTATCGGTGCCATGCGAGCGAAACATCGGTAGGAAAGCTGCATATTGAAACCAGCGCACATACAGCTCGCGGTAGCCCATATCTTCGACACCAAGATCGAAGTCCCCGTTCCAAAACCAGAGAGCCGGGTCATTTTTTACGAAGAATGCCCCAATATCAACAGTCCAATAGGGTAAGCCAGTTGCACAGAAATTTAGCCCATCGGCGATCTGGCGGCGCAATATGTCCCAAGTCGCTGAAACATCACCAGACCAAGTGATCGCGGAATAGCGTTGCTGCCCGGCATAGGCGGAACGAGTTAGATTGACAACCCTCTTGTCAGTTCTTGTCTTGCGTTGTCCTTCGTAAATTCCCTGAGAGTGCAAGAGTGAATAGGCATTGATAAATTCTGGGTCAATATATTTTTTCGCTTCTTCTGTATTGATACGTAGGCGTTCTTCCGGTTCGGGTTTAACTGCACCCATCCAATCAGCCTGAAATGGCTCTGTGCAGTCGGACCACCAAGCATCAACGCCATAACTGAACAGCCCATCGTTCGCTTGTTTCCAATACAAATCACGCGCCTTTTCTTGGAAAGCATCGTAAGTGGCTTGATTGCCAAGCAGACACCCCTGTTCATGCATCTCGCGCCAGTTATCGCCACCGGGATTCATGATAGGCCAGATAGAAATCATCAGCCGTGAATTCATCTGGTGGAGTTCATCTACCATTCCCTTTGGATCGGGAAACCGTTCTACATCGAAAGTCTTCTGTCCCCATAAATCATTGGGCCACGATTTCCAATCTTGAACAATACAATCGAGTGGCAGGCCACGTTTTCGGTATTCCTGCACCACGTCAATGAGTTCAGTTTGTGAGACATATCTTTCTTTAGACTGGATATAGCCAAATGCCCATCGTGGAAGCATAGGCACTTTTCCGGTTAGCTGCCGAATGTTCTGAACGATTTGGTCGAACTCTGGCCCATAAATGAAGTAATAATCCAATTCATCATCCACATCCGTCCATAGATAAGAACCAAACGCATCATCACGGAAGGTCATCAATGAATAGCTGTCAAGAAGGACTCCGTAGCCTCTGGTTGAAAGCAGCGTAGGGATAACAACCTTCATATTTTGCTGATATAAATACTGGTGCTGGCCTCGCAAATTGAGCATACCTTCTTCGTGAGAGCCAAGCCCATATAATGCCTCACCCGGCGCCCATTCGAACTCAAGCTTTGTGTGGAAGCCTTGGCGGTCAACGATCTTTTTGACAGATGGGGCATAGGCGCGGACACCATCGGTATCTTTTCGTATTTGAGCCCCAGCGCTTTCGTCAAATACCGATTTAAAAACATCGACCGGTACAAGTGTTTTTCCCCCTCGATCTGGTTCTTTGGTCAGAATCTGACCTGAACTATCCAGATAAGTGAACGCACAGGTCTGTTTGTTGATTCGTATGGATAGCTTCCGAGTTGAGAATATGAGTGCTTCTGCTGTTTCGGTTATGTCAGCTTCGACAGATGTGCTAGGGGAACACTGAATCATCAAACTTTTCTTGGTGCCGAATTCTCGTGTTGATGCATAACGGACACGAACCCTATCGTCTGTATAGGCTGTCAGTTCGAGAAATCCTTTAGTTGTTTCGATAATCACAGCATTGCTGCGAATCGTGTATTGAATCAATTGCAAGTGTGTACTCCGTGTTTAAAAAGAGATCCATTGGTCAATCAAAATAGCGCCCATTTCATAATATCTAAGTGATATGCTGCGGCTTGCCTTGTACGACGGTTAGCCTTTGACTGCACCGCTGGTCAAGCCGGATAGAATGAAACGCTGCCCAAGCAAATAGATGACCAGAACTGGTGCTACCGTTAACAAGATGTCTGCCGAGACTAGATTCCAATCTTGCCGGAACTGCCCAAAAAAATTGTAAACAGCCAGTGTCATCGGCCATTTGGTGCTGTCATTTAAATAGTAAAGGGGTAGGAGAAAATCATTCCATATCCCAACAAAATTCAGAACACCCGCTGTCACAACGGCTGGCGTTAACAGTGGAAAGATGACCGAAAAGAACAGTCGGAATGGGCCACAGCCGTCCACAATAGCAGCCTCATCAAGCTCGCGGGGAATAGCATCAACAAAGCCATAAATCAGGAAAACACTTAGTGGAATCTGGGTTGCTGTATATAGAATGATTATGCCAAGCTGGGTATTAATCAGATGGGTCATCTGCATGACTTTCGTCAAGGTAAAGAAATTCAATGGCATTGCAATACCCAAGACGATAAAAAAGTAAACAAAACGATTAAAACGGGTTTTATTGCGGGATAGAACGTAAGCCGCCATCGCCGCCAGAATCGTGCTGATGATCGTAGCACTGGTCGCATACAGCATACTGTTGACAAAACTTTGGGTTAATTTGCCGCGCTCAATGACAGTGCTAAAGTTTTTAGTATGCAGTTTCTCCGGCAAGGCGGGACTCATGGTGCGTGCCTGCGCGGAATCTTTAAGCGAATTGACGATCACGAGATATACCGGAACAATGACAAGGAAGCAGAAGAACATCGCAAGCATATTATTCCGAACTTGTGGCAGATTCTTGGTGAGCATCATATTTTATGCCTCGGCGGGGGTAAGTTTGCGAACGATAAAAAAGCCAAAAACAGTCATGAAGATGAATAGGACACTGGAAAGTGCCGTTCCCACACCATAACGCCCTTTAGAAAACTCATCAAAAACCGCAGTAAATACGACGTCGGTTCTATAGCCCGGGCCGCCCCCCGTCAAAACATAAATGATGTCAAATACTCGCAAACCATAAAACAGATTTAGAATGGTGACCACCGTGAGGGCTGGAACGAGCAGCGGCAGTGTGATGTGCCTAAATCTTCCAAAAGGGCTGGCACCATCAATTTCAGCCGCCTCGTAATACTCTTTAGGGATGGTTTGGAGTCCTGCGATCAAGATGACCATGATATATCCAACACCTTTCCAAGTATCCACCCCTATGACCGACAGCATTGCGATGTCAGGGTCAACAAGCCACTTCCGTGTCAGCGAATCCAAGCCAACCGACCGGAAAAATTCGTTCAAGAGTCCCGTTCGTGGATTAAGGATTGATTTAAAGACCAGCCCGACCACAATAGTTGGCAGTACCACCGGCAAGTAAATGATTACCCGATATAAGTGAGTGAGCCGCCGGACGCCATGATTTAAAAGTACAGCAAGAAACAAACCAATAAGGGTTTTTAATATGATCGTGTTGACGGTAAAGAACAGGGTATGCCTAATGTAATCAAGATAATTTTCTTCGCTTGAAAAGATGGTCCTGAAATTGTCTAACCCAACAAAATTTACCTTTGTCGAGTAACTGTTCCAATCGGTGAACGAATACGCAATACCCATGAAACCCGGCAGGACAACAAATAGAAGATATAAAATGAGCGCCCCAAAGGTAAAATAGAAGGGATAAATTTTATTTTTCATTATTAACTCCCAACTTCTGCTTCAATCCGCTTATGATGACAACCTAGACTGAATGGTCCAGCCTAGGTTGGTGTTGGAATTATC
Source organism: Chloroflexota bacterium (assembly GCA_016234595.1). Lineage (GTDB taxonomy): Bacteria > Chloroflexota > Anaerolineae > Aggregatilineales > J027 > CFX10. The sequence goes on along the minus strand of JACRBG010000032.1, from coordinate 32,534 downwards.
TAGCTCATCTGGGGTAGGTTAGTCGCCCCATGCCGGGTCTTTGGCGGTCTTGGCCGTGTCGGAACGTCGTTCATCAATCGTCTCCAAAACATCTTTAGGTTTGATGTCCTCAATGAGCATTGCCACCAAATCTTGCCCAATATCCATCCATTGCGGATTGACATAGTTCACGGCTGTTTGATAGACCGTCCCGCGTTTTTCTGGCGGAAATGAGTCCAAGAACTCTTGCTGACTGGGCAAAAGGTTAAAACTCACTCCTTCAAAAGGCAGCGTGCGCATCGCCGGGTTATTGTCAATGAGGTATTGCAGATTTTCAGGGCGTGTGAGGAACTCAAAGTATTGTCTCGCCTCGTCTATATGATCTGAGCCTGAGTAGATGAATTTGGTGGGGCCCGCGGGGTTAATGTTCAGATTTTGATTGTCGGCTAAGGGCATAACAAAAAAGCCAAAAGTATCGGGGCTTACATCCGGAAAGGCTTCCGCGACAGTCTGCGGATTGGTCAGGTTTGCGACTGCCATTGCATATTCACCACTAGCCAGTGCTTCCGGCAAATATTCGTAGGTGTCGGCCAAGGTATTGTCACCAAAGCATCCCGTGTCATACAGATCTTTGAACTGCTCTAGCACGGTCAGCATAGTGGGGTTATCAGCAAAAGTTGCCTGATTGGTGTTAAGCATTTCAGCCAATCCGGGTGTGACTTCCTCGTAGCGGGGTCCTAGTTCTGGGAACCACAAAACATGATGCCATCCAGCGGCCATTGGCTCGTATATTGGAATAATCCCAGCATCCAATAGCGACTCGCAGGTTGATTTAAATTCGTCAAATGTAGTGGGGACGCTTAGGCCCTCTTCCTCAAAGATTGTTTTGTTGTAGTTGACGACCCATGTGGTGCCAATGACATCCCAGAGGGTCAGACCATAAACTTTACTGTTGACGGTTGCTTGAGCAACGACGAGGGGATCCATCCGGCTAACCCATTCCTGATCGGATAAATCCACTGCATTCTTTTCAACATTGTAGTTAACGATCAAGTCGGTGACGCCGCTTTGCCCACCAAAGATGTCCGTTGCTTCGCCCGTGTTTAAGCGAGTCTGCAAGACATTAAAATACTGGTCGGATGGAATAATCTGGTAATCGATATGGATACCCGTTTCTTCCTCAAATTTTGCGCCTAACTCCATCTCGGCTTCCGGAATCCAGTTTTGGCTTGCCATGTAGGTCAGCGTAACGGATTCTCTCGCTTGCGTACCGCCTACTGGAAGAAACAAAAACAACCCTACAATAATAAAAGTTAACTTTTTCATGACAAAATTCCTCCTTAGGTCTCTAAATCTGTGATATGCCAAACAATGGCAGGTATCCATATTTTTTGAATATCCTGCAAAGTCGCGCCTGAAATAGGCAACACGAACACCCTTAGATAAACTCCATCGCTTACCTTTCTCCAAATCGCTGATTGGGCTTGCCAAACAGAAAATTGTTGAAACAGAATCGGAGCTAACGCACCTCCTTCATACTTTCCCGTACAACAAGCTTAGGCGGAATTAAAATTTGCTGGGCAGGGAGTTCCTTATTTGCCAGCTTCTCAGTCATTAAAATAGTGGCCTGATAGCTGATCTCATAAGGTGACCATTCCAGCGTAGTGAGCGAGGGGGTTACGACATTGGCAAAATTGCCACCGAAACCAGTGACCATCACAGAGCAGTCTTGAGGAACATTACGTCCATGCAGAGCCAATGCCTTGATGCTGCCAGCAGCCGTCAAATGGCTTACGGTAATAATGGCAGTCAGTTCGGGGTTTTCTTGGAGCAAATCATTGGTTCCCTCAAAACCTTCTTCGACACTGTTCAAACCAATCTCTCGGTAGCAGCCATGCAAGCCATATTTATTTAATGCATGTTTGTACCCCTCAAGAGAGCGAATCGCAGGGCCTATTCCAATTTTGCGCCAAGATTGTGGGTAAGTTAAAAAGCCAATGTTTTGGTGGCCTAACTCGATCAAATAATCGAAGGCCTGAAGCATCGCATTTTCAAAATCAAGATCAATAAAACTTAAGCCTTCCAAGTTGGCGCACCGGCCAATCATGACAAAGGGGTAATTGTTTTCCCGAAGTAGATTGACACGCCAATCATCCATACAGACCTGTAGAAGGATGATTCCATCAATTTGATTACTTCGGTACATATTGAGAATTGATTCAGGGTTTAGCTGCGAAACAAGGAAGTTTAGAAAATATTCTTTTTCGCTAGCTGCCGCTGCTGCGCCAGTAACATAGGGAATTTCGATGACGCTACTAAGTTCGTGAGGGGACTCGATGGGATGGTGCAGTGCAAGGGTCATGCTCACACCACCGCGCAAACGCCGAGCCTGCGTGTGGGGAGCATATCCTAACGTGCGAATAGCCTCATGCACACGTTGCCGTGTTTCTTCAGCAACATATTCCTTGTCATTGAGGATACGTGAAACAGTAGGAACAGAAACACCAGCAACCCTAGCAACATCCGCTATGGTGATACTACGACTTTCATTTCGGAAATTAGCATTTTTTTTGGTCATTGAAGATTATTTTTCTGATAACGATTTCTGATAACGTTATCAGAAACTGCGTTTATTGTCAATAAATTGGTGAAAAAGTGATCAGACTTTGGAAGCATCCGGTTGAATCCAGCGTTGAATTCATTGCCCAATGGTTAATAGTACCGACGCCCTGCAAAACCAACTCAAAGGGATGGAACAACGGCTGATGCACCTTCAGCAGACCCATCTACAGCTGTCCGTTGCTGGTATTTTCAATTTTGGTCGGGCATATGCGTGGCGTAGAACAGGTTGCCACCCAAAGCGGCCAGCCCTTGCCACAGAAATCCGTCACGAGCCATCCCATCAAGTAGCCCAGAGACCGCTGGGTGGATCGGGGTTTGGGTGTCAACCATCAGAGCATCCTTAAAAGCTGCACCGATCTGACCAGCTGCGAGGTCTTGGCATGGACGTATGTCATCAGCCCTGAGCCAGATTTGATGGCGCTCATCCCTGAAAAAGAACGCCGGCCATTCATCCAAACCTTGACTGAGCATATTATCGAGGGCTAGGCTGTACTACTGCACCCTATGCCTATGGGGTGCATGAGGCGCTGACCCACGATGGACGACCGCATACCCATACGCATGTGATATTGCCGGGAACGGCTCGTGATGGCCTAGCTGGCTGGTAACCCTTCACCAATTTCCGTAGCAAGGGCCATTTGATACTGTTGGATAAGATTGCTAACGACGAGCTGACTCACGCTCTGACTCAAAAAGTCGGGGTAGATTGGTAGCGGATATGCAAACCTAAAGTGCTTGCTCCGGAGCTGTGACCTGCCATCCGAGCGAAAAATGAGTTAAGGCATCGCGTGAATTGCGCGGTGTTAAAACCCTTGAAACACCCTAGACAACTAGCCTGAGGATATGAATTGATTCAGGGTTTCCTCGGCTCTCCATCTTTTTCTCGTTGCTTTACACGAAATCCCTCCTCCCCATGCGGAGAAGAGGAATTTATAGGTAGAGCTACGCTAACTTAGATTATTTAGCGGCCTCGGCATTAATGTGTTGAGCACATTGGGTCAATATTTCATCAGCATCGGCCTCTTCATCCAAAGTAGCTTGGAATAAAGTAGCAACTTCGGAATAGCCCAGTTGATTGGCAAAAGTGCGTAGAGTGCCGTAGGTGGCAATTTCATAATGCTCAACCTTTTGTGCCGCCGCAATTAGAGCCGCATCCTTGACACTAGGTTCGGCTTCTTCCTCAATGACGCTTTGGCCTTCCTCAATAAGACCCTTCATTGCCTCACAAGTCTTACGGGTAGCCTTCGTTTCTAGTTTTTGAAACGCTTTTTCCAAGCGATTCACATGTCCTTCGGTCACCGCCAAATGATCTTCAAAGGCTTTCTTCAGCACAGGAGCTGAGGCTGCCTTTACCATTTTTGGTAATGCCTTAGTCAATTGTTGCTCGGCATCGTAAATATCTTTCATTTCGTCGACGAGTAGGTCGTGTAATGATTTGAGTTTCATCATCCCCTCCAACTAAAGTAACGTGAATTTACTTATTATGGTCAACGACCAACTGCTTGAAGGGGGTTATAGGTAGGAAATCTTGCTGGGTCAGCAGGATGGTTTTTATATAGGCTTCAATCAGTGGAATTTTTCTTGGGCTGCTTCAGGGTGGAAAAATTGGGTTAGCGCACGAGGGGTATTAAATTATTTGGGGAGAAAAATTGAATAAGCCATTTTGCACTTATTTTTTCATACTTTCTTCACGGGTTTCAATCCTCAATTAATATATAATAAAGTTCATTCGGCACATCAATATCATAGCAATGCTTAGAATCGGTACTATGATTTCATCTACGAGTTATATCCCGCATATTACTGAGTCTTCCAATCAGGGCCTCATTTCTATCAATGCAAGCGGCCACTATTTTGTAGATGCGAACAAACACGGCTTTATAGTCATTGGGCAAAATGACGCGATCGCTTGGCCCGGCTTAAACCCTTTGCTGGGGCGATTCTGCCCACAAGCAACCGAAGCATATGTGGCTGATTTGCGCAGACATGGCATTAACGTCAGCCGTGTCATGATGGAATATGCCCAACACCCCTATACCTATCTCGAAAATCCGGTGGGCTTTTTTTCGCCTATCATCGTCCAATTTTGGGATGATTTTCTTCTCGTAGCCGAACGCTTAGGTTTGTATCTGTTACTGACCCCATTTGACACGTTTTGGCAGGAAAAAAACTGGAATCGGTATCCCTACCATAAACGTATGGGCGGGCCTTGCACAACCAAGCGAAGTTGGCTTACAGAACAGAACAGCATCCGACTTCAAAGAAATCGCTGGGAATTTGTCATTCAGCGCTGGGGAAATTCGCCCGCTATTTTTGCGTGGGATATTATGAACGAGATCGATAATTGTTGGAGATGTACCCCGCAAGAAATTGATCATTACATCACAGAGATAGCCTGTTATGTGCGCGAGTTGGAGATGAAGCACTGGGGCCGAAGCCATCTGCTGACCGCCTCAACGCTAAAGGCTACCCCAGAAGGTGAACTGAGTGAAGTTATCTACAATCATCCATGTCTAGACTTCGTGAATACTCATCTCTATCCGGGGCCGGGTGTTGGAAAACCTGTGGATGCTATTGCATGTACCCTTGAAGTCATAGAAAGTGTGCGTTACGCACTCGATCATATCCGCACACCACGTCCCTATTTTGACAGCGAAAGCGGGCCGATTACTCAATGGATTTCGGATATTGAACTCGACAAGCGCTACCATCACAACATGAGTTGGGCACACCTCGCCACCGGGGCCGCTGGCTCTGGAATGCGTTGGCCGTATTCAGACCCACACTGCATTCATCCGGAATTGCGCAAGAATCTCTGGGGGCTTTCCAAGTTTGCCGAAAATATTGATTGGGCCAATTTTGACAGTTGCCCTCTCACCATACAGACCAGAGCCGATTCTATTATCTCAACCAGTTGTGGGGATGCCCATCTGGCAATTGCGTGGTTGCTCAAGGATACCCGCAAAAAGGGCCACATAGCTCTTGACAATCTACCCACCACAATCTTAAATGAGTGGAACGAAGGGCTGTATCTGATTGAATTTTGGGATACGTATGCAGGCAGATGTATCGCCTCTAGCGTAGAATGTGCTTCTGTGGGGCAATTAACTTTTAATTTGCCTCGCTTTGACTCAAAAGTGGAGGATGTAGCCCTGCTCATAAGACCCATCTAAATCCTATAGGGGGATTTCAATGCTGACCTACACAAACCCCGTCTATCTCCACTATTTTGCTGACCCTTTTGTATTAAAACATGACGAGCATTATTACGCTTATGGAACAGGCCCCACAGGTCCCATCGGTGAAAGGTTTCCCGTCCTACATTCCCTAAATTGTGTGGATTGGGAAAGTTTGGGGTGGGCACTTATCCCGTCTGGAGGAACTGATTTTTGGGCACCCGAAGTCGCTTATGCGGATGGCCTGTTCTATATGTATTTTTCGGCCCAAGGAATTGATGGAAAAGATCATCAACTGCGGGTAGCTACAAGCCAAACCCCAAACGGGCCGTTTTTTGATATAGGCAAGACACTCGTGCCTGATCAACCTTTTAGTATTGACCCCCATCCATTTCAGGACAAAGATGGTCAATGGTATTTGTTCTATGCCCGTGACTTTTTGACCACAGACGAAGATGCCCATGTTGGAACAGGCATTGTAGTCAGTCGCCTTTTGGATATGACGACACCCGACAATAGCCCTCAAATAGTCGTTCGTCCCCATGCCGATTGGCATCTTTTTCTTCCGCAGCGTTCGATGTATGGGGGGGTCTACGATTGGTATACGGTTGAAGGGCCATCCACGCTTTTCCACAACAATCATTACTACTGTTTTTATAGCGGTGGGGCATGGGAACGGGATAATTATGGGGTGGCGTGTGTAGTTGCCGATTCACCACTCGGCCCCTATCTACGTCCAGCGTATGCCCAAGCCCCACTTTTGAGAACCGTACCCGACCAAGTGATTGGGCCGGGACATAATTCGTTTACACGTTCTCTGGATGGGGCACAAACCTATATTGTCTATCATGCGTGGGATGCAGGGCGTAAAGCTCGGCTTATGCGAATTGATCACCTGCATTGGGAAGGGGATCGGCCTGTAATTCACGGGCCAACTTGGACTCCTCAGGTACTCCTTGGGCAACCCTAATTAGGATTTTTTCGCCTGCCATTTCCCGGTTTTTTCGTTTTTCTCATACTTCTTTTTGACAGCGGCCCATGCTACTTTGTGAGCCGTTGCTTCGCGTGTATCCTCGCCGCGTCGCTCCTGAGGCTGGTCATATTGCTCCCATGCACTGTTAAAGGCTTCCATATAAATCTTTTGGGCATGGGCGGGAAGATTTTCACGCACGCTATCCGGTAGCTCACTTTTCGTTTTATACGGCATTTTGACCTCCTTGCTACACTTCTTTTCCTCACTTTATTCTGCAAGATGTAAGATGCAAGGGCAATGTGGCGGATATTACATTGGGTCAGGAAGCCAAAATTATTGTGTGAGTAGGTCAAATAACCTAGCCAAATTTCACTGTATGGCCTACCAAAAAATCAACCCTTCAACTCTGAGCAACCCCCGATAGCCGAAGTATAGTTGTTAATACTTTACTTTTTGAAGAGAAGTCTAGCTAAAACATGAGGCATGTGATGCCTCATTTAAAAGTCACCTTCTTCGGACTTCTTTCATGTTTTTGAGGGAGCAAAACTATGCAAGATATTGTCTGCGTGAGCCATCTCCGGTGGGATTTTGTGCGTCAGCGTCCCCAACATCTGTTGTCTCGTCTAGCTAAAGATTATCGAATTACCTTTGTGGAAGAACCGTTTATTTCCACTCAATTTCGGCATCCCTACCTTGAAATCCTAAAACGGGATGATTTTTCTAACCCCATCACAGTAGTACGCCTTATTTATCCGGCGAGACAAAACGGCTGGATTGGGCATGGTGATGCTCGAACTCAGCCAACCTATGGGCGCTTGCTGAAACCCTTTTTTCAAAGAAATGGCATTGTTGACCCTATTTTGTGGTTTTATACGCCTATGGGATACGACTTCAAACAAATCCTCAGGCCAAGTCTTATGGTCTATGATGTGATGGATCAATTATCCGCTTTTAAAGATGCACCGACGCCATTAAGAGCCTTTGACGAAAGCCTGCTTAAAGAGGCAGACTTGGTTTTTACGGGTGGGATAAGCCTTTATCGGGATAAGTTGCCCCATAACCCCAATACCTACCTTTTCCCTAGTGGAATTGAAATTCGCCACTTTGCCCAAGCCGCAGACCCCGATACCTTGCCGTGCCCCCAAGACATCGCGCATTTGAAGTCACCGATTCTAGGTTATTTCGGCGTTGTGGATGAGCGAATGGATTTGCAGTTATTGGAAAAAATGGCGATTGCCCATCCAGAATGGAATATCGTCATCATCGGCCCGGTCGTCAAGATTTCGCATGACGATTTACCCAAAGCCCCAAATCTGTACTATCTAGGCATGAAAGCCTATGCCGAACTTCCGGCTTATTTGGCGCGGTTTGATGTGGCGCTTATTCCCTTCGCACGCAATGAAGCGACCCGTTTTATTAGCCCAACCAAAACGCTCGAATATATGGCAGCACGCAAACCCATTGTCTCTACGGCAATTGACGATGTGATCGAGCTATATGGGATGGTCGTTAGCGTGGGATGGACCCATGAAGAGTTTATCCACCGCTGCAAAACTGCCCTTGATGAACTCAAAAATCCACCAGCCCCCAAGATTTGTGAAGAACGCCGCTTAATTGAGGATGCTTATCTTCTACAAAACACTTTGGACAATGCTGATTGGCGGATGAACACGTTGATCCAAAAAGAACTACAGGCCGAAACCGCTCCTGCTGAAAGCGCTTTCCAAAAGCCCATCGCTGCGAACGCCTAGACATAAGGAACTGATTCAATGCAGAACCATCGTGACGACCTTGAAAAAAAGATAGTGATTTTAGGGGCTGGCCCTACTGGTTTGGGGGCTGCCTATCGGCTCCAAGAATTGGGATACCGCAACTGGTCAATCTATGACCGAAACAATTATGTGGGCGGATTGGCAACCAGTTTTGTGGATGCGGCAGGCTTTACCTACGATATTGGTGGGCATGTTATGTTTTCGCACTACAAATATTTTGACGATTTGGTTGACAAGTTACTTGGCGATAACTACACAGAAATCATGCGGGAAGCATGGGTTTGGATGATGGATCGCTTTGTTCCTTATCCCTTCCAAAATAATATCCGCTATCTGCCACCTGATGTTGTTTTGGAATGTGTTATGGGTTTGATCGAGGCCCAAAAGACCCCTGAAAGAATTGCCGAGGCGACCAACTTTGACAGCCTGATTGATGCCCAATTTGGCGCAGGAATTGCCAAATATTTTATGAAGCCCTACAACTTCAAAGTCTGGGCACACCCCATTACGCATATGAGCCGTGATTGGCTTGGTGAGCGCGTTGCTATACCTAGTCTGGAGCGTATTCTTAAAAACATTCTGTCTGATGGAGATGATGTGGGATGGGGGCCAAACAACAAGTTTAAGTATCCCCTATATGGCGGCACAGGTGGTTTGTATACGCCATTCCTCAAATATGTAGGCGATCATTTGGCCTTAAATAAGAATGTGGTCGCAGTGGATGAAGAATCCAAGCAGGTATTTTTCAGCGATGGGGATATTGTGGAATATGATTTGCTGTTGACCACCATGCCCCTAGATTTGTTGGTCAATCGCATGTACCACGCGCCGGAACAGGTTCGAGATGCGACTGAGGGATTGCATCATTCAAGCGGGCTGATTGTTGGGGTAGGGGTCAATCGCCCATGCCCCAGTGAAAAATGCTGGCTCTATTTTCCAGAATCCACCAGCCCCTTCTATCGTGTGACCTATCTTTCTAATTACTCGCCGTATATCGTGCCAGACAACGATCACTTCTTGTTGCTGACCGAAACAAGCAGTAGCGAACACAAACCCGAAGACCCCACCACGATCATTGACCGCGTGATCAATGGCCTGATCAATGTTCGACTACTTGAGCCGAGTGACCTTGACCGAATTGTCACCACATACCTAATTGAAGTGGACTATAGCTATCCCGTGCCAACGATTGACCGAAACAGGTCACTCGCCACAATTCAGCCCTATCTCCACCATCATGACATTTACAGTCGAGGGCGTTTTGGGGCGTGGGAATACGAAATTGGCAACATGGATCATTCCGTGATGCAAGGCGTCGAGTTGGTCAATTACTGGCTGCTAGGCGAAAAAGAGAGCACTTGGAAAGACTTCGCGGAACATTCCAAGATCATCTCGTTGTTGAATTCACAGCCCCAGTTCAAAGCAAAAGTTGGTCATGGGCATGTGGTGGGCGAACAATACTCTTTTCGTCCAAATGGTGCCCACGTGGTTGCCGACTAATCCTATTTTGCCGATATAAACCCCTGACCCGTTCGGTGGCCGGGGTTTTTTGTCGCCCAAATTTTGAGGAGGCTTTATGGAAATTCCCCCTTTTGCGAGTTTTTTCATGGGAGGGTTTGAGTGTTCCACTCATCGTCTTAGTTCAAACAAACGACTAGACCTTATCGCGGCTACCCAGCACGACAAGTTTGTGCGGCAAGATTACACGCGGCTCAAGCAAATGGGTGTATCTACCCTGCGAGATGGTATCCGCTGGCACTTAATTGAGCAAAAGCCTAATCGCTACGATTTTTCGAGTGTGCTGCCCTTTATACAGGCCGCTGATGAATTAGGGATGCAGGTTATCTGGGATCTCTGTCATTATGGCTGGCCGGATGGTATTGACATCTTTCGTCCAGAATTTGTGCGGTCTTTCAGCAGGATGTCCCGCGCATTTGCCCATTTCTATCAATCGGAAACTGATGCGCCGCTTTTGGTTTGCCCCATCAACGAAATCTCTTTTTTTGCATGGGCCGGAGGTGACGCCGCCCAAATGGGGCCATTTGAGAGAGGCCGAAGTTTTGAGCTAAAAACGCAATTGGTTCGGGCAACGATTGAGGGTATCGAAGCAATCTGGGATGTTATTCCGGACGCGCGAATCGTGACGATTGACCCCCTTATTCATGTGGTGGCAGACCCCAGTCGACCTGAGCAGCGTGTTAATGCCGAGGGTTATCAGATCGCGCAATACCAAGCATGGGATATGCTGGAAGGCAGTCTATGGCCGCAGCTAGGTGGCAATCCCAAATATCTTGACATTCTGGGAGTCAATTTTTACCCCCTTAACCAATGGGTGTTTGGCGGAGAAACCATCTTCCCTGAAAATCCTGACTATAGACCTTTTCGGGACATGCTTCAGGAGCTTTATGACCGATACCAGCGGCCAATGTTTGTCGCTGAGACAGGAACTGAAGATAAATTTCGCCCGCAATGGTTTCGTTATGTTACCACTGAAGTACTAGCTGCAATTCAAAAAAGAATCCCTGTGGATGGAATTTGTTGGTATCCTATCTTATGCCATCAAGGCTGGGAAAATGACCGCTATTGCAGCAATGGTTTTTGGGGTTACGCTGATGAAAAAGGTCATCGGGAAGTATATGAACCTCTCCAAGAAGAATGGCTTCGCCTACAGGTTATTTTCACACCATACAGTAGATAATGCTTTTGAGGGGCGCCTGCTCTTTTGGGGTGAATGGCTTTCCTCTGATTGGGGCGGGTCATCAAAACCCTCTTTCTGTGTGACTATCTGGCTTCTGAGCCATTGCGGCGCGAAATTCACTAGGGTTTGAACGTGATTGAGAACTGGAACAGCGTCAATTACTTCATTTCCTATGGTAAAACGGGCGAGATTTCGACCAATCGCTGGAACAAGAAACCGCTAGGTTGGCTCTTCACTTGCTTCAATCCAGCTTGGCTTTCATCAACACCTTAATGCTCCAACAGGTCTTGACTCAGCCCCAATGCTATGCGCGTATGACTCTTGAAGATTGGGGTGGCTTGACTCCTTTATTCTTCCGCCATATCAATCTCTATAGCCTCTTTGAGCTGGATATGGCCCAACGCATCCCTTTGGCCGTTCCGGCCTAAAGCCAAGCCGCCTCGACAGATGATTTTTTAAATTTCTTTAAAAAAGTGGCGGCGCGTGGCACAGATGTTACCCTACGGCCAAAATATAGATGGTACGCCAAGATGGGGTGTGTTTAACAAACGTGCAACGAGGGGCAACAAGTAGACAAAGATGCCAAATCATGGAATGGCATCGCTCAAAAAGGATTGTTTTTAGGAGATGAGGCGCGTAAAACATTCAAAACCAAAAGAGGGGCTTTTTATCTCTTAAAACCGTCTCTTGAAACTGTCTCTCCCAAAAGCTGAAGGGCAGTTGAGTTTTCGGAGAAGCGATAATGCTTGTAAGGCATGGCTGCCCTCGTTGAACATTTGTTAAACATACCCCTTTTAGTTTGAATTTGAGTGAAAGCTCCACATCAAGATTACACCCGTTCTCCCAAGATAAGTCGAGACCGTGACGAAAAATATGAATTTTTATGACATCCGGACAGCTACCCAGTCGCGGCAATCTGAAGGGACAAAGGCCTGATCGCCTGTCTCTGTGTCCGGGTCGCTCTGAAACGGAACTCACAAGAACCCTTTGGGGATGGTTACCTCCTACTTTTAGACCACTATTAGAGCATATTGATAAGTTATGATAATAATTGTGATATTTATCATGATATATCATGCTTTCTTGACTTTGAATATCTTCACATAGGGGTCAAAATGGCCCAACTTCACATTAAGGAGGAGTTGAATGGATGCATTAGATCTCTCAAGATTGCAATTTGCAGTCACCACGATTTACCACTTCTTTTTTGTACCACTCTCGTTAGGCCTGACCATTCTTGTTGCCATCATGCACACGGCCTACGCCCGGACTGGCAAAGAAGAATATGAAAAAATGACCAAGTTCTGGGGCAAATTGCTGCTCATTAATTTTGCGATGGGGGTAGTTACAGGAATTGTGATGGAGTTCCAGTTTGGCATGAACTGGTCGGAGTATTCGCGCTTTATGGGGGATATTTTTGGCGCTCCATTGGCGATTGAAGCCCTCATGGCTTTCTTTTTGGAATCCACGTTTCTGGGGGTATGGATTTTTGGCTGGGGGAAATTGCCCAAGGGCCTGCACGCACTTTCGATGTGGATGGTAGCACTCGGCACCAACATTTCGGCCTTATGGATCTTAATTGCCAATTCGTTTATGCAGCAGCCCGTCGGTTATAAGCTGGCGCAATATACCCTGCCTAATGGTGAGGTGGCGAGTCGGGTGGAGATGAAAGATTTCCTTGCCATCATTACCAATCCAAATATTTTTGTCCAATATCCGCATGTCTTATCAGGGGGCATGGTCACCGGGGCATTTTTTGTGATGGGTATCAGTGCCTATCACCTGTTACACCCGAATCAAAATTCCGCCGTTTTTAAACGGTCGTTCCAAATGGCGAGCATTTATGGGGCGGTCGGTATTTTTATAGTGCTGGTTGGTGGGCATGACCAAGCGCAACATATGGTCAAAGTACAGCCGATGAAGATGGCGGCAGCCGAGGCCTTGTGGGACAACGAAGACCCCGCTTCCATGTCCCTGTTCACAATTGGTGACGAAAAAGATCGTGAAGACGTTTTTGCTATTCGTCTCCCCAGTATGTTAAGCATTCTTGCCTACAATGACTCAACTGCGGAGGTCAAAGGCATTAACGATTTGCAAGCCGAATACACTGCGCAATATGGCGAAGGCGATTATGTGCCACCCGTTGCGATCTCCTATTGGAGTTTTCGAATTATGGTAGGAGCAGGTTTCTTGATGCTGGGGCTGTTGATTTTCGCGTTATATCTCAACTTTGAAGGACAGGTCGAACGCTACCGCCGTTTCTTGAAATTCCTGCTCCCTGCCATGGCGCTACCCTATCTGGCGAATGCTTCAGGCTGGGTGTTAGCAGAAGTGGGACGGCAACCTTGGATTGTGTTTGGCCTACAAAAAACTGCCGATGCTGTTTCACCTAACGTTTCCACCGCAACGATTTGGTTTTCGCTCATTGCCTTTACATTGGTCTATGGTGCGTTGGCGGCGGCGGATGTCTATTTGCTGCGTAAATATGCGACTGAAGAGGCGGGTGATGAGGTTATCCCAATGCCCCCAGAAACTACCAAACCACTGCCACAGGGCGCATTTTCCGGGGATTAGGGAGGAGACAAAAATGGATATTGATCTGAATACCATCTGGTTTACGCTGATTGCGGTTCTATTCACCGGATTCTTCCTTTTGGAAGGCTTCGATTATGGCGTGGGGATTCTACTGCCGTTTTTGGGTAAAAATGATACTGAACGCCGCATGATGATTAACACAATCGGCCCATTTTGGGATGGCAATGAGGTGTGGATGATTACGGCGGGCGGGGCAATGTTTGCGGCCTTTCCCAACTGGTATGCCACTATGTTCAGCGGTTTCTATCTCGCGCTAGTGCTCATGCTGTTAGCTTTGATTATGCGTGGGGTTGCTTTTGAATTTCGCAGCAAAGATAAATACCCCCAATGGCGACGTTTTTGGGATGGGGCCATATTTTTGGGGAGCGCCGTGCCTGCTCTATTATGGGGTGTCGCTATTGCCAATATTGTGAAGGGTGTTCCCATCAATGGGCGCATGACCTATACTGGCAACTTTTTTGACCTGCTGAATGTCTATACGCTGTTGGGTGGACTAGTCACTTTCTTTATATTCTTGCTGCATGGCTCCATTTTCCTCAATCTCAAAACCGACGGAGTCATTCGGGAACGTGCCCATCAAGCAGCAAAACGAATCTGGTTGCCCACGACCGCGGCGGTGGTCTCATTTGTTGGTCTTAGCTATAGCCAAACCGATATTTTTGAGCAACTAGGGGTCAATCCCGGGCTAACAGCGCTTGGCGCAGGCGTGGCCCTCATAGCCGCAGGTGGCTTTATCTTCAAGCGCCAACATGGATGGGCTTTTCTGATGACGGCCCTGACCATCATGTTTACGGTGGTCACGGTTTTTCGAGGGCTGTATCCACGGGTGATGGTGTCGAGTCTAAATTCCAAGTTCAGCCTGACCATTTATAACGCCTCGTCGAGTGATTACACCCTCAAAATTATGACGGTGATCGCGCTGACATTTGTGCCAATCGTGCTGCTTTATCAAGGTTGGACCTATTGGGTTTTCCGCAAGCGCATCACTACCGAAACCCATCTCGAATACTAAACTGATTTGGGGCTACCTGTTGGTCAAATTGCCACACAGGTGGCCCTTCTCAATCCATTGCTGTCGAGCATCGTGAGAAATTCGCATGAAAGTTGACCGACGACTCTTTTTTGAACTTGGGCCAGTCCGCCTGTTGTTTTTCTTGGCCGTGGGGCTGGGGCTGATTAATGGCCTATTGGTGATTGGGTTAGCCTATACCCTGACCCAAATCATTAACAACGTATTTCTAAAAGATGCCACCCTAACGGATGTGCAGGGGCTGTTTGCTTGGTTAATCGGTTTAGCGGGGCTGCGCTTGATTGTGCAGTGGGGTAGTGAATTGGCCGCGCTACATGTGACCGAACATATCAAAACGAGTTTACGTGAACGATTATTTAGCCATCTATTACAGCTTGGCCCGGTTGCCCTGACACAGGAGCACAGTGGCGAATTGGTGAACACCCTTTTGGAAGGAGTGGAGTCACTCGACGGCTATTTCCGTCAATTGATCCCACAATTATTTCTCATGTTGCTAGTTCCACTGGCGATATTTTGGGTAGTCGTGCCGCAAGATGTCCTTTCGGCACTGATCCTGATCTGCACCGCACCTTTGCTGCCACTATTCATGATGTTGATTGGCAGGTGGGCCGGGGCGGTGGGCCAGCGCCAATTTAAAAGCCTCAGTTATCTCAGTGCCCACTTTTTGGACGTCCTACAAGGCCTGACTACGCTTAAATTGTTTAATCGCAGTCAGGCCCAGATTAAAACAATAGGCCGCCTCAGTGATGATTTTCGGGTGGCTACAATGCAGGTCTTACGGGTAGCTTTTCTGTCAGCGTTAGCTTTGGAACTGCTCACGACGTTAAGCATCGCCATGATTGCGGTTGAAATTGGCTTGCGGCTACTTTATGGGAAAATGGCATTTGAGCAAGCCTTTTTCATTCTCGTCATCACGCCAGAATTTTATCAACCCCTCCGCAATTTTGGTGCGAGTTTTCACGCGGCATCGGCGGGTAATGCCGCTGCCCAACGCATATTTGAACTTTTGGAAACCAGTCCTGCCCTAGCTACTATCACCGAGGCCATACCACTACCCAATCCACCGTTTCATATCGAGTTTAGAGCGGTTAGTTACCAGTATCTGGGACGTGAACGACCCGCCCTTCATAATCTACAATTGGAATTGAGGCCCGGTCAACATATTGCTATCGTGGGGCCAAGCGGGGCAGGCAAAAGCACAATGATTAATCTACTGCTCCGTTTTTTGGAACCCACTACAGGCCAAATTTTGGTCAATGGCATTCCCTTAGCCACTATCATGCCTGAAGCATGGCGGAGTCAGTTGGCATGGGTATCGCAAAAACCCTATTTGTTCAACACAACCCTTCTCGAAAACATCCGATTAGCTAAACCCACCGCATCCCTAGACGAAATCGTATGGGCGGGTGAACAAGCTGGCCTTACGGAACTTGTGGCACAGCTCCCCAACGGTTGGCAAACGCCAATTGGGGAACGGGGCGCCCGATTAAGTGGCGGGCAGGCGCAGCGGGTCGCGCTCGCACGAGCCTTTCTAAAAGATGCCCCACTCCTAATCTGGGATGAAGCCACTACCCATTTGGATAGCAATTTAGAGACTCAAATCCAAACCGCTATGCAGCGCTTAATGCAGGGTCGCGCTGTGGTCATGATTGCCCATCGTTTGCACACCATCCGACAAGCCGACCAAATTTTGGTGTTATCGGAAGGGCAGGTGATTGAAATGGGAACCCATGATTTCCTACTAAATCAGCACAGACTTTATCATCAGTTGGTGATGACCTATGACTGATTGGCGAGTATTCAAACATCTGGTAAGGCTACTCACTCCATTTCGGCGTAGCATTTTGGCAGCCGTGTTTTTGGGTTTTTTAACCATTGGCAGCAGCATGGCGCTGATGGGCACATCAGCATGGTTGATAGCAAAAGCGGCCTTGCATCCTTCAATTGCAGAACTCAACCTTGCAATTGTCGGGGTGCGTTTTTTTGGTATCTCGCGGGGTCTACTGCGCTATTTGGAACGGTTGACCTCTCATCATGTGACCTTTCGCCTGCTCAAAAATCTGCGCGTCTGGTTCTATCAACAATTGGAACCACTCGCCCCGGCCCGCCTGATTAACCAACACAGTGGGGATTTGCTGACACGTGTTGTTCACGATATTGATACGCTGCAAAACTTCTATCTGCGGGTCGTTGCGCCGTCGTTGGTAGCTGTTGGAATTACCATCGCTATGCTCATTTTCGCGGGTGGGTTAGACCTAATTGTGGCGCTTGCCCTACTACTGTTTCTTATTGTGAGTGGGGTGATTTTGCCGATTGTGGCGTGGCAATCCGGCAAAAAACAGGGACAAACAGCCGTGCAGATACGCGCGAACTTGAACATAGAGTTATTGGATGGCGTGCAGGGGATGGCCGAATTATTGATCTTTGGACAGGCCCAAAGCTATTTTGCCAAGATTCAGACCCGTAACCAAGATTTAATTCGGCAACAGCATGGGTTAGCGCACCGCAGTATTCTTCAATCTGGATTAGGTAATTTTCTGGTCTGGTTGTCTATTGGGGTGCTGCTGTGGTTGGGTATCCCGCGCCTTGATGAGATTATGCTGGCCCCGCTGGCACTCGTGACGATGGCTTGTTATGAAGCCTTTTTACCACTAGGGTCTGCTTTCCAAAATCTGGGTAGCTCGATTGAGGCGGGCCGGCGTTTGATGATGTTAGTTGAGAGTGATCTTTCATCGCCAGATCCAGCATCCGCTCTATCCCCCTCCAATTTTGACATCACTTTCAAACATGTCGGTTTCCAGTACGGGCCAGATGAACCAGCCGTTTTGCGTGACCTCAATCTGAGCATTCCGCAGGGGACACATATCGCCATTCTAGGGCCAAGTGGCGTAGGCAAGAGCACCCTAATTAATTTACTAGTGCGGTTTTGGGATTATCAGGCAGGCGAAATCCAATTGGGGGGACACGCTTTACATGATTATTCCCCCGAGGCACTTCGGGATTTAATTGCAGTGGTACCGCAAAATCCACACCTTTTTAATGCCACCATCCGCGAAAATCTCCTGCTGGCCCAACCAAAAGCGACCGAAGAACAGTTAGAGACTGTGGTAAAAATTGTGGGGTTGGATAACTTGATTGCAAGTTTGCCTGAAGGCTTAGATACATGGGTTGGCGAATTGGGCCATACCCTCAGTGCGGGTGAACGTCAGCGTGTAGCGATTGCCCGGGCGATGCTTAAGAATGCGCCTATTTTGGTTTTGGATGAGGCGACTACCAATTTAGATGCCGTCAGCCAACAGAATTTACTGAAAACAGTTCAATTAGAGATGGAAGGCCGAACTATCATCTT
Source organism: Chloroflexota bacterium (assembly GCA_016234595.1). Taxonomy (GTDB): domain Bacteria; phylum Chloroflexota; class Anaerolineae; order Aggregatilineales; family J027; genus CFX10. Next base: position 14,340 of record JACRBG010000032.1, on the reverse strand, counting down.
CATCACGCATGAAGCACCCAAGGGCAGTTGGATGACTACAGTGATTAGAGCAGAAACCTAGGCTACTGTCGCATATCCGGTAATTAGTTGCATGATATCCTACCGAATGTAGGTTTTAAAGCAAACTACCCAATCGAAAGTGTCAGCAGCCGACTGATACTTTTTCATCCGGCAAAAGATTCCTATGTGCAATAAAATAGGTATATATCGTCAAAACTCGAGATTGTTTCAATGTTTTGTTCCACTCTCAACACCCATACCTTGGTTGAGCGATGGGTGCAAGCCAGTCAAGAAAAATACTTGGGTTATCTGATTATGCGGAACGAAATGTTCCTGCGCTGAGTATTGAAGACTTTATGCATATATTCCAACGTGTATTGGTCTCGTCAAGGGTTTAATCACAACAGCTTTCTAAGGTTTGGGATGGGGAGGGTGAAATTTGCTGTTACGTTGTGTTTGGCGAGATATTGATGATTACTATGAGTGGGCTAAGTGAGCTAGTTTCTTATATGAGATAGGTTTTTAACCACTACATGCTATAGCCTCATAAAGGATAAGAGGTATTTCAAAGTAATTAAATAGGATAGGCCGCTACAAAAAAATCAAGTCAATACTTTTGTGTAATATGGGTGCTGACAACAGCATCGAGCTATGGAGGAGAAGATTGGGTTAGATGCCTAAATAGGTTTTGGGTCGAAACTAGCGGACTGGCGTCAATTTCCTGTCGAAGTAATTCGCTGAGGATCTCATATTGTTTGGTCACTCCTTGTCGATCACCTAACTGGTACAGGGTGCGCATGACTTCGCAATGCGCCTCTTCCCATAATGGACTAAGCTGAACCACATGCCGGTGAAGGACTAGAGCCTGCTCCAAGTCGCCACATTGGGTATACAGTTTGCCCAGCCGATACATGGCCTGCAAGTGACTTTCACTCAGGCGCTGCCGCTCAATCAAAAGCCAGTCATAGTAGAGGTTGTTAAGATATTCTCCCTTGTACAGGTCAAGTGCGGCCTGATAGCTCTTTATGGTCTCTTGGCCATCGGACTCTTGGGCTTTTTTGATGTGCTGGTCAAATAACTCAACATCAATTTCAAAACGAGATAAATCCAGTCGATAATCACCCATTTCAACCATAATAAGCCGCGTGGCAGATTCGCCCACATTAAGGGCTTGGCGCAGACGGTAGAGAGCCGTATGAAAGGCGGTCTTACTTTGTCGTGCCTCAGAAGGCCACAATGCATCGAGTGCTTTATCAAGTGGGATATGTTCATGCCGAAATGTGACAAAATAAGCCAACAGGTCACGCGCCTTTGCCGACCCCCACATTTTCGGCTGAATCTCAGCCTCATTATGAAAGGCTCTGAACGATCCGAAGGTTTGCACCCGGATGAGGCGCTGTCCGGTGGGAATTACGGTCACATCGGAGGCTTTAGAACGCAGCACCTGTAACACTTGTCGCAAAAAAGGATTGTCTGGGATGATTTGCTCCAAGGCTTGGCAAACGACAACCGCCCGCTGTTTTTGATCAACATACAATTCCCACAGGCGCGACGATTCAAGCAGGTGGAGAGATTTTTGGGCTAGTTCTAGACCACGCGATTGATCATTTTCCGAAAGCAGAATATAGGCCAAGCCAAAATTAGCCATCGCCAGCGGGATGCGATACTGTCGCGCTTCGCCGACCTCAATTAGATCTTCGAAAATCTGCTTGGCACGGGTGATTTCACGTTTCTCTAGGTGAATATCTGCCAGAACACTGCGGCACACATAGATTTCATACACCACCGCCCGATTTTCATGCGGCCACAACACAGTCTCCGCAATCTGCTGCGCTTCATCAATGCGCCCCTGTGCCACAAGATTATAGGCCAGATAGCTGCCTGCCATCACTTGGGTATAGCTGGCCGCCTGCAAACGGGACGCGAGATCAATGGCTTGACGCAGACAGCTTTCCGCCTGTCCAAGCTGCCCCACCCGCGTCAACACATTACCGAGTACCATCAGTGCATTCGACAGCAACTCCTGTGCGTGCAATCGCTGACAAATATCGAGGGCACGCTGACCAAATTTGAGCGCCTCATCATATTCATGACGGTAGAGATAAAGTGTGGCAAGCAGAAGCAGCAAATCGGCTGCGAGTGGTGACTCAAGTTCCGGCAAACGGCGCAGTGCCTCCTCGCCATGCAAAATCGCCTCAATGACGTTGCCATGCCACCAGCAAATTTGCCCTAGTGACTGTAGTAACTGAGCTTGTTGGGATGGCTCAACGGAATCCTCTGCGTGCCGCATGGCCTCAATTGCGTGCAGAGCAATCGCATAGCCCTGTTCCATGCCGTTCAGAAAGCCTTCACACTTGGCCTGCTCCATCAACGCGAAAGCACGGGCCGCTGGACTGGCAGATTGGCTGCGTCCGACTGCTTGGGCTGCTCTCTGTTGGGCCTCCATATAGTCTCCACGCGAACGAGCGAGGCTGGCGAGTTCGGTCATGGCAAGTGTGGCGACATTCACAGCATCCAATGTACCGGCACTCTGGTATGCCTGTTTGAGATAAACAACCGCCTCACCCAACAAACCACGATGACGTAGGCTTTGGCCCAGATACAGCGCAAGTTCAGGCTGGTGCTGCAATTCGGCTGGCATTAGCTGGCTCAGATAGTGGCTTAAAATGTCAGCGCGGCCCGCTTCCAAATACTTCGGCGCGAATCGCAAAATCGCCTGTGCGGCTTTGGATTGTTCACGCGCCCGCAAAAAATAGTGCGCAGCCATTTCATAGTCGGCAACTCCAAGAAAATACTCACCCGTCTGGTGGCATAACCGATAGAGTGTCTGGGGTGATTGACGAGCCAGTTTGTCCTGCAAGAATTCCTGAAATAGATGGTGATAGCGATACCAGCGCCGCTGATCATCCAGCGCAATCAGGAACAGGTTTTCGCGCTGCAAGGTCTCCAGATGTGTTTGGGCACTGGTGATTCCTAAAGCCGACTCACATAAACTGGCATCCATTTGGGTCAGAATAGCGGAATGTAGCAAGAACTCTTGCAATGCCGGCGGTTCGTGGTCAAACACTTCATCCATCAGATAGTGAAAAATATAGGGATGGGCCCCCGACAGGTTGTTAATCAATCCCTCCGCTTCCCGCAGAGGTTTTTCAGCTACCAACGTCGCCGCTAATTGCAGGCCAGCTCCCCACCCTTCTGATTTGACCGAAAGCGTTTCGGTGAGGGCGCGCGGTAGTTGGGGTAATACCTGATTCAGCCATGCCTCGGATTCTTCATGGCTAAAGCGCAGATGCTCAAGCCGCAATTCGGCCAGTTGCCCCCGGGCACGCCAGCGTGAAAGTGGCAAAGGCGGGGTGGTACGGGTCGAAAGTATCACGCTCATGTTAGGAGGGCGGCGTTCCAAAAAAGCGGCGGCCAGTTCGTGAACAATCGGATTGCTCACAAAATGATAGTCATCGAATACCAATGTCCACTGAAACGACAGATCCTCCAACAACTCATTCAGCAGAAAAACCAGCATCTGGGAGGAAGGCGGCGGGTTTGGGCTATTCAACAGGCGGCGGCTTTTTTCCGCACTGCTGGGGCGGATGCGGCACAGCCCCTCCACCAGATAGGCGATAAAGGTTGCTGGATCGTTGTCGCCTCCATCCAGTTGATACCATACGACCGCATGGCCCAACGAAGCCACCACCTCGACCATGAGGGTCGTTTTACCGTACCCAGCCGGCGCCGTCAGCAAAATAACCCGCTGCTCACAGTTGCTGCGAATCAGTTCGACCAAATGAGGGCGGGGTAAATGGCTTGGCACAAGACGCGGAATCAGAAATTTCGTTTGCAGAAGAAGGGGTGTAGTCATTTTTGATATAGATCCCTATCCATTTGCAAGTATTTTGCCAGAATTTTGCAAACTCTGCCCGTTATAATCTGCCCATACTCAAAATGAATAAATTTAGGAAGGTTTTGACTATGCTCCTACGCAAACTATTAACCTTGGTTCTCCTTTTAGCGGTACTGATTATTCCGGTCGGCGCACGGGCACAAGATACGACTGTGCTGCGTGTGGCCTCGACTGCCAGCGTTACTACATGGGATCCTAATCTGTCATTCTCGACCGAAGCCCTCTACATAGCGAATATATATGAACCTCTGCTTTGGATAAATGCTCCGGGAGCCACCGAACCGTTCACCCCGGCCCTCGCCGCTAGTTGGGAAAAAAGTGAGGACGGATTGACATGGACATTCCATCTGCGTGAAGGTGTCACCTTCCATGACGGCGAAGCCTTGACCTCAACAGCCGTCAAGCGCTCAATCGAACGTACACAGGCCGTTGGTGGTGCATCCTTTATCTGGCTGCCCCTCGCCTCGATTGACACACCCGACGACCTCACGGTTGTCTTTAATCTCTCCTACCCTGCCCCACTAGACCTTATCGCCTCCTCACTCTATGGTGCATGGATTATCAGCCCCAAAGCGCTCGACGCAGTGGAAGCCGATGAGACCTATTTTGAACAGGGCGTGGATGCTGGCACGGGGCCGTATATGCTCTCGGACTATACCGCCGATGTCGAAGTAGTATTGGGGCGGTTCGAGAACTATTGGGGCGGTTGGCAAGACGGTCAATTTGAAAACGTGCTGATCAATATCGTGCCAGATGCCGTTACCCAGCAGCAGCTTTTGGAAGGCGGGGAAGTGGATTTGGCACTGCGTCTACCCCCAGCCAGCTACGACAGTTTTGCAAACAATCCGGATTATGCTGTTCAAGTCAATTCGACTTTCTTCAACTATGTTGGTTTCCTGAACACCACACGCCCACCGCTGGATAACAAACTGGTACGCCAAGCCATCTCCTACGCCATTCCCTATGACCAGATTATTGAAGTCGGCGCGGAAGGTCTTGGCACACAATCACGCGGCCCTGTGCCAACCGGCGTTTATCCATATTCGGAAGACGTGCCGCAATATACGCAAAATCTCGATATGGCGCGTGATCTCTTGGCTCAGGCCGGGTTCGAGGGCGGTGGTTTTGAACTGCGCCTGACCTACGCCGCCGAAAACACCATCGAGGAGGCCTTTGCTCCGATCATCGCCGACGCACTGGCTGAAATCGGCATTACAGTGAATATTGAACCGATGCTGTTTAATCAGCAGTGGGAAGAAGCCAAAGCCGACCCCACACAAGCACAGGATATTTTCCTCGTGCTGTATTGGCCGACTTACAGCGACGCAGGCTCGGATAATCTGTGGTCATTGTTCCGCAGCAGCGACGCCCCCTTCTTCAATCTCAGTTATTACAACAATCCCGATTATGACGCGCTGATTGACGAAGCCACCGTCTTAGCGGGTACGGATCGGGACGCCGCGCAGGGACTCTATACGCAGGCCATGCAAATGCTGGTGGATGACGCCCCGGCCCTATATCTGATGGATGTCGGTAACTGGTATGCCGTCCCGACCTATCTAGAAGGATTTGAATACAATCCGAACTACGCCTTTGCGACGTTCTTCTATCCGATTCATCTAGCGGAATAAAATAAAACGATGGGGAGGGTGTTTTATGGCCCTCCCTCCAAAATACCCTTTGATGATTGCAAAAACCTTATGATTGAGAAATTTGAATATATCATCCGGCGCTTATTGCTCTCGGTGGGTGTGCTAATCGGCCTAACACTAATTGTGTTTGTGCTGACGCGGGTCATCCCCTCCAATCCAGCGTCGCTATATCTTGGCCCACGCGCCCGCCCTGCCGAAATTGAGCGCGTCAATAAACAATTGGGACTCGATAAACCCCTGCCTGCGCAGTATCTGGATTATGTGGGGGACGTGGTGCGCGGCGATTGGGGCGATTCGATTTCTAGCAAACAGCCCGTGCTGGACGAAATCACCTCGCGCCTACCTGCCACAATGGAATTGGTTATGGTCGCTATGCTCCTCGCGGTTGTCGTTGGTACGCCGTTGGGGGTGCTATCGGCGCAGCTACATGGCAAATTACCCGACGTGGGGGTTCGGATCATTTCACTCGTCGGCGTATCCATGCCTGCTTTTTATCTCGGCCTGCTGCTGCAACTGCTCCTATTTCATGAACTGGGCCTATTTTTCCTAACGCGCCGCTTTGATGGAACCCTGCGCTTTACGCACCCCATTGACGAGATTACGGGATTTTATCTCTTTGATACCGCCGTCACCGGCAATTGGGTTGCTTTCAAGGACGTAGCGGGCCATCTGGTGCTGCCAGCCCTGACATTGGCGGCCTACCCGATTGGCCTAGTCGCCCGCATGACCCGTGCTACGATGCTGGAAGTTATGGAACAAAATTACATTCGCACCGCCCGCGCCTATGGCATATCGGAGCGGTTCATTCTTTACAATTATGCCCTGCGGAACGCGATTGTTCCGACTCTGACCGTCATCGGCTTAACATTGGCCTATTTGCTGACTGGGGCATTTTATGTCGAATACATTTTCAATTGGGGCGGCTTAGGCACATTTACTACAACGGCCTTCTTAAATTTAGATTATCCGGCGATTATGGGGATGACACTGTTTGGTGCAGGTGGGTATGTTATCATCAACCTAATCGTGGATTTGGCACAGGCGTGGCTAGACCCGCGCATCCGTCTCAAATAACGCGAGGAAACGCATGTCTATTCAACGCCTGTTCTTAGGGAAACGCGCCGAAGCTCTTGAGCAAAAACTCAATGGCGACAATCCACCGCCGCCAGTTGAAAAATGGCGACGGGTTAGGGATATTGTGCATATCATCCGCCGCGATTTTCTGGCGATGGTCAGTCTGGCTGTTATTGTGCTGCTGGTGGTACTGGCAATCGCCGCGCCCTTGATTGCCCCTTATCCTAAGCACGGAGAGGGGCACAGCAATCAGGTGGATGTGGGTAATGGGCGCATGGATATTGTGGATCGCCGCCTAGAGCCATCCAACACCTATTGGCTTGGTACGGATGATCTAGGGCGCGATATCCTCAGCCGGGTGATTTATGGCACACGTCCGGCGCTACTTGCTTCGTTGGTCGTTGTGACCTGCGCAGTGCTGATTGGGGTTCCGCTGGGGGCGGTGGCGGGCTATTATGGGCGATGGGTGGACGAAATCATCATGCGTATCACTGACCTGTTCCTCGCATTCCCCTCCTTGCTGCTGGCAATGGCGATTGTGGCCTTCTTGGGGCCAAGTCTGTTGCACGCGGTCATCGCATTGGTCGTATCGTGGTGGCCGTGGTATACGCGGTTGGTTCGCAGTGTCACCTTGACTTTACGTGAAGCCTATTTTGTCGAGGCGGCCCGTTCAATCGCCCTGCCCGATTGGGTCATTATCCTGCGTCATATTTTGCCAAATTCGCTGACCCCTGTGCTGGTACAAGCCACCATCGACATTGGCACAGTGATTCTTGCCACGACTTCGCTAGCCTTTTTGGGGTTGGGATCGCGCCCACCAAGTGCCGATTGGGGCTTGATGGTCAAAGAGGGTCGCCAGCATATCGAAACGCTGTGGTGGTATAGTTCCGCGCCCGGCCTCGCCATTTTTGTCACCGTTCTGGCCTTTAATCTCTTGGGTGACACGCTGCGCGATGTGTTTGACCCGCGCCAATACCGCTAACGAGGGAAACCATCGTGAACGACATCTTATTACAAATCAAAAATCTAAAAGTGGGTTTCAAAACCCGGCGGGGTTATCTACAGGCGCTCAGCGGCATATCGGTGGATGTGCGTGCCGGCGAAATCTTCGGCATCGTGGGCGAGACAGGCTGTGGGAAATCGGTGACAGGTCTCTCGATTTTAGGACTTGTGCCGCGCCCCGGCCAAATCACTGACGGCGAAATCCTGCTACGAGGCGACAATCTTGTGCGGAAAAACAAGCGCGAATTGGCTCATATTCGTGGCAAACAAATCACCATGATTTTTCAAGACCCCGGTTCATCGCTTAATCCGGTTTTCACGGTTGGTAAGCAGATTGTGCGGGTCTTGCGGCGTCACCAAAAGCTGAGCAAATCGGCGGCACGGGCCAGAGTGATGGAGGTATTTCAATCGGTGGGTCTGCCGGACGCCCAACGTATCTTCAACACTTATCCTCATCAACTTTCTGGCGGGATGCAACAGCGTGTGATGATTGCGATGGCGCTGGCCTGTCAGCCCGATTTGCTAATCGCTGATGAGCCAACCACCGCCCTTGATGTGACCATTCAGGCCCAAATCCTCTATCTGTTGCGTGATTTACGTGATCGGTTAGGGATTACGGTAATTCTGATTACCCATGACATCGGCGTGATCGCCCAATTATGTGACCGCCTTGCCGTTTTTTATGCGGGACGGGTGGTCGAAATTGGCGAAACAGGCAACGTCCTAGAAAATCCACAACACCCTTATACACACGGATTAATGGCGGCGATTCCCCAACCGACCCAACCTAAACAGCCATTGGTGGCGATGGCAGGAACTGTGCCCGCCAATCCGGGAGCGATACCGGGATGTGCTTTTGCCCCGCGCTGCAAATTCGCCATTGACCGCTGCCACGTCGAAGCACCTCCGTTATATCAAGGGCTGAACGGCGATCAGACAGCCTGTTTTATGGTCGAGCCGAACGCCGATTTGACACCATTCCATGCGAGGAGCGCCGCCCATGACCGACAATAATTCACCACTGGTGCAGGTGCAGCATCTGGTCAAACATTATCCGGTCAAAGGTAGTTGGCTTAAAGGCGAACACCCGATCGTCCATGCACTGGATGATGTATCACTTGACATTCAGCGCACCGAGGTCTTGGGGCTGGCGGGTGAATCTGGCTGCGGCAAAACGACACTGGGACGATGTATTCTGCAATTGGTGCGGCCAACCAGCGGGCAGGTATTGTTTAATGAACACAATATTGGGGCACTGAATCACCGCCAACTACGACCCATACGCTTCCAAATGCAGATCGTTTTCCAGAATCCGTTGGCCTCGCTTGACCCCCGAATGCGGGTGCGGGGCATTTTGCATGAACCCCTGCGTGCTCAAAAGATGCCGGATTTTCTGCGCAAGGAACGCATCACCAGTTTGCTGGAGCAGGTCGGGCTTGGGCCACAGCATCTTGACCGATTTCCACATGAGCTTTCGGGGGGGCAGTGTCAGCGGGTAGCGATTGCACGAGCTTTAAGCGTTGAGCCTAATTTGCTGGTGTTGGATGAGCCGACCTCCGCGCTGGATGTGTCGGTGCAGGCCCAGATTATCAATCTGCTGGAAGAACTGCGCCAGCGCCATCTGTTAACCTATCTGTTCATCTCGCATGATCTCGGCATTCTGGAATATCTCAGTCACCGCATCGGGATTATGTATCTGGGCAAGCTGGTGGAACTTGGCCCGACGGCGAGTATCTTTAGCCAGCCGCGCCACCCCTATACCCAAGCCTTATTGGCAGCCGTTCCAAAACTGAGTCGCGAAAAACAGGTGATTATCCCCCTCGCCGGAAATCTGCCTAGCCCGTTGAATCCCCCAAAGGGATGCCGTTTTCATACCCGTTGCCCGTTGGCGCAAGACGTTTGTCGACATGACGAACCCACGTTACGTGAGATTGAACCCGGTCATCAAGTGGCCTGCCATTTTGTTTAATGATCAATCAGAATTATCAGAGTTGAGGGAATCCATATGGCTCGTTTATTTGGAATCGCTGGTGTACAAATGAGTGTTATTCCGTGGGACGCAGAGGCGACCATCCAAAAAATGGGGCAAGTCACAACCCGGATTGCCCGCAGCTTTCCATTTGTTCAAATGGTTGTGTTTCATGAACTGGCGGTGTCTGGCCTTGTGCAGTTTGATGCGATACCAGATCGTCAGCAATGGCAGAATCTTTTACAGCCCATCCCCGGCCCATTTTCCGACCAGCTTTGTGCGATTGCCCGCCGTGAAAAACGCTGGTTAATCCCCGGCTCAATGTACGAGCGTGACGGAGACGCTATCTATAACACCTCGCTGGCGATTTCACCGGACGGGGATATTGTCGCCAAATATCGGAAAATCTTTCCTTGGCTGCCGCTTGAATCGGAGGTGACAGCGGGGCGGGAATTTTGCGTATTTGATGTCCCCGACATTGGGCGTTTTGGCTTGTCTATTTGTTACGATATGTGGTTCCCTGAAATGATTCGCACACTGGTCTGGATGGGGGCAGAGGTCATTTTGCATCCCACCATGACTCCGACCTCTGACCGCGAACTGGAAGTTGTCTTGAGTCAAGCCAACAGCATCATGAACCAGTGTTATTTTGTGGATATCAATGGCATTGGCCCTTGGGGGGGTGGTCGTTCCATGATTGCTGATCCCGATGGCCGGATTTTGCAGCAGGCCGGCCATCAGGAAACGATCTTGACCGAGATTCTGGATTTGGATCGAGTCCACCGAGCCCGTGAATATGGTAATCTAGGGCTGGCACAGACTTTGAAGCAGTTACGGGATACTAACATTCAGTTCCCGCCCTATCAACAAGATTTCGGTAGCGGCGAGGTGTTTAGAGATTTGGGAGCGTTGCGACCTCCTACTAATCTACGCTAAGGTCTGGTTAGGTTGAGTGTTCTGCTGATATTTCTCTTCTTTTGCCATCTGCCTGCTCCTCTTATCCTACCAGATGAGGAAAGTATGCCTCCATTTTATCTTGCTTTGTATCTGACAAACTCTCAGTCTGTCGAAAAACCATGCACAGATGGAGTTTGTGGTTAGGATAGTGGCTCTGCAATCGAGTGAAGCTATTACGGGTTCCATCGGAATACGCCAGAAATGGGACACGCCAAGATCCGCAATAGGCCGCTACCCTTGTGGGGAAGACAAGTCAAGGTGGTCTTGCCGGCAGGATAGTGGCACTCTGTGAGGGCGGAGATCCTCAAGCGGTTGGGTTTCCGGATCATCAGGCGTGAAGATTATGCAGGCTTGGCAAGATGGCTGAGCGATAATGGCCCAAAAGTAGGGTTCGTGTCACCAGCGGCCACTGAAAACCAAAATGTGAAATGAACGGCACGAAGGGCCTTGTTTCTCCTTTCCAGTGAAATCAACGCAACATAATCGAGCCATCCTAGAAGACTGGCTAGAAAGCCTGCATCAGTCAGGCAAAAGGGGAAACTCCTCGCGTAAGCCTTGGTTCGCACCTTTAACTTACGTTAGTCGTTTCCCTTTGCCTAGCCCGACTTTGCAAAAGCCCTGCCCGACAAAGTACGTGAAAATGGCTCTTCGCCACTTTGATGTTGTTGGCGAATTCCAGAAAAAGGCTTCCAATCGTCTTGGATTCAGTCTAATTTCAGCACGGTGGCTTTAAGGCGTGTCCGGTAAATCATCAGCGTAAAAGGGTGGCGAAAGCGAAGTGAGGGCGCCCCAGCAGCTTGATAGTGGGTTTGCCCATGCTCAGCCCAAAAACACGTGCAACCACCATCAACCTTGTGCCACACTCATAAACGCTTACTTCAACAACGCTGGTTAAAACCGTAAGGCTAAAATTAGGAACAGTTTTGGCCTATCACTTTTACTTTTTCAACAGGCTGATTCAAAAGATGAAGCCCCTTATCGTGCGTTTTCGTCCTTTTGCTACCAGTTGATCTAGTGGATTAAAGGATGCATGGTCACCTGCATCGCAAAAGTTTTTGGGAGAGGGCATTTGAGGAGGTCAACCAAATGCCCTCAACCGGAAGTTATCAATTGTATTTAGGCAGCCAATCCCCATGCGCTTCGATGAGATCATCAACCAATGACCAGATTTGATCTAAGGTGAGTTCGGCGGCAGTGTGGGGGTCAAGCATCGCAGCATGATAGATATACTCACGTTTACCCGTTAGAGCGGCTTCAACGGTGAGGCCTTGCACATTGATGTTTGTTTGCATCAAGGCAGCTAGATGGGGTGGAATCGCACCGATGTGGGTCGGCTGGATGCCATTGCCGTCGACCAAACAGGGTACTTCTACACTGCACCCTTGTGGCAAGTTTGAAATAATGCCTTGGTTGGCAACGTTGCCATAAATAATACGCGGGGTGGCGGTTACCATACTATGGATAATCAGTGACCCAAATTCCACACTTCGCTCAATGTCAAGTATGCTGTCGGGCCGTTCCAGATAATCGCGCAGTTGTTCCCACCCGGCAATTTGATTTTCGCAGCGGGTGATATATTCGTCCAAAGGGATGTTGAATTTTTCGATCATGTCGGGGCGATCATGTTTAATAAACCACGGCACATATTCACTGAAATGTTCGCTGGATTCCGTGACAAAATAACCCAAGCGTTTAAACATATCGTAGCGCACGCGGTTCCAATCGGGCACACGCCCTTCGTCATAGACCTTGTGTATCAGAGGATAAAGATTTTCGCCTGTTATCTTGTGTTCAAATTTGAGATAAAAGGCCATGTGGTTGATACCTGCCACCAGATAATTGATGTCGCTGGTGGGGATGCCAATATCTTGCGAGAGTTCATGGGCGGTATGCGGAACACTGTGGCATAGCCCAACCGTCTTGATTGAAGTGCCCCGGCTGAGTGCCCACTGATTCATACACATCGGGTTGACGTAATTGATAAATAGAGCGTTCGGGCAAAGTTCTTCCATATCGCGGGTAATGTCTAATAAGACTGGAATCGTCCGCAAGCCGCGCATAATTCCACCAATACCCAAGGTGTCGGCAATCGTTTGGCGTAAACCATACTTCTTGGGGATTTCAAAATCAACTACGGTGCCGGGTTTATAGCCCCCAACCTGAATCATGCAGACCACATAATCAGCCCCGTTAAGGGCCGTTCGACGGTCAGTGGTGGTCTCAATTTTAGGTGAGACCTTTAAGGCTTGGGCGACTTTATGCGCCACAATGTTGGAGGTACGCAAACGCTCCTCGTTTAAGTCCATCAAGGTGATCGTGCAATCGGCGAGTTCTGGAAAACTTAGAATATCGCCCATCAGATTTTTCGCAAAAACCGTACTGCCTGCTCCAATAAAGACTATCTTCGTCATAGCATGATTCCCTTCTGTCGCGTTTAACGCCGAGTTACTTTGACCAGTTGATTGGCTACCAGTGAATCTAGTTGGGTTACTTCACCATCATCCCAACGAATTTCAAGGTGCTGAATATCCAATGGAACCCCAAAATGTAAGCGGGCTGGATCACCCGAAAGATACCCGCTGGTGGCATGGACGGTGCGGGTATAAGCCCCCGTCGAGGTGACGAGGGTAAGCTGTGCGCCGATGGCATAGGTATTGGCAGCCTCTTCATGATGCAATTCAACGATAAGGTTATTGCCACCACAGAGTTGATTTTCAAAAAGTTGAGCGGGCGAGGCTAGATTATTGACCACAATATCCAAATCACCATCATTATCCAAATCGGCCATGCTCATACCGCGACCACTTGCGGTGGAATCTAATTTCCATTCGGGTGCAGCTATAAATTCCCGCCCCTGCCCGTTCCGATACACCTGATTCTTTTCCACTAATTCATGTCGAGGCAGATCGGGTAACAAATCCTCTGCAATCATCCCATTGACTACGTATAAATCGAGATAGCCATCGCTGTTTAAATCCCCAAATTTGCCAGACCAACTCCAACCTGTGGCCGCGACGCCAAATTGGGTAGCTTGATTCACATAGTGGTTGGGTGTTGGTAGCTGCAAGACATTGGCGACGATTTGGGCTTCGGCTGGCTTAATTGAGGCCAAAATGGGTTGCCACATATAACGCGCCTCACCGGGTATGGGGTTCATGTCGGTGGCAAAAAATTCCGATCTACCATTGTTGTTGATGTCCCCGACATCAAAACTCATGGTGCTGTGGGTGGTAACCGTAAAGGGCTGAAAAGGTTGCCAACCGTGTTGGGTATGTGTCCAATAACCATCCGCCAGCCCAAAATCGTTACCCACAGCAATATCAGGCCGGTGATCGTTATTTAAATCGGTTAAAATAACCACCAAGGCTTGCGATTGTTCAGCTAGACGGGTCGGCACAAATTGGCCGCCCTGATTTTCATAATAAAAGACGCCACCTTTATCGCTAAAGAGAAAAGTATCGCGCAGCACCCTTTCTAATTCGGCGTTATATGACCCCGTCACAAGGTCAAGATCGCCATCGCCATCCAAATCGGCCCAATCGAGGGCATAGGCATAATTATCAACGCCGGGTAGGGGCACAAATTCAAAGGTTCGATTGCCCATATTTTGCCAATAGGAAGGGGCGGCAAACTGCTTGGTCAAAATAATATCCAGCAGCCCATCACTGTTGACATCCACGATGGTCACGCTACGTGTTCCGCCACGACTGTCTAAAAGCCGTTTTTCAAAATTGAGATCACCCAAATTCCATAAAATACTTTCCCCACCCGCCAAGTTTGCCAGCACA
>JACRBG010000031.1 GCA_016234595.1 Chloroflexota bacterium | reverse complement strand
TGCCAGCACAATATCAACCTGACTATCGCCATCAAGGTCATTGAGAGCTACGCCGGAGCCGTTACTGTCAAACGTCCGAATGGTTTCGGCATAGGGGTGGGTGGTGTGATCAAGGGTATGTTCAATAAATTGACCACTGCACACCGACGGGGCCAGTGCGATTTTTTCAACCCGGATACGCGAATTACCTGCATCAACCGGGGTGGACATCCCAATAAGTAAGGCCAAAACCATCCATCTTTTCATAAAGTATTTTCAGGAGTCGCCGCCCCAACATGAGATTGAGACGGCGACTTGTTCACCTGTGTGAATATCCTAAACGTTGGCGTTGCTATTATTGGAACAGCGAGTTAACTTCATCATTTGCATCTTTCAGAGCGCTGGCAGCATCTGCTTCTCCGAGTCCGATGCTGTCCATCGTTTCTGTCATAATGGTGCTGATTTCGCCACCCCAGTCGGTGATGGGGAAGAGGAAGGTACCACCTTCTTCATTGGCCTGATCTACAAAGGCGCTGACATCAACGCCCGCATCGGCACGAACCTGTAAGGATAGGGTGGCGGCATCAGGGATCGCTGGGAACACAACACCGGATTGACCTACGATAGTTTGGCAATCGGCTGAACCCAAGAACTTGACCCATTGCCAAGATTCTTCGATGTGCTTGGAGCCTACCCAAATCGAGTCGGCCAGACCGTTGAACATACTCTTACGACCATTGGGGCCAGCGGGTAGACGGGCAAAACCCACCTCAAAGTCACTGGCGACATACGTCCCGATCATCCATGAACCATCTACCACAAAGCCGATATTGCCTGCTTGGAACAGCGCAGAGCGGCCCAAGCCTTGTTGTTCGGCGAGGTTGGGGGAGTAGCCTTTTTCCAGCCACAGGTCGGCCATCCATTGAATCGTGGAAGCTAGCGCCGGGTCATCATAGTAATATTCATCGCCCCAAGTGCCATTGTTGAAAGTGAAACCGTTGGCAACCGCTAGCCATGACCATTCGGTCTGACCATAACCACCACCCATACCACCGGGGGTAAAGCCATATTGCACAACATTCTCTTTGTCAAAGTCGGGGCTGAGGCCATTGTTGCCATTGGCGTCAATCGTCAACTGGGCGATCACCTGTTCAAAAGTGCCGCCATCTTCTGGATTCCAAGTCAGGTCATTTAAAGTGGCGGGGTCAATACCAGCCGCTTCGACCAACGCCTTGTTATAGACAATGGCAACGGTGTCCCAGTCCTTGGGCAAACCATAACGCGCACCATCTTTTGTCCACAGGTCAGCCAAACCGGGATAATAGATGTCGGTGGCAACTTCGTCACGTTCAACAAAGGGTTGAAGGTCAACGAGTTGTTCTAGTACCACAAATTCAGGATATTTGGCGAGGTGGTCAGTAAACACGTCCGGGGCATCACCGCTGATGAAACCAGTCGTAATGGCTGTCCAATAGTCATCCCAACCCAGTTGTTCAATTTCAATTTTGATGCTGGGGTTGGCCGCAGTGAAAGCATCCGCGCACGCCTGATAAGCTGGGAGTTGGTTGGTATCCCACAATACATACTTCACCGTCACCGAATCTTGCGCCCGCGTCGTCATCACTGCCGAGAAGGTCAAGGCAACTAACACAACGATGAGCAATAACTTAAAACCCTTTTTATTAAACATAGTATCTCCTTTTATCCATCGAACTTCGTTAACTATTCACGTTCGCTTTGCAGCGATCACGGTGAACCAAAAGGAAGGTGGGGCAGATCATTTAAAACCAGAGAACTGAATGGAATCAACAACCTTCCGCCCCAAGAAAATGAAAAGCAAGAATGTTGGAATCACAGCGACAATTGTCCCAGCCATCAAGCCAGCCCAGTCAGGCCCACCTTGGGGCGTTTGGGAACGGAACACACTTAACGCCACTGTCAACACCC
This sequence comes from Chloroflexota bacterium, assembly GCA_016234595.1. Lineage (GTDB taxonomy): Bacteria > Chloroflexota > Anaerolineae > Aggregatilineales > J027 > CFX10. The sequence continues at coordinate 66,101 of JACRBG010000031.1, read as the reverse complement.
GCACTTTTTCATCTCGCCCCACCAAAAAAGGCCATAGATATTCGTTCCAACTGGTGATGAAGGTCAGAATTGCTAGAGTAAAAATTGGGCCTTTGCTGAGAGGCATCGCAATTTTCAAGAAGATGCCCGCGTGGGTTGCCCCATCCAATTTCGCGGCTTCTTCAAGATCAGTATTTAAATTCAGGAAAAACTGCCGCATAAAAAACACGGCAAAAGGGGTCATCAAGAAAGTCGGGGCGATCATCCCTTTATAGGTGCCGATCCATTCCATATTCCGAATCAATACAAAATTGGGGATGAACAAAACGATGCTGGGCACCATCAATCCACCCAGATAACTATAAAAGATCAGATTGCGCAGAGGAAAACGCAATCGCGCAAACGCATAGGCCGCTAATGAGCTAAAAAAGGTTTGTCCAGCCGTGATGGCCCCAGCCACGATGCACGAGTTTTTGACAAAGTGCAAGAAGTCTAACTTGCCTGCCGAAATCGTCGGGTTTTTCTTGACGAGCGCGGTCAATTCTTCGTCAGAAATCAACCCCAAGACACGCTCAATGTTTTGGGTGGTTGGGTCACTGGGGGCAAGCGCACGCGCTTCTGAATAGACTTTTTTGGGTGGGGTTACCGCCGTACGGATGACCCAATAGAGCGGGAAGATCGTGACGAATAGCAGCAGGATTAAGAACAGCCACATCAAAATTCGACTACCAGATATCCGTTTTTTCGGTTCGTGATTAGTTGTTTCTCTAGTAAAGCGCTTTACTTGTAGTTTCGATAAAGTTGCCATCATTCTTTTCCCCTCAAATTTAGCTATATTCAGCTAGATCAGATTTGCCAGCGCGTAGAAATGTCATCTGAATTGCCGTAACGGTAAATAAGATGAGGAACAAGACCACCGATGCAGCCGAGGCTGTGCCCATATGGATGCGTCGTTCAAATACCTGTTCGTAGATGTAGTAGAGGATGACGCGCGACGAACCCGCTGGCCCACCTTCGGTTGTAATGGCAATGGTGTCAAAGACTTGGAATGATCCAATCACAGAAGTGACCAATACGAAACTGAGCACAGGGCGCAGGAGCGGAATAGTGATCCGTAAAAATTTTTGGATTTCGCCTGCCCCATCAATCGCGGCGGCTTCATATAAGCCTTTGGGAATAGTTTTAAGCCCCGCAAATACCAAAATAGAGGTGTAGCCCGCGTGTCGCCAAATGTTGATGGCGGCCAGCGATTGGATGACTTGGTCGGGGTCGCCGAGGAAGCCCTGTTCGCCAATACCCACTTGTTTTAAAGCTTGATTGATAATCCCCAAGGAGGGATCCATCATCCACAGCCACAACAGGGCCACCACCACATTGGGCAGCAGCCACGGCAGCACAAAAATCCCCCGCAAAAATGAGGAGTTATGGACCTTATCCATCATCACCGCAATCATCAACGCCAAAAGGGTCTGCAACGGGATGTTGTACAACACATAATAAACGGTAGTTTTTAGCGCCTCGCGGAAACGTTCATCGTGATAAATGAATTGATAATTATCGTCGCCAACATGTTTGGCAGGGGTGAGGAGGTTCCATTCCAACGTGCTGATATAAACACTCCGTACCGCTGGATAGGCAAAAAACGCGATAAACCCGATTAGGCTGGGCAGGATGAACAGATAGCCCAAAAATGCTTCGCTGTTCATGGCCCAATCAAGGAATTTTTTGGGGATCAGAATAATGGTGACGAGTATCTTTAAAGGCCATTCCCAAAACGGCCTCGACTCGGCTGTTTGCATAAACTCCTCCTAAAACTTAAATCAAAAATTTTTTCGACTGGACGCTCTAACTTGCGCCGCAGGTATCTCTAATAATTAGCTCTGATTTCAAAGACACATATTTGGGTGCAATCAATGTGCCGCGAATCTGATCCAAAACCATGATCGCCGCTTGTCGCCCAAGTTCCACTTCAGGGGCGCGTACGGTAGTCAGGCGTGGGTACAAATAGGGCGAAAAACGCATATCGTCATAGCCCACCACCGCAATATCTTGGGGCACCCGTAGGCCCGATTCGTGAATAGCCGAGAGCGCACCAAGTGCCATCATATCGTTCATGCCAAAAATCGCGGTCATATCAGGCCGTTCGCGTAACAACGACAATGCTGCTAAATAGCCCGTTTCGGGGTCATATTGACCTTCACGAATGAGGCCTTCGTCATAGGCGATTCCGGAGGATTCAAGGGCTTGCCGATAAGCCTGCAACCGTTGTTTGACGCGATTAAATGGGCCATAGGTGATGCACCCGATTTTGGTGTGATTAAGCCGAATCAGATGGTAGATAACATCTTTAACCCCGGAGGGATGGTCAATCGAAACATAGGAAATCGCCGGATTGTTCATGGGGTCAATCGGCACAACCGGGTAGCCATCTTTAATCAAGGGGAGCAGCATATCACCGTTTTCAACATCGAAGCCTGCCACTACCAAACCGGCTACTTCGCCACCGCGCAGCATGGTCTTAACAGGCGTGATAATGTCGCTGTCATCAATGTTTTGCACCAATAGCCGATAACCTTCCTGATTAGCGATCTCGCTAAAACCAGTGATCAGGTTTGGCATGAAGGGGTCAATGAAAATACGTTGATGTGGGCGGAACAACAACAGTCCAATATTTGAAGTGCGACCACGCGCCAACGATCGCGCTGTAATGTGGGGGAAATAGCCGAGTTCTTCAGCGGCATCCAACACTTTAAGCCGAGTTGCCTCGCTGATACTCGCGCCCGTTTTGTTGTTCATTACAAACGAAACGGTAGTTAATGAAACACCGGCGCGCTCTGCGACTTGTTGGGCGGTAACTTGTGTTTTTCTCAAAATTTATTCCTAATAAAGCGCTTTACTAAAGCGCTTTAGTTAATTTCTCAAAAAAAATATCACAGATCACAAAAAAAGTCAAGGAAATCGAAATTGATGGCGGCAACCAAGATGACATTACATGAGCCTACCTGTAGCGCAAAAAACGGATTGAGAGATATTCCCCCAACCCGTCAGCAGCAGCATTCAGGCCACATTCATGGCTTGTGCGTTGTTTGAGCAACCGTCTTTGATATCCAAGCCTGACGCTCTGAGCAAATCAGCGCTCGCACATAACGGTGGGCCTGTGCCCACACCATGATTTGGGCGTCAGTGTCGTGTTGTCATTAAATGGATTTTAAACCTTGTTCCGGGGTACTGTCCTTTTTCAGTTGTAACGCTTGTTGGAGGTCCCGTCTACGAATTTTGGTAAATCGCTCGGTTCACGACCATAGAAAACCATTCAGCTCCTACCATTGTCACGACCCATATTGGGCAATGGCTTCCTCGGCATAGGGTCGCCCACTGGTCTGATAAACGCTCATGAGGCGTACCACGTCGAAAGGGACGCGCCGAAACTCTAGGGCGAGAATCCCATTATTTGAGGTTAAGATGGCATACTCTGCGCATGAATCCACCCAGAAACGATCCTCGGCCTGATCGTGGCGGTAGGCCCTGCCTACACTGCCGGGGTTGAAGTGGAACGTGCGGCCCAAATGGCGTATGAACTGCATATGGGTGTGCCCACCCGTGTAGATCATCTGCGGCTCGGGATTGAGATATTGGAGCACTTCTTCATCCGGTGTTTGGGGCAGAATGACATGATCAAAAGATTGGGGTGAGCCATGAAAGCATAACAAAGTGCGTTCATCGTCGATCGGCAGTCGAATGGTTGGCTGAAAGGTACGTATAAACGACAGGTCGTCTTCGGAAAGAAGCGACAACTGCCAGTCGCGTACGGTGTCTAATTCAATTTGACGAGCTTCTGAGATTTGTTCAGCATCACTTGCCACGCCTGTTAAGAGCCAATCATCGGCATTGCCCATCACGATGGGGCAGCCTAGTTGTTGTAAGTGGGCCACCACCTCAGTTGGTTGAGGGCCGCCTTGAATGGCATCCCCCAGACAAACCAGCTGTTCAATATTTTGAGTTTTTAAATCATCCAACATGGCCTCAAGGGCCACCGCATTACCATGAATATCCGAAAAGACCGCGACTCTCATTTCACAACACCCCTTTATCCCTGCCAACTTTTGTGGCCCAACTGTTTTGATAATATACGCAAAGGCAGTCGTTAGGATCAAACAAAGCTTGGGCTGCTTTAGAGTGTTCAAGGGTGCGCCGCAAGCGACCCGTGAATATCAGAGGAATTTCATTGAGAACATGGGCCGCCATTTCTTACTATTTTCCGAGCTGTTGGCTGAACTTGACAGCCTCTTGGCCGACCTCCACCGCTTTTTCCCATTCCTCATTGGCCTAAAGGTTGACCAACAAGATCAGACTGGCAAGAAGTTGCTAATCATTTCCCCCTTGCCCCAAAAACGCTTGGCAAAGGAGTATGGACTTTGACCCTCCCTAAACAAAGTTGCCCTTCACCACAACTTTGTTTAGGTCTACTGTACGCTTTCAATCGCCAAAATGGGCGCCGGTGTTTGCTCACTTCAACCGGAAGATCATTTCCCGACTGTTAGAAAACATCTCCTTGAATGGGCAGCTGGCGGATACGCTTACCTGTGAGCTTATAGAGCGCATTGATCACCGCAGGCACCACTGGTGGAATACCCATTTCCCCAACGCCTTCGGGCATTGCAGTGCTGGGGACGATGTGCACCTCTACGACTGGCATGGCTTTCATTTCCAGCAGGGGATACTCGTGGAAATTGCCCTCCTGAACCCGCCCATTTTCAAACGTGATGGCATTAAATAGGGACGATAGGCCAACCGCAATTCCACTTTCCATTTGGGCTACTACCATATCGGGATTGATGACTAGTCCGCAGTCAATCGCGCACACAATACGGTGGATATGCGGCTTGTCTTGTGAGATAGAAACTTCCGCAACCTGTGCGACTGGTATGCCCCATGTGGTATGAAAAGCAATGCCGTGGGCGTGTCCTTCAGGTAGAGGATTTCCCCAGCTGGCGGCACGTGCCGCAGATTCTAGCACCACTTTGAAACGCTCATTGCGTAACAGGGCCATCCGATATTCATAAGGGTCTTGCCCCGCTAATTCGGCCATCTCATCCACAAAGGCTTCTCTGGCAAAAGCACTGGTTGGGTTCGAGACCGAACGGAAGTAGGCGGTGGGGATGGGGAGCATAACAGAATGTGCCCGCACCACCGAATCACCCAAGTCGTAGGGGTGATCACTCGCCCCATAAGCCAAATCACTGGCAGCGGCAACAGGTTGACCCACGATATGATGTTCGTAGTGATTCGGCCTTCCCTGTTCATCAAGTGTCGCCCGCAAAACATGGTAAGTCGCTGGGCGATAAGCACCGTTTTGAATATCATCTGCACGCGACCAGAGTAGCTTAATTGGAACGCTGACCAGTTTTGAGATCTGCACAGCTTCCTCCACATAGTCAACTTTCAGCCGCCGCCCCAAGCCACAGCCAATCGGCGGTACATGGATGTTGACCACGTCTCTGTTTAAGCCAGTTAACGAAATGGCGACCAACTTGGCTTGTTGGCGATCCTGTGTCGGTGCCCACACATCACATCCGTCCGGGCGTACATCGGCGGTGCAGTTCATCGGTTCCATCGTGGCATGGGCAAGGTACGGCGTAAAATAGATGGCTTCGATGGCAGGAGCTACCTCGGCAGACGGAATTTCGGCGGCAAAGGCCTGTAACAGCGTGTCATCATTTTGAGCTACGAAAGCGCCTTCATCCCAAGTGATGTCAAGTAAATCACGCCCCTTTAAGGCCGCCCAGCTATTATCGGCGACTACGGCTACACCGCTTTCGATTTCAACAATATGGCGTACCCCCTCAAACGCTTTGGTCCGACTGTCATCATAGCTTTCGACCCTTCCGCCAAAAACCGGGCAGCGTGCCACTGCTGCATATAACATCCCCGGCAGACGAACATCAATGGCATACTGAGCTGTACCATCCACATACTGCGGGGTTAACACATTCGGGATACTGGTCCCGATGAGACGAAAAGCCGAAGAGTCTTTCAGTTGAAGTTCCTGCCTACGGGGAATAGGTAAGGCCGCGGCTGTTGCTGTTAGCTCACCGTAACTGAGCTGTTTTTCCTCATGAATGACCCGACTATTTTCAGCCCGACACGCGGCTGGATCAACGTTCCAGATTTGTGCGGCAGCGGCAATTAACATCGTGCGTGCGGTTGCCCCGGCTATCCGGAGTGTGCCATAAGAACTGCTGATACTAACACTACCACCGGTCACCTGATCGCCATAAGTCGAATCGGCGGGCGCTTGTTCAAGATGAACCCGTGTCCAGTCCGCTTCCAACTCGTCAGCCAGAATCATCGGGATAGCGGTTTGCACCCCCTGTCCCATCTCGGAACGATGGACCATAATCGTTATGGTATCGTCACTGGTGATGCGTAAGTAGGCATTCGGAATAAAGGTGGCTTCTGGGGTCTGTGCCCCGATTTTTGGTACGGCTGGCAGCTCAAAACCCAACAGCAAGCCACCACCCACTGCCGAAACCTTGATAAATGTACGACGGGAAAGTTGGGTGCTCATGTGGCACTTCCTCCTGTCTGCCCAGCCACAAGATGGATGGCACGACGGATCCGTTGGTAGGTTCCGCAGCGGCAGAGGTTATCCGCCATCGCTTCATCAATTGCATCATCGTCAGGATTTGGATGCTTTATCAGCAGTGCTGCGGCAGCCATAATTTGACCCGGCTGACAATACCCACACTGCGGAACACTCTCCGCAATCCAAGCCCTTTGCAATGGATCATTACCACCCAAGCCCTCAATCGTGGTGATTTCATGATCATGAATCTCAGAAACAGGGGTTATACACGAGGGGATGGCTTCTCCATCTTGATGCACGGTACAAGCACCGCATTGACCGATCCCGCACCCATATTTGGTACCCGTCAATCCGAGCAAGTCACGTAAAACCCACAACAGCGGCATATCGGGATTCGCGTCTATCGTAAGTCGCTGTCCGTTCACATGCAGTGTGATTGGTTCCATTGATCTTATCCTTCATTTTTTAGAGGCATCAATGTGAGGCAACGATATGCAGATTTTTAGTTTGAATTTAGGTGAAAGCTCCGCATCAAGATTACACCCGTTCTCCCAAGATAAGTCGAGACCGTGACGAAAAACATGAATTTTTATGACATCCGGACGGCTACCCAGTCATGGCAACCTGAAGGCAAAAGCCAGATCACCTGTTGGCGATGTATTGCTGCAAGGCTGTCAATAGTCTAATGAAAATTGGTGATTAACCGTACCGCGATTTTATTTTCTGCCCAAATCAGCGGGTACTTCACCCCACTCGTCTGTTTTCCACTTGAGAATTGGGGTTGCGTATTCATTTTCACTCAGCCAAGTTTCGGCCTCATCTATCAGATGAAATAGATCGTTGTTCTTTGCTGTTTTTGGAGGGGTTGTTCAGCATTTCTCTATCTCCACCCATCCCATCGCAGTCAGCGATGCCGAAGTCGCGGACCAATTACGGATCTCAGTCGAGCAACAACCGCGCTGGGGATTCAAAAAGCTCTATCATGCCCTGCGCCATGGTGGATACAACTGGAATCATAAACGAGTGCATCGGGTTTATCGGGCTTTGCAGTTGCATCTGCGGGGCAAGCGACTGCCCAAACACATGCCCTTGCCGCTGGCTCAGCCTGAACAGCCCAATGAATGCTGGTTATGAGTGATGCCTTGCTCAATGGCCGCCGTTTTCGCACGCTCAATGTCCTAAACGACTTCAACCGTGAGGTGTTAGGGATTGAGGTTGATGCCCCCTTACCCGCCTTGCGGGTGATCCTTGCGCTCGACCATTGCGCTTTGGAGTGGTTATCCTCAGCGCATCCGGGTCGATAATGGCTGTGAATTCACAGCGATGGCCTTTCAAAGTTGGGCACAGGCCCATCACATCCGCTTGGATTTTATCCAACCCGGTCTTCCGGCTCAGAATGCGTATATTGAGCGTTTTAATCGTACTTCTCGCGAGGAAGTGCTCGATTTTTATCTCTTCGCCTCTTTACAAGAGGTGCGTGCCATCACCGAAAATTGGGTTCACACCTATAATTTCTTGCGTCCACATGACACTTTAGGCGGCTCCGCGCCCGTTGCCTATCTGTCGGCAGCAGACTAGTCTCTACTTTTGATTGACTCGATTTTCGGGCTACCTACCAAACCACTCTACAAGGAGTATAGTTCTTAACCTTTCCTTAGCAAAACTACACTTCGCTACCTTTGGGCCAATTAGCCACTACCAGCGACTTCTTTAAGCGTTTGAATCTGATACAAATCTTTGTTATGGGTATACCCGGTACGACCTGCTGGAACGAAAGCAAAGACGCCGTCATAATCATTGAAGCCGGAGTAAAGGCGCGAAATTGGGCCAAATACTACGAAAGCGTAAAAAGTGTCTTTTTCGGGAATTTGGCAAGTCTCAAAGAAATTTGCCCCCTTTATGAATACGACATCGGCCTCGTGTATGACATGCTGAGTCGCTGGAGGGAACAAGCTGGTTTGGAAAGAAATAAGCGGGCAATACATTTCAACAACCCTAAATTGCTTCTCTATGCGTTCAACTAGTCCCCGGAAAATCGGTCTAGCAAGTACGTCAGATAACATTTGGCTTGAGAAATTGATGCTGACCTGCGCCGTATTGACCAACAAGTGAACATAAAGAAAAGGGAACATTTCCATTAACTCAAGCATCCACAACAAATCATCAACGGTTTCGGAAGCATCGTCTAAGATTGTTGTTAAATTGAAAGTTTTTCCGGAACTTGCTGAATTTTCGACGCGTTCAATCAAGAGCTGACGATGGTCTATCCCAAGTGGCTTTTCATAGTAACGATAGGCGATTTCTTGGACATTGAAGGTTTCTTCTTCGGACAGGCTATTCCCCATCATCCGTTTTTCAATAAAGGCTACCCCTTTACCTAGTGCTATTGCCATCTTTTGTCTAACATCGAGATGGACGTAATCTTCGGCCAGATCAAGCGCAATTTTTAGCGAGGAGCGTGTTAGGTCATATTCCTGCATGTCGGAGTTGTAGATTGACTTCCCAACGAGTGATTCAATCACTCGCGGAATTAGAAACATATTAAAGTTGTTATTCATATTCCGCATGATAAAGCTGCCTTCAGCGCGATAAATACTTGCCAGCCTTATGCAGGCACGATCTATCAACTGAGGCATCTCTATCCGGGGTACAAGATTCTGCTCCACAAGATTGCTGACAATACGGTAGATGGCGTTGGTGTTATAGGTGAAGTTGACGGCTAGTGTATTGGCCGAACACTCTCCCCATGTGAATGGAGGCTGACTAATGTTCTCGCCAAGTCTAAATTCCACGTTTGGAATTTGTGGCATGAATTGTTTTTGTATAGACTCCCACAACAAAATATCTTCATGTCGTAATGCCGATAAATCCTTCGGTAAGTTGGCGAATATTTCTAGGAAGCGGCTAGGATACTGATAAAGTTTCCCTTTTACAGGAATTGCCAATTGGTTAACGATATTCAAATCAATATCGGCTTGCATTCCCGGCCAAAATTCAACCTGACAGTAATTTGCGGATTGATCGGGCAAAAAAGTCTTGGGTGGTTTAATAGGTTGGCTCATACAAGACCTCATAAGAGAAATGGTAAAGCAGTTTTTTTCCAATCCCACTCCGGTAGATGACAACTCTCTGCTACAACCCGCCGAATAAACTGCTCCGGAAGCGGCTTATTCGGATAAACAAACAGTCCTGACCCAGACAAATTCTCGTAATAAATGTAGCTCCCCTTTATCCCGTTTAAGATTGCAGGATATTCAATAGGGACAATCTCAATAGGTTGATTACTATAAGGCTTGACCCACTCTTCGATAGAAATTACGGCTGGGATAAAATGAAGATGAGCATGTTTAATGCACACGCCACTCGTCATCTCCCCGTCGGCATCGCCATGCTCGAAGCAAAACAATGTCCCAAACTGCTTTGATAGGTGTATGGCAAGCTCAGATTTCACTTTTTTGAGTTCGTCGTACCACTCTATTGGAATCTGTGCCATAGAAAGCACATGATCCCGTGTGAGGAGGATGGTATGGCCCGGAACTAGTGGAAAAATATCTGGCATGGCTACAAAATGGCTGGTTTGGAGCAGGAATTTTTCGTCGTGGGTCTTGTAGATACCCAACAGGTTGGATAGGGCATCCTGATTGCTCATCTCATTGCATAGAGGGCACCCTCGCTTGCAGACATTAATCCGGTGATTCAGCATATCAGAAAAAGAATCGGTACTCATTTTACCTCCCCTTTATTGCAGCAATAATGCGCCCACCGAATTTGCTTGGGAAATCCATACATATCTTGATAATTCATATCTTCGATTTTCACTAGGATTTGAAAACCATTTTTTTCTAATTCCTGTTGAATCCAAGAATCATCACGATAATAAGCAAAATATCGTCCGTTGTCGGAGATTAATGAATGATCCCCAAGTTTATAATTCACAAATAGGATGCCGGCTGGCTTAAGGAGTTGATGGAAAGTTGAATAGACACGCTCGCGCTTATCCTCTGGGACATGAATCATTATGGCACAGGCAAAAATCAAATCGAAGTAGTGATCGTATTCATTACCATAGCCGAACTTCCAATCAAATATGCTCGATTTTTTAGCCCTTTCCTGCGGAATATTGGCTCGTTGGGTTGCAAGCGTTAGCATTTTTTGAGACGCATCTAACAAGCTGACTTCATAGCCCTGTTGGCTGAGTAGTTCGGCATATTGCCCTACCCCACAGCCCACGTCAAGTGCTTTCCTAAGACCGTTGTGGCTAGGAGGTTGCTGTTCAAATAGGAAATCAATTTCATGAACCAAATTCTTTCGCGGCATATCCGAGTATCGAGTAATGTAATCATCGGAATCTTTGCTCTCATAAAAATCAATCGTTGTGGTAATCGTTTTTTCTACCTGAAGTGCCCATTCTTGAGCCACACACAACGTCCCATCGGGGGTATGTTCGCCTGACTCCAGTTTTGTTATGAGTAGGTCTCGAAGGGCCCGTTTCTGTACGTCTGAGCTAGTGGGGCCAATTATATGATCTTTAATCAGTTCTTCTAAACTAAATTCCGTCACGCCTTGCGAAATGATGGTGGAAATAGCTTGATCCAAATCTTTTAACTGACCTGAATCAACTTGCGAGGCCTGAATCACATGCAAAATACGACTGAATGACGGTGCTTGAGTGAACTTAAAAAGTGTTGGCTCTTGATGAAAGTGGTCAAAGGTAGATACGAGCGCCTCAGTTAAAATGTCTCGTCGTCTTTCATATTCGTCGGTTGCCATCACTCTGGACTCTATCAGTAACTGCTGGATGGCTGGTATATACAACAACGCCGCAAATTCAGCCGAGAGTCCCCAGTCACGGGGTGCTTGTTGTAATCCTTTCGGGCGATGATAGCGGATTAGGTGGTTACTTGGCATCTCCAAATCAAAAACAGACCCAACTTCATCCAAGAGAATTTTGAAAGTTTGGGCGCATTTTGATTTGAATTCGGGCGTAGCCCACCGGCTAAATGCCTGCTGGTTATCCTGAATAAACAGGGGTAAGTGCATTAAAAAGCACGATCGCTCCATACGCCAAAAATCACCATAGGGCCGAAAAATCGTGCTGTACAATTGACCGTGCATCGTATTCGCAGGCTGTGGATTATAGTTTACTGGAGCGGTGATGAGGGCAATCATATGTAAAATCTCAGCCTTAAGAGCAGTCCTTAAATCTTCAACTTCTGGAGTCCCCAGTGGGAAATCTGAAGATGCCTGCTCAAGAATCTCAACTAATTTGAGTGTTGCTCCTGCGAGTCCGTAATGATGGGATTTATCCTGCTTCCAGCTTCGTATTGATTCGATAATGTACCTATAAAGTTTTTCGGTTTCTTCGTTGATGCTCACATTATTGCCATGGGCTGCTCGATGCAGATAGAAAGTGATAAATCCCATCATGGTATGACGAAGCCGAATCTCAGGTTCTGTACGTCCCCTATATTCACCAATCATCCCATTAAAATTGATTCGCTTGGCAAAATGCTGATAGGTACGAATGTCGGTATCATTTTCCTGCAATAAAATCGCCATGCTAGGAGAGCCTAGCACTTTTTCCAGAAAGTCGTAGTACGTTCGAATGGTATAGGCTGTGTAGTCTACCCCACCTTCAAAGCGAGTATCTGGGGTTCTGACAATTGTCCCTTTGTCCCCTTCCCATATTTTGTCCATCCAAGAGTAGAGGGTTTTGCCCCAACCACCGGAAGGCAACTGATCCAAGCGTAAAAAGGCGTAAGCCAAACGCCATAAGACCTGCTGTCGTCCGGAATTGATCCTAGGTTTTGTTGAAAATAGCGTCTGTAAATTTTCAACTACCAATTTGGGCCTCCAATAGAATCAATCATCTGGTCATTTTTGCCAAGCAAAAAATATCCCCAGCTTTTTTCGGTTTTGCCTGTCGTGCCACGATCCATCACATCTGTCCAACAATCAATAATCTTAAAACCCGCGTCCCTGAAATATGTTTCAAGCTCGCCTAGGGTAAAGTAGAAGAAAATCCTGCCTTCCCGGCGAACGGTACTTCCATGACCGAGTCGTGCTGAGACATATAAGAGGCCGTTGTCTCGTAAGATTTCACGTAGACGTGTAAAGATGGCTGGCAAGGAACGACGTGGAGCATGGACAATGACGGCACTAAACCATATGCCATCAAATGAATTAGGCGCTAATTGAAGGTCGAATAGACTGATGTTATTCACTTGGGGTGCGGTGTTCGAATTTGCGAATAAGTTTCGGGCGTTCTCAACCATTTGAGGTGAGGAATCAATGCCGACACATTGAAAGCCGTGTTCCCAAAAAACTTTGAGATATTGGCCCGGCCCACATCCCACATCAAGAATTTCGAGAGGATCATTTCGTTTAGGCAAACATTTAATAAAGCGATCAACCGCTTCTTGGTAAATTTCTTGAACCCATGTACCCTGATATGCTTGGGCGAGTTGGTTATAGCCTATCTTATTTGACTGCTCAATTGAGGCTATATAGTCAAGCGTAATGACATCCTCCTCGGTCTTGATCTTGTATTTGGGAATTGACCGAATCCACATCTCGAATTGAGTTTTTAGATCATGTTTTGAATATCTTTCCTCTTTATTGCTTTCAAGAATCGAAAACAGATATTCCTTGTCTCCATTATTAACAAGGCCAACCCAAGCCTCGTACAGATTCTCATTTTGTTCACCTGAGAATGTTTGAATAAATACATAGGGACGTTTTTTTGCAGCTTCGCTAAGGCCAAATAAGCTTGTGGAAAGAAGTTGAAAATTGAGTTTCTGCTTTAGGTTTGAGAGGAAACCTTGATTCGGAAAACAATACATTCGTGGATAGGTATTGGCGGAGTCTGTGAGATTATGTTCAATATAGAGCGTGTCGTATCCATCAATATCGTGGAAAAAATTTCCAACTAATCCCTGCAAAAAAACCACTTCATCGAGTAGATGGGTGGGCAGATCTCCATAAGAGCGAAAAGATGATTTGAAAGGCTCGTGGATACGTGGAGTAATAACAATGGATTGATCAAAAAATAGCGAACACTCAACTATAAGGGAGAAAGAATCTGATTGTAAGAGCTTGGATTCCTGAGATAGGAAAAAATGATTATGATTTGGCTCATCATCTATCATTGCGACCATCTGCTCCTTATGAATTGCCTATTCATAATAATCATATACTCCGTGTTCAATCAGAGCTATTGACAAACAGCACTTTCTTTTAAAAAATCGCTGGTTGAACCCTTGATCTGCCCAGTGGATTATCTAGCTACCAGCTACGATTCGAAAACCATGATTAGGGTTTCTAAACATAGGTGTTTTTGGGACTCGATTACTGGCAAGCGCTGTGGTAGCAGAACTGCCCCAAGATCCTCCCTTTGCGACTCTGTTCTGATCATTGCGTAAATCTATCTTGTCGACTGTAAGATTGGCAAGCGGAGCTGTCCAGTTTGAAAATGTCCATTCCCAGACATTGCCACACATGTCCATTACACCAAAAGGGCTTGCGCCGTCAGGAAATTGATCTACAGGAGTAGGCCCTTCAATGGAGTTTTCGAGCGTGTTACAGAAATTTGAACAAAATTCGTCTCCCCAAGGGTAGAGAAATCCTTCAAAACCACGCGCAGCTGCTTCCCATTCTGCATCCGTAGGCAGCCGAATCTTCCATTCAACAATATTTTCTAGTCGATGCGACCCTTTGAGTCGGTATGATAACCAGCGGCAAAAGGCAATTGCGTCAAACCAGCTTATGGTGTTGCAAGGATGACGGTTTATCGGAAAAGCGTGATCTTGCAGCCTTAAATAGTGGTCTGGTGTTGCCGCCAGATCTTCCCGCCATCTCCGATCCTTGAAACCGTCACTGACCTGATAGAATCTTTGAAATTGAGCCGATGTAATGGGATATTTTGCCATGTAAAACCCGTCTACGGAGACAAGGTTGCCCCTGCGCCCGTTGGCATTGGCGGAATTCTCGGGCTGCCCTAACAAGTATTCTCCGGGCGGAATTGGACAAAAATCAAAAGGTTCACCAATGATTTTTCGGATTTCGTCGCTATAAGTTTTGATTTGGTCTGGGTTAGGAGGTTGATAAGGTGGAATGTTTTTTAAATCTATCACCAGTTGACGCAACGCGGTTGCAAGGTTTAGCTTGGCATCAATGTAGTGGCCTATTGCTAATCGGTAATGGATTTCGCATTCTTCAATATAGAGCAGGTGAATGGGTTTATTTTTTCTCTGAAAAAAGGCCCACTCATTCTCAACCTCGCGGCGATCTGGCATCGAATGATTAGAGAGTAGCAATACCATTCGGTCAGTTTGATTGAGCGCGATGTTTATTTTTTGGGTCCAAGCATCATCACTGTGTATGTTAGTAGCGTCGCGGAAAACACGGAAGCCATTCTTTATCAGATACCGTTCTACTTTTTCCGCAATAAGAACATCATTGTGCGCATACGAGATAAAGATATATTGTTCGGTCATAACAATCCCTGATTTTTTTGATGGCCCACGTTTAATAATTGTACGTTATTGTGTTGGTGCAAAAAGATGCAAGATGTACTCCAAGTGAGCTCCGTTGTCAGCACTCACAATTTAAACGCGACCCAAATAAGGGGCAAAATTAATCGCTTTTTTGGTAACCAGCCGAAATAGCCCGGGAAAAAGACGCAGAGTGTCAGGATAACATTCAGCAACAAGTCTTTGCCGACGTCGCGTTTCAACAGCACTGCCAATGGAGAGAACACCACCACCACGATAATCAACACGAGGTTCATATGATGTCCTTTCTTGTAAATAAAATGTTATTATACCAAGTTTCGGTACCCTCAATCGGGTTGGATAGCTTGGAACTAAGGGCGATTGCATCAAACGGATTAAAGGAGTTGAAGTAGAAAGTGTCATCAATGGCGGCTTGGTAGCGTTCCTGACGGAGACTGTCTTTGGAAAGGTCGCGGTTGAGTAGATTGAGAGCAATACGGCGGAGCAGGGCCATATTGTGGGGTGCAAAGGCGGTGCGGATGCGCGAGGCATCTTCGGCAAAAGTGACATCCAAGACCCAATGACAGCTATTTTCGATGGCCCGATGGTGGCGAGTCGCGCCGAGGAGGCGCTTGGCATCATCGGGGAGACTAGAGATGTAGAAAGCGGTTTGGTTGGTCTGGGTGCCATCTGGGAAACGCCATTCGCGCGCCACCCAATCGTACGTAAGTCGGTCCAACCGTCGTAATGGCGAATATAGTCAAAGGCGAGGGGATCCCTGATAGCCCAACAACACCGGATTTCCAGCCGTCCGTGATCTTTGTTAATGCTTTCAGCGAAGGTGGCGTTTAGACTGGTAAAACCGATCTCATCCGCATAAGCAAACTAGGCTTACAGGTCTTAGTGACGGTGAGCATGGTTGTCTTTGATCCACAGGGCGTAATCGGCCCCTTCGTCGCGGATGGCTTGGGCAGTTTTGGTTTGACAGCCCAGCGCGTTCACCGTCACCACCCAGTCTGAGACATCCAACAAACGCAAGAGTTGAGGAATGGCCGAAATCTCATTGGATTTATCGGTTACGTGTAATTGCTCCAGCGTTACCCCACTTTCACTCGCCCACGCACTCACCAGATGAATCGCTCCCTTGCCTAAGCCTCGTTCATGATTCCCTCGCACCGTCTTCCTATCCACCGCTACCACTTGACCTTTGTTTACCCCAAATACCTGATGCACCCAGCGCACAAAGCGGTGGTGGAAGGCCGCTCCATCCAGCATCGCAAACACCCGCTCAAACGTTTGATGCAATTGCCCTTAATGCCGCAAACTCAAATGGGCATCTCGCGTTTGAGCTTGCTCTTTTCTTTCTCCTTTTTAGCTTTCCTATCATTTTCACGTTCACCAATCAACACCTTGACGCCGTCGGACAAAAAGCTGATGCAGATGCCCAATACCCCTAACCACAAAACAATATGCACCACTTTATCCAGCGTGTCATCCTCAAAATGGAAGGGGTAAATCGAAATGAGTGCTAACAACGAAATAAGCGAAAAAATGTTGGTGAAAATTTGCATCAGGTGGCGCAGTCGATAGGGGTCAATGCCCAGCAGTACCATATTGGCTAAAATAGTCGCGCCACACGAAAGCACAAAATAGGGAATCCAATCCTCGAATTGAGCATCCACGATAAATTTAAAATTCCAATCGGGCACCATGCGGACTACGACGATCATCACGGCGGTGACAATAATGGTGACAAAATAGCCAACTTTGCGACTTAACCGATTCAAACAAGGGTCACTCCGGCGCGGTGCGGTGTTACTCTGAATCATGAGTTGAATAGCCTCCCCAATTACCTTCAAACGACCCCTAATTTTATCCCCTATTAGGCAAATCGTGCAAAAATGCACAATTGCAAAACGCCCCAATCCAATTGTAAGTGTTTTGTCAGATTAGGTTAGGTTTAAGTTAGGGACACGCTTGTAGGGCGTAGTACCAGCGTCATGCCGCTGAGGTATGGGTAGGGTACACTGGTTATAAAATGATTAGAGAAATTGGGTGTAACCATGTTGTCGAAAAAAGTCTACGCCCTGCTGATGTGCCTGACCCTTTCACTAAGCGCATGTGTCCTCGACGATGGCGCGAAGCCCTCAGCGGCTGCACCAACCCTGCCTGAAGAAAATATTAGCGCCAAAACGGGCCAAACCAACAATCAACAGATGCAATTAGCCGCGAATAGCGTTGACGGCCCCATCACCAATCCGCAATCCCAAACTGTTTGTACCTATCCCGCTGGTTGGCAACCCTATCAAGTTCAAATCAATGAAACCATCTATAGCATCGCGGCCCGTGGTGAGGTCAACGCCGACCAAATATTGGCTGCCAATTGTTTTGCACCGGGGACAGTCTTGGGTGTTGGGCGTATTATATATGTCCCCTCATCTGTAGCGACCACTACCCCCGATACACTCTTGCCGCTCGGCATTAGTGCCATTGTGGTTGACCCCCCAACCGTTACCGCAGGTGGTAAGGTTAATCTGACATGGCAGAGCCAAGGGCCAGTCGTTTCGGTGCGGGTCGGCTGGGTTTATAACGGCCAATTTATTGAGGAGACGCGCAATCTACCCAAAATCGGCACATGGCAATTCGCTATTCCCGATGATGGACGACAGGAAATGACCTTGATGGTGCGGGTCAGCGATGGGACTCAAGAAGTCGCCGCCCAGACATTGGTCAAAGTAGCGTGTGGGCAAAGCTGGTTTTTTAGCCCTGATCCTACAGGTTGCCCCTCGCCCTCACTGGTAACGACTTTCCAAGAACAAACCTTTGAACATGGGCGGATTGTTTACCTGCCAACATTAGGTGTGAACTATCTGCTGATTGATGGACAACCTTCCATCAAAATCGGCGACAGCTATTTGCCGGGGATGCCTCTCAAAGATGCCGGATTAGAATCTGCGGTTCCACAAGGGATGCAGCAACCCAGTGGCTCATTCTATTATGCGTGGCGCGTCAATGAAGATATTCGTAATGCGCTCGGCTGGGCCATCTCCAATGTCGTAGAATATTCTGGGGTATTGCAGCGGGCGATTGATACCAGCGGCGAACGGGTCTATTTTACAGCTGGATCGGGTGGCATTTATCGTACGGGCGGCGGTCAGGGCTGGGCGCTGCTATTTT
The DNA here is from genome assembly GCA_016234595.1 of Chloroflexota bacterium. GTDB lineage: Bacteria > Chloroflexota > Anaerolineae > Aggregatilineales > J027 > CFX10. The sequence goes on along the minus strand of JACRBG010000031.1, from coordinate 47,867 downwards.
TGCAGTGATGGCCCTCTTGGTTGCATATTAGTTCTGTAAGATACACTATGTCAAAATCAGAGCGACGGTGTAAAATTCTGGCTTGTTTGGCTTAAACTTACAGCAGGCCTATGATTATCATCCCCAATAAACTTGCTCCTTTTACGCCCTTGTATAGGAGTGGTTTTTTGCGTTAAGATAGTCTATGATAATGTGCCTTATAGAAGATAATGATAAATTGGCTTATGTTACATATACAAACAAATACCCTCATCACACAGTCACTCGACCAAAATCCTGCCGTGATTTTTATCGCCAGCAAGACATCTGAGCATAGTCGCCGCACCATGCATCGTGCCCTCGATTCAATTGCGCAAATGATTGACCCTGACCAAGATGCCTTTCAACTGCACTGGGAAAACCTGCGCTATACCCATACTGCCGTGATTCGGACAAGATTGATTGAAAAGGGTTACAAGCCGGCGAGTGTCAATGTTATGTTGGCGGCACTGCGAGGTGTCTTGAAAGAATGCTGGAAATTGGGCCGAATGACGGCTGAGGATTATCATCGAGCGGCTGATATTGAAAATGTCAAAGATACAACATTGCCCGCTGGACGCGAATTGACGACCGGCGAAATACTGGCCTTGTTTCAGGTGTGTAATCATGATACCGATACAGATGGACAGGTGACGCCAATGGGTCAACGCGATGCGGCTTTGATTGCCATGCTGCGCACAACGGCCTTGCGTCGTTCGGAGGTTGTACGACTAGAACTAGCGGATTACAACCCGATGAACGGACGATTGCTCATACAGGGCAAGGGTCGCAAAGAACGGGCTGTCTATGTCCCTGAATCCGCCCGCTTTTATCTGGATCACTGGTTAAGCATGCGTGGGGATGCCAGCGGCCCATTATTGAGCGTCATCCGCAAAGGCGGACATATCACATTAAATGCCCTCACCCCCCAAAGCGTTTATGACATCCTTGAAAAAAGAGCCACTCAAGCCGGGGTTAAAGATTTTAGCCCGCACGATTTCCGGCGCACTTTTGCGGGGGACATGCTGGATCGCGGAGCCGATATTGTGATTGTCGCAGGAATTATGGGTCATGCCGATGTCAATACGACGCGACGCTATGACCGCCGTCCTGACGAGGCCAAACGTAAAGCCGCTGATTTAATTACCGTGCCATTGCCGAAGTAATAGGAGGCCATGCAAAAGTGGAGGCAGACTACTCAAAATGGACATCCAAGGGTTAAATTCAGAATTTGCGCCGGTTCTTTGATGCTGGTCTCCTCCGTAGAAAACATCGCCACTGAAGGTTCTCCAGTTACCTTGCCCCACTTTACTTTTGCGCGGGCTTTTTCCCTAATCCCTCTAGTGCCTGATTTTGGAAAAAACCGTTTCTAAAACGCTGTTTCATTATAGGTATGATGTGAGTCTATGTGCGTATTCGACAGTACGGCCATAAAGGGGTTGGGTGTCCATTTTTTCGAGTTGAGCCTAAACCGTTGACTGGAAAATACGGTGGGCATCTGGTTCAGCCAGCGCCATCTTAGTTAATAAAAATTATCTTTGGGCCTTAATTGAACTCAACCGCGGCGATATAGCTTAATTCTTGAATGATGCTTTCAATCACCGCATCGAGATCAAGCATTTTTCCACGCTGGAACCACTTATTCAATTGTTGGCTATCAAACGCTTCGGCCACTTGGCTGTAAAGATGCGAAGCAGCATCAAAAACAGTGGAAATAACCCCTCTCTGAGTTGTAAGCAGGCCCAAGCGCTCGACGGCTTGCTGGGGATGACCACATCGCTGGGCAAATTGGGCGGCTACCATTAACCCCCGTGTGACTTCAAGGGTTTGTTTATCCTCATAGGCAATAGTTATGCCTTCCAAAAGGGCCGATTGAGCCAAGTCTAGATGGTTGCTCGCAATATTTGCTTCGGCAAAATAAAGCAAAGCTTCGCTTAAAAGCCCACGATAACCGTACTGGCGGGCAGATGCAATAGATTGGCTTAGCTTGTGCTTGGCAGCTTCCCATAGGTTCATCTGGTAGAACAAGTATCCCTGTTCAACTTCGATAGCCGGTATTACCCATGCTTCACCAAGAGATTGAGCCATTTGTAGGCTTTCTTGAAAGTGTTTGGCTGCCTCGGAATAGTTCTGCCGCCCAAGCTCCAATAGGCCTAACCAAATTAACACTATCGCTAATTGACTCTGATCATTCCGTTGCTGGCTATTTGCGAGGCATCGCAACAAGTAGCGCTCCCCTAATTCGTAATCACCATACTCACAAGCTAGCGCCCCTAGAAAGTTATAGATAAAACTCGCATTAAGGCCTCGCGCCTCAAGGATCGAGAGGGCTTGGAAGCCATATTTGAATGCACCCTCGAAATCGCCTTGCAAATAGCAAATATCGCCCAAAGTACGATAGACTTCTGGTAGATAAGTCTCGGCTCCAAAGGCTAATAACATGCGGAGGCTGCGCGAGGATAAATCCCAACTTTCAGCGTAAGTGCCTTTTCTTGTTATGATCTCCCCTAATAAACCTAGCACTCGACCCACCGACAGCAAATCACCCAGCGATTCCGCCAAAGCTAGGGCTTGGTAGGCTGTTGTTTCGGCTTCATCCGACCGAGCCAGTTTGTGCATTATCCACGCTATACGTCGTAAGCAAACAACTTCAATCTGTCGGTTACGAGTTTTCCGAGCAACACCAAGGCTAGCTTCAGCCCACTCAAGGTATTCTTGCGGGGTGAATCTAAAAAGAAAAATTTCTTCCCCTTGCAGACTAAAATCTAAAACAAGTTGGGCCACCTGCGCGTCAGTATCGGCGTGGAGATGAACCCACTGCCACCAGTGTTTAATCTGAGGCCAGTCTTGGTCAAATGTTGCTAAAGCAAAGGTGCTGTTCTCATGCCCTCGACGATAAGCAGCGGAGATATTCTTAAGTCGCTTTAGATAGTATCGGGCTAACTGGTAAGATTTTTCTTGGGCAAGAGCGCGATTTCCCAAGCCACTACCCTCATTCTTCCCCAAGCGAACGTGCATGGACCACAATCAGGGCGTGCATTTGAAAACGTCCACCGTTCAAAGGTTCCAGCAACCCCCGATTGACAAGGACACGGATGGTGGGTCGCGGGTCTTCGTCCCCCCATGCCGTCGCAATGGCCTTTAAGTCAAAAGTGGCGGGCTTAGGGACAAATAACCCTAACAAAGCAAAGCGATCCCGAACGGCCTTGTCGAGCGAATCCGTACTTCGCTTTAACAGGGCTGCAATGGTTGGCGAGGGGCCATGCCCGTTTGGGGTCATATCGCCGGGAACTTGGGCCTGTAACAGCCTCGCCCCTTCACTAAGTTCCTTGATTAATTCACTAACCCCCCACCCAAGGCGTATTTCGTTATTTAATAAGCGACCAGCGACCTGAATCGCTAATGGCAACCCCTCTAGGTCGCGAACTAGTTGGCGTGATTCAGTGGGGTGATGGATGACACTCTCGGGTGCTAAACGTTCTAATAACTCGATGGCAAATGATTCAGTGAGTACAGACAAACGATAAATATCAAGAGCGGTTGGGGCAAGCGCTTGGGCAACTTCATTGAGCCGACTTGTCACGATAAGCGCACATTCTGGCCCAGCGACATTAAACGGGGCCAAATGCTCAGCCTGCCACACATCATCCACAATCAGCAGCATTCGGCGCTTTTGCAGTTGCGCTTTGATTTGGGCAGTGATGACATCTAGATTAAGTTCGCGCTGACCACTCTCTAAACCCAATGCTTCTGCCCATACGGCAATCTCATTCATTAAACTGGGGTTCTCGCCAAGGGAAGTCCACAAAACGCCATCCGGAAAATGTTGGGCAATTTCTTTATCATGGGCCAATGCCGCCACAATCGTGCTTTTCCCTACGCCGGGCCAGCCTTGAATGATAGTGACAGGCGATTTATTGCCCGTGCTACCCCAAATGCGTGCTTTGATTTCTTGCAAGGCTTGTTCACGCCCTACAATCAAGGAAGGCAGAGCTGGCAAAACCGTAAACCTGCTATCGGGGATGGATGCAGTATGGTTAAATGAAAAGGTGTTGTCATTTTGGATAAGGGCATATAACTCATCGGTTTCAGCGGACGGCAGGGTGGCTAATTCCAAATCTAGCACGTCCACACACTGTTGATATTGGCGCAAGGCCTCCGATCTCTGCCCGTTGGCCGCATATAGACGCATTAACATCTGGTGAGCAGGTTCATGAAGCGTATCCATCGCCAGCCATTGAGTGGCGTGTGATAGGGCTAATTCAAAATTCCCGATATCCCCATAGTAGGTAATCAAACGTCGCAAAGCATAGGACCGTTCACGCCAGAGCCATTCGCGTTGAAGTTGCTGCCATTCTTCATATTCCGCATTTTCGGCCAACAAAAACCCGGCCATAAAATCAGCCTGAGAAATCTGAACCGCTTGCTGTAGCCAGCCCGCACATTCTTCACAGAGCGTTTTCTGGTTGTGGTGGGACCGACTTTGAGCGATTAGCGACAAAAAAGTCGTAACATCAATCCAAATCAACTCAGGTTGTATTCCCAATGAAATCCGGTCTTTGTACAACCACTCACCGGGAGCAACACTGCCAATCGTGTGAAGGGTACTTCGAAGGGCAGCCCGCGCATGTTGTTGGTCAAGATTAGGCCACAAAAGGGTAGCCGCCACATCCCGATATTGGCGATGTTCGGCAAGTGCTAAATAGGCGATAAGGGCGAGGGCCTTTTGTCGCTCAAATGAAAGTCGCTCCGCTTGATACTCAAGATGGGGCTCACCAAATAAGTACACGCGTAGTTCAGACATATAGTGCTGTTATGCTCCCGTGACGTTGTTGTGATGGTTGTTTATTATCATCAAGACTATTGGAGTATAGAGAAAGTTCCAAATGGATCAGAACACTACTGACCACATGGGCTTTTACTTTCTCAATGAGAGGCCTTCCGTATTGATTGATGATCAGGCAATGTGTGGGCTTCTCTATATTTTAAACTCGATACCAATGATTAAGCCTCAATCTTGAATTGGTTGGAACTGCCTTCAAGAAAATATCCCGTATATCCCTGCCATCAGCCCGTGTGACAATTAGGGAATCTAATGAGAATCAACCTTCAGCTATTGTACTTCAAAAGGGTCATAAATGTTTGAAAAACCAGCGCACAACTTACTTTGGCGAATCGTCGGGGTTGCCCGAACGGGATAATCTCATACTTAAATTTTGCCCTACTGGGTACAGAGCTTTTTCAGGCAATCATGAGGGTTCCTTACCAGCGAGTCTATTTTACAGCGGGTTCGGGTGGCGTTTATCACATTGGTGGCGGTCAAGTATGGAGTTTGATATTTTTGCAGTAATCGCTCTCTTATCATCGTATTAGTTCTGTAAGACGGGGTGTTGGAAATCAGAGCGACGGTGTAAAATTCTGGCCTTGCTTAACTCAAATGTATGCAGCAGGGCCTATGATTATCATCCCCAATAAACTTGCTCCTTTTGTTATGCCCATCGTCTTGATCGTTCTATGGTTTGTAGGTGCTCAGTTGCAAGTAAATGAATGGAACGACCATGAGCAATATCAACAGCTTTTGAACAATGGCTCGACGACAACAGCAGTAGTGACAGATAGCCACTATGGCTGTATCGGGCAAGTCTGTGATTTATACTATGTCAGTTACGATTATGCGGTCAACGGCAGAACCTATCACACCAACGACGAGCATATTTTTCACCATAAGTTGGACGACCCTGTTTATGATCCTAGTCAGCAAATTTCGATTCTCTACCTTGCAGACGACCCTTCCTTTAGCTATATCGCTAGCAACCTTGGATTTCCCCGTGAAAAGGCGACTGACTATGGCATGGTACCGATTGCAGTACTTTGGGGATTTCTAATCAGCCTATTGTGGAAACCCCATAGGGAATACGCCGTTCGGTCGTGTTTGGACAACGGCTTCTTTCATTTGCGCTATAACATAACCTATATTGCGATTCTGGTATTTATTCAAGTCGCGGCGATTGCCCATGAAAAAGGGGAAGCCTTTAAGGGCCACGCCATTTGGTTTTTCCCATTAATGCTTGTCTTTGGCATCCCTTGGGTAGAAATTTTTCGTTCCGACAAATCTAGTGAATCGCAAGCTAGTTCGATACAAGGTATTGCTCTCGATATTGCCTTCCCGGTCTCTCTAGGGATTTTTGCCACCTTTTTGACATTTTCTTCAGGGTTACGAAACCATCAACTTATATTGACCATTTATCTTGCTCTCTCTTGCCTTATCGCCCTTACGATGATGAAGGTTTGGCGGGTTTACAAGCCATTAGGGGATGATTTTCAGAAATTTATCAAGCGTGGATGAAAAACAGAGGCACGTTAAAGTAATACTTATTCGCTTTTCCTTGCCTCCATCACATATCGCAAATCATCCACAAGGTCATCCCGCCCCACCGTGATGGCCTCGTGCAGCAAATCCTCGATATAAAACTCTTCTAAATGCCCCCGCAGGCCACCCCGCACGGCGTCGTGGGTCAACGGCGCGACGAAACACGCTTGAAACTGCGGTAATCTATCCAGAATGTCCAACGAAATCATCGTACGCAAGCACTTATCGCACCGCCCACAATTCTGGAGTCCCTGTGGGTTTTGCCAGCAAATCCGGAGGTTGCGTTGTGCTTCCGGCCAATCGGCAATCGTGGCGATTTTTTCAAAGCGGGTCACCCGTGCCCCATGATGATAGATTTCCAAGCCCTCGTTGGATAAAAAATGGTCAATCTGGGGCAATGATCCCACCGGCTCATCCGTTAAAAACGTGCGTCCAGCAGGCTGATAGAAGCGCCTTAGAGGGTTCGCCACTGCATGGGCTGCGCCAATCAACACCGAGCCAAAACACCAATGCCACGCTTGCCACCCCATTACGGTGTCCGTAAACTCACGGATATTGGTCCAAATCGGCAGCATTTCCACGCCTAGCCGTTGCGCCAGCGCCGTGTAATCGATTAAAGCAGGCTGCCAACGGGCTTCATCACCCAATAAAATATCAAAACCAATAGCAAATAAAATATATTTTACGGCCATATTCCTATAAATCTGGTTTTGGGGCAAATTAGTCCAAAGGGTATAAAACGAGTCTACCCCACCGGAAAAAGCGCTGGCGACGCCTGTCTTATTAGGGGCTACAACGGCAGGCTCTAACTTAGGGGCATGTATCCGAATAGGTTTAAAAATATCCGGCGACCACATGCGGAAAGCGGCCTGATAATCACCCAAACCATACATCAAGCGCGGTGAAACTGGCCCTTGAATCTCTATATCCTCCCCTAGCCACATTGCCAAAATCAGCAAAGCGCTCACAAATGGGTCGGATCGTCCCACCAAATAAGGGTTAAGGGAGCTAGGTACGCGAAACCATAACCAATCGGGCACCCCTGCCAATGTGTGTTCAAATTGGATATGCGACGCCAAAAAGGTATAGCCGTCACGGGTTTCAAATACAGGCGTATGGATTTTCATGGGATTAAAAAAACACCCCTCTCAAATTCCCTACCTGATATGAGAGGGGTGAAGATGGGCGAAAAGTGTTTATTCGCCTTCGCTGGTCGAGAAGCAATATTGCCACGAAATATTGAAGCTGCTGCCGTTGCGGTTCGGCCCGATCATTTGGAAGCTACCATCGGACAGGCGATAGAGTGAAAAGCCTGATTCAGCGCGAATCAAGGTAGTGTTGGTGGCAGGAATCCCAGCGGCATTAATTTGGGCTTCCGTCGCATAGAAGACAACCCCTACCACGGGCCCTTGATAGAGGTAAACCATAATCCCCCCACCCTGATAGGTACGTGAGGTGGTATGCCCATTGAAGTCGCGGCAATAGATGATGGCATCCGTGCCATAGAGATAGGGGTTGATACGACCATCATCCGTGCCGGTATAGCCGGGAGGGCCACCCACGCCAAAGGGATAGGTCGTAACACCCGTTGTGGTTGTGCTTGTTGTTCCCGTTGACCCTGTGCCCGTCGTGCCAGTACCAGCGGTTGTAGCAGTCGTCGCGCTGGTTCCAGACAAAACAGGTAGGCTGCTTAAGATGGTGGAGTTAAAACGCACCAACGATTTGAACATCCAGCCTTCTTGCCCATTCACGGAAACTTTTAGCCAGCGATTATTGCCACTGCGGCCTAAAATTTCGACATTGGTATTGGGGTCAATGACAGCAATGACCGCGGCAGTGGATGAGGCGGCATTCCGCAGATTAACAAAGGTTGTGGTAACACCGGTTGATGAACCAGCCGCAGCAGGCTGACCCGTCGTGGCGGTCGTCGTAGTGGCCGTGGTGGTGGATGTACCTGTGCCAGTCGTGGGTGGCGGGGTCGTTTCGCCGCTGGTCACGGGCAAAGCCGCGATTGAGCCCGACGTTAGGCTGATATACGAACGGAAAATCCAACCATTTTGGCCGTCCACTGTCACCTGAAGCCAGTTACCTTCAGCATTACGACCAACAATATCCACCGTGCGTTCGGGTGGGATAATCACGAGGGTCGGAAAACTGAGACCCGGCCCACTACGCAGATTGACAAAATCACGGGTAATGCCGCGGGCGGTAGAAGTTTGGGCACTGACATCGTGGCCCTTGACCGCCAACCCGGTCACGGTTACGGCAATTATGAACAGCATGACCAAAAGACGGTACTGATATTTGCGTATTTGCATGGTACAAGGCTCCAAAAATTGTAAATCTAGTCGGGGCGATAGTAACACAAGCTGCGCCTCCTAGCCATAGACATCCCCTACCCTTTCCGTACTCTTACATTATGCCACGCCAAATATCGCAATCTGCTATCGGTTGGAGTATCATTTTGCGCTCTACTAGGTTTTAGGAGAATAATTTACCCATGAAAAAATATTTTTCGGTCTTGATGCTTGTCTTAGCGATTTTTGTCTCAGCGTTAGGGACACATCCTCTCCATGCCCAAGATGATGGGATGCCCACCCTCGATCAACTCAGCGCGGGGTGGAATACGCTTTTCCCCGGCGGTGATACTCTGTGTGCGCATGGGACGGAATATTCCTTCCATGTGCGGCGTGCCGAAAGTAGCCACCTGCTCATTTTCTTTAATGGTGGTGGTGCGTGTTGGTTTGGGCGCATCTGCGATGAGGGTTCAACGACTTATAATCCCGCCGCCGACAATGACTCAAATGACCCCAATGCGCTTCCGGGGGGCATTTTTGATTTTGATAATCCCGAAAACCCCTTTGCCTATTACAACATGGTGTTTGTCTCGTATTGCACAGGCGATGTGCATATTGGCAACCAAGAAGAAACCTATGAAGTCCCTGCTTTCGGTGATGTAGCCGCTCATGAAGTCACTATTTACCACTACGGTTATCACAACGCCATGAGCGCCCTCAATTGGACGTTTGAGAACTTCACATCCCCTGATACAATTTTTGTGGCGGGCAGCAGCGCGGGGTCAATTGCCTCGCCCTTCTATGCTGGGTTAGTCGCCGAACACTATCCCGATGCCCGTATTGCCCAATTAGGGGATGGCTCCGGTGGTTATCGTGCCCCAGAAGCTGCTGCAACCCTAAATGAAGCATGGGGTGTCGCTAGCATTTGGCCCGATTGGGAACAATATGCCAATGCCACGCCCGAAAACATAGTCTTTGAATCTTACTATCTGGCAACTTCAAGCCGTTTCCCCAATATGACCATGGCGACCTATAATGCCGCCAACGATTCCACCCAAAATCTATTTTTGGCGGTGCTGGGCGCGGGGGGTACACCCTTGGTGGAACGTATCCAAGCCAATAATGCAGACCTCGCGGCGGCTATCCCAAGTTTCCATAGTTATATCGCCGGGGGCACGCTCCATACCATTTTGCGCCTACCCGAATTTTATGCCTATACCGTTGAAGGTGTGCGGATACGCGATTGGGTAGCGAACCTTGCCAATGGTGAAGCCGTCGAGGATGTCGCCTGCACCGACTGCACTAAAGCCCCGGACGCAGCGGAATAATCCACCTCTGTCTGCCCAACAGCATTTTTCATGAGCTAGTTTGCTTAAAGCTGTTGGGTAGATTCGTACAAAATTCACACGGTAGACTGGCAAAATTCAAAAAAGTCGGTGTATAATGTGGGTTGCAGTGGGAAATTTTCCCATTAGCACATGTTGATCTAAGTAAGAAGGAACAAAATGTCTGAGGGTAGTAGTCCCATAACCGAAAGCGTGCCGCCCTTATCTGGTGGCAGTAGCGCCCTCGACTGATCCCCTATTGTTACCGGGAGGTCAGCATAAGAAGCCTGCTGCCCGCCCCGCCGCGATTACGCGAGTGAGGCAGACCCGGTAAGTCACAGCCACTTTCGATCAAGGAAAACCCACAACTCTATACGTTTTCAAATTCAAGCCGAGATGCCCTGCCGTATGTGGCGGCTATGAGGGTGGTGCGCGGCCTGAGCCTTGAGCCGAAAGGAATAATCCAAATGTACAACGATCTACTGATTGACCGCCTGACCGTGCCTGTGGATGACGATGATGATGCGCGTATTCAGGTGCTCATTGATGAGATTGAAGAGCTTGAAAGTTTGCTCTCACCCGCCGCGCAGGATTTGATTCGTGACCTGCGTCCCCGCCCTGTTACCGACGATGTGTATGAAGAAATTGATGAAACGGCGACCTTTGGCGAACGGGTGGCTGATCGTATGTCGCTCTTTGCGGGTAGCTGGACGTTCATTTTGTCGTTTGGCTTCCTCATGCTGGTGTGGATCACCATCAACGGGCTTTTAGGGGGCCAAGCCTTTGACCCTTTCCCGTTTATTTTGCTGAACCTGACCCTCAGCACCCTCGCCGCCCTGCAAGCACCCGTCATTCTGATGGCCCAAAATCGGCAAGGTGAAAAAGACCGCGCTGTGGCGAAAAATGATTATCAAGTCAATTTGAAGAACGAATTGGAAATCGCCGACATGCACCGCAAAGTGGACGCGATGATTGAAGGTATGGCGATGCAGACCCGCCTAGTCAACGCGCTGGTTATTGCCCGCCGCCAAGAACTAAGTGCGACTGTCCGCCTAATTGAGACGCAACGCAATGGGCAAAACGGTCACAATCGTGTGATGGATCAGGCCGTCGCCACCGTGCAAGCGATGGATAGCGTGGTGCAATGAACGAACACTTTAAGAGATTGGGTGCTTTCAAAAGCCCCGATCTCTTTTGCATTACGATTGAGCCGACTGCGTTGGTTTTATCGCTAGGCCAACACTTGTGCCCGTCAGTTGACTTAACCAAACCGCCAGTTGCTCAACGGTACACGGTTGATTATTCTCCAGCCACCACAAGATGACGCCAATCCCCGCACACGATGCATAACTGAGCCGTAATTCAATTGGCGATCCGTTAGGGTCTCCATCACCCACATACTCTAGCAAAGCCCGTAAGCGCCTTTCGCTGTTTTTGCGAAACCGATCAATAAATTTCGGATCGCCCTGTGCTCCTAACATCACCCGATAAAAATCAGGAAATTCTTGGATGTGCTTTAACAAACTGGTCAGGCCCGGCGGTGCAAAATCCTTTTTCCGCGCCACCTTCTCCTCAGCCAGTTTCTCGTCCGAAGCGCTACCATAAACGTCCGTCATATACTGATCAAGCAGGTCATATTTATCGAGAAAGTGCCGATAAAAAGTCGAGCGATTCACCATTGCACGGTCAGTAATATCTCGTACCGTCACTGCCGCGAAACCCTTCTCCACGGTCAATTCCATAAACGCCGCGACCAACATTTTACGAGTACGCCGCACCCGCAGATCCTCATGAACCTCAACCACCCCAGAGTTTTGCATCATTTTTTCACCATGTGTCGCATATGCAACAAATCGCAACTCTTTGCTGATTGACCCATATTTTATCCAACAGTATGTTATTTATGCAACACGATGATGCTTAACATTGTACCCCACAGGGAGGGTGTATCATGACCGTTAACACAACAAGCGCAGTCTATTTGCAGCAACAAATGCAAGGCCGGGTTCTAACCCCCGAAGATGCCGACTATGAACAACTACGGCGCGGTTGGAATCTCACCATTAATCAATATCCGTCGCTCATTCTGGTGGCGGAAACTGTCGAAGATGTGGTCGCCGGAGTCCGTTATGCCCGCGAAACAGGTCTCGGTGTGGCGGTGCAATCCACCGGACATGGCCTCCAAATTCCGGCCAACAACAGCCTTTTGATTCTTACATCGCGCCTGAATGCTATCGAAATTGATGCCCAAGCCCGCACTGCCCGTATGGAAGCGGGGGTTGTCTGGGGGAAAGTCGTTGAAAAGGCCGTGCCTTATGGTCTTGCGCCGCTGTTGGGATCATCCCCGCATGTCGGTGTTGTGGGCTATACCCTCGGCGGAGGCATTGGTTGGTTAGCGCGCAAATATGGCCTAGCCGCTGACAGCGTCCGCTCAATTGACCTTGTAACCCCCGATGGAGTACTACGCCACACCAGCCCTACCGAAAACGCTGATTTGTTTTGGGGATTACGCGGCGGGGGTGGCAATTTTGGCGTCGTGACGGCGCTTGAAGTTGAACTTTTCCCGGTAACATCGCTCTATGGCGGCAACCTGACGTATTCGGGTGAATTGGCGGGGCCAGCCCTGCGTTTCTACCGTGATTGGATTCAGACCCTGCCGGATGAAATGACTTCCTCCATTGCCGTGCTGCGTTTCCCGTCCTTCCCCCAAGTCCCTGCCGAGATGCGCGGCAAAGCCTTTGTCATCCTACGCGCCGCCTATGTGGGGGACGACGCCGAAGGGGAAGCCTATATTCAGCAGTGGTTAGATTGGAATCCACCGTTAAGCAACGCATTCCATACCCTGCCATTCTCAGAAATCGCCACCGTCAGCAACGACCCTGTTGACCCTGCCCCAACATTCTATTCCAACGAATTGTTGGACGGCCTAAGTGATGAGGCCATTGATGTGATTGTCCAAAACATCATCACCAATCCAACTGCGCCATTGATGGTCACTGAGCTACGCCATGCGGGGGGCGCGATTGCCCGTGTGCCTGCCGATTCGAATGCTATCGGCAATCGGGATGCCCAGCTCTATATGCAGATGGCGGGTATGGCTCCCACCCCTGAAATCCAAGCCGCTGTCGTCGCCTATATTCAACAATATAAGGCGCAGCTTCAACCGTATCTACGCGGCAATGTCTATCTCAATTTCATCAAGGGGCACGAGGCCACCAGTCGGGTCAAGGATGCCTTTTTGCCAGAATCCTATAAGCGGTTAATGGCCTTAAAAGCCCACTACGATCCCGATCTGATGTTCCGCTTTAGCTATCAACTCGTGCCCCTACCCGTCGCCGAATAATAGCGACTTGAACAGGTTTTAACCCCACCCCTAAGCGTAAAACGTCGTATTAAAGCCCTTCCCTTATTGACAGGGAAGGGTTGGGGTTGAGTCGCCAATTTATTGGCCTTCACTTGCGTGCCCCTCGCGCCAAGCGTTCAAAGTGCGTTTGCACCCACCCTGCTTCTAAATCATGTTCATCTTGCAGCCGTCGCAAATAGGGCCGGATGATATGGGTGCGCGACAAATAGCCCACCAGATGACTTGAATCAGCTTGGTCAACCACTGGCAACCGCCCAATATCATAATGAAACATTTGCAGAACGGCGTCTTGCAAGCTGGCATCAGGTGTAATACATACCGCTGGATGTGTCCCAGCCTCCAACACTGTCATATCCATACCGCCTTCTTGCACCGCCAATCGCACATCGCTACGGGTAATGATGCCGACCAGCGTCCCTGCCTCGTTGACAATCAGTAGTCCCTGATGACGGGTCAATTCGGGATCGTGTTGGTTGATACGCTCGGCTAATTCCCAGATCGTCATCGTCGCTGGAATAGTCACAAGCTGGCTGTCCATCACTGTCCCCACTTTGACCATACCCAACAAATCGGCCTCATATTCATGGTGCACCAGCACCCCGCCTCGTCGCAGTTGTTCGGTCAACAAACTAGTTTCCATAAAACGTGCCGCGATGAGATCAGCAATCACGCAGGTAAACATAATCGGCAGCAGTGATTCATAATCGCGTGTCATCTCAAAAGCAAACACAATCGAGGCAAATGTTGCCCGCGTCGAACCGCCAAAAACCGCCGCCATACCTGCCAATGCAAAAGAAGTCGTCGAGATTTCCAGCTCAGGGAAGATTTTCTTGAGAGCCAAGCCAAACACCGCCCCCAGTGCCGCCCCGATCATAAAAACTGGGGCCAGTGTCCCGCCGGATGTCCCCGACCCCAACGCCACCAACCACACCGCGGATTTGCTCAACAACAGCACCAACAAAAAACCAAGCGCATATTGCCCTGTCACTACATTCTCGATGACCGCGTACCCCGGCCCAAAAACATCCACCCCGCGATAGGTCAGATGCGGAACGGCATACCCCACCACACCCACAAACAAGCCCCCCACCGCGGGATACAAATAGTGATTAATCAGCAAATGGTGAAAACCATCCTCCAGCCAATGCAGGCTACGGGTCAGCAAAATTGCCGCGCCGCCACATAACACACCGAGGACAAGAAAAAATATCAGGGTCAACGGTTCGCCAAATTCACCAGCCGGCACAGCAAAAACTGGTTCCGGCCCAATGAAGATCAGGTGCATTTCAGCGGCAATCGTGCTTGCCAATACCAATGGGATAAACGAACGGGTGCGAAATTCAAAGAGCAGTAATTCGAGCGCGAAAATCACCGCCGCCACAGGGGTGCCAAACGTCGCGGAGAGCCCCGCCGCCGCCCCGCACGCCAACAAGACCTTACGTTCGGCCACCGTCATATGGACAGCCTGCCCCAACAGCGACCCCAACGCCGCGCCCGTTTGAATGATCGGCCCCTCCGCGCCAAATGGACCACCCGATCCAATTGAAATTGCAGCGCTAAGCGGTTTCAGCAAAGCGACACGCGGCGCGATTTTACTGCGTTTGATTAAGATGGCCTCCATCGCTTCGGGGATGCCATGTCCGCGTACCAATGGTGTGCCATATTTTGCCATTAAGCCAATGATGAGCCCCCCAATAGCGGGCACAAAGATAATCCCAACCCCCAAAGGGCTTTCCAATGGGCTTTCGATGTGTGTCCCAAAACGTTGATAAAACACCAGATTAGTGACCAGCCCAATCAAGCGGTGCAGGCCCTCGGCAGCAATCCCGCCAACCACGCCCATGACACTTGCCAATAGGCCTACTTTGACCATATTAAAATTGGAGTGCGATTCTGGAATCGCCCCGTTTCCATTCGATGACATACTAAAACTCCCCATGTTTTTTGGTGATGACGTGCGACTATGCCCCTGTATTGAGCAGGGGTTGAGTAATTGGAAAATGGGAAAAGAATGCCGTCAGCGTGGGCCGGGGCGGGCTAGGCAGGTGGTTCTAAACAGTGGAATGTTATGGGTAAATGAGCGTTTTCGTCGTCGCATAGGGGTGATTATAGGATGAGCCACAGCACCTGTAAAGCCACGACTATTATATCTATGCAGAAAAAATCGAACTAGTGTAAAGTGGGTGTAACCAACGGCCTTCACTGGATTATTGTAATGGCATCCAAAATAAACCTGATATTGAATATATTTCGAGAAAAAACGTATAAATCATCCCGGTTAGGCCGCACCATCGCTCGGTATCAGTTCCAGAGGGCATAATGCTGAAACTGTTTCGAGAAAATCTGCGTTTTCGATTATGGATTGCTTTTATTGTTGTCTTGCTTGTCCCAACGGTCAGCCTGACATACTATCACACCCGCGAATTTTCGGGCGCACTCCGTGAAGAAGTCCGCCTTAAACAGTCCCGTATCCTAGAGACCGAGACCAGTGATATTGAAGCCAGTCTCAATCAGGCCAACGCCGATATTTTGTTTCTGAGCCAAAGCATTGAAATCCGGCGTTATGCCAATGCCCTACCGGAAGATCAACCCGCGAAACTTGAGGATACCGAGCGCCTACTTAATTTGTTCCTACTGCGCTACAGTCAGAACTATGAAGGGGTCTGTTTATTAGATACCATCGGCTATGAGGTCTTGTGTATCAATAACGAAACCCCCAACATTCGCACCGTACCTTCTGAAGAATTACAAGATCAAAGCACCAGCAGCTACTTTAAGG
The DNA here is from genome assembly GCA_016234595.1 of Chloroflexota bacterium. GTDB lineage: Bacteria > Chloroflexota > Anaerolineae > Aggregatilineales > J027 > CFX10. The sequence goes on along the minus strand of JACRBG010000031.1, from coordinate 31,714 downwards.
GCGCTATCCGGATGACCGATATTTCGAGTGGGCAGCCCCCTGTCTTCGTGTCCGAGGTCGAGCCGCATCTCCATCCCAAAAACATCCCAACCGAATTAGTGCTACATTACGCCACCCGCCTCCAATCCGATACGGGGCATTTGGCGGGTGTGGTCGTACTCGACTTTCGGTTGGCCCCTCTCATTCAATTGGTGCTATCCGAAAACACCACTGAGACGACCTATCTGTTAGATGCGGATGGGAATTATATCTATCACCCCAACCCCGATTATGTTTTGGGGAGCACCTCTGCCCACAATCTGCGCGAAACCAGTCCCGACCAAGCGGCGGCGTTGCTCGACCACACCAGCGGGGTCTTATTTGGCATCCCTGACGCACCCAATGATTTATTTTCATTTCAGGAGATCGCAGCCGGGCCACAGCTACAACCTTTGACCCTCATTCATCAGCAACCGCTGCCTAGTGTCATGCAGCCGATTGAGCAAGCATGGTGGGTCAGTGCGGCCATCGCAGGCATCTTGGTGGTCTTGACCTCACTATTTGCCCTATGGGTCACATCTCGCATCACCCGCCCCATCTATAATCTGACGCGCAAAGTGGCTGCTCTGCAAACCGATATTTGGTCAGTGGCAATTGCGCCTCCCGCCCATTTGGATGAGGTTGGTTTGCTCACACTCGCCTTTATTAAAATGCGTGATCGCATCCGCAATTTAATTGACAACCTCGAGGAGCGCATCCAACATCTGGAAACCGTCGAGTCAGCCCGCGCCCACAGTGAACAAAAATATCGCAGTTTTATCGAGCAGGCTTTTGAAGGTATCCGCTTGGTAGATAAAAACGGCATCATCCAAGAATGGAATCCAACCAGTGAACAGATCACGGGCATTCCCGCTACCGAAGCGATTGGCAAGCCGCTGGCCGAAATCCAAACCCGCCTCATTCCAGAGGATACACGAACGCCCGATACTGTCGCCCAGATACACAAGTCACTGGATCGTTTCTTCCCAGCAAATGAAGTGCAACCCCCGCAACATATCCCGGCACGTCGTATCCAACGGCCCGATGGCACCATCGGCTATATCGAAAATCTCATCTTCCCGATTGTGACAGGCAATCAGGTCTACTATGGCGGGATTATCCGCGATATTACGGCCCAAAAAGAAGATCAGGCCCGACTGGAACAGCATGTCCGCAAACTAGAATCGTTGCAGCGGATTGCTATTGCCGTTGGGGGTTCCATCAAATTAGATGAAGTGTTGGATATTTTGCTCGACCAATTGGCGAATCTCATCCCGTATGATCGCGCCAGCATCATGTTAATGAAAGATGGCCGCCTGACCTTTACCAAATGGCGTGGCTTTACGGAAGACATGGTATTGACCGAAATTGAAGCATCCATTTCGCCGCAGGAATACATGGTGAATCAAGGCCAACCCGTCATCGTTGACGATACCCAAACCAATCCTAGTTGGAGAATTCTTTCGTCAGGTGATGAACTAATTCATAGCTGGATGGGCATCCCCATGATTCATCGGGATATATTGGTGGGGGTCTTGAATTTAGATCACCACACCCCTCGATTTTTTACCGATGACCAAGCCCAATTAGCCTATGCCGTCGCTCATCAAGCCGGGATTGCGATTGCGACCGCCCAACTCTTGGAAGATTTGGAAGGCCTAGTCCGCACCCGCACCCAAGAATTGCAGATGGAGCAAGAGCGTTCAGATATTATTTTGCGAAATATTACCGACGCTATTGTTTTTACCGATGGCGACGGTTTTATTCTATATGTCAACAACGCATGGGAAAAACTCAATGGCTATACATTGGCCGAAGCGCACGGTAAACGATCCAATCTCGTTCAAAGCGGCGAAACACCCTTCAACGTCTATCAATCCATGTGGGCCACCATCAACAGCGGCAAAATGTGGAAAGGCGATTTAAAAAATCGGCGCAAAGACGGCAGCACCTATGTCTGTGAACTGACCATCGCCCCGGTTCATTCAGGGGATGGGGTTATCCAATATTATGTGGGCGTCCAACGCGATGTGACGGCTGTACGTGAGCTGGATGCGCTTAAAGAACGTTTTGTCGCTGATGCCGCCCATGATTTGGGCAATCCCGTAGCCGTATTAAATACGACCCTCTATTTACTCCGTCTTGCGCCTTCGCAACTGGATCAACGCTTGCCGGTGCTGGAATATCAAGTGCAACGTCTCGAAGCCCTCGTCAAAGATTTGTTGACCATTTCGCATCTTGACCGTGAGCAGCAGCAAGTCGAGACGGCCCCCATCCAACTACCCTACTTAGTGAGGCAAATTGTAGATGGGCAGCAAACCTTAGCCGCCCAAAAAGAAATCCACCTCACGTCTGATTTACAGAACACCCCACCGCTCATGGGCGATGTCAAAGCGATTGAACGGGTGGTCGTCAATTTGGTGGCGAATGCCTTGACCTATACTCCCGCAAACGGGACGGTCCATATAGTGGTAAGTCAGGCCGATGATGAAATAATGCTATCGGTTCAAGATACCGGCATGGGAATCGCATCCGGCGAATTAACCCGGATTTTTGACCGCTTTTATCGCACCGACACCGCCCGCAAAAAGACCGCCGGAACAGGCCTTGGTCTGCCCATCGTCAAGAAGATCGTTGAACTACATGGTGGCAGAATCGAAGTAACCAGTGAGGTGGATAAGGGGTCAGAATTCAGGGTCTATTTCCCCGTTAGACCTTAGGAGCATGAACTCGTCACCCCGCCAAATTAAGCCTCGTTGTTTTTCACAAAATATTAGGCTGTTACAATTGCAAGAGTTATGTATGATATGGGGGGTTGGTGGATGAATGTATGAATGGCAAAGGGCAATATGGTTGATAATCAAAATGGTCGAGCTATTACCCAAGATGACGTAGCCCATCATGCCGGGGTCTCGCGCTCCATTGTCTCCTATGTCATCAACAACGGCCCCCGCAAAGTTTCCGAAGAAACCCGCAACCGTGTCCTCGCAGCCATCAAAGAACTCGGCTATCGCCCCAACAAACACGCCCAGATGCTTTCTAGTGTGGATAACACCATTGCCGAAAAATACATTGGCATCATTTTAGCGGGCAACTATATGTTCAAGCGGCCCTATTATGGCAGCATCCTCGCCAGCATTCACGAACATGCCCATGAAAACGACTGTCACATCCGGTTTATTCGTGTCTTTGACGATTTCAGCAATCCTGCCCTATTCAACGAACTCATTCACCCCAATGAAATCAGCGGTCTTATCCTGTTAGGTCTCGATCAAGTTTTGGATACCATTGAGGATGAAACCCTCATAGATGAAATCGTACACCGGGTAGAGCGGGCTGTTTGTGTCGAGTGGCAGTGGCCCGGCATCCCCTCGATCCAATTTGACCGCCAGTTTGCTTCGTTCCAAGCCACCCAACACCTGTTGGCGATAGGCCGAACACAGGTTGCCTATATTGGGCCAGAAGACAAACGAGTTCAGGGGTATCGTCAAGCTCTCTGGGAAAGTAATCTACCTATTGATGAACGCCTCATCCATTCAGCCGTCAACGCCTCCTCGGGTTTTGAATGTTGCCATCAATTATTGACATCGGGGATGCAGGTGGATGCCATCTGCTCAGGCACGGATGAAGTATCCATCGGCATCCTAAATTGTTTGCATAAACATGGGGTTGCTGTTCCCCACACCGTCGCTCTTGCCAGCATTGACAACCTTGATATTGCTGCCTACACTGTGCCCCCCCTCACCACCGTAGATGTCCCCAAACGTGAAATCGGCTATCACACCGTTGATATCTTGATTTCCGACAAAGCCAATTCAGATTTTGCCATCACCCTCCCCACTCGTCTAATTATCCGCGAATCCAGCGTCACACCCTAAATCTGTCCCCATTTTTCTGCCCATCTATTGCCTATTCAAATTGTGTTGTCACACGTATTTGACAATTTGCGATGGCCTATGTTATTATCAACGTGAGTTGTCAACGCGCGTTGATTAGTGACTATTTTTTATTTATTTGACGAAAGTGTGCTTTTTAAATGTATCTTGGGGCTGATCTTTCTTTCGTAAATGAAATAGATGATCTCGGTGGTGTTTTTTATCACCAGCAGCAAGCCCGCGATGCTTTTGAGCTTTTCCACGATTTTGGGGCCAACATCGTGCGGGTACGATTATGGCATACCCCGACCGTGACCACCTACAGCACACTAGCCGATGTCAAACGAACGCTGCGCCGCGCCAAAATCCTTGATATGGCGGTGTTGCTCGACTTTCACTATTCCGACCACTGGGCTGACCCCGAAAAACAAATCATCCCCGCTGCATGGGCCAAACTACCCGATCTGCTAGCCCTTGAAAATGCGGTTTATGACTACACCCATCATGTTTTGTTAGAGCTCTCAGCCGAGGGTCTGACCCCTGAATTTGTGCAGGTTGGCAACGAAATCAATACTGAAATTCTGATGACCGCCCCGCCAACTGGTGCACCCATCAACTGGGCTAGAAATGTCCGCCTCATTAATGCAGGCATTGAGGCTGTCCGTGATGCCTCGCCCCAATCGCGTGTGCTTCTACACATTGCCCAACCCGAAAATATCATCCCGTGGTTTGATGCCGCGATTTCAGCAGGGGTCAGTGATTTCGATATCATTGGCCTGTCGTACTACCCCAAATGGAGTGCCTATGGGATCGCTGGCATGGCTGAAGCCATCGGCCAAGTCAGGGAGCGCTATCACAAAGAGGTTATGCTGGTCGAAACGGCCTATCCTTGGACGTTAACCCCCAACGCAGTCTCGGAATATCTCTTAGGCGAAGATGCTCTCCTTCCAGAGTATCCCGCCACACCCGCCGGCCAGTGCCGATTTTTGACAGATTTGACCCAAGCGACGCTCAATTCCGGCGGTATGGGTGTGATTTACTGGGAACCCGCTTGGATTTCCGTCCCATCCAAACCGTCCCATTGGGAAAACGCCGCTTTTTTTGATTATCAGAGCCGAGTTCACGAGGGTATTCAATTCCTAACACACCGCTATGAGCAGCGGACGTTGGAGTAAATCAATTTTTTTATATAGAAAGGAAATTTCGTATGAAGCGTCTCATTTTACTACTGGTTCTTGTTGTTTTAGCAGTCAATCTACCCCTCTCCGCATCCCCCAAAGCGGTCGCCCAAACCCCCACCCTGACTATTTGGACGGATGACCAGCGCCTACCCGTGATTACCGAACTCTCCAAGCAGTTCACCGAAGAATATGGTGTCGAGGTCGTTGTCGAGCCACAAGGCACTGAAAACACCATGAACACTATGACGCAAGGTGCTGCCACTGGCGAAGGCCCCGATATTTTCATCATCCCGCATGACAACATCGGTCAATTAGTCGAGACAGGCGTGGTTGCCCCAATTGATTTGGGTGACAAAGCGGATTCGTTCTTACCGAATTCTATCCAAGCCTTTAGCTATAACGGCGAACTCTATGGTGTGCCTTTCGCGGTCGAAAACGACGCCCTCTTCCGTAATGTTGATCTTGTACCCGAAGCCCCCAAGACATGGGCCGAAGTCGCCGAAATTGGTCGCCAACTAGTAGACGAGGGTAAGGTCGAATATGCGTTTGCCTTCCCCGACCTCGGCTACAACTACTACCCCGTCTACACCGCCTTTGGTGGTTACATCTTTGGCCGCGACGACGCTGGCAGCTATACCGCCGATGATTTGGGTATGGACAGCGAAGGCATGATTGCAGGCGCGGATTGGGCCAACACGCTCATTCGTGATGGCTATGCCTCCGAAAACCTCGACTGGGAAGCCGCCCATGTTTTGTTTGAGAGTGGACAGGCCCCCTTCATCATCACTGGCCCTTGGGCAGTGGATCGCTTCAAGACCAATGAAGTACCCTATGCCATCAGTGCCTTCCCGGCTGCCACTGAAGATGGCGATCCCGGTGCACCCTTTATCGGCGTGCAAGGCTTTATGGTCAATGCTGGCAGTGAAAACCTCCTACTGGCCCAAACCTATCTCACCGAGTTCATCGCCACCGATGAATCCATGCAATATATTTTCGACAATGACCCCCGTCCCTCGGCGTGGCTTTCGATTGCTGAAGCCACTGAAGACCCGGATATGCGTGGGTTCTCCGAGGCAGGCGCCACTGGTCAGGCCATGCCCGCCATTCCCGCGATGGGTTTTGTGTGGGATGCTTGGGGTAGCGCAGGCCTGTTGATTACGCAAGGCGAACTGGCCCCCGATGAAGCGCTTAAACAAGCGGCTGAACAAATTCGTACCCAAATCGAAGAAGCAAAATAAAATCTATAGCAGGTACTCTGAAATTTTGGAGGGTACCTGCCCTCTTATAATTTATTGAATGATGGTTATTCCATGAATAAACAGTCTTCCGTTGTTCCAGCATTTCTAACCCCCTCGACTATGCTCCGTTTAGCGATAGTTGGCGTTTTTGATGCGGCCCTTATGTGGCTCATTTTGCAGCTCTTGGGAGACGGCAACTATCCCTTAGCGGGTATCCTCGCGGTGGTCATTCTCATTATTTCTTTCTGCTTTTCATTAGACCAATTTAAACCTTACCGCTGGTTAGGCCTCAGTCTGGCCTTTACCACCCTGTTTGTGTTGTACCCGATTTTGTATACCTTCTATCTTTCCACCACCAATGCGGGTTATGGGCATATCCTGACCAAACAAGAAGCCGTTGATTTCTTGGAACGCCAGCAATATGTTCCCGAATCAGGCCAGCAATATAAATGGACGGCCTATCGTTCTTTAGAAGCCCAAGACGATTATGTGCTGTGGTTGCAAGCCGAAGACGGCACCACCTATCTGACAGGATTAAACACGGCAACCAAACCCGCAGGCCTCGATCAAGAGGGGGTTGGGCCAGCCGATGACAAAGGCATCCCCACCACCATTCAGGGCTATCAACGGCTTGAAAAACGCGATACCGTCGCCATGATTGATCAATTGGGCGAGCTCGCATTTGGTGTGTCCCCTGACGTTATCCGTATCACCAGTCTAAGTGTGGCCGCGACTACCCAGCAGCGTTATACCTATGACGATAAAAACGACACGTTGACCGACCATGAGACCGGCTTGGTCTACCATCCCAAAGAAGGGGTGTTTGTCACGGAGGCAGGTCAAGAACTCCCCCCCGGTTTTAGAGTTGGGGTTGGCACAGATAACTTCAATCGCTTTTTCTCTAGTGCCGCTTTACGGGGGCCGCTGTTTCGTATTATCTCGTGGAACTTTGCTTATGCCATTTTGAGCGTGATGTGCAGTTTCGCGCTCGGCCTATTCATCGCCGTCTTGTTCGATTCCCTCCCCGGCAAAGAGATTATCCGTGCCCTGCTCATTATCCCCTACCCCATTCCAGCCTTGGTGTCCATTCTGATCTGGCGCAATTTGCTTAATCCCGATTTCGGCGCGCTGGTCAAACTGCAAGAATCGCTGTTTGGCACAGCCCCCCACTGGCTAACCGACCCTACATGGACACGAATCGCCATCATCATTATTAATATGTGGTTGTCCTACCCCTATTTCTATATTGTCTCCAGCGGCGCGTTACAAGCCATACCAACCGATATGTTGGATGCAGCGTCGGTAGATGGAGCCAACGCATGGCAGCGTTTTTCACACATCATTCTCCCCCTGCTGCTCAAGATTGTCAGTCCGCTGCTGGTCGCGTCATTCGCCTTTAACTTCAATAACTTCAACTTGATCTATATCTTTAATCAAGGCAATCCCCCTATCGCGGGGTCGCCCATTCCAGCAGGCCACACCGATATTTTGATCTCATTTGTCTACCGCCTCGCCTTTAATTCGGCCCAATCCGATTATGGCCTTGGGGCAAGCATCTCGATTGTCCTGTTTCTTTTTGTCGCCGCAATTACATGGGGACAGTTCCGCTATACCCGCGTCTTGGAGGATCAAACCGCATGACCGACGTTCAATCGCATCCCACCAAGTTATCATCCACAGCTTTCAAAGGCCCGAATTTTTCGCTGAATTATCAACAGCGGCGTTGGCTCGGTTACATCATCCGCTACATCATTGCGGCCATTTTGATTGTGTTCGCTTTTGTACCCGTCGTCTGGGTAGTCTCGGCCTCATTTAACCAAGCGGGTTCGCTCGTCTCGGTCGAGGTCATTCCCAAACACGCTGGCATCGCCAACTATCGCGGCTTGTTCGAGAACAAATACTATCCCTTTCTGACATGGCTCAGGAATTCATTTATCGTAGCGGGCACATCCACCCTGCTGAGTGTCACCAGCACCGCCGTCTCCGCCTATGGCCTATCACGCTTTCGCTTTTTTGGGCGCAAAACCTTGATGCGGGCTATTTTGGTTATTAGCATTTTCCCAGCCGCCCTCTCTATCATTGCTATCTATACTACCTTGCAGCAGTTTGGTGACCATGTCGGCATTCTGGGCCTCAATTCGCACGTCTCGCTCATTCTGATTTATGCGTCGGGTGCACTCAGTATCAATGTCTTTTTGGTCAAAGGCTATATGGATTCGATTCCGCTCGAAATTGAAGAATCGGCGTTGGTGGACGGTGCAACCCATGCCCAAATCTTCCGCATGATCACCCTGCCCCTTGCCAAACCCATCCTCATCACCATTTCGGTGCTGACCTTCATGGCGATCTACGGCGATTTTGTATTGCCGCGTGTCCTGATGCAGAGCTCGGATAAGTTCACCGTGATGGTTGGCCTTTATTTATTCCAATCAGCCGACTATGCCCAAAATTGGGGCGTTTTTACGGCGGGGGCGGTCATCGCAGCCTTGCCCATTCTTGGTATCTATATGCTGCTCCAACGGTACATCATTGGTGGTCTAACGGCTGGTGCAGTCAAACTCTAACCTTAAGTCAGGCATATCATGAAAATTTTTGAGAAATTATGGCACGGCGCTGATTACAACTATGAGCAGTGGCTCGACAGCCCCGATATTCTGGCTGAAGATTTCCGGCTGATGCGGTTGACCCATTCCAATGTCATGAGTGTCGGCATTTTTGCATGGGCCATGCTGGAACCCCTTGAGGGTCAATATACCTTTGATTGGCTCGACCAATTGATGGATAGCCTTGCTGCCAACGGCCTAAGTGCGATCTTAGCCACCCCCAGCGCCGCACCACCCGCATGGCTATCGCAAAAATATCCCGAAACCCGCCGTGTCAGTGAACTGGGTATCCGTCAACCGCACCGCCGTCGCCAAAATTTCTGTTATGCTTCACCCATCTATCGCGAAAAAATCGTCGCCCTCAACACCCGCCTTGCGGAGCGGTATCAACATCATCCGGCTCTTGTGTTATGGCATGTCTCCAATGAATATGGAGCGACGCAGTGCCATTGTGAGTTGTGTTATCACGGGTTTCAGGCATGGCTGCAACAGCGCTATGGTGATCTTGATAGCCTGAATCAGGCATGGTGGTCAACTTTTTGGAGCCATCGTTATACCGATTGGTCACAAATTGAACCTGTTGACCCCTCGATGCACAGCCTAATGTTGGATTGGCAGCGGTTTATCAGCGACCAAGCCCTTGATTTTTTCCTAGCCGAATCCGCCCCCCTGCGCCAAATCACCCCCGATATTCCCATCACCACCAATTTTATGCAGCCGGATGTCGGCCTAAATTATTGGCACTTTGCCAAGCATATTGATGTGGCGTGTTGGGATAGTTATCCCCGCTGGCATCAATCCGACGATCTACAGACGGCTATGCGGACGGCTTTTTATCATGATTTGCACCGCTCCTATAAAAAGGGCCTCCCCTTTTTGCTAATGGAATCTACCCCGAGTGTTACCAATTGGCAGGGCATAAGTCGGCTCAAAAAACCGGGGATGCACAAACTCTCCTCGCTGCAAGCCGTCGCCCATGGGGCCAACAGCGTCCAATATTTCCAATGGCGGCAAAGTCGCGGGGGTGAAGAGAAATTTCACGGGGCAGTGGTCAGCCATCTGGCCTCCGAAAATACGCGCGTCTTTCAAGATGTGCAAGCCGTGGGCCGTCTTTTAGAAAAACTCACGCCCCTGACTGCAACAACGGTGCAAGCTTCTGTTGCGATTATTTATGATTTTGAAAACGAATGGGCGTTGAACCATGCCCAAATCCCACGTAGCCTTGCCAAGAACTACCGGGAAACCTGCCAGCAGCACTATAGTCATTTTTGGCAGCAAGGCCTCGCAGTGGACATCCTCAATACTGAGGCCGATTTCACTGGCTATCGCTTAGTCATCGCACCCATGCTCTATATGCTGGCCCCCGGCTTGGCTGAACGAATTGAAGCCTACGTCACAGCAGGCGGGACGTTCGTCACAACCTATCTGTCAGGCTTGGTCAACGAATCTGACCTCTGTTTCCTTAAGGGCTATCCCCCGCCTCTGCGTCGCACTTTGGGCCTATATTCTGAGGAACTTGACACGCTGGCCGATCATCAATTTGGGCAAATTGTACCCTCCGCCGAAAACCCCCTCCAGTTACATGGGGTCTATGAATTCTATCACTATGCCGAGTTAGTCCACCCGGAACACGCCCAAGTGTTGGCAACCTATGATTCCGAATTTTATGCAGGCTATCCTGTGTTGACCGCCAATACACATGGCAGCGGCCAAGCCTATTACATTGCCGCCCGCACCGAAAGTCGTTTCCTAGCCGATTTCTACACCCACCTAACCAAGCACATCGGGCTAGAAAATCCCCTGTGTACGCGCCTACCCGATGGCCTTTCTATCCAGCTACGATCCAGTGTCAATCAGCGGTTTGCGTTTATCATGAATTTCACCGACCAAACTATCCCGCTGGAAATTGGCGAGGGCTGGCAAGACGCTGTGACAGGTTTACCATCCCCCTCGTCCATAATCGTGCCACCTTATGATGTATTGATTGTGGGGCAACAACGATGAAAAAAGGATTTGGATTAATTTTACTGCTGCTCGTCTTGATGGGTGGGTCATCACGTCCAAGCTCGGCAAGCCCAACTCAATACTATTTTGGGGTTGATCTGTCCTATGTCAACGAGATGGAAGATTGCGGCGCAACCTATCGGGTGAACGGCGAACCGCGTGACCCCTATCAAATTTTTGCAGACTATGGTGCTAACCTCGTACGTATTCGGCTGTGGAACAACCCGACGTGGACCAACTACAGCAATTTTGACGACGTGGTACGCTCCCTACAACGAGCCAACGCCCTCGGCCTGAACGTCCTCTTAGATTTCCATTATTCTGACACATGGGCTGACCCCAACCATCAGACTATTCCGGCGGCATGGGCCAACATGACTGACCTCAATGGATTAGGGCAAGCCCTCTATCAATATACCTATGACACCTTGATGCAGTTGGATGCCCTTGGTCTCATGCCCGAAATCGTGCAGGTCGGCAATGAGATTAACACCGAAATATTGCGCCCCGAAGATTCAGGTGGGTATCCAATAGATTGGGATCGTAATGCCTTCTTGCTCAACCAAGCTATTCAAGCCGTTCGCGATGCGGGCACGCAGGCCTCTGAGTCTCCCCAGATCATGCTGCACATCGCCAAGCCTGAATCAGTTGAAGGTTGGTTATTGGCGGCGACTGACGCTGGTGTGACGGATTTCGACATCATCGGGATCTCCTATTACCCCGGTTGGTCAACCCACACCGTCACCACCGTGGGCAATGTGATTAGCCAATTGCGCTACAAATTTGGCAAAGAAGTTATGATTGCCGAGACCGCCTATCCTTGGACACTGGATGGGGTTCGCGAAAGTGCCTCCAATATCCTCGGCCAAGATTTTATCGTCCCAAGCTACCCTGCCACCCCCGCGGGTCAAAAACAGTTTTTAATTGACCTCACCCAGACCGTTTTTGCCAATGGCGGACTCGGCATTGTCTATTGGGAACCAGCATGGGTTTCGACTTCATGCCACACGCTGTGGGGCCAAGGCTCACATTGGGAAAACGCCACCTTTTTCGACTTTAATAACGACAATGAAATTTTGCCGAGCATCGAATTTCCCCAATATCCCTATGAATATCCAGTGAACGTGATGCTCCAATTTAATCTTCAGGGGGATAGTCTACCCGATCATATTTTCTTTTGGGGTGATTTTACCGGATTTGGCAAACGTCCCATGCTGCTGCCGCTAGTAAATGGGGCTTATACTCTGCAAGCCCGCCTCATGCCGGGGACAGAAATCCACTATCAGTTTTATGAGGTAACGCCGGCCTCGCCCGAAAATGCTCTGCTTTCAACGGATTGCATGGATGATGAAGGTCATACCTCGATCACCGTTCCCACTGATGATCTGGTGATTCAGCACACGGTGAATACCTGCCCTGCCGTGACTACCCCCTAGCCATTGAAAATAAAAAGGGCGTGCCCACTTTACACCGACACGCCCCTATCACTCTCGGTCACGCTAAAAGCGATTACCGCAAAAATGCCTCATTCAATCCGCCATCTACACTAAAAATCTGGCCCGTTGTCTTGCCAAAAGCCGGACTAATCAGCAGATAGGCGACCTCAGCCTGATCGTCGGGCGTGATGGCCTGCTTGGTTAGGGTGCGCTGGGCATAGAAGTTGGCGAGCTTGGAGCGCAACGCCTCGGTGCTTTCGTTTTCATCATAGGCAATATTGTACTTAACCAGCGAACTAATCACACGATCCCGTGGGAACATGGTACTGCCTTCGACCACTGTCGCTGGCGCAAGTCCATTAACCCGAATCAGCGGAGCTAATTCTATCGCCAGTTCGCGCACCAGATGATTCGCGGCGGCTTTGCTGGTGTCATAGGCCAACGAGCCTTTTTTGGAGACAGCGGCATTCACGCTCGTCGTCAACACCAAGCTACCCCGTAGCCCTTGTGCCTTCCACAACAACCATGCCTCATCCGCCGCGATATAGCCCCCCATGACGTTGACATCGAACGTAAAGCGCCATTTTTCGTCGGGGATGTGTCCCTCTTTATCAGGCGCGACAAATACCCCGGCGGTGACAATCACGTCATCGAGGCCGCCATAGGCTTGCAAGATGGTCTGATAGAACTGGCGGACACTGTCGCGTTTGGTAATATCCACTGCAAGCCCAATCGCTGGCCCACAGCCGGAAATACCTGTACCTGCCACTCCAATCCCCATGCCATATTTGGCGGTTAATTCGTTGGCTGTGGTTTCCGCCGAGGCCAGATCCAAATCGGCACACACCACATGCGCCCCTTCCTTGGCAACGCGATAGGCGACCGATTTACCAATGCCACTGCCTGCCCCAACCACCACAACCACCCGCCGTGCTAAGGTGGCTTCTGGTGGCATCCGGCGCAGTTTGGCCTCTTCCAACAACCAATATTCAATATCAAAGGCTTCTTGGCGGGGCAAGGCAACATATTGACTAACCGCCTCTGCACCACGCATCACATTAACGGCATTGCTATAAAATTCCGCCGTCACCCGTGATTCACTCTTATTTTTGCCCCATGCCACCGCACCAATTCCCGGTATCAAAATCACACTGGGGTTGGGGTCACGCATGGCAGGTGAATCGGGCCGTTTGCACGCCTCATAATAGGCCGCATAATCCAGCCGATACTGCTCAACCCCTGCCGTTAATTTTTGCATCAGGGCAGCCGTATCTTCTTTTTGGGGATTCCAATCCACATACAAAGGCTTGATCTTCGTCCGCAAGAAATGGTCGGGGCAGGACGTGCCGAGTTCGGCCAATCGTGTAGCGTCGTGGCTATTGACAAACCGCAGCATGGCCTCGGTAGCCTGAATTGTGCCGATAAACCGATTTTTCTGCGAGACCAATCCGCGCAGTTGGGGTAAAATTTCGCCCAGTACCTGCTTGCGCCGCTCATCCGACAGGGTCTGATATTTCGCCCCGGCAAAAGTTGTCTCGCCCTTATCATGCTCCGCCAGATACCGCGCCGCCTTTTCGATGAGCGTCAGCGACAGTTCATAACATTCCTTGTCATCATTGGCCCAATTAATCAACCCATGCCCGCCCAAAATAATGCCTTTGATGCCGGGGTGTTGGGCGATGGTTGCCTGTAATTTCAGACCCAAATCAAAGCCGGGGCGTTGCCAATCCACCCACACGACCTCATCCCCATAAATGGTTTTGGTCAAGGCCTTGCCATCCCGACACGCCGCAATTGCAATCACCGCGTCGGGGTGGGTGTGATCCACATGTTTATAGGGCACAAACGCATGGAGGGGTGTATCTATCGAAGTCGCCGCCGGGTTGAGATTAAAGGTCGTATGGGGATACATGCCCACCATTTGATCTTCAATCGGCGTCTTGACCCCTTTAGTTTCGGCTACGCCATAGATGCCTTGCAGCGCCATCAATTTCGACATATACAGCGAGGCGAAGTTGGCCCGTTTAGCGGTGCGGAGATCGCCCCCTGATCCCTTGACCCACATCACCTCGACCTGTTCCCCGCTCAACGGGTCAGCCATCATAATTTTGGAAGACGTATTCCCACCCCCCGTATTGGTAATGCGCTGGTCGCTGCCTAAAATATTGGAGCGATAGATTAGGCGGTCAGCCGGGTCAAGGGTAGCAGCATGGGCATCATCCCACAGATAATTCACATAGCGGTATTCATCAGGGCGATAGACAGACATAACGTTCCCTTTTTGTTGCATCCAATTTAATTTACAGCGGTTCTCATGTTGAGTGACCCGCCTTTCAAGCTAGTTTCAGGCGGCTTTAGCCCCTAATAGGTCAACCTACTTGAAAATTGCTATAATGCCCCACGCCTCGGTCGTTCTTCTCCCCTCCCTAGTGCTTGGGATGGGGGTGGGGACTAGCGTTGTAGAAATTTCTTCTCCAAGGCTTGAATATCACGGTCTCCAATCGGCACAACATTGCCAATCGGCACAGCGTAAATCAGTGAACGGGCCGTAAATTCCACTACCTCTAAACGGTCAAAGGCTTGCAAGATATTTTTGCCTACCGTCAACACACAGTCATTTTGCAGCAGCAGCACCGGGTGTTGTTCTGAAATGGCATCGGCGATGGCGTCCCGATTCGTAAACTGCACCTCATAAGCCAGCTTGGGCACATCTTGCAGCAAGATATAACTTTCGGGGATGGTCTTCGTATCAAACGGATGCAGGCCAATGGCATAGGCCGTCGCATAGGGCGATTGGGCCGTTACGATGCAATGGACATCTGGATGCCGCTGATAGATGCGGGCATGTAATTCGACAGCCCGACTCGGATTTTTACCCTGTTCGCGCTGCCCGTTTTGGATCAGCACCACATCTTCAAATCCAATGCTGCGCCGATCCATGCCCGTCGGGGTAATCAAAAATGTATCACCTTCGACCCGCGCCGACATGACCCCCTCAGTGCTAATCATCAGATGCCGCTCACACGCCCGCCCCACCAAATCAGCCATCTGATGACGCAGTTCGCGCTCATGGCTGCTGTGATAGGCTGGCGTAAATTCGGGCAGGGACTCGCCGGGGCGATCAAATAGGGCGATGTCTTCATCGGTCAGGGTCGAAATATCGCCTAATGTTTGAGCATACAGTTGGGTACGGGCACAAAAATCGAGCGTTTCGAGGCGCTGAAAAGCCTCCAATAGGTTACTACCCGATGTCGCCACCCCATGATTTTCCAGCAGCACGACATCAAATCCCTGTGCAAATGTCCCGGCGATGTTCGCGCCCAAGATTTCGCTCCCCGGCAAGGCATACGGCGCATATCCGACATGTCCACACACCCGCCGCGCCTGTGGAATCAAACGGGTATCGGGGATTTGCCGCACAATGCTAAATGCCACCAGCGCGGGTGCATGGGCATGAACCACAGCCCGAACATCTGGCCGTTGATTGTAAATAGCCCGATGAAAAGGCAACTCGGATGAAGGGGCATGTAAACCAATGGCGGTGCCGTCGGGTTGCACACACACCATATCGGCGGGGGATAGCTTGCCTTTATCAATACCTGCTGGTGTAATCCAGATATTCCCCTCGTCGTCCAATATCGAGAGGTTGCCGCCAGAGAGGGTGGTTAAACCGCCATAATAAATGCGGTTAATGATTTGCACCAATTGTTGGCGCGGATGTTGAAGTGTGAAACTCATGTAAATCCTATTCTCTCAACGTCCCTCTCCAAGACATGGAAAGGGGCTAACCTTAGCTAATTTTTATAGGCGAACCGCTGCCAATCACCTGTATTTTGCGGTGTATAGAGCTTAGTCAGGCCCATCGTCGCTAATAATTGACGGGCTTCCTGCAAACTGCCGATTTCGCCTTGTGCCATCAACTGGACAACCGCATTGCCCAAGACGGTGGCTTCAATTGGCCCTGTCACTACCGGAATCCCTGTTGCGTCGGCGGTAAATTGATTGAGTAACTCGTTTTGGGTGCCCCCGCCCACAATATGAATCACTTCGACGGTCTGTCTAGCAATGGCTTGCAAACGTTCAATAATGGCGCGATATTTCAAAGCCAAACTTTCCAAGACACAGCGCACCACCGCCCCAATCGAATCTGGTACAGGTTGGTGATGTTCGGCGCACCAATCTCGAATATGCTGCGGATGGTCGCCGGGGGCTAAAAATCGCCCGTCATCTACATCAACTATTGATCTCAATGGTGCGGCTTGTTTCGCTAATCCAACCAGTTCGGCGTAGCTATATTCCCGACCTTGTGCCAACCACGTTGCCCGACACTGTTGAACAATCCATAAACCCATCACATTTTTGAGCAGGCGATACGTTCCCGCCACCCCGCCCTCATTGGTGACATTGGCGGCAAACGCTTCATCGGTGATGACGGCCTGCCCAATCTCCAACCCCACCAAACTCCATGTGCCGCTGCTGATATAGGCATAGTGAGCATTTTGGGTAGGGACAGCCGCTACCGCACTCCCAGTATCGTGAGTCGCAGGCGCAATCACCGGAATCCCATCGTATGTCCCCAATTTTGTCCCCGGTGGCACAATTTCAGGCAAAATTCTGGTCGGGATACCCAAGCGACTCAGCATATCACTCGCCCACTGCCCCGTGCGGGGATTCAACATCTGGGTAGTGGTCGCGTTGGTAAATTCGCCGACCTGAACCCCTGTCAACCAAAAATTCAGCAAGTCGGGAATGGTCAAAAAAGTTTGGGCCACGTCCAACAGCGGTGATTTGGCTTCGACCAAACTCAAAAGTTGATACAGCGTGTTAATTGGCATAAATTGAATGCCCGTCTGCTCAAAAATCTCACGCTGTGGGACTTTGGCAAAAGCGGTTTCCATCATGCCATTCGTGCGGCTATCACGGTAACAGACCGGATTGGCGATTAGGCTGCCCCGTCCATCCAGCAAACCAAAATCAATTGCCCATGTATCCACACCGACGCTGACAGGCTGATGTTTTTTGCCGTGTTCAATCCCCTGCTGAATATTCCGCCACAGGTGCAAAATATCCCAGTGCATCGTGCCGCGCACAGTCGTCACCGGATTGGTAAAACGATGGAGTTCTTCCAGATCAAGCCGCGCTCCGTCAAAATGAACCGCCATCACACGGCCCGATTCCGCCCCTAAATCCACTGCCAGCACTGTTTTCCGCGCCATATCATGCCCTTTTCATTCGTCCCCTCTCTAATTAGGAGGGGGTCAAGGGTGGGGATTTTTACCTGCGCTGCGCCAAAATCATTTTTTCATAGGCCGCAATGTCATCCATAAACGCCACCCCGACCGGGACATTGTGTTGGTGACAATAAAAATCCCACACCGCGCCAAACGGCAGCCCTTTGATTTCTTCCATCAAGGCCAAGCGCGTTGCAAAATTACCATCGTGCTCATAACTGCGCAAGAGCAAGCGTGGTTCCAACAATGCTGCTAACAATGCCCGCAGTGCGTTCCGTGTACCAATCACCCATGCTGCAATGCGATTAATGCTGGCATCAAAAAAGTCGAGACCAATGTGCACCCGCTTCAAAAAGTCGCCCCGCACAATTTCTTGCATAATCGCACCGAGCTCATCGTTCCAAGTAACCACATGGTCACTGTCCCACCGCACCCCGCGACTGACATGCAACAGCAACTCATCCAAATAGAGCAGGGTCGAAGAAATCTTGTCGGCGATAGTTTCGGTTGGGTGAAAATGCCCGGAATCAAGGCATAGCAAGGTACGGTTGGTGATGGCATACCCCAAATAAAATTCGTGGGAGCCAACTACATAACTTTCTGACCCGATACCAAATAATTTACTTTCAACAGCATCGAGGTTATGTTGGGGATTTAATTTCTCGGTCAATATTGCGTCCAGCGCACTTTTTAGCCGTTCGCGTGGGGCCAATCGGTCAGCCGGGGTATCCTTATAACCATCGGGTATCCAGATATTGGTGACACACGCCGTTCCCAATTCACGCCCAAAATAGGCCCCAATCTGACGGGTAGCGATACAGTGGTCAATCCAAAATTGGCGGATGCCGGGGTCAGCGTGTGACAGGGTAAACCCATCGTCAGCCAGTGGATGCGAAAACAAGGTCGGGTTGAAATCAAGCCCATGCCCATTGGCTTTGGCCCAATCCACCCACCCCGCAAAATGTTCGGGGCGAATATCAGTACGCTCGACCTTATGCGGTGCTTCCAAATAAATCGCGTGCAGATTCAGCCGATGTTGACCGGGGATTAAACCATAAGCCATATCCAAATCACTGCGGAGCTCATCGGCAGTATGGGCCTTGCCGGGATAATTACCCGTCGCCATCAAGCCGCCACCTAATCCGCGATTCGGGTCTTCAAACCCACCCACATCATCCCCCTGCCAGCAGTGCAAACTAATCGGGATGGTGCTGAGTTGGGCCAGCGCCACGTCGGTATCTACCCCAATTGCGGCGTAGCGTTCTTTTGCCAACTGATAGGCTTGTTGAAGTTGAGCATCACTGGGTGTCATCATGATTAATCCAGATGGAAGACTTCTTCCAATTCCATAAATAATTGATCGGGGTGCGCCCCTTCTGGAATTTCAAAATAGGGACTCATCATCTGCTGCCAACGGCCATTGACCTCGGTTTGGGCCATGGCCGCCTGTGCCGCTTGTAAAGATTCGGGCGTCTCAAAATAACCAAATAACAAGCCGTCCGGACGCAAAAATAAAGAATAGTTGTGCCAGCCGGTCGCATGTAATGCCGCCAGCATTTCGTCCCAAACCTGCTGATGGTGTCTTTTATAATCTTCAATAAGTTCTTGCCGTACTTTTAAAACAAAACCAACCCGTTTCATCACAAGCCCCTTTTGTGAATTTGGCATGTTCCGGATGTAAACCCCTCTCCAAAGATCAGAGAGGGGCTTAACTGCCCTTGTTTAGAGAACAGGCAAGGGCGTGTCACAAACTAATTCGCTTCTTCGGTTGCTTCGACGGTTGCGCCTTCGTCACCGCCAGCCGCCCATTCTTCAAGGTTATCAGCGTTATACAGGCTGAATGGCCCCATCAAAACACGTAACCCACCTTCACGGTTGGGATCGGCTTCAATGGTGTAAGTGCCCATACGGCCAGCTTCAAATGTCACACCTTCTTCGGCGTCCATGGCGTCGGTCGCCAGCAGATAGGAAACATAGTAGGTCAAATAGCCGAGGTCTTTAAAGCTCCACAGCGCGAATTCTTGGGAGCAGCCATTTTCAACAAATTCCTGCATTTCAGAAGGTAGACCCAAACCCGACACAGCAATTTCACCGCACAGTTCTTCGTCTTGCATGGCTTTGGCCGCCGCTGCAATACCAACGGTGGTGGGGGCCATAATCAGTTCTAGGTCAGGGTAGCTATCCACCAAGCCCAACGCTTCGTTATAGCTGTCATCGGGGTCATCATTGCCATACACCACGTCAACCAGTTCAAGGTTGGCATACGTGTCATCTTCTTCCAACAGAGCCTTCATGGCTTCAATCCACGCATTTTGGTTGGAGGCATCGGGCGTCGCAGAGAGGATCGCAAATTGACCACCCTCTTCGCCAAGGATGTCTAGCGCCATATTCGCCATGACGGAGCCAACTTCGGTGAAGTCTACCTGTGCAATAAACAGATCTTCGCCTTCGGGGGCAACCGGGGAGTCCCATGTCACAACGGTGATATCATCATCCATCGCCTTTTGGGTCGAGGGCAGCAGTTGTTCATAGTCATTAGCTGAAATCATGATGGCATCAACTTCTTGTGTAATTGAGGCTTCAATGATTTCAATTTGGCCGGGGATGGCATTGTCAGGGGTTGGGGCATTAAAAATCAAGTCGCCTTCGTTTTCCAGTTCTTCGTCGGCTTCCATCGCCCCTTCATGGGCTTCATCAAACACAGCATTACCGAGCGTTTTGGGCAACAGCACCATGTCAAGGTCAGCGCCGGGTTCGGCCTTGATGGGTTCGGGGTCATCTTGCGCCCGCACCAAACCTGCCGAGAGAGTCAACAACACAACAACAACCAATAACAATTGTAATTTACGCATTTTCATTATGGCTTCTCCTACACACTATGCACTATTGGTGAACACTAACAGGCGATTTTGGCTCGGCTGCACCTCCTCTGTTGAATAATTTAGGATTTTTAGCAAACAAATGGGATAACAACCGTTGGAGTCTTTGCATCCAATTGGGAATAAGCACCGATAGAATCAACAGCGACCCGACCACACTGGTCTGGGTATTGCCGTCAACATTGGAAAGCGACATGCCGTTGCGTAAATTCAGCACGACCAGCAGCGAAAGCCCCACACCAAGCATGGTGCCCGTACCGCCAAAAATGCTAACCCCGCCCAACAGCACAATCGTGATAACGTCCAGTTCAAAACCTTCTGCTGCGTTCGCCCGTACATTGCCGAGCCGTGCCGCATAACACGCGCCTGCCAGTGCCGCAATCAGCCCCGACAGCATAAACAGCGTCACCTTGACCTGTTTAGCATTAATCCCTGCATATTCCGCCGCCGCCCGATTGTTGCCAATCGCATAGACATAGCGCCCAAATACGCTGTACTGCAACACGACCAAGCCCAAAATAAAGAGGGCCAAAAACAGAAAGCTAGTGATAGGGAACGGCCCAATAAAGCCGTCTTGCCCCAATGATGTGAACCACTTAGGGAAATCACCCACCGAGCGATCTTCTAATATAATGCGGGCAGCCCCACGATACCCAATCTGGCCCGCCAGCGTGACAATGAGTGAAGGGATACCCATATAAGCCACAAATAGACCATTCAGCAGTCCGCACCCCAGCCCTACCAAGAGAGCCAGTGCCAAACCTGCCGCAATTGACCACCCTGCCTCATAGCGTTCGGCCAAGACCGTCGCGCCCAGCGCCATAATCGAGGCCACTGAAAGGTCAATTTCGCCGTTGATAATCACAAACGCCATAATTAGCACCATCAACGACTTTTCAATCGAGAGATGAAAAATATTGGCAAGGTTATTAAGGTCGAGATAATGGCTGGATAGACGCAAATTGACAAAAATCACCACACATAAAATGATAAACAGAAGGGCTTCCCAGCTTTTCAGCCTTGCCCATAGCTTAGACCTCTGCATGGGGTTCCTCCGGCATCCGTTGAAGTTCCGTCCGTGACCACCACGGCGTCAATTGGTTAATGAGAATACGATCCACCGACACCGCAACAATGATGCACAAGCCCATCACAGCATCTTTCCAAAATTCATTGATCTGCATACGAATCAGGCTTTGCTCAAGTGTGCCAATCAAAATGGCCCCTAGCATTGCGCCCAAAACCGTACCGGAACCGCCCGTAATGCTGACGCCTCCTACTACTGCCGCCGCGACCACCTGCAATTCCAAGCCGCGTCCAGCCTCAACGGTAATCGTGCCGAAGCGTGCCAGATAGACCATGCCACCCAACCCCGACAATGCCCCACATAGTGTAAACGCCAATGTCACCATCCGGGGCGCATGAATCCCCGCCAGATGAGCCGCTTCTGGGCTCGACCCAATCGCGTACAGTCGCCGTCCAAACGAGCTATAGAGCAGAATGAAGAAGAAAATGATGACCGCTCCCAGCGCGATACCCGGCAACGCCCGCAGTTCATATTCCCCAAATTTATAGAGGGTCTCTTGAGGTAGGTCTTTAATCCATGGGGGCAGTTCGCGCGTCGCCACCGATTTTGAATCGGAATATCTCACCAGCGCCCCCCGATAAATCGCCATCGTGCCCAATGTCACCACAATCGCCGGGATCCGCCCATAGGCCACCAATAAACCATTGATTAAGCCCATCGCGCCGCCAATACCCATTGCCATCGCAGCCAGCACCATCGGCGACATATCTTCTGTTTTGCTTAAATGTCGCCCCAGATAATAGGCTGTAAATCCAACCATTGACCCCACCGACAAGTCCACATTGCGTGTCAGCAGTACCAAGGTCTGCCCGACGGCTACTAAAGTAATCAGTGCGACGGTTGAGGAAATCCGGTTAAATGTGCGGGGCGTGTAATAATTGTCAATCTGGTTCCCAAAAATCACAATCACAATAATTAAAATAAGCACAAGGCTGAGTTCGCGCAGCCGTTGTAATGGCACTAATCGTCGCACCCTACGCATATTCCGCTGCTCTTTCCACTGGTTTCTCGACGCTCTGACCAATCGCCGCCGCCATAATGGTTTCCTGCGTGGCCTCATGCCGCTCAAAAATGCCCATCTGTTGGCCCTCACGCATCACCAAAACGCGGTCACTCATCGCCAGTACCTCTGGCAGATCCGACGAAATCATCAAAATCGCCAGCCCCTGTTGGGCCAGATCATTAATTAAGCGGTGCACCTCTTGTTTCGCCCCCACATCAATCCCGCGTGTCGGCTCGTCCAAAATCAGCAAGCGCGGCTTGGTATTAAGCCACTTACTCAACACCACTTTTTGTTGATTGCCCCCCGATAATTTGCCAGCAGGCATAGATAGGGATGAGGTGCGAATCGAGAGTTGTTGGCGATAATGTTCCGCCGTCGCCGCTTCCTTGTGGTGTTGTACCATGCCAAATTGATTACGATAATTTTTGACGCTGGGCAGCGAGATATTTGCCATCAGCGACATCGGCAGCACCAACCCATGTTGACGCCGATCTTCTGGCACATACACCATGCCCATCTGGGTGGCTTGTTTGGGGGAATGGATATGAACTTCTTTGCCTAGATATTCAATATGTCCATGATGGGCTGGGGCAATCCCAAACAACGCCAGCGCGACATCGGTGCGCCCTGCCCCCACCAAACCCGCTAGGCCCAAAACTTCACCTGCGTGCAGTTCAAAATTGATATTACGAAAACGGGGTTCGCGGCTTAACGCTTTGACCGAGAGAATTACATCGCCGCGCGGACTCGGTTCCTTAACAAAAATATCGCCAATCTCACGCCCCACCATATCGCGAATAGCGCGTTCAGGTGTCACCTCAGCGACTGGGGCCATTGAAACAAACTGTCCATCGCGGAACACCGTCACCCGGTCGGCGATTTCAAACACCTCGTCCATGCGATGGCTAATGAACAAAATCGCCACGCCTGCCTTGCGTAAATTGCGCACAAGGGCAAACAATTGCTTCACTTCATGAATCGAAAGTGAGGCGGTGGGTTCGTCCATAATCAACACCCGCACATCCATCGAAATCGCCTTCGCAATCTCAACCGTCTGTTGCGCTGCCAAAGGCAATCCACGTGCCAAGGCGCGAACATCTAGTGCCACGCCCAGTTGAGCCAACACCTTTTCAGCGTCGCGGTAGAGTTTGCCCCAGCGGACTAATGGATTGCGTCGTTGGTGGCTGATGAAAATGTTTTCGGCAATGTTGAGATCAGGGAAAACAAGGGGTTCTTGATAAATCGCGGCGATCCCGTGTTTTTGGGCTTGGGCCGAATTATGCAGCGAAATCGGATGGCCTTGCAGCAAAATTTCGCCGCTGTCGGGCTGATGGATGCCCGTCATAATTTTAATCAGTGTAGATTTTCCAGCCCCATTTTCCCCCAGCAGGGCATGAACTTCGCCCGGATACAGGGTCAATGAGACGGAATCTAGCGCCTTAGTTGCGCCAAACTGCTTGGAGACATTGCGAATCTCTAATAAAGGATCAGCAGTCATTTGGTAATAACCTAAAATATTTTTCCCCTAAACTTGAAATTTATTCTAATAGTGATTCGCGAAAATTGCAACCATTTCGAGAATTTTCCGTAAAAATCGAGAATAATCGAGAATATATTGGTCTCGAATCTCGAAAACTCGGTATACTTAAAGAAAGTAGATCAATTAGACGGGTTAGTTTGAATGGAAAAATCAGCAAGCGCCTATGAACGTCATCAAACCATTTTGCGGTTGGTGCAAGAATATTCGAGTGTGCGGGTGGCTCAACTCGCCGAATACCTCAACGTTTCCGAAAGCACCATCCGCAATGACCTCGAGGAATTGGGCGAACAAGGCCAATTAGTGCGGATTCGGGGTGGCGCGGTTGCCAAAGTGGGCCACGCCCCTTCCAATCAAATCTCCTCCTATCTGGCCCAAAAAGCCCTCGAAAACGCTTCGGAAAAAGAATGGATTGCGCGTTGGGCCGCTGGCATGATCGAAGACGGCGACGTAATTATGTTCGATGCCAGTTCAACCGTCCTGCATATCGCCCCCTTTTTAGCTGACCGTCGTAACCTTACCGTTTTTACTAATGGCATTGATGTCGCCCGCCTCCTTGCCAAAGAACCTTCTAATACCATCATCATCTTGGGTGGCATCTTACGACCGAACGGCAATTCCATCACGGGGTCCATCAGTGAGCAGTTGCTCCAAGACTATCGCATCCAAACTGCCTTTGTCTCTTGCAGCGGCTTTACAACCGAAATGGGCTTCTTCGAAATGGATTTGCAAGAAGCCAAAATGAAAACCCTCATGCTGCAAGCTGCCCAAAAACGCATCGCCTTGCTCGATTCCAGTAAAATCGGTCAAGTCAGCCTCACGCGCTTTGCTTCACTCGAAGACATGCACTATTTCATCACCGATGAAAAAATCAGCCGCGAGACCATCGAATATGTGCGTTCGACCAACACCCATGTGGTCATTTGCAGCGAACAAACCACCCGTTCCTATATGTCCACCAATGGCGAACGGCGTTATTTTCGGGTTGGGTTTGCCAATTTAACTGAAAACACGCCTTTTAGTCGGGATGTGCGCCGCAGTCTTGAGAAAGCCGCCGAAGCCACTAAACAAATTGAATTGATCGTGGCCGACAATCAACTCGATCCCCAAATCGCCTTGCATGTAGCGGATGAACTTTTGGCCCAAGACCTCGATCTGGTCATTGAATATCAAATTGACGAAAGCATCGGCAATCTCATTGCTCACAAATTCCAGCAGGCCCGTATCCCTATGATCGCGGTAGATATTCCAATGGTCGGCGCACGCTATTTTGGCGTCAATAATTATGTGGCGGGGCAAATTGCCGGGGTCGAGCTTGCCAAAGCCATTCAAACACGCTGGCAAGGTCAATTCGATTTTCTCATTGCCGTCGAGCAAAAACGCGCGGGTCAACTCCCAGCCTTACGGATTAAGGGACAACTCGATGGTGTGCAAACCGCCCTCAATATTTCCGACATCCTTGCACCGGAAAAAATCATTTGGGTGGATTCCGACAATACCAGCGAAGGCCTCTACCCCGTTATGGACAAAACCCTGCGCGGTTTGCCCTCTGGATCACGCTGTGCCGTCATTTGTTTCAACGACGACGCCGCCATTGGCACGTTACGGGTTGCCAGCGACATTGGCTGTGAAGGTAATTTATTGATCGTTGGGCAAGGCGCTGATCGGCGTATCCGAGCGGAGATGCGTAAAGCCCAATCCAGTATCATCGGTTCAACCGCCTTCCGTCCCGAAGATTACGGCCCTGCCCTCACCCGTTTGGCCCTCGATATTCTAGAAGGTAACGAAGCCCCCCTTGCCACCTACACCGAGCATTTTTTTGTCAGCCCTGCCAACGTGGATGAATATTATCCCGCCGAATTGGAAGACGCGGCCTTCTGAGATCGGGCTTGATATTGGGCGAGTTAGCATGTCATTCTAGGCTATCTGGCCTAACCCGCCACTTGCTTTTCTTGCTACCCTAGAGATAGATAAGCAATGAAAGGGTATTGGGATGACCACAATTTTAGCCATAGATGATGAAGAATCCATCTTGCGGGTAGTCGAGGCCTATTTAATCGCCGAGGGCTACACCGTCGAATTAGCGCAAGATGGCCCCGGTGGGTTAGCCGCTTTCCGCCGCTACAAACCTGACTTGGTCATTCTGGATGTCATGCTGCCCGGTCTCAACGGTCTTGATGTCTTACAGCAAATCCGCCGCGAATCCGATGTCTATGTGCTGATGTTAACCGCTAAATCCGAGGAAGTGGATCGTGTCGTTGGCCTAACTGTTGGCGCGGATGATTACCTGACCAAACCCTTTAGCCCGCGCGAACTCGTCGCCCGTGTCAAAGCCATTTTACGGCGTGGTCGGGGCGAAACTGATGAAAATGCCACTTTAAGTTTCCCCCACCTCCGCATTGACCCCCGCCGCTATGAAGTCTGGCGCGATGACAGTCCAATTGAGTTGACCACCCTTGAATTTAAACTGTTGCACGCCCTTGCCTCCTATTCGGGCATGGTCATCAGTCGCCAACAGCTTTTGGAGCGTATCTGGGGCTACGATTATTTTGGCGAAGACCGTGTGGTGGATGTCCATATTGGGCACCTACGCCAGAAGCTCGAACCCGACCCCAGCAATCCCCGCTATATCTTAACGGTGCGTGGCGTCGGCTATAAATTTGAGGATAAGTAGTCGCCATGCGCTTGCGAACCAAAATCCTGCTGTCCTATCTGGCTGTCGTCATGATTGGCTTGTTGGTCATCTCGGTCTCGACCACCTTTGTCGCCCCGCGCAATTTTGCCCATCGCATGGAAATGATGATGGATGACGAGGGCGAAACCGAACATGGTCAAGGACGTGGCATGATGGGCAATGGCAGTGGTTATGGCCCGCCTACCGAGGCCGAAATCAACCAGCGTTTTCGTGACGCCCTCAACGAATCGCTCTTGTGGGCAGGGGCCGCCGCAATTGTCGCCTCACTTGTCATCAGCACGTTTGTGACATGGCGCATTACCCGCCCTATCAAAGTAATGGTCTCCGCCAGCCAGCGCATCGCCAATGGGCACTATGAAGAACGCCTCCCCATTCAGCAGCGGGATGAAATCGGCGATCTTCTACACAGTTTTAACCAGATGGCCGAGTCCTTACAGCAAACCGAAGCCATGCGCCAACAATTAACCGCCGATGTCGCCCACGAACTCAAAACACCCCTCACCACCATCATGGGCATGATGGAGGGTTTGGAAGATGGCGTGATTGAAGCCAACCCTGCCACTTTCCACCTTGTCCATCAAGAGGCCGACCGCTTGCGACGGCTAGTGCAAGATTTACAGGAACTTTCCCGTGTGGAGGGGGGTCAAATCACCTTCAATCGCCTCGCCCATACTCCCGCCGAGCTCGTCAAATTTGCTACGGATCGCCTTGCCCCTCAATTTGCCGACAAAGATATCAGCCTATCTATCAATATTCCCCCCACCTTGCCTCCTGTCCGCGCCGACCTTGAGCGCACGGGCCAAGTCTTGATTAATTTATTGGGCAACGCTTTGCAATATACCCCGTCCGGTGGTCACGTCGAAGCCTCCGCCCAACCTATTGACCAGAGCATCCGTTTTGCCATCCGCGATTCCGGTGTTGGTTTGACCGAAGCCGATTTGACCAAAATTTTCCAACGGTTCTATCGTGTGGACAAATCGCGTTCCCGTACCAGCGGTGGCAGCGGCATCGGCTTGACCATTGCCCGCCATCTGATTGAAAGTCAGGGTGGCACGCTTTGGGCTGAAAGTGCTGGCCTCGGCATGGGCAGCATCTTCTATTTCACCCTTCCCCTCGCTTAAAAACTTTACCAAATCTTCATAATCCCAACACAGCAACTTCACACGCGGGTGGCATCCTTTAGGCTGTAAGTTCAAGGAGCAAACGACTACGATGCACGGTGATTGGGGTTTTGGATTTGCAGGCGGCTGGTTGATGATAGTGTTTTGGATTTTGATTTTTGGCTTGGTCATCGGTGGCCTTGCCTCACTCTTCAATCGCAACAGCGCTCCGCCACATTATACAGTTAACAATTTTGACCCACATCGCATCGTCCAAGAACGTTATGCCAAAGGCGAAATCTCACGCGAGGAATATCTCGCTTTGATGAACGATTTTAAATAACAGGAGAACCCACCATGTTTAACAAACGTAATGTACCCGTCCTAATCATTATCATGACCGTCCTTATCGCGGCACTCGCTCTCAGCGTTTGGTCAGTCTCCGCCCAAGGGCCGGGAACAGGCAACGGCACTCCAATGCCTTGTAATGGCATGATGAACGGCGGCAACGGGATGATGTATGGTAATGGGATGGGCATGATGAACGGCACAGGTCATCACGGCCACATGGGTCAAATGGATAACCCCGAAGACTGCCCCATGTACCAAAGTTACCAAAACGGGCAAACAAGCCAAAATTGGTGGGGATGGATGGATCACATGCAACTGCACCTGCATAATCCCGAAGCTTGTCCCTACTACCAAGCGACTACTGCCGACGAATAATCGCCCTTCCTCACTACCCCTCTCTCATACGCTCTCACCAACCCGTGAGGGCGTTTTCATTTAAGAGGCATGGAACTCCCGGCTATCCGTTGGTGTTTGTTCCCGTTCAAACATGCCATAATCGCGCACCACCGCTGCGATGCGCAGCCGATAATCGCTAAAGACCTCGGCCCGTCCCTTGGCTTGTGCCATCCGATGCGGTTCAAGCTGCCGCCACGCCGCAATCGCTGTCTCATCCCGCCAAAAAGACAGGGACAGCATCTTGCCGGGGGTGTACAGACTTTCAAATCGCTCAATCGAAATGAACCCGTCCATCGTTTCTAACCAAGGCCGTAATTCCGCCGCCAAATCAAGATAAATTGATTTATGTTCGTCGTCTACCCATACTTCAAAAATGACCGCAATCATTAAAAATCCCTCCCGTTGTTTTCCCATAACAATATTGGAATACGCAGATTGACATAGGGCTGATAACCAATGGCCTTCACATGGATATTTTGCCCAACCCCCAACCACAACATCTGCTCAATCCCCGCCTGTGCCATGTTATAGGCGAGCATCTCGCCGGGGCAACTATGAACGCCCTGCCCAAAGGTAAAGGTGCGACGGTCTCGCCTAAATAGCTGAAATTGATTGGGCTCTGGGTTCAATTCAGGGTCACGATTAGCCGCTGCCAATACAACAAGGATGGCATCACCGGCTTGCATTGCCTGCCCTGCCACTGTTACATCCTCACTGAGATAACGCCGCGTATTCTGAACGGCGGGGTCAAAGCGCACCATCTCTTGGATAAGTTGGGGCAGCAGGCCGGGGCTACACATCACCTGATTATATAAATCGGGGTCATTCCCCAGCGCGGCCAGCGTATTCCCAATCAATCCTGCCGTCGCTTCATAGGCCTGAAACATCAATCCGATGAGATTAGCCGCCCAAATTTCGCCATACGCAGGCTGAAGCATTCCCATTAATTTTTCTGCCGCCGTTTTCCCAATCGCAACTTGCTCAGGGGTGCTCAACGGATTGAGGCAACGGGCAAATTCGCGTACCCATCCAACCGTTTCGGGGATTTGTTGGCTCGGCACACCCAACAAGTCGGCCATGATATAAACCGGCAACGCAAAAGCAAATTCATTGAGATTGAGGTTGAGATGGCCTACCCCTCGCCCCAAATCGCTTGCCCATTTTTGACCGACAGTTATCACATCTAACTGCGCAATTCTCGCCGTGACATCATGTTTTAGGCTGGTATGTTTGGGGCCATCGTTCATCCGGGCCAGATGTTCAAAAATAACCCCCGCCATTGAACCAACCAACCCACGTGGCACAGGCTCACCCATCGGGCGGACCCGACAGGCCGGATGATTCATAATTTGGGTGACAGCCTCCGCACTCGACGCCACCCATAACCGAAGCGTTTCATCGAAATAGAGCGGCTGATGCGCAACCAGTTCGGCATAAAACGGATAAGGGTTAGGATGGGTAACGGCATCAATGGCACTAACAAGCGGGCTGATGATTTCCATAACGTGGCTTCTCCTTTTACAAGAAGTCTAGCAGGAAATCAACAGGGATGTTTCGGATTCCATCGAAATGTGTCTGCGCAAAATAATACGGAATTCGGGTAATGGGCGGGTCGCCGTGCCCATGCGCGTTCGGTTAAGGGTGAATTAATTGAGAGACATGGTTAAACTCGAAGTCGAATCAAGACTTGAAAGGAGCTAACCATGTCTGAGTATCAGTATAAAGCCATCGGGAAGAATTGGCAGGCCATTTTGTCGGAATGGGTGGTGGTAGCCGAAGGGCTGGCGCACAGTGTGGAACGACAGGGGAAAATGGGAGTGGACAAGCTGGTGCAAACACTGGTGTTAATATCAAATTCGGGTAAATAGTAGGCGTTTAAGCATAGGCAGGCCACCAATGAAAACAGGTGGCAGAACGAACGAGTTCAGGATGGTCTTGGAGCCAATTGCAACGCTCGCCTTGCACGGCCTCGAGTTGGTCAAGACTCGCAAAATGACGATTGAGGAGAGGTTGGTCGGTCAAAGACCATAGATGCTCGGCGGGCTGAAGTTCAGGCGAGTAGGGTGGCAGAAACCACAAGAGTAAGGCTTTGGGCAACTCGACCTTTGGGCTGGTATGTCAGCCGGCCCGATCCACCAAAAGGCGAAGGTCGGTGGTTTCACCCGCCTGAGCGAAGGTGGCAAAAGCGTGCAAAGCTACGGAGAAAGCCGGGATTGAAACGGTGGGCATCAACAGCCAAAAAGAACGGCCTGACGAGGGGTGAACAAAACCGTAGACATACAGCCATTCATAGCGGTGTTGCACCGGGAGGCACGGTCGCTGACTTACTTTGGCCCAGACATGCCGTAGTATGGGCTTGAGACCAATGCGATGTTCATTTGAATTAGACGAGACTTAATCTGACACTCCTTGTGTTTATCGGTGTCATCGGCGCCACCCAACTATCGCCCACATCGGCGCCCTCAACCGGTGCGCAGGCTTAGGGTGTGTTGGTAGCGACGCCATTCGGCCTCAGCCTCCTGCATCATGCGCTTTAAGTAAACATCAAAGGTCAGCGGCTGGCCTACCAGACCCTTGATAGGAAGTTGCTTGAGAAGCTGACCCTGGAGGAGTACCTCCAAGACTTGCTGATGGGCATCCAAGCGTAACAAGATATAGCGACCCATCAAGGCCCGTCCAATGTAGTAATGGTGTTTATCGACACTCACGGTGCCATTGCTGCGGACCCGGCGTTTGAAGAGGTGCTGGTGGTAGGTTAGCAACCAGCGATCCGGATCAACCGTGTCAGGGAGAGTCGGCAGAATGGGCAGTCGCGGGAAGGCCACGTAAGGGGGTTGGTTACCACAAGCATGGGCTTGGTTAGGTCGCTCATGATTGTAGATCGCCTGATGCGCTTCAAAAACGGTCTGAGCAGCAGTCACGGTGGTGGGATGATAGATATTGTCAATGCCAAAAGAAAAGT
This sequence comes from Chloroflexota bacterium, assembly GCA_016234595.1. Classification (GTDB taxonomy): domain Bacteria; phylum Chloroflexota; class Anaerolineae; order Aggregatilineales; family J027; genus CFX10. The sequence continues at coordinate 118 of JACRBG010000031.1, read as the reverse complement.
CCTCAAAAACGCCGGAATAAAAATCCCCAGATGCTGGGGTTGAGTCAGGCCTCCTTCGCGCCATTGGGCATGGCAAGCATGGCTAGTTCAGAAAAAGAACCCGATTTGAGTTTGTCTT
>JACRBG010000029.1 GCA_016234595.1 Chloroflexota bacterium | reverse complement strand
TCCACTGCTGCGTCTTACCACTTTCCCATGCCCTGATCACCCGTTCCCGCAAATCCAGCGAATACCCACCCATCGAGTCCCGACTTTCCCTAGCCCTGTTTTCCTTTCATAATAGCTCACTCTACCTGAAATCCGCTATAAGACCCATCGCGCGGTTAGGGCGAAATCCCCATAGAATATGCGTTCCATTATCTACATTTATATGCGCCGGATTTGAAAGCGTTACTATCGTAACGGATTTATGGGTGTGGATTATATAAAACGCGCCAGATGTGACCTTTAGGGAAAGAAAAGTATGGTAGGGCCCCCATTAGGAAATGGACTAGGTCGCCTCATTTTCGACTTCATCTGTGTGACCCCATGAGTGATAACGATAAATCAGTGGCTCGATAGGACGACCATCGAACATGGCAAATAGATAGGCAGCGATGTCGCGCTGATTGGCCTGCACCCACAAGGCAAATTCTTTGCGGGTGTCTTTGGGGGCGGCATCAAAAGCGGCCTGCACCTTAACTTGGGTACGCGTCAACACACCCTCAATTTCGGAAATCCATGTTTTGACCTCGCTTAAAAACTCATCGGGGACTGCATCCAAAATAGCTTGAACAGTGCCGTTTTGCACGGCCTCAAGCGTGTTTTTGAAACTTAGCCCAAAGACTAGTTTATGCAGTTCCAGATAGCGTGCCCCTTTGAACTTGAAGCGACTGTCATCAGCAAATTCAACCACATAGCCTTCGTGGTCAGCATCCAATGTTGGCAGATGTTTCAGAATATCCTCGACCGATTTGAATTCGGAATGGGTGATGGGTAGGGAAAAGCCATAATGTGCGGCGAGATGGGTGACATCGGGCGTAAAGGGCAGATAGTTGCCTGTAAAGCGATTCCGTGCCGCCAACAACACAAGGTCTTGCCGTTCCCCATAATTCACAATGATACGGTTGGCGGGGTAGATAATCTCAAAAATGAGAGTCAGTTCGTCGGGTAGACCTGCTAGGTCATAATGGCTATTTAAAAATTGGGTAGCCCATGCCCCTTGGCGACTTGTCAAATCCCCCCGTGTGCTGATGCGATAGCCTGTAGGGGTACGATAGAGCAAGCCGAGTGAGCCATCCACTTTTTCGGTGACGACAACAAGCGGAGCAGCGGTATAGCGCCCGCCTTCTAGCCAACCGAAAAATTTATCAAAGCCACGCGCTACGATCTCACCCGTTTGAGTGTGAAGAATAAGGCCGCGACTGACTTGCTCGAAAAAATTCCAACGGCCTTCGTATTGGGCGAGGGCAATGTAATTGAGAATCATGAGGTCGCCATGTCGTCGGGCGGTTACATTACCATATTGCTTCCAGTCGGTAAAACCCTGTGTGACAAGATGTTGAATGTCGTGGATGCTGGCGATTGGATTCATGGCCCCGATTTTACTTGGTATCTGTAAGAGGCACAATGATGCTGACCTTAGTGCCGCCGCTTGCCACTGGCTCTAGTGCCAGTTCACCGCCCACAATGGCTAAAAGGGTACTGTGCAGGGCTAAACCGTTGCCACTGCCTTGCGTTGTGTCATTGGGGGGATGGTGTAGACCGACTCCATCATCTTGCACTTCGATGTACAAACGGTCGGTACAGGTGATTCGAATTTCGAGATTGACAGGTTGGCGGGGCGAAGTCCCTTGCCCATGAATAGCGGCATTACGGACGACCTCACGCACGGCATGAACCAAAACTTCTTCGGTATCCTCTTTAAGTTTGGGTGGCTCACCTTTCACCTCCCAGTGAATTTGGGCAAATAAGCCTGCAAATTCATATTCGATGATGGAACGCAGGCCATCTACCAAATGAGCCGTGGGAGAGATAGGGGGAGCTTGCAAGGCGCTGTGAATTAGCTCCGAAATTTGCCCGTGTGCTTCAGTTAAAGTTTGTAGAACGGGTTGCAAATTGGGAAGGTTGCGGGCGGCGGCACTGGTTTGCAAGGCAGCTAGATGGATCGTTGGCAAAATTTCATCATGCAGGATGCGACGGGTACGCAAGTCATTAAGGCGATTTTCCGACTGGCGCTGGCGTTGTAACTCCATCAGCCGCCGTCCCATTTCCTCACCTGCCAGTAAATCAATAATGCGCTCGGCACTGGCAGAGGCCGCGTCAATTTCTTCTTGGGCATACAGACCGCCATCGGATTTGGGGCCAAGCAGCAGTACCCCGATTAATCCCCGTTCGGCCCACAGTGGCACGGCCCAATCAAACCCCTTGATGGTGTTGATGGAGCGCATTCCATTTCCGGCAACGACTGAGGATGGAAGGTTGTTGGGTAGGGTGATGTTGGTAGTGGGGGGATAGAGCAACGGTTTGCCAACTAGCGGGGCTAAGCGACCAAGCGGTATAAGGCAGGCGGTGCGAGTACCCAGCATGTCACGGCATACGATTTCGAACAGGGGCCGAATATTTGCCTGAGCATCGACAGTGGGTTCGGTCAAATTTTGGAGCGATCTCGGACTGCTTACAAAAGGACGCAAACGCGAAATAAGATAATCGCGATGGACAAAGGAACGCCAGCTAATCAATGCATAAAACACCATGTTAATCACAGCCAAGACCATCAGACTGTAGAAAGGAGGAGGCTGAATTACCAACACCGTACTGATAAACCCCGCGATGCCGCCAGCTAAGATTATGGCATTACGCCAATGCCGCATCAGACCACGTCGGGGCAACGTCTTGCCGGTGAAGATTTCATAGGAAACGACTGCCCGTCCCAGAAAAATAATGGCGATGGAGATAAGAGTGGTTAGACCAAAATCTAAAATTACAACGCCGGGAGAGGTCAACGGGTCGTCTATGATAGCGATATTCGCTTCTACAACATAGAGTACGAGGACTAAGAACCCCGCCACCAAGATGGTTACGGCCAGCAGCAGTATCGAAACCGCCATCAGGAATGGGCGTGAGCGTTCGCGGGCTAAATCCCCTAACATCCGTTGCGAGGGCATAGGGTGAAGCAAGGCATCAAACGGCAGGATGATGCAGGTGAGGATGTAGGGCGGGTAGAACACAAACATCAACGGAATACCCTCTAATAAATCCGCGTGCTGTAAGTTGAGGATAATCACTTCGGTGTAGGAGGGGAGGGGTTTCGCCATGAGCAGCAGAATCAACAGGGCTAAACTGAACAGCCCCAATATCACCGTTGGGACGCGATGACGTTTGGGCCAGCCTGTATACCATAGAATTACCAGATACCACAGCATAGGAATGCTGACGACAGGAAGCCAGCCTGCATACCACCAAGTGTTTAGGTATGTTTCAAGACTAGGGGTAAACTGACTGGTCAGAATAATGGCATGGCTGGTGAAAAATAAAGCGCCGAGCAGCATCCCCGCCAAAATTAGATAAAGGCCTTCGCTGCGTCGTTCTGCCGATAAAAAGATGGTTAATCCCAACCAGAGCAATAGCGCCACATTAAAAATGGATAGGCCAATGGAAAAGATTAACACCAAGGCGATGCCAAAAATCAGAAGGGTTGCCACGACACCTGTTCACCTCGCTCATTGACCACAAAAGCGTTGCCGTCAGTATCCCACCCAATCAATTGCCCGGTATGGACAATTAACACGGCACGAGTGCGGGCGACTTTTTCATCGGTGGTTGTGCTGTCGAGTCCCCATGCCGTATAAATTTGCCCATTAATCCGGCTGATGGTGCGTTTATCCCGAAAACCTAAACGAGCCGCGATTTGCTCGTTGGTCATGCCCGCAGCAATCATCTGGGCCACTTGCTGCTCATTCGGTTCCAACCAATCCATCGGAGAATGCTCGTCGCGGTGGCGGACTTGTTGCACACGCGATTCGATTTCGGCATCCACAAAACTCCGCCCCGCCATGGCATCTTTGAGCAATGGCAGAATCATTTCAGGCAGGAGGTAATTGGATTTCCGTACATAGGCATAGTGACTGAGAATGCGGGCATGGAGAAAGGCGCGATAATAGGCATCGTCATCTTGGATGGAGTAAAACACAATGGGTAGGCGGGGAAATTCGCGGCGGATAGCGACGGCAGCGGCGATGCCATTCATTGACCCAGCCAGCGCTACATCCATCAAAATGACTTCCGGTGGTTCGTGGTTAAAACAATAATCCACTGCGGCTTCACCTGTCGTCAAAGCCGCCATCACTTGGGCTTCACCGGTAGCCTCGAAACCCAACTTGAGGCCATCTTGCAGGCGTAAATTATCTTCCACCAAGAGCATTTTTATCATACTTGTACACTAACACACCCTTCCCTCAAGCGGCAAGCACCTGAGTGCGGTAAATCTCGCACTTAAGCTGTCGAATGCACTCACTATTTTCAGTATAGTGGTTTTGAAATATAAGGAGGGACACTGATGAAAGTCAAAATGATCTTACCTGCCCTAACCGAAGCCAAAAGCCCGTTTTTTAGACCCATTAAATATTCGCTGTTCCCGCCATTGGGTTTAGCGACCCTTGCGGCCTATTTAAACGAAGATGATGAAATAGATCTGCAAGACGAGCATGTCGAAGTGCTTAAGCTTGATGATGAGCCCGAGTTGGTGATTATTCAGGTGTATATCACGTCGGCCTATCGAGCCTATCAAGTTGCCGATCATTATCGAGCGAAAGGGGCCTATGTCATTTTAGGGGGCTTGCATGTCACTTCTTTGCCAGAGGAAGCTGCCCAACACGCGGACAGCATTTTTCTTGGCCCCGGTGAGGATACTTTCCCATCTTTTCTAGAGGATTTTCGAAAGGGCCACCCTGCCAAACGTTATGAATCCAAAATCCGCACGCTGATTGGGTTGCCGCCCATTCGCCGTGATTTGATCAAACGCCATCTCTATCTTGTCCCCAATTCCATAGTTGTTTCACGTGGTTGCCCCCATAGCTGTGATTTTTGTTATAAGGAAGCCTTTTTTCAGGGCGGCAAAGGCTTTTATACACAAACGGTGGATGATGCGCTGGCCGAAATTGAACGACTGCCGGGGCGTCATCTCTACTTTTTGGATGACCATTTGCTAGGAAATGCCCATTTTGCATCCGCACTGTTTGAGGGGATGCGGGGTATGGGGCGGCTATGGCAAGCGGCGGGGACGGTGCAATCTATTTTGAAACCGCACTTATTGGAAAAAGCGGTGGCCGCGGGTTTGCGGAGTCTATTTGTCGGCTTTGAGACGCTTAATCCAAATAGTTTGCTAGAACAAAACAAAAAACAAAATCTCAATCGGGATTACACAGCAGCGATTCGACGGTTGCATGATTTGGGTGTGATGGTTAATGGCAGTTTTGTTTTTGGGATGGATGCCGATGATGAAACGGTGTTTGACCGCACTGTGGAATGGGCGATTACACAGGGTATTGAAACAGCAACGTTCCATATTTTGACACCTTATCCGGGGACGGTCTTATATGAACGAATGGTGGCCCAAAATCGGCTTCTGCATGGCAAGTGGGATTTGTACGATACACGCCATGTGGTCTATCGGCCTGCCAAAATCAGGCCCGAAGCACTAGAAGCGGGTTACTGGCGAGTCTATGAGGAGTTTTATCGCTGGTCAGCAATTTTTAAGGGAGCCTCGACTAAAGATACCCTGACGGCCAAAATGCGGCATGTGGCATATGCTGGTGGATGGAAAAAATTTGAACCGATGTGGGATGCCATGATTCGCTTGAAACGAGTGGCCCGAATGCGACCCGTTTTGGAAGGAGTCCTAACGGGTTTTGGTCAACATCGGCCTAGCCAAAGGCTTCTTATAGATCAAGCACCCGAAAAGGCATAACGCAATGAAAGGCAGGTGACACCCCCATCCATTTTTTCAAATTCGCTCATGGGGATTTCGAGGACACGCAGGTAATAGCGATGGGCTAAATCGCGCACTCGTGGATTGCCAGCATGGATGAGGACAGCATCATTGATGGGTAAAACATGCCCGCCGTTTTTTTCGGCTGCTGGGATGACATAGACATCGGCGAAATCGAAGGTGTAATCGGTCACAAAATCGGGAGATTGGATGATGACACCGGGAGCTAGTTCGGTGATACCCGTTTTAAGGTGCAGCACCCCGCCGACAGGCACAAAATCTACCTGCAATGCGGCATCATAATCCTGCAACGCATTTTTTAGACGGGTGGCCCCTTGGCGATTGGTGCGCTCTGAAAGACCTATCAGAACACGGTCGGCGCAAAACAAGACATCACCACCCTCTAGATATTCGTCGCCGTGCAATTGCACAAGAGGGCGATGCTTGAAGGCTTGTTGGATGGCGGTGGTTTCGCCGCGTCGGGAGCGTGCCCCCGGCTGGGTGATGACCACTAAATCATGATAAATGACAGCCGTATCTTCCACAAAACAGGCATCGGGATAGGCTTCATCACCAGAGAGAGTGGCGACTTTAAGGCCACACCACCGCAGGGCTTCACAATAGGCTGCATGTTGAGTTAAGACTAAATCAAAATCCGGGACACCAAGCTGTTGAGTGGTCATGCCATCACCCATGTTCACTGTGGGAACACGGACAAGGGCATGGGTAAAAGTGTTATATGGCATCATTGGTTCCTTTCATCCACCCAACAGCAAGCTTAGTTTGTCATTACATCATGCCGGGCAGCAGGGCATAAAATTCGGTGGCCCGGACTACGTCATCCAAGGAAACTTGATCGAGAACGGTATGGGCATGGATTTCATCACCCGGCCCAAAGCCGATGCTAGGAATGCCTGCTTTACCGCACCAATAGGTTCCATTGGTCGAGAAATCCCATTTGCCTGTTTTGGGTTCGCCACCCCAGAGGGCCTTCGAGGTTTTGACCCCGGCTTGTACAAAGGGATTGGATTCATCCAACAACCATGCTGGATAGATTTTTTCGAGCGGGAACACAAAGCCAGTATAACTGGGTTCTTCGTAAATCAGCAGATCAACTTTGATGTCGGGACGATCCCCGACCACCTGACGCACTTGTTCAATTACGGCCTCGGGGGTTTCGCCCCAAGTGATGCGGCGGTCAATGTAGATAATCGCCTCGTTGGGCACAGCATTGATACTGGGGGTGGTCACGTCCATATCGGTGACGGTGATGCGGCCATGTCCCAAAAAGTCGTGGTCGCCTAACTGCGGTTCCATATCACGGATAGCGGCAATGACAGGCAGTAGCTTATAAATGGCGTTGTCGCCCAAGAAATTGCTGGCAGCATGGGCGCTTTTGCCTTTGGCGGTGACTTTCATTTCGACACGGCCCTTGTGCCCACGATAGACCGTCATCTTGGTGGGTTCACCGACCACCACAAAATCTGGCTTGATACCCTCGGTTTCGACAAAAGCATGGGGGGCGCTGCCGTCGTTCCATTCTTCCATATTGCCAAAATAATAGGCGGTGAAGCCTTCGAGTAAACCTAATTTATGGGCAATGGCAAGACCATAAATCATGCCGGGGGTGCTGCCTTTTTCGTCACACGCCCCACGTGCATAGAGGATGCCATTTTCGACCTTGCCCTCGAACGGATCCCATTGCCATTCAGCGGGATCACCCACGCTTACCGTGTCAATATGGCTGTCATAGAGCAGTTTTTTAGGGCCATTACCAATCTGCCCAACGATATTGCCCATTTTGTCGAACCAGATGCGCTCGAAACCGAGTTTGCGCATTTCAGCAGCGCAGCGTTCACCCACATCTTTAATTTGGCTTTCCATGCTGGGGATGGCACAAAGGTCACGCATAAATTGGACGATGACAGCGCGGTTTTTTTCGACCTCAGCCTTAATTGCCGCGACAATAGATTGTGTATCGGTCATAGAGTTATTCCTTTTGATTTTCACGCATTTAATTCAGACCACAGTGCCTCATCAAAATGGGCCAATGTGGGGATTACCTTATCTGCAATACTCAGGCGAGGATCGCCCACGAGTGATGGATCGGGTACACAGACACATTTCATTTCGGCGGCTTTGGCGGCTAGGAGACCACGAAATGAGTCTTCAAATACGAGACAGTGGAGGCGCGACACCCCCAAATTTTCCGCTGCACGCAAATAGACCGATGGATTTGGTTTGCCATAGGGTTCATGTTCGGCAGAACACAACACTTTAAGATATGGCCTAATTTGCAAACGCTCAACCACGCCTTCGATTAATTCCATATAGGAAGATGAGGCAATTGCCATGGGAATATGCTGGTCCTGCAAACGCGCTAGTAATTCCAAAGCACCCGTTTTAGCCGCGCCACGTTCCCGCACCAGTTCTAAATAACGGGTTTTGATGGCGTGGTCAATCTCTTGCTTGGAATAATGATTCCACGGTTGGTAGCGATACCAATATTCTACGACTTCATCTAGCCGCAGGCCCATTGTTTGAGTGCAGTCTTGTTCGGTAAGGTGCAGCCCCACTTTGGCAAGTACGGTGATTTCGGCTTCTTGCCAAAAAGGTTCGGATTCAATCAGCACCCCATCCATATCAAAGATGACTGCTTCGATCATGCGTTTCCTCAGTTTCGTCGGTGATGCCCTCTAGGTCTTCGAGCGAGGGGATTTGATGATAAGCGTCTATTTCGTCGTAGCTTTCTAAAATATCGTCTAATTGCAGCATTAGACGGTCAATACTTTCACCCAATTGGTCAAGTTTGCGGCGGGTCTTGCTGGTATTAAAGCTAACTACCTTAGCCGGGATGCTGGCTTGCAATTTCAGCGCCTCTTCAATTCGACTGACCAACCATTGACGTGATTCGACCATAGTCTTAGCTTCATCCGAGTCAGGATTTTTGTACAGGGTGGCGATTTCGTCAATATCCTCTAATTGTTCCACAAGGGCAACAATTTTGGCACTGAGTTGTTGGGTCTGGCTCAAAATATCATAACTGGTGCTGCCGCGGATGTTGCGAGTGGCGCGTAGTACCAATCGTTCGGTTGAAAGCATCCGGTCATAATAATCATAATTCTTTTTATGGACATGCCCACGCAAAATATCCCGCACCTGCCGATAGCTGGTGTTAATTTGAGGGTCGCTGTAATAAATTCGGCGTAAACGGCGCAAGCGTGGATCGGTGGCCTTGGAGGTGGTTGGCAAATCTAAGATCATCAAGAATTGATCGAATAATTCTCTGATCCCCCGCCAAATTAGCTTCAAAAATCCGGGCTGGCGTTCTTGTTCGGCCATAACTTTCTCCCTAGATGCCAATAGTATGCCGTCTGACCGCGAAATTTACCAGCGTAGCGAAGAACAGCGAAAAACCACTTGCAGCAAAGCGATAAGAATGGTATATATTATAGGGGATGCCCCATTAGCTCAGTGGATAGAGCGTTGCCCTCCGGAGGCAGAGGCCCGCGTTCGAGTCGCGGATGGGGTACAGCTATGTAGTTTTGACGAACAGCCAGCAGGAGCAATCTTGCTGGTTTTCGTTTCCATACTCTCATTATCAGTAAGCATGGCTTGTCCGTCGCTTTCGCCAGCGGGTCTGAAGCTGGTTAAGTACCCAAACGGAGGCCGCAAATCCATTCTTACAATCAACCCCTCACGGTTAACAACAACACGTTCAATGAGATGGAGCAATAACTGTCGTTTCTGTTTTGGCTCCAATCTGTTATAGATTGCTAGGGAATAATATTGGAAAAAGCAAGGGTGAGTAATGCTTCAAATCAAAATCATCGGCCCATGAATTGAGCGTCATGTTACGGCGACGGATAGAGACCAGTCGAACACCAGTGGCTTGGAAAATGGTGTAGACATCAAGGTGAGCGATATAGCCCTTATCACCAAAGACGCTGACGCCAGCGGGTAAGTGGGCAGTGAGTTCATGGTGGGAGTGAGATCATGTTCGCTGGCAGGGCGGAGGTCAAAGGTGATGGGAATGCCCTTGACATCATAAATTAGGTGCAGACGCCAGCCAAAGAACTTTTCGCGTTTGGTAGAACAGTAACCACAATAGGCTCTGCCACGGACTTTTTTGCACCAACTGGCCGGCGCCCGTTTACACACCGGCACGGGTATACTATCGACCACATAGACTTCGCCTGTGCTAAAGACCTCGCCCAAGAGCTCTACCAAGCATGGCAACCATTCGCCTACCTCATGTGAGCGCCGATTGAGCCGCGACACACTCAAGGGCGGTATATCCCCCAAGCGCACCAACATTCCTAATGCCTGTTCATGGGTGATTTTGGAAATACCGGGCTGCCACCAACAAGATTTCTGCTCCACTTACCCGCTGCCGCGCATCTTCTTCATACTCCCATGTTTGCAACACATCGGCAATCACACAATACGCGGTTACAATATAGCTATCGTTTATCGGTTTGGCTCCATGGAATATGGTTCGCACCTGCTATTCTACCCCCTTTCCTTTGAAAGATTTCTCTAGCAATCAAGGTTAGAACCTATAAAACGAGGGCCAATCCCCATACAGGTATTCTTATTTAGGCATGGTATAAACGATCAGGAGACCACTCGAAAGTAGGGCAAGACTAGGATGATGGTTCTTCGGTGAGATTCTATGGGATGAAGGATGAGTTCATCCCCCCGCTATCTTATTGAATTATTGGGCTTCTAAATCGGCCTGAATTTCGTTGACGACAGTTTCCAATTCAAAGCCTTTGCCGCGATCCATAGCTGCCGTTAATTCCGCCAAACCAAGGCTCACTTCCAACCGCTGGCGGAGGGCTTCGTTCTCTTCATTATAGTCACGCGAATAGGCGGGATGGTCAAGTTGTAGGCCAAGCAGTTCCGCCGCACGGGTCATGTTTCCATCGCGCCAATACCAATCAGCAGCCGGGGTGAGGAGATCAAGAAAAGCGGTGGGAGTCCCAATTTCTCGACTGAGTTTAAATCCTTCATCCAAAGCAACGATAGCGGCATCACGCTCACCGACTGCCAAATAGGTTCTGGTCAAGTTCCGTAGCGTATTGATAATTAACAACTTCTCACCTAATTCCCGCCGTAAGGCAAGGCTCTCTAGGTAATAGTGTCGGGCCGCAGAATGATCGTTCTCGGCATCTGAAACCATACCAAGCGCATTTAAACACCAAGCAATATTCTGTTTCATCCCCAATTGACGCTGGATGGTAATGGCTTCTTCTATCGAAGATCGTGCTGATTTACGGTCGCCTGTCTTGAGGTACAGTAGCCCTATATTGCCCAGCACATTGGCGATATTGGACTGACTCCCAATTTCTTGAAAAAGAGCGAGGGCCTGTTCATGATAGACGCGCTCCCCCGCAAAGTCACCTAAATGATCCGCAATCCCAGCAAGGTTGGCGAGGGCCGCCCCCATAACATTCTTATCCCCGATTTGTTTGCAGATCACCAGCGCCTGTTCGAAATAGCGGCGCGCTTGTTCATAATCCCCAGCTTCCATTAAAACAATGCCAAGGTTATTGGACAAGCCTGAAATAAATTTGAGATGATTGATTTGATGAGCTAGTTCAAAGCCACGCTCAAGATAGGCTTGGGCTACGGTAGGGTTGCCTTGGCGCCCTGTAATAATCCCAAGATACGCCAATGCCTGAATCTCACGGGACTGATCGCTACTTTGTTGGGCTAATTGTAAACCAGCTTCGGCTTGGGCAAAGGCGGCGTCATATTCCCCTTCACGGAAGAGGACGAATGCTTCTTGAACATGCGCCGCTGTGTTCAGGCGATGTTCATTACTCGCTTGGCTCAACCTAATAGTGGTTTGAAAAGCCGCGTGACTACCGGGAAAGTCGCCCAGCGTCAGCAGAAAATCGGCACGCTCTAAAACAACTTCAGCCTGTTTGGTCGGATCATTGAGCCGAACCGTGAGCGCCTCAAGTTTTTCAAGGGCTTGTTGTCGCTCACTCGACGCGCCGATCCGACCATAGATTTTGGCACAGAGCAAGAGAAGGGCATACTGGGTCTCTATCTCATCGGCGGGGGTTAAATCTAAAGCTCGATTCAGGAAAGTGAGGGCATCGGTATTGGCATATTGTGTTTCGGCCCGTTCACCCGCCAACCGTGCATAGTAACGTTCTTGTGTGGGCAGGTTCGCTTTTTGAAAATGATAGGCCAACTCGCCGTAGTACGGTGATAACTCGGCGGCATATAGGGTTTCCATCGCATTTGCCGCAAGTTGATGGAGTTCACGGAGGCGAGATTGTATTTGCATCGAATAGGCAGCATCCCGTAACAAAGCGTGGCGGAACAAATAACGGAGTTGTGTAAGTGCCAACCAAACCCCTTCCTGTTCGGCCTCTTGGATGGCATCGGCGCGGTAAATATCCCGCATCATTTGCACAAGGACTTGAACCTCAAATTCTTGGCCCAAGACTGCTGCGGTTTGCACAACGGCTTTGACCTCAAGGGCTAGGCGGTCAATACGAGCAATCAGTACAGCATTAATTTCATCAGGCACTTCCATTTCCGCGCCGGGCCGCAAGACCCATTGTCCATCGTGTTGGAGGAGTAGATTTCGCTCCATCAAATCGAGGGCAATCTGCTCCACAAAAAAGGGATTGCCGTTGGTTTTTTCAGTAATGAAGCCAATGAGTGCTGCCCCAACGACACCGCCTAGCACCAGAGTAACCAGTTGTTCCACATTAGCCGCAGTTAGGTGTATGAGATCAAGCCTTTGATGTGGTACCTCGGCATCAAGCGGCAGTTGTGGGTGACTGCCATCGTCGCTATAGCGGCTGGTCACTAGCACGCCAAAAGGGTATGCATTGACATTTCGAGTAAGGAGCGCCAACAGTTTCTGCGAATCAGGGTCTAGGAGATGGGCATCTTCAATATGGAGCAGCAGGGGACGGCGCAAACTCTCGGCTAGCAGCAGTGCCTTAATCGCACTCAAGGTGTTTTCCAAACGGAGTCGAGGGTCGAGCTGGGCTAACTGTAGATTTGTCGGATGCAGCCCGACCAATACTTCTAGAAAATAGCGAGTGCGCTCAAGTTCAGCCCATACAGTCGCACTTCGACTCCCCCCAATCTGTAATAGTTCGGCATGGAGCTGCTCAAAGATTTCATGGAAGCGTGCGGTGTTGACCTCGGTGGGGCGGTTAGGGTGTTGATCAAAATAGATGCGTGCGAGATATTCAAATGGGTTCAGTGACTGCTGCAACACCTCATCAACAGGGGCCGTAAACCAATTGAGCGTAGCACTCGCTTCAAACTGCTGGTGGAGTTCGTAGACCAAGCGGGTTTTGCCGATACCGGCTTCTCCATAAAGCACCATCACCCCCGCAAAATGTCCTTCTAATAAAGGGGTCATCCATGTGTTGATTTGAGCTAACTCAGCCTCGCGGCCAATGATGGGTAAATTATAGCGTCGGGATGCAGCGTCCGTTTTACGCTCAATGACATGGGCAACCGATAACGGTTCAGCTTTGCCTTTGACCTTTAGCGCAGGTAGTTCCCTAAATTCAAAAGTATCGCTGACTTGCTGGCGAATCCGATCACTCACGATCACCGTGCCCGCTGGGGTATTTTGCATCAACCGGGCCGCCAAGTTCACTTCATCCCCGAGCGTACCATAGGTACGACGAGTTGCACTGCCATAAGCCCCGGTGCGGGTTATGCCTTGACTAATACCAATCCGCACGGTTATGTTCAAATCACTGGGTGGCAGTCTGAGTTGAGAGGCAGCACTGACCGCACGATAAGCATCATCCTCATGGGCGATAGGCGCACCAAAAACGGCGAGCAGATAACTCCCTTTGTCCCCGATGGTCAGTTGAATGAGATTACCTGCATGGCGATCTAGAATGCTTTGAACCCAACGGATCAATGCATCCAGCTTAGTGCCTGCTTCGACATCGCCTTCGTAATCCAGCCCATCAAAACCCAAGAACAAGGCAACCACCGAGCGTAACTCAGTCAGATATTCACCTAAACCAGCTTCCACATGGGCGACAACAGCTGGCAGCACCCATTGATGAACGATGTCGGTTGAAAGAGTAGCCGACTCTCCCGACGGCCAAGGCATGGGGGCAACATCCACATTCAGGCTTTTGAGGAGAGAAAACACTTCAGGGGTAGCAGTATCAATACGCTGTTCGGTTATCTGTATAGCACCAGCTAGGAGTGTTGCGGTTGATTGATCGATTAAAATTTCACCCGAAAGGGCAAGAGTCTCGCCTATCGCCATCCTTTCTATAGTCTTCCCCACCAATACGTCCATCAATTGAATCGTTGGGTTCCCTACGACAAAACGACGGGCTGGCCCCGATGCGAGGGCGACTTTCACCGTAAGCCTTGTTGTTGTTCCATTCGGTAGGGCGAGGTTCTCAAATTGCTGCATGGTGCTCTGCATGGCTAACGCGGCGGCAGTGGCTCGCTGTGCCGATGTTGCGATGGACTGTCCTCTTGTATCAAACCAGCAAGTAATGGCATCTCCACTAAAGCCCATGACACTGCCACCGTAGCGCTCGACTTCGGCGATCAATACATCATAAACACGGTTGAGATAGCCTGATAATTCTTCTGCCCCGCGTCTCTCCCCCAAAGATTGACGCAGACCCTCCGTCAAAGGGGTAAACCCAGAAATGTCAGCAAAAAGCACAGTGCCAATGACATGTTCTGGAAGAGAGTGGCCGATAGCCAAAGCTACTAGGCGGTCTACGGGGATGTAAGCTGAGAATGTGGAGCGCATAAAACACCTCTAGTATGATAGATTTCGACGATGTACCAGCAGTCAATGGCTCATATAACCTTATGATAGGCCAAGTTTTTGAGCCCGGAGAATGACTTGTGGGCGCGTATTGACGTTCAATTTTTCGTAAATGTGCGTTATGTGTTTCTTGACGGTACTGACCCCCACAAACAGTCGGTCTGCGATTTCTTGATTGGATAGACCCAACACAATCAGGGCTAACACTTCTAATTCACGTAGGGATAGGGGATCGGTCAACCCTTGATTAGCGGTCAATACCTCCTGCGGGAAATCTCCAGCGCGGTTGTCCCCCCACAAGTGCCGAACTAAATCATCCGCCAGCGCGTCTAAGTATGCTTGCGATAAAACACGCTCCGCCGTGACAGCATCGGCAGAGAATAGATGTTTTTCCGCCCGTTCAACGATTGTTTGAAACAGCTTCCAGTTTTCGTGCCAGCTACCGACAACGGGGTACTCTACCAACTTCAATAATTCAACCGCTTGTGGCAACTGATGGTGTAGGCTTAACCATAGACCACCCAACAGCAAGCTCCAAACCGATGCCCCAATTGCTCGTGTACCGCGCGCGTAGCGGAGGGCCGAAAGCAGGTGTTGAGAAAACAGATTTTCGTTATCAGATTGCAACAGCGTCAGAGCCATGCCCCAATTGATAAAAAATCGGGCGACATCTTGTGAGGCGAGTTCATCCGCTAATTGTAATTTTGACTGGGCATCGAGAATATTCCCTTCCAGTCCGGCGCAGATTCCTTGCGTAATCAGTACAAAAGTGCGCCCAAATAGATGATTGATTTCGGAGGCAGCTTTTAGATTTTCCTCGCTCATATGCCAAGCGCCACCTAAATCACCTTGAAATAGAAGGTTGAGGCAAAGGGTGGTATTTGCCATCAATTGGCCTGACCGTTCACCCATCATTTGACTATTTTCGACCATCGCCCGTGCTATTTGAACACTTTGCTCGAATTCGCCCATCAGCAACAGATCAATACTCAGATTGTATTGTGAATAGATAATGCCCGTTCGGTCACCCCGCCGTTGTCGCAATTCAAGGCTTTGTCGTTGGAGGTCAATCGCACGGGTAATGCCGCCCGTCTGCCCTGCAAGGCGGGCTAAGAAATGCAACGCCCATGCCGCATAAAAATCATCATCCTGTGCTTGAAAATGGGCCAATGCTTCACGTAGATAGCGCTCTGACAAGCCAAAGTCGGTATTATCATCCCGCAATGCATCACCCAACATTAATCTGCAAATAGCCGCATCTTTAGATAACGCATGTGTTTCAAACAAGTTCAGGCTAGATTCAAGATAAACCAGCACATTTTCTTGGCTACTGAATCCACCTTCGCGCCAGCGTCGCAACCAACGCCGCCGTAGATTAACCCTTAAGGCCAATGGATGGGCCAAAACACGTTCCGCATTTTGGAAGAATTGCTCGGCGTCCATATAGCGACTGTGCATTAGACAATATAAAAACACCGATTCCAGCGCGTTGGCAATAGAGCCATGATTCCCATTACCTAAAGCAAAGGCCCATGCCTCTCGAATATTCTCGAAGTCAGCACTGATTTCCCGTAAGGTCGTCAGTTGATTATCCCCTTTAAGATTGCTTTCCAGTTGATGCAACCAACTGAGAAAATAATCGGCATGTTTTTGGCGGAGAGTAGCAATTCGACCTGCATTGACGAGTTGTTCTTCGGCATATTGTCGGAGCAGGCCGTGTAATTCATAGCGACCATTATCCATTCGTTTCAAAAACGACTTATTCATCAAGATTTGTAACATTGGCACATCAGCCCCGGTGACGGTTTGGACAGCTAAGCGAGTGAAACCGCCCCGAAAAACGGCCATATTTTCTAAATATTCGCGCTGTTCAGGTGTCAACAATTTCCAAGAGGATTCAAAGACCGCCAACATATTGCGGTGGCGAACAGGCATGTCTCGTAATTTGACATCTAGAAACTGAACGCTTCGTTCAATCTCGCCTGCAATGTCGGCTGGTACAAGGACATCAACCCATGCTGCGGCTAACTCAATACCGAGTGGCATCCCGTCCACCAAACGGCAGAGTCGGACAACATCCACTAGGTTTTCAGTGGTCAGTTGAAAATCAGGGTTGGTACGTTGGGCAGTCACCAAAAATAACTGAATCGCCTCAGCCATCAGAGCCGATTCAAGCGTTTGGGTGTCTTCAAAGCGTAAGCCCTCCATCAAAAAACTGATTTCACTACGAAGATTGAGTTTTTCACGGGAGGTAATGACGAGTTTGATTTGAGGGCAGGCGGTCGCAAGGGCATTTACCAAATCGGCCCCGTCAAGTAGATGTTCAAAATTATCCAACACCAAGAGCAGCTTTTTATCTTTTAGATAATTCAACAAAGACTCTAAGCTGTTGGAATCATCGAAATAGGTAAACCCGATGCTGTTCGCAATTGCGCTGGGGATTTGACGGACTTCAGTTAGATTCAGCAGGGGTACAAAATAGACCTGCCCCTCAAAATCTGCTTGATGTTGTTCCTCAAGGGTTTGCGCAAGACGAGTTTTACCAATGCCTCCCGGCCCAATAATTGAAATGAGTTTGGTATCGGGCCGCTTGAGCAATACACCTAGCTTGTTTAGCTCACGGGTGCGTCCGATAAAGGGCGTCGGTGACGTTATTGTATGATGAGGCATCATGGAAACCTGCTTTATTGCTTTTACTATTTGGGTTGTCTACCATTATAGGGAAGTGTCGGAGATCTGGCCTAGCTCTGAAAAGATTCACCCCCTTCATCAACAATTCACCCCCCATTTCAAATAATTCACCCTTCGGATGATGCTTCCTTAATTCTTGGCCTGCTATAAGTAAATGAACGACCAAGCCATAGCCAAAGGAAAACCTCATGTGGTTACTGACAACCTTTATCATCATCTGGTCATTATCACCGGGTCCTGTTGCCGTAATGACACTCCATGAAGCTCGCAAACATGGGCGGCGGGCAGGTTTGGCTGTCGTGGGTGGTGCTGCCCTGATGACCTTTTTGATGAATCTTGTGGCATTGCTCATTCATATCATCGGTTTGCGGACGACCCTCCATTCGTCGGACTTTCTGTTAATTGAGCATGTGGGGGGAGGGGGAATTGTCATTATGGGGCTTTGGGCTGGCTATAAGAGCTTATTGCGGCGTCCAACAGAAGAGCCGACTCACCAAACCCATTCGGATAACAAGTTTGGTTTTCTCCAAGGCATGATGGTCATGGCGACCTATATCCCACAAACCTTGATCTACTACAACATGATCGTCCCTCAATCCATTAAACCAGCAATGGTGACGACAGCAATCATAGGGCTCAGCAGTCTGGAAATTGGATTGATTCTCGTCTGGCACTCCCTCATTGCCATAGTCGCAACCCAAGCGCAAGGGTGGCTTCGGAATACTCGATTTGAAAAAGGCCTTAGTCTGGCAACCGCGTGCTTACTCGTTGGGCTAGGAATGCGAATTTTGGTTCGATAGCAACTACACAATCCTTGACTTATAAGCAACCCTGAAATCGCTGAACGATAAGGAGACATCATCATGGCTAAGCTCAATCAACAACCTATCTATCCACAATTGCCCACTATCACCGCCTATAGTCCAGCTTTTGCGACTGCCCTGCAAGAGGATTCGAATGTAGAAACCAATTGGCTGTGGGCAGCTACACAAGTCACCCATAGCGCGGAATACCGCTATTGCCTTGAACGGGCGCTCTACATTAATCCAAGCAACGACGTAACCCGGCAAGCATTGGTCATGCTAAATCGGCAAAATGGTACTAAGCGAAGCAAAAAATCTGGCCTACTGAGTTCCACTCTTGGGGTTTTCAACAAAGATATCTCGGCCCAAGAGCCTTCGTAAAACAACCCATTGTTCAGTGCCCAGAAGGGTGAAAACGTTCATGGTTACATTGCCCTCTAAAGTACATTCCTTCAGAACGGTGGCAGCGTCGCGGCGATCCGCATTTAGCACGGTATACAGACTGTTATCCCGTCCAAAGTCGTTGCGGTTGGTGGTAACGAGGGTGGCGTGTTCTTGACTGTCGGTATCAATCAAGAGCACCCGAGGATTGGCAGCGCCGAACTGGGCGAGCATCTGTGAGATGCCAAACGCGATATTCGTCGCGGACATAGATTTCCCTACGCCGCCCTTATGATTGGTAAGAACATAGATTTGAGTCATGATATATCCCTTCTATGGAATTGACTCCGAACTTTGAATCTGATGTTTCAGAAGTTGTTCAAAATCAAAAGGCGCCCGGATCGGTGGTAACTAATTAACGGAATTGACTCTGGACCTCTGGGGTAGGCAGCTTGCCTACTTCCCGAAGCAATAGATAGGTCTATTTCATCCGATCTCCATATTGGAGTACAGCTATGTACTTTGGACGAACAGCCAGCAGGGGTAATCTTGCTGGTTTTCGTTTTGCCTTGTCGCAAGCCTCATGAGTGTCATTTCCAGCTCTGCTTCTAGCGCCTCGATTGCTCCTCCGGCGATGCCATAACTGTCCGACGAACTGGAACAAATCCAAAATGTAAAATGATAACGGTGACAAAAGCGCTACATGAGAATCTTGATTTGTTTACTGATGATATAAACCCTACTTCTAGGCCCAGATTTTACTATTTTCCTTGACTATAAACTTTTTATTGTTAATATTAACTAAAGGAGACTATCATCGAGCTGAAGAAATTAATTATATATCAACAGTGCCATTATGAAGATTGATTTGGGTGGAAAGAGATAAGAATGAAACGACTCATCGCCATTATGGTAGTTATAGGGTTCATGTGGACTGCCGTGCCAGTCACAAGATCACAGGATTCTAATGAGCGAATAACCATAACTCTCTGGCATGTTAATGGAGGGTTTACGACCCTCATCAATAATTTCAACAATTCGCAGGATAAGTATTTTATCGATGTCATGCAATTACAGACTGAGCAATTTAAAAATGATATTATTCTTGCCGTCGATAGCGACTCCCAACCAGATGTTTTTCTAACATGGGGGGGGGGCACCTTAAAGGAATTTGTTGATAAAGGGGCCGTGCGTGAAATCCAAGAGCTTGACGGTGAATTGGGCGAAAATTTCATTTCTGCCTCATTAAGCCCTTTTACTTTTGAAGACAAGCACTATGCCATTCCACTCTCATTAGCCGCAGTTGTGATGATTGTTAACCCTGCCCTCTTCGAAGCCTATAACCTTGAATTGCCTACTGACTGGGAATCCTTACTTAATGCCTGTGCGGTTTTCAATGAAGCAGGCATTATTCCAATTTCCTTTGCTAACAGCGAAAAATGGCCGGGTAGCCATTGGTTTTCATACCTTGTGACTCGCCTAGGTGGTGCTGATGAATTTGCAGCAGCCGCGAACCGCGAGAGCGTTGGGTTTGATGATCCCGTATTTATCGAAGCTGGCAAAAAGTTGCGAGAAATTGTTGATGCAAACTGTTTTACCCCGGATTTTATGACCGCGAGCCTTGCTGATGGCGACTACATCACTGATATGGTTGAAGGCCGAGCAGCCATGCTGTTGGCTGGTAGTTGGGTATTTCCCGACTTGCGGGGGCAAAGTGGTGACCAATATGACCAGTATCAAGTGATACCGTTCCCCACCATCGTGGATGACCCTACTGCAATGACAGGCATGGTGGGCGGAACATCCGATGCCTATGCGATTTCTTGGAAAGCCCCACCTGAGACCGAACGTATCTTGATTGAATTGTTTACCTCCCAAGAATTCCTTGATATGCAATTTGCCGCCAATACTTTTTCTGCGCTTGTGGGCGCAAGAATTGAAGACCCTTTAGTTGCTCAAACCAGCGCTTTGTTGAGTGAAGCATCCCTTTTGCAGCTCTATTATGATCAAGTGCTGCCACGCAATCTTGCATTAGCCCATTTGGATACCACAGCAGCATTGTTCAATGGCGACATGACGCCGGAAGAAGCTGCCGAAACGATGGAGATCGTCGCAGAGACATTAAGCGACTAAAGAACCTAATTTCAGTACAGAAACCGCTTCGGTAAGTATTTGTAGTCCTCTTCAACTAGCCTCAGTTGAAAGGCTGCAAATACTTGTCAGGCTTAATCAACCAGAGATAATATGAAACGAACCCAATTTCCCTTCCTCACTTTCAAAAGCATTCGTACCCAGCTTATTACAGCATTTATTATCGCTGTATTGTTGCCTGCCGTTGTAATTATCTCGGTGACTGGCGTACGCGACGTTCGGAACGAGATTGATAACACCGAAAGCCAACTCAATGCCGCAACAGCCTTAAAATCCGCCCAAGTTGATATCTGGCTCAATGACCAAAAAGATGAGATTAGCCGAGTTCTAACAGACGAAAGTTCTCTGGAACTGGTTGAATTAGGCCTGCCAGATTCGGCACTTGTTTCCCTCCGTGAAGAAACTCGCAGCCGTCTTGCCCAGCGCCTTTCGAGTGCTCTCCAGCTAACCCGTGATATGGACGCACTTTTTGTAATGGATTTACAGGGTACGGTCTTTGTCGCCAGCGACGAGAAGCTGATGGATACCAGCTTCAGTGAATTACCATTTCTTGGAGATGTGACCACAAGAAGTTATGTTGCGCCGTTACGGTATTCTACAGAGCAAAAATCGGCGGAATTGTTTTTCTTCTATCCACTGGTGTTAGATGGAGAGATTATTGCGATAGTGGGAGGCCGTGCACCCATGACGCGCCTTGACGAGTTCATGCTCGAACGGGCTGGCCTTGGCGAAACAGGCGAAACCTACCTTGTAGACACCAATCATGTGCTTTTGACTCCTTCGCGTTTCAGTGGTTATTTAGTTGGCGATACTGTTGAAACTGAACCTACACGGAAGGTATTTGAGACACAAGTTATTGAAACTGGAGAATATGAGGGCTATCGGGGCGAGACGGTCATTGGGAGCTACCGATGGCTGTCAGAACTCGAGGTAGTCTTGGCAGTTGAGCAGGAACGGGCAGAGGTGCTCCGTCCAACCCTGACGACACTCGGTGTCAATGTTCTGGTGGCTGTGCTAGCCGTGTTGTTTTTTGGCATGACTAGCTTGTTTTTTGTAGATCGTGGAATTAGCCGCCCTCTCGCCACTCTTTCGGAAAACGCCATCCAAATTGCGGGTGGCAATCTTAGTTTGAAAAACAGCATTAAGGCTGATAATGAAATTGGGACGCTGGCTCAATCGTTCAATAAGATGAGTGACCAGTTAAGCGACCTCTTCCAAAATCTTGAAAATCGGGTGGCGGCGCGTACTCATGAATTACAAATCGCGGCGGATGTTTCCAAGCAATCCACAACTGTACTAGATATTGATACTTTGCTGAACGAAGTCGTGAGCTTAACCGCTACAGGGTTTAGGCTATATTCAACAACGATCTACTTACTCGATAATGAGAAACACTACTTGTTGAATGCCGCCAGTTCATTGAAGGAGTCAACTACTAAAGCCATTCAACGAGGGCACATGATTGAGTTAGATGCTCAACCCAGTATCATCGCGGAGGCCTCTCGTACAGGTAAAGCCGTTTTGGTCAATAACATCGCAGACTCACCTTTATATCTTGCCGATCCCGCGCTTCCCCAGACAAAATCTGAACTTGCTATTCCGATGATGGTCGGGTCACAATTATTAGGAGTCTTTGATCTCCAATCCGATCAGGCCGAGCGTTTTAGGGGAGAAGATGTTCGAGTCATGACCTCTCTTGCCGAACAAATTGCCATCGCGGTGCGGAATGCCGAGCTATTTGCAGAAAAAGAAGTCGCTCTTCAAGAAGCAGAACGAGCTAGTAAGATTAAATCTCAATTTTTAGCAGCGATGTCGCATGAATTACGTACCCCCTTAAATGCGATTCTGAACTTTTCTCAGTTTGTGTCCTCTGGTATGTTGGGGACGGTCAATGATGAACAAGTAGATGTCCTCAATAAGATCACGGCGAGCGGAAAACATTTGCTTGGCCTCATTAACGATGTGTTGGACATTTCCAAGATTGAGTCCGGCGCATTGACCCTATTTGTTGAAGAAAAGGTCAATCTAGCCAGCGAACTTCAGGCGGTTGAAGCAACCGGACGTACACTATTGCAGGACAAACCGGTCGAGTTGAAAATTGAAATAGAAAACGACCTGCCGGTCGTGGTCGGCGATAGACGGCGGATTCGCCAAATTATGCTCAACCTTGTGTCTAATGCCTGTAAATTTACTGAGGCAGGTGAAGTAAATATTCAGATGCGGCGTCATGGGATGGAGGAAGTCTTATTTAGTGTGAAGGATACTGGACCGGGGATTGCGCCTGAAGATTTCGAAGCAGTTTTTGAGACCTTCCGTCAGACTGAAGCGGGCTTACGGCAGAGCGAGGGGACGGGACTGGGGTTACCTATTTCAAGACGCTTGGTTGAAGCTCATGGTGGACATCTATTTTTAGAAAGTGTACTTGGACAAGGCTCTACCTTTAGTTTTGTTCTACCTATTCGCTCGCCGCAACTCTTGCAAATGATTCGCACCAGCGAGAAAGGCAAAGAATGAGTAGTAACCCAGTTCTCTTATATGTTGAAGACGACACATTAAGTCGCGAGGTCATGAATATGCTCGTGGTACGTCGACTAGGTTTTGATTTGACGACTTTTGAAGACAGCCAAGAGTTTATGACTCGGTTGGAAGCACTTCCCACCAAACCTGATATGATCCTGTTGGACATTCATATGCGTCCTCACAACGGGTTTGCCGTCCTAGACATGCTACGTAATCATCCCGATTATGCCAAGACCAAAGTTATTGCGGTAACAGCCAGCGTGATGAACGAAGAGATGGCTCTACTGGAAAGATCAGGATTTAATGGGGCTATTGCCAAACCAATTGATCAGATGTTTTTTTCGGAATTTATAGATCGTTCATTACAGGGTGAAGAAATTTGGCATGTTTGATTACACCACAAGGAAATTCTAGGTAAGGGTATAAGGATTAGGACAATGGCAGAGATACATGCGCTCATCATCGAAAATAACCCCTTCAATGCTGAGGTGTTGGAACGCTTATTGGTTTCGATGGGAGGAAGTTTTACAACGGTGCAAGATTCTATGCTGGTAGATAGTGTAATTAGCACGTTAGACCGTCTAGATGTAGTGTTCCTAGATTTGGAAATGCCAAAACGTGATGGATATGAGACGCTGCGAATTCTTAGACAAGATTTTGCAGTGACAGCCCCCATCGTGGCCTATACTGTCCATACCAGCGAGATGGATGAGGCACGTGCTATTGGATTTGATGGGTTTCTAGGAAAACCAGTAGACCCAGCACGTTTTCCTGATCTACTATCCCATATTTTAGCCGGACATTCTGTTTGGGAAACCCCATAGTGTTAAAGGGGGTAATGATATAGACTTGGATTGGTGTGACTGTATGTGGGGCTTAGTAAAGGTAAGAAATGACAAGCCTATTGCAAGGTAAACGGATATTTGTTATTGAAGACAAAGAGGACAATATTTTTGTCATCATGTCACTTCTACGGAAATATGGGGCTACGGTGGAGATTGATTGGTGGGCGAAGGGAGAGCCACATAAACTTGAGAGCGCAATGCCCATTGATTTGATTATTCTAGACCTAATGCTGCCGCGTGGTCGCACAGGTTTTGAGGTTTATAGTGAAATTCGGTCAAACCCTACCCTTTCCAAAGTGCCAATTGTCGCGGTCTCGGCTATGGATCCTTCACTGGCCTTGCCCAAAACACAGGAGCAAGGTTTTTCAGGATTTATCAGTAAACCCATTGACTTCGAATTGTTTCCCCAGCAAGTAGCCATACTCATTGCTGGCGAAGAGGTGTGGTACACCTAATAGATAGTTTGATTAATGCCAAACCCGACTAGAACTCCGATTGGTGCGATTACCACTAAATGAATTGATCGGCTCTTCAATCAGACAATCCGCAGCAATGAATGCCGGTAAAAAATAGAACGTCAATACTGCTTGGATCGTGACAATGGTAGGGACAGAAACCCCTATAATGAATTGTGCGATTCATAGACTTCATTTCACTTTTTGATGCCGCTGAATGGGAAAGGGCATTTGCTCAACCACCCGATTCAAGAAATCCAGCGTGTGGGTAGCGGTTTCTTTGCTTCTGCATCCATTCTTTCATTCTACTGGTTGAAACGATGTCTGCGAATCACACACCTAATGGAGCGCAGCGAATACTATTTGTGTTGATCCGAGGGTTCTTGAACTGGATTACTGAGACTCTTTTGACTGCCTTAATGAAACCGTCATGATTTAGATACTAGACAGCTAGTTATGGAAGTCATCCACCTTATGTTTTCAGCGATGGTGGATTTTCCTTAATTTTAGCCCTTTGTAGCCAATTGAACATTCAAAAGGGTTTAGTTAGTTTTATCCGAGCGCTTATTTGTGTTAGTATTATCCCATTGTGCCCAAGCAAAATCAGAAAGACATAGATAAATGTCATTAACGGATAAACAGCGTCAGCTTGTTTCTGCAAGTTTTGCGCAACTTGTCCCCGTTACCAAAGAGGCGACTTCTGTTTTCTATAACCATCTATGGAGCATAGCACCTGAAACAAAGACCATGTTTCATTTGGAGGACATAGAGCAGCAGGGCATAAAACTCATGCAGACACTCGGTATTGCAGTGCGGGCTATCCACGATTTGAATACCATCGGCCCGTTTTTATATGATCTTGGTCAACGTCATATTACCTATGGGGTCAGTAAAGATCAATATAATTTGGTTAAGTCTGCGCTGCTCACTATGATCGAACATTGCCTCGGTGGAGACTTCACCCCGGAGGTTCGTGAAGCGTGGGATGTCACTTACAATATCATCACTGATTTAACGTTGACTGCCTATGATTAATCCGCGTCTTAACTCTGCATTTTGACCTAATTTCCTTCCCTTTTTTGCGCCCTCTTCTTCAAAGGCCAATTGTTAGGATTTGTTAAGAAAATGGAGCACTTCGCACTTGAGCGACCATTAAGCGCTTTTTAGGCGCTTGCTCTCTAAGCTGTGAATTATCTGCGAATTCATTCACTTGGAGAGCAATAGTAATGAAGAACCTCAAAGTTTTATCCGCCTCAATCATGTGTATTGTTCTAATCGTGACAGCGACAGGTGCTTCGGCACGATGGAATGCCAATCCAGACCCCAACGGCATTGCACAACAAGGCCCAACGGCGACACCACAAGATACGGATGGTGATGGTCTGCCTGATACACGGGATCGGTGTCCGAATGTTGCTGGCCCCTTGGAAAATCAGGGTTGCCCGACCAATATTATTGTGACCCGGCCTCCTACTAACACGGATACGGACGGAGATGGCATTCCCGACAGCGATGACCTCTGCCCAACTGTGGCGGGTGTGCGTGAAAATCGTGGTTGCCCTGTCAGTAACCCGCCAAATAACCCCGATACTGATGGTGACGGGACGGTGGATACGGATGATGTCTGCCCAACCGTGGCTGGCGCACTCGAAAATCGTGGTTGCCCGGTAGATAATTCACCTAACTCAGTGCCTCTGAGCGGTCCACCGATCTTTACTCCACCGACCTTGCCGACAGATGGCTGTTTTGTAACCCCAGCTTCGGAAAATAACGTCAATGTGCGTAAAAGCGCTGATCTGGGTGGGGAAGTTATCGGAAAACTGTTGATAGGCGGTGTCTACCCAGCGGAAGGCTATGTTGTAGTTGGCACGGAGATGTGGTTTGTCCTGAAAACCTATGAAGGGGCGGTTGGAGAAATCGGCTATTCCTCCCGTTCGGTACTCTTGGCATCGTCTTGCCCTCAGCTACCCTCGGAACGCGGCGATCAGACATCGGGCCTTGATGATTATCGCGATGTCCCCGGCGATACGGTAACACTGTGCCATATGTCGGTTGGCTACGATGCACCGACATGGGGAGCCTACAACGGGCCAGAATCTTATACCTATGCCGCTTTCTGGTTCGAATCTGCCCCCGGTGATCCTATCGCGGCTGGCACAAAAATCTGGGGAGTAATTTATCTCTCTGGAGCGATTGTCTTGCTGCCAGACTCCGAAAATGCTGTCGCCGTTGCACCGGATGTAGCCTTAATGGAACTGGCGGCGTCCTCCGGTAACCCTAACGCCTTCTATTGGCCCACAATGGCTGGTGGCGTGCGTTCCGGTGATTTGACTCTCTATCGCCTTACCGATGATAACAATGATGGCGCATGTGGCCCGATTGTGGGGTTGGATGACCTTGCTGCCCCCGAAAACAATGACCCCGGTGTGCTTGAACCGATGCAGTGTACGGTCAAACCTGGCACGACGTTGGTCGACGTTTGCTGGTGTGATACTGCCGACTCGGATTGTGCGGATCAATTGGTGGTGATTTGTTATGGCGGCGACGCCTATATTGAATCTGGCCCCGACACGACCGCCTGCTGGTTCGAAGAATTGGTAGACCCTGAACTTGACCTGTATTTCGATGAGGCCGTAAGTCGTATTGAAACATGTGGCGATGATTTCACCATCTGGTGGATTGAGTTACCGGACCTGAATGGAAACCCGTTTGCTTTGCAGGATCTTGGCGAAGGCCATTGCGCCGAGGATTGGGCAAGGGCGGGTGGGATTAACCCGGCATTCGGTGATGGCAGCGTGCGTTTCATTTCATACAGAGCCTCAAATCGCCCCAAAGGTCAGAATAATCTGCATCAAATTGGTCTTGCCATGCACGATTGTGACCAAAATGCAGAAGATGATCGCTTCCAAATGCCTTTCCCTTCCTGTGTCATCAATGAATTTAGCACAGGTGATGCCAACCAAACTCGGAGTTCAGAGGATAAAGAAACCGCCGCATGGTGGGGACAAGTTCTACCACTGGCCTGCCCAAACGGGTGGTTGATGCTGACCGAGATTGACGCGGATGGTGAAGAAATTGTGACGGACATCGCCTGCGAATAACAGCCTCTTGATGTAATTGGGTGTGGGATGAGGAATCTCACACCCCCATAAACCCAATCAACAAGCATGTAACAACCGGAGAACTCATCATGACCCTTACCAATAATCAGAAAGCTATCGTGCAAACCACTTTCGGGCAAGTAACCGACGCTGATTTGCTCGCCAATAGATTCTATAACCGCTTATTTGAAATTGACCCCAGCACCCAATCGCTGTTCAAACACGATATGGCCGAGCAACGCCAAAAACTGATTCAAACCATTGGTGTTGTGGTCAACAATCTTGGCGACCTTAGTACCATTGTGCCCGCCATTCAAAGTTTAGGGAAACGCCATGTCGCGTATGGGGTGACGATTAACCATTGGGACAGCGTGGGCAATGCGCTGTTGTGGGCATTGGAAGATGCCTTTGGCCCTGCTTTCACTCCAGACATCCGTCATGCGTGGGCGTCCGCCTATGGCCTCATTGCCCAAACTGCCATTGCCGCTGCTTATGCCACCTCTGAGGAGTCGAATAACTAATGCGTAGGTTAGCCTATCTTCTCGTCATGGTCGGAATGTTGTCTTTGATGTTGCCATTATCCGTATCTGCCCAACAACCTCTACCTGCTAGTGCGTGGTATGCTGTTGTGTATCAGCCCGAATCGGACACCTTACATTGGATCACCACACAAGGCCAGCAGGCCCAAATAAACCGACCCCATTTGCCTAATGAAGTAGCCTATCTCCATCTGCGTATTTCACCAAATGGACGCAGTATGGTGATGGTTTCACAACTTGTGGATGGCAATCAGGCGCTGGGTATCTATGATTTTTCACTAGCTGCTTTTGTGGCAACCCACATCGCCAAACTGGGTGAAACGATCAATCTCGGTAGTGAGAATATCTTTACCGCTAATTCCCAGTTTGTGGCGGTAGGTTTTTCCTTGAGCGATTTTGCCAATTCCGCGTGGCGGGTGATTTTGTTTGAGGTGCAAACTGGGGCGGCTATAACCTCTATTGATAGTGTCTACCCTAATGCGCCCGGCCCACGAGACTCTGTGCCCAACGTCCAGTATATTGACGACTTGTACGTCCATTTTCAGCTAATTCCGCAGGCGGTTGGGGCGTGGCACACATGGCCTGCTTATGCGTGGCGGGTATTCGGCTTTGATCCAGCAGCGCCTGTGCTGACCGAAAGCCCCTATACTCGCGCTGATTTTAGCATTCAATTACTAACGGGCCAATCTGTGATGACCTATGCCGATCCGAATTTTGCGGCTATGCCTCCCTCTGGGCAGTTGCTTAATTTCAATGCGATTGGTACAGCAGCGTTGGCGAATGGAAATACAATAACACCCATCTATACCGACGCTACTCGCTATTTGATGACGGTAAAATGGGCCAAAGGTGGGGAATGGATTTTGTTCCTAACCATAGATGATCAAATGAACCGCGCTTGGAATATTGCACTATCGGCAGGGACACCGGGTAATAATTCCTATATCCCATTCGATCCACAATTTGTGAATGTCTATGGAACAAGTGACGGCTATCTCCTCGTGAACGCTGCCAATGGTCTATACTATTCCAATGGCTTTAATCCCACTACTGCTCAGCAGATTGGGCAGCTAACACCCAATGGCAAGGTGGTTTATGTAACTCCCATTGGTGTTGAATCTACGTTGGCCCAATTACCTGTGAGCAATGGAGGTGAAGTTCAGATCACACCCCCACCTGTGATTATCACGCCACCCCCAGTGGTTGTTACTGTACCACCTCCTGCCACCGATGATTGTTCGGCAGCTTTGCCCCAGCGAGTGAGTATCGGCAGCATTGCCCGTGTTGTGACTTCGATGGGTGCGTTGAATCTGCGCCAGACCCCCAACGGTACAATTTTGACGACTCTGGCTGGTGGCGATATTTTTAAC
The DNA here is from genome assembly GCA_016234595.1 of Chloroflexota bacterium. Classification (GTDB taxonomy): domain Bacteria; phylum Chloroflexota; class Anaerolineae; order Aggregatilineales; family J027; genus CFX10. The sequence continues at coordinate 139,755 of JACRBG010000029.1, read as the reverse complement.
GTTATTGGTGGCCCAATCTGTGCGGATAACCTCTATTGGTGGCAAGTGGATCGTTCTGGCATGATTGGATGGTTGGCTGAGGGTTCGAATAGTTACTACATTGAGCTTTATGATGGTACACCGCCTCCTCCGCCCCCACTTGTTGCCCCCACAGGCTGTGAACAGGCTCTCCCACCGCGCCTGACAGTTGGCGGTACGGCCACCATCGTGGATGATCAACAGCGTCCCCATAATGGCCCGGCAGGAGAGATCATTCCCCAACGGTTCTATCGCTCCGGCACAGTCGTCACTGTGAATGCAGGGCCAGAGTGTGCGGGTGGGCAATATTGGTGGCTAGTTACCGGGCAGGCTCAAATTGGACGGGTTGGACAGAATTATATATCCGTCCAAGGGTGGGTATCCGAAGCCGAACCGGGTAGCTATAACCTCGCTCCGTAGTGGGAACATGCTACTCTCATAAACATGAACACCATGACCTGCCACTGCTCGTTGGTATCGGGTCATGGTGCATGATTTTTGATTGTCGCTTAATATGAGAAACGAGTGTTATGTTCCAATTTTTGTTGAGAGAGTTTTACCTGACGCTGAAAGTAGACTTATGGCATACCAAGTACATTGGGTCATTCAGAATCACGTCCTCTATATCAGCCTTTCAGGAGATATTACGTTGGACGATTTTCGTGATTCGAGTAAACAAATTGCGGACTCTATGGATGAGGCGTATAAAAGCGAATCTGCCAGCATCATCATTGGGATTATTGATTTGCAACAGGCCAAATTGGGGATGCTGATGCGCTCGGCCATATCAGCCGCGCAAGACATCGCCGATGTGATTGATACAAGGGTATGGAAGGCCAAGCCGGGGTTTGTCGTCCTGATTACCGTCAGCGAGGCTGCCAAAATGCTGACCTCAGTGCTGATTCGTATTTCAAAACAGCCGATGACCACGGTTGGTACGATGCACGAAGCGTTAATGGTGGTGAGGTATATGTACCCAGAACTTCAGACTGAACTTGAAGTCTATGAAAGAAACCAACCACCAGCGGGTTCCCATCTCTAAACAGTATCCATCATAAGAGGAGTGCGTTTATGCCCTATCAAGGTGAGTGGTATATCCCGTGTCGTGTCATCAATGCCCGTTTGTGGGGAAAAGCGGCGGTTGAAGATTTCGACAAACATACCGCTTTATGTGTGGAACTATTATCTCAAGCGCAGATACAAGCCCCCAGCGCTTCGGTGCATATGCTGCTGGACGTGGAAGAAGCAGAATCTTTGCCGCCACTGTATCTCATGTTTGCTCGTGCGATGCCTGTGTTGCGTTTTAAGAATCGCGGTGTGATGTTTGTGATAACTCGCAACCGCACAATTAAAAGTATTATCGAATTGACTGCCCATGTCATGAATTTTTCAATCCTGATGTTTAACAGTCGTTCTGAAGCCATGAGCGCTCTTGAAGCAACTTTACTTAAAGAAGATTTGCAAACCAATAAATAGCAAACACCATTGATTTTTTAGGATATGAATACAGAAATCACGATCTACACCCTCGGCAAATTAATTATTGAGCAGAATGGGCAAGTGGTAGAAAACCTCATCTCTACCAAAGCGGCCTTGCTGCTTGCCTATCTTGCTATGCACCCCGGTGAACACAGCCGCAAAAAATTGGCAGCATTACTGTGGAGCGAAACCAGCGACCAACAGGCCCTTAAAAATTTGCGTACCGTGCTTTCCAGTATCCGCCAAGAAATGCCGAGGGCCCTTGTCATTGAGCGTGATGCGCTTATGCTGAATGACAGCATCCCTATCATTCTTGATGCACGCCTTTTTGAGAAGGGTTGTGAAAAGGCCTTTTCTCCTATCGAGCTACTTGACGTCGGCAAAACCATGCAAGAAATCATGGCACTTTATCAGGGTGATTTTTTGGAAGGTATTACAGTTCGAGATGCCGAGGAATTGGATGGGTGGATTTCCGAGCAGCAGCGTCATTTCCAACGCCTCTATCGGCAACTCTTGTTTGAATATATTGAGCTAACGTTGAAACAAGCTCATTATGAAGTGGGGTTAGCCTATGCGTGGAAGTTGGTCAGCCTAGACCCTTTGTGGGATGCGGCTCAACGTCAATTAATCCGATTACTGGCCTATGCGAATCGTAGCAGTGAAGCACTTCTGCAATATGAGCGATTTGCGCATCTGCTAGATGAGGAGTTGGGGACCACTCCTGATACCGAAACGATAGCCTTGATAGAGCAGATTCGTACCGGAAACTTGCAGCCAACCAAACCTGCTGCTATCGCCTCAATCGCGCTACCTGACATGCCATTTGTAGAACCCCAAGAAACACTTGAAATTGCTCAACGAATGCTCGGTACGCCGCAATGCCGTTTATTGACGGTCTTCGGGATTAGTGGTATCGGTAAAACCGCACTCGTAACCCAAATTGCCTATCATCGGCAGCACCTCTATCCCGACGGGGTTTATTTGATCTCTCTGAAACATACTCACTCGGGCCGTGATTTACCCTACCTTATCGCGGTAGCAGTTGGCATGGATTTGAGCAGTACTCATAATTACTCCGCATTAGAACGAACCACCCTTGATCACATTAAAAATCGCAAATTACTTTTGGTTTTAGATAATTATGAATACATCCTGCCTGAGACCAATTTTGTGGAAAACTTGTTGGAACAAGCCCCACAGATTCAGGTTGTTATTACCTCACAAATGCCATTGAATCTATTTCGGGAGTGGCTGTTACCTCTCACGGGTCTGAGTTGCCCTCCAGAAGATGATATACATCCCGAAACTTATGAAGCAGTACGCCTATTTGAATTAACTGCCCAACGCAATAACCCGCGTTTTAATCTCCAAAACAATCTGAGCGGAGTCGCTCGTATTTGCCGTTTGGTAGATGGTTTGCCGCTCGCACTGGTGATTGCAGCCGGCTGGACGCAGATTCTGCCAATTCACAAAATCATTGACCATATATTAGAAGGGCAGGAATTTAGCCTACCCTATCAACAGAACATGCCCGCGCATCACCAAAGCATGGAAATGATGCTGGAATATACGTGGAGTACATTGAATGAAGCGGAAAAACAGACTTTAACTGCTCTTTCCATATTTAATAGCACCTTCGATTTGGAAGAGGCCGAGCAGATTTGCGCAGTCGATATTACTGCTCTAATTTCGTTGATTCAGCGATCTCTCATCCAAAAATATGATGACAAATATCGGATGCACCAATTGGTTTGGCGGCACGCCCGGAAAAAATTGCTCTATAGTGACCAGCGGGAGGCCCTTGGTAAGCAATATCTCGACTTTTACCAAACATGGCTGGCAGAGCTGCAAAAACAAAACCTATTGCTACATGAATACTTACTTGCCATTGAAATACAGTATCCAAGCATATGGAATTATGACTGGATGGTGAAGTCCTTCCAGCCTATCTATATGCTCTCGATTTCACAGCACTTGATGGTCTATTGGGAGATTTCACGGGTTGATGCTATCGCGGATATTCGGCGGTTATTTGAAACGATCAATCTGGAACTTTTACCTCCAGAGATGCGACTGGTTTTGTATTTGCAATTAGCGCGGCTGTTTTTGTGGCACGATCAAACCGACCAAGCCTATCAATATCTTGCAGCAGCCCTACAAAATTACCCTCAAGAAGCTCGGTGGCAAGACCTTGCGCTTTTGTATTATTTTTATGCGTCCCTTTTTCACGTCAAGACGCAGGAAATCCAAATCATTAGTGGTGAGCCTTTTAACGAAGATGCCCATATCCTCCGCAAGAGCTATCTCAAATTAGCGCTGCTTTATCTGGACACAGGAGAAAAGTCGTCGGCGGATGAAGTTTTTCAATATCTGGCAGAGAATTCCCATTACCCTATTCATCATGCTTTGATTCATGCCATCCGGGGGGCAATTGCCGCCGAAAGCCATGATTATTCCGCAGCAGCAAGTTTGTTTAGCCGAGGCCTGCTCTTGCTCGATAAACTAGAGGAGCCGAGACTAACAGCATCCCTCCACGCCAACCTGATGCGGGTGAAGGCAAACGAGACCTAAAATTTAGTGAGCGGAGTTTAATGGCTTTAATGTTTGTATAGTTTTTTATTTTACATCTGATATGAAATTAAAAAGCGAGATGAGCAGACCATAGATTGGACATCAATACGAAAGTGAAGGCGAAGGATATACCAATACACCATCAGCCTCAAGGAGCGCCTTGCCCAGATTGATCTTTTTCAAGACCGAGATCTGTCAAGCAATTTAAGCATCCTTTTGGCGTCTCGCTTATAACAAAGCCCGGTGGGTTGCCAAGCCACCAGATGGTTTTATCCTCTTGGATGTTGATGCGGGAATTGTCAAATACAGCGATACCTTCTCATTTGAAACCTTCTCAACCAGCTCGCCGCAATTCCAAGCCTTCAGCGTCGTTTAGTAGGCTCATCTTGCTACCTACTGTGATCTTACCTGACCTTTACCCTGTCGAAAATATAAACAGGAATCAAGGCAACTTGGCTCTGTTTGGTCGTATGGGGGCATAAAGGCGTAATATCGAGTTGCTCGCCTAAAGCATTCAGCCTAGACCCATGAGCCCTGCGTTTTTTCTTAGTGGGTAAATGTGTTCAAACCCCTGTAAAGCGATGGGCGAATAAACGAGGGATGGCTAACCCAACACCGATTTCCGCCCCATATACGGCGTGTTGAACAAGTACCTAAACCTAGCGAGATTTGAAATGTATGGCAAATTTGGGTACGCGCCATTTGCGGATACGATGATACAATAATATTGTTTGTGCAAACTAAACAAATGGGATACTTATGAACCATATATTTCTCGCCGTCATTCAAGACAGCATTGTTCAAGTCAATTCTTGCGAAGAACTGCCACCGCTGATTCATGCTGCTTTCTACGACCCCGCGAATGCAATGGAATTATATTTGGATGGCGAGGGTCAGTGGACAGCGGAAAAAGAACAACTGGCAAAACAGATCGCATTGAGCCTATTGAAGGCAGAGGAAGTTCTCGTCCCTTAATATCGCTGCTCCTACGGCGCTGCATAATAGACTCCATAAGCACAAGGGCGGCATAAAATCTTTCCTTGAATAATCACCTCGCGGTGCTCATTGATCCTGTCTTGGCAAATGTCACAGGTAATGCTGTGTTTTTCGGGTATAGTCGGTACAGGTGACAATAATCCCACTTCTTCCCAACACAATAAAGCGGCGTCTGGCATAATTTGATAGACTTGAATCTGGGCTTGCCATGCCCCTATGTCAAATTTAGGCCCAGTTTTCCCACCGGCCCGCCCATGCAGTGCGACTTGAACACCACAAGCAACTGCAATGAAAGCGGCTGCCAAAATTAGAATGGGTGACTTGGCTCCCCCATCATAGGGAACGCAAATATCAGCTAGATAGGGGAGTTCGACTTCGACACTTTCTTCTTTAATTCGCAGAATCGCCATCAATGCGCCTATTTGGGCGGGACTGGCTATTAACTCCATGCTGACTTCTGCTTCAGAATGGGTCAAACCTCGGGCGGTACGTTGACCATTCCCTACCACCTTAAGATAATGTTGCATACTCAGCCTCATAGGTGGCCTCTTAAATATAGTGTCATTATTGATCAATCTTAATCAACGTATTGATTGAACTGTTTGGAATTTTCACCAAATCGGGGGGCTTTTATTTGGTGAAATTGCGCTAGTGTATCTTTGGTGATATAGAATCCCATTGTTTAGGCACTTCGGCACTGCTCCGAAATATGCCTACTAGCGACAAAACTAGAGACTAGTCCGCGTTAGCTTTGATCACTGACCAGACCAACAGTCTCGGTACCCTCAATCTGGTTAATAGGCAGCAAAGATGCTATTGGCGCGCCCGATTATGTTGCCAAAGCCGCAAAACGCGAACACCGTACCTAGACAAGGGCCTCTCAACGAGCCACTTGACTACAGGTGTCAAGTTAATCGTGGTAGCTGTGAAAACATTCCGCAAATGGGTTTTTGCTAAACCCAAATAGCAGCAATGTCGCATTGCTAAAATATGCGATTCACAGACATGGCTTTACTTTCTCAACCCTGATTACAAGTTAGGGAATGAACCAAATTGAACCATCCCTACGCCTAAATCCCTGCCTGCCTCTGATACACAAGGGGGCGGGGGTAAGGACTAGCAATCAAGGTCGTGAAATTTTCATGAAAGTAGATTCATACATAGTGGGAGAAGTAAGGATCGTAATCTATAATCAAACCCAAATTTGAGGCTAGGTTTTGTTGCTTTAAAACCATGAGGTCAGAATATGATAAACACTCGCTATAGTCGCGTATTTATTGGGTTGCTTTTGGTAACGTTCTTTTTTACATGGGTAGCTACACCGAGCCAATCACAGTCACCCACCTACATCAGAATAGAATCGGATAGCTCGCAAGTCACCCATGAAGGTGATTGGGTTAACCAAAATGCAGAGGGGGCCAGCGGAGGAAGTTATCTATATAACACGCCTGCTGTGGGGTCGAATCGTGATTCATTCCTACAAATGCAATTTTCAGGGACTATCGTCGAAATTTTTTATGTATCTGGCCCCTCACTTGGGACACTAGCCATTGAAATTGATGGAACTGTGGTACGAACGGTCATCACGACCACCGAAAAGACGAGTTATGGGCAATCGGCCAAAATAGACTATCTAAGTGACGAAACACACATACTTAAAGTGTATGCCCAAGGAGGTGGAACGGTCGGGGTAGATGCCTTTGCAATACTCAATGACATTGATGGAACTTCACAACCCTCTGTCGTCGGTAGAGAGGCGCGCTCGGCCTGCGATTCTATTACTCCAACTCAACGGGCTTCTGAGGCGACAGACGGAACAGAAGGTAGTTCTGAGTCGTACCAACCTGCTATCTCTGATAATGGACGATATATAGCTTTTACAACAGGTAATGCATTTGTTGCTAGCGATACAAATAATCTGCAAGATGTTTATGTACGGGATCGTGTTAGCTGCACCACAATGCGGGTTTCTCTAAGTACCAGTGGGCAACAGGCACCAAGTTCAAGTGCTGACGCTCCAGATATTTCGGGGGATGGCCGTTACATTGTTTTCCGCTCGGATTATGGTGGATTTGTAGCTGGGGATGGCAATGCCTCCCTTGATATCTTCCGGCGCGATCTGCAAACCAATACAACTATTCGTGTTTCAATGACCGACACCGAAGGGGAAGGCAATGGCCCATCCTATTCGCCTGCCGTATCGGGAGATGGCCGTTATATCACCTTTGCATCACAAGCCACCAATTTGGTAACGGGCGATACCAATGGAGTTGCCGATGTTTTTGTACGTGATGTCACCAATGGTACGACTATACTAATTTCGGTGACGACTAGTGGTGGGGCTAGCCCCGCTCTCTCAGGCACCCCTTCCATTTCGAATGATGGGCGCTATGTGACATTTATCACCAATGCCGCACTCGATCCGGTGGCTGACACCAACGGGCAAACCGATGTATATGTGCGCGATATTGTTGGCAATACGACCACTTTAGTTTCAATTGGAACATCTGGTTTTTCAGCCAATGGGGTATCAGATAATCCAATGATTGCAGGGAGTGGACAGTTTGTAGCATTTCACTCGGTTGCCGCCGATTTAGTGGCGAGTGATACCAATGGGCAAGGTGATGTATTCGTGCGCGATACTGTTAACAATACTACTATGCGGGTTTCATTGAATTCGGCTGGTACGCAGGGTAGTGCTGAATCAGATGATCCATCTATTTCCAATGATGGACGCTATGTCACATTCTTTTCAGATGCCGCCAATCTGATAGGGGACGATTCCAACGTCCTCCGAGACGTATTTGTGCGCGATACGTTGAATAACACAACTTTTCGTACTTCGTTAACTTATCAAGGCCTGCAAGCTACTGGCTACTCAGATTCACCCGCTATCAGTGGAGATGGTAGTGTTGTGGCATATCATTCAAGGGCCGCCAATTTGATGGCAACAAGCGATACCAATAATACTGAAGATATCTATATATCCAACCGGGCGATGGTTGCAGCACCCACTAATCTTGGAACCACAACTATTTCCCAGACCCAAGTTGATTTAAATTGGATAGATAATAGCAGTGATGAGACTAATTTTCGGATCGAGCGGTCTAATGATGGCACAACGGGCTGGGCAGAAATTGGAACGGCGGTTGCAGATGCCATCACTTATTCCGATACAACCCTAAGTTGCGGTCAAACTCGTTACTATCGGGTTCGTAGCTATCGAAGCAGTGATGGAGCATTTTCGGGCTATACCGCAGTGGTCACTGGGGCAAGTGTACTGTGTGCGCTTTCGACTCCCACCAATTTAAACGTGTTTGTTGGTGATATGGATTGGTTAGCATTGACATGGACAGACAATTCCGCTGGTGAATCCACCTATCTGGTGGAACGCTCTCCTGATGGCACGAACAATTGGGCACAGATTGCTACAATTGCTGCAAACAGCCAGTCATTTGCCAGTCGCCTTCTAATGTGCAACACACCCTATCATTATCGGGTGCGAGCCTTTCGGCAAGCGGATAGCACCTATTCGTCGTACAGTAATGTTGCATCTAACACCACTGCTCCTTGCCCCGCTACCTGCACCAATGATCCCAAAGCCTATCGAGCCTCCAAAAACGCATCGAGCGTGGCTGGCAACGAAGGATCGGGTGATCCTGATATTTCAGACGATGGCCGCTATGTGGTTTTCCAAAGCTACGCTACCAATTTGGTGCTGAGTGACACCAATACCCAATCAGATATTTTTCTGAAAGATGTCCTAACCTGTCAAATTTGGCGTGTTTCGGTTGCTTCAGATGGCGCACAAGCAAATGGGGCCAGCTATTTTCCAGATATTTCTCCAAATGGCCGCTATATTGGCTTCATTTCAACGGCGTCCAATCTTACAGCCGGAGACACCAACAATAATTATGATGCTTTTGTCGTGGATCGGTTACTCGGACAGATCACATTATTAGCCTCATATAACGGGGTTGTGCCGACAGGTGGTTCAACTGGGGGCATTGTAGCAGATAACGGCATAGCAGCTTTTTACGCCGTCGGGACATTTGCTGGCCTAGGGCCACTCCAATATGCATTAGTACGTGATCTCAATAGTGGGACAATTACCATCGCTTCATATAATGAAGCCAGTCAAGCGGTCGCAGCCGGCGGGGAACTATCTATCTCACCTGACGGGCGTTACCTTGCGTTTACGTCGTCATCAGGATTGGTCGGTGGCGACACCAATGGATATGGCGATGTGTATTTACGTGACCGCCAAGCTAACACCACGACATGGGTTTCGGTGGGGCATCTTGGGCAACAAGGGTTGGGCAATTCGATGCTGCCATCAGTCTCATCCAATGGGCGTTATGTAAGTTTTGAATCAGATGCTGTCAATCTAGTTCCCAATGATACGAACACTTATCGAGATATATTCCTCCGGGATGTTCAGCAAAATACAACTATCCGTGCCTCAGCTTCAGCGACAGGGGTACAGTCCAATAATGCCTCGTCTAATTCGGTCGTAGACAACAATGGGGTCGTGTATTACTCCTCATCAGCGACGACCATTATTCCCGGCACTAGCGCAGGCGAAAACCAAATCTATCGTTATGACTCTCTTAATCAACAAGTCACTATTGTCTCGCGTGGTTCGAGTGGTGCATTAGGTAACGGTAGTTCATTTTCGCCTAATATCTCATCCAATGGGCGGTATCTCGCTTTCGAATCCACCGCTTATAACCTTGACCTAACTGATGTCGCAGGGGCCTATCCTGATGCGTTTGGGCTTGATATGGTTGTTTTAGGGGCTCCCGGTAATTTTACAGTGATCGGTAATTCTAGCACCAGTATCCTCTTGAACTGGACAGAGGCCAATTTGGATGAGACGAATCATCGTATTGAACGCTCGGCGAATGGCACTACTGGGTGGAGTGAAATAGCCACTGTGGGTGCAAATGTTACAACCTATACCGACACTCCATTGGCGGTCGGGGCAACCTTCTACTATCGCGTGCGGGCCTATCGTGTCAGCGACCTTTCGTTTTCAGGTTATACTCCCGTGCTTATGGCTCGTACAGCCCCCAATGCTCCGTCGAACGTCCAAGCCGGGGCAGTTGCGACACGACAGGTCTATGTGCGCTGGACAGATAATTCAAGTGACGAGGATGGCTGGGAAGTACAACGCTCACCCGACGGGGTCAACAACTGGAATATACTTTATGTGGTGCAAGGCGGAAACTTCTTCACCGATACCTCACTCGATTTAGCTTGTGGTCAGGTCTACTACTACAGAGTTCGGGGCTATCGCAATAGTGATGGCGCACGCTCGGCCTATTCCGCCGCTGATATTGGGGGCACACTGGGCTGTGGGGCTGATACCTTGGCTCTTTTCCGCAGTAGCCTCAATGCCACCAGTCAGATTAACACGCTGACGCAACCACCTGCCGCTGGTAATTATATTAGTTACACAGTTGTGCCGCCTGCTGCTGGAACTGGCGGACAATGGGTTATGGGAGATTGGGACGGCGATGGCCTTAAAACTCCCGGCGTCTATGCTAACAACGGTGTGTTCTATGTGACAAATCAAAACGGCAGCACTGGTTCGACATGGATCGCCACATGGATTGGTTTAATTGGGCGCCCTCCAGTAGTTGGCCGATTTAGCGCATCTGCTGCTAATGACTGCCTTGGTGCGGTCGACAGCGCTAATTTTCCACCCTATGGTACAGCTTTTGCTCTGTATTTTACTTGCGACCTCAGCGGTGGTGCACCTGCATTAGCCTTCCAATGGCTAAGTGTGGTTTTGCCAGACTCGAGTGGGGCCACCGGTACCCACCAATTTGCCGCCGGGGATTTTAATGGCGACCAAGTCGATAGTATTGCCATTCGACGTGGGCCATTTGTAGCATGGACAAATGTACCCCCAACTACGCTCCTTTCTGAGTTTAGCTTGGCACAATATTTTGGAGTGCCCTCTCCCAACGACCATACGGAAGGGCTGTTTGTGGTAGGCGATTGGAGTGTTAACGATGCACAATCCATTGACTTTTTCGGACTTGTTTACCAAAACGGTTACTTCTACTATCGCACCAATTTAAGTTGGAATACGCTTTACTACTCTTTCCAGGGCATTGGGCAACCGATTGGCAGTCCCATAACTGTGACTAGTTGGCGACAGCGTTAAGGTTGCAACAGGTAAAGATAAAATGGGTTATGGTAAGGTCCTGTGTTGATATACAAACAGCCTACCCAATAACCCATTTTTTGATTAGGGATCATCGATAGCAGAAAAAATGTGCAGGATAATATCTTCAGCGGTCATGGCTATGCCCTCTCAACCCGCACAACTGATTATTTACCTCTGTGGTCAGGTAACTAAGTACATCAATGAACTAATTGGAGCAAGCGCACTGGTTTTTTGATTTGCCCACCAACCGTTTGATCTTGGCTATAATGGTCGAATGAAAGGTGGCAGCCCATGTTGGATGAACGTAGCTTGTATTTTCAAGGGGGTACGCTAGTCGTCAATGGCGTCGGGAAAACCGAGGCTATACCCAAGCCATTTCAGTGGATCAAAAGCCATTGGCGTTGTGAAGCCTATCATTATGCTCGACTTCGCCCCCAACTTGATGAGTTGTTGATCCGAGATACAGTCCCCCGGTGGCAACGTCTTGACCTTCAGTTGCATGACCTCCGCGAACCGCATGAATATCAATTAGCCGCTCTTGCGGCATGGGAGCAGGCAGGCCACCTAGGGAGTATTGTCTTGCCAACAGGGGCGGGCAAAACCTTTGTGGCAATTCATGCGATTCATAATGTCAAACGCTCGGCACTAGTAGTCGCGCCGACGCTGGATTTGTTACATCAATGGTACGCACGACTGGTGAATGCCTTCCAAATGGAGGTTGGAGTTTATTATGGGGCGGAAAAAATTCTGCATCCGTTGACGGTGACGACCTATCATTCGGCAGGGGATTTAATCGCCAATTACGGCAATACTTTCAAATTAGTCATTTATGATGAGGTGCATCATCTCCCCGCGCCGAGTTGGGGCGAGACGGCCTTAATGTCACCTGCACCTCTACGATTGGGCCTGACGGCGACCTATCCCGAAGCGCATGAACAGATGGATGGGCGTTGGCAGATTGATGATCTGATTGGGCCGATTGTGTATGAAGTGCCGATTGGTGACCTGACCGGACAGCAGTTGGCAGAATATCGCACCGAACGAATTCGGATCGACTTGACCCCGTCTGAGCGGGCGACGTATGATGCCGATTATGCCATTTATGCCGGATTTTTCCGTTCACGCAATTTGCGACGGACACACGGTAAAAATTGGCTGATGGAATTGATGCGGCTGAGTGCTTTTGATGCAGAAGCTCGACGAGCCTTACTTGCTCGACAGCGAATTTTGCGTTTGCTGGCTGGGGCCGAGGGCAAATTTGCCATTTTGGACAGCCTGCTGCGCGAATATTCCCATGAACAAACCCTGATTTTTACAGAAAATAATGCCGTTGCTTATGCAATTGCCCGCCGTCATCTGATTCCGGTGATTACCCATGAGACCACCGCCGCCGAACGTAAGCATATTTTGGAGGCTTATCAACTTGGTACTTATCGAGCCATCGTGACCTCACGGGTGCTTAATGAAGGGGTGGATGTGCCGGAAGCCAAAGTCGCTATTGTGTTGGGTGGAACCGCGAGTGCCCGTGAATATATTCAGCGCTTAGGGCGGGTGTTACGGAAAGTGGGTAATCGCCAAGCGGTTTTATTTGAAGTGATTACCCGTCAGACGACCGAAGAAGGCAAGTCCCAACGCCGTAAACCGCGTAAAAAAGCCCATGCTCACCGCTGATCTGATTCGACCACGCCTGCGAGTGCGGGGAGATACCCTGCACATTGATCTTTTACCGCTGGATAATCCTCATTGGCAGTCCACTGCTGTTAATCTGATAGACCTGTTTCAAAACCAGCATGGACAGCTATTGGGGAAGTGGGAGACGGCGCTCGAAAAATTTGAGGGTGAACGGCTCGATTATGTAGTTATTCGGGGTATCGCGAAAGTCCTGTCCGATGCTGCCACATGGATAACGCGCAATACACCTGTGCCACCTGCGGAATTGCGTCGGATGGTGTTTGGGCGAGGGCCAGTTTTGGGTGAGGCCGATTTATTCCATCCCCTCAGTCGGGCAACGCTACTGCAAAGCATCGCCGATGAATTGGGTGTAGATGCTCCAACTCTTGAAGCTAGTTTGTTTGCAGACCTTACTAGTGAAACCTTATTGATAGACTGTGGGCCAGTGTGGACACCCGAAACCCTCATTACGCGCTATAACCTTGAATTGACACGCGGCGTTTTATATTGGGCGCGGGTGATGGAGGTCGAAATTTATGATGGCTATCAAGATTTTTGGCACTATCTGAAATTGTTTAAGCTGATGTTTGAAGCCAAACCGCACCATAACGGCTATGCGGTGGTATTGGATGGCCCGATTTCACCCTTTGTCAATACGACGACCCGGTATGGTCGGCAATTTGCTGCCTTTCTACCGGCTTTGTTGTTGGGTGAAAAATGGCAGATGCGGGCGTTGGTCAAATCTCCATTGGGCGATGATTGGTTGCGATATGAACTCGATTCTACTTCAACATTAACCTCTCATTTCAAACGCAGTGGTGAATTTGACAGCCGATTTGAAGCTGATTTTGCCGCTGAATTTGTAGAGAAGTTTGGGGCAGAGCGCGGTCAATGGCAATTGAGTCGGGAAGATGAAGTGCTGCTATTAGGCGATACGGTTATGATTCCGGACTTTGCTTTCACCCATCAGAAGGACGGTCGGCGGGCGCTCTTGGAAATCATGGGCTTTTGGCACCCAGACTATTTGCGGCGCAAACTTGCCAAAGTACGGGCGGCGGGGCGTTCTGATTTGATTCTGCTGGTTTATGAGGGCGTCAATCTGACCGCTGAACAATTGGTTGATATTCCCGGTGAGGTGTTGTATTTCAAAAACAAGCCTGTGCTTAAGGAGGTTATGGCGTTGGTGGAGAAGGTGGCCCAATGAAAGTTGAGCTAACCCCTGACAAAGGGACATATGTTTTACATTTACGCCTTGCTATACCTACCCAGCTCACCATTGGGAAATTAGGCCCATTCGATTTCCCAGCAGGTGGCTATGCTTATGTCGGAAGCGCTTTGGGGTCAGGGGGCTTGCAAGGTCGTCTTAACCATCATCTTGCATCTGTTAAGCGCCCGCATTGGCACATTGATTATTTGCGGCAAGCAGCGGTGGTGGTGGCAATTTGGTATGTGGTCAGCCCAATCCGATACGAACATGTTTGGGCGTCAGCATTGCAAAAACGATCGGACAAGCCAGTTTTCATTCCGCGTTTTGGAGCGTCGGATTGTAGTTGCACAACCCATCTATTTCGTTTTGAATCAATTCCGTCGCTTGAGGATTTTGCTGGCTTGTTCGGCGATGATGTACAAATCCAGCAGCATATGCCCTTTTTTGTTGAATGAATCACGAAAGCCGCCGAATTTTACGGGTATTTTTGTGATTCACAGAAGTCAATTGGTGACAACTTCAAGAACGATTTTAGCGGGGGTTTGCCCTCTTAACCTCTAGCCTCGATGGATAAAAATTTGTAGGTGGAAATTGGGCTAGGGTGGTCAAGATTTGGAATACTACCACTCATAACCTCAATGTGGTTTATTTAGGTTGTAAATTTAGCTCTGAAAAGTTTTTCGGATGAAGCGAATTGATTGACAAATTTGGAGAGGTGGGATATGCTTTTTTGCAAGCGTTTGCAAAAAAGCTAGAGAAACTTGTCCCAGAGCGGATGTTTTTTTGAATTTATTTTGCAAGCGTTTGCAAAATATCCTTTATAGGACTCATATGCCAGAAATAAACATGAGTGTGACGATCTTAGATGTCGCACGCGAAGCAGGTGTCTCTTATTCAACGGTCTCCCGTGTGCTGAGTGGTTATGAGTTTGTGAAAGACTCCACTCGTCAACGTGTTTTGGAAGCTGTTGAACGGCTTGGGTATGTGGTCAATCAACAGGCGCGCAGTTTGGCTGGCGGCAAATCAGGGGTGATTGGCCTCCTTGTTCCCGGTTTAGATAACAGCTATATCGCCGAGATTGCCCGTGGTATTGATGAGGTTTTATCAAAAGCAAGTTATGACCTACTGCTCTATACCACTCACCGGACTAGTACTGAGACTTCCTATGCTTTAAAGATGACCAAAGGCCTTGCCGATGGCTTGTTATTGGTTGTCCCACTGCTTACCACTGCTTATGTTGAGACCCTGCGTGAACAGAATTTCCCTTATGTCCTCATTGACCAAGTTGATCCCTCTAATCGTAGTTCCGTTGTAGATAGCCTGAATCGCCAAGGGGCTTATGAGGGTACCCAATATTTATTAAGTTTGGGGCATCGGCGAATTGGCTTTATCACCGGGTTGATGAAACTACGGAGCGCCGAGGATCGTTTGTCAGGTTATTTGGCGGCACTGCGGGATGCTGGAATTCCTGTTGAGCAAGATTTGATTCAACGGGGGGATTTTTGGCGTAAAGAAGGCTATGAGGCTGCCGAGAGATTGCTGAGTTTATCTAACCCTCCGACAGCGATTTTTGCTTCGAATGACCTCTCGGCTTTTGGGGCTATGGAGGCCATTCGGGCCTATGGATTACAAATTCCCCAAGATATTTCGATTATGGGCTTTGATGATATTCCCCAAGCGTCGTTGGTCTATCCTCGGTTGACGACCGTTCGTCAGCCGTTGGATGAAATGGGCAGGATTGCGGCGCAGCTTTTGGTTGAACAGATTGAAAACCCCGATAGACCAATCCATCATGTAACTCTGCCCACCTCGTTAGTTGTTCGAGAGTCGTGTCAACCCCCCAGACATCCATGAATTTAAGGAGGTGATGAACTAACCGAATGCAGCATTCATTTATGGTCTTAACTGGTCTGTTTTGTAAGACATCATAAGGAGCTAGAGCATGAAAAAGTTTTTGCCGTTGTTAAGCATAGTTTTGGCTATCGCGGTTGTCATTTCAATGGGCGCACACACACAGCCCAAAGCCGCCGCGCAAGATAAGGTCACCATTACATGGTGGCATATCGGCACCGTCGAGGAGCAAGGGACCTATTGGCAGTCGCTCGCTGATGCCTATATGGAGGCTCACCCCAACGTCACTATCGAAATTACCATTTTGGAAAATGAAGCCTTTAAGGAACGTCTTGTCACCGTTATGCAGGCAGGCGATCCACCAGACATCTTCCAAAGCTGGGGTGGTGGTGTCCTATGGGAATTTGCCGGAGCTGGCCTCGTTCGTAATATCGCCCCCGAACTGGAAGGCGAATGGAAAGATTCATTCTCGGCCCAATCTGCGTTGGAACTGTATGGGCGAGATGGCGAATACTACGGCGTGCCATGGTCATGGGGCACGGTTGGTATGTTCTATAACAAAGCGTTGTTTGCCGAAGCTGGCCTTGATCCAGAAGCCCCACCTGTGACATGGGACGAATTTTTGACTGCCGTACAAGCTCTCAAAGATGCTGGGATTACCCCCATTTCCTTAGGTGAAGGCGACAAGTGGCCCGGCCATTTCTGGTGGGTTTACCTTGCCATTCGTCTAGGCGGTCAACAGGCTTTCTTGGATGCCTATAATCGCGATGGTGGATTTGCGGACGAGCCGTTTGTACAGGCTGGTGAATATCTTAAGCAATTGATTGACCTCGAACCGTTCCCCGAAGGCTTCATGGGTCTGAGTTATAATGATCAAGCTGGTCAGATGGGCGATGGTAAGGCCGCGATGGAACTGATGGGCCAGTGGGCACCCAGCGTCCAAAGGGATAACAGCGAAAACGGTGGTGAAGCCATCGAAGGCAACCTTGGCTGGTTCCCCTTCCCAGTGATTGAAGGCGGCGCGGGTAACCCCGGTGACGTACTCGGCGGTGGCGATGGTTATGCCGTTGGTTCCAATGCCGAAGATGAAGCCGTTGATTTCCTAAAATTCATCACCTCTGCCGAAAATCAGGCCGCAGGCGCGAAGATATGGATTCTCCCCACAGTTGCCGCTGCTGAATCAGCAATCGAAGATCCAGTTCTGCAAACTATCTTGGTTGCACGCAACAGCGCCACCTATTCGCAACTGTACTATGACCAATTCTTGCCACCCGCTGTTGGGCAGGCTGTGAATGACGCGGTACAGGGGTTGTTTGAAGGTTCACTTTCACCTGAAGATGTGGCCTCTGCTATTGAGGACGAAGCCTCGTTTGAATTGGACAACTAATCTTGTTCTATAACTAACACGAAGGTGTGGTGCTTGCTGACCGGCGACGGGAATTGCAGGACAGCAACACCCCACCTTTCGCCTAGTGAAAGACTTTACTCACCGCCTCTTAGTTTATCAAAGGATGAGCCATATGTCTGCTACTCGTGCTCAAGCTCAAACAGTGGCACGCCAACGTGATGAAACTCATGTTCGGCGTTTAAACCTCGGCAAATGGGGCACGATTGGCCTATTCTTGCTGCCGGGAATGCTGCTCTTTATTTTATTTGTCCTAGTGCCAATTGTAAAAGCCGCACAATATAGCCTATATGATTGGAATGGCTTTGGCCCGCTGACAGACTTTGTCAAGTGGGACAACTACCAGCGTCTATATGACCACAAGCCGTTTCGCAGTGCCATCAACCATAGTTTCTTTATCATGCTTCTGTCCCTCAGCGTCCAATTGCCCTTAGCTATGATGTTAGCTTTGTTGGTTGGACGTGGAAAACTGCGTGGTAGAAAAATTTTTCGGATGATTTTGTTTGTCCCCTTTGTTTTTTCAGAAATCATTACCGCAATTATCTGGATGTATGTGTTTCACCCCGGCGAAGGCCTAGCTAATGTTGCGTTTGGCACTCTAATCCCCGGTTTTGAAAGCCAAACATGGTTGGGTGACCGGGACCTTGTCATGTATTCCCTGTTTGCGGTGCTGACATGGAAATATTTCGGTTTCTATATGATTCTTTATATGGCAGGATTGCAGGGCGTGTCCAAAGAACTAGAGGAGGCGGCCCGCGTAGATGGAGCTAATGAGCTTCAAGTTTTGCGTTATATCACCTTGCCCTTATTGGGTAGTACCATTCGACTGACCATCTATCTATCGGTATTGGGTTCTTTCCAGCAATTTGCTATCGCTTGGATTTTGACACGCGGTGGTAGTCCTGCTAATTCCAGTCACCTGATTTCGACGTATCTGTATAGATTTGGCATCAAGACGTTCCGCCTCGGTTATGGCAGTTCCGTCGCAGTGGTGCTCTTTAGCATTAGCCTACTGTTTTCACTGGGCTATCAACGTATTGTATTGCGGCGCGATTATGCCGATTAAGAAAGGCAGTTTATGATGCGATCTTCAACTTACATTCCTTCACCCACCACGCTCAAAATACGGCGTGGTTTGTCAGTGGCGCTGAAATATACCATTCTGATCCTTGTCTGCACGATTGTCGTGTCACCCATCTTGACCGCCATTTTGGGAGGACTTCGCACCACGGGCGAATTTATTGCAAGACCTTTTGGGCTGCCAACCAAAGGGATTCAATGGGAAAACTACACCAATATCCTAGAGGACAATATCTTTTGGCGTTCGGTTAGAAACAGCCTCTACATTACCCTTGCGTCCGCTACCTTTACGGTGATTCTCAGCAGCACGATGGCCTTTGTGTTCAGCCGTATACAGTTCAAGGGGCGGGAATTGCTTTTTAATATTCTCTCGTTGGGCCTGCTCTTTCCGCTTGGGATTGCCATTTTGCCCATCTTTCTACAAATTCGAGCACTCAATTTGACCGACAGTTACTGGGGGGTGATCTTGCCTCTTGTGGCCTTCAGTCTGCCCGGTAGCACCATTATTTTACGGACTTTTTTCAAAGCCATTCCCCCTGAATTGGAAGATGCCTCCTATATTGATGGCTGCACCCGCATCGGCTTTTTTGTCTACATCCTCCTACCCCTTGCGCGTCCGGCGATCACGGCCATCGCTACCCTTCAGGTCATTGCGGGCTGGAACGAATATTTCCTATCCCTGTTGGTCCTCACCGATTCCAAAAAATGGCCGCTGACGTTGGGGCTGATGCAGTTTCAGGGCGATCATGCAACCGACTGGGCGCGTATGATGGCCTTTGTGACCATTTTGATTATTCCAGCAGTCATTTTCTACCTATTTGCAGAAAAGTACATTGTCACGGGTCTGACTGGTGGCGAATTAAAAGGCTGATACCTAAGCGGTTTGCCTGATTGCATCGTAACTAATTCTTACTGAAAGAAGATAGGGATCATGACCATCAATATAGGGCACTCCATTGGGGAGCGCGTGGATTATCTATTGTCACAAATGACTTTAGAGGAAAAGTTGGCCCAACTAGGGAGTGTCTGGGCAACAGATTTGATTGATTCGAAGCGTCGTTTCGAAGAAACAAAAGCACGTCAAAAAATTACGGCTGGGATTGGGCATGTTTCACGAGTAGGGGCAGTGACACTCCTTAAACCTCAAGAATCGGCCACTGTTGCCAATGCCATTCAGCGGTTTTTGGTTGAACAAACGCGCTTAGGCATTCCAGCTATTGTCCATGAAGAAAGCTGTGCGGGTTATATGGCACGCGAGGCCACAACCTTCCCCCAAGCGATTGGGTTAGCGGCGACATGGGCACCCGAATTAGTTGAAGAGATGGCTGGTGTTATTCGGACTCAAATGCGAGCTGTCGGCGCTCATCATGGACTTGCTCCTGTATTAGATGTTTGCCGTGATCCGCGCTGGGGTCGGGTAGAAGAAACCTTTGGCGAAGACCCCTATCTCATTTCACGGATTGGTGTAGCCTATGTCCGAGGATTACAAAATCACGACTTGAGCGAGGGAGTAGTGGCGACGGGCAAGCACTTTTTGGGCTATGGTGTCTCCGAGGGCGGACTCAATTGGGCGCCTGCGCACATCTCCCCACGTGAAATGCGCGAAATTTATGCTGTACCATTTTGGGCCGCCATCCAAGAAGCAGGGCTGGCCTCGATGATGAATGCCTATCATGAGCTGGACGGCATCCCGTGCGGCGCATCTAAAGAACTTATGGTGGATTTCCTGCGTGATGAAATGGGTTTTGATGGGGTTGTTGTTTCGGATTATTTCACCCTCGATATGCTGAAAGTCTATCATCGGGTTGCAGCCGATAAAGAAGACGCCGCCCGTCAAGCCCTTGAAGCTGGGATTGACGTGGAACTACCTGCCACCGATTGTTATGGTGATCCTTTGCAGCAAGCCCTCGACAAAGGCTGTATTGATATGAACCTGATTGATGTATCGGTCAAGCGGGTGCTGCGGCAAAAACTTCAACTAGGCCTCTTTGAAAATCCCTATGTAGATACGGGCAAAATTCCGACAGTTTTTAATACCCCTCCCCAACGTGATTTGTCTTTGGAACTGGCGCGGAAATCATTAGTCTTGCTAAAAAATGCCGATCAATTATTGCCCCTTGCCCCAGACCTGACATCTATTGCGGTGATTGGCCCCGGTGCGGATAGTATTCGTCTATTGCAGGGCGATTATCATTATCCCTCCCATATTGAGGGCGTAGTAATCTCGGAAATCAATACCGAAGCACCAACGCCCATGCGGGATTTAGCGGATGTTGATTTTCTGCAACATTTTGTGCCCTCGGTGTCGGTCTTGGCAGGTATCCAAGCCATGGTATCGTCGCAAACCCAAATCCATTATGCCCCTGGTTGTGAGGTCATGAGTCAAGATACGACAGGGTTTGCTGAAGCGGTGGCCGCAGCACAAAAATCCCAAGTAGCGGTTGTTGTCGTCGCTGAAAAATCGGGACTTTCTAAAGCTAGTACCACTGGGGAATCTTTAGATCGGGCTGATCTTGGGCTGTATGGCGTGCAACAACAACTGGTTGAGGCTATCTATGCCACTGGAACCCCGGTTGTAGTGGTCTTATTAAACGGTCGCCCACTCTCCATTCCTTGGATTGCCGAACATGTGCCTGCTATTATCGAGGCATGGTTGCCGGCCCAAGAAGGTGGTACCGCAATTGCTGAAGTGTTGTTTGGCAAAACCAACCCGTCAGGCCGCTTGCCCATGTCTATTCCACATAGTGCGGGGCAAATTCCGGTTTTTTATAACCACAAAGCATCCGGGGGCCGCACCCACTGGCAGGGTGATTATATTGATATGACCACTCGCCCCCTGTTCGCGTTTGGGTATGGGCTAAGTTACACCCAATTTGAATATCACCACCTGCAAATCACCCCGTCGTCTGTTGAGGCCCATGATACAGTGAATATCCAAGTGGAAATCCAAAATGTGGGGGACTATAGCGGGGACGAAGTTGTTCAACTCTATCTCTGTGATCCTATCTCGAGCGTCACCCGCCCTGTACAAGAATTGAAGGGCTTCAAACGCTTGACTTTGGCCCCCGGTGAACGAAAAACCATTACTTTCCACCTTGATGTGCGTCATATGGCCTTTTTTGATCGTCAAATGCAATTTGTGGTTGAACCCGGTGAAATTCGGGTGATGGTGGGCAGTGCGTCTAGCGACATTCGCCTGACGGGTAGTTTTACTATTGGTGGCAAAACCACCCCTGTTCAGCCTGTATTCAATACTGGAGTGAGCTAATATGCGGCGCTTTATCTTGATACTGCTGGGAGTAGCGATTATGACCCTACCTTTGAATGCTCGTGCCCAAGAAACCCGGACCGGGGCGTTTTATACTGGGGTCTATCCCAACCTGCTTAAAGAATGGGGTGTTAGTGACGCCGATATTCAAGCACGGATTGATGAGACATGGCAGCAGTTGTTTTATGGCAACGATGATACCCAACGGGTTTATTACCCGGTGGGCGATGATATGGCCTATATGCTGGATGTCGGCAATCAAGATGTGCGAACCGAAGGCATGTCGTATGGCATGATGATCGCGGTTCAATTAGATAAACAGGCCGAATTTGACCGCCTTTGGAAATGGGCTAAGACCTATATGTATAACGAGGGCGGCCAGTATGATGGCTATTTCGCGTGGCATTGTAAGACCGATGGTAGCAAGCTGGATGAAAATCCAGCCTCGGACGGAGAAATTTGGTATGTAACGGCATTATTCTTTGCCGCTAATCGGTGGGGCAATGGGGAAGGCATTTTTGATTATGCTACCCAAGCTAACGAAATTCTGCACACCATGCTGCACCAAGACGAGAAAAACCTAATTTCGACCAATCTGTTTGACCCAGAGACTAAACAAGTGGTTTTTGTGCCAAGTGGGCGTAACAGCCATTTTACTGACCCCTCCTATCATCAGCCTCATTATTATGAACTGTGGGCACGTTGGGCCGAAGCGGATAACGACTTTTGGACACAGGCCGCCCAAGTAAGCCGCGACTTTTGGAAGACAACCGCCCACCCTGAAACGGGCCTGATGCCAGACTATGCCGAATTTACGGGTGAACCAAAACCATCTGGGGATTATGGCGAGTTCTTTTATTCTGATGCATGGCGCAATGCCATGAATGTCACCATTGATTATATTTGGTTTGGGGCGGATGCGTGGGAAATTGAACAGAGCAATCGTTGGTTAACCTTTTTCTACAACCTCGGCATTGGGCAATACACCACTAAATTCACTATCGAAGGCGAACCGGTTAACCCCCAGCATCGCTCAACGGGATTAATTGCGATGAATGCCGTTGCTGCAATGGCGGCCACCGAAGATTTCAGATGGGAATTTGTTGAGGAATTTTGGAATACCCCTATTCCAAGCGGAAAATGGCGCTATTATGATGGTTTGCTCTATCTAATGGCCTTGCTCCACCTGAGCGGAAATTTCCAGATCATAGCGCCGCAATAAATAGGGCGAGGCAATCTGGCTTGCGAAAAGAGGTGATTAAGTTGAAATCACCTCTTTTGGTTTACGTGATGGCTACCAGATCAGCTTGCTGGGTGAAGTTTTCGGCGGCGAGGGCTAATTGCAAACTAGCTAAACCATGCTGACCACTGACGGGCAGGGGGTGACCGGTTCGGATGCTGTTGACGAAGGCCACCATCGCCGCTTTACCTTCCGGAGCATAAGCCCGGATGAGCGAGCGATTATTTGAGGTTGGACGGGTTTCGATTTCGCCGGGTAGATGGGGGATGAGCGCTTTTGGCGCTAAAGGGGTCACAATTTCGATAGAGGTTGGAGCCCATTCGCGCAGTGGGACATAGCCTTGCTCAAAAGTGAGGCCCACAGCGGTTTGCTCGTTTTGACCACTTTGATCAAAGGCATGATAAAAATGGGCGGCGGTGTTGCCAAAGCGAGCAAGCGCTTCAACCCGATCAGTCGCTCCATCAGCACGATTATAGGCTGTGGAGGCAAGAATTTTGCCCGTTCCGCCGGCAACCCATGCAAAGGCGTCAAAAAAATGGACACCATGCTCAATCCAAATGCCACCACTTTGGGTCTTATCCCAAAACCAATGGTGGGCTGGTAAGGATAAGCCAGCGGCATGATTACTTAAACCCATATGGCGCAAGTGGCCTAAAGCCTCGGAACGAGCCAAATGCGCGGCAGCCTGCCAAAAAGGATTGTAGCGCATGACATAGTCCACTGTGAGTAAAACATGATTTTGCGTGGCAGCATCTATGAGGGCTTGGGCATCTGTGCGGGTAAGGGCCAACGGTTTTTCACAAAATAGATGTCTACCAGATTGCAAAACCGCCAAGCCTTGTTCGGCATGAAGATAGGGTGGGGTGTTGAGCGCCACAACCTGAATGGCTGGGTCGCGTAGCAAGTCGGCTAAATTGTCATAAGCTTGAGCCTGATATTGAAAAGCCATTGTCTCGGCGCGGGCCACGTCAATATCACACACCGCTTGAATCCGAACTTGGGACAGACTAGCAAAAGCCCGCAAGCAAAATTCACCAAACGCACCAGCCCCCACCAGTGCAAGACCTATCGGTTCCAAGAATTATTTGCCCTTGCGTGCGAATTGAATGACCTCGTTGATTCACCCGTCAAGGTGTTATAAGTGAGAGTAAAAGTGCGGCCATCGGGGGTTTGGAAAATCCGACTAGCCACAACAGGCTGCAAATAAAAGGCATCAAGCTTGCTAAGACCGGAGTTGTCGGAGACATCACCTGCGTATTCAACGCGCAGTGTGTGTTCGCCTTCTGCTAGGGTTACTGGAGTGGTATTCAACAGATCCAGCCAAAAATAATCACTGTCGGGCGAGACGGTTTCTGGTAACGTGATGCGCTCCTCGTCATCTAGCCGGATGGAGAGGGCGACCGATGCGGTTTGCAGGGCACTGTTATCCATTCCCGGCGCAACCAAAACCAGCTTAAGCAAATTCGCTGGGACATCGGGATCCCTTCCGCTTAAATCCATAAAACCATTACCACCTATCCCACGCCCGGCTTCCAAGCCAATCTCTAGTCCGGCATCCACCCATTCGTACTCCGGATATTCCGAGTAGATGTGCACCAACGCCATGTCCTGACCCTCGACCGTGATAGGTTCCGTCAGAAAGCGCAGATGATCGAGATTGACGAGGTCACTCGACGAGTCTTGTGCACTACTCATCGGCGGAAACAGTAGGGCTATGACCAAGACTACCAGAAGTAATTTAACCCTTAACTGCGCCAAAGTTAATCCCTTCAATAAACTGCCGTTGGGCAAGGAAATAAACAGCAAGAACCGGAGCGGCCATCATGGTGAACATCGCCATCGTGTAATTCCAAAGAGGGGCTTCTTTGGACAGAGATTGGTCAAAGAAACGCACTGCCAGCGCCAAAGGATATTTATCAGGCGTGGTGATGTCGAGCAGGGGGCTTTGGAAATTGTTCCAATTGGCCTGAAACGAGAGTACCGCAATTGCCAACAGAACAGGCCGAATCAGCGGTAACATGACATACCAATAAATTTGCGCGGTATTGGCCCCGTCAAGGATGGCAGCTTCTTCGATTTCGATGGGTATCATATCTGTACAGCAACCTCCCCTGACCTCAAACACTGGGGTCAACACCGAGTTGTGCTTGAAGCCAAACCAAATGGCGGGTAGGGGGCGGAGTGCCACCGATTTATACTGAGGCAGGGTGGCTATCCATTTATCATGCTGCCGATCATCATGACCGGTATTGTTTGGGGGCTTTCCTAACCTCCTACGATCAACCCGAACGGGTGATTGGCTATAGCCGACAACCCATTTTCTCGCCGCAAACATCCTATGAGATGGACGGTTTTTTGGGGAATGTCATGTTTACCTGTGGAGTCGTTATACAGGGCGATTTGCTGCGGATTTATTATGGAGCCGCCGACGAAAGTGTGGCACTCTCAGAAATCCCGCTCCTAGAATTGCTTGCAGGCCTTGTTGTAGAACCTTAGAGACCGTTGAAATGGGCGGTTACACGTAATTTTCTGTACGGTCTCCATCACTCTTATAGCCCTAGCGAACGGAGATAGGCCCGATTTCGGGCAGCGCTCTGTTTGGGGGCATCGAGGTCGTCAACGAGGATGTCTTGCTCAACCGTAGCCCAACCATCAAAGCCAAGTTTTTCCATTTCGGCGATGATTGCTGGAAAATTAACATTGCCTTTGTCCAGTTCACAAAAGACTCCGGCCCCGACAGCACCAAAGTAATCGAGTTGCTGACTGATGCACTGCTGGCGAATGTGCATGTCGCAATCTTTAAAGTGTAGATGGCGAATACGTGCGCCATAGGTTTTAATAGCCTCTAGGGCATCTCCGCCACCATAATGATAGTGCCCTGTGTCTAGGCACAGCCCTACTAGGTCAAAATCGGTTCGATCCATCAGATGACGAACCTCTTGCGGTGTTTCAACATAACCTGCGCAGTGGTGGTGAAAGGCAAATTTCAACCCTGTCTCATCATTGACCCGGCGGGCGATGCGATTGACGCCTTTTGCTACGACATCCCACTTTTCAGGTGATAGACGTGAACCCTGAGCACGTCCGGCTTCTTTGATTAGTGCTGGCACACTGCCATTATCGTCCGCCAACACAATATATTTGGCTCCAAGTGCCGCCAACAATTTGCCAACCTTAATGGCTTCGGCTTCCGCTTGTGGGTGAACCGACTCGTCCACTAATTTGACAGGGACATAAGCCGATACCATCTGTAAATGGCGTTTTTCAAGCTCGATACGTAATTTGGTTGGATCAGTTGGCAAGAATCCCCAAGGCCCTAACTCGGTTCCGCTATAACCTGTCTCAACAATCTCATCCAATACTCGCGTAAAGGTATATTTGGGTTCAATGTCTTTAAATTCATAAATCGCCCATGAAACTGGGGCGTTGCCAATTCTAATGGTCATAATTTGCTCCTTACAGTTTGACACATGAGGTGAACTTGATACAATCATACAGTCCAAATGTCCAACTATAGGATAGATTATACAGCTACACTTGAAGGATGGAAAGCAACCCCAAAGGCTCAAAACTATCGGTCACACTCTTGAGGTAGCGTATTATGTCAAACGAACCGCAATTCCCTATGAAACCTGTCAAACACAGGCTGCCACTCTATAAAGTCTTACAACAAGAAATTAAAGACTATATTGTTCGGAACGCATTGAAGCCGGGTGATCAGCTTCCTTCTGAAATAGAATTGGCGCACCAGCTAGGGGTGAGTCGCAATTCGGTGCGAGAAGCGGTCAAAGCCCTTGAAATGTTAGATATTGTCGAGGGGCGTTCGGGGGCTGGGTTGTTTGTTGGTAGCTTTTCATTTAATGCCCTGCTTGACAGTTTTGGCTATGGCATCATGTTTAACCTGACCGAGCTTTCCGATATTTTGGAAGTGCGCTTTCATGTTGAATATGGGATGATCCCACGAGCGATTGAAGCGGTTACACCTGAACAAATTAGTGATTTGCGGGTGATTGTTGACCAAATGCACAGTGCCGCCCAAGTGGGAAGCTATTCGGCAGAACATGACCGGCTTTTCCACCAAACTTTATGGGCTAATGTGGATAACAGTGTCGTTGGTAAAATTTTGGATGTCTTTTGGGGTATCTTTTACCAAGCGCGGCAGCAAATCTCCTTGCCCGAACCCCGCGATTTGATGAGAACCTATGAACGCCATGCGAGAATATTGGAGGCCTTAGAGACACGCGATATTAAAACAATGCAAGAGAGCATGATTTTTCATTATGAAGGCATCAAAGATCGTCTTAAATATATAAGGGCTTCGCACAGGTAAAAAATCAATGGAAAACAAAAAAGTTATTGTTGTTACAGGGGGTACACAGGGTTTAGGTGAAGGCATCGCCCGTCACCTTGCGGGTTTAGAGGTAGAAGGCCTTGTGATTTGTGGTCGCAACCAAGAACGCGGTCAGCAGGTGGCGGCTGAATTAGAGCAGGCAGGGTGTAAGGCCATCTATGTGCCTACCGATCTTGAAAAGGAAGCCGATTGTCGGCGGGTGATTCAAGTATGTGATGAACAATTTGGCCGGGTGGATGGGCTGGTCAATGCGGCAGGAGTCACGACCCGCGGCACATTGGAAGATACAAGTGTTGAACTTTGGGATCAAATCTTTGCTGTCAATACCAGAGCGCCGTTTATCTTGATGCAAGAAGCGGTGCGTGTCATGAAACGTGAGGGGCACGGTGGCAGTATCGTCAACATCCTGAGCATGTCGGCGCACGGTGGACAACCCTTCATCACCGCTTATTGTGCCTCAAAGGGGGCGCTTGCCACTTTGACCAAAAATGCCGCCCACGCTTTACGTTTTGACCATATTCGGGTGAATGGATTGAATATTGGCTGGACGTACACGACCAACGAACATGCCGTTCAGATGGCGATGGGCAAGCCTGAAAATTGGCTAGAGCAGGCCGAGGCGAAAGTGCCATTTAAACGTATCTTGCGTCCGCGTGATGTCGCCGGAATTACCGCTTACTTACTGAGTGACGAGTCTGAGATGATGACAGGCTCACTGATAGATTTTGATCAACATGTCATTGGAAATTATGATTCTTAGGAGGTCAAAATGGCAGCCAAAAAAACTGAAACTTTACGTTTGACGATGGCGCAGGCGTTGGTGAAATACCTTCAGCTTCAATATAGTGAACGCGATGGTAAACGCCGCCGCCTTATTCCGGCCATGTTTGGGATTTTTGGGCATGGCAATGTGGCGGGATTGGGACAGGCGCTTATTGAATATGGGACTGATCTGCCCTATATGCAGCCCCACAATGAGCAGTCTATGGTGCATACTGCCAGCGGATTTGCCAAAGCTAATTTACGTCTGGCGACATTGGCTTGCGCCGCCTCGATTGGCCCCGGCTCCACTAATATGATTACAGGTGCAGCTACCGCAACAGTCAATCGCCTGCCTGTCTTGCTCTTGCCAGCCGATTACTACGCGACCCGCCATCAAGGGCCCGTGCTCCAACAGCTAGAGCATCCTATCTCGATGGATGTGAGCGTCAACGATGCTTTCCGTCCGGTCAGCCGCTTCTTTGACCGTATCACTCGTCCCGAACATCTCTTGACCGCGCTACCGGAAGCTATGCGAGTTTTGACCGACCCAGCCGATACCGGTGCGGTGGTCATTGCGTTACCACAAGACATCCAAGCCCATGCCTATGATTACCCGGCCTCTTTTTTTGACGAGCGGGTTTGGGAAATTGAACGCCGTTTGCCGAATCCCCAACGCATCCACACGGCTATCGAGATGATTAAGGCCGCCCAACGCCCTATGATTATTGCTGGAGGTGGGGTTATTTATTCGGAGGCTCGCGCTGAACTGCAAGCCTTTGCCAATAAATTTGGGATTCCGGTGGGCGAGACCTTTGCGGGTAAAGGAGCAATGCTCGATGATACGGCCATGACTATCGGTGGTTTTGGCGTAACGGGTACAGGTTCAGCCGGACGATTGATGAGCCAAGCCGATTTGGTCATTTGTATTGGGACACGTCTCACTGACTTTACAACTGGTTCACAATCCGCCTTCAATAACCCAAATGTGAAATTCATTAGTATCAATGTCAATGGGCATGATGGCTACAAACAAGGCGCGTTGCCCATTATCGCCGATGCACGGGAAGCTCTGCTTGCACTTACACAAGCAGGGGAGAAGGCTGTACTTCGGCCATCCCCGGCCTATTATGAGGAAATTGCCGTTGCCAAAGAAGAATGGCAAGAATTGTTGGCCCGCGATGTGTTTGTGCAACATCACGGTGAAAAATTTAGCCAACTGCACGCCATCAATGTTATCAATCTACAGGCCCAGCCGGGAGACACCGTGATTACAGCGGCAGGTGGCGCTCCCGGTGATCTCCATCAACTTTGGGACCCGACCGATCAACGCCACTGCCATTTGGAATTTGGCTTCTCGTGTATGGGGTATGAGATTCCAGCAGGCTTAGGCGTAAGGATGGCGCAACCCGAAGGTGAAGTCTATGTCATGATTGGCGATGGCACTTACTTGATGCAACCCACTGAAATAGTTACATCTGTGCAAGAGGATCTAAAAATTACTGTGATTGTGATGAATAATCACGGCTTCCAAATCATCCGCCGCTTACAGATGGGGCGGGTGGGGGTCAGTTTTGGCAACGAATTTCGTGCCCGTAGTGCTGAATCAAATCGCTTAGAGGGTGAATATGTGAATATTGATTTTGCCAAGAATGCCGCCAGCATGGGTGCTAAAACATGGAGTGTTAAAGACCCCGATGGATTGAAGCAAGCCCTTGCTGAAGCTCGGCAAGAAACCGGTACCTGTGTGATTGTGGTCGAGACAGAACCCCATCGCTATGGCCCATCGTCCGAAGTATGGTGGGATGTGGCCCCCGCTGAAGTGACCAGTATTGAAGAAACGCAAGCGGCCCGTGTGGATTATCTTGAGACCCGCGCTAAACTGCAACGTTATCACTACTAATTAGGTGTTTTCCAATAGAGCCGGAGCGCGTTTTCGCCCATCATTAACCTGAGGTCAGTAGGTGTAAGAAAAGGGAAGACGCGCTCTTGCATTAACAGGCTGCGCCGATAGCCTGTTTTTAATAACACGTGCGGAAAGTCGCTGCCCCAAATCAGACGTTCAGCCCCAAAATGATCATAAATGGCCCTGAAGAAGTCCCAGCAATCGGTATAGGGGTAACGTTGGGCCGAAAAATAGTAATACCCCGTCGGCTTGATAGAGATATTTTTAAACTGAGCTAAATGGAGTAGGGCTTGGAAGTCGGGCGATTGTACTCCATCGCTCACTTGTGGGTGGGCCATGTGGTCAATGATGGTGGGCACAGTTGGAAATTGTTCAAGTAAATGCCGAATCTTGGGAATATGCTGTGGGCGGGCCACAATGTTAATGGCAATGCCCAGTTTGGCCGCTTGTTGCCATAAGGGATAGGTTGGGGGCGTTCCGAAGATATGCTCTTCGTCCGACATATTGGGGCGCAACCGCAAGCCTTTACAACCGCGTTCCGTAACCCAATATTCAAGCTGATCGGCAGCATCTGGTTGCGATGAATCAACCACGCAGACTGCCGCATATTTGTGCGGATCGGCGGCGGCGCAGTCGGCTATATAGCTGTTATCTACCCCCGGAAACAGTGGCTGCACCAGCACGGCTCGATCTACCCCATATTCCGCCATATAGTCGGCAAGGAGTTCAATGGGTACGTCTGAAAATGGACTGACAATCGTGGCATCAGGGTTAGGGTAATGTGGGGTTGCCCGCCAAATGTGCAGATGGGCATCAATAATCATGGGTTGATTTCCATGGCTTAGGGCTTTTGGAAATGCGACCAAACATCGGGATTGACTAAATTGACAGGGCGTATCCCTTTAAGTACCTCAACCGCTTGACTAATGGCTTCCCGCCAAAAATTATTCCGACTAGTATGGGTGACACCGCCAATATGAGGAGTCGCCACTACATCAGCCCGATGCAGCAAGGGATTATCAGGATGGGGGGGTTCTGGCTCAAAGACATCAAGGCCCGCACCGTGCAAATGCCCACTTTCCAACGCAGCCAGCAACGCGCTCTCATCCAGCAGACTGCCACGTGCGGTGTTAATCAGATAAGCCCCTTGTTTCATTTGGGCAAGACGCTCAGCATTCATCAAACCGATGGTTTCAGTGGTGGCTGGTAGATGCAGCGAGACCACATCGGCTTTGGCAAGCAATGATTCTAGCGTAGCCGCATATTCAATTTTAAGCATCACAAACTGCATCGGGGACAAAAACGGATCGAACCCCATGACATTCATGCCCAACCCTCGCGCATATCGTGCCACTTTCTGACCGATGCGCCCCAGCCCCACAACGCCCATGCGCAACCCTTCAATCTCAACAGCACGATGCTGGCTGTAAAAATCGCGGCGTTCCCCGTGTTCTAATGCCCGATCTACTTGGTGAAGATGTTTGGTGATGGCAAACATTAAGGCGATGGTGTGTTCAGCCGTTGCTCGGGTGGGTACATCGGGGGCATTACAGACAGCGATACCCCGTGCGGTCGCTGCTGAAATCGAGACTTTATCTACCCCGATACCCGTGCGGGAAATTACTTTGAGGGCTGGCACTTTTGCCATAAAGTTATCATCAAACAGACTGTTGGCTGAGGCGATAATGACGTGGACTTGTTGGGCAGCTTCCCAAAAGTCGCTTGTCGAAACGCTGCTCGAACCAATGACTTTCCCAACGCCCTCCAAAAGTACCTCAAATTGAGCTGGCATCGGTCGTTCACACCAGAAACCGTACACCCTTCACCTCGTATCGCTTGGCAACCTTTCAGAAATAGGATATCATACTGTAGGATAGCTGTCAAAATAACCCACTAGAGTGCTTTTTTTCAAGGATGTGACTTATGACAAAACCAATTGGTATTGGCGTAATTGGCATGGGCTGGATGGGAACTACTCACAGCCGTTCGTATCTTGGCATTCCAAGCCGCTTTGAAGAGGACGACATTCGCCCACGTTTGGTTATCTGTGCCGATGCAGTTGAGGCCCGCGCTCAAAGGGCTAAACAAAATATTGGCTTTGAGGAATACACCACGAACTGGCATGATGTCATCAACCACCCGGAAGTACAGGTTGTAAATATAGCTACCCCTAATGACCAACATCTAGAAATTGTTAAGGCTGCCGCGGCGGCTGGTAAACATATTTTTTGCGAAAAACCTGTTGGCCGTAACCCCCAAGAAACTGCCGAGATTGAATATGCTGCCCGTAAAGCTGGCGTGTTTAGTTTCGTTGGTTACAACTATCGCTGGGCGCCAGTCGTGCAGTATGCCCGTCAGTTTATTCAAGAGGGTAACTTGGGTGAATTGACACACTATCGGGGACGCTTTTTCTGCATGTATGGCAGTAATCCCTATTCCGTTCTTTCGTGGCGCTTCCAGCAAGAATATGCTGGATTAGGCACACTGGGCGATTTGATGTCGCACGCCTGTGATATGGCCCATATGATCGCTGGCCCCATCAAACGGGTAGTTGCTAACCGCGAGACGTTCATTAAACAACGGCCTCTTTCAACACCCGGTGAGGGAACTCATTTCACCACGCGCACGGATGGGCCCTTTGGTGATGTAACCAACGAGGATTATGTAAGCGTACTGGTGCAGTTTGCAAATGGCGCTCATGGAACACTCGAAGCCTGTCGGGTTATCTTTGGGCCAGTCGTTGAAATGGCCTTCGAAGTCAATGGCCGAAAAGGTGCGATTAGCTGGGATTTTGAGCGCATGAATGAAATGAAGATGTATCTGCCCGATGGTGTGCCCGGCCATGAAGGTTATGTGCGCGTGCTGTCCAACCCAGAACATCATCCATTTCATGGCCCATTTAATCCCGCTCCCGGTACGGGCTTAGGCTATGATGATCTCAAAACGATTGAAGCCCATGAATTCCTGCGTTCCATTGTAGATGGCAAGCAACGTGCACCCAGTTTTGCCGACGCATTGGCCGTTGCTGAATTCCAAGACGCTGTCCAACGCTCATGGGAAACCGGAGCATGGGCCGATGTGGTTTCGTTGCGTCGCTAGTATTGAGGAGAATGCGTCATGCGCTTAAAAGATAAGGTCGCTCTTGTAACGGGGGCTGGGCAAGGTATTGGGCGTGGCATTGCCGAGCGTTTTGCTCAAGAAGGGGCCAAACTGGTAATTAATGACATCAACAACGCGACCCTCCAAAAAGCTGAGGCCGAAATCAAATCGGCAGGGCACAATGTTTTGGCCGTGCAAGCTGATGTAAGTCAGCCTGACCAAGTGGCGCGTATGTTTGGGACAATCCTCCATCATTTCGGGACGATTGATGTACTAGTCAATAATGCAGCTTGGGCGATTCCGACGGCCCATTTTTTGGATATGACCGAGGATTTTTGGG
This sequence comes from Chloroflexota bacterium, assembly GCA_016234595.1. Taxonomy (GTDB): domain Bacteria; phylum Chloroflexota; class Anaerolineae; order Aggregatilineales; family J027; genus CFX10. The sequence continues at coordinate 106,336 of JACRBG010000029.1, read as the reverse complement.
ATACCGTCATTCGGATTAACCTCAAAAGTGTGTTTCTCTGTTCTCATCACGCAGTTCGAATTATGGCCGATCAGAAAAAACCGGGGACGGTTGTTCATATTAGTAGTTTTGGAGCGTTGCGTGCCCACCGCGAAATGGTGGCGTATGATGCGGCTAAAGGCGCAATCGAAGCCTCTACGCGGGCGATGGCCGTTGATCTGGCCCCTTGGGGAATTCGCGTCAATGCCGTCGGGCCGGGACTAACGGCTACCCCGGCAGTGACGGATTACCTACCCACACGTGAACAGCAAAAGCGTTTATTGGATACCGTGCCGCTCGAAAGATTGGGGCAACCTTCCGACATCGCCGCTGCCGTGCTATTTCTTGCTAGCGATGAAGCCAGTTATATCACAGGGCAAATACTCTATGTGGATGGGGGTGTCGTGGCCCAACTTCGTCCGGCCATCATGGAACGTCATCACAAACGACCTAGTGAATCTTAAACAATGAGGCATCATGCGGAAAAATAAAACTAAAGAGCGCCTAAAAGCGGGTGAAACCGTTTTCGGTTGTTTTGTCCGGTATCCAAGCGCCGGTATCGTAGAAGTTTTGGGCTATCAACCGTGGGATTTTATTGTGTTTGATGCTGAACACGGGACGATACAACCCGAAGATTGCGAACATATGGTACGGGCGGCGGAGTTGCAAGATGTTACGCCGATGGTACGTGTGACAACGAACCAAGCGCCCATCATTTTGCGTTATATGGATTCGGGGACTCAAGGGCTACACGTCCCGTGGATTAACTCAGCAGCTGAGGCCGAAGCGGTGGTGCAATCGGTCAAATATTATCCGCGTGGGATACGAGGATTGGCGGCTGTGCGGGCAGCGGATTATGCCCAACGGGGGACTTTTGCCGATTATGTCCAAACGTCTAATCGAGAAAGTCTAGTTGTTATCCATATCGAAACGGCGGAGGCGGTTCAGCAATTGCCAGAAATCGTCAAAGTAGATGGATTAGATGTCATATTTATCGGCCCTACCGACCTTTCACAGTCCTATGGTGTGCCGGGGGAACCTCAGCATCCTACTGTTCAAACGGCTATTGACCAGATCGTTGATACTGTAACAAAGTCCGGGCTGGCGCTAGGGATGATGGTGGGAAGTGCCCAAGCCGCCCAACAATGGCGTGAACGTGGTGCGCGTTATATTGCTATCGGGTTTGAGTCACTCATTACCCCCGCGGCCAAAGCCTATCTGGAAAAAGTGCGTTCATAAACTGCCCGGAATTGTTGATTAGCGATTGTAAGGCCTGTGACTGTCCTCTTCCCAACATTTACAGGCTCTACAAAATCGCTTTCTGTGACATTCAAATTGCCCTACTACCTCGATGGGCAGATGCCTTCCAAGTTGGTTATCCCCTGTCAGAGCTATTATTCCCAAACCACCCGTGACGATGCAAATATTTTTTGATTCTATATATTCCTCCGTTTTCTATTAAACGCTATTTGTTCGAGAATTTTTACAACCTAATAGCTCGTTTAGCCTAAGAACGCCTTTTGATAAGCCTTGTGACGTTTTTAACAATCTTTGACAAAAATTTGAGATTCTATATTTAGCCAGATGACCTATGGTGTTCATCATCAAATTGTAAATAATGTAAAGATGGTATATGGCGTTCATTCTGCCTTACGAAGCCATCGCAGCCTGCTATCATCGTTTTTCACGGGAGGTATGACGTGATTTCATTAAAGTGGATATTTCGGACAGGCTTTGCGCTTGCCCTATTGGGATTTGTTTTAACGGCCTCACATGCAACTCAATCCGAGGCCTCAGCTATCGTATCAAAGGATCTGGAAAATAGCGGGGGAGTAGCCCCTGAATTGGTAGATGACCCTATTGGTACACCTGCGCCTGCTCAAACAACTGGCAATCAATATTATGTCGCAACCAATGGCAATAATAGCTGGCCCGGTACGGTCAGTCAGCCATGGCGAACCATTCAATATGCAGCAGGTCGTGTGGTCGCTGGCGATATTGTTTGGATTCGTGGTGGCACCTATCCGGAACAAGTGGTGCCTACGAATTCTGGTCAATCTGGCCGTCCTATCACTTATAAAGCCTATCCGGGTTAACTCCCCATAATTGACGGGCAAAACAGCAGCACCCGTCTCTACAACATCCAACTTGTGAATCGGCGCTACATTACCTTTGATGGGATTCGTGTCGAAGAGCCGTGGGTGTCGTGGGTTATCATTCAAGATAGCGATTACATCACCCTCCAAAACATGCAATTCATGAACCCGACCTATCCTTCAAGCATGGTTCGTAATTTCTGGGGGATTGATATTCGCAACAGCAACAATAACCGTGTTCTCAATTCGGTGCTTGACCGTTGGGGTCGCTATCTGGAGGGGGATAGCGAAGGCAACCATATCGGCATTCATGGCAACAATACCATGACTCGTGGTATTTATAACCTCATTGAAGGTAATACTTTCACCTATGGGGCCCAGGGCTGCATTATCGTAAATGCGTCCTACAACATCATCCGCCGAAACACCTTTAGCAACGAATGGCAAAAGGGTATTTACATCGGGTGGTTTAGTAATCCCGGCGGCGAACCTGCCGGTACTGAGTGGGTTGCCAATCGAAATCTTGTGGAAGATAACCAGTTTATTCGCGCAGGTAACTCCCAATACGATCATGGCGGTTTGGCGATTGAATCTACCGCGGTTGGCTCAATTATACGCCGTAATGTGATGCGGAATGGCGACCATTTTGGTCTGATTATCACGGTTTTTGGGAATGGCTATGCCTTACGCGATTATCAAACCCATATCTATAACAATACGATTGTGTATAACGGGTTGGACCATTTCCAATATCGCGGACACGGCTTGACCATCAGTAATCATGGCTTGGGGCTTGAACTGCATGACACCGTGGTCAAAAACAATATCATCTATGGTAATTTGACTCATGCGGACGGCAATGTTAATGCCATCAATATCGAGGTGACAGGTTCGTCAAATGCCCCACCACTCGGACGGACCGTGTTTGTCGGCAATCTCATCGAAAACCCACGGGCCAGTACCTGCCAGACAGCCATTAACCGTAATGGTCAGGGCGGCGGCGATTGTCCGATTTATGTAGATGGCATTGGATCGGGGAATGTGGCTTTTTGGCAGGCCCGTTATCCTTCCTATTTCTATGGAAACCGCGAAGGCAATCCTGCTTTTGTAGGTTATGACCCTGCCAATGGCGTGTTTAACTTACAGTTGTTGTCTGGCTCGCCTGCCATAGATACTGGTGCGCCCCTTACCTATACACGCTCGGCTGGCTCGGGTACAACCCTGCCAGTGTATGATGCTTACTATTTTGCCGATAGCTACGGTGGAATGATTACCCCCGATGTTATTCAAGTCGGTAATCAAGTTGCGGTTGTGGTTGCAGTCAACGTCTCGACAGGCAATATTACACTGGATCGGAGTTTGTCATGGACGCTGAATACACCAGTTTCGCTGCAATATCGCGGGGCTGCTCCAGATATTGGCGCATATGAATTTAGCCAACCTGATACACTCACTTTGTTTAACCCCACTTTACGTCGTGTCTCACTCCTGCACACCCTACAAGACTTACCACCCACCTCTGGTTACACCGTTTTTGATACGGGTTCATCTATTGCCAATGGGCGATGGGTGATGGGTGATTGGAATGGCGATGGCTTAAAGACAGCTGGTGTCTATAGCAACGGTGCTTTTACCTTTACTAACACCCTCGGCCAAAGCGGTAGTTGGACGAGCATTTGGATTGGGCCGAATGGTTCGCCTGTAGCGGGTCGTTTTAATGCCTCAATCAATCACGATTGTATCGGGGTAGTGGATAGCGCCAGCTTCCCGCCCTATGGTACGGCCTTTGCTCTCTACTTCACCTGTAATTTTACGGGTGGTACAACACCCCCGCTGTCGTACCAATGGCTGAGTGCTGTCTTGCCAGATTCACAAGGTTATACGGGTACTCATCAGTTTAGTGCTGGGGATTTTGATGGGAATGGCGTGGAGTCAATCGCGATACGGCGCGGTGCATATATTGCATGGACAAATGTTCCGCCGACCACGACGAATTCCGCTTTTAACTTGGCCCAATATTTTGGCGCTCCCAGCACAAATGACTATGGTTATTTTGTGGTTGGGGACTGGAATTCTGACCGAGTGGATAGCTTTGGTTTGTTTTATACCAATGGCAATTTCTATCGCCGCGATGACCTTGCATGGAATTCGGGACAGTATTTGCTTCAGCGGGTGGGTCAACCCATTGGCACGCCTGTGACGGCAACCTCGTGGCGTAGCGGTGGTGGTGTGGCCGGTGTAAATGGTGCAACTGAAGGAACTACTGAATCAACGCCGACCGCGACCCCTCAGGCAGAAGTTCGCACGGTGCGCCAACTGATTGAATCAGATGCCCAAGAGGTCACACCTGTTGGGCAGTGGACATCAGTGAATGCTTCAAGTGCCAGTGGTGGACGTTATTTGACAGCCCTTGGAGAAAAGAGCGGGCAGAATTCCTTGTCGCTCCAGTTCAGCGGAACTTCGTTGGAAGTCGTCTATCTTGAGACGGCTGAGCCGGGTGCCTTCACGATTGTGGTGGATGATGTGGCCGTCCGCACAGTTATCATCCCCGGTGGAATTGCGCAACCGCTCTTTAATCAACGGTCAGTGATTTCGTATCTTACCCCCGGCCCCCATACGCTCAAGATTGTGGCGATTGACGGCACGGTGGCAATTGATGCCTTTGACTTGACCGTGCTTGCCAACTAGCCGGTAAAAACTCAGCGAATAAGCAGACTGCCTCGGTGAACAATTCATCGGGGCAGTTTTTTGTATCCCTCGTAGTGTGTAAAGATTTGCTCCAAGATGGTCGGGGCTTTGATGCCAGTGTCGCGGGCCAGCAGCAACCCTTTTGAACCGATTTCAGTAGTCAAGTGACCAACTATAAGATCATTTGAACTATCATGAGCCATTAAAAATCTTAAAAAATCTTAGATATGAATTTTGACCCTTAACATAATTCAAGGGGTCGTATATGATAGACCCAATACCTATCAACTAGAAACTAGTGCAATGCTTCTAACAATCACCACCACCCATACCCCGGCCACCGATCTTGGCTATTTGCTTTATAAACATCCTGATCGTGTACAGTCCTTTGAACTTAATTTTGGACAGGCCCATGTATTTTATCCCGAGGCGACCCCGGAACGATGTACTGCCGCCTTATTATTGGACATCAATCCAGTTGGTTTGGTGCGTGGGCGAGGAGTCAGCACCTTTGCCCTAGAACCGTATGTCAATGACCGACCCTATGTCGCCTCGTCATTTTTGAGTGTTGCCATTTCGCAAGTATATGGAACAGCCCTTTCGGGTATCTGCAAAACACGGCCTGAATTAGCCGAGACCGCGATTCCGCTTGAAGTCAAAATTAGCTCGTTGCCGTGTCGGGGTGGCGTGGGGATGTTAAAGGCCTTGTTTGAACCCTTAGGCTATATCGTATCAGCGGAACGTTACCTTTTGGATGATACATTTCCGGCGTGGGGCGAGAGTTTTTATTACACCGTGACTTTGCAAAACACGGTTCGTTTAACGGATATGCTTTCCCATCTTTATGTGCTGATTCCAGTGCTGGATGATGACAAACATTATTACGTGGGGAGTGATGAAGTTGAAAAGTTACTGCGGCACGGCGAAGGCTGGTTAGCTTCCCATCCATCTAAGGAATCAATCGCGGTCCGTTATCTTAAACACCAATACAGCCTCAAACGTGAAGCCCTCGCCCGCTTGGAAGAGGAAACACCGCAGATTGAGGAAGAAAGCACAGAACACGACGCCGAAGAAGTCAAAATTGAAGAACGGGTCAGCCTGCATCAACAGCGATTGGGAACAGTGCTGTCGGTTCTGAAAAACAGTGGCGCACAACGCATCCTTGATTTGGGTTGTGGGGAAGGGCGGTTGTTGGCGATGCTGCTACCAGAACCCCAATTTACGTTTATTTTGGGGATAGATGTTTCCATTCACGCTCTAGAAATTGCGACTGATAAGTTGCGGCTGGATCGTCTGCCACCCAAACAGCGTGAACGAATTCAATTGGCGCAAGGGTCTTTAATATACCGCGATGCCCGCTTAAAGGGCTTTGACGCCGCTGCCGTTGTAGAAGTAATTGAACACCTCGACCCGCCCCGCTTGGCCGCGTTTGAACGGGTCGTGTTCGAATTTGCTCGCCCCCATCGGGTCCTAATTACGACCCCCAATGTGGAGTATAACGTGTTGATGGAAACCCTCCCTGCTGGCAAATTCCGCCACCGTGACCATCGCTTTGAATGGACTCGCGCTGAATTCCAGACATGGGCTACTGGCATTGCGGAGCGATTTGCTTATCAAGTACGCTTCTTGCCTATAGGGCCAGAAGATTTACAACTGGGCTCGCCCAGTCAGATGGCGATTTTTGAGGCAATGCCGGACACACTAGGAAAATAATGAAATGACCTTAAATATCACCCTTCCCGAATTCTCACTAGTTGTCTTAATTGGTGTTTCTGGCAGCGGCAAATCTACTTTTGCGCGGACACACTTCTTGCCTACCGAAATTATCTCCTCAGATTTTTGCCGGGGGTTGGTGTCGGATGATGAAAATAGCCAAGATGCCACCAAGGATGCGTTTGAGGTAGTGCATTTCATCGCGGGTAAACGCCTTGCCAATATGAAACTGACCGTCATTGATGCTACCAGTGTCCAACCTGATGCCCGTAAACCATTGCTCAAATTGGCGCGTGAACACCATGCCTTGCTGGTGGCAATTGTTTTGGATGTGCCAGAACGCATTTGCATCGAACGCAATCAGAAGCGGCCTGACCGCAATTTTGGGGCACAGGTGATAAAACGCCAGCGCCAAGAGCTCAAACGTTCCCTGCGCCTATTAGAACGCGAGGGTTTTCGGCAGGTCTATATCCTCAAATCAGAGGAAGAAATCGCCGATGTTCAGATGACTCGCCAGACGCTGCACAACAATCTAAAGCACGAGCATGGCCCCTTTGACATCATAGGCGATGTGCATGGCTGTTTTGATGAACTGGTAGCGCTGCTGGAAAACATGGGCTATGCCGTTGATGGAACACAGGTTACCCCGCCCGAAGGCCGCAAAGTTATCTTTTTGGGCGACTTGGTGGATCGTGGGCCAAAAATCCCCGATGTCTTGAAATTAGTCATGGGTATGGTCGAGGCAGGCACGGCGATTTGCATCCCCGGCAACCATGACATCAAATTGCTGCGAAAATTGCGCGGCAGGGACGTACAAATCAAACACGGGTTAGCCGAATCGCTAGCCCAATTGGATCATGAAACCCCCGAATTTAAAAAGCAGGTGGCAGATTTTATCGAGAGCCTCGTCAGCCATTACGTATTGGATGGCGGACGCTTGGTGGTGGCCCATGCAGGCATGAAAGAAATGTTGGCCGGACGGGCTTCAGGGGCGGTGCGCGAATTTGCCCTGTATGGCGAAACGACAGGCGAAACCGATGAATTTGGGTTGCCTGTCCGCCATAACTGGGCCGCTGAATATCGTGGCAATGCGACGGTCGTTTATGGGCATACGCCTGTACCCCAAGCGGAGTGGTTGAACCGGACGATTAATATTGATACGGGGTGCGTGTTTGGCGGTGCATTGACAGCCTTGCGTTATCCTGAAAAAGATTTGGTGTCAGTTCCCGCGTTGCACACCTATGCTGAACCTGTCCGCCCATTTTTGGCCGAAAGCGCCCCGGCCCTGACTTCGCAGCAGCAATATGATGATGTGTTGGATATTGAGGATGTTATCGGCAAGCGCCTTATCAATACGCGCTTGATGAAACATATCACCATCCGCGAGGAAAACGCGATTGCCGCGTTGGAAGTGATGAGCCGATTTGCGGTCAATCCAAAATGGCTCATTTATTTACCGCCGACCATGTCACCCACCGAAACGACTAACTTGCCGGATTTGTTGGAGCACCCTTTAGAGGCCTTCACCTATTACCGGGATAATGGCGTGCCACAGGTCATTTGTGAAGAAAAGCATATGGGATCGCGGGCAGTGGTTATTGTTTGTCGGGATGAAGATGCCGCCCGTAGCCGTTTTGGGGTCATTGGTGAAGGTTTTGGGGTATGTCATACTCGTACCGGACGCCGTTTTTTTGATGATCGTGCCTTAGAAACTGAGTTTTTAGGACGAATCCGCGACGCCATTGGTCAGGCTGGATTATGGGATGAGTTAAACTCGGATTGGCTGGCGCTTGATTGTGAATTGATGCCGTGGTCAGCCAAAGCGCAGGAATTATTGCAACGTCAATATGCGGCAGTCGGAACGGCGGCGGGCCATGCTATGCGCGCAACGATGGCGGCGCTTGAAATGACGGCCACCCGCCTGCCCGATGCGGCTAATTTATTAGGGCGTTTTCAATCACGGGCATCCATGGTCAGCCAATATATTGAAGCCTATCAGCGTTATTGTTGGGAAGTCACTTCGATTGAGGATTTAAAACTGGCCCCATTTCATCTGTTGGCGAGTGAAAAAGCCACCCATGCGGATAAGTCCCATCTGTGGCATATGGAGATGATCGGGAAATTGCATCAGGTTGGCGAAGCAGTGTTGTATCCAACCGCCTATCAACTCGTGGATGTCACTGATCCAGATAGTCAAGCAGTCGGGGTACGTTGGTGGGAAGAAATGACGAAGCGTGGTGGTGAAGGGATGGTTGTCAAACCGCTTGATTTTATTGTGAAAGGGCGCTATGGCATCATCCAACCCGCCATGAAAGTACGCGGACGTGAATATCTGCGGATTATTTATGGCCCCGAATATACTGCACCAGAACAAATTGCCCGTTTACGGACCCGCGGCCTCAAAAGCAAACGCTCATTAGCGGCCCGTGAATTTGCTCTGAGCATTGAATCGCTCGAGCGCTTTGTTCAAAAGGAGCCATTACGCCGCGTCCATGAATGTGTATTTGGCGTTTTGGCCCTCGAAAGTGAACCTGTTGACCCACGTTTGTAACATCAGCAACCCGTTTCGGCAGGTTTTTGATTTCCGCGAAATTTAGAGGGTCGCTTTGGCAAACTGCTCGTAACGTGCCCAAACGGTGGGCGCGATGGCTTTTGCTTTCTCCATAATGGCCCGTTCATCCAAGGTGAGCAGTTGGCGGTTGTGCATTAGAACCCGCCCTGCGGCGATGGTGGTGCGCACCATTGAAGACTCAAAGCCAAACAGGATGTGCCATGGTAAGTTGCCCGATGTTAACGGGGTATAGGGCCGATAGTCTACAATGATCAAATCCGCCGTCCCGCCAATCTCAATTGTGCCGATTTGCTGGCCGGGGAAGAACAGCGAGGCCAAGCGTGCATTGTTGACAAGGGCCATTTGGGCAATGCCGTCACCGGGGGCACGGCGCGGGTCGCCATAGGTTACCTTTTGCAGCAGATAGGCGGTTTTCCAGTCGGCCCACATATTATTCGAGAAGCCATCGTTGCCTAAACACAGGTTCATGTCAGCGGCCAACATGGCGTCAACTGGGGCTGCTCCCACTGCATTATTCATATTGCTGCGTGGCTGATGACTGACCCATGTCCCTGTGTCACGCAAAATTTCAAGCTCCCATGGATCACAATGGACGGCATGGGCCACAATCGTTTTCGGGCCTAGAATTCCTGCATCATGCAAGCGCCGCACGACGGGTTTGCCATATTTTTGCAGACTATCCCATTCATCGGCTTCATGCTCGGCGACATGAATATGAAACCCTGTAGCCAAGCTCTCTGCTGCTGTGACACAATCCGCCAGCGTTTTATCGGAAAGGGTCAGGCTGGCGTGGAGACCAAACGTCGCCGACACCATTGGCCGACTTTTCGCAGCTTTGAGGAATCGTACATTTTCGGCAATGCCCGCTTGTGTTTTTGAGGCCCCATCGCGGTCAGTTACTTCATAACACAGCACCGCTCGCACCCCAGCTTGTTCGACTGCATCGGCGATGATGTCCAATGATCCCTCAAGCTGATTGGGGCTGGCATGATGGTCGAATAAGGTGGTCGTGCCATGTTTGACTGCATCCACCAAACACACAAGGGCACTCATTCGCACGGCATCTGTGTCAAGGGCTTTGTCGAGCGGCCACCACAACCGCTGCAATATTTCAGGAAAATCCTTGGGGGCAGGGCCGGGAATCGCCATCCCGCGTGCATAGGCCCCGTAAAAATGGGTATGAGCGCAAATACTCCCCGGCATCAATAGACTACCCTCGGCATCTATTGTTTCCACATGGGGATATTGGCTTTGCAGGCTTGCCGATGGCCCAATCGCCTTAATTTTGTCGCCCTCAATATAAACTGCGTGATCTTCAAGCAGACCTTTGTCGGTCAGGGTTACAAGGGTTGCATTCGTAATTAAAAGTGTCATAAAATTCCTTTTAAACGAGTCAATCAGCTTTCAAAAATAGGCTGAATAGAAAAATGGACGAACAAGAAAAATCATCTCCTATTTGGTGCCTAGTTGCAAATGTCAGTGAGGAGATTTTCTATGGGCCGGGTGGCAAAGAAACTCGGCGTGGCACAAAGCAATTTTATGCTGGCGCAAAGGTCTATTGTTTTCCTGTTTTATGGGGCGATGGTTATGAACGCATCACAGTCATTGGTCGTCACCGTTCCACCCATCGCTACATCAAAATGATCGTACATTGGAAGAAGCTGACGAATTGGCGGGCTGAACTGGTATATAGCCCATATGTTGTTTCACAAATAGTCCACCCCGTTTCAAAAGAACCCCTGTTAGATGGAACTGAAGAGACAAAAGCTGAAGTTGAGGCATATGTCACTTCGATGCGCTTACGGGAAGAAGCTCTAAAGTCGAAATATACTTCATCTGATAACGATTCGGATGGTTAATATAATTCTACCGGAATATCAATCATCTTTGCCCCACCCAACCGCTGGATATGCTCCATAATTTGATGGGTGCTTTCTTGGACATCATCATCCGATAGATAATCATGCGGCTGCAAATAGACAAATTCTTCACCCTCACGTTTATCTGACGGATTAGTGGAGGCGGTAACGTTGCCATTTTCACACAATACCCGAATCCGTGCCCCAATCGGATATTCGATTTCTGGCTGATCAGCTTTTTTAGCGGAGGGTGGCGCTTCCCAACTTCGTAAGGGATTGATGCCACCTTGTTTGAGGGCATGAAAAACACGATCTACAAAATAATCGCCTTTGCTGTACAGGTCGCGGATATGCTGGGCCTGTTCAAAGCGATCCCAGGTGGTATAGATAAAGGCAAAACGGTGGGGCTTGGGTTTATTGACAATTGGCGGAGTGCGCTCAACTAATTCCCGAAACTGGATTTTGTAGTATTCCTCATCATCACGGTCATGCGGGGATTCGTCGGGCAATAGATCACGGCGATGAGTCAATTCATGACCTGCAATCTCGGCATAGTAGGTAATCGTGCTGGCCTGTTCCCCAAATACTTTGCTGCTGCTAAAAAATAAAGCAACATAGCGAGCGGATATGCCATTAGGGGCTTGTTTGGCGGGGATACGATACCAGTGCTGGTCACGCGCAATCTCAAAATCGCGTTTCCGAGAGATCACGCCAACCAGCACTGCATCTTCCGGATTCATGCGTGCGACCCATGCTGCCGACGAAATTCCACCAGCGCGGTGTCAATTTCTTGGATGCGCTGTTGATGGCCTTGCCACCAAGCAGGGTCTTTTTGAGCGTCCAATTCTTCAACGGTGCGACCTTGCTGCTCGACCCACGTATAATATTTCAGATTGTGCCACCGGGTACGGGCTTCGTCTGTGCCATCTTGAATCCAGTCAGTTTTTTGCCCATGATAAATTGACCGCACAATTCCAACGGCTTCAGCTTCGTCCAAAACCCCATATTTACTCCGCATCCAATCCATCGTGCTGTAATAGCGTGACATTGAATCGGTGGCAATGGTGTAGACGGCTTGACTGGGGCCAAAACGGTAGTGCTTAGCAGTCTTAATCGCACCCAGAATATTGCAGATACCGCTGATGCCAAACATGGGGGCCAGTTTTTCAACAGTACCAGACGGAACCCCGAATCGTTTGACCAATACGTCCAAACCTGCTTCATCAGCGAATAGTTGCAGGCCTCGCAAACATTCCATATCGTCAATACAAATCATGGCGTCCATGTTCCAAGTATTATGAATCCATGTCACATGTTTGTCGCCAATACCCTGAATTTCATGCGTTCCATAGCCATTATTAAACAGCGTCGGGCATTGAATAGGCTCTAGGCCCACAATCTTGTGTTCAGGGAATGCTTGCTTAAGGCGATCTCCCGCTGCAATTGTGCCCGCGCTACCCATTGAACTAACATAGGCCGCCGCAGTTCCATTACCAATGCCTTTGGCGGCCAATTCTTGGGCCAATTCGACAATCGTGTTGCCCGTCACATGATAATGGAAACGATAGTTCCCCATGACCTCGAACTGATTCAGAATGCGCACATTGGGGTCTTGGCGCAGCTCCCATGTCTTGTCATAGATTTCTTTGACGTTGCTTTCCGAACCGACGGTGCGAATAATATCCGCCCCATAACTTTCAATCAGTTTGAAGCGTTCTTCACTCATGCCTGCGGGTAAAACCACGATGCTGCGACATCCCATTCGACAACCGACCCATGCACCACCGATGCCATAATTGCCTGTCGAAGGCCAGACGAGTGTATGGATGTTAGGGTCAACCTCGCCAAACAACTGCTTTTCAATCAACACGGAATACGCCGCCCCGACCTTGTGGCTACCGCTCGGAAATTCTTTGCCATACAGTACTACAATGGGCGCTTCTACTCCCGTCAATTCAGGTGGCAGCACCACATGGTAAACCTCATTGTTGCCGTCACGCCATGTAATATTAAAGAGGTTAATCGGGTCAAGGGGGTCTTCTGTCCGCATCCGTAAGGCTTTGGCCCGAGTCTGCGGGTCAATTTTTTGGGGATGCAGCATTTCTTCAAATGTTGGGCCAGTAATCATAGGTATTTGCCTGCTTTTCTGTGGGGATTAATAAACGCTACTTCTCATCGTCCAATAATTTATTTTCTAGGATTTGAATTTGGTTGTGGATTTCATCGCGCCGTTCAGCTAATTCCCGATAGGTACGATAATCCGCGTCTGACATACCCTCAGTATGCCCATTGTTACGCATCAACAGGGTGTCAATCTGCTCATCTAATTTTTCATATTCAATCACCAACTGCTGATAGAGTTCGACCCGGGTTTTATCGTCCGCTGGGGTGGGATCAGGCAATGGCATGGCTTCCCTCCTCAATATCAGTGCGATTGTCTGAATTTTTAGTCACTCGGTTGGAAGGCACTTCGGCAACGACCCGTGCCGGAATAGTATGTTTTTCAATTTCAATCCCGTAGGTGTCGGCTACCACATACAGGGGGCGTCCCCGTGTTTCATCATAAATGCGGGCGATGTATTGGCCCATAATGAAAAAGAAGAAAAACTGGAACGCGCTTAAAATCAGTACCACCGACAGGGTGGTGGCTTGGCCCTCCAAGAAGGCATCACTGGTTGCAAGCCGCAGAAACACAACCAGCGGGAGTGCCAACACCGCTAACACGCCTAATACAAAACTGATGTAAATAGCGACCTGCAACGGGAAAAAGCTGAATCCCGTGATGGCGTCGATGGCAAGCCGCAGCATCTTTCGTAGTGGATATTTGGTCTCGCCAATCTCGCGGGCCTGTCGAACATATTCAACCCCCGTCTGTTTAAAGCCGACCCAACTGGTTAATCCTCGGATAAACCGATTGTGTTCGCGCATCTGATTGACGGCATTGACCACCCGCCGATCCATTAAACGAAAATCGCCAGTGTCCAGTGGAATATCCACATCGGTGATGCGGTAAATTAGACGGTAAAACATCTTGGCCGTCCAAATTTTAAAGGCACTTTCACCGCGTCGTTCAGCCCGCACCGCGTACACTACCTGATAGCCCTCGCGCCATTTTTCGACCAATCGGAGGATGACTTCGGGTGGGTCTTGCAAATCGGCGTCAATCAACACCACCGCGTCCCCAGATGCAAAATCCATCCCGGCGGTTACTGCTGTTTGGTGTCCAAAATTACGCGCAAAATTGACGATTCGCACACGCGGGTCAGCCTCATGCACGGTCATCATTTCTTGCAAGGAATTATCGCGACTGCCATCATTGACCAATACGAGTTCCCACGGATCGCCAAACTGCTCCATCACGCGCTTAATTTCAGAGTAAAGGCGCGGGATGTTCCCCTGCTCGTTATAGACTGGGGCGACAATTGACAAAACGGGCGGTGATATATTCATGCCAAAACCATTTCCTAGTGACCAAATTATCCGTTAATTATGCTTCCAACCTAAGCGATTTGCCAGTTTTTGACCTGAGTTCGCACCGCATCCAAAGACGGTGCAACGACAGGTGGTTTCTCCAAACTGACACTTTGCATAGCCGAACGCACATCTTTTAGCCCATTGCCTGTTATCAATAGTAATACACGTTCATGTTGATCAATAACCCCTGCTGCTAAAGCGGGTTGCAAAGCAGCGAAAGTTGCAGCGGCGGCTGGCTCCGCAAAAACCCCACTGCCGCGTGCCAATGCTGGAATGGCGGCTAAAATCTGCTCATCGGTTACACGGATAAAGGCCCCGTTGGTTTCGCGCACCGCCCGTAATGCCTTAGCCCGATCACGCGGCAACCGACTGCTGATGCTGTCTGCAATGGTATTGGCAGGCCGATCTTGCATCTCGACCGCCGATAACTGGTTCTCCCACGCATAGACCAGTGCATCACTACCAGCGGCTTGTACCCCAATCAGGCGGGGCATTTTGGTGATCCAGCCCTGTCGCTGCATATCGGCCAAACCCTTATGCACACCGCCAATGATACTGCCGTCGCCAACCGAGACCACAATGACATCTGGTAGTTGATAATTGAGTTGCATGGCGATTTCGAGCGATACGGTTTTTTTGCCTTCGGAGGTAAACGGATTGATACCTGTACTGCGATTGTACCAACCGAATTCATCACAGGCCGCACCGCACAGGTCAAACGCCGTGTCATAGTCGGCATTGACCAAAATGACGTTGGCGCCAAAAACGACCATTTGGGCGATTTTGCCTTCTGGGGCTGTGGCGGGCGCAAAAATTACCGCTTGTGCCCCCGGCACACTAGCACATACTCCAGCGAGTGCTGCGGCGGCATTGCCGGTGCTGGCAGTAGCGATCACATGCCGCCCTAAATTTTGCACCGCATGGGCCACCACCATCGCGCTAGCTCGGTCTTTGAGTGAACCCGTCATATTGAGGCCGTCATGCTTAATATACAGTTCGGTGATGCCCACTTCCTCAGCCAATTTCGCCAGCGATTCTGGGCCGAACAAGCTCGTGCCACCAAATTTTTGCAAACCGGTCGGTGGGGGAGTTCCCAATGGCAAGAGGTCGGCTTGCTGCCACATGGTTAATAGACCCGGTTCGGCTTCATAACGACGCCCCCCTGTCCGATATAACACATCCAACGTACCCACCGGGCCGCATTTGGGGCAGGTATACATCGTCTCATCAAGGCTATAGACCGCCCCGCAGATAACGCATTGTAAACCACTTACCTGTGGCAGACGCTCACTCAATTTAGTCGAAGTTAATCCGGTAGAAGCCATGTCCCCGTCTCTCCACGCAAGGCCCGCAAAATATTAGGTGGGTCAGTAATCAAGGCTTGTTGACCGCCACGTTCCAGAAATCGAATTGCGGCCTGAATTTTAGGTTTCATGCTGCCTTCAGCAAATTCACCAGCAGCCATATATTCTTTGGCTTGAGCCACGGTAATACGGTCAAGATTTTTCTGCTGAGGAGTGTTAAAACTAATCGCCACTTGCTCCACCCCTGTTGAAATGATAAATAGGTCGGCTTTCATGTGGGAAGCGAGTAGGCTAGAGGCGCGGTCTTTATCAATGACCGAGGGTGGCGCACCTTTTAACTCACCCTCATCGGTACGGATCACCGGAATTCCACCCCCACCACACGCGATGACGGTAAAGCCATCTTGAATCATGTGTTGAATGGCATCAAGTTCGACTATTTCCAATGGCTGGGGCGAAGCAATGACCCGTCGCCAACCACGCCCCGCGTCCTCAACAACCTGCCAGCCGTCCGCCTCAAATTTTCGCGCCGTGACCTCTTCCAAAAAACCACCAATAGGCTTGGTGGGGTTTTGAAAGCCGGGGTCGTCCTTATTGACCAATACCTGCGTAATCACTGTTACCACGCCTTTTTGAATGCCACGTGCCCGCAGCGCATTATCGAGGCCTTGTTGCAGCATATAGCCAATTGCGCCCTGTGTATCAGCCCCAATCAAATCAAGCGGGGTGGTGTGGACTTCGTGGGCTGCCAATTCATTACGTCGCAAAATAAAGCCGACCTGTGGGCCGTTGCCATGGGTGACGACCACATTCCAGCCTTCTTCAATCATGGCGGCGATATGGCGGCAGGTTTCATGCACGGCTTCCCATTGATGTGAGACATCCGGATGATGTTTGTCTAGAATGAGCGAGTTGCCGCCAATGGCTACAACAGCTGTCTTGGTTGCCATAAGTGTTTCCCTTTTTTAATTTAAAGACACAAAGAGAGGCCACCATCGTTTTTTTAATGGAAGGCGTGCCTCTACTTTGCAAATGATGCTAAATTTAATTTTATGCTTAACCCATTGTCAGCGCCATGACCGCTTTTTGGGCGTGCAGGCGATTTTCGGCCTCGTCATAGACCACGCTTTGGGGGCCGTCAATGACGCCGTCGGTGACTTCAATGTTGCGGTCGGCAGGGAGGCAGTGCATATAGATGGCATCTTCATTTGCCAAAGCCATACGACGCTCATCCGTAATCCAGTCGGTATACTTCTTGCCGATACGGGCGCTTTCGGCATTATCAGTGGTGGTCAGCAACGCGCCCCAACTCTTGGGATACAGAATATCTGCACCTTTGAAACCTTCATCAAAATCGTGCCCGATTTCGAACGTGCCATGACTCCGGCGGGCATTTTCTTTGGCCTGTTCCAAAATATCAGGCATCAGTTTGTATTCTGGTGGATGGGTCAGGCGGACATTCATTCCGTAGCGCGTCATCAACAAGATCAGGCTCTGTGGCACACTGATGGGTTTTTGATAGCTGGCGGCATAGGCCCAACTGACGTTGATGGTTTTCCCTTTGAGGCTTTCGCGCCCAAAGTATTCTTGGATGGTCATCATGTCGGCAAGGGCTTGGAAGGGGTGATACACATCACATTGCATATTCAGCACTGGCACACGGCTGGCGGCGGCAACTTCGCGAATGTACTTATTGCCCAAATCCCAGTCGCATTGGCGGATGGCAATGCCGTCGAAATAGCGCCCAAAAATCTCACCAATTTCTTTGGCGGTGTCGCCATGTGAAATTTGGGTAGTCTCGCTGTCAATGAAAGCCGCATGACCGCCCAATTGTGCCATGCCTGCCTCAAAACTTCCACGAGTCCGAGTGCTGGTAAAGAAAAACAACATTGCCAAAGCCTTGTCGCGCAAGTAGGCATGAGATTCGCCGACAGCACGCTTGCGTTTTAGGTCGAAGGCCAGTTCAAAAATAGTATCTACTTCGGCGCGCGTCCATTCCTGGTCGGTAATCATGTCGCGCCCTTTAAGATGGGTTTGCATGGGGGTCTATCTCCGCTAATTCTGTGAGATTGCAGAAGCAAAATTTAGTATGATTGATTTTAGTCCTGAAAGGGGCAAATCTGCCATAGGATTTTTTATTGCTATTGCCAAAATAAAAAGGCCTTGACGATAGGGTGTGCCAGCATCAAAAATTAGGTTACTCTATGACCCATACGGTGTAAATTCATTCCACTATTTTTACAAGGAACTACAAACGTGAACGACGACAAGATGATGGTAACGGTTGCCGTGCTCGGTGGAACTGGTAAAGAAGGTTCCGGCTTGGCAATGCGGTGGGCACAAAGCGGCTATCGGGTCATTATTGGCTCACGGGATGCAGAACGCGCTGCCAGCAAAGCCGCTGAATTTAATGGCATACTTGGCGATACCCTCATTGAAGGGGTACATAATAAAGAGGCTGCGACCCGCGCCGATATTGTAGTGCTGACCGTGCCCTATGATGCCCACAAAGCGACGCTAGAAAGTGTCCAGAGTGAAGTGCAAGGCAAGATTTTGGTGGATGTAACGGTTCCCATGCAGCCACCAGATTTTCGCAAGGTTTTTGTACCAGAAGGTAAGGCCGCTGCCTTAGAAACGCAGGCTATCGTGGGTGCTGGGGTCAAAGTAGTTTCGGCTTTCCAAAATGTCAGTGCTGTCCATCTCAAAAAATTAGAGCATGAAGTTGCTTGTGATGTTTTGGTGACAGGCGATGATGAGGATGCTAAAACCCACGTGATTCATTTGGTCGAGGCTGCTGGAATGCGTGGAGTAGATGCTGGCCCCTTGGCAAATGCAGTCGCGGCTGAGGCTTTGACCCCGGTGCTGCTGTATATCAATAAGAAGTATAGCGTCAAAGGTGCGGGCATTCATATTACGGGGATTGCCCCCTCCGTTGCAGAATAATCTTCTCAACCAAGAAAGCATTCTCAATGCCCACAACGGAATTGAATTTAGTTGCCCTACCCAACATCCCGGTTATTCAGCCGGGTGATGACTTGCCTGTCATTATTTTGGCTGCACTTGAACGGGCCAACTTAAAATTGACCGCAGGTGATGTATTGATAGTATCATCCAAAATCGTCTCCAAGTCCCAAAATCGCTTTGTGGATTTGCGTGAGATTACTCCCTCTGCCGAGGCCCTGTCGTTGGGTGAAAAAACACTCAAAGACCCCCGTATGGTCGAGGTGGCCCTGCGTGAATCGGTAGGGGTCTCCCGCGCCGCACCGAATGTTTTAATTGTCCGTCATCGGCTCGGTTTTACCTCAGCTAACGCTGGTATAGATCAATCAAATACGGGCAGTTTGGGCCATGATCTTATTTTGTTGTTGCCTGAAAACCCTGATGAATCCGCTGAGCAACTCGCACGATCGCTTGAACAAAAAACGGGTGTTTGTCCCGGTGTGGTCATTAGCGACACCCATGGTCGTCCCTTCCGGATGGGCAATGTCAATGTGGCGATTGGAGTTAGCGGCATTCCCTCGCTGCTAGACCAACGCGGCTATCATGATCTGTTTGGGCGCGAACTCAAAGCGACAGTTACAGCGTTTGCCGATCAATTGGCTGCTGCTGCTGGATTGTTGACTGGGGAAGCCGATGAGGGCCAACCTGTGATTTTAGCTCGAGGGTTAAAGTGGCCGACCGATGCGGCTTCGGGCCGTGCTTCCGACATGAATCGCCCGCAAGAACAGGATTTGTATCGTTGATTTTTACGCTGGCCCAGTTTCAAGTTTTTGCCAAAAGCCGTCGCTCGGTGCGGGTCTATGAAAATCGCCTGATTGCTGACGAGTTATTGAGCGACATATTAGAAGCCGCTATCTGGTCGCCCTCGGCGCATAATCGCCAGCCTTGGCGTTTTGCGGTGGTGCGAGAGTCGGCCCGTAAGGAATACCTAGCGAACCAAATGGCCCACCAACTGCGTAAAGATTTAGAGGCTGATGGTGTGGCGGAAGCAATTATTGCAGCCGATACAGGACGATCCACTGCCCGCATTGTTGGCGCATCGGCGGCTGTCGTTTTGTGTTTAAGCATGGCGGACATGGATCACTACCCCGATGCCAAACGCAGTAAGGCCGAACACATCATGGCGGTGCAAAGCGTGGCGATGGCCGGGCAAAATTTGCTGCTGGCGGCTCATGCGGCTGGTTTAGGGGCATGTTGGATGTGTGCACCCCTATTTTGTCCGGATTTGGTAAGGGGTACATTGGAACTTCCCATTGATTGGGAGCCGCAGGCACTTATTACATTGGGCTATCCGGCCCAAACGCGGACACGAACCCGCGAATCACTAGAAACGCGAATGGTATGGCGCTAAAAAGTACTGATTTAAACCCGCATGTGGTCGCTTTGGCGGGTGGCGTGGGGGGAGCAAAATTGGCCCATGGCTTGGCGCGGATTTTGCCCTCCGGCCATTTAACCGTCATTGTCAACACAGGCGATGATTTTGCGCATCGCGGGCTACATATCTCACCTGATCTCGACACCGTGATGTATACCCTTGGGGAGATTGCCAACCCCAAAACCGGGTGGGGGTTGGATGGCGATACTTTCCAAAATTTTGAAATGATGGAGCATTATGGCGTGGCTCCTTGGTTTCGATTGGGGGATCGAGACCTTGCTACTCATTTTGTGCGGACGGAGGGGTTAAAAAACGGGCAAACATTGACCCAAGTTACCCAACAATTATCAAAAGCTTTGGGTATCCAACAGTCCATTTTGCCTGCCACCGACGACTCTTGTGCCACTGTTTTAGATACACAAGAATATGGAAGGTTGGAATTTCAGGAATATTTTGTGAAATTTCGGTGGCAACCGACCGTAGTTGGTATATCCTATAAAGGAGAGGGGGAAGCGCGAGTAACTGATGCTGCATTAGAAAGCATAGCTCATGCAGATTTGGTGGTCATTTGCCCTTCAAACCCCTTGCTCTCAGTCGAACCAATTTTACGATTGCGTGGAATGCGCGAGGCTATCCAAGCTCGACGTGTCCCTTGTGTGGCGCTTAGCCCATTGATTGATGGTAAGGCTGTCAAGGGGCCTGCTGCAAAACTAATGGGGGAATTAAATCTGGATGCCTCTGTCATAGGCATTGCGACCTATTATGCAGGATTGATTGATGGCTTGGTGATTGATACAGCCGATGGTGATGCTGTAGCGGAGCTAAGAAAAGTGGCTCCCGCCTTGTCTCTATATGTGACGCAGACGCTGATGGAGACGATTGAAGACCGCGAACGTCTGGCAGGTGAAATCCTGAAATGGGATATTGGAGGAGATTAGTTTGTGAAAACGTGGGCCGTACTCCCTGTTAAACCGTTGGTGCGGGGTAAAAGTCGCCTTGCGCCGGTACTCTCTCCCGCACAGCGCGAAAAACTTTCGCTTGGTATGTTATTGCACAATATTCATCTGCTCAAAAGCTTAGACTGTATCAGCAATATTCTGGTGATTAGTCGTGATACCAAAGTGCTTTCAATTGCACGTGATTTGGGTGTTTATACGGTGCAAGAAAGCGGCCAACCGGAACTCAATCCTGCCCTAATGCGCGCCTCTAAATTAATCCACACGTGGGGTGGCGAGGCTATGCTCATCTTACCGAGCGATGTCCCGCTGGTGGCTGCTGAAGATGTTGAAAAGATTGTGCACTTGGGTCGTTTCCCGGCAACAATGGTGATTGCCCCGGATGCTGCCAAAGATGGCACTAATGGCTTGCTGGTACACCCCCCCGGACTAATTGCCTACAGTTATGGATCGGGCAGTTTCCAGCGTCATATTGCAGCGGCAGAATTGGCCGGGGCGACGGTTGAAGTCTATGAATCCGAGCGCCTAGCCTTAGATGTCGACACCCCGCCGGATTTAGAGGAATATGTGCGGCTGGCAGCGAAATACGATGCGCCAGTGATTGATTTTCAATTACAACAGCAACAGGTGGTTGAAGGTTAATCACTCGATCCGACCCACAGCAAAACTGGATATAATCAAAGGGCGGCGCATCAAAACCCCGCCCTTTTTTGTTCTTGCCCATCTAGGAACTGCCCCATGTTGGACTGCTTAAAAGAGAATTTCCCGAATTTTTGGCAACGCATCAATAACGGTGAGTTAGAACTCTATTCATTTGAACCTCCTCGTTCGGAAGATAAAATTAAATCAATTGAAGAAAAACTCCCCTTGCCGAAATCCTATAAGTCATTTTTGAGGTGTGCAAGTGGTATATGGCTTGAAGGCCCCTATATTCGCATGTATAACGGCTACCCTTTTTTCTTTGATGACCCTCGCTTTGATGATGTCGTTTGTTTCGGTGAATATTTTCTCGAAGCAGATGGTGACAATGTAATGTTTGACGTTAGTCAAGGGCTGATTAATGGCGAATATCCCGTGTACTACTACGCCCATGATTTTGCCCATGACCCTGATCGTGGTCTACGAAAACTCGCCGATTCCTTCAAAGAATGGATAGAAAGTCTTGTCGGGGAAATTGACATAGACGATATAGACGAAGATTAACCGGCCCTTCGCAGATTAACCGATTTTCGCTACATTCAGCGTGATGGCTTTAGCCCTGTGTGTATGGTTAACCACATCCATATCCCAATAGGCCAACCTGGAAAACCAGATATAATCAAAGGGCACCAATTCCAAATCCGCCCTTTTTGATTTGAATAGGCAACCGATTCATGGTGAAAAAACAAAGCAAGCGAAAAGTAACGCTTGAGGATTTGAAAAAAGCCTATAAAAATTGTGGGATTCATTACGATGGCCCTCGTTTTCAGGTGGAAGACCATCTTGAGCAATTGATGTGGTTATTCCACAACGAAGGCGATTATTGTGATTGGTGTATTTTGGATGCTCTAGCAACCTCAAATTCGCCCGGACTCTACCGATTTTTTGCTGATTTACTAAATTCGCCTAAGGGGTACGCCATTGCCGTTGCAGTTGATTGGCTATTAAGGTTCAACACGGGTACGTCCCGTAGTTTGCTTTGGAAAATCTTGCCATCCAAATTACATCATAAAGATGAGGGTGTTCGTAAAGCTGCTATTAAGGGTATCCGAGGGCTCAATACTAAAGAGGCTCGAATGTTGTTGTGGCAAGCCCTTACCACTTATACGCTGGATACGCCTGAAGAAACCCAGAAATTTCGGGATATGATAAATGAGGTTTTAAAATCATCCCCAACCAAGCATCGCGCTTGATTTTATTCTTTAGATCGGAGAACTAAATAATGACTGACCGTGCAGCCCTTTATTTGCAAGATGCCCACAGCATTCAGCAGGGTATTCAACTGGTAAAATATGCCGAGAAAAAAGGCTTTGAAGCCGTTTGGCAAGCCGAAAGTCGCCTCGTGCGTGATGCAATTGTCCCGATGGCCGCCTTTGCTGCCCATACTGACCGCATTCACATTGGGTCGGGGGTGGTCAACAACTGGACACGCAATGTTGCCCTCCATGCCGCCACATTTTTGACATTGGACGACCTTGCCCCCAACCGCATCATTTGTGGCATCGGTGCGTGGTGGGATCCATTAGCTGCCAATGTGGGCATCGAACGCCGCAAGCCCCTCCTTGCCATGCGTGAATATGTCACCGTTACCCGCGATTTATTGAACATGAAGCGTGTCACCTTTCACGGTGAATTTGTGAACGTCGAAGGCATCGAACTCGACGTAGTACATGGTCGCCGCGAACCCCGCCATGTCCCGATCTATATCGGCGCGACCGGTGATAAAATGTTGGCGCTCAGTGGGGAAATCGCCGACGGGGTGCTATTGAATTACATGGTCTCGCCGCAGTATAACATTAAGGCGCTGGAAATGATCGAACAGGGCGCGAAACTGGCAGGCCGCAAGCTGGATGCGATTGACCGTCCCCAATTGGTGATTTGCTCGGTAGATCGGGATCGCAAACGTGCCCTCAATTCGGCGCGTAAATTGGTGACGCAGTATCTCGGTCAGCAGCCCCATTTGATGAAAGCCAGCGGGGTGCGCCAAGAGCTATTGGACGAAATTCATCAGGTCTTGAAATGGCCCGCCACCGAAGAAGAAATCGAAAACGCGATGACCCTCGTGCCCGATGATGTGGTACAGGCCGTCACCGCCAGCGGCACACCCGATGAAGTGAAGGCTAAAGTGCGCGAATATTGCCAATATGGTTGCACCTGCCCGGTGTTATATCCACTGAGCCCGGATGTCGAATTGATGATTGATACCTTCGCGGGCGGCTACTTAAATTAGGGAATCGAATGTCCGACCATCAACACACCTTACAGCCCAATTCGCAGATGTGTTTTGTCTGTGGGGTATCCAATCCAATTGGCCTAAAGAGCCGCTTCTATTCGGTGGGGGACAATCAAGTCGAACTGCGCTTGACCTTCACCGACCCCTATCAAGGTTATCCCGGCATCACACACGGCGGCATCATCGCCACTATTTTAGATGAAACGATGGGGCGGGCACTTTTGGCTTCGAACTCGGAACGCTTAATGATGACCGCCAAAATGGAAATCAAATATCGCCTGTCCGTTCCCCTAAATACCGAGATTTTGTTTCGGGGGGTGGTTACCAAAGACAAAGGGCGTATCGCCCAAGCCGAAGGGTATGCGATTTTGCCCGATGGCAGCATCGCGGTTGAAGCCACTGGAACACTGATGCAAATCCCCACCGATAAATTGTCGGAAATGAATACTGCGGAAGCAGGCTGGCGCATATACGAAGATCATGAACTTGAATAAATTGAAATGGTCACGCGACCTGACAGCGTGGCTGATTATTTGCCTTGCTGTCGGGGCTGTCTGTTTGCTCTACTTGTCACTGGGATTAACCGCCAGCCATGGCCCATTACTGATGCCGCTTGATGACACCTATATCCATTTTCAATATGCGCGTCAGATGGCTTCGGCTGAACCCTATGTCTATAGCCCCGGTGATGATCCGACCTCTGGCGCGACCAGTTTTTTGTATACTCCCCTTCTGGCAATCGGTTATTTACTGGGTTTTCATAGCCTATCCTTGGCGTATTGGGCTGTTGCCATCGGGTTACTGAGTCTTTTGTTGAGCGCGTGGCTAATTTTCCGCCTGATGATGGAATCGCCCGTTGCCAAACGACCGCTTGACCCGTTATTTGAGCAGGGGGGCGAACATCAAGCTATGTGGTGGGTCGCCCTGCTGATTACATTAGCTTATATCGTGACCGGAGCGACGACATGGGCAGCCGTCAGCGGCATGGAGACGATGCTGTTTGTACTGGCTGTGTTACTCAGTTTATATACCTATCAGTGCGGTCATCCTAAACAGATGGCATGGGCGGGAGCTTTTGCCGCCTTGACCCGACCCGAAGGTGCGATTATTGCTCTAACCCTAACCTTGATTTTACTTTTTCGCAGCCGACGCGCTAAAAGATTTAGTGGGTGGGATTTCCTGCCCTTTTTCGCCATCTACATCCAACTGCTCGTCAATTTTGTGATGACTGGTTCGATTTCCGCGAGTGGGAATCAGGCCAAGTCTATCCTCTATGATGTCACCATTCCAATGGATGAACGCATGGGCAAGGTCATTGGTCAGTTGATACGGATGTTAGGCGAATTAGTATTCGGGTTCAATGATGTAGATGGGGCTTACACCACCATCATTATCGGATTTTTGGCGCTACTGGCCGTCGTTTTGTCCCTCCGTACCAGCCTACGCAAGAAAGAATTACGCCCAACTGTTTTGGCCTTTATCTGGATTTTGCTGTTGTCGGGGGCGATTGCTACGCTCGACACAGCCTTCTGGCATTTTAAACGCTATCAACTGCCTATGATAACCCTGCTTTTTCCATTGGCGGGGTCTATGCTATTTGGCCTTATTTCAATTGGCGTGGTCAATCGCCGTTGGATAATTGCCATCGCCACCATTATTCTGTTTTTTCAAACCAACACGACCCTCGATTACGCCGGACGCTATCACGACAATATCGGCGTGGTGCATGACCAGCAATTAGCAATGGCGCGATGGGTGGATAAAAATCTGCCTAAAGATGCAAGAGTCGGGGTACACGATGTCGGCGTGATGGCCTATATCGGCAATCGTAAAGTGTACGATGTCGTCGGCCTCACCACTCCCGATGCCGCCGAAGCATGGTGGCAGGGGCCGGGTGCGATTTATGAAACAATGGCCCATCACCCCTATCGCCCCGACTATTTTGCCATTTATCCCGACGTGCGCGGCCTCCCCATGTTGCAACAGGCAGGTGTCTTTGGCGAAGAACTGGCCCGTTTTGAAATTGACCTCCCGCAGCACACCGTCGCCTCTGCCACCGGAACCCAAATCGTCACCAAAGCCGACTGGTCGCTGACCGATGCCCAAGATGTGGTACATCAGCCCTCCATTCTGCCCTATTTAGAAGGCTATGAACTAGAAGCTGTGGTAAATGTGGGTAATTCCGAAAGCGAACTCACAGCAAAATACACTTATCAGGCTTCTATCGAAGGTGGTTTTGCGAGTGAGGTGCGGCGTACTTCTTACACCGATTGTCAAACCGGGTGCATTGCCTTAGATGGAGGCCGAGTAGGAGTTACCTATGAATCATTTACCATCAAGAGCGATTCTGAAATGGAATACTTGGTGGTGCTTCGCGTCCTTGCCACCCAGTCGGCAAGTATAAGGTTATCTTGGAATTGTGGTGATGATTCAGCATCCTGTTTTGAATCAGCGGTTGTCCTGAATATTCCCGGTTACTGGGTAGACGTGCCATTCTTTTTATATAAGGGTGGCTTCATGGACGAATTACAAATTCAGACACGTGCCCTAGACGATACCGTGTTTGATTCATATGGTTATTGGATTTACAGTCGCCAACATATAGAAAATAGCGCCCCTCCATCCACTCGCCAAGCCACATTCTCGGATGGCTCAAAAGGCGCATTGCAAGACCCGACGATTATGTTGGATGAGGTCAGTTATCATCAAAGCTCCGATGGCATCCAAGTTGATTTTGACTGGTATTCTAATGGCGACCTCACGCGCGATGGCAAAATCTTCGTCCACCTCTACGACGACCCCGACCAACCGCCGATTAAACAAATAGATGTCTGGCCCGGTGGGTCATTGCCGCCTGCCAATTGGCTACCGGGCTATCGTTCGGATACCGTGACTCTGCCCCTCGATGGTGTGCCGCCGGGGACATATTCGCTGGCGATTGGTATCTACGACCCCAATAACAATGAGCGGTATACTGTAGTAGACCAACACACTGGCGAGTCATCCGATCGGCTGTTTTTAGGAGAGGTCGTAATCCCCTAGACAAGCCAATAGCTTCTAAATTCAGCATGGTGGCTTTAGCCCCGTGTCCCAAATAAAAACTTAAACTCTGAGGATGTTCCCTATGAAAATTGATTTCACCCTCAACGGGCAACCAACCACCTTTGAAATTGCCCCGCACGATACGCTCTTACGAGCACTGCGCAATCACGGCATTTTTGGGGTTAAATTTGGCGACGAAGCAGGCATGTCCGGTGCGGATACCGTTTTGCTGGATGGCGACCCCGTACTAGCGGGCATGATTTTAGCGGCACAGGTGACAGGTCGTGACGTGCTGACCATTGAAGGCGTTGGTGGGACACAAGAGCGTGGTTGGAAAGGTACACAGCCCCTCCACCCCCTCCAAACTGCCTTTATTGAAACTGGCGCGATTCAATGCGGCTATGAATCCCCGGCTTTTATTCTGTGTGCGCTGGCCCTCCTGCGGAAAAACCCCAGCCCTACTGAAGATGAAGTCCGTGAAGCGATTGCAGGCGTTCTTAGCCGTGATACAGGCTATGTCAAACCCGTCCAAGCGATTTTACGGGCGGCAGCCGTCATGCGGGGCGAAGATGTCCCGCCTATTGAATCAGCGGGCGGCATTCCCCTCCCCATTGGATTATTTAGCCCACCTGCTCCTCAAGAGGATTTGCCTATTGGTGGTAGCGACATGGGTGGCAGCAGTCGTAGTAGTACGGAAACCCGTGTGCGCACTACCCCCATGCCGATTATAACGCTCGCACCTGAATCGGAAAATTTGCGACAGGTCGGCAAGCCCAAAATCAAAGTAGATGCCCGTAAATTGATTCAAGGCAAACCCGCCTATACCGATGATATTGAACGTCGCGGGATGCTGGTCGCCAAAGTGTTGTGGAGTCCAGTGGCCCACGCCCTGATTAAGCATATTGATGTCAGCAAGGCGCGTGCACTAGAAGGTGTCCATGCCGTTCTGACGCATCAAGATTTGCCGCGCATCGTCTACACGACTTCCGGACAGTCCGACCCCGAACCCGGCCCGCACGACAATTTCAGCCTCGATTACAAAGTGCGTTATGTAGGCGATCGAGTCGCATTCGTCGCTGCCGAAACCGAGGCGATTGCGCGTCAGGCCTTGGAACTGATCGAAGTCGAATATGAGGAACTACCTGCTGTTTTTGACCCGCGCGACAGCATGAAGCCCGATGCGTCGCTTTTGCATGATGAACCAGAAAGCTGGCATATTGAGGACAAAAATCGCAACCTTGCCGCTACCATTGAGTGGGAAGTCGGTGATATTAAAGCGGGATTTGAACAGGCCGATCGGATTTTTGAGCGCACCTATTACAGCCCCAAAGTCCAACAGACCCCCATCGAACCCCATGTATGTACGACATGGTGGGACGAAGATGACCGTTTAGTCATCCGCACCAGCACCCAAGTACCCTTCCATGTCCGCCGCATTCTTGCCCCGGTTTTGGGCCTATCCGAAAAACGCATCCGTGTTATCAAACCCCGCATCGGCGGTGGCTTTGGTGTCAAACAGGAAGTCATGATTGAGGATGTCGCAGCCCATCTCACCATCGTGACGGGACGGCCTGTGCGTTTTGAATACACCCGCGAAGAAGAATTTTATACCAGCCGCAGCCGCCACCCGATGTATATTACCATGCGGACAGGTGTCACCAATGATGGTCGCATCGTGGCGAATGATATGTATGCCTTGTCGGATACGGGCGCATATGGTGCTCATGCCTTAACCGTCGCAGGTAACACTGGGCATAAAGCGATGGCCCTCTATAATGCCCCCAACATCCATTTTAGAACCGAAATTGTCTATACCAATACCCCGCCGAGTGGTGCTTATCGCGGGTATGGTGTCCCACAGGGTTTTTGGGCGCTTGATCCCCACATCGAATGGATTTGCCGCGAAATGGGCTTCGACCCTCTTGAATTTCGCCTAAACAATGCGGTCAAGGCGGGCGATTTACACCCCATCAGCAAAGCATGGAACGAAGGCCGGGAAGCCTCCCCCGAATATATCAAGACCTGTGGCCTCGAAGATTGTGTGCGCCAGGGTGCGGAAGCGATTCGATGGTACGATAGATTTGCCAATGAAGATTGGCATCGTGTCCCCGGTCAACCCCATCTGCGACGCGGCATTGGCCTAGCGGCTGTTATGCAAGGCACATCCATTCCTCGTTTGGATATGGGCGCGGCCAGCATCAAAATGAATGATGACGGCTCGTTTAATTTGCTGGTCGGTGCAACTGATCTCGGTACGGGGTCG
Source organism: Chloroflexota bacterium (assembly GCA_016234595.1). Classification (GTDB taxonomy): domain Bacteria; phylum Chloroflexota; class Anaerolineae; order Aggregatilineales; family J027; genus CFX10. Next base: position 77,044 of record JACRBG010000029.1, on the reverse strand, counting down.
GATACAGTCTTGTCCCAAATCGCGGCGGAGGTACTGGGCTGTGAAGTCAGCGATTTTATCACCTACTCTTCCGACACCGACTTCACCCCGTTCGACAAAGGAGCCTACGCCTCCTCAACTACCTATATTAGTGGACGTGCCACCCAAATCGCCGCCGAGCAGGTCGCAGGTCAAATAAAACAGGTGGCCGCCCGTATGTTTAATAAAGACGAGGGTTATGATTTGGTCGCCCCCGATGACCTTGAATTGCGTGATCAAGGCGTTTGGACGATAGACGGACGGCGCATCACCCACCGCGAAATTGCTCTCAATAGTCTACATCATGAAAATCAGCATCAGATTATGGGCATCGGCAGTTATGTCAGCCCCGAAAGCCCACCCCCTTTTGCAGCCCAATATGCTACCATCACGCTCGATACTGAAACCGGACAATTCACGGTGGATGAACTCATCATGGCGGTAGACAGTGGTGTGATTATTAACCCCGTGACCGCTAGTGGACAAATCGAAGGTGGCATGGTACAGGCGCTTGGGTATGGTCATTGCGAAGAAATGGCCTTTGATAAAAACGGCTCAATGCTCAACCGCCAATTCGGGCCATATAAGATTTATCGTGCCGACGAAACACCCGAACTAGGCGTGATCTTTGTTGAGACCTATGAAGAAAGCGGCCCATTTGGTGCAAAAGCCGTCGCCGAAATCCCGATGGATGGGGTGGGGCCAGCCCTCGCCAACGCGGTCTATGATGCGGCAGGTATTTGGATCACCGACGCTCCCATCTTGCCGGAGAAAGTCTGGTCGGCCCTACAAGAAAAATAGGAAGTGCAATGAAAACCTTTACCGCCTACATCGAATTTGACCCGGAAACAAACCTCTACGTGGGAATTGTTCCGCGTATTCAAGGCGCTCATACACAAGGCGCGACACTGGATGAACTTCAGCAAAATTTGAAGGAGGTCTTGGAGTTGTGCCTTGAGGAGTTGGGTGAAGATTTTAGTTCACTCATCTGACTGGTTTTTAAGCCTAGATTCAGCACGGCGGTTTTAGCCCCGTGTGATGATAAATTGAAACATACGCAGGCTTAGGCACGTCTTAGGGTGAAAGAAAACATTTTGGAGGGAAACATGCGATTTTTCAAATATGGCTCTGAATCTCGTCCTTATTCTTTCACCTTTGCCCTATTGGTTTGCGCAGCTCTACTGGCTCTGCCATCCAAAACCCAAGCGCAAGCCGATAAGCCACCCCAATTCCAAATAATTATCCTGAATCAAGATTGGAATGACCTCCAACTCGGCTACCGCTTTATCACTGCCCAACCCAACCTCAATGCCGCCGATAAATCAAACCCCCTCTTTACCATCGGCTTAGAAGAAATCGAATCCTATGACTGGACGTGGCAGGCCATCACTTTAACCCCCGACGCTACCACCCGCCTGATTGATGTCCTACCTATCAGTGATAAAGAAGGCGTGCGGAGTCTGATTGACCTTAAAGAAAGCCTTGGCTGGGGCAACCCGCTAGAAAACGCCCTCTATATCCATTCATTTGTCGTCATGGTCAACGGTGAGATGCTGTATGGCGGCATCTTCCTTGATCCCATGTCCCAAATGGCGATTGACTTTCCCGTTATTCGAATTAGTTTGGTCAATGGGCAGGCCGTTTTATATTTGCTCCCGGTGCATATCCCTTTCGTTAATTACGACCCCTTTGCTTTTGCGGGTACTGCCGATGTAGACAGCGCCATTAACGAGGTCGTGGAGGGCGATTGGTCGCAATTTTCCGATGAATTCAAATCCGGCATCATGTCATTTGGCAATACCTTCACTGCCGTGCTGTTTCGTGGGTTGATTCGGGATGCTCAAATCAAAGATGCCCTGCTTGCCTCCAGCAAACTGATTGAGGTATCACCGGATACCCCACCCATACCTCAGTAACGGGTTAACCTTGACTTAGGTAGTGATAGATTAACTATGACCGCTAAACGCTGGTTTCTTATTTTTATGAGTGTTGTCTTGATTCTCACATTGGCTTGCAGTACATACATTTTCTACCGCTTATTGACTGAAAATCGAGAAGAAAAAGACTTTTTTCGAGAACGCAGGTCGGAGTTTAGCCAAATCGTCACATTAGTTCGAGAAGCCCCGATTCCTGAAAGCACCCCCGTCTGTGTCGGAGTAGTACTAACGTCCGAACTCCAAAACTGGATTGGTCAACAATCGTTTCATACTTGCTATGATGAAGTCGGTGAGGTTTATTTTGTTGACACACGAAACCCGTTTGGAGGTGACTTGTTTTGTTATATGCCGTCTAAAAAACAATATGACAGTTTTAAGTTACCTGATGGTTTAGGCGGGACACTCTGGCATAAACTGGAAGACGGCTGGTTCCTATGTAGTCTATCTATAGATTAGCAAGCAATATTGGCATGTATAACCGTGAAATGGAGAAATTATTCAAGAGTGAAAATCCTAGCCCTTGAAAAAGAAACCCCCGGCCTTACCCCCGACCAATTTAAGCCCTTCTTAAAGGCCGAAGCCGCCCGCGCATGGGAACTACAACAAGCCGGGGTTATCCGCGAATTATATTTCCGCCCCGATGAACACACTGCCGTCTTGATTCTGGAATGCGACACAGTTGACGAAGCCCAATTGTTTTTGGATACCCTGCCCCTAGTTCGCGAAGGCCTCATTACCTTTAATCTCATCCCTCTTGCCCCTTATTCCGGTTTTGCCCGCCTATTCGACAAAAAAGGCGCATTTTATTGTGAGTAGGGGTTTGATGATTTTATAGAACATATGTTATAATTCACTCATTGTTCTGTATTTCACAAACAATGGAGGCACGCCATGTCGGTTAAAAACCTCACCACCAAAGAGGAATTGTTTGCCTTAATTCAAAAGGAATGGGATGCCCTACAAAAAACACTTGCGAGTGTCGACAAAAGCGAGATGGAAGACGCCGGGGTATGTGGTGAATGGTCAGTCAAAGACATCTTGGCCCATCTTTGTGCGTGGCAGCAGATGGTCTTGGATTGGTACGCGGTAGGCAAACACGGTGACATCCCCCAAACTCCCTCCGCAGAATTTAATTGGCAGCAGTTGCCCCAGCTCAACCAGCAGATTTATGAACAGCATCACGACTATTCATTAGAAGAGGTTCTAGCCGATTTTCATGCTTCCCACCGACGTATGGTAGAGGCCATTGGCGAAATGTCAGCGGAAGAAATTTTCACGCCGGGGTATTATAAGTGGACTAAGAAACTTCCCTTTGTTTCCTATCTCGGCTCAAGCACGTCGAGCCATTATAATTGGGCGAACAAAGAGATACGCAAATGGAAAAAGTCTAAATCATGAGTGAAGCACCCGCTGTCTATGCAGCCCTCCTCCAAGCCGAGCAGGAGGGCAAAATCGCCGCCCTCGCCACCGTCATCCGCACACAGGGGTCTGTCCCTCGGCAGGCGGGTAGCAAAATGCTCATCTGGCCCGATAAAACCATCGTCGGCACCATTGGCGGCGGACTGATGGAATCGCAGGTCGTTGAAGAAGCCCAGGCTGTCATGCGCTCCGGTGACACCAAAATGCTGACCTATCGCCTAACCGATTTGGCTCAAGGCGATCCCGGTATCTGCGGCGGGACCGTTGAAATATTCCTAGAACCGATTGGTCTTTCCCCAACCATTGTGGTTATTGGCTGTGGGCATGTCGGTAAAGCGTTGGCCCAATTAGCCAAATGGTCAGGTTTCCGTGTCTTGGTCAGTGATGATCGTACCGAACTCTGTACCCCCGAAGCCATTCCCGATATGGACGGCTATTATCCCATCTCCCCCACCGCTCTGCTTCAACAAATCGAAATCGGCCCGCGCACCTTTATCGCCGCTGTCACACGCGGCCTCCCGGTAGATATTCAATTATTCCCTCCTCTTCTGCAAAGCCAAGCGGCTTATATCGGTCTAATTGGCTCCAAGCGGCGTTGGGCGCTCACCGAAAAAGCCCTTTTGGAGCAGGGGGTATCCGAAGAGGCCATGAAGCGCGTCCGTTCCCCTATTGGCTTGGACATCGGCGCCGAAACTCCGCAAGAAATTGCCGTCAGCATTATGGCTGAAATTATTCAACACTATCGAGGAAACCATGTCCGTTAAACCCGCTAAAACTGAACGCCTCTATTATCATGACTCCTATTTGTTGGATTTTGACGCCGAGGTGGTGGATCGTACGCATGTAAATGGCAAGCCTGCTGTTGCCCTAACCCGCAGTGCTTTCTATCCCACCAGTGGCGGTCAGCCCTTTGATGTCGGCACCCTCAACACTATTCCAGTACTGGATGTGGCGGTCGAGGGGGATGTCGTGCTGCACATCACCGCAAATCCCATCGAAACCGAAACCGTGCAGGGGCGAGTCCATTGGGTGAGGCGTTTCGACCACATGCGCCATCACAGCGGCCAGCATATTTTGACTCGTGCCTTTATTGATGTGGCAGGTGCGGAAACCATCGGTTTTCACCTGAGCGAAAACAGCGTGACCATTGACCTCAATCGTAGTGATCTATCTGCTGCCAAAATTGATGCGGCTGAAGACCTCGCCAATCAAATCGTGAGTGAAAATCGGCCTGTTTGGGCATGGTTCCCCGAACCTGATGAATTAGCCAACCTATCCCTGCGAAAAATCTCCGAAAAAGTAACCGGGGCAGTCCGCGTTGTGGACATTGGTGGTTTTGATTTGACGGCCTGTGGTGGAACGCATGTGGCCCACACCTCCGAAATCGGAGTCATTAAAGTCCTCCGCGCCGATAAAAAAGCCGATACCACCCGCATTGAATTTCGCTGTGGCGATCGTGCTCTAGCCGACTACCGCGAGAAAAACAATCTCCTCAATGACCTCGCGGCTCAATTCACCACCGGCTATGCTAATTTGCCGGATGTCTTGGGCAAACTGCGCGATGAAAACAAAGACCTCAGTCGTGCCCTCAAAGCTGCCCGTGAACAACTGATGGCCTATGAAGTGGAGTCTCTTTGGAATGACGCCCATATTGAAGGCCGCGCCCCAACCATTATTCAACAGGTGTTTGAAGACCGCCCTTCCACCGAGTTACAACAGCTTGCCAGTCAATTGACGACCAATCATCGTGGTGTGGTGGTGTTTCTAGGGTTAGCAGGCGAAAAAGCCCATTTGGTGTTTGCACGATCTGAAGATGTCAATTTGGACGTTGTGCCCCTCCTGAAACAAGCCCTCTCCCAATTAGGCTCAGAGCGTGGTGGCGGTCGCCCCAATATGGCACAGGGTGGTGGCGTCCCTGCTACCCGTGAAAAAATTGAGGCTGTGTTGTCGGATATTCAAATAGGCTAGTGGAAACGCATGGCGAAAAAGACGGCGCTGGCAGTTTATATGGATGAAATCGCGGTTGAGGTGCATAAGTACCTTAAAACGCTCGGCTATCGCAAATTTGGACATACCTATAATCGAGAAACCGAGCCGGGTCTCATCCAAGTGATTAATTTACAAGCCGCGCCTTATTTTTCCTCCCTATATGGCCTATTTACGGTCAATTTAAGTATCTATATTCAAGAAGCAGATGAAACATTTATGGGACAGCCGCGAATGGACCGTTATATCAAAGAATATGCAGGTAAATTTCGGGAACGATTGAATGATTTGATGGTAGGCGGATCTGAGATTCTCCATCATTATGATCCCAAATCTAGATGGTGGCGCATTGAAGACAATACAACAGGCATAAGCACCGAGATAGTTTTTCTATTGCAGAAATATGGTCAACCCTACCTTGATGAATATGCTTCTCGCCAAGCAATCTTACATTACTGGAGCACAATTGAAGGTAATGTGCCGGAAATTAGGCTTGAGGATGAAGCTTTTGGGATACGCCGTATTGTCGCTTGTATATTGGCAAAACAAGGTGAAACCCAAACGGCAAAACAATACCTACAAGACGAATATGATTTATTGCTCAAAGACTGGCATCAGGGTCGAAAAGAATATACCTTGAAACTTGCGCAACGGCTTGGCATTACCCTAGACACACAATAGGCACCGCATATGCAACTCAATCTCCCCATCTACGAACAACTCCTGAAGTGCAAAAACCTCCTCATAGCAGGTATGGGCGGCGGATTTGATATTTTCAGTGGCCTGCCCATCTATTTTGAACTCAAGAAGCTTGGGCAGAAGGTTCACCTTGCCAGCTACAGTTTTACCGATGTGATGGCTCTAAAAAAGGGGGAATGGTTAACCGACACCTGTATTGGTATTCAGGGGGAGGTCGAAGGACTTCATATTTACTACCCCGAAGGCTACCTGTCCGAGTGGTTCAAACTCAAACAGGGTGAGGATGTGCCGATTTGGTTATTTGCCAAAACAGGCGTGCGGCCTCTGCTAGAAAGCTATCGAGCACTAATTAAACACCTCAATATTGACGGCATTTTGTTGATTGATGGTGGGGTAGACAGCCTCGCGTTTGGCGACGAAGCTGAACTTGGCACGCCTCTCGAAGACTCGACCTCGCTCTATGTGATCAACGAGCTCAAAAATGTCCCCCTCAAAATCCAAGTTTGTGTCGGGTTCGGGGCCGAATTAGCGATCACTTATGCCCACATCCTCGAAAATATTGCGGAATTGACCCAAGCTGGGGCCTTTTATGGCTCATGTTCGCTAGTCAAAGCGATGGAGAGTTATCAACTCTATGAGGAGGCAGTGTTATATGTGCAAAACAAACCCCGCCAAGACCCTAGCGTGATAAGTTCTTCAGTGATCTCTGCTGTGCGGGGTGAATATGGCAATTATCATCTAACCAATCGCACCCAAGTAACGGGTAGCAAGCTCTGGATTTCGCCTCTAATGCCTATTTATTGGTTTTTTGATTTACTAGCGGTTGCGGAACGTAACGTTTTTCTGTCACAATTAGGCACGACGGACACCTTCATAGATGTGTTTCGTATGTTCACTATTGCCAGCGGGGTAATTCAGAAACGGCGTTATTTCAAAATCCCGCTACCCTAAACCGTGGAGAGAATCGTAGTGCAGGAAATCGTACCCGGCGTCTTTGTTGAAACAGCTTTTCGAGGGGGAAATGTAGGGGCTATCCTGACTGACGAGGGATTGGTGTTAATTGATGCGCCACCGTTTCCAGAGGATGCCCGCCGCTGGAAAAATTTTCTGCGCGAACAGACCCATCTACCCATTCGAGCCGTTATCATGACTGACTCCTATCGTGATCGTCTATTAGGGCCGTTTTGGTTTCAGCCGCCTCTCCTCATTGCCCATGCTTCAACCCTTGTCGCCATGAGCAGCTTACCGGGGTCGTATGCGGGCAGCGTGATTAATGCATTAACCCGTGACCCCAGTGAAATGTCTGGATTTGGCTCGGCCCAATTGCTGCTGCCCAATATTACCTTTACCAATCAAGCCGTTCTGCATTTTGGCAAACCTGATTTGTATCTTTATTACCACCCCGGCCCAACTAAAGGCTCGATTTGGGTGCATTGGCCGGAACGTGGGGTCTTGTTTACGGGGGATACGGTGGTTGTGGGAACACCGCCTTTTGTGAACAGCGACCACAGCAAGGAATGGTTGCAAAGTCTCAGCATTTTACGCCGGACTCGTTTCCCTGCCGACATTATCATCCCCGGACATGGTGAAATCACCGATAAAGAATCCACTGAGCCAATTTCTGAATTTTTGCGTCTGGCCCGACGACGGGTACGTAGCCTCTATAAATTGCAACGACCCCTTTCCGAAACGGCAATTTTGGTACATGAACTATTGGCTTTGTTCCCCGCGCCATTGGAAAGTGAACTTGAAATGGTGCAGCAGCGCGTTCGCACGGCCTTACAATTCATCTACAACGAATTCCGCGATTTGGAGATGGACGGTATCGAAATTTTGGAAGAGGATGAAGAAATGGGAATTGAGATTGAGGATTAATGACGGCGCGATACATCCAATCTTTGTTTAAAAGAGTGGTGTATTGTCAGTCGCTGTTGGAGTCAATAAATCCTCAATGGCTTCATTGGTCAATGCTCGTTGTGTTGCAATTGGTGCTGATTTGTTGCTATCGGGTTCCGGTTCTAGACCCCAAATGAAGATCAGAAGCATGATAAAAACGATCAATAATAGTATAGTGATAATCTGAAAGACATATTTTGGCCCGAATGTGCTTTTCTGCTCCGGCATGGAATAACCTTATTGATTTACCAAACTGGTGGATAAAGGAGTGGCAACGGAAGCAGTGATTGAAATTGCTGTTAATGTTGCGTCTATTTCAGCAAGTCGGGTTGCGGTTTTCTCTATTCCGGGGGCAAGGTCTGGCATCGTATCATTAGTACCAGCATGACTAGTGACTAATTTTTCTTCAGATACTCGGTCGTGACGATCTAACCAGACGGTCACAACGGTCATCCCAATCAAGAGCACTAAGAATATCAAGAAGGCTGAATAGAACTTCAAGAAGGTTTTACTGGGCCTCATAAACACCTACAGCACCTTTCATCTAGATTCATCAGGGCGGCTTTAGGCCTGTGATAAGCCTGAACGGTATAAATCCCTGCTATGTAGGGGCGGGGTCGCCGTGCCCGCCCATTTTTGCAACGAGATATGAATTCAAAAATAGGCCAATCACCCCGACCAAACACTCGAACCGTAGTCAAACTTATGGACATCTTCGACAAATTCACCTGTTGCCACATCCCAAATTTGCAGACTGCCAGCCCAGTCGAGAGCCGCAAATTGACTGCCATCGTCGCTGAAAGCTAGACTAAAAGCAGCATTATTGTCCCCATTGGTACCGATTTCGTGAACGACCGTATGGGTGGTTAAATCGTACACCACAGTTTTGTCCCACAAGGCAACAGCCACAGTATCCCCCGCCTTATTAAGATCGAAGCCATAAACTTGAGCATCGAATAGGGGGATCATCGGACTGAAACCTGCTTCGTCGGTTTCTAGATTTGTCCGCATGAGCGAGTTTCCCTGCTGATAGAGAACTTCCGAAGTGGTAGGGAGAATTTCTAAGCGGAAAATGGCCTCATCGTCCAAAGCACCCCCTCCTGTTTCCAAAAAATCACTGGCATAGTCCGCATCTGGCGTGTAGATGAGAAACATCCCATATCCTGTGCCAGCAACAAACGTACCGGGTTCAACGTCGCTATCTATCGTGATAAACAAATCGTTCTGGTAGAAGGTGCGTTCGCGGCTCGTGGCAGCATTATAAATGATGATACGGGAGGGAAAAACGAGCGCCAACAATTTTCCATCATCGCTATAATGCAAATCACGGGCTGGCTCTGGCTCATCAAGGCCAAGCGCAGCAAAATCGGTGGGTAACTCGGTAATGATGTCGCCACTGGTGGGTTCGATAATGAGCATGCTGTGGGCCGCTTCATCATAAACAGCCATACGATTACGCACAGGGTCTCCCGCCGCAATAACAATACGTGTAGATGGGAAATAATGTATGGGATCAGCTTCTAGGTTTTCAGCGTCAAACAACCATAAGCCGTCATTGCTAGTAACGCTTATCCATTGACCAGTCCAACGCACCTCAAAGGCTTGGGTTGCGATGTCATCTTGAGCTGAAACTGCATGGGGAAACGCAGACGCAAGGAAAATGAGGCACCAAATCGCTGTAATGCAGTACCGAAATTTCATGTGGATTTCTTTTCCCCTAAATCTAATGGATAGCTCAGAGACGACGCTTTCGTTGCCAAAGTTCCTCCCGGTAATAGGCAAGAGGGTAAGCGTTGAGATGTAGTGGAGAGTTAGGATACCTGTTATTCATCATTCCTCCGCGTCACTATCGGATATCTATAACTCTCCACCATATCAGGTGCCAGCACTTGACAGGTGCATCCCGTTTAATAACCTTCACACCTACTCCTGATGCAAATAAAAACAGACAGGTTTTTCTCTGTCTGTTTTTACACGAATTTATGTCGAATTTTTGACTTTTACGCCGACGTCTCAGCTTTTTCGGCTTCTCGCGCTTCAACGGCCTCTTGATGCGACAGCCAGCGTTCCAATGACATCGCCGCCGCCGTACCCTGACCAACCGATGTAGCGACTTGGCGGTAAATCGGGTCTTGGATTTCCCCTGCCGCAAACACGCCGGGTACACTGGACATCATATGTTTATCGGTGACAATATAGCCGTCTTCCATCTCAACTTGCCCCGTGTAAATGCTGCTATTGGGGTCGTGCCCGATGAAGACAAACACCCCGTCAGCGGCATAATCATACACTTCATTCGTCTGCAAATTACGCAGCCGCACGTGATCTACCTTGCCATTACCGACCACCTCTTCGATGACGGTGTTCCAGATGAAGCTCATCTTCTCGTTTTTGAAGGCACGGTCTTGCAACAACTGTCCAGCGCGGAGACTGTCGCGGCGATGCACCACGTCCACTTTGGAGGCGAAGCGAGTTAGGAAAATGCCTTCCTCAATCGCACTATCCCCACCGCCGACGACAATGATGTGTTTGCCACGGAAGAAGAAACCATCGCAGGTGCCGCAATAGCTGACACCCTTGCCCGTATACTCTTTTTCCCCTGACACGCCCAATTTGCGGGGGTCAGCCCCAGCCGTGACTACTACTGTATCGGCCAAATATTCTTTGCCATTTTCGTCCTTGATGCGGAAGGGGCGACCATTTTTGAAATCCACTTCCGTAACCGAGGCATATTCATAACGTGCACCAAACCGTTCGGCCTGTTCACGCATCCGTTCAGCGAGTTCTGCGCCGGAAATTGCCTCAACAAAGCCGGGGTAATTTTCAATTTCATGGGTTAGCGCTGCCTGACCACCAAATTGATGACCAACGAAAACCAACGGGTTCAAATTGGCCCGCGCTGTATAGAGAGCAGCCGTCAGTCCAGAAGGGCCAGAACCAATGATAATGACTTTCTCGTGTTGCATATGTTTACCTCATGGTTGGATGATCTATAGATTCCGACACCACCAAGAATAAATTTCTTACTCGTCACTCAGTTCGCCGCGTAACTCTGCCTTGAGGATGCAAATAAGGGCTTCAAATTCCTCACGGCAATCGGTACTTTGCAGCAAATGAGCTTGGATTTCGGGAGGGATGGCATCGGAGGGGATTTCCGCCGCATTGACTGTTGCCAATAGCTCGGCAAGGCACTCCACTTTGCGGTCAAATTCGGCGCAATCGGCCTCTTGGTCAGCAGTATGGCGAAGACAGTCAACTAGGGACTGAATTTTTTGCTTGGGATTGGATGATGACATAAATAATCTATTCCTTGCAACCCGCATCATATGTGCGGTCACTTCATGTTTCAAAGGTTCATGACGATACCGCGAATTTTAATCTTACGCTTATCATTGTATTCGATTCCCTAGAATTTAAGAATTGACTCCCCGAACCTGATTTGAATCTTAGGGAAAATCCACAATTATTGGACAAACAAAAAGACCGGATAGTCCGGCCTTTGGTCAAATTGACAGTGTGTTTAGTTAGCGGAATCGTAGCCCGCGTCTGCTGGGTTATCCGCATCGGTTGGGATGAGGTAGCTTCCCTCGTCGCGTTTGACGAAGATAATCTGCTCTCCATCCGAATCTACCACTACAATATCACCGCGCTTGAACTCCCCCTTCAACAACTTAACACTGAGAGGGCTTTCGACATAATGCTGTAAGGCACGACGCAGTGGGCGCGCTCCATATTGAGCGTCAAAGCCTTCCGCTGCCAGCCATAGACGGGCGGCTTGGGTCAATTCCACCACTACGCCTTGCTCACCTAGTCGGTCAGCGATTTGGCGCATTTGCAAGTCTACAATTTGCGCGACCTGTTCTTGTGACAGCGGATTGAAAATGATGATTTCGTCAATCCGGTTGATAAATTCAGGTCGGAATGTCTCACGAATGGCTTTTTCAATGCGCTTGTGATCGGCAATGGCTTCTTCGTCACGGTGTGGGACAAATCCAAGCGCGCCACCACGTTTGACAAATTCGGTGCCAAGATTGCTGGTCATGATGATAACGGTGTTACGGAAATCCACCGTGCTGCCTTGCCCATCGGTCAGACGGCCATCATCCAAGATTTGCAAAAGGGCATTCCAAACATCGGGGTGGCCTTTTTCAATCTCATCAAATAGCACCACGCTATAAGGGCGACGGCGCACAGCTTCAGTTAACTGTCCACCCTCCTCGTAGCCCACATAACCGGGAGGCGCTCCAAATAGACGGCTGACGGTATGCTGTTCTCGGTATTCACTCATGTCAATGCGGACGAGAGCTTCCTCGTCGTCAAACATGAATTCTGCCAGCGCCTTTGCTAATTCGGTTTTCCCAACACCACTGCTTCCCAAAAAGATGAATGAACCAATGGGGCGGCGGGGGTCTTTGAGGCCGGAACGCGCACGTCGAATGGCATCTGACACAGCGGCGACAGCAGCATCTTGACCTACAATCCGGTCATGCAATACCTCTTCCATCCGCAAGAGTTTATCTGCTTCGGTTTCGAGCATTTCATAAACCGGGATGCCTGTCCATTGCGATAGCACAGCGGCGATGTCTTTTTCGTCTACCACCTCGTCAAGGGTATTATCACGCTGCCAAATCTCAAGGGCGGCATCATATTCTTCTTGCATCCTAGCTACTTGCATTTTCAGATTAGCAGCCTGCTCATAATCTTGGGCGAGGGCCGATTGTTCCATCTGAATATTTAGGCGGTCAATCTCTTTCTTGGCCTCTTTGAGTTCGGTTGGCATAGAATAGAGCGCAACCCGCAAGCGTGAAGCTGATTCGTCCATGAGGTCAATTGCCTTATCGGGCAAGCGACGATCTGTGACATAGCGATGGCTCAATTTGACGGCGGCGGTGAGGGCAGCATCAGTAAATGTGACCTTGTGATGGGCCTCATAACGGTCCCGTAGGCCGTGCATCATTTGAATGGTTTCCTCGATGCTTGGCTCGTCTACAAAGATAGGGGCAAAACGTCGATCTAGGGCTGAATCGCGTTCGATATGCTGACGATATTCATCAAGGGTCGTCGCACCGATGCAGTTTAGTTCGCCGCGTGCGAGGGCTGGTTTCATCATATTGCTGGCATCAAGTGAGCCGGTTGCGGCACCCGCCCCAACAACCTGATGCAATTCATCAATAAACAGAATAATCTCGCCTTCGCTACGCTGCACTTCATCCATGGCGGCTTTGAGGCGTTCTTCAAATTCACCCCGAAAGCGGCTGCCTGCTACCATCGCACCCAAATCGAGCGAGATGACTTGACGATTGAGCAGTAGTTCTGGCACGTCGTTATTGACAATTTTCTGGGCCAGCCCTTCAACAATCGCGGTTTTGCCAACCCCAGCCTCACCAATCAATACAGGATTGTTCTTGGTGCGTCGGCACAAGATTTGAATCATTCGCAAGATTTCATCATCGCGCCCAATTACCGGGTCAAGTTTGCCTTCGCGGGCGAGTTGGGTCAAATCACGCGAGAATTTTTCCAGCGTGCCATAGCGATTTTCGGCTTGTGGGTCAGTAACACGTTGCCCACCCCGCATATCCTTGATGACATCCACCACTTTTTCTTTGGTAACGCCTGCATCCCCCAAAATTCGAGCTACAGGAGTGCGCCGTTCGGTCAGGATGGCAAGGAAAATGTGTTCTGTTGAAATATATTCGTCGCGTAGACGATTGGCTTCTTCGTTGGCAAGGTCAATAATCCGCTTGACACGTGGGGTAATAAAGACTTGGCCCGTGCCACCCCCATAAATGCCGGAGCGGGGGGTTTGCTTGAGGACCTCATCTAGCTTGTAGCGGAGGGGTTCAACCTCGATAGTCATTTTTTCGAGCATGGCGGGAATGACGCCATCCGGTTGCTCTAGCAGGGCAAGGAGGATATGTTCGGTATCCACTTGATTATGCCCATAGCGTTGCAGGATTTCGTAGGCGCGGGCCGCCGCATCCTGAGCGCGTTCAGTGAATCGGTCAAATCGCATCATGGGGCTATATTCCCTTACTACCACCTGATATGGACAATATTATCTAAGAAATGGACGTGTTCTCAATGAAAAAAGTGCCATGATCTTTAAGTATCACCTTCAAGATACACGGTGGGTTCATTTACTGCAAATCTGCTCAGGATGCCTTGTTTAAGGGGGAAGAGGCAGGTTTGGAAATGGATAATTTTTAAGTACTCCATTGCCTCTATGTTAGCAGGGGTGTGTTAGAAATATCTTGGTGTTGGAGGGCGATAGGAAAAAATTTATGCAATTCTTATCTGAGGCTGAGAAGAGTTCATATGATGGTTAATCTTATGTTATTCTCAGGAAGGGGTGCCGATATGATAACGGGAGAGGATGATGGAACAGACGCAAAGAATTGGACAATTGGTTGAAAATTTATTAAATCGAGATGAGGCAATAAGAATTTCGGCACGGGACGAATTGGTGACATTTGGGCAGGATGCGGTTGAGCCGATTGTCAGTATGCTTCGTGACGCAGAGATGAAAGGATTTAATCATCATGGTGAAGGTGTACAGGCATTAATTCAAATCGGTGAGCCTGCCATTGAGCCACTTATTGCAGCTTTGGAGGATGGATATGGTTTTTTTGAGGCTGATCTTACATGGGCGCTAGACGGCATTGGAGATTTACGGGCTATCCCTGCATTCATCAAAGTCCTTGCTAGGCCATTTCGTGATAGTGAGGTTGAAAAATTTCTAAAAAAGATGGGCGAACCCGCCTTAGCTGCTTTGCAGGCCGCGGTACATAACGCCGAGGCTTATGATGCTTTTGGCCGGGGTGCGATTGCGAAAGCACTGTTCTATTTTTGCGATAACCCCACCGTGATTGATATGTTACTTGGGCTACTACAAGATGAAATCCCAGAGATAAGGGGTGGCGCGGCTTATGTATTGGGTAAACACAAAGAATTAAAAGCGTTTATCCCATTGGTGAGATTACTGTGTGACCCCGATGAATATGTCCGACACTCAGCAGCGCAGGGACTCGAGAAAATAGCTGATATTAGGGCGATTCCCTATCTTATTGAATCAATCAAGGATGAATCTGATAAGGTGCGGCAGGCTTCCGCGCACGCATTATGTGAATTTGCAGATTTTCGTGCGTTCGACTCCTTTGTCGTTGGCCTTGCGGATTCAAATGAAGATGTTCGTTTTTGGTGTGCCGTTGGATTGGGGAAAATGCCTGACATCCGCGCTTTTGAAGCATTACGCAATGCTTTTGATGATGAAGTTTGGCGAGTCCGAACGACAGCGGCTTGCGCTGTACGGAAAATGGAGGATGGACGGTTGACTGATAGGTTAATAGAGGCTTTAAGAGAGGAAAATTGGCGAGTCCGAGAATCGGCCATCACTGCGTTAAGCGGCTATCAAGATTCAAGAATTGTGGCACTGTTTTTGCAGACACTGAACGACAGCAGTTGGAAAGTACGGAAAATAGCTGCTCAAAGGCTGGGCGAAATGAATGCCTATGACGTTGTAGACATTCTAGCTGGACATCTACAGGATTCTCATGAGGCTGTCCGTCAAGCGGTGGCTGAAGCACTTGGAAAAATTGGCAACATCAAGGCCGTTCCGTTTTTGATTGATTCGCTTAATAAGTTTTCTGAATGTGAAGGCCGTGATGTCGTTAAAGCTTTGGATAAACTAGGAACTGTCGAGGCATTGGCAGCAGTTGAGCAATGGGAACTCGCTCATCCGAAGGTAAAACGAAAATAGACTCAGCATTTTGGCTTGCGATAGTGAGTGTATCTAAAAGCTGGCAGCGTCCTACAGCTCCATATCGTAGAGAGTGCGGCGATCCCAGCCGGATTCTTGGGCGACGGCTTTGACAGCAGCACTGCGTTTTTCCCCTTGGGCGAGACGGCCCGCTAACACAGCCCGGACACGCGCTTCATCCCATAATTCCGGCACACCTTCTTCGACATAACCCGCGACCAGCAAAGTGATTTCGCCGCGTGGGGGGGTCTCCAAAAAATGCTGGATGAGATGGGTCAGTGTGCCACGCAAAATTTCCTCATAGAGCTTGGTCAATTCACGGGCGACGACAGCAGGGCGATCTTCAAAAATCTCCAACATGACGGCAAGGGTTTTGGTGAGGCGGTTGGGGCTTTCATAAAAAACCAGCGTGCGCGGCTCGGTGGAAAGGTCTTCGATGTATTGGCGCAGTTGGGTTGTTTTGCGCGGAGGGAAGCCAAGATAGAGATAGCTGTCGGTGGGGAGGCCGGACGCGACAAGGGCGGTGGTGGCAGCATTGGCGCCGGGGAGGGGGATAACATTGACACCAATCGAGATGGCAGCCTGCACCAATTCATAGCCGGGGTCGGAGATGCCGGGAGTGCCCGCATCGGAAATCAGCGCGACATCGGCCAGATGCAGGGTGTCAATAATATCTTTGAGGCGGGTCAGCTTGTTGTGCTCGTGATAGCTGATGAGGGGGGTTTTGATGTCGTAATGATCCAGCAAAATGCGGGAGGTACGGGTGTCCTCGGCGGCGATGAGGGCGACTTCACGCAGAATCCGCAGCGCACGCAGGGTGATGTCTTCTAAATTACCAATGGGGGTCGGGACGATATAGAGATTGTGCATGGGTAGGTTTTCGTAGGACATGGGTTGGATAGAAAGCAATCCTCACCCCCGACCCCTCTCCACTGCGTAGCGAGGGGAGAAAAAATGGGAGGTGGGATTAATTTTTTCGATTATTGTGTGGAGCGAACGTTACTAATAATTCGGCGTTCTGTCAAGCCTGCAAGCAATCCGGCCTTGCCTTGTAGCGCGGGGCCGATGTGAATGCGGGGGGCGTGGGGTTCGTCGCTGGCTTCGATGTTGAAACGATGGATTTGTTTATCGTGGTCGGAGGAGCGCATTTTTAGGACGGTGATGGCACGTTCGACGGCACTGTCAATTTCCAGATAGCGCAGCAGCAAAAGGCAATCCACGATAAAGGAGAGGCGGCCTTTTTCATCAATGGTGAAATCGGAGCGCATTTCTTCGCCGAGATAAAGCCCGGTTAATCCTTCGCGGCGCACCCCGTTGATGATGCGATTATAGAGGTCGCGCAGTTCATGAGTGTTGGTGGTTAGGCGGGTGAAATGGGTCAGGCTGTCGAGGGCGATGCGCTGAATGTTGTAATCGTGGATGCGGCGGGTGAGCGTGCTTTCGGGACTGGATAGGCTGTGTAAAAAGACCTCTGGCGAAGTGAACATAATTTGCAGCAGGCCGGATGATTCAAAGGCTTTTAAATCCCAACCCAGCGAGGCGGCATCACGGTAGAGCGATTCGGGAAATTCCTCAAAGGCGACGAGGAGGCCGGATTGAGGCGGATTTTGACAGAGGCCCTCGATCAAAAATTGAAAGGCGAAGGTTGTTTTGCCTGTGCCGGGAGCACCGCGCAGCAAGATGGAGGACGCGGGCATGAAGCCACCATTGAGCATTTCATCGAGGGCGGGGATGCCGCTGCTGATACGGGTCATGGGATGCCTCTATTCATAAGGGCGGGTTTGGACAAATTCGACCACCGCGACATTGTCGGCGCAGGTTTCACCCGTCGTCACAAAAATAAAATCAGAAATGGGCACGCCAGTTGAATTGAGCAATTGGACGGAGAATTCGAGGCGGCGAGGGGTCGTGCCAACGGGAAATTCAAAACCGGAAAGGCCGAATTGTTGGGCGCTGCCACTGAACAAAATTTTCTGATAGCCGTCGCCGATCACTTCGATGGCAAGGTCGGTGAGGGGTTCGCCACTGGTGCCCGTCACATTGCCCGCGATACTTAGCCACTGACAGCCTTGGGTATTGAGATTGGCCTCATAACGCACATCCCGCGCGATAAAAGGGAAGGCGGAAATAATCTCGGTGGTGGGTGTGACTAAATTGAGACCGGGTTGGGCATCGGCGGGTAGGCTGGGGTCAATGGTGGCAGCGGCTCCCTGAATGACAAGGGTAGGGGTAATGGTGGGAGAGGCCGTCGGCGTAAAGGTGCTGGTTGGTGTAAAGGTCGGAAAGGGCGTCGGTGGCAGCGGAGTGACGGTCTCGGTTGGGGTGCTGGAAGGTGTGGTGGTCGGGCCAGCCGTCGGAAATTCGACCAATTGGGGTAGGGTGGGTTTGGGAAATGGGTTAAAAGGCACTGCCGGATCATTGATAATCAAGACGGTGGCGCTAATGATGGCAACCGAGGCCAGTAAAAACAAGACCGTGATGACATCGAGGCAATTCATCCCACCCCCGCCGCGATGCTGAGTTGGGTTCTCAGCAGGGACGGGGGTAGAGGGATGGCTGCGTTCAAGCGGTGAGTTGCTCATGACACCCTTTTATTGTGGCAGCGGCGCGACTTGGACAAAGTTCAGCAGGGTCAAGTTTTGCTGGCAGTTCGCGCTAAATGAGATTGAGACTTCGGGCGAAACAGCGGTGGCTCCATCGGCGGTAAAGACCTGTACCCGATAGCGACCGGTTATTTGTCCATTCGAACCGACCTGAATTTCCCAACCGGACGGGCCATAATTGGTGTTGGTGCCGCTGACCTGAGTGAGCTTGGTGCCTGCCTCGGTGGTGACTTGAACGATGTAGCCGATTAGGGGGCCACTATCGAGACCGCGAATTTGGCCTGCGAAACCCTGCCATTGGCAACCGGGGTGGAGATAGGCATCGCGGAACAAGGGCGTGCCTTCACCAACGGTGAGCGCGAAGGGGGCGGGGGTGAAGGTCGGCGTGGCGGTGGGGCCAGTGGGTGATGGCGTGGGGGTGAAGGTCGGCGTGAAGGATGGTTCAGGCGTTAACGTCTCAGTGGGTGTGATAGACGGTGTTTCGGTTTCGGTAGGAGGTGGTGAGCCAGTAAAGGTGGGCGATGGCGTAAAGGTGCGCGTCCGAGTTGGGGTGAACGTGCCTGTTGGTACAAAGGTGTTGCTCGGGGTGGCGCTTGGGAAAGGCGTCCATGTGGCTGTATCGGCTGGAGTGTTAGTTGCAACAGGTGTGCCGCTTGGTGGAGGAGTCAAACTGGGAGTAAGGCTGGGAATCTCGGTTTGAACAGTCGGAATTGGAACATCGGTTGCAGGTTCAAATGGGCCAGCGTCGACCGCACCGCCGATAATCAGCAGGGAAATAAGGCAAGCAATGACACTGAGGCCAATAAAAAATATAGTGATCAGGTTATAAAGGGTATTGTCGCGTTGGGCCATTTTTTGGCTCCTCGTTAGCGCATCAGTACGCTTAAATGACGAATAATTGATGTAAGTGCGTCCAACAGTATAGCATTAATCTTTAGGTGTCCGCTATTGAGCATTGTTGCCGACCAGTCGGGTAATATTGGCGGCAGCGCGTTGGGTTGCCAGCCAGTCGGTAAATGTTTGATCTTGCAAGGCCGTCCGATGAATCGGGTCAATGGGGCGACCTTCGGCAACTTCTAGGACCTCGACCACGTGATAACCAAGACTGCTGGGGATGGGATCGGGCCAACGCGAATTGGCAGGCATTTGAAATAAGATCGCTTCGACTTCGGGTTGCAATAGATCACCGGGGGAAATCCAGCCTAAATCCCCACCGGCGCTGGCCGTTGACCCATCTTTGGAAAATTCGAGCGCAAGCTGGGCAAAATCGCCCCCATTGGCGAGTTGTTCCAGTACGTAACGGCCCATTTCTTCATCTTTGACCAAAATGTGACGGGCATGGACTTGGGTGGTGGTGGTGGGGACGTCGGCGGTGACGGCTTGACTGACGGCCTGCCAGATGAGATTTTCGCGGACTTTTTGGGCATACATGTCGGATGAATAGCCCGTGAAGGCGACTTCTAGGGATGAGCCACTTTGGGACGCGGTATCCTGTAGAGTTTGGAGTTCAGCTTGGACCATGTCGTCGGTGATGAGGATGTTATTGGCAGTGGCGTATTGCTCCACCAACTTTTGGTCAATCATCCGGTCCAAAATCTCGGTTTCGAAAGCGGCCACATCAGCAGGTTTTTGATCCCCAAGGGCCGTCAGATTGGCGGCTACTTCGGCCTCAAATTGTTCTAGGGTAATGGAATCGTCGTTGACTTGAGCCGCGAGTGCCGGGCCTGTGGTGGCTTCGATAGCTTGCGGCGTTTGAGAATTGTTTTCGATTTGGGGGTCAGGTTTAGTATCACCAGAGTTCTGGGAGTCTTTACCACAGGCGGCTAATCCACATACAAGGAGTAGGGCTAGGCCTGTTGAAATTATGAATTTTTGCCAACCTAACAGACGGTTCAAATCTATTCCTCGACTTTACTGCGTAATTCTATTCAAACGCCGTTAGTATAACTGTCGTGTTGATTTCTGCAACATGACAAAAGTCCAGAGCGCTGTGTGTCCGTGTGTTATACTAATAGTAGCGACATCAATTGATTGGACGTGGAATGATAGACGAGAAAAGCCCCACACATGACGATAAGCCCATCTACAAGATTGTGGTGGTTGGAGATACGCAGGTTGGTAAAACCAGCCTGATTCGCCGCGCTTGTGAAAATCGGTTTGATGCCCACCGTATTGAAGCCATTGGGACTTCGCTGCGGAAAGAAAATATTTTAGTGGGGCTGACCGAGGAAGTGCCTGTTACACTGGATATTTATGAAAGCACTGATTATCGGCGAGTCTCCCCTCAAATCCTCTACGCGGATGTTTTGGCAGCCGTGATGGTGTATGATGTGACTTCGCCCGTGTCCTTTTTTGGTTTGTATCGCTGGAAACAAGAGATTCAACGGGCATACTCAACGATTCCATTGATTGCCGTGGGAAACAAAAATGATTTGACCTCGATTGTGCCCATGAGCGAGGCGCAGGGCTGGGCTACGTTTGAAGGGATTCGGTTTATGAACGCCAGCGCGGCGACAGGGGAAGGGGTGGCGGAGATTTTCCAACAAACGGCTCAATTGGCCTATGAGTATCAGGATGCACTACAAAATCAGTGGTCGTATTTGCGTTAGAAGTTGGTTTAAGCAAGGTCGAGTGATTTTCGCGTGGATTTCTTTTCTGCTAGTATTGAGATTATCAACGTTATCAAGAGCTAGGTTTTGAAGGTAAAGCGCGTGGACCCGAATCAACCGCTAGAAAATTCTGACGAACAAGCCCAAGACTCGTTCATCCAACGGGCGATTAAGGCTGGACAAAGCCAACCACCCAATGAACCGCCGATTGAGCCAATGAGCCCGATTCAGACTGGTTCGCGGGTTTCACCCGTACCGGGGTATAACACCTCACCTGTGCGTCCAGAAGACCCTGAACCAGTGCGCCAACCTGTCAAACCAACTGTGCCACGCCGCCCCTCACGGCCAGCAACGACGCCTCGACCTGACCCAACCCCGACTGAAGAAATTGATCAAGCCGCCTCGGTGGAAGAGCAAGCGACCCAAGCTCTGGAGCGATTACGCCAGAAAATGGCAGTGGTGGCTGAAGAATTTGCACAGGGCAAAATCAATCGGGCGCAGTTCCACGCCATTTATCAACGCTATCAGGAACAACGGCAGATTACCGAAATGCTGTTGAAACGCGATCCCCAAACAGGCGCTTGGCAATCGGTGATGCGACCGGGCCACACCGGGTTTTTGCGTAATTATTATGAGGCCAAAGTTGAATCGTTTGCGATTTATCATCTGGCCCTACAAAAAGCGATTATTGTAACAGGGTCGGTGCAATTGCCTTTACAACAGGTGGCTCCCTTGCTGACAAAACTGCGTGCGATTGTCCATGAACGCGGCTTTGCAAACTTGGCCCGCCGAAAATTGCAAGATGAGCGATGGGTGGTGTTTGTCCCCGGCCTCTATACTGTCGCGGTGGTGGTGTTTTCCTTAGAGCCGTCCCCAACCCAATTGCAACAGATTGAAGATATGCAGCGCGACTTTGAACGAGCTAATTCTCAAGCGTTGGTCGAGAACCGCATCCGTCCCCGTGAGCTAGTCTACCCGCACCGTGCCCTCTTTGAGAAATAAGAGAACCACGAGAATCACGAGAACCACGAGAACCACGAGAAATAAGCCAACTATCAAATTTGGCCCATAAACAGCCTAAGATAGCTTAAACATTTGTAGAAATCTACCAATGTAAGCTATTGTCTCTAAGTTTGTGGCCTGATAAACTTTCAATTTATAAACAGCTATACTTTTGAAATGGTGATGGTTATGGATAAA
Organism: Chloroflexota bacterium; assembly: GCA_016234595.1. Classification (GTDB taxonomy): domain Bacteria; phylum Chloroflexota; class Anaerolineae; order Aggregatilineales; family J027; genus CFX10. The sequence continues at coordinate 54,921 of JACRBG010000029.1, read as the reverse complement.
AAAGATCGTCAGATACTTGAAGTATTGCAACAAGACGGGCGAATTGCCCATACACGGTTGGCGGAAATCGTGGATTTATCGGCCCCGGCGGTTTTGGCACGGGTGCGGAAATTGGAAGAACAGGGGATTATTCAAGGGTATCAGGCGATTGTTGACCCCGCCAGCGTTGGGAACCCGATTATTTGTTATGTTGGGGTGACACTGGTACACCATCAGCGTGAGCCATTGCAACAGGTCTCGGCGCGGATACGGGAATTTCCACAGGTGCTGGAAGCTTATCACTTGACAGGCTCCACCGACTATCTGCTTAAGGTGGCCGTGACCAGCATTCAGGCGCTTGAGACTTTTTTGATGGAAGAATTGACCATTATTCCGGGTGTGGATAAAGTGCATACCAGTATGGTGCTTTCGGCCATTAAAACACATGGTGTTGTGCCAGTGGAAGTCTCGGAAGAATCCAGCAATGGGTATCATGTTTTGAATAATGGGCGTTAACGCTTAACAGTTCTTACGCCAACTTATTGAGCATAGATTTGAGAAGCTCCCCTATTGGCGGGGCTTTTTTTGTATTTGGCTTATCCCCACCGAGTGGAGACGGGAGAAGCGCCTTTATTCAAGCCGTTTCAACAATGTATTTACAGAAGGAGTATTTATTGTGGCGAAAAAATTGAATGGGCAGAAGGCTGGATTTGGCACAGTAGCGACCCACGCAGGCAAGGAAGTGAATGAGACACACGCGCATGTCCAGCCGATTTATCAATCGTCGACGTTCTGGTTTGACAGCGTCGAAGCGGGGCAGGCCATTTGGAAAGAGGAGCGCGAGGGTTATATCTATGGACGGCTGAGTAACCCCAACACGGATGCGACGGCAGCAGCAATCGCGGCGTTGGAGGGGAAAAATCTGCCAGAAAAACCGTATGGCTTGATGTGTGGATCGGGCATGGCGGCGATTAGCACGGTCATTTTACCGCTGGTCAATGCGGGGGACACGATTGTTTCGCAGCGGGCGATTTATGGCTATTCCCATAACCTATTTGCTTACCACCTAAAAGAAAAAGGGGTGCGGCATGTGACGTTTGACGGGCCGGATTTAGATGATTTGGAACGGGTGTTATCTGAGACGGAAAATGTGAAGGTGGTCTATATCGAGACACCGGTCAATCCGACGATGATGCTGACGGATATAGGCGGGGTGGTCGAACGGGCTCAGGCGGTGGGGGCGCGGGTGGTGATTGATAACACCTTTGCGACACCGTATCTGCAACGACCGCTGGAAATGGGGGTGGATGTCGCACTCCACAGTACAACCAAATATCTGAGTGGGCATGGGCAGGTGGTCGGCGGGGCGATTATCACCCCCCATGAAGATTTATATCGGCTTTTCAGCACGGCATTGTTTCATTATGGCGGGGTGGCAGGGCCAATGGATGCGTGGTTGACGCTGTTGGGGTTGCGGACGCTGCATGTGCGGATGGAACGGCACTGCGAAAACGCGATGGTGGTGGCAGAATTTTTGGAGGCCCATCCAGCCGTCAAGCGGGTTTATTATCCGGGTTTGGAATCGTTTGGACAGCATGAATTGGCGAAACGGCAGATGGATGATTTTGGGGCGATGCTATCGTTTGAATTGCAGGGTGGGTATGCAACGGGGGCACGCTTGATGAATCGGGTGCAGTTGTGCGAATTGGCGGTCAGTTTGGGGACGGTGGATACATTGATACAGCACCCCGCAAGTATGACGCATTTTCGATTGTCGCCAGAGGATCGGGCGGTGATGGGGATTGGCGAGGGCTTGGTGCGGCTGTCGGTGGGGATTGAGGATGTGCAGGATATTATCGCGGATTTGGAGCAGGGGTTGGGGGGATAGGATTGGGCGAAACATGGACGCGGGGATAAATCCACCGCGCTGAATTTAGGGGGTAGTCAGGGGTGATGCACAACCACCCCTAGAAAACACTCTTTTTAAGGGATTATCAAAAAATATAATCATGTTGTCAATCAAATCTCACCAATAGAATGCTTTCGATATTCTCCAAATTATATAGCTTGCCCAATAACAGAACCCATCCGCCATAGCAATTTAAGATACATTTCAATAAGCTTGCCATGTGCTGTAGTGACCCAATGTCGTATTCGATGCTTGATATACTTGCGGGATTGATCTCTACCTTTGACAAGGCTCGTCTATGTTTAGGCTCAAGTTGGGATATATCCGAAATGATGTCATTGAAACGACAATAATCTATTGGGTCTTCTGGAAGTCCCTTTTCAAATAAGATATTGAGACATGGCCCAAAGAAAAAGAAACTTTGACACTCATAACCACATTCTGATGCACATTTTTCTACATCGCTGAGGCTTAAGTCGATACCGTTGACATAATGCATTATTCTCAGCATGGATTGCCTTCCTATGTTTTATGGCCCGCACGTTACGTTGGCGAGGTGTTCTTCATAGGTGACGGAATAGGCGATACCTGTGCCGTCGCAGCGGGAGGTGAAGTACATATAGCCTGTTTGGGCAGGGCTGGCAGCGGCTTGCAGAGCGGTCAGGCCGGGGTTGCTGATGGGGGTGGGGGTTAGGCCCGCATGAAGATTGGTGTTATACGGGATATCAATGTCTGTCATACCACAACAAATGTGCGGCCACCAATTGCCGGGAGTGCCGAGGCCATACATGAGGGTGACAGTTGCACCCAGACCCTTGCCTGCTGCCAGCCGATTATGAAAGACGCTGCTAACGGTGGGTTGCTCACCGGGCATATTGACCTCACGCTGGATGATGGAGGCCAAAATGACAGTTTGATAGAGGGTGTAGCCGGGGGCGACGAGTCCGCTGGCATTGGCACCAAAGGCATCGAGCATCATATTGCGGAACCCTTCGGCGGTGGTGTCATTTTGGAGGGTATAGGTGCCGGGGAACATGAACCCCTCTAGGCCTGACCCTGCTGGCACAGAGGCCAGAAAATCACGCGGGGGGATGGCGGCGCTACGACCCGTCACGGCGAGAAGATCCGCCCCTGTAAAGGCGACCGGGGTGCTGTTGATGGCATCGGCGATTTGCTCAAGCCGCCAACCGGGTTTGACTTCGATGGTGCAGGGGCAGTTGGCATTACGGTGTGTGCCTGCTGGTAGACCCGCTACAACAGGTTGGGATGCGGGGGCTTGATCCGCCGCGCCCGGGGGCAACCAGAGCGTTTGCCCGATGGTCAAAAAAGTGCTGGTGGTGCAATTGGCGGCAAGGATTTCATCCACTGTGGCTGGATTACCTGCCCGTCCTGCGCCCAATTGGAAAGCAAATAGAGTATCGCCATCTTGCACAATATAGCTAACCCAATTGTCGGGATGGGTGCAGGCTGATGAGACGGGCGCAGAGGTGGCGGGTGTTATAGATGCGGTTGGTAAGGGGGTCGAGACTTGGGCAATCGCAGTGGGTGGTTCTGGGGTAGCGGTTGAGGTCAGGCTTGGCGAAACGGTGATGCTGGGGGTGTAGGTGGGGAGGGGTGTAAAGGTTGGCAGGCGGGTGACATCTACCATGACTGGAAGTAGGGTTTGATTAAGGGTCTCGGCGTCAGATTGATTTTTATCGTGCCCACGCGAGACGATGACCCCGGCGACAATGCCCATTAAAATAGCACTGGCAAGCACTACACTGAGGCTAAACCATGCCCAGCTCGGCAAAATTGAAGACAGCGCGGACGGTTTATGGAGTGGGGGAGTGGTATCATTTTTCATGGGATGCCATTTTAGCGTGCGAATAGGTGGGGTCAAGACGGGAGATTACTAATAATAAAATTAAAATTAAGATGGTCGAAATGTTTTACAAAAAATTCATAAATGGTGCTTGATTCCATCTTATGCTTCGTTATATACTGATTTCATCATCTGCAATTTTCCCAATTATGAGGAGATTTAAAATGTTGTATCTGCCACGTGAAAAAGGCCAAGGCCTCGTTGAATATGCTCTAATTCTCGTTCTGGTTGCCGTCGTCGTCATTATCATTTTGGCCCTGCTCGGCCCAGCCATCGGGAATATCTTCAGCAGTATTGTTCGTTCGCTGTAATCGCAGAACAATCTACTCAAAGTCTAAACCCTCGGCTTATGCTGGGGGTTTTTTCATACTGAAGAAAGGGAGATATTTACAAAGGAGTTAGGCCGATGTCCCGCAAATTGAGCAAAGCACTGCTCAAAAATCAATCGGGGCAGGGGTTGCTGGAGTATGCTTTAATTATCATGCTCGTCGGGATTGTGGTGATTCTTATCTTAATTTTGCTCGGCCCGGCAATTGGTAATTTGTACTCAAGCGTCATACACGCCCTGCCGTAAATCATAAAATCATTATCTAGGAATCATTGGCCCTCGGATTTATCACCGGGGGCTTTTTTATTGCATGGTATGGGCAGACTTTGCACGTTATAGTTTTGGAACTCACCCGATGGCAGTTGTTCATAGAGGCCAAACGCGACTGTCACTCCATCGGTGCGGCGCGGCAATGGGTAAACATCGGTGACGATTTCATTGGGTAGCCATTCAGTCATAGGATGCCAGCCATATACCCGAGCCGCTTGATCGGCATTGGCAACCACGCTGCCGTTAGCGTCCACCAGATGTGCAAAAATGCTTAAATCACGGGTTGGGGTTGCGGGAGCGGCCCAATCAACCTTTAAGACGATATAGTCGGAGGTGCAGTTGAGTTGGGCATCGAGAGCGATTACGGGGATGGGGGCATCGAAATCTGCTGGTAAGGTAATAGGGGATTCGGCCAGACGGGGGGCGATGTCAATTTGCACCAGATAGGGTGCGACGGCCCGCAGGTATATTGGTGTGCCTAGACGAGCTTCCCACCATGTAATCGACTGGTTGTAGAAGGTGTATTCAGGTGTGACCAATGGCCCTTGTTGAATCAGGGTTGGGAAATCGGCTTTGTGGTCGGCGCGACGAATTTGGGTCAATTGATGCTCGACATCTTGGGCAAAACCAATGGCATAATAGCGCGGCCCCCATGCCAGCATTAAAGTGGAGCCGGAAGGGGTATTTTGGGCAAGAGCAATGGTAGCGAGGCCCGTTCGATCATGGGTGATCTGGTGTATAAAGTTATTGTTGTGGCGATAGAGCCATGCGCTGTAATAAATTGGCAGGACGGTAAAGAGCGAGAATTGCAGGCCGATACTGAGATAATAGGCCCAAATGACTTGACGATTGCGTGTGCCTATAGGAGTGGAGAGGACGGCATCCGCTAGAAACAACCAGCCCAAGGCCAGTGCTAATTCGATGGCGATGATGTTGGGCGCAAGAATATCGGTAAAAAGACCCACCGCAAAGAGGTAGTTGGGTATTAGAACCAGCAACATGGTTAGGGCGGGGCGGCGATTGTTGGGGTTGCGCAGGGCAATAGCTAAGCCGAGTAGACCCAACAGAATACCCGGAATACTCACGCCGTGCACGATACTATCGTTTATTTTATCGAAGTTATGTTGAAAGGCCGCTTGGGATTCGGGTAGGCCAAAAAAGTGATTCGCTTCTTTTCCGCTGAACTGCTCCCAAAAGCCTGACAGTGTGTTGGGTTCGCCATAGACCCATGCTGCATGGGTACTGGCTTGGAGCGGGAGATAGAGATAGGGCAGAAAACCAATTAACCCGACCAGCAAACACAGCATCAAAATGGATGGCTTACGGAAGAGGGGTTTTAAATCCGGCCATGTTGCGTAGATGAGGGCAGGGGCCAAGAGAATCATGGTGCGATGATGGAAAACACCAATGCCGCCGATGAAGGCTAACCATAAGATGCGATGTCGAATGGGTTGACGCCACAGTGCCACCAATAATAATAAACCTTGCAGGGCAAAGGTAAATGAATAGACCTCGGCAATGACACTATGCACCCACACAAAACGAGTTAGACCCAGCAAAAAAATGATGACCGCAGCCAGTATGGGTTTTGGGATTAGGTGGTTTGCCAGAATGTAGATCAACAGTAGGGCAAGGAGACCCCAAAACCACGAGACGAGGGCCGGAGCAGTGGCCGCTGAAACCCCGACTAGCTTTAGGCCTGTCACCATCAAATTGCCCAAAATGACATAGAGGGGATAGCTGGTTGGGTGGAGTGTCCCCCATGTGTTGAGGACGGCTTGGGTTTCCCCTACATCAATCATCAATAAATTGGACGAGCCATTGATGATGGTTTGGAAGGTTGGACGGTAAATAAGCGATAAGGCCACCATCACTATCAAAATTGGCGCGGTTGTTTTGTTTAAAACTCGTACTAGCAAGGCTTAATCCTCATGACGCGAGGGCAATAAACGATCTAAATTTTGGAGGATAGACGCCTTTATTTTAGCTAATCCGCCCAAAAATGCGTGGCGAGAGGCCATATCTTGCTGGAACTGCAATAACTCAGCAATATGGGCTTTGTAACCGATTCTCTCTTGGTCGAGGATTAGGGCATATTCTTCGACTTGCCGAAAGGATGTCTTGAGCCGGTTAAATTGGGAATCCCAGTCTTGTTTGGCCGCATCCAAGATGTGGGCCATTCTGAGCCAATTACCCTCTGGCAAAAGGCGTTCGGGGGCGGACGGAGGCGGAACTAATGAGACGGAGTCAGAATTCGGTAGATCGAACGCATCGAGTAACTTTGACCAATGGGCCGTGTATAAATGTTGCCAATAGGGTTGGCAAGACATAAGGTGTTGATTGATTTCATCTCGCCTCGACCATAGTTCTTGGACGGCATCAGGCAAAAGACCATGCACAGCGGCCTCGATTGGCATGGCCCATTCGGCCAAACCTGCATGGGCTAATGCCCCGGTGAGTTTGGTCTTGGTATATTCATCCACATAGAGGCCGAGGCAGGGAATTTGGGCTGCTATCCCAAAGACGAGAGGGTGATAGCGGGCACTGATAATAAGGGCGGCCTTATTGGTTAACCAGACTACTTCGCGGGCTGTATAGACGGGTAAGACTATAAGCGTGTCTAATTTGGATTTGAGATAATCGCCAATAAGCGCATCAGTCAAATGCGAATAGCGAGATTGGCTAATATGGGGAATGAATACAAGAGGGACATTGGTCAATTGGTCGACAGTTTGTAATTGGGCCGCTAACAAATCGAGGCTATGAGAATCCGTTTCGGGATTGACATAGGGGCTGATGGTGAGGGCAATAAAGGGCTGGTTGATGTCAAACGCGAGAGGTTCTTCAATTGGTTTGGGCGATAGATAAAAAGCATCATCCAGTTGAAAGCTAATTTTTTCGAGAGGAACACCGAGTTGGGGAGCTAATTGGGCAGAGGGGCGTTCCCGTACGCCTAAGATACTGACGTGTGGTAAGACGGCCTCTAACAACGAGCGCTCTTGGTCTTTTAAGGTTGGCCCAATGGTCTGACCTGTAATGATAATTTGTTTTTGAAAAAGCTGGGCCACCTTGATCAGCGCCATCCGTTCATAGACATGCTCCGGCCAAGTAGAATTTATGTTTCCACCGCCGGAAATCAACAAGGCGTCGGCGCGGTACAGGGCTTCAATGGTAAGATGAAAAGGTTGACTATGGTCGAGAGGCCCGACTAGACGATTTTGGGCGGCTTCAAGAATGGTTGCCAAATGCTCCGGATGATTTTTGGCGCGGATGCCGAAACCTAAACATGGAACAGTGGGTACCTGATAAAAATTAGCAGAAGCGACAGGATCAGCCGAAATCAGGGTTAGTTGCGTTTCAGGGGCATAACGACGGAGTTGGAGGATGTTGGCTTCCAGCATGGCCTCGTCTCCGACATGATAGAAATCCCGATTGTCAATGTCGCCGATGACAACGATATGTTTGGGCAAATTTGTGTCAACCTTACCTAATGCGACGCCAGCCGTTTTATTCGCTGGTCAATTTTATATGCGAGGCTATTTTGGATAATTTCAAGCTCGGCATTAACTTTTTGGAGCTGAAGTTGGGCCGCTTGTAGTTCAAGTTTGACCGCTTGAAGTTCATCTTCGCGGGCTTTTACTACCTGTAGAAGATAATCGTGTTGCGCTTGAGCATCAGCATCTTTGGAGGCAATGAAGGTAGAAAAGTTGGCTGCCTCTTGTTCGCGTACATCTAAAACCGTCTTCAATGACTTGGCATAGTCTTCAGCTTGTTTCACGGTTTCAAGTAGATGCTTGCGTTCACCCTGCCATTGGCGACTTTGCAGATCTAGCGCGGCAGATACGGCGGCGGAGGAATCGGAGATTTTCCAAAAATTACCCTCCAAGGTTGAATCAGAATCTGACGCAAGGGCTCGTGGGGCGGCTTCGGGTTTACCAGCGACGGCAGGGCTTTCGATGCCTTGATCTACGCGACGGGAAATGTCGAGGACTTCACTATGGATAGCCACGCCCATCAGATAGCCCCGGTTGGAATAAATCGCATGGTGCTGTACGTCGAACTGGCCCTCATAAAATAGACCTTTAAGGGCGGCCATATTGGGGCCAAATTTGTTGGTGTGATCACCTAGTAGTGAGTCGCCGGGGTAGAACTGAAGGAGAGGTACATCCTCTAAGGTGGGAGCGACATCGGCCAGTTTGACGGCAGTACCATCTGCGAGTGTCACGAAATTATCAATGAGGTGGGTTTCAACAAAAACCTTGCCACCCGGTTTGGTGACGGAGCGTACATGGTCAATGGCGAGTAGGGGGTTACGTAGGTGATAGAGCAGGCCCAAAAATAAGACAATGTCAAATGTGCCGTGTACCTCGGGCGATAGATTGTAGATATTTTCAACCTGATAGGTGGCCTTGCTGCCCAAAATTTTGCTGACAATTGGAAAGCCAGTGTTTTCAGGTTGTACATAATCAATCCCAACTACCTCGGCCCCGCGCTTTTCTAGCTCAAATGTAAAGAAGCCATCTCGGCAGCTTATATCTAAGACCCGCAAGCCGGTGCAATCTTGGGGCAAACCAAGCGTATCAAGGTGGGCAAGGGTTGCATCACTATGATTAGAGCCGGGAGTAACGATGCCGCCGGGGAGTTGGATGCGGTGATACCAGCCTAAAAAACCATCCACAAGGGCTTGAATTTGGGTTGGGTCGGTAATGGCAGGGATGGTCATTAATTTATCGCTTTCGCAGGACAACAATAGCCTGATAGTTTAACATACCTTGGTCAATATAATTTAGGACTTCGAAATAATCTGACCAATGCTGGCGGACATAGGATTCTTGATGAAACATGGTGCGATAAAACGCTGGGAAAATGCCTTGCCAAGAATCTTGGCTGACGAACAAAAACCCTTTTTGTTGGTAGTGCTGGTGCTGTTCGTGAATGATTGGAACGTCAGGTGCATTGGAGATATAATGATCAAAAGCATGCTTGCCATGTACAGTTAGGGTTAATATCGCGCCGGGTTTGGTCACACGATTTAATTCGGCCAGCCATGCGTCTTGATATGTATCATCCAAATGCGTGAACACACTATGCGAGTAAATGTAGTCAAATTGGTTGGCAGGGTAGACTAATGGTGGCAAAGGCTGATTGATATCGAAAGTCGCAAAGGTTAGCTTTTTTTGGCTCCACCGAATTGCGGGTATGTCAATATCTGTACCATAGAGTTCAGCGGGAGGGCTATATTGTTTCATCCAGCGCATAATGCGACCACAGCCCGCGCCAAAGTCGAGGATGCTGCGAAATTGGCTCATCTCGTAACCCGCTAAATTGAGGGCTTTTTGGAAATCGTCGTGTGAACTGAGACCCGTGTAATGAAAATAGCCGATGTCATCCACACCGGAAACGCGGTGGCGTAAGGTGACGGGCGGCAAAGGCAGCATTTTTTCGGCACGATGCTTATAGTGAAAATAGGTATCAATCGGAAAATAGCGGGCGCTTTTGACCACACGGTTGATGAAATACTTTTGTTCGAGACTCAGTCTATCTGCAAGAGCAGGCCATTTTTTCGACATCCTTTTTAATCCCTTTGCAGCACAACCATGTCTTGATAATTCAACATGCCCTGCTCTAGGTAGTTCAGGATGGTGAAATATTTGGCCCAATGTTCCATGATGTAGCGCTTTTGGTGGAACATCGAATGATAGAAATCTGGGAAAACACCAGTCCATTCATCATCGTGGACAAAATGGCAACCGTTTTTCTCATAGGATGCGACATGTTCAGCCATGCCGGGGTGTTCCTTGCCGCTCTCGTAAAACCCCTGCCATGCGTTGTCGCCATGAACGGTCAATAGCAGTACCGCGCCGGGTTTAGTCACCCGTTTCAGTTCCGCCAGCCATGCGTCTTGGTACTCTTCGTTAAGGTGAGTAAAAACGCTGTGCGAATAGACCAAATCGAATTTGCCATCCGGATAATTGAGGGGGGGCAGGCCCTGATTTACCCCAAACTTGGCAAATGGTATGTGGCGTTTGCTCCAGCGGATCGCTTTGGCATCGATATCGGTGCCATAAAGCTCGGCGTGTTGGCTGAGGTCTTGCATCCACCGCATAATGCGGGAACAGCCCGCCCCAAAATCAAGGATGGAGTGGAAGTCGTTAAACGATTTTCCGACCCCCTTGAGGGCGTTTTCAAAGTCGTTGCGAGACCCTCGACCACTTTCGTGAAAGAGCTGAATGTGATAATTGCCGGAAACCCGATAGCGTAGATAGGGGGAGGGCATGGGCGGCATTCCCCCTTGCTTGGCTTGCTCCCGCCGAAAACGTATATCTTTGGGATATTGTTTCAGCGTCGCGCGGGTCGTCTTCCATTGGTAGCGGCCTTCGGGGGTCAGCCCCTCGGGCGATCTTCTCAAGAGATATCTAAGTTGCATAAATTGATCCCAACCCTAGTTACGATTACCTTCGGTGGTGCCATCCATTTGGCGGAAACGACCTAAACGATCATCCTCAATGGCGCGAGCCTTGACATAGCCACGTGTGCCATAGATATAGTCGCCCAAGATTTCAAATTCGGCTTCTTCGGTCATGGCGCGGAGGGCGGCCATGTTGGGAGCAAATTTGTTGGTGGCATCCCCAGCCAAACGATCACGGGCATAAAACTGCATAATGGGAGTTTCGGTTAGTTGCATCGAGAGGTTACCCATCGAGACAAATGAACCATCTTTGAGTTGGAAATAGTTATCAATTAGATGGGTTTCGACAAACATCAAAGCCCCGGGCTTGATGACGGTACGGATTTTGTCGAGGGCCAACAAGGGGTGGCGTAGATGATAGAGAACACCCAGAAATAGGACGAGATCGAATAGGCCTAGTTTTTCGGGGGCAAGGTCATAGACATTTTCGACACGAAAGGTTGTTTTGCTGTCGAGGATTTTGCTGGCAATGGAAAACCCAGTTGTGGTGGGTAGGGCGTAATCAATGCCAATGACCTCGGCACCCCGCCGTTCCATTTCAAACATAAAATAGCCATCACGACAGCCGATGTCTAATACCCGCATTCCTTTGGCATTACGCGGTAGACCGAGCATATCCAAATGTGACAACATCTCATCGGAATTGTTCATGCCGGGAGAGGTGATGTTGCCGGGGAATTTGATTTGATGATACCAAGGGCTAAACCCCTCAACCATTGATTTAATTACAGCTTTATCTGTGATAGGGCCATTACTCATTTTTCGAGCCTCTTTAGAATATAACGGATGCGATTAGCGGTGGTTGCTCCGACGACTTGCGGATTGTGATGTTCACGCATGTATTCGGCAGCAGCGCGGCCTTTTTCGGCAGCGATTTCGGGGTGTTCATAAATCTCGCGCAAGGCTTTGGCCGCAGCATGAATATCGGGTTCGGCCCAGACACTGCCCACTTTATAAGGATGATAATCTTGAGTCAGTGTCACCAATTCATAAGGAATCAGGTAGCTGGTGTTGACGTTCATAAAATCCACATTGCCAGAATAGGCTGTGCCGATCACCGGACGACCCATTGCCATCGCTTCGGCAAGGGTCATGCCATAGCCTTCGGAGCGATGCAGTGAAATATAAACATTACAGGTTTGGATGAGGGCATAGGTGTCTTGGCGGCTGAAATAGTCTTCGATGAGGATGCCATTGACTTCTTGCATTTCGGCCCGGAGGCGTTCGGCTTCGGCGGGGAAATTGGCAAGGCTGTTGACCTTGATAACCAACCGGGCTTTTTCTTGGCGTTCCTCTGGGCTAAAGGCTTCGGCAAAGGCACGGATGGTCGCCCATGGATTTTTACGTTCTAGGATGCTGCCGGCATCAAAAACGAATAGGGCTATAAAAGCATCTTCGGGTAGGCCAAGTTTGGCGCGGCTGACTTCAGTAGGAAGGTCAATTTGAAACGAAACAGGCATGAGTACGACAGGGAGGGGCGAGCTTTGGGCGATGGCCTTTTGGACAAAGCTACTGAATACCCAAATTTCGTTATAAACATCAAAACAGTGCTGCCACTCATCGGGGAAATTATTCAGCTCCCATGCCCAATAGCCAATATTGTAATGACCGTCATAGACCCCATCGGGTAGGATGTCGCGGACAGGGTAGGTCATGTCGGCATTGACTTGGAAAACATTGACGGTGTAGGGCGTGCCTTGTTCGAATTGATTGGCCGTCAGGTCTTCTTTACGGGAGGGGTCATAGGCCTCAACTGGCAAGGCGGCCACTGGAAATTTGACCGCATCTAATGATCGCATTAGATTTCGAGCGATTTGACCAATCCCTGTTTCGGAACGGATAAAACCGACCACATTGATGCCTTCTTTGATGTCAAATTTTTCAGCCGAGGCACCTTTTTTGGTTAACAAAGCACGCTCGGCGGCTTGTGGTTGGGGCTTGTTGGGGTATTGAAAACCGCTAGTGAGGCTACTCATCCGTGGGTATTGCGCATAAAAACGAACGGTCATGATGAAACGCAAGCCGACGGTACGACGTATCTGGTTTAGAATGCCCATTTGTTTTAGCTGGCGACGGATTGCCCCATAGAAACCACCCGGCCCAGTATAGATGGCGGGAGGGGCATCCAATAGATTAGGGGGCAGAAAGGGCTTTACGCTGGTAGGGAAACGACGGTAGTAACGTACGGTTTGCTTGATACGTCCCCCTGTACCTGACGGCGCAAGGTGAGGCGAAAGTACGCCGGATGATGCGTGGCCTGCCTCGACATGTTTGACCTGTTTAAGGGCTACTCTGATTGGGTCACTATAGAAGGGATGAAAAATCACTTCGGTCGTTTCATTTTGCACAAACCAGTTAGCATAGGCAATTTCATTAATTTCCGAAAGATTGGGAAAAACCTCTTTTAGATAGGTTGCCACCTCGCGGAGGGTCAGAAGGTAGGGTGACAAATAGGCATTGGGGGCAGGGGTGGTGGCCCAATCACGGAAATTATCGGGTGATGTGATGTCATAGGGATCGGGCCAACGCTGGCCGTCAATATCTTGCATGCGTAAACAAATGCGCAAAATATCGGGAATTGGAACACCATCGCTAAATTTGCCGTAAAAATAGGGCAATTTGCGGGTGTTGTGATAGTCGTTATCTATGAGGCGTTGGCGATAATCGGTCAAGATTTGGTTATAGGCGGCATTGAGTTGCGACAGCACAAAACGATCTTGATGCTTGGAGACGGTTTCAATGTTGTCTACTGAAAAACCGCTGTAATGGAAAAAGATGAGCGGATTTTCGGGGCTGTCTACGAAATAGCCGTCGGGGCCATGTTGGAGATCGCGGGTTTTGAAATTCCAATAGGCGACATTGTAGCCGGGGTTCCGCAAAATATAGACGCAGTCGTACAAACTTGGCATCAAATCTGCCCAGTGCTGATCGACAAACATGCCTTTTTCGATTTCACGGGTGCAGTTGTTATAGAGCCGATTTTGCCACCATTGAAGCATCTCGCGCCATTGATGGGTACGAGAAATTGCAATAAAGCCCAAATTGAATGTGCCGGCTTGCAAAATATTGAGTTCGGAAGGGGAGTAATCATCTTCCAGTGGGTCGAGCAGATGAGGCGTCAATACGATGCTGTTTTGATCCAATAAACTCAGCAGTTCGTCCAAGTTATGGTAGATGACAATGTCTGGGTCAAAATAGATGACCTTTTGGGCCTCAAAGCGATCAAATAGAGTTTCTAGTAGATAGGGTTTGACCGCCGTATTAAGCTCCATGATGTCATATTTCATGGCGAAATGAGGCCAGCGCGGAATACCTAAATCTTGGGCCAGCATAACCTCGAAGTTCTCAGCCGATGGGTCAAATTGTCCTTCAATTGCATCAACCAACAAGACTATTGGATAAACATTGTCGTGAAATTGACGAATTGAATTGACCAGTGTGCGGGCGGCGGCTAGATAGTTTTTTGAGATGATGGTACAAGCAATAGTCGCGTTGGGTGGGATTGTATTGGTCATAAGTAAATTTAAAATAACTTCTCCAAGAAGTGAGGCCCCATCGAATTCGGGGGTTCATCTTAACCTAATTTAAGAGGATGCTCAATCCCTTTCTAAGCGATCTTGGTAGATGAGACTAAAAAACGGGATATAAAGCGGAATAAAAAAGGCAGGTTGTGATGCCTGCCCATGAAGGTGAACGGTGAAGGGTTAAAGCTGAGGAGAGGTGGCCTAGCGCCAAGAACCACTGGCGATAGATGATATGCTCAATGGCGTTCCCACTTGCTGGACTGTCCATGCCCCCGAGTTCCACAAAAGATCGGGGCGACGGAAGAAATTGCCGGTTGTTTGATAGAGAATACCAAAAGTGCTGATGCCATCATTGTCCCAGTCCCCGCAGGTAAAGAGGCCTTCGGTTGAAGCTTCTGGTACGCCGATGTATTGGGCTTGGTCATAGGCTGACAAGCTGACCTGTTGGCCGGGTTCGGGTGGGGCAGGGGCCCGGTTAGTCCATGCTACATACTGGCCGCGCCGAATGGCAACTGAGTCTAGGCGGTCATTGTTGAAATCGCTGGCACAATATTGATAGGTACCAGAATGGCCTTGGCTGTCAGGCAAAACCACGCTTAACCACTGAACGCCGAGTGTGGGAGCTGTTCCATTGGTCAGAACACAGGTGTAATAGAGCGATGAGGCACGACCATAGGGCGGGAAACTCACGCTATCCACTGCGCCGACGCAATCGTTGTTGCGGGTTGGATCAAAACGACCGGCCACAATCGGGCGCCCACCTTGGAAACCAATCCAGACAGCGTTCCAAGTGGCGGAAGCCCCTGAAGTATTGGTGTAGTAGAACACCCCGTTGGTACCCAAAACACCCACCGTCTTAACTGAATCGGCATCCCAGTCACCCATGACCCAAGTGCCACCCGCAGCGGCGGCAGGAGCGCCCGAAGCGAAGGTGTTGCGGTCGCCGCTTTGGGCGGGCGTGTTAAAGTTTAAGAGTAAACTGGCCTGACCCGTTTGGTATTGGAAAATCGCTAGTTTATGGGGCAAACAGGCTTGGGTTATGGCGTTGACAATGTTGGTATAGGCGGAAACGGTTTCATATTGACCGTTGTTTGGAATACTGTCAATAAAGGCGCGCACCCGGTAGTAGTAACGGCGGTTGCAAAGCAATCCAGTGTTTTGGAAGCTGATTTGGTTGGCGGTGCGAGTTCCCACTTCTAGCCAGCCGTCAGTCCCATTCAGCGACTGCTCGATACTGAAACCAGTTTCGCTGGTGGCATTATCTACCCACGTCAGATTGATTTGGCTGCGTGAAACGGCGGTGGCTGCAAGATTGGCGGGCGCGAAGAATACGCCACTGCTTATTTGACGATCAAAGATAAATACGTCCGTGCGTAAGTTGACATCATTACCAGTGCCAATCAGATTGTCGGCATTTGATGTGAAAGCAATATAACGACCATCGGTTGAAATACTGGCTCGGAATGACGAGAGATTGCCACCTACGCCAGAAGTTGGATCCTGTGAAATCCGGGTAGTTGTGTTGGTTGGGACGTTGCGGAGGAAAACGTCCAACTGGTTTTCAGTATCACTGGCGATTAAATTTGTGGCGCTTGATTCAAAAGTGACGAGAGTCCCGTCGGTTGAAACCGAGGGATTGGAGGATTCACTATCGGCAGCGCCGCCAGCGGTATTTACCGAGATTAGACTTGTGGTGCCGAGCGAACGATCGCGGAGATAAATATCATTGACACCATTGGTATCAACCACGTCAAAGGCAGCGGTGGAGACAAAGACCACAAAACGCCCATCGGCTGATATTTCGGGCCCTAGTTCGGAAAAGTTATCGGGTACTTGTGAGCCACCTGTCGCAACCGAAACGAGAGAAGTGGTATTGGTACTTAAATCGCGGATAAATATATCCGGGTCGTTGGTGTCGTTAGCCACCAGATTACTGGCAAACGAACTGAAGGCTATGATACGACCATCACTAGTGATGGCGGGTTCACGGGATTCTTCATCGGCAATCGTCCCGCTGGAATTGACGGAGATTAGGGTAGTCGTATTACCCACAATATCGCGCATAAAAATATCAGTAAAGCCATTGGTATCGCCTGCAACAATATTCGTGGCGCTAGATTCATATGCCACATAACGTCCATCGCCCGAAATGACGGGGTTGAAGGATGGACCCCCGGTTGCTTGAGCGCCAGCCGTAGAGACAGAAACTCGGCTGGTGATGTTGGTTTGACGGTCACGCACAAAAATATCTTCGACCGTGTTGGTATCGCCGCTGACTAGATTGCTGGCAAGCGACTGATAGGCAACATAACGCCCATCACTGGAGATTTGAGGGTTAGTAGAACGTTCGTTGCTTTGGAGGCCCGCGCTCGATAGTGAGACTCGATTGGTCGTACAGTTCAACTGATCAAAGACAAAAATATCGTTGACGCCATTGGTATCGTTGGCAACTAGGTTGTCTGATGCGGACTCAAACACGATGAAACGCCCATCGCTAGAGATACGGGCGGGGTCTGAGTTGTTGTTCCCCGGAGTAGCACCCCCAGTGTTGATGGATACCCGATACATCGTACCCGTTGTACAGCCGACAGCCAGAGCAATAGGGGAATGTTGGGGGAGCAGCCCGCTAAATATCATGCCAAATAATATAAGTGGGGTTAGCCAACGTAAACGGAACAAGTTTTTTTGTTTCATGATTGTCTTTCCAATCACCCGGAATAGGCACTCTCAATGGTTTGTTAATTATATCGTAAAGCCTTATCAGCCCTGCATGATTGGCCCAACTTGGCTTCAGAATGAGCTTCTCGCTGGGCTAGAAAAGCAAGTTCTAGCGATTTGCCTTAATTGTAAATCAAAAATCGCTAGAACCTATGGAAAGTTAGGAAACTGAAATTGTTAGAGTCTGTCAGGGATTTGTTTGGCTCTCACCTGAAGTGGCACTTGAGGTGATGTTAAAGGCATCAATGGCGACCGGGCCACTGAGCGAGACTATCCGAAGCCGATGATCGCCAACCTTTAGATAGTTGATAAGGCTACTCAGACGATAACTGGTGGCTGAATCTGGCAGTATGACGGTACGTACGGCAACATCATCAATTAAAATCGTGAAGGAAGCCGGTTGACCGAGTTGGGCATAGATAACCTCAACCGATGTGCCGTTAAAAGCATATTCAAGGTTTTGATCAGGAGAGTTGGTGACCAGATAGCTCCCACCACTCGATTCATTTGAAGTTGTCCATTGCCATATGCCTGTTTGCTTGACCAGTGGATTATCGGACTCAATTGTGGTCGAGACGGGGGTTGTAATTTGCGCTGGGCCAGCCGATGGATTACCACCCGCACCCCCGCTGGCTGTGCCGCCCGCCCGCCATGTCACGGCATTGAGCGACGTGCCAATCGGACTGGTGATGCGCTGCAATAGATATTGCCCAGAATTCCATGCCGCGTCGTTGCGGCGGTAGAAATAGCCATTATTGTAATAGACCCCAAAGCTGTCGAGGCCATCGTTATTCCAGTCCCCGGCAAGGAATACCCCATAGTCGTTGTTGCTAGGAGTGCCCCAATATTGGGCCAGATTAAAAGCCGATTCCAAGGTGGTCGGCGGGACATTCGTAAAAGCAATATAGGCCCCACGCCGAATAGCAATGCTGTCTACGCCATTACCGTCCCAATCACCAGCGGCAAATTGGTGGGTTCCGGAATACCCTTGCGCATCGGGCAGTACCACACTTAGCCATTGGAGGCTGAGGGCGGGGGTGGGGCCGCTGAGAAAATTGCAGGTGAAGTAGAGGGCAAAGGCAGTGCCATAGGGTGGGAAATTGGCACTATCTACCGCGCCAATACAATCGTTGGCCGTGTTGGAAAAATGACCTGCGACAGCGGGACGACCAATTAGACCAATCCAAACGCTGCTCCATGTGCTGGTGGTGGTGTTGCTGTTGGTGAAATAAAATGCCCCATTGGCATAGAGACCGGGTGTTTTTAGACCATCACCGTTCCAATCACCCATCAGCCATTGACCAGTGGCGGGGCCACCTGTTGCAAAGGTGGTGTAGGACGCAGCGGCAGGGTTGTCTAGCAAGGTGCTTAACAATGTAGCGTTCCTAGTGCTTGGGTTGAATAGGGCGAGTTCATCCCCATAAACATTGCTTACTTGGACGGTAAAACCCGTGTTGGTTTGGGTTAACACGCGCATGGTAATGCTGTTGGTGTTATCTACAAAGGTTTCGCCGGGTGTCCATTGCGCAGCGGCATCATTGGGGTTGCTGTTGTTGTCAATATCTACAACTTGGGCGGGTTGGCTGCGGGTGCCGTTGTTGAGTACATCGTGCATGATGACGGCATTACCGGGCAGGATGGCATCATAATATTGGCTTGGCTGTGGGGTCGTGGTAGAACGACGAGCCTCGACGACATAAAAATGATTGGTGCTGCCAGAGAAGGGCACTTGTACCATGCGATAGCCAGCGGCGGAGGGCTGGTTAAGCCGTTCGAGGGTGACGGTTTGGGTTTGACCGGGGCTGACGGTTATTTTAGAGGCGGCAGGCATCCAACCTAGATAATAATCAAGATGGAATGAATTTGTCCCCTGCGCCAGACAGCCATAAGTCGGGTCATCCGCCCCGGGCCTGCCACAGTTACCCCATGTATCACTCATCACATCCCATTGCGAGTCGTAGGAGGCTCCGTAGGGACCCGATGAATGCGGCATACCAAAACCATGACCCATCTCATGTGCGACGACGGATTGATTTTGCCAACCCCACGGCGGCAACCACGTAATGCGATAGGAGCGGGTTTGACCATCGGCGGTGGCGGGAAAACAACACCCCCCATAGGCATAGGCGCTACTGGTGGAACTCATGTTGGCGTTGAGCATTAGGTTGATGCCCGAAAAACTGGGAAAGTTGACCTGTGGGTCAGCGGCGGCAATACACTGATTAAAGATATTTTGGCGTCCGGTTGAGCCAACACTGGTGGTGCCGGGGTCAAAATAATAGGCGCGCGGGTTTGGGAGAGTGACCCATGTGCTGGTGGTAGCTGTACCGTTAATGGTGACTGTGCCACCCGATATTTGATTCCAATAATGGTTGATGCCGGGGTAGCTGCTGCTGAACAGGCCATTAAAATAGGACTGGCTATAGGCGGGATTGGCAATATCGTTAAAGCTGCACATGATATTGATCCACGCATAGGACCCCGGAGCGACGGCAGCGGCAGTGGTGTCGCCTTCAATCACACGGATTGTATCTACCACCACAGTGGGTACACCATCGTCCGAACCAGCGGCCCCACCTTCGGCTTCGTGCCCAGTGACTTCGACTGTTTTACCCTCAAGGCGGGTGGCCGTCGTAAGGTCTAAATTCAAGCGGGTTTGCAGACCCTGACTGTCGGTCAGATAGATGTCGTAGCGATAGGCCAAGCCAGAATCTGGGGCGGGGTCATCATGAATAATGCCAAGCGTCCCTTGGAGGGTCAGTTTATAGTGGGGAGAGGCGAACGTGGGCGTCGTTGTGAGGAAGGTACTACCTAGGCCCTCCGCGACCCCAAGAATGATGAGAATGGCAATTACAAGCCAATGTTTGGATTTCATATTCCGCTAGGTTCTCCCTGATACTTAGACAATGGGGTATTGCTACGACGATAAAAGAATAAAATCAGAATTAAGGAATGTGATAAGTGTAGTAAAATATCAACTCTTTTGCAATACTACTAAGGCAGGATATAAGAGGACGGATGTCATAAGTGAGTGGATTAGCCCCCAGCCCCCTCGGATTGAAGAGGAGGCCGGAAGTAGACTGAAAATTAGCGTTGACGCCAAGACGTGGCAAAGTTGATCGTGCCCGTTGGCTGCCCCAGATTTTGAAGGGTGTATTGACCTGAATTCCATTGCAGGTCATTGCGACGATAGAAAGCCCCATTGCTGTAGACCAGACCAAAGCTGTCTACTCGGTCACTATCCCAATCACCCGCTACAAGTGTGCCATAGCTGACGGCGCTGGGTGTCCCAAAATATTGAGCTTGATCGAAGGCCGACTCCAATGTAGTTGGAGGGACATTCGTATAGGCAATGTAATTGGTACGGCGAATGGCAATGGATTCAACACCATCGCTATTCCAATCGCCTGCTACAAACTGAGCAGTTCCTGTATGCCCCTGTGAATCGGGCAGCAGCACGCTCAACCATTGGAAGGTGAGGGGGGGAGTTGGCCCACTGGTCAAATTACAGGTGAAATACATGGCGTAGGCAATGCCATAGGGCGGGAAGTTAGCACTGTCCACCGCGCCAATGCAGTCGTTGGCGGCACTGTTATCGAAGCGACCTGCGACGGCGGGACGCCCTACAAGACCGATCCAGATACTTGTCCATGTACCGGTATAGCCGATGCCGTTAGTGAAGTAAAATGCACCGCTGACATAGACCCCCGGTGTTTTTTGCCCGTCACCGTTCCAGTCACCCATCACCCACTGTCCACCTGTGGTGCTAAAACCAGTTGGGTAGGTGGCATAGTTGGCGATGGCAGGGGTTGTTGCAAGGCTATCCACCAAACTGCCTATGTTGGTGGTGCTATTGAACAGGGCAATGCTGTCGCCCTGTGGGGTGTTGCTGATGCTGAGACGCAAGACACTGGTTCCGACGGAGGCCGTACCAAATTTCGCAATCATGATGCGGTAGGTGGTGCCACCTGTTGCATTAAAATTGAGGGCTGAACTCCGGATATTATGCAGACCATCGGTGTCATCATTACAGCCGACAAGGGTTAATGCGCCTTCAGTTCCAGTATAGACGCCAACCACTGTGTCATAGGTACTGCCTTCGGTGGTGATAGAAACAGTCTGACTGGCGGGTGCAAAATAACTGTACCACACCGTGTCCGAACGAGTGCTGACACTACAAAGTGTACCGGCTGAAGGGTCGGTGCCTGTTGTGGTGGCTTGATAGACCTCTTGAGTACGGCGATAGGGCAGAGAAGAAACAACTGTCGCACCCGCGAATAGGTCATTGGTGGGAGCACCCGCGCCTTCATCTGGCAAGACGTATTGGACAGCCGAAAGGGCATTGATACGGCGGAAGGTAAAGCCGTTCTTAGAATCGGTGACATTGACCCCCGTTGTGTAAAGTACACTTTGAATCTGGGCAGGGGTCAGTGTGGGGTTGGCCTCTAACATCAAAGCGGCGACACCCGCGGCTGTTGGTGAGGCTTGGGAGGTGCCCCGATAGGTACTGGTTCCCCCACCCATGCCAGCCGAGGTAATTTGTGAGCCGGGGGCCAGCAGATCGAGTTCGGCGTTGCTATTGGTGAAGCAGGTAATGGTGGTGGTGTTGGTGGCGGCATCGAAACAGGCCGGCCATGAACCCCCAAATAAGGTGTTATAGGTCCCAGCATCGGGTTCGCGGCCTAGATCGCTATCATAGGTTGCCCCGACTGCTACTACACCTGTATTGCACGAAGGCGAGGCAAGGGCGGTTGAACTGCCTTGATTACCACTGGAGGCAAAAATAGTCACCCCATTATTAATAAGGGTAGTAACGGCTGTCAGAACAGTGGGCTGGGCACTGTTACAGGTGGTTGCGTTAGCATAGAGGGCATTGGTGCCAAGGCTCATGTTGATAATATCAACATCAAGGGTGCTTTGGTTGGCAATTACCCAGTTAAGGCCGTCTACCCAATCGGAAACAAAGCCAGCA
This sequence comes from Chloroflexota bacterium, assembly GCA_016234595.1. GTDB lineage: Bacteria > Chloroflexota > Anaerolineae > Aggregatilineales > J027 > CFX10. Next base: position 32,888 of record JACRBG010000029.1, on the reverse strand, counting down.
CCAGAGGCATCCAACACACGTACGGCGACAATTTTGGCATCAGGGGCAAAACCAATGGGAGCGACCACCCCATTCGAGGTTACGACCCCACTGACATTCGTGCCATGCCCATTGGCGTCTTCGGCGCTGATACCAGAGGCTGTGTTGCTGGGTGGGCAACTGCCTTGAGTTTCGCAATGTTGGGCGATGATGTCATCACTGAGGTCGGGGTGATTGGTGTCAATGCCGGTGTCGAGGACGGCAATGGTAACACCGCGTCCACGTAAACCATAGGTATCACGGACCACGTCGGCTTGGATGGCGGGTCCACTTTGACCCATGTGCATTGAGCTAGGTTCGTCAATTACAATGGATTCGACGAGTGGATTGGCTTGGAGCTGGACGAGCGTCGCAAAATCGGCATAGCCTGCGATGGCTGGTAGGTGCGAATATTGATAGCGTAGGTCAAATTTACCGCTTATGGTTGCCAAGACATCATTTTGCATCTGATTATTCAGGCGTGGGTTAAATTCGGCCCGACCAAAACCAATGGAGGGGGTACGAAGCTGCACAATGACACGAATTGGCCCCTTGTCTTGGGCGGCGGCCATGACCCCATCGCCAAATTTAGTATCATCAATGTTGCGCGGGATCGGGGTCGAAGTTGGGGGAATGGTGGGGGTTGGAGCAGTTGCAGTGGGGGCAGCCGGAATATAGAAGGCGTCTACCCCAATCACCGTGCCTTCTTGCGGATAGACCTTGAGTGTATGCGGGCCATTATCCAAATAATCCACAATGGCATGGTTGCCAAATTGGGGTGTTTTGCCATCGGTCATAACCGTACGCAGCACCGTGCCATCTACCTCAATGGCTAATGCACCAAGCGCCGGATTTTGGACATAGATAATTTCGATGCGGGGGCCGACGAATTCTAGAGTCAGCACATCATCCACACTTTTGCCGCTATATAAATAGCTGCCTCCGCTGGCGCCCGCCGCCGCTTGGCTTGTCCAACTGCCTGACCGTTGGACGAGGGGATCGTCCGATTCAATCAAGCGGGCGGTTGGGGTATCATCAGAGCGGGCAGGGGTGGGTTGGGCGGACAGTATAATGCCTGCTATTAAAAGGATAAAGATCAAGACGCCGGAAAAGATACGCCTATTTAAGCTCAACACAGGGGTACTCCAATTCTATCTAGGGCGGCCAATTTAGTCTCACTCATTATATGTCAAGTTTCCGTCAGGTTGTTGTCAGCGTTTAGAAAAAGCAGGGTAAAAAGCTTTGTGAAAGGATGCTTGTGGCGACTCAAATTTCAGTCCATATTGTGACCTATAACAGCGCGGCTCATATTGAGATGTGCTTGGATTCATTGTTAAACCAGCAATCGGTTGAGTTTGGGGTGCTGGTGGTGGACAACGCCTCCTCGGATGATACGGTGGCACAGGTGGAAAAAAAGGGGGTAGAGGTGGTGGTTAATCCGGATAATCGGGGTTATTCAGCCGCACATAATCTGGCAATTGGACGTACCCAAAGCGAATATGTGCTGACGCTGAATCCCGATGTGTGGTTAGCGCCGGATTATTTAGCCAAGATGGTTGCCGTGCTGGATGAGAATCCGCAATTGGGTTCAGCGGCGGGACGATTGCTGCGGGTGGAAAAACTAGGCGAAACCCCACAATTGATTGATAGCACAGGCCTGTTGATGAGCCGTTCGCGTCGTCAGTTGCTGCGGAATTGTGGCGACCCCGTCGCGCAAACGCCGATGCAAGGGGATAGGGTGTTTGGGCCAGATGGGGCGGCAGCGGTCTATCGGCGGGCCATGTTGGAAGACATAGCGATTGAGGGGGAGATTTTTGACGAAGATTTTTTTATGCACAAAGAAGATGTGGATGTGTGTTGGCGGGCCCAGTTACGCGGTTGGCAATCGGCCTATGTGCCAGAGGCGGTCGGCCATCATATACGCGGTTTCCGCCCCGGCCACCGCGAACGGGTATCGGCGGATATGCGCTTTTTAGGAGTGCGCAATCGGTATTTGTTGATGATGAAAAACGAGATTACCCCCCATTTTTGGCGCGATGCCCCAGCGATTCTGTGGTATGACCTGAAGATTTTGGGGTTTATCCTGCTCAAAGAACGCGCATCCCTGCGGGCTTTTGGTTCGGCATGGCAATTGCGAAGGCGGATGATGAGCAAGCGGCGCATCATTCAAGCGGGGCGTAAGGTGGAATGGCAACAGCTATGCGGTTGGTTTTAGAGATAAATTTATGGGAAGGGCTTTATGGATAACGCCCCATTAGATTTCCAGAAAATCTATGACCTGTTTCATGCCAAAATATTACGCTATCTGCTGCGAATGGTGGGTGAGGCCGATGCCGAAGATTTGACCCAAGAGGTCTTTGTGAAAGTCAATCATGGGTTGAAGGATTTTAGAGGCGAATCGCAGCTTGCGACTTGGATCTATCGCATCGCGACCAATACGGCTATAGATCGACTGCGCAGCCAACCCGGTAATCACATAGACATGATTGATCTATCAGGCGATTTGGTTGAGGTCGAAGACAAAGATGTGTGGACGGGCGAAAAGACCCTTTCGGTGGAACAGCAGCTTGTTCGGCAACAGATGAATGACTGCATTCGGGATTTTATTAGCAGGCTACCCGAACCCTATCGAACCGTGCTCGTCCTGAGTGAGTTAGAAGGGATTAAAAACCAAGAAATCGCTGATATTCTTGGCATCACACTGGATACGGTGAAAATCAGATTGCATCGGGCCAGAACGAAACTTAGAGCGGAATTAGAGGCTCATTGTGAAGCCTATTGGATTGAAGGCAATGAATTTGTGCCCGACCTGAAGGCCATATTTGGGCAATATCGAGAGAAAAATTAAGGTGTATCCTTTCCTAATTGCCTCCGTCTATAAGATTAGAAAGGAGGTGATCAGGATGTTTCGACGTAATTGTGGCACAGTGGATCGGTCAGTACGGTTGATGGTCGGGGCAGTTGTTTTGCTCGTCGGCTTGTTCCGCTTGGGTGGACTGCAAGGCGATATAGTTGGTCAGGTGGCTGCCTTCGTTGGTTTCCTGATGGTGACAACAGGGATCAGCGGTTTTTGCATCCTATATGTGCCTTTTGGTATCTCAACAATCGAGAAGAAAAAAGGCATCCCCCGCCTTTAATTTGATCTGGAAGGAAGGTGAGCTCTTGAAACTTGATAATCGGACGTTGCGATTAATCGCAGTGGGAGCCTCGGTTACGGCTAATTGCCAGCCATGCCTACAGACGAATGTCGCTAAGGCTTTGGAAAGCGGAGCCGATGAGCAAACAATCATGGAAGCCATTGAAGTTGGGAAGATGGTGAGGCAAGGTGCGGCCTCTAAACTAGATGAGCTTGCCAATAGATGGAAGCAAGGCAATCTCGTGATGGATAACGCTGAGGGGTGTGGGTGTCAAAGTTTATCGTGATGGCGAACGAACAGAGGAGGTAAGAGGTAAAGTGAACTTCCAAAAGCGTCTCTATTGTTCCTCTAAAAATCGGATGCTGACGGGTGTCTGTGGGGGAATCGCAGATTATTTCAATCTAGACCCCACATTAGTTCGATTGGTGTTCATCGCTGTGGCACTCTTTGTGGTGAACCTTGAAACCGTCATGGTGGTTTACTGCATTCTCTGGGTGGTGATGCCTGCCCAGCCAAAAGAGAAAGCCAAGCGCAAAAACGGCGAATTCAGCGAATCGCTGGGGGCATGACGGGCTTCCAGTAAGGGATTATCGGGAACTGCATGACACATCCCATGTGGTTCCTGTTTTTGGTCCTTTTAGCCGTAACGCATTTCTTCGGCGGGGGGTACGGCATCCGTGGGATCATTGACTTTTAGGTGAGTTGCTTGTAACAGCAACAGCCATAGATACAGGGGGTTGAGCAGTAGATAGCGTTTCCACAAACGGCTGGGTTCGCGGGTGAGGCGATAGAACCATTCGAGACCACGTTTTTGCATCCATGCGGGGGCTTGGGGAACTGTTCCGGCGTGGAAGTCGAAGGCCGCACCAACGGCAATCAGGGGCATCGGCAGGGCATCACGATATTCATAGGCCCATGTTTCTTGACGAGGACAGCCGAGACCCACCAAGACCAGTTTAGCGCCGCTGGCTTGAATTTGGCTGGCGATTTGCAGTTTTTCAGCAGGGGTGACACGCCGAAACATGGAAGGCTGCATCCCTGCAATTTTCAGGGCGGGAAATTGAGTCGTCAGGTTTTTTGCCAGCAGATCAAGGGTTTCGGGCTTGCTGCCATAGAGGTAAATGGGCAAATTTTCGACAGCGGCCCGTTCACACAATTTGAGGGTTAGGGTTGGGCCATACACTCGATCGGTGAGGCCAGTCGCGTGTAAGCGATTGAGGGCCCAGCGCACGGGTTGCCCATCGGGAGTGATGAGGTCGAGGTGATTGAGACGGTAGCGCTGGGTTTTATCGAGGACACCTGTCATCACTCCATGCACAGCAAGGGCCGTGACAGCTAACGGTTGTTGGTTTTGGGCGGCTGTGATAATACGTTCAACCGCAGCGGCATAATCAATCGCGTTGATTTGAACCCCTAGGATATTGAATTTGCCTCGATCAATCATTGAGCCTCTTTATTGAATCACTAATGGAATTAAGATAGCAACATCCCCCAGCCCTTCGCCAGTGGCATTGCGGATGAATAACCGCTGCTGGTTGGCTGAATCATAGACGGCCACCTCCAGTTGATATTCACCTTGGGGCAGGTTGGCTGGCAGCAACAGGCCGTGATTGTCACGATAGATCTGGCCGGCTTGCCAACGCGACATAAATCCAAAGGTAGCAATGGGCAGACCCGCGTGGTTAGCAACAGGTGAATGATGGCTGTCAGAAAGTTGCACCCGGACATAGTAGTTGGTTGGGAGGGGTTGCAAGGGCGACCAAATTAACGAGATTGGCACAATTTGGCCTGCTTTGAAACTTGTGCCAATAGGTAAATCAAAACCCACCAGCACTAATTGGTCGCCAAAGACCAGCCCCGACGAATAAACGGGTGGGGTGGCGGGTGTATCAACGGTGTCGTAGAGGATAGCCCGAGCAACGGGACTGACTGTGTATTCTTTGACTGGAAAATAGCGCACCGCTAATAAACGCTCGGCTGGGCGAATGGCATTGCTGATGGATGGCCCTGAACCTGCCACATACCATAGGTGGGCATAGTGTTGAGTAGCCCAAGCGAGAGCATAGCCGATATAGGGGCCAACCGCGGCATAGAGTTCGTCGTCGCGGATTTCGGGTTCCCCGGGGGCATAACCTCCCCGCAAAGGTTGGGGCAGGGTCATCAAGAGGGCATCCGCCTTGAAATAGTTCATGAATAAGCGAGAATATTCACCCCGCTCAATGAAGACAATGTCGTCGGCTTTAACCTCGCGGTTGAGGATTTTGATTAAATCAAAGACGTCTTCTTGGCCCGCAATATAACGCTCGTCGTCGCATAATTGATAGATGCCAATGCTCATTGACGCTAGGGGCAGCAGGACTACGATTGGAATCAGGCTCGTTTTCAGAATAGGGTGTAGGCGCGGTAGGTCTTGACTGACAAAAAGCGCATGATAGCTGAGGGCGAGACCTGTGAAAACCATCAAAAGGGTCAACAAGGGCACGACCCATGTCGAATCTACAACTGTCCATGCTGGCTGAAGCTGTTCGCCATTAAAATGATGCCAGTGATAGGGGATTTGGGATTGGCTCCAGACCCAATTGTAATCGGCCCATTTTTGCCATTCGCCGAAGCGGGCAGGATTGTCAAAAAGGTTGAATTGAAGCTTAGTATAGTAATTGGTATAGGGAACGCCAAGCCCTAACCACTGCATTCCAACGCTGACGATTAACAAGGGAATAAAAGCCAGCCATGCCAGTTGATGTTTGAGGGTAACGGGTTTACGAAATAACCATGCCAGTACGGGTAAGACCCATAACATGAGCAACGGCAAAAAGGGCACCATGTAACGCGGCCCCCAGCCCCAGCCACCATTCCAGACGGTGCTTTGGCGGGTGGCCCCATAACTGGCGCTGACCAGCACAATCGCAAAGGCTGGCCCAACGACCATTCGCCAATCCCCTTGCTTAAATAACATGACTGTGCCAATCCAACCAGCGATTAACACAGGTGAAAACAGCCATAGACTGCGGGCTGGACTGACTTGATAGCCGAGAAAACTTTCAGGGATAGAAGCCCATGTAAAATTTTGGGGGTCAGTCCAATGCTCAAACGAATAGCGACCCTCTTCCACATTGGGTTGTAAGAAAAGTACCAGCAAAATGAAGCCGACAAAGATCACGATCAAAATAAGGATGGCAGGCAGGGCACGCCGCCATGTGATATGGGTGGGAAGAAACGACAGGACAATTGCAGGGAGGATTAGCCACCCGACCTGTTTAGCAAAAATCGCCCCTACGATCATGACAGCGGCGAAGAGGCCCTGACGCCAAACGGATTGTTGTTGTTCAATTCGCTTGGGGATTTGGGTGGCAAAGTGAAAAGCCCATAGGACAAAAAAGCCCATAATGGGTTCACGGAAAATCCAGCGGCTGTAGGGCCACGCGGCGGTTGCTAACCCAAAAATGAGCGCCCCTGACCATGCCACCCCAAGTGAATAGCCTCGACGTAAAGCAATGAGATAGAGACTGAGGGCGGTTAGGGTCGTAACAAAAATGTTCAAAGTAAAAACGGTGTGCAATTGCCCAATATTAGGTAGTTGGTGGGCCAGCCAAAAAAGTGGCGCTGCAATTATTATCTGAAGTGGCTCATATTTTTGTTGGGGCCATGGCGTCCCGTCTTTTTGGATGGTGGGGTCAACATTGAAGCCGATGGTGCGGGCCATTGTGCCGTGCAAAACCAGACTTTGGGTACTATCGAAGATAATATACTCGTCGGGGCTTTGGGGTAGGCCGCTATAACTAAAGATGTAGGCTCCCATGAGGATGAGATAGAGCGCCACCACCGAGAGCCAAACCCGTTGGCGGGAATTATTTTTAGAAAATGTCGAATTAGCGGATTTCAATGGTGGTTAGTTGGGCTGTATCACCCTTTTGGGTGTCGCTGATAACAGGTAATCGGGTATTGCTGGGCCAGCTATAGACAACGACTTCGATGGTATATTGACCGGGAGTAAGTTGGTGCGGAATCTGAAGGCCATGATTATCTCGATAAAATTGCTCTGGAATCCATCGGGAGGTATGCCCAAACGACGCTTGGGGTAAGCCATCTTGTTGAGCGACTAGGGAACCATCGGCTTTTAAAAGGCGCACACTCACAAGATAATCTTCGGGGAGCGGTTTTAGGGGTTGCCAGAGCAAGGATATAGGCAAGACATCCCCTTGATGATAAACGGTACCATGGGGTAAATCGTAGCCAACCAGTAGCAGTTCTTCATTAAAATAATTGGGCACAATATGGGCAGGTGCGCCACCGGGTGCGGGGGTTGGATTAAAACGAATGGCCCGTACAGAAGGGCTGGTTTCAATCGTTTCCACCCAAAAATAACTCTGGGCTAACCAGTGTTCTTGGGGACGCAGGGCGAAGTCTATAAAGGGGCCGTAGCTCATAATTAGCCAAACACGTTGATAGTGCTCGGCGCCCCATTTCATGGCATATACAGAATGATAACCCGCTTGGGCCCCGGGATCATCTGAGACCACCTGCGGTTGGACATTCGGATTGCGGATTTCACCGGGGGCATAGGGCAGGGTCATCAGCAGACCGGGTGATTTGAGACTATTCATAAGGGGCAGTTGATAGTCGGGGTTTTCAAGGAAGACGATGTCTTCGGAATTCGTTTGTTTTTGTAAGTAGTCAATCATCGCCTGTATATCAGGGCGATTAAGGGTATAGCGAGTATCATTTTGGAGAGTGACTAGCCAACTATAGGCCGTCCCACCGATTAGAAGACAGGCTATGATACTGAAGGCGGGTATGAAGGCGGGATGGGTGGCGGGGCGGCGGGCTAAGAAAATAGCAACCAGCCCTGACCCAACCATTAGACCCATTGCTAAGAGTGGGGCCTGCCAATGGGGGGTGGCAAAACGCCATGCCATATCCAGTTTGTTGGTTTGCCATAGATCAAGATATTGGGGGATGGGCGACCATTTGATTGACCAAAGGCCCTCTTGCCACGGCAAGATTTGTTTGTCACGCAGCAGATCATAATAATCCCACTGATAGACGGCTATACCCAAAATTTGGATGCCGATGCTTACTAGGGCTAGTAAGCCTGCTGCTAGGCGCCATCGAAGCTGACAGCCTTTATTAAGCAAGTATTCAAGGGTTGGAAAAACGAGCAGCATCATGGGTGGAACGAGGAGTAAAAGATAGCGCGGGCCCCAACCATTGCCACCCCACCACAAGGCCCGCCGACTTAGGCCATAACTGAAACTGAAGATGAAGATGGAGAGGAGGACGGCAACTACTAGGCGCCATTGCCCTTGCCGCCAGAGCATTAACATCCCCCCAAGACCCAGCAACAAGATAGGCGAATATAACCAAATGCTGCGCCCGGAGCTTAGTTGATAACCCAACAGAGAGTTGCCAACATAGCCCCAATCTGGTTTTTCAAGGAAAGTTTGCCACCGGGCTAGATTATAGCGATTGCCACCACTCCCCAAATTGAGATTAAAAATTAAGAGAATGAGCAAGATGGCTACAATCGCTGTGACGCTCAATCGCTGGATAGAAGCCCGATTTTTGAATAACATGGGTAGAGGAGGCAGGACTAGGATGAGCAAACCCGGCAAGGCTAGGATAATGGCTGCTTTGGAAAGAAAACCCGCCAGAAACAATAGGATGAGGGCGATGATGAGCTTTAGAGCCTTGTAATTGTGCTGCCAGCGGGATTGAAGTTGGAGCGCAACCCCGTAACAGGCCAATAAAAATAGGGTGACGAGAGGTTCGCGCCAGAAGAAGCGACTATATACCCATGCCAAAGTTGCCGAGCCATATAGAAAACCACCTAGCCATGACACAGCGACGCTATAGCCACGCTGCAAGCCAATAGCATAGAGCAAAACTACCGTCAGCGCTGTAATGGGAATGTTGAGGAACCAGACCATATGCATTCGACCGAAATTGGCGGAGTGCTGGGCGATCCAAAATAGTGGTGTGGCAAAGATGGGCTGAATGGGCTCGTATTGATCGTCGGGTGTTTTAAAAGGGTCACCGGTAGGGTTGGTTAGTATACTGACATTATACATTAGGGTAGGGTGTAGGTTGCCACGTTGAGCCACACTCTCGGTCATATCAAAAAGAATCATCTCATCGGTGCTAACCGGATGACCACGATAGGTTAGTAAGTATAAGCCCATAAAAAAGGCAAAAAGGGCAAACCCAAGCCCAACGGTACGTCGCATGAAAAATACACCTTTTAAAAGTTGTCTCACACCTTATCAAATCCATGCTTTATAATTAGACCCGATTAAGGCGAAACCGCTAAGCTACTGAAAGGCAATCACAATAGGTGGTCTATTGAAGAAATCCTCATTAATAAGCATCATTCCCTTTATTAAGATGGTCGCCTTACTGGTTGGGGCAAATTTGGTCGCCGTCCAGACCCGTCTTAAATACACCTATGGCAAACCTTTAGGGGATGACTATCAGGCCCACCCGATTAGCCTCTACATATTAATGCTTTTTTCAATCCTAGTGGCTAACTTTATCATTTGGATAGTTATTCGTGTAGGGCTAAAGTTGACAGTTGCTATACGCCAATTAATCATACTATGGCTAGCCACCGGGATATTGGTTGGATTAGCAACGCTTTTCATACCCACGTTGTCCCAACTTCAATTAGGCTATTTTGCGGCTGCTGCTTTGCTTTTTTCACCCTGTATTACGGTGATCCCTGCCTTATGGAGAGGGTCGGATGGTGAGCCAGTTTCAGTTCACTTGGCTAAACTTTGGAACTATCGCGTATTGCTGATCATCTGGCTGCGCTTTAACGTTTTGTCTCGTTATAGTCAAGCTACGCTAGGGATTTTCTGGATTATCCTGTTGCCCCTTTCAACTTCGTTGGTACTGGCATTCGTTTTCTCGCGCTTTTTGCGAGTAGGGGTGACTTCGGAAGGAGTGCCTTTTGTGACCTTCTTTTTGGCGGCATTGGTGCCATGGACGCTGTTTCAACAAGGGATTACAAAAGGTTCAACCAGCGTTTTTAGCCAAATTGGGCTGATCAACCAAGTCTATTTTCCCCGCGAGATTTTGGTGTTGATTACGCTGGGGGAAGCGCTGGTTGATGTATTTTTCATGTTTCTGGCTATGTTAGTTATCAACGGGGTGAGCGGGGTATGGCCTAACTGGTTATACATTTATTTACCCATGCTGATTTTGATTCAGGCCCTATTTATGGCGGGCTTGATGCTATTTTTAGGATCGCTAAGCGTTATTGTGCGGGATATTCCTCAGCTTATTGGGGTTTTGATGCAATTGTTGTTTTATTTATCCCCCATATTGTATCCAGCCTCGCTTATTCCACACCGTTATCGTTTTATTCTGGCGATTAATCCATTAGTACCACTTTTCCAAGCCTACCGGGATATTATTGTGTATGCCCAGACGCCTGATTTTGCCACTTTGTATTTTCCATTGGTGGTATCAGTCATTGTGCTCTTTATGGGTTATGTGTATTTTAAATCTAGGGAAGATGGGTTTGCCGATAGGCTTTAGTATATGACAGCAATATCACCAAGTGAGCCAATTATCGTCGCTGAAAATGTTTCTAAGCGCTATTCTCAAAATGAGCAGCGCACCAGTTTTCGCTATGAATTTAATGAGATGGCTAAACGGTTTCTAAAACGATCGGTGGGACGCCAACAAACGGAACAGTTTTGGGCGCTACGCGATGTCTCTTTTACTATTCCAGCGGGGCAGACGGTCGGCATTGTGGGCCGCAATGGGTCTGGAAAAAGTACCCTGTTCCGGACTTTGTGTGGGATTACGCGACCAACGACAGGTCATGTCAAAGTGCGAGGACGGTTTTCGACCCTCATTGCTTTAGGAGCCGGGTTTAATCAGGAGCGTAGCGGACGCGAGAACATTTATCTCAGTGCAGCCATGCAAGGCGTGCCCCCACGCCAGCTTGACTCGGTGATTCATGATATTATCGAATTTGCCGAACTGGGGCAGTTCATTGACCTGCCGGTGAAGCGCTATTCCAGTGGGATGTATGCGCGGCTTGGGTTTAGTGTGGCGGTGCATCTCAAACCCGACATCATGTTTGTGGACGAAATTTTGGCAGTGGGAGATGCGGCGTTTCAGGATAAATGTATTGAGCGTATCCTGAAAATGAAAGAGGATGGGTTGACGCTCCTCATTGTGACGCACCAAACTGAACAAGTCAAAGCTCTGTGTGATCGGGCCATTTGGCTACACAAGGGTCGCATGATGATGGATGGTGCAACCCAAGAAGTGATGAAAGCCTATCTTCAAATGATTTATGAAACGGAAGTTGAGCCTACCCCCCAACCCGTCGCAGGGCAATAGCCGCAAGGTCATAATTGGGGTTACGTTGCAGGGCTTCCTGATACTCCGTTTGGGCCATCGCTGAATTGCCTTGAATTTCGTAGACCCGCCCCAAGTAGTAATACATTTCTTCGACAAACGAGGTTGTCTTGAGGGTGCTGTTGACTAAGGTTAGCACATCGTCGAGACGACTGGTTTGGATGAGGGCCTCGAAGACCCCATATTGATACCAGAAAAACCGATAGGGCAGGCCAAGATCAAGCGCCTGTTCATACGCGGTAACGGCTTCAGGGTAGCGCCCGATCGAATTGAGCGATGTGCCCAAATTTGACCACGCATAGGGATTGGAAGGATCGTTGGCGGCCTCCTGTTGAGCGACTTGGGCTGCTTTTTGGCGATTGAGACTTTCAATCCAATCCGACCCCAAAAAGGCTTCGAGTTCGGCTTCACGAGTGGGGGGATAGATGACGATAAAATTGCGATTGAACGACTGCCATTGACCGTCAAATTTGGCACTGGGATAAGTAATGGTTGGTTTGCTGGGACGCCCTAAGTAGGAATCAAAGACGGTGATGGTATCGGCGGCGGTATCATAGGCTGTCACAGTTTCATAATGCCCGAACCAGCCCTCACCTGCTGGCTCATAGCCGGATTCGACAATCACCACAAATTGATTGGCAATCAACCAACGGACTTGGTCGAGCGAACCCGCCATACGCCAGATCGCCCTTAAATCGGTAAAGCGATTGACGTAATCCACCATTTGCTGAGGCGTGACATTTTTATCTTCGCGGTCTGGTTTCAAATAGGCCGCAGTATCATCTTGTGTTCCCGGCCAATCAAAGTAGGATAGCCCCATTGCCAAATTCGCTGGCCCACAGTTGTTCCAGCCCTGTTGATAAAACGTGAAACCATCGAGCTTGAAGGCTTGCGGTGCAGGCGAAGGCGTTGGGGTAGGGGGTATTGGCGTTGCACTTGGCGGGATGGTGGGTGGCGAAGTAGGGGCCATGGCGGTGAGGGCAAAGGCGGCTTGGGTTTGGGCCACAAAGATAGATTCAAGCGTCGCCCCATTGTCAATGGTCGGGGTTAGGGATGGGGTGGGAGTTAGGCTTGGTGGTAGGGTGTTGGTCGGTGTTAGGGTCGCCGCTGGCATATTGGTAATGATTTGATAGACTACTACCTGATTGGGCGAATTATTACTGGTGGATTCGGCCCGACGGAATTGGATTTCCGGCACAACGACGGGCAGCACGATAAAAATGAGCACAATGGGTAAGGCGAAACCGACATTGAAGCCGAAAATGAGCCATGCTAGACGACTTGACCAGCTACTGGTTTCTTCTTGCTCCCACCCGTGCTGATCGATGGTTTGTAAGCGAGGGATACTTCCACTCACTTTGGGATCCATAACAATTACTCCAAAACCACTAATTGATGCGCTTCCATGTTGACCCCACCCAACGGAAAATGATTTGTTCGCGTTGGCTTGTATCGCTGGGGTTGGCAAGCGCATCTACATAGGCAAATAGATTGCCATCGGTGTCGTTGGTAATGACCGTGCCATTGACAATAGGCACGATCTGATTGGGGTCATAGGCGGCGCAGCGGGTATTGGCAGCCGTCGCGCCATTGGCAATGGTTTCATCATATAACTGATAACAGGCAGGTTGATTTTGATCTCGGAGGGTTACACCTTCCAGCTTCAAGCGCCATTGGAAAAAATCATTCCAGTTGATGGTGTTGAGGCGCTCAAGACCCAAATCTTGAACAGCGACATTGCCCGTCACGAGTTGTAAATCACTGAGGGTCGAATCGGGGCGTAAGTTACTGAGTATTTGACTGGGGGCGGTTGATCCAAAGGCTGCATCAAAGGTCGTGAAAAAGCGCGACCCATCATCAGTATTGGAAGTAAACTGACCCGCCAGCCACGCCACTATTTCTTCCTGTAGCCATTGAGCGTCACTATAATCATTGGGACGGAAACTGTTGCCGCGACTGTAATCAGCCAGTTTTTCAGCCAAGACATGAGCAAGGGCGGCTTCCAGCTCAGGGGTAAAAGGGACATCGTTACGGCCACGATCTAGCAATAGAGGCGATGGGACGCGCACTTTCCACTCTTCATATAAATCCCATTCAGGGCCAGCTAGCGTTTCAGGGACTATTTCAATTGTTAGCTGAGCTTGACCCGCGCTGCAAATCAATAGCGAACAGGCTTCATCCCACCAACCATCCACTTGATTTGCCATTGCTTCGGCCATGCGACGATCCAGTTCGTGATAGACGACTTTGAGACTGCCTTTATCAATGGTTTTCTGACTACCCCAAAATTCGACATCAGGGGGGACCCGCCGCCAACCCGCTTGACCATTGACATTATCTTCGTAGAGCCAATAGAACCACACCACACGATAGGGCACACCTGCGACTTTTTCTTCTAACACGACCCGTCCGCGCGGCTCATCAATGGTGACATCTAGCACTTTGCCTGTCAGTTCTAATTGACCCGCTTGTTTGAGTTGTTGATATTCGTTGAAAATGTCGCGCTGATTTTGCAGCCAATCTTCACTGGCGCTGCGTTTGACCTGCATATAGTTGGATAAGTTGCCGACGTTGATGGCGGTAATTTCGACATCGACAGTATCCAATAGATTTTGGCGCACCTGATTATCCACCGCACGCAAGCGCCAAATGACCCCACCCAAGACGCTGCCTACCAGACACGCCAAAATGGTCATGCCCAATAATAAATTGCGACGTTGGCGACGCCGATAACGTTTAGCATTAGGGTCTTCGGTGGCCCGCTGTTTGGCTCGGTCAGATTCTATTTGCCAGTCAAGTTGGATGCCCATGTGGTTAATCCAGTGAATTTGATACCAAAGGGCCTAAGACTAGGAAATTCAGCGGAGGCTGTCAAGAGTGGTTTACCAGTGATCGGCCTACGACTGCCTTTGAATTGCCAATACACGCCCTATTATTGAGCAGGAGTCACATCGCCAACCAGAATGCGCTGGACAATACCATGCCCATCTCTAATCAAGAGTGCCCCGACTTCATCCACATTTTCAGCTATCCCGGTGACAATGCCATTGGCGGTGTGGATATTGACAGTTTGACCAAGGGTGTAAAGCCATGCACGCCATGTTTCTAACAAGGCAGGCTGGACAATTTTATCAACCCAATTTTCAATATGGCGGATAATTTCCGCGGCGAGGATGGGGCGAAAGACGGGATCGGAGGTAAACGCTTCGAGGCTGATGGCGCCGTCCATGAGGGGTGTGCCCATAAAGTTGACACGCACATTGACCCCAATACCTACAATAACGGCTTGCAATTGGTCGCCAAGCCAAAGCGCCTCGGTCAAAATGCCAGCCACTTTACGTCCGGCAAGGTGGACATCATTGGGCCATTTTAATTTAATCACCCCGGGGATTAAAAGATGGTTTAAGGTCTCGGCAACCGCTACACCGGCAACCATGGTGACACGCTGTAAGTGTTCGGGGGGGAGTTGGGGACGCAGAATAAGGCTCATGGCGAGGGCTTGACCAGCGGGAGTGTGCCATTGGCGATTGAGGCGACCCCGGCCCGAAAACTGCTCATCCGCAATGACGACCGCACCCGAAGCTAAATTGGGTTCAGCCGCCAGCCAGTCCCGCGCCATATCCATAGTGCTGTTGACTCGTTTATAGAAACGAAAGGGGTGTTGTTGGAGGGCTTCTTTTAGGGTGGCTTCGTTCAAAACATCGGGTTGATTGGTCACGACCATAAATCTAATTTGTTCCCCTGTAGCTCAATTAGAATGCCCCCCTCCGACCAAAGACCGCCGGAATGGTACGCAACAAAATAATAAAATCTAACCAGATTGAGTAATTCTGAATATAGTATAAATCATCTTCGGTGCTGAGGTGCATCATGGTTCCGGCGCGGCCATTGATCTGCCACCAACCCGTCATACCCGCAGGAATTTCGAAGCGTTTTTTTTGCCACGGCTGGTATAAACTGACGATCCAAGGCATTTCTGGACGAGGGCCAACGAGACTCATGTCGCCTTTGATGACATTAATTAACTGAGGTATTTCATCAATGCTGGTGCGGCGCAAAAATCGCCCAAAACGGGTGACACGCGGGTCGGCGGGGTCTTTGTGGATGACATTGCCATTTTCATCAATTTTTGTCACCTCGGCTTGGCGTTTTTCAGCATCTTTGACCATCGTGCGGAATTTGTACATTTTGAAGGGACGCATTCCTTCGCCAATGCGTTCTTGAGCGAAGATCACGGGGCCGGGGGAACTAAAAACAACACCCAATGCTACGATTATGAGCAGGGGGAGGGCGAGGATTAGTAGAATGGTGCTAAGGGTAACATCCAGCACACGCTTGACAAGGCGCTGGGAAGAACTGAGACGGGGTTCACGTAGGCCAATCAGCGGCATTTTTTCTAGCTCTTCAACCGTGCTAAATAGATATTGCATTTCGCGTAAATCGGGCGCAAAACGGATGGCAACACCGCATTCATGCAATTGCTGCACTAATTCACGCAGATGAGTGTAATCGGGTTCTTCGAGGGCTAAAATCACTTCATCAATGGCATGTTTATCGAGTAGTTCAACCACTTGCGAAACTTTCCCCAGAATTGGTGCATCCATAACCATGGTGGTTTCGGGTAAGGCGTCGTCATAGGCATAGCCTGCTAAAAAGACGCCTGTCCATGCATAGGCCCGTACTTGGCGGCTAATTTGTTGGGCTAATTCCCCTGTGCCAACGACCAAAACGCGGCGACTGTCGTAGGTACGCCCGCCTGTCAGCCGAAAATAGAAACGAATGGCAATGCGATAGCCTGCGGTCAGGCCTCCGGCAAGGGCCACTAACAAACTGGCCTGAAGATGGGAATAGGTGCGAGAGGTCATATATAAAATGCCGAAAAAAATAAAAATCGAAATGAACGTCGCTTTGAGCAACACGACAATTTCGAGCAGCAGGCGATAGGTTTGGCGAGGCGAGTAAGCCCCAGTTGCATTCGTGATAATTAGCCATGCGACCGGAAAGACAATATAAAACCACCATGCGGTGGGTGAGGCGTTGCCCATTGGGATTGGTTTGCCAATCCCCGCTGAGGAAAGGGCGGCACGAACTACTGCGGCCAGTCGAACGGCAGACATCGCACAGATGAAATCGGCTGTCAGTAGAAAAGTCATAAATGAGACGCTAAAACCGCGTGTCATGGACTTAGAAGATGCTCCCTCTTGATTTTGAGCCTAGTGCCCACTCATTTTAGTGGGGTATGGCCCCTGAAACAAGGTATCCCAAATTGACTTTATGATATACCGTCTCTTGGCGATTGCCGAATCTTGGTACAATAACGCCATATTTCTGCCACCCGAAGGTTTAAGTTACGCATGACTATTCAGGCGCTACCCCGTGTTTGTGTGGGTTTGATTACTTATAACTCGATGCGCGACCTACCAGAAGTAATCGCTGGGATGCAAGCGCAAGATTATCCATCGTTACAGATTATTATCTTGGACAATGTTTCGCAAGACGACAGCGTGAAGTTTGTTCAAAAACATGCTCCGTTGGCCCAATTGATAGTCAATTCAGTCAATGTAGGATTTGCACGTGGGCATAATCAGATTTTGGCGCAGGCCCAGCTTGGCCCAGATGATTATTATTTAGCCCTCAATGCAGACTTGGTTTTGGCTCCGAATTATGTTACACGATTGGTGGAGGCCTTACGTCAAAATCAGGCTGATTGGGGTATTGGTAAACTATATCAGATGGATGAACAAGGACAGCCAACACGCCAATTCTACAGCGTGGGCCATGCCATGCTGCGAGGGGGATACGCTGTTAATATTGGCAAAGGGCTGGATGACGAGGGCCAATTTGAGGTGGGGCGGGAGGTGTTTGGCGCTCCGGGGGCGGCGGTGCTTATCAGCCAGAAATTAATTGCTACTGTTGCTCCGACTGGGGAATTATTCGACGCGGATATGTTTTTCTATTCAGAGGATACGGATTTAGATTGGCGGGCACGGTTACAGGGGTTTAAATGTTGGTATGCCCCAACGGCAGTGGGTTATCATCGCGGCAGTTTGCGTGAATCACTCAATGCACAGGGGCTAGGTAATCGTTATTTGAGCGTGATTAAAAACGCCTTTGGCCTCGATTTGCTGGTCTACAATGTGCCGTTGATTCTGATTCATTGCGTGCTGCGACTGATTATTACCCCCAAACGTGGCTGGATTATCACCCGCAAAGTGGTTACTTTTGCCCCGCGTATGTGGCGCAAACGACGAAAGCCAGCCGTCACAAGGGCCTATATGTTGGCGTGGTTTCAGTGGGGGACCCAGCAAGCCTCGGCGCAACCGATCACGATGAAGGACAGGCTTAGAAGTTTTGGAAGGAAATTAAAGGGGCGGTGATTGAATCGCCCGCCCCAAACTCCCCTTATTGACTCATATTGACTTAAGAGGAAGCTACAATCGCAAATTTATCAGCCGGGGGTGAAGGTCAATGTCCGTTGGGCATTGGCTTCGACGGCTTCACGCGTGAACCACGAATTGCGATATTGACCCGTCGCCCACATTTCCATCTGGTCATCGTAGTGTGGGCTGAGAGGATTGCCACTTTCGCCGATGGGTAAGATGCGCTGGCTGTTGTCGAAATTGCTGAAGTCAATCAACTGGCGCTGGCTGGGGATGTAGGCGGTATCGAATGAATCATCGGTGTAGCCAATGGCGTTGACGATGGAGCCGCCACCGGGGGATTCAATGCCACGATTGAATAACAATTCAACAGCAGGGTCGCCACTATAACCGAGGGGTTCGGCAATTGACTTGGTGATATGCAGTGTGCCCCAACGCCATTTTGTTGGGTCGTTGCCATATTCAGCTACCATCTTGGCATAACCCGCCGTAAAGGCTGCTTTCATTATATCGTCAGCGGTTTCTTTGACATTAGGGGTGTCACCGTTGTCCCACAGTGTCCCATAGATGGGATTGGCTTTGTTGGCAATTAAGACACGGAATATTTCCCAATAGCGGGGTGTGCCGGGGCTAACACTGCTATAGAAGTCACCAAAGTCATCACTAAAGGTCAGGCGGTTAAGCTCCATCCACACGGTTTCAAACAAGGCCGCATAGGGGCTATCTACCGTGTTGTAATGATCCCACTCGGCCAGCCACGCCACCGCGTCGGTCAGGGTGGGATCGTCAAAGGTTAGGGCTTGCAGGGCCGGAATGATGGTATCGGCATTGCCATTGTAGGTGTCGGTTTGAATAGCCTTGAGTTCATCTAAGGTGAAAACGCCATCAGCATCATTTTGGAGCAAGGTTTCAATGCGTTTGGCGCGGTAGCCATAGTCATTGACTTCCAATAAATAGTAGGGGAAGTCATCACCCACCACGCGATTATTGGCGGTGGCGATGTAGCCTTGTTCGGGGTTGAACAGTTCGGGCATTTCGTCAAATGGAATGAAGCCCTGCCACGCAAATTGATCGGTGCTGCCGTCTACTGGCATTCGGGGGTCGTGGCCTTCGGCGCGAATCGGTACCCGTGCGGAAAGTTTGTAACCAATGTTACCCTCCACATCGGCATAGACGATGTTTTGACAGGCGGTATCAAAGAGGGAGACGGCGGTCAAAAATTCATCCCAATTGGTGGCACGGTCAAAGTAGAGAATACTTTCGATGATGGTGCTGGGGTCAAGGGTCGTCCAACGGAGTGCCCACACGGGATCAAAACCGAGCGCTTCCGAAATCACTGGCCCCCAGACCGAATTGCGTACTTGCACTTCGACAGGATCGCCACCCACAACATTGACGGTTTCGGTGCGGACATCAAAATCTTTCCATTCACCGTTGTATTGATATTGCAGGGGGTTGTCGGGGTTGAGTGTTAGGGTATAGAGGTCTTGGGTATCGGCCCCGCCAACGGTTAGGCCCCATGCAATACGGTCGTTGTTGCCAATCAGCACGCCGGGAGCACCGGGGAAAACAACCCCCACGACATCATAGGGGCAGTCGGCGTTTTTCTCGACACAGTGCAGGCCTTGCTCATACCATACCCCGGGCATAGAGATACCAATATGTGGGTCGTTGGCTAGATAGGGAGCGCCTGTGTCGGTGCGGCTGCCGCTAATCGTCCATGAATTGGAAATGGCGGTAGTGCCGTGTCCCAAGACTGTTTGAATTTCATCCATGTTTACATTGCCGACAAGTTGGGCATGAACATTGCTGAAATCAAAGGTGAGGGGGGTATCACCTTCGGGAACGGCCATTGAAGTGGCATCGGCTGTGTAATCAACGCCACCCGGCTGGGTGATGATGGGATGGTCGGCAGGATATTGGGGGAAGAAAAGCTGCAAAGCGATGGTCGCCAATGCGCCTGCACCTTCGGCAATGACCGACCGCTGAATTTCGGTTTGGAAGTCATCGGCAAAGGTGAAGGTCAGGGCTTTGCCAAAAGTGACTGTATCTAGGGGTGTCCAAGGATCAATGGTTGGTTCGATGCCTTTTTCGGCAAGGTATTTATATTCAAGGGCAACTTGATCCGGGGTTTTGCCATCTAAATAGGCATTGACCCCATCGGAATAGGCTTGCAACGCACTCAGGGCGTCGGCATCAAAAATGGCAAGGTCTTGTTCAGCCGCGATACGCAAGCCGAGGGTGCGGAAGAAGGCATCTTGCCCAGCATATTTGGGCTCGATTTCGGCTAGGCGACCAGAGGCCAAGCGGCGTGACCATTCCATTTGCCAAAAGCGTTCGCTGGCATGGATATAGCCTTGGGCCATAAACAAGTCGTGGGAGGTCTGAGCATAGATATGGGGGGTATCGTAGCTGTCATAATAGACCATCACTTCGGCATCGAGGCCGGGTAAGGCAAGCGTTGCACTATCTTGGGCTTGAACGGGACTAACATGGTTGACATGGGCTGAGATGGGGACGAGGGTCAATACAAGAATTAAAAGTAACCCTAATTTAGTACGCATTTTTTCTCCAGCTGTTGATAAAAAGAACCACTTCCATGGGGGGCCAAAATTGGTGACAGATTAGTAACTCGCTACTCCTTTCCTAAAAATCAAATCACCGTTTATCAAATTTACTCCCACTGCCCATTAAGAGCAAAATTTGGGTGTTTTGCAAGCAATAAACACGCCTAAATGCACCAACGATACCTGCTACAATACATTGAAGTGACGACGAGCAAGGAGAAATTATGGCCGTCAGTGAAAATCAAGTGAATGAGCGTACACAAGCCATCAGTCGAGTGCTGTGGCAAATTTTGGTGCTGAATGTAGTGGTGGCGGCTGGGAAAATCGCAGTGGGTCTACTGACGGGAACAGTCTCGATTATCGCGGATGGTTTGCATAGCACGATTGATTCGGCTTCGAATGTCATTGCCCTCTTTGCCCAACGAATTGCGGCGCGTCCACCGGATGAGTCGCACCCTTATGGACATCAACGCTTTGAAACACTCGCCAGTTTGGGAATTGGCGGAATGCTCCTTTTGGCGGGATGGGAAGTGCTAAAAGTGGCGATAGAACGACTGCGTTCGGGTGAAGTGCCGGAAGTCGGGCCTATTCAATTTGCAGTCCTGCTGGCAACCCTCGTAGTCAATTTGTGGGTGGTGCTCTATGAACGTAACAAGGGCAAAAAACTTAATTCGGAATTATTGAAGGCCGATGCTGCACATACCACCTCGGATGTTTGGGTGACGATTTCAGTGTTGGTCGGGTTGGTTGGGGTCAAACTGGGATTTGGCTGGATGGATGCAGCGGTGTCGTTGTTGATTGTGGTCGTCATCGGCTATACGGCATGGGGCATCTTACGGCGGACGGGTGGGGTTTTGGTGGATGAAGCGCCGCTACCGCCCGAAAGATTAGCTGAAATTGCTGAATTGACGCCGGGGGTTAGCAAAGTGGTACGGGCACGCAGCCGGGGTACTGAAGATGCGGTGTTGGTGGATTTGGACGTGCAGATGGATTCAAGCATCAGCACCGAATATGCCAGCAATATCACGGAGCGCATCCGTGAACGCTTGGAGGGCCGTTTTCCGCATATCAGCGAAGTGCAAGTGCACATTATTCCCGACAACAGCCATCAATTGGACTATATTACCGCTGCCCGGGCCGCTGCTGATGGCTTGGGTTTAGGGGTGCATGAGATTACGGGGGTGATTACTCCACAGGGCAAAGTGTTGGAGATGCATGTCGAAGTGCCGCCAGCCGTGACACTACGGGAGGCACATCGCCAGATTGATTTGTTGGAGGCGCGGTTGCGTGAACGGGCCGAAATTGCGGATGTGGTGACCCATATCGAGCCAGCCGAATTTGCCAGCGCGATGCCAGCCGTGTCGCCAGAGGCTGCAAAGTTGCATGATGAAGCCTTAGCCCAATTGAAAGACCAATTTCCGCAGGGCGATTGGCATGATTCGAATATTCGACGTGACCGGACAGGCTACGCATTGACGCTGCATTGTCATTTGCCGGGAGACATCAGTATTGAAATGGCCCATCAAATTGCAGAGGAAGCTGAGTTGTTTTTACGCACGCGGTTTCATCAGTTGCATCGTGTGACAATTCATACCGAGCCAGAAGAAGAAAATGGCAAATTCATGGAAGGACTTTGAAATGAAAATAGGGGTAGTAGGAACGGGATTTGTGGGGGCGACGGCGGCTTATGCGCTGGTGATGCAGGGCATTGGACGCGAGAGTGTGTTGGTGGACAAAAATACGGCACGGGCTGAAGCCGAGGCGAATGATATTTTTCATGCCGTACCCTTTGCCAATCCGTTGAACGTGCGGGCAGGTGATTATGCCGAATTGGTAGGCTGTCGGGTGGTGATTTTGGCGGCAGGGGTCAATCAGCAACCGGGGGAGACCCGTTTACAGTTGTTGAGCCGTAATGCCATGATTTTTGGGGAGGTGGTGCCGCAGATTTTACGCTATGCACCCGATGCGGTGTTGGTGGTGGCGACTAATCCGGTGGACATTATGACCCATTTGACGGCACGATTTGCTGCTAAACAGGGTGTGCCATCTAGTCGGGTGATTGGGTCGGGGACGACACTGGACACCGCCCGCTTTAGGGCTCTGCTGGGGCGCTATCTAGGGGTAGATTCGCAACATGTGCATGCTTATGTGGTGGGCGAACATGGGGACTCGGAAGTGCTGACATGGTCGCTGGTAACGGTGGGAGGCATCCCTTTGCAGGAGTTTTGTGAACGGCGCGGTATTACCTTGGATGAGTCGGTCAAACAGCGGATTGACGAACAAGTGCGCCGAGCGGCCTATCATATCATCAGCGGCAAACAGGCGACTTATTATGGGATTGGGAGCGCTCTGGCCCGCATTACCAATGTGATTTTAAGCGACCAGCGTTCGATTTTGAGCATCTGCACGCCTGTTGAAGAAGTGGTGGGGGTAAGGGATGTGACATTGGCGTTGCCGCATTTATTGGGTGGCACAGGGGTCATTGAAACATTATCCTTGCCCCTGAGTTTGAGTGCGGATGAGGAAGAAAAATTGCGTAAGAGCGCGGGTATTATTCGGGCCGCGATTGAAGGGTTGGCGCAAGAACTCTAAACTGGAGCCTTAAATTAAAAAAACAGAGAAGAGGATTTCCAGCTTCTCTGTTTTTATTTCTTAGTCTAGGACGCTGTCCCACGCATTGCGGACGGCATCTTTAACCTTGTCCCATGTGTTGGGGCGACGTTCTTCCCAACGCCGACGGGCTTCTGGCTCGATTTCTTCCCAGCGATAATCACGATAGTAATTGCTGGCACCCAAATCGAAGCCATAGCGATACGCCGGGAGGTAATAGTCATAGGGGTGGCCTGTATGGGTGTAGACGGCCTCGTAGTGGCTACGATACCCCGGCGCATAGGTTTCAAATGAAGGCGGATTGCTATAGGAACGTACTTCAGTCCGCTCCGCCGTTGGGGTGGCAACTGCGCCAACCGCACGATTGTGCGCTGGAGTGGCGGCGTCATAACCCGATGACCAATTGCTCTCCTGAGCCGTTTGTTGGTCAAGATCCAGTGGGTGGTGATGGTTCATGATTTTGCGCACTTGATCCTCCCACGTTTTATAAACGGTGATGCCGACCAGTGCTCCACCACGACGAATCCCTTCGCTATAGTAGGCCGCATCAGATTCTGGAATACCCAAATTGATGAGGCCAGCAGCGATACCGCCAGTGGCCGCGCCAGCGACAGCGCCGACACCTGCACTTAAAATGGCAGCTCCTAAAGTTCCACCCGCGATAATTGGCCCCACGCCGGGGATGACGGCAAAGCCCAAACCCACCAGCGTGCCAATGACAGCGCCGAAACCAGCGCCTTCAGGTGCTTCGACATCACCATCCGCCCCGCCAATGCGGTTTTGGGAATTTTCACTATAGCGGGTTATATCGTCACTTGCGACCAAGCTGATACTGCTGCGGTCAAAGCCTGCACTGGCAAGGTCTTCGACCACCTTACGGGCTGTATCAAAGTCCTTATATAGGCCCACAAATGTTTCAGACATCACCTAGCTCCTTTGTTAATTGATCCATATTTCAATCATAGGCGCTGGTAGTTTTAGCATGAGGCACAGGTGGCCTATTTTGAGAGGGGTTAATAGGTGGAAACTTGGATGGGTCGGGTGGTATCTGCCAGTGAAATAGAAGACCACCCTTGTTTAATTGGCTCCTAATCTTTCAGAATGGCTCCAACGGATTTGGGAGTGTGGCCGGGAAACACGATCCCTAGGTCAGTGTTGGGAGTACGATTGGTCAGCAGCTCGCACAGTACATCGCGGTAATCGGTGGTAATTTGCAAGTCGCCATTGGCTAGAAAGTCGGAGTTTAGACCGGGCCATTGAGCTATAACCGGGGTTTGGGCTACATGGGGACTGATGATATACATGGCATTGCCGTGACCATGATCGGTGCCACCACCGCCATTTTCTTGTACCCGTCGCCCAAATTCGGACATAACCACCACCGTGACTTTACCCATGTAATCCAAGAGGTCATCGTGAAAGGCACGTAAATTTTGACTTAGCGAGGTGAGCAGGCCGGATAAGAGGCCATCGCTGCGTCCTTGGGCCACATGGGTGTCATAACTGCCGTGATCCACGCAGGCGACTTCGAGACCCGCACCCGCTTTGATTAGGGCGGCGGTTTGTTTGAGACCAAGCCCTAGATCACTTTCATCATAACGGGCATGGTTGGCAGGGTGATATTGGTTGATGTCAATCTGACGCACCAAATCTAGGGCGCGGAAGGTGGCATCGGCGGTCAAGTTAATGGGCGTGCTGCTTTCTTGATACATGGCGGAAAGGGTTGCGGCCATTTGGTCGGTTTGGCGGGTGTCGCCGTGTAGGTGAAAGTCTGCAATGGATTGCATGGCATTGGCTGAAACATAGCCACGTAGACTGGTCGGCAATTTATCACTCCATCCGATGGCTCGCAGGGGTGAATCGCCCGCGCCGGAAGTCGCCATTAAATGACGCCCCAACCAGCCTGAGCCGATGCCTGCTTCCGCCCCATTCGTACCGCGTTCCATTAAATCCATCGCTTCAAAATGGCTGCGCGAAACATTGGGGGAGCCAGCGGCGTGAATGGCGGTCATATGCCCATTCATAAACAACTCGTGTAAAGGGCGCATGTCTGGGTTGAGGCCAAAAAAGTCATCTAGGGCTAAGGCTTTGACACTATCACTGCTATCGGGCTGACCTATCGCCAAGACAGGACGGGCTTTGTAATAGTTGTCATCGCCGAAGGGCACAATCATATTAAGTCCATCCGCACCACCGCGTAAGAAGATGCAGACCAATGTATCGCCTACGACGCCATCACTGGCAAAGGCGAGGCGGGGTAGCCATGCGGGCCAGAGGGCACGAGTCGCACCAATCGCACTGAGGGCGGTGGCAGCTTGTAGCCATTGACGACGTGAGATTAAGCCTGTGTTGTTGGTCATGATGATTTATCTCCATTGAAAAGCAGGACTGGCGAGTAATAGACCTAATGTTTGTAGCATTTGGTCGCGGCCTTTTTCGTCCTTCAAATTTGGTTTTTTACCACTGCTACCCGTTGCGAAATTCCATAGGGTGGCATTTTCGGTGGGGGTCAGGTCACGGGCAAGTACCAACCGACCGAAGTTATGCAGTAGTTTTTCGGCGTTGCGTTCGGCGTCCATACGTTCGGCAACGTCCCATACATCAATTTTTACACCCGATAGCTCTTGATTGATGAGGTCGAGGGCTAGGTTGATGCGGGGGAGCATGTTATTGGCCCAGCCAGTGGCTTTATCTGGGTAGCCATCGGGCGTGGCCCAAGCAAAGGGACGATGACCCATCCGGTCTAATAGATTGATCATGTCCCGATTGCCATCATAATTAGCATTGGTGGCTCGTAGCAGCGATACCATCAATTCAAAGGGCCGTTTGAGTTTGGGTGGGGCGCTGTCGAAATCGGGATGATTGAGTAAGGTGCGCAGGATGGCACGAATATCCCCATCGGTGGATTGCCATGTGTTGACACAGGCATCCATGATATTTTGGGGTGGGTCGTCCGCGACAAAACGACGTACTAGCTTGGTGCAGACAAATTGAGCGGTGCTGGGGTGGTTGACCAAGATTTCTAAGACCTGATCCCCATCATCTTTGCCGCCACCCGCTGGAATGGTATGACCCAAGACGGTCTTTTCGCCGTCATCGTGCCAAGCACTGTGATATTCAAACTCCCCTTGGCGATTTTTACCCCAACCTGTCAGGCAGCGAGCCACTTCTTGGATGTCTTTTTCAGTGTAGCCGCCATGCACGCCGAGGGTATGCAGTTCCATAATCTCGCGGGCGTAATTTTCATTGGGGTGGCTTTTTTCGTTTTCGGTGTTGTCCAAATAGTGCAACATGGCAGGGCTGTGCGCTGAGGCCTTGAGCAAGTCGCGGAATTTGCTGAGGGCATGGGGGCGAATGACCGCGCGGTCATCCACTGTTTTGAAATACAGCACATCGTTTTTGAATTGGTAGATGCTGAAATGATCTGTCCAGAAGCCAACCATGACCTCATATAGCTGGCGCTCAGAGAAAACGGCCCGCACGAGGGTCATCTGGGCCAATTCATAGGCGACCAAATCTTTATCACCCCCGCCAAAATCATCACTGCCGTTTAGTGACATCAAATCTTGCGCGTTCCAATTCAACGTGTCGTAACGCCGCAATCGCCAATCCAATGCATCATCATCTACATCTTTATAATCCAACTGATGCTCAATCCATTTTTCGCGGCCCATACGCTGGACTTTTTCGAGTTGACCGGGACGAGGGCCATAGGCGGCGCGATTGAGCAAATGGGCGATGGGGTGGCGAGTTGCTCCCGATGGCAGCCAGAGTTCTTTGGGCAGGTCGGGCTGGGCAACACGATCAATAACTTGGCTGCAACCTGAAGCCGCCAACATCGTTCCACTGGCAAGGGTAGCTAGGAAAGTACGGCGCGAGAGTTGGGTTTTCATGGATGGGCCTCCCACTCTAAGATTAAGCTTCAGCAGGTTGGGGTTCATAGGTTGGATGTTGGGATGCTGCTGGTGGGCTGACGACGGGACGCGGTTGAGGATTGCCCGTAAAAATCCGCCCAAAACGACCTGCCATAGTCATGACAATCGCGCCCAAGCCGATAATCAGACCAAAGGGGAGGACAATAAACCAGCCAATGACCGGGAAGGCAATTGCAAAGGACAGAGCAAAGGCCCCCGTGATGGATTCGACGAGCGCGTTTTCATCGCGACGGTTCATCCATGCAATACGCATCCCAATCAACCGAGCGACGACGGCTAGCCCCCAGAAGGCCCAGAGCGCCACTAGCAGCATAAAAATCGTGCCACAGGCTTGCATGACACTGCCCACTGAGATCAATAGGCCAGCGGGAAGGCCAATAAACAGGATGGGAACCAGCCCGACAAAAAACGGGGTAATCGCCCCTTTGGCGAGACGGGTGGCGGCACGAGTGCTGGTGTCGTAAAAACCAAGATTTAGAAAAATCAATAGGGCAGGTAGGGCTAACATCAAGCCCGCTAGACAGCTTATCGCCAAAATTGAATCACCAATGCCCATGAGTGTTCACCTCCAAATGGATTACAAAAGATGAATTCACGATAGCAGGTTGGATAAATGGGGTGTAGTCAAAGGGGTCATAACTTGAGGGGTGGCGGCTCATATGGTCATATGACCCATGTCATGTGGGATATGATTCGATGCAGTGTCGGGCCGGACGGACGTATGTTAGGATTGAAGCTATGAAACATATGGAACCCGGGTTACTTCAAGTATTTAGGCTCTACGTCGGCACATGGCTGGCGGTGATGCTGCTGGCGTTGTGTGGGGCGCTGTCTGATAACAAAGAGGCAATTAACTTTTTGTTGATGGTGATAGCCTCTACCCTGTTGATGGGGTATCTCGGGTGGCCTTTGCTACGCCGGAAATTGGGACGTTATTTTTTACCCATCGGGTTGTTTTGGGCCACTGCTAGTCCAATTTTGATCGAAGCCCTCACCGTTTTTGTAAGAATGCTCGAAGGCACAAAGGGCGATGCGGCACTCACTGAGCCGGGGTTGACCACACTTTGGCTGTTTGTGCCGATGATTTTTTTTAGCGTTCAATATGGCTTTCGGTGGACTGTAGTCTATGTCGTGGGGGCAACCTTCGTTGAATTGGCACTCTATCTGGCGATGGCGATTTTAGGTGGGCCTGATTTTGGTATTATGATTGAGCAGGCCCTTTTTCGCCTTATTATTTTTATCCCATTTGCCTATTTGGTCAGCAAATTGATGAATGGACAGCGTGAAGAACGACGCGCATTGGCTCTCTCGAATGCACGTTTGGCGCACTACGCGACCACTTTGGAACAATTATCGGTCAGCCGCGAACGTAACCGCATGGCGCGTGAATTGCATGACACCTTGGCGCATACGCTGAGTGCCGTGGCGGTTCAACTAGAGGCATTGGATGTGTTGTGGGATGCCGATCCAATCAAAGCGCGCGAAACCCTGACGCTCTCGAAAGATTTGACGCGCAATGGTTTAACAGAAGCCCGCCGTGCCCTTAAAGCCTTACGCGCTAGCCCCTTAGAGGATTTGGGGCTGGTGTTAGCGGTGCGCCATCTGGCCCAAATGAATGCTGAACGGGCTGGATTACAATTGAGCCTACAGACCCCAGAAACATTGGGCGAACTGCACCCGACAATTCAACAGACTATTTATCGCATTGCCGAAGAAGCCATGAATAATGTGGTGCGCCATGCCAATGCGACAGCGCTGGGGGTGATGTTGGGTTATGATGGCGGTCTGCTAAAATTATTGGTGATGGATAATGGCGAAGGGTTTGATTTGGGCAAGGCCAGCGAAAATGGGCATTATGGCTTGGTAGGGATGCAAGAACGGGCGGCCCTGTGTGGCGGCCAACTCAATGTGCAAAGCCAACCGGGGCAGGGTACACGAGTCGAATTTAGTGTGGGGGTTAACCGATGACACGTATTTTGATTGTGGACGACCAGATTGTGGTTTCCGAGGGGTTGAAGGCGATTTTGAGCGCCACCCCGGGTATTGAGGTGGTGGGCATCGCGCAGGACGGGGCGCAGGCATTAGAACTCGTCGCCACAACCAAGCCGGAATTAGTGTTGATGGATTTAAAAATGCCGGGGATGAACGGCATCCATGCCACACGCAAAATTCGTGAACAATACCCTGATGTGCGCATCCTTGTGCTGACAACCTATGTGGAAGATGAGTGGGTATTTGATGCGATTCAGGCCGGGGCGGCGGGTTATTTGCTGAAAGATTCACGGCGGGAGGATATTGTCAATGCGATTCAACACACGATGGCAGGCCAAACCCCAGTTGACCCAGCGGTAGCTGATAAATTATTTGCGTTGGTACGGGGAAATGCACGCCCTACATCGCAAACGTCCACGATTGCCAATGAACTGAATGAACGAGAGCGGGAAATTTTGCAACTCTTGGCGCGCGGGATGAGTAACGCGGCGATTGCAGAACGGCTGGTTTTGGCGGAAGGCACGGTGCGGAATTATGTCAGTTCGATTTTTGCCAAATTGAATGTGACCGATCGCACCCAAGCGGCGGCATTGGCATGGCAGCATGGGTTGGTGTCGGCAAAAGATGAGTGAAATACTATGAAATTAATGACTTTTATTAGGTGAGTTCCGCGCGGATTTCCGCTACACTATTTTGACAAACACATAATATTAAAACACCACACTTACTTGGCAGCTCCTTCGCCTCGTGTTTTAAGGTATATCTGCCGAACAAGGAAAAAATATGACTCAGTTTATTGCGCTTGATCCAAATGTTGAAGTCTCTGGAGCGGTGATTTTGGCTGCTATAGCCCACTTAAAAACGGATGTTGTCCCCTTGCTTGATAAGTATGGAATTTTTGATGTCCGACCCGATAAATGGTATCCGTTGCAGGCTTTTTTGGACGTACTCAAAGCAATTAATGATGGCTGGCAGTTGGGAAGCTCGACGGTTGATCTCATGAGTATTGGTATGCAAATTCCTGATAATGCCCTGTGGCCGCCAGAGGTGACTTCGGTGGAAGCTGCTCTCAATAGCATTGATGTGGCTTATCATATCAATCATCGAGGGGGCGAAATTGGTCATTACCAGATAGAAACAACGGAACCTCACCATATTCGGATGGTGTGTGATAACCCGTACCCAAGTGATTTTGACTATGGCATCATTTACCGAACTGTCAAGAAATTTTCTCCAAAAGGTCAAATTTTTCAGGTTCAACGGGCCGATTCCCCATCACGTCTTAAAGGGGATGAAGTCTGCGTTTACGACATTTTCTTCGAAAATTAAAAGCTACTCTCAAAGGGCGAGGGAAATTCTCGCCTCTGGAAAATGTACGAGCATCCAAAGGCGAGAAGTTCCACTAGAGATGTTTATTATGACCCACAGGCCTTGGTGATTTTGGAAGGATCGGGGGCAGTGTAGTCGGGTTGATTGCCGAGAGCTGTCACGTTAAAAATGAAGGTGTTGCCCTCTTTACGGTCAAGGTCGGAGTACGTCGCCTCAAAACGAATCAAGGCTTTGGTGGCGTTATCAATGTAAATCGTGCCGTCAATGAAGAAAGGTGGCACGTCGGCGATTGATTTCTTTAAGTCATCCGAATCCACATCTTTCAAAATATCGAGGGCGTCCTGCAATTTCGATACTAAGCGATATTTGGTGGTTGTGAAGCCATTGACACTCTCATTGGTGCTTTGCTGCTCGGCAACTGAGATGGCTTGTACCCCGATGGCGTCGGCGCTATATTGCACAAATAAATCGCCCACGTTGCCCGCAAAAATATCGGCTTCGTCGGTCGTATCATCACATGAATACGTGCCATCGGCATTGACAAGGTAGCGTTTTTTATCAACAGTCAAATATTGCAATACGGTATCACTTTGTGTAATGCTCAACATCGAATCACCCTGCGCGTCGGCACTGATTGACCACAACACTTGCCGATTGATTTGGGTAATGCTTTCGCCTGTTGCAGTGGTTTCACCAGAGGTTAGGGTCGCTTCGGCGGCGAACCCGTTGGCTTTGTCAAGCGCTTCAATCCCCTCAGTGGTATATTTCCATGTACCGCTTTCACTAATTTCCTGTAACAAATCTACGGCTTTACTGACCGCTTTGACGGTATCTTGGACTTTGCCAAGATCGCAGGCAAGGGTTGCCCCCATCAACATTATGAGGGAAAGCAATACGCGATAAATCTTCATGGATAAGGCTCCTTGCAGTTGATTGACGGTATTTCACATTATACGGCTAGGCAAGGTGAGCGTTGCGTAACCCCCTAATTTTTGAGGGCATCTTGCGCCAATTTATCGAGGCCGTTAATGGCTGCTGCAAGGGGATTGCCTGCTTCGAGTGCCCATTCGACTGGACGACCCTGGGTCGTATATTTTTGGAGTTCACGCCAAATCTCCGCATATTTGACGGGTGTACCGCTGGCGGTAATCCAATTGCGTTTTTGCCAACCCTTGATCCATTCTGTCATCCCCTTGTAAACATATTCGCTAGTGCAATAAATTTTCAATGGGGCATCTTTGGGCACAGTCTTGAAAATCTGCGAGGCAATCATCAATTCGAGTTTATTGGAAGATTCCACAGCGGGGACACGGCCTGTAAATTCCTGCGATTGGTCGCCATCCCACACACGAATCGCCCAACCCCCCGGCCCGCCGTTTTTGGGGACAGCCACCCGGAAATAGACACTCAATGTGCCAGAGGCCGCTTCGGTCATGACCATTGGTTTTTTTTCGGCAGAGGGCTTGGCTCCGGGAATAGCGGCGGCGGCAAGACGGTCTACCCGTTCGTTATAGACATTACCCGCGTGACCCCGTACCCAATTCCAGTGGATTTCGTGTTTATTGACCAAGATATTCAGCCGTTCCCATAAATCTTGGTTTTTGACGGGCTGGCCTGTGCTGCTGCGCCAATCTTTACGTAGCCACCCCGGCATCCATTCAGTTAAGCCTTTTTTGACATACTCGCTATCTACAAAAAGGTAGATTTCGTGGGCGGTATCAAAGGCTTGCAGCGCATTCATTACGGCTGTTAGTTCCATGCGGTTGTTGGTGGTGTCTTTTTCCCCGCCGGATAGCTCCCGCTCTTGCCCATTTTCATCAATAATCAAGACCGCCCAGCCGCCGGGGCCGGGATTTGGCACGCAGCCGCCGTCGGTGTAAATCGTTGCTTTCGGTTTCATGGTATGCGACAATCTCCTTGTGAAGTCCCCGCAAGTATACCAGCATCGTCAACAGGAGGCCGTCGAAACCACTATGAGCCGTATCTACAGCATTGTGTATCAGCCTAAACCAAGCAAACACCAAGAACCATTTCACTACACCCGTGTGCCGGTAGAAACTGCCACGCTGATTGCCGATTATGGTATCGAAGGCGATCGCAAAGCAGGCAAAAATAAAACCCGCCAAGTAAATTTGCTTGGCTATGACTGGGTGCAGGAGATGAACGCCAAAGGCTATAAAACCGAGCCGGGGGAACTGGGTGAACAGATTATTGTTGAGGGCCTTGATGTCTTCACTTTAAATAAGGGGGATCGGTTGCAAATTGGCGAGGTGGCAATTATCGAAATTACCAAACCCCGCACCCCCTGTGAATGGTTTGCCGCGATTCAGGGTAAGGATTATGACTCATTTGATTTTAGGGTGGGGATGCTGGCGCGGGTGATTGAAGGCGGGGTCATTCGGGTGGGGGATTGTCAATGCCAAAAGAAAAGTCCTCAAAAACGCCGGAATAAAAATCCCCAGATGCTGGGGTTGAGTCAGGCCTCCTTCGCGCCATTGGGCATGGCAAGCATGGCTAGTTCAGAAAAAGAACCCGATTTGAGTTTGTCTT
>JACRBG010000030.1 GCA_016234595.1 Chloroflexota bacterium | reverse complement strand
CTTGATATAGTCCCGGTGACCGGGGCAGTCCACGTGGGCATAGTGCCGCGCCACCGTCTCATATTCGACGTGCCGAATGTTGATCGTGATCCCACGCGCCTTTTCTTCCGGCGCATTGTCAATGTCATCATACTTCATGAACTGCGCCATCTTCTTCAGCGACAACGTCTTGGTGATCGCTGCTGTCAAGGTCGTCTTGCCATGGTCGACATGACCGATTGTACCGATGTTTACATGCGGTTTATTGCGTTCAAACTGGGCCATTGTTGCTCCTGAATTACTCTGATTTTGCCTGTTTTTTAACTGCTTTTAATCTGTACCGGGCAAAAAATTTCGTGGGGCTGCGGGGAGGTTTTTAGGCCATCCCCACTTTCATCCACGAAATTATCGACTGCCTTTAATGATTTCTTCGGCAACGCTGTGGGGTACGGGATTGTATTTCTCAAATTCCATTGAGAAACTGCCACGCCCCTGCGTCATATTGCGCAAGTCGGTAGCATACCCGAACATTTCCGCCAGCGGCACGCTTGCTTTGATGCTGGAAGCACCCTCACCGCGCGGTTCCATCCCTTGAATAATCGCACGACGCGATGAAAGATTGCCGATGATGTCACCGGAATATTCATCTGGACTGACAACTTCGATCTTCATCATTGGTTCGAGCAAGATGGGGCCGCCTTTTTGGACGCCTTCCTTCAAGCACATCGAACCTGCGATCTTGAAGGCGATTTCGCTGGAGT
Source organism: Chloroflexota bacterium (assembly GCA_016234595.1). Classification (GTDB taxonomy): domain Bacteria; phylum Chloroflexota; class Anaerolineae; order Aggregatilineales; family J027; genus CFX10. The sequence goes on along the minus strand of JACRBG010000030.1, from coordinate 56,807 downwards.
CTACTTCGTGTGAAGCACCGTCCACCAAACGAGCACGGACGCCGACCACCGGATACCCAGCAATCACGCCGCCACTCATTGCATCGGCAATACCGTTGCGGGTGGGTTTCACAAATTCGTTGGGAATGGATGCCCCGCGAATTTCGTTGACAAAATCCAGTGGGCCAGCCACTTTCTCGACTTCATCTTCGGGAATGGGTTCAAATTCAACCACGACACGGGCATATTGACCGGAACCACCTGTTTGACGTTTGAAGGTAGTGTCGATACGGACATGCTTGGTGATGGTTTCACGATAGGACACCCGTGGGCGGCCCACCGTCGCATCAACCTTGAATTCACGCATCAGGCGATCAACCAACACTTCAAGGTGCAGTTCACCCATGCCGGCGATGATGGTTTGACCAATTTGGTCATCCACCGAGACTTGGAAAGTGGGGTCTTCTTCCGACAGTTTACGGAGGGCCACACCCATCTTGTCCTGATCGCCTTTGGTCTTGGGTTCAATCGCCACCTGAATAACGGGTGCTGGGAACTTGATCTTTTCCAGCACGACGGGATTGTCGGGATCGCACAGGGTATCACCCGTGAAGGTGTCCTTGAGACCCAACAAGGCTGCAATGTCACCCGCATGAACTTCTTCGATGTCCTCACGACTGGCAGCAAACATCCGTACCAGACGGCCAATACGTTCGCGGCGACCTTTGGTACTGTTGGTTACAGTGGTGCTGGTTCTGAGCACGCCCGAATAGACGCGCACAAAGGCCAGACGCCCAACATAGGGGTCGGTGATAATCTTAAAGACAAGGGCCGAAAGCGGTTCTTCGTCTTTGGCATCACGGAAGAGCTCTTTTTCTTCGTCATCCGGGTCAAGACCTTTGACCGCCGGAATATCCAGTGGGGAAGGCAGCAAAGCGACAACAGTATCCAGCAACAATTGGACACCCTTGTTCTTCAAAGCTGAACCGCACAGGACGGGTTGGATGCGACCACTGACGGTTGCTGCACGCAGACCGGCCATCAACTCATCTTGGGTGACTTCTTCCTCCATGAGGTATTTCTCAAGCAGGTATTCATCATTTTCCACGATGAGTTCAATCATCTCGGCGCGTTTGGCATCGGTGAATTCTTTCAGGTCAGCCGGGATGGGTTGGTGTTTAATATCTGTACCGAGGTCATCACCGTAGGTAACGAGTTCCATATTGAAGAGATCAATGATGCCTTTGAATTCGTAGCCTTCACCATAAGGCCAGTGAATCGGCACAGGTTTAGCCGCAAGCCGTTTTTTCATCATGTCAATGCAGCGTTCATAGTTCGCTCCGACGCGATCCATTTTGTTGACAAAACAGATGCGCGGCACGCCATATTCGTCTGCCTGACGCCAGACAGTTTCAGATTGGGGTTCGACGCCTGCTACCCCGTCAAACACGACCACCCCACCGTCCAAGACGCGCAAACTGCGCTGAACTTCGGCGGTAAAGTCAACGTGTCCGGGGGTGTCGATCAGGTTAATCTGATACCCCTTCCATTCAGCGGTAATCGCGGCGGCGGTGATGGTAATCCCGCGTTCGCGCTCCTGCGGCATATAGTCAGTCGTGGCGGTACCATCATGCACTTCACCGATGCGATGAATATTGCCGGTGTAGTACAGGATGCGCTCGGTGGTCGTCGTCTTGCCCGCGTCGATGTGGGCAATAACGCCGATATTGCGAACTTTCGCCAGGTCTAGCTTGCCATTTTTAGCCATGTGTTTTTTGCAGATTCCTCAGAATTATTTAGGTTTGCTAGTTGCTTGTCTAGCAGCACCAGACGGCGCTTTACCAGCGATAATGGGCAAATGCGCGGTTGGCTTCTGCCATACGATGGGTATCTTCTTTTTTCTTGACGGCGCTGCCTTGATTGTTGGCGGCGTCGAGCAATTCAGCAGCCAATTTTTCAGCCATGCTGCGCCCATTACGCGCACGGGCCGAAGCCAATACCCAGCGCATCGCTAGAGAGCGACCACGTGCAGGATCAACTTCCATTGGCACTTGATAGGTTGAACCACCGACGCGGCGGGGCTTGACTTCGACAGCCGGGGCCACATTCCGCATGGCTTGTTCAAAAACTTCCATCGGGTGCTTTTTGGCACGCTGTTCAACAAGGTCCAGCGCGTCATACATAATGGTCAATGCCGTGCTGCGTTTGCCTTGCATCATCATCCGATTGACAAACATCGTGATGGCGAGGCTGTTATACTTGCTATCGGCCAGCACAGGACGTTTAGCAGGTCTAGAACGACGTGACATAGTTGGGTTTACTCCCGTCTACTAAAAAATTACTTAGACTTGGGCCGCTTGGCGCCATACTTACTACGGGCTTGCTGGCGATTTTTGACACCATCGGTATCCAGCGAACCACGCACAATGTGATAGCGCACACCGGGCAGGTCTTTCACACGGCCACCGCGCACGAGCACGACACTGTGTTCCTGCAAACTGTGACCTTCACCGGGGATGTAAGCCGTCACTTCGATACCATTGGTGAGGCGCACACGGGCCACCTTACGCAAGGCCGAATTTGGCTTCTTGGGGGTCATGGTACGAACCAGCGTGCAGACGCCGCGTTTTTGCGGTGCGCCCTTGGGCTGTTGAGTCCGTTTCTGCGAATAAGAATTAAAAGTATATTGCAGCGCCGGAGCGGTGCTCTTCTTTTTCTTCGGGGTACGGCCTTTGCGTACCAGTTGGTTAATCGTTGGCATTCCAATCTCCGAATTCTATGACTGTCATCCCGTTTTGGCACGATTTGAGGCCACCTCGTCGTAAGATTCGGCAGCCTCAAATCGTATGTACTTCACTCAATTCCCAGAGCATTGCCCTGTCAAGCAGGGGTATCTGGGGTTGGGATCGCGTTTAGAGAGTAAAATAGTATCATTCAAGAAAGGCTATGTCAAGACACTTTCGCGTTATTGCAATCAAGAAAAGGTTTTCAATTCATGCCATCTACCCCACTCTTAGCCCTTACCTCCCCTGACTGGACAGACTATACACTGCTAGACAGCGGGAATGGTCTCAAATTGGAACAGTTCGGCCCCTATCGGTTAGTACGCCCAGACGACCAAGCAAAATGGCGACCTGCCCTGCCTAAATCCGAGTGGGCAGGTGCTCATGCCCAATTTAAATTAAACCCTCCGCAGGATGGGCAATGGGAATTTCGCCAAGCACTGCCAGAAAAATGGGTGATGCACTATCGGGAACTTCAATTTTATGCTCGCCCGACGCCCTTTCGACATATGGGGGTGTTTCCTGAACAGGCGGTGCATTGGGATTGGATGACACGACTCATCAAAAATGCTGACCGCCCGATCCGCGTTTTGAATTTATTTGGGTATACAGGGATTGCATCCCTTTTTGCGGCGCAGGCTGGGGCACAGGTGACGCATGTGGATGCTTCCAAGCCAACAGTGGCATGGGGGCGGGAAAATCAAACATTGGCAGGATTGGCCGATAAGCCGATTCGGTGGATTGTGGAGGATGCTATCAAATATGTAGAGCGTGAAGTCAAGCGAGATAGCCACTATGAAGGGATTTTGCTCGATCCCCCACCGTTTGGGCATGGGCCAAAAGGGGAAATTTGGAAGTTTGCCGACTCGTTGCCGCGCTTGTTGGCGGGATGTCAGCAGTTGTGGGGAGGGCAGCCCTTGTTTATGATTTTGACGGCTTATACGACCCAAGCTGAGTTACCTGATTTGCAACGGGCCGTTGGGAAGACGGTCGCGGGTTGGGGAGGGACTATCGAAGCTGGCACAGCGGAATTAATTGAGAAAAGCGCGGGGCGGATATTGCAACCCGCGACATTTGTGCGATGGGAAAAAGAGAGGGATTCAATACAAAGGTAAAGTAAAAATTAGACCGCGTGTTCTATGTATGAGAGTTATAAATCCGTTACCACGGTAACGGATTCAACTTCGGCGCATATAAGGGATAAAAATAGAACATAAGTTCATAATCAATCGGTTGGTGGTAATTTAAGAGCGGCGTTGGCGAATGACCTCGTACATCATCAAGGCGGCGGCGGCGGAGACATTCAGCGAATTGACTTTGCCAAACATGGGGATGCTTACGGCAACGTCGGCGGCGTTTAGCCATGCCTCACTGACACCTTCGTGCTCAGTACCCATGACAATGGCGATTGGTTCAGTAAAATCCGCTTGGGTAAAGGGCAGATTTGCGTCAGGGGTGGCGACCACACTTTGAATCCCACGCGCTTTAAGCCAACTCACAATTTCAGCATGGCGACCCTCGGACACCTGCACAGTAAATAATGTGCCCTTGCTGGCGCGGACGACATTCGGATTGCCCCAATCAGTCAAGGGATCAGAGGCGATAACAGCATCCACCCCGGCGGCGTCGGCGGTACGGAGCATTGCCCCTAGATTACCGGGTTTTTCAACCCCCTCGGCGATGATGATAAATGGGGAGGGGCTGAGGGTTAATTGGTCGAGCGATTTTTGCGGTAGGGGCACAGTTGCTAACCAGCCGTCGGGGTTTTCGCGATAGGCGATTTTTTGAAAAACACGCTCATCTACTTCAACTAGGCGGGTTTGGGCTAGGTGGTCTAATAAATTGTGTTCGGCAGGGTCACGGAACAGGGCCGGACAGAAAAATAGCTCGGCGGGGGTGATACCACTTGCCAGCACAAGGGATAATTCGTCATGACCCTCAACCAACACGAGTCCACTTTGGAGACGTTCACGGCGATCACGCAGGCCGATGACATATTTAATTTTGGGGTTTTGGGGGCTGGTGATGATGGTCATCGCTGAAATTCCATTATCTTGTCAATTAGCAAGCCTTTATAATTGGCATAATCTTATAGGTACTTCGATGAAATCTCAAAGGGGAAGATGCCATGCCTAAATTGCTGTCTATTCAAGTGGGTCAGCCGCAAGAATATACGATGCCTGATGGAGAGGTTTGGCGAACTAGTATTTGTAAGGCCCCATCAGTGGCCCTGTACAATTGAACAAAGTCAATCTGGCAGGCGATGCCCAAACTGATTTGAAGCATCATGGTGGAGTGGATAAGGCGGCGAATACATTTGCAGCCGAGCATTATCCCTATTGGCGTGAAAAACTCGACTTACCAGACATGCCGTATGGCGGTTTTGGTGAGAATTTTACGATAACAGGATTGCTAGAATCGGAAGTGGCTATTGGGGATACTTTTCGTATTGGGACAGCGACGGTGCAGGTGTCTCAGCCCCGTCAACCGTGTTGGAAATTGGCGCGGCGGTGGGGTATTAAAGATTTAGCGGTGCAGGTGCAAACTTTTGGCTCGACAGGCTGGTATTTTCGGGTTTTGGAAGAGGGGATTGTTGAAGCGGGGCAAGATTTTGAGTGGCTCGACCAGCCCTATCCACAATGGACAATCACCGAGGCGAATCGCTTAATGCATCAGGATAAAAACGACTGGGAGGTATTGGCAGGATTGATGGCCTGCCCTGCATTAGGTGTGAGCTGGAAAAAGACCTTTCAAGAGCGATTGGACAGGCGGGAGATCGTTGTGGATAGTGGGGCGAGGTTGTTTGGCGAGTAGTACAGTTGGTAGAGGATTTGGGGTTGATACAGGAAATGGTATGGCTATGGGCGAAAGCTTTACTGGGTAATTTGTTTGAGCATTTGCCATATTTCTTGGGCGGCTAAAGGATGTTTATTGAAATCCAGTATCTCTAGTGCACCAATGAGAGGATGGACTTCAAAAGCAAAAATTTGCCTTTCGTGTTCTGCCAACCATTGATATATATCTAACCCCGGCTCATCAAATCCGGGTAACATCACCCCATAACGACTAGTATGGCCTTGAACTTTGCAATCAAAAACTACAAAAAAGGCCAAGGCTTCTTTTGGAGATTTGATAACGTTGATCCCTAGAAACTTATCAGGAATATCGTACTCTAAGCTACTCCAAGTGGGAGATTGAACAGGCTGTGACATTTCTCGAATTTGACTTCGAATTTCCTTTAAATTAGGCCCAATGATGAATCCATAACCAAAAACGCTGAATGCCCAAAGATATCCAACACGGAGTAAGGCTTTGTTGACGTTGAAGTTTTTATAGGCTCGACCACGTATATGTACTTTTTGTACTTTCCCCTCGGTAACTTGCTTAGTGAAAGCTTCCACAAGATGAGACTGCTTTTTTTGAATTTTACGTGGCGGAACAATTGTGAAATTGGAATGCTGATCGTGAAACAGATTTACAGGCATACGAATTGAATCACTTATATCTACCTCTACATCAATTGGGCTTTGCGAGGTTCCAGCAAAAAAACCGTCTAATTGTACTTTCCGGATCAAATGGCTATCCAATAAGGTGCCATTGTCATTGTTACATTTTTTACATGTTACTGTGCGTATCTTGCCTCCAAGTTTTTCAGGCGGAACATGCTCGAGGGTCAAATCCCCACTTTGTAAATCTTCACAGGAGAAAATTCGCAAACAAATAGGACAAAACATTATCCCATCAATTGCTGGTTCAACGTGTAATTGAGAGCCTAGCGCTTCCCTAACTCTAGTCAAGTTGGTGGAATACAAATTGAAATACTTTTCTAGTTCCGATTGCCCCATTGAGCATAAACTCTCCAAGAACTAAATTCAGAAATTGGGGGCAAGAGATTCTCACCCCCAGAGATTTTGCTTTTAAATCAGCTTCGCCTCAGTGGCTTCGATGGCTTCCATGATTTTTTGGAGGCCGGATTTTACATCACCGGAGATGTGCAAGCGAACCACACGGCGGTGGCGCTGGCGCAGGGTTTCCAAATCACCTAGCCCTTGGGCCTGTTTCAAAATGCTGAAACTCAACGGTTGGCCGGGGATGGGCAGTTCGGCGTTGTCGTCCACCGTAATCAAGATAAACACGCCATTGTTCGCTCCGCCCTTATGCAATTGCCCAGTAGAGTGCAGATAGCGTGGGCCATACCCCAAGGTCACGGCACGGCGGGTGGTGTGGCGCAGGCGGCGGCGGATGGTTTCAAGAGTCGCTTCGTTGTCGTCACTGGCGTCCATATAGACCAACAGCGCAAAGTAGTTACCTGAACGGGCTAGACTTATAAACGCTGCCAACATACCGGCAAGATTGCTGACATCATATTGGCGCTGGGTGCATATGCGATTGAGCATTTCGCCAGTACGGGTATCGGCATAGAGGGCGACGCTACTTTCGGAAATGACAGGTTTTTCGACGGGGAAACGGCCTTCTTTTTGATAAATATCCAGTAGGGCCTTGGTCGCTTTTTTGGCGGATGTGACATCGGGTTCGTCGAAGGGGTTAATCTTCAACATCTGGCCCATGACCGCCGTCGCAAATTCCCAGCGCAAAAACTCGCCCGCTAAGTCATAGGCGTCTTGCAATTCGAGCAAGTAGACTGGATGACCCGCCTCGCGTAATTGTTGTACCTGACCGTCCAAGCTGGGGTCGTCGTCAAGACGCATATAGACGATTACTCGATCATCATCGTAATCGTGGGGATGACCGACAGTCGCGCCGACCACAGGCAAGAAACCAACACCCTCTTTGCCTGTGCTTTCAGCAATTAATTGCTCGGCCCAATCGCCAAAACTCTCGATTTGAGGCGAAGCGATAATGGTGATTTTGTCACGACCTTCTTGGGCAATCGTGCCCAAGACTGCACCCAACCACAGGGCTGGATTGTATTTATAGGCGACAGATTTATCAATCGCGTCGGTCATACGCTCGGCCCGGGCAAAAAAGGTGTCGAGATTGAGGCCCAAAAGCGCGGCTGGCACAAGGCCAAAATAGCTGAGGGCAGAATAGCGTCCCCCAATATCAGCGGGATTTTCGAAAACAGCATAGACTTTGCGCTGTTGCGAGAGGGTCACAAGTTCGCTACCGGGGTCAGTAATTGAGATAAAATGCTGACCTGCCTTATCCGCACCAACCAATTTGACCAGCTTGTCATAGAAATAATCGAACATGACCGAGGTTTCGATGGTCGTGCCAGATTTGCTGGCGACGATAAACACCGTCTGTTTGGGGTCAATCTGGCTTTCGATACGCTGGACGGTGGCAGGCACGGTGCTGTCGAGAACAAGGAGGTCAGGATACCCCGCTTGGTGACCAAACGATTTGCGTAATACTTCGGGGGCAAGACTGCTGCCACCCATGCCGAGCAGGACAACGTGTTTCCAATTGTTATGGGCTTTGGCTTTGAGGTCGTACAGGCGGGAGCGGTCAATACGACCATCAATGGCAATCGCCAGCCAGCCGAGGCGGTTGTTGATAACCTCAACATGGGCGGGTTCGGGTTTCCACCATGCGGCGTTGCGCTCCCAAATTTGTTTAGGGGCATCCTTCAGGTGATCCATTGCTTCACGCACATCGGGTTCATATTGACCAACGACCCCCGATTGGCGTTTGATAATGCCCGCTTTGAGCATCTTGCGCTTGCCTTCGATGGCTTCCATAAGGCCATTGTAGGAGGCGGCAAATTTTTCGACCCCATCGAGCAGCAGGTTGTTGGTGACCATTTCCATTTCAATGCCGACTTCCGCCAGCATGTCCATGATTTCAGCAGCTTTATCAATATCCTGTTCGAGGGTATTGGCGGCAGTGCCATGATCTTTGAAGGCGACTAATGTTTCTGGTGGCACGGTGTTGACGGTGTGAGCGCCAATCAAGGTGTCCACATACATGGTATCGGGATAGGCCGGGTTCTTGGTGCTGGTGCTGGCCCAAAGAGGTCGCTGAACTTGAGCACCCGCCTCACGCAATTTCTTAAAACGCGCCCCTTCGAAAATGTGCTTAAATTCGCGGTAGGCGAGTTTAGCATTCGAGATAGCCGCCGTGCCCAATAATTTGCGGTTGGCAGCGACACGCTCTAAGGAACGGCCCTGTGCGGAACGGATATTGCTATCGAGTTGCTGATCCACCATTGAGTCAATGCGACTGAGGAAAAAGCTGGCAACTGAAGCAATGTTTTTGACATCCTGCCCTTTGGCAAGGCGCTGTTCCAAACCACGAATATAGGCTTCGGTCACCCGTTTATAGTATTCCACCGAGAAAATCAAGGTGACGTTGACATTGACGCCACCTGCAATGACTTCCTCAATGGCAGGGAGGCCAGCATCAGTGGCAGGGATTTTAATCATGACGTTGGGGCGATCCACCATTTCGAATAGGCGGAAGGCTTCACGCACAGTAGTGGCAGTGTCGTTCGCGATGAGGGGGGAAACTTCCAAACTGATGTAACCATCCTCACCATTGGTACGGTCAAAGATGGGGCGGAGGATGTCGGCGACGGCGCGAATATCGTCTTTGGCTAATGCCTCAAAAATGGTGTTGGCATCGGAATCCAACATTTGGGCAATGGCGGTGTCATAAAGCGTAGAGTTGGCGATGGCCTTCTCGAAAATGGTCGGGTTAGAGGTCATACCCAGCACGCCATCTTCATTCACCATGCGTTTGATTTCGCCATTTTGGATGAGTTGACGGCTGATATTGTCGTACCAAATGCTTTGTCCAAAGTTTTGGACATCTACAGGGGGATTGCCTGTCATAGAGTGTTGCTCCTGATGAATAACAGGGCGGGCCTGAGACCCACCCCTACAAAATTCGATTTATGCTTTTTGCTGCGCGACTTGCTGTTTGGCGGCGGCGACGACAGCTTCAGTAGTGATGCCAAGGTGTTGATAAATTTGCTCATAGGGGGCGGATGCACCAAACCGATTGAGGCCGATGAAGGAACCACCCTGTAAATATTCTTGCCAGCCCTGTTTAACACCCGCCTCAATGGCAACACGCGCTTTGACAGTGGTTGGTAGAACGGATTGGATGTAAGCCGCCCCCTGAGCCTCGAATAATTCCATTGAGGGGATGCTGACCACACGCGCTTTGATGCCCTCGGCAGCGAGTAGCTCTTGGGCCTTCAAAATCAACTGGACTTCTGAGCCAGTGGACATCAGCAGGACATCCGGTTTGCCATCAGAATCGGACAGAATGTAACCACCCTTTGGCACACCCTCCCAGACGGCGGGTTGCTCCAAAATCGGGACATTTTGGCGAGTAAAGACCAGCGTGACCGGGCCACCCTTATGCTCCATTGCAACTTTCCACGCGGCGGCAGATTCATTGGCATCGGCAGGGCGTAAAACGATGCTATTGGGGATGGTGCGTAGGGCGGCCAGATGCTCTACGGGCTGGTGGGTTGGGCCGTCTTCACCAAGGCCGATGCTGTCATGGGTGAAAATGAAAATTGGTTCGATACCAGACAACGCGGCAAGGCGGATGGCGGGACGCATGTAATCCGAGAAAACTAAGAAAGTGGCGGTGTAGGGCTTGGTAATGCCGCCATGCAGGGCTAGGCCGTTGGCGATTGAACCCATCGCGTGTTCCCGGATGCCAAAACGCAGATTGCGCTGACCGAAACCATCTACCCCGAAATTACCCTCACCATCAATCAGGGTCTTGGTGCTTTCGGCAAGGTCAGCATCGCCTCCCATAAAGGTTGGGACTCGTTTGGCAATGGCATTCAAAATTTGACCGGAGGCGTTGCGAGTGGCAGCGCCTTTGGGATTGGGGCCATATTTGGGAATATCAAAATCCCATGCATCGGGTAGCTGACCCGCTTGGGCACGGTTGAATTGACCTGCGAGATCGGCATAGGCGGCTTCATAGGCGTCAAATTTATGATGCCATTCAGCTTCGGCGGCTTTGCCACGTTCGACGGCTCCAAGGAAATAGGCCCGTACATCTTGGGGAATCAGGAAATCTGGTTCAAGCGGCCAACCTAAATTTTCTTTACTAGCCTTGACCTCATCGGGGCCAAGTGGTGAGCCGTGTGCGTGGTAGGTGCCTGCTTTTTTGGGGCTACCATAGCCAATGATGGTGCGGACACTAATCAGTGTAGGCTTATCGGTCACCTTTTGGGCCAGTTGGATAGCAGCGGTGATAGCATCGAGGTCGTTGCCATCCTCCACACGGAGGGTGTGCCAACCATAGGCTTCGAAGCGTTTGGGTACATCTTCGGTAAAGGTGACATCGGCAGGCGCAGCAAGGGTGATACGGTTGTCATCGTACAGCATAATCAGTTTGCCGAGTTTGAGATGTCCAGCAAGTGAGGCGGCTTCTTGGGCAATGCCTTCCATCACGTCACCGTCGCTGACAATGGCATAGGTGTAGTGGTCGACAATGTTATGCCCCTCGCGGTTGAAATGGGCGGCGAGGAAGGCCTCGGCAACGGCCATCCCGACAGCATTGCCAAAACCCTGACCGAGTGGGCCAGTGGTGGTTTCGACGCCGGGGGTGTGTCCATATTCAGGATGACCGGGGGTTTTGCTGCCCCATTGACGGAAATTTTTGAGTTCATCCAAGGATAAATCATAGCCGGTTAGGTGCAGCAGAGCGTAGAGCAACATGGAACCATGACCGGGGGAAAGCACAAACCTGTCACGGTCGGGCCATTTGGGATTGGTAGGGTTATGTTTGAGGAAGCGTGTCCACAGCACATAGGCCATTGCCGCTGCGCCCATTGGCAAACCGGGGTGGCCTGAATTGGCTTTTTGTACGGCGTCTACTGCGAGAAAACGAATGGTATTGATTGCGCGGTTATCAAGTGATTGAGTGGTCAAGAAAGGGGACTCCTCATAGTTGACAGTGACGTGCCCATAGATTGGACAGTCGAGATAGACGAAATGTTACGTGGGCGACGGGCAGCACGCGGAGATGAGTATAACCCAGAGGTGGTTTTTTACCCTAGAGGTAGATTTGGGCGGCTTAACTAATCACCTTAGTCATTCATCAATTCGATATCTTCGGCATAATATCTTTTTTTAGCCATTTTGCCCTCAATCATTAGAAAATAAAATGGCTCATGGCGTTTGGCGTGATAAATAAACCCAGCGATAGTTCCTGTACGCTCTGGTTTTGCTCTATATCTAACCATATCACCGTATTTGAATGGAATGATGTCGGGCATAATTCGGTATAGATCGGGTTTTACACGATATTGTTTATTGGCAAAGTTCAAAATTAGGTAACCATCCTTTGTCACCTCCGAGCAGTAAAAACCGCGATTGGAGAATGTCGCCGGATTTGATCGCACAAAGTGTTGGTCATCTGGGTGTATCAGTTCTTCACCGTTCTCAGTTCTCCAAGAATAATATCCCCACGTTCCTATATATCTGTTCGGCTTGGGTCGAACTTTATTGTTCTGGTATTTTCGGAAGCGGGTAAGTATAGAACTAATCATCCTCTATCAATTCCAAATCAGCGGCATAGTAGATTTTTTTGGCTCTTTTGCCCTCGATAATGAGAGTGTACATTGGTTCACCGCGTTTGAAATGCCAATTGAGGCCGAGAATAATCCCAACCCGTTCCGGTTTTGTTTTGTACCGTACTTTATCCCCAAATTTGAATGGTGGTGTCGGCGCAACTTGATATATATCTGGCCTAACACGATATTGCGTGCTGGCAAAATCTAAAATCAGATAACCGTCCTCGGTTTCGCCTGAGCAGAAAAAGACTCTTCCATAGTAGTTTTCATAGGCTTTATCACTACGCTCGTCTGGATGAAGAAGGTGTTCCCCATTTTCCCGAAACCACGAATACAGTCCCCACGTGCCAACATAGTTACTCATTGTGTCCAACCCTCAAAGGCGCGACAGTTGGGCCAATCGTAGCAGGCGGTAGACAGTGGGTTGCCCTGTGCATCAAAGCGCCCAACTGATAGGTCGTTGAGGTCAATAGCATCGCGGTCGTTGGGGAGCACACAGGCTGATCCACCCGTTGAATTGGACGGAGGCCGGATAATAGCAAGGGGGGCATCGGGATTAAAAAAGTTGTAGACCAAACGTGAAATCTCGCCAATCGCCAGCCAGCGGGCTAATGCATAGGAATCAAAATTGTCGAGGCGGTCATCCCAGATGTAGACGGTCAGAATGTAATCACGGTTGGGGGAGAAGACAATACCTGCGTCGCCTGCTGCCTCTGCCCCGTATCCCACTTTATGGGCAATCTTCACACCTTCTGGCACGCCGAGTTCCATCATATGGTTGAAGTTGGTGCCGAATAGCAAATTCATCATCCACTGGCATTCAGTCTGGGTGATTTCATCGGGGAAAATTTGGGCTAGGCCCGTGCCAGTTTCATAACACTGATAAAGCTGATTTAGGAAATGGCCCATATCGGCGGCGGTGGTATGCAACTGCGGGTCAATTACGGCGCTGACCGAGGTATCCACCGGACTGGCGGCATCGGCGGGGCAAGGGGTCGAACCCACTGAAGCATAATAATCTAAGGGCACCGCCCCATCCCCAGCGTCACCAATCCAGAAATGGCGATCTATGAGAGTATTGGTTGCTCCCCCCTGACAAAAAGTATCGGAGGTGCGGCGGATGCCATTCAAGGGGTCAACGGGGTCGGTAGATTCCATTAAGACGTTGGCGTTGGCATTCGACGAACAAATCACCGTCGCAGCAAGACGAAACTCCATATCTTGATTGGGTGGCTGATAGATATAGCGGAAGTAGTTGGCTATCACCCCGATTTTGGCGGTGCTGACGGCGTTTTGCAGTACATTTTCCTGAATGCCCATCGCCGCGCCGGTTTTTAAATCTTGCACGTAGACCGAAACAACACTGTTGGGGCCATTATAGACGATGCCACGTGAAGCCAAATAGGTCAAAATGTCGCGTTGCAGACTTGTAAAATCAAGGCCGGCAATGGTCGCAGTGGGGGTCAAAGTAATCATCGGTTGTTCGGTGGTAGGCGTAGTCGTGATAGCCGCTGCATTTTCGACAGGGGTCTCGCTGGGGGCAACGGTTGGTGGACGGGTGGAAGGTAAGGCTGCGGGATCAATTTGAGGCAGGCCAGTGGGATCACCTGTCAGCGCCACAACGCTTTCATGCACCCACGCATAACCATTGGGTGAGGACGGATATTCAATTAACAGCCATTCAAAATAATAGCCGCGCACGGGGTAGGATTCACCGGGTTGAATAAGGGTGACAATCTCCCCATCTATATTGGGCTGGTTGCGGATTCGAGCATCCGGGTTCAATGCCTCAGCAAAAACGGTAGCTGTCGAAGTTGGCGTAGCGGCGGATTGGCGGGTTGGACTGCTCCATGCCGTTGGGAGAGCCACAAAAAGGATTATCAGACATACCACAGTCAACATCAACCAAAATCCGCGCTGTTTCATACATACCTCAGATTATTTCCCATAGACCCAAATGACGGGGGCAAATCATAACGTGCGATGGGGATAAAAAAAATGGTGCTCACCTGACGGGTTGCTGTCCCTTGATTGACAATATTATGATACTTTGAACTATAATGAACCTTAAAAATACTTATTGACGTTTAGATATGTTTTGTTATATCATGAATTCTGGCGGGCCGATGTATTTGGGTTATCATTACCCTGTTAAGGTAAAGCGATGTTTGCTCCCAAATGCCATTTTTGCCCACCCCTCAGACAGTTTATGTAAAGGCGGTGCGGTGATGAAGAAATATTTGACACACCTAATCACTAAAGAACCCACACCGCAAAGTGCGCCTCTGCCGGAGACAACGCAGGTTGCAAATTCGGCAGGTGGGTATAGCTGGGCGGTTGACGAGTGGGGGCGCTTGCGTCGGTTCCTCATCTTGGGGAGCGAGGGCGGGTCGTATTATGCCAGTGAGCGTACATTAACACTGGAAAATGCGAATAATGTCCTGAAGTGTATCCAAGAGGACGGTGTCCGCGCGGTTAATGAAATCGTGACGATTTCTCAAGAAGGCCGTGCGCCCAAAAACGACCCAGCCATTTTTGCACTGGTGTTGGCCGTTACCAAAGGCGACGAGGCTACCCGGCAAGCCGCATTTAATGCACTGCCCGAAGTCTGCCGTACAGGAACGCATTTGTTCACCTTTGCCGAACTGGTCAATGGGATGCGTGGTTGGGGACGTGGGTTGCGTCGGGCGGTAGGTGGTTGGTACAAGGCGATGGATAATCGTTCGCTGGCCTATCAGCTAGTGAAATATCGTCAACGCAACGGTTGGTCGCACACCGATACACTTCGGTTGGCTCACCCGATGCCTGTCAACGACACACAAGGCGCAATTTTTAAATGGGTGACGTACAAACCCAAAGAAAATGGCGCGATTGCATCTGGTGAGGCAATGGCGAATCCGTTGGAATGGGCCGAGGCCTTAAATGCGCCGGAAGATAAAGCCCTTGCGTTTATCTGGGCGTTTGAACGAGTCCAAAAAGCTGCCGATGTCGAAACTGTAGTTCAATTGATTGAAGCCTATGATCTGCCGCGTGAGGCTCTGCCAACCCAATGGCTGAATGATGCCGATGTATGGGCGACGCTGTTGACCAAAATGCCAATGACGGCCCTCATCCGAAACTTGGGGTTGATGTCGCGGATTGGATTGCTGAAGCCACTCAGCGAGGCCGAAAATGTGGTAGTGGAACGCCTGACCAACGCGGATTTGCTGCAGAAGGCACGAGTCCACCCGATTGCGGTTCTCATTGCGCTGCGGGCCTATTCGCTGGGATACGCGCTCAAAGGGAAAGTCAATCGTCGGGGGTATGTCGCCACTGAAAAATCGGGCGAGAGTGGATGGATGCCTACCCCCCGTATCTTGGACGCACTCGATAAGGCGTTTGAGTTGGCCTTCAAAAATGTCGAGCCGACCAACAAACGGATTATGTTGGCGTTAGACGTATCGGGTTCGATGTCGAGCGGGATGGTGGCGGGTGTGCCGGGGTTGACACCGCGGGAAGGTAGCGCGGCGATGGCGATGGTCACAGCCCGGTCTGAACCGAATTACACAGTAATCTCGTTCCAAGACAAGATCGTGCCATTAAATATCTCGGCACGGATGCGCTTGACGGATGTGGTCAATATGACGAATGGACTGCCCTTTGGTCGGACGGACTGTGCACAACCAATGCTGTATGCGATGGAAAAGAAAATTGCAGTGGACACGTTTGTGGTCTACACGGATAATGAGACGTGGGCGAATCCACAGTTACACCCGGTTCAAGCCCTAAATCAGTATCGTGAGAAGATGGCAATTCCTGCGAAGTTAGTTGTTGTCGGGATGGTGTCGAATGGGTTTACTATCGCTGATCCGAATGACGCGGGGATGTTGGATATGGTTGGTTTCGATGCTTCGGCTCCGGCCTTGATTGCGGATTTTGCACGAGGCGGGGTTTAGGATTATAACTAAATCAAGATGGGCCGTTGCACATGGGTTATCAATCTCCTTCTAAGTTCCCCAGTCTTGCAGGGATGCATGTAAGACTGTAAATCAAAAGGAACATCCATGTCTAGTGCATCCTAAATTTGCCCGTTTTGATGGTGTGGGCCGCTGTAGATGGGTTCTCGACTCCAAATCGAATCAACCTCCCATTTACAACCTTTGCCTGCACCACCCTAAAAATCTAAGATAGGCCACAACAAATGTTGGTTTCATGGCCCGATGCGCTTTCTTGGCAAGAAAGAAGGCTAGGCTTAACCAAGATTTTATGCGGCAGAGCAGTGAGTGATAGTGCCTTTGTAGATTTCGGTCTAGTCAGACTCTATCACTCCAAGACTCTGGAAATTGAATCATTTGAAGATGTGGGCCGTTGTGATTGGGTTATCGCTGATAACGACGGGGTTGTGGGTTCGAATCCCACCTGATTTTTCGGAATCAGTAGCTCAATGGCTAGAGCACGACTCCCAGCCACGCTCCTTTGTCTGCATCCTCAAAAACAGAGCACTTTTAGAAATCGGTGCGGGCCGACGTGTGTGGGTTATCGGTTAACAATGGTTCGACTCCAGACCACCACCCCTAAACTCATGGTGGTGGGACTTCACTAGGCAACTGGTGAAGGTTTACCCATATGCAACTTTTTGTCTGCACTGGTTTTTAACAATCGAATAACCGATGGTGTGGGCCGACAGATATTGGTTATCGGGCTGCAAACCCCCTATAGAGCCTTTGGGTTCTATCGAAGGTTCGAATCCTTCCAGTGTTGGGGTAACTCAACGCTGTGGCTGAGTGGACGATAGCAGGAAAAATCATCCAATGTCGCTTTTTTGCCCACACCCTCTCACCTGACACAGATGTGGTACGGGCCGTAGTGGCTAGGTTATCAACTCATAATTGAAAGGTTGCGGGTTCGAATCCTGCTCGGCCCATCAATCACACGGGCCGATAGCTCAATGGCAGAGCGTTTCCTAGATGCGATCCTTTGCCTGTACCACCCTCAGAATTTATGTTTGGCATGGGCCGATAGATGTGGGTTATCGGATCATCTGGCAGAAGCCTTCGAGGGTTCGAGTCCCTCTCTCATACAGCAATTGTATGGGATGTCCCGAGCGGCAAAGGGGGATGACATTCTCCCATGTCAGCTTTTTTGCCCATGCCTCATAAAGCACATAAAAAAGTGCGGGCCGATAGATGTGGGTTATCGGTGGTTGTGAGGGCCAAACACTCTCCCTCCATGTCTCAGCGATGAGATATATCCCATATCGCCTTTTTTGTCCGCGCCTTTTGTACAAACCCCAAACTTGAATTATTTTAATTGGGTTGCTAACCACTTAAAAGCAGATTGCTGCATAGCTAGATCGAATTTGTGTGGCCCAGCATAAAATTCGCCTTGATACGCTTCGGCGCACCCGACCGTTTGGTAATGGTGGGTGAGACGGTCATGGGCGGCTTGCATTGCTTCCTGTGCAAAAAGCTCATCAGCGAGATTGTATTGAACCAATAAGGGCGACGGGGCACGGCAAGCTGCTAAATCCGGCCAATCGCCAAATCTTGACCAGCCCTTTGGAAAAAGCAACCATGTATGGCGGGTGACATCGCGATTAAGCATTTCAGCATAGGAGGCCATCATTGCGACAACCACAGTGGCGTGCATATGCGGATGAGTGGCTTGCAGCAGTGCGGCGCGTGCCCCTCCTCCAGATAACCCCACACAGCCGATATGACGGGCGTCCACATCGGGCCGCGAGCGTAGATAGTTGACAGCGATGCGATCTTCATGACTGACCACACCAGCGAGCGTTGTTCCTAAAACCGTGCAGAGTTTTTCAATTTGATGCTCATGCTGTGAGGCGGCAAAGTTATAGAGGCCGATTTCATAAGGGATGCCATAGTTTAACCAATTACTGTCTTGCAGCCCTGTGAAAGCTTGGGCTGTCCATTCTGGCATTACATTCTGAGGAAATCGGCGGCTACCCCACAAAAAGGGATCATGAATGAGTACGGCGAACCCTGCATGGGCGAGGGCATTGGCAAAGGGCCGTCCGCCATAATACTTATCCCACCAATTTGGCATAAAGGGTAGTGGATCGGTTGGGCCAATAGCGATTTTTTCCTTGCCCAGATATTTGAATCCGCCATGCTCATAGAGGGCAACAATTCCCGGTAATGGGTCTTTGGCATGGGCTGGCTTTAACAACCAAGCCTCAGTGCGTGGCCCGTAGCCGACTGACCATGAAATGGCTTCACCCACTAGGCCATCTTTTTCCCATTGGTGGTTGACCTCAGCGCCTAATGGGGTTTCATTACCTTCACAAAAACCGAGCACTTCGCGCACACGCTGTTGGGTAGCTGGGCCGGGGTCGGCTATTGGGAAAAGGCTTTGTTGCCGCGCTGCTTCGTTGACCCAATCGCTAAAGATGCCAAGGTCATGATACTGGGGTTGGCTCACTCCACTTTCCCTTTAGGTGGCTTGGATTTAGGCGGCTTGCTAGCGGGTTTAGTCGCTGGTTGGGGTTTTGCCAATTTCAGAATGAGTATGCCTAGGGGTGGGATCGTCAGGCTGATGCTGTGGGGGAAACCATGCGAAGTCTGTTCTTGGCTATTGACCCCGCCATAATTGCCTAGATTACCGCCACCATAAATCCCAGCATCGCTGTTCAATACCTCTCTGTAATATCCGGCTTCAGGAACACCCATACGATAGTTATAACGTGGGACAGGCGTAAAATTACAGGCGACGACAATAAAATCCGACTTATCATCGGCGAACCGAATGTAAGTGAACACGCTTTGGTCGGCGTCGTTTGGTTCGATCCAGCGGAAACCTTCGGGCGAAAAGTCATTTTGATAGAGGGCGGGTTGCGATTTGTAGAACACATTGAGGTCAATCATCCATTGATTGAGACGGGCATGAGTGGGTAATTCCAGCAAATGCCAGTCGAGACTGCGTTCTTCGCTCCATTCACGCCATTGACCAATTTCTTGCCCCATAAAATTCAGCTTTTTGCCGGGGTGAGTATATTGATAACCCGCTAACAAACGCACTGTCGCAAATTTTTGCCACCAATCGCCAGAAGCCTTGTTAATTAGCGACCCTTTGCCGTGGACCACTTCGTCATGGGAGAGGGAGAGAACGAAATTTTCGCTGAAGGCATAGAATAATGAGAAGGTAATGCGGTTATGCGAATAGCGACGATAGACCGGGTCTTTTTGGAGGTATTCAAGGGTGTCGTGCATCCAGCCCATATTCCATTTGAAGGTGAAACCGAGACCGCCGATATAGGTGGGACGTGAAACCATCGGCCACGCGGTAGATTCTTCGGCAATCATCAACACGCCGGGGGATTCACTGTGGACGATTTCGTTGACCTCGCGCAGGAAATGAATGGCTTCGATGTTTTCTCGGCCCCCAAATTGATTAGGCAGCCATTGACCCGCTTGGCGCGAAAAATCGAGATAGAGCATGGAGGACACTGCGTCTACTCGTAGGCCGTCAATGTGATATTTTTTGAGCCAGAAAATAGCATTGGACAGCAGAAAATTACGGACTTCATTGCGGCCAAAATTAAAGATCAGTGTGCCCCAATCGGGATGTTCACCTTTACGGGTATCGGCATGTTCATAGAGATGCGTTCCATCAAAATAGGCGAGGCCGTGTCCGTCTTTGGGGAAATGGGCGGGAACCCAATCCAAAATGACGCCGATATTATTTTGGTGACACTGGTCTACCAGATACATAAAATCGTCAGGGGAGCCATAACGTGAGGTGGGGGCGAAGTAGCCTGTGACCTGATAGCCCCACGAGCCGTCAAAAGGATGTTCGGCAACCGGCATGAGTTCGATGTGGGTATAGCCCATCTTTTTGACATATTGGACAAGTGCATCCGCTAATTCACGATAGGTCAGCCATTCGTTACCCTCTTTGCGCCGCCATGAACCCAGATGGACTTCATAAATTGAGACGGGTGACTTCAACGGGTCTTGTTTGGCGCGATTGTCCATCCATTGACTATCTTGCCATAGGTAATTATCCAAATTGGCGACCACTGAGGCGGTTTTGGGGCGGAGTTCAGCGGCGAACGCATAGGGGTCGGCTTTTTCGGCATGAAAGTCATTAAAGCGTGAACGCAGATCAAATTTATAGGTTTCGCCTTCTTGGAGGCCGGGGATAAACAATTCCCAAATGCCACTGACCCCATGTCGTTGCATGGGATGTTGAGCAGCGTTCCAACCATTAAAGTCCCCAATGAGGCTCACCCGATAGGCATTGGGGGCCCAAATCGCAAAATGGACGCCTTGGATGCCTTCAATTTCGACTAGGTGAGCACCCAGTTTTTCGTAGCTGCTGAGGTGACGCCCCTCACCGAGAAGGTAGAGGTCGAAGTCGCTGAGATAGGCGGGGAAAGCATAGGGGTCGGAAAAGACTTCAGTGCGGTTGTCATGGGTCACAGCTTCAAATTGATAATGAGGGCCGGGCCAACTGGTGGCGACCGTGACTTCAAAAAAACCTTCATCCCAAAGGCGATTCATGGGAATACGCTGACTCCCAAGCAGTAAATGCAGCGTTTTGACGGTTGGACGAAAGGCCCGGAATGAGACTGTGTTTTCATCAATTTTATGGGGGCCAAGTACATCAAAGGGAGCGCCATGATACCCATGCACAATCGCGGCAATCGCATCAGGGTGAATTTCAGCTGTAACCACTTTAAATCTCCATAACTCTCAAGAAGTTTGTGGGAAGTTTAACTCAATTCCAACCTAATGTCTTTCGTCGTTTCCAATAAATGGAGGGCGATTCGGTGATTTTGCCCAATTCATAAGTCGCTTCTTCATCCCACTCGACCTCAAGGGCCTTTAAATTAGCGACAAGATGATCAATCGTGGCAGCGCCGCTTAAGACAACATCTACCCATGATTGATTAAGAACGGCAGCTAGGGATAGGGCATCCAAAGTGGTATGAAGGCGAGTCGCTTGTTGCGGCAAGGGATGCGTGGGATCAGCAAATTCCGGATTGCGAGAGGTCAAACGACCGTTGGCTAGGGCTTCTTTGATAATGACCCCCATTCCGGCAGTATGAGCTTCTTGGAGGGCAGGGCCAGCCGAAATTTCTAGGAGGTTGTAGGTCGCTTGGACACAATCGAACAAGCACCCGCCATCTACTTGAACTGCCAGCGCTGTGCGGAGGGTATCGGGTTGGTCAGGGCCACTCAGTGAGAGGCCAATTTTAATGCCCTGACTTTTTAGGCGGGCTAATTTATTGAGTACCTCACGGTTGGTTAGAACACCACTTGCAAGGGTGGCAGAGTGGATTTGATACAGTTGGATGTAATCACCTAGATGGTTTTGTGTCTCAATCCATTGGCGCTGCAAAACGGGGAGGGTGTGGTCTTTGATTTCGTGATATTCGGCTTCGACTTGCCAATCCGCCGTATAGATGTAGCCCCATTTCGAGCCGATGGTTATATCCCCGACGGGAATAGCACGGCTGTGGAGCCAATTGCCCAAAAATTCCTCAGCGCGGCCATAGGAACGGGCAGCATCAAAATAGCGAATGCCAGCCTGCCATGCAGCATCCAATACTTCATAGGTACGGTTTTGCATAGCCGCACTCTCATAATTGCGCTCTAAATCATCCGCATGGCCCAAATTGATATAACCGGGTCTGCCGAGGGCTGCCAACCCTAACCCAATGGGTGTGGCTGATAAACCCGTTGTACCGAGGGAGCGTAAATTCATGAGGGTGTATCCTGTGACATTGGGCAAATGATTGGAGGGGAGTATACTGAACTGAATTTGTTATGCAAAAAGATTATGGAAATATGAGCCAAAATATTGACGAATTGAAACGACAGGCAGCCGAACGCGCTGTTGAACAAGTGGAATCTGGTATGGTGGTAGGATTGGGGCATGGCAGCACGGCGATTCATGCTGTCCGACGCATTGCGGTACTCATTCAAAACGGTACGCTTAAAAATATTTTAGGTGTGCCATGTTCCCAACAAATCGAAACAGAAGCGCACAATCTGCATATTCCCCTCACAACACTAGATGAACATCCAGTAGTGGATTTGACGATTGATGGTGCGGATGAGGTTGACCCGCATTTGGAAATCATAAAAGGCGGGGGTGGGGCCTTGCTGCGCGAAAAACTCGTGGCACAGGCGAGTAAACGTGAGATTATTGTGGTAGATGAATCTAAACTCTCCGCGGCCTTATGCACCCGATTCGCCTTACCGATTGAGGTGATTCCGTTTGGCTGGACGACGCATCTGGCTTTTTTGGAAGCCTTAGGTGGGCAGCCCAAGCTCCGCATGGGGGCTGATGGGTCGCGGTTTAAGACTGATCAAGGCAATTACATACTCGATTGCAAATTTCCTCCCCTCGCTTCGGCTGATGCGCTGGCGGAACTGGCTGACCAAATAAAAGCACGCACCGGAATTGTCGAACATGGCTTTTTCATTGGCATTGCTTCGGAAGTGATTGTAGCGGGGGCGGATCGGATACGTAACATTCGGCGGTGAAGCCGAGTCCAATTAGTGTTGACGACATAGCAATTCAGCAATTCTCAACGATTCAAGGAGCATCGGCTATGCAGATTGCAATGGTGGGTTTAGGGCGGATGGGGGCCAACATGACCAAACGCCTGTTGCAGGGTGGTCATGAAGTGGTTGCGTTTGACTTGAGCGAGGACGCTATCCGAGCATCAGAAGCAGAAGGAGCGATTGGGGCACGCACACTGGACGAGGTTGCACAAAAATTGAATGCCCCACGCATTGTTTGGGTGATGGTTCCAGCAGGTGACCCCACCGAAAAAACCGTGATGACACTGACCGAAAAATTATCAACCGGAGATGTCATCATTGACGGAGGTAACAGCAATTATAAGGAAACGATGCGTCGGGCTGAGGCCGTGACCGCCAAAGGATTGCATTTTGTGGATGTTGGCACCAGCGGCGGGGTGTGGGGACTGAAAGAAGGCTACAGCATGATGATTGGCGGCGAGAAAGAAGTTGTCGAACGACTGCGTCCGATTTTTGAAACACTCGCCCCCGGTGCAGATCTGGGATGGGGCTATGTGGGGCCAAGCGGATCAGGCCATTTTGTAAAGATGGTGCACAATGGCATTGAATATGGCTTGATGCAGGCCTACGCTGAAGGCTTTGAGATTATGCGGGCCAAGCAAGAATTTAATCTTGACCTGCATCAGATTGCGGAAATTTGGCGGAATGGCAGTGTAGTACGTTCATGGTTGTTGGATTTGACGGCTAATGCGCTCAAAGCCGACCCTGAGCTACCCGGTATCAAAGGCTGGGTAGCGGATTCGGGCGAGGGACGCTGGACGGTATTTGAATCCATTGACCAAGATGTGCCAGCCCCAGTCATTATTATGTCGCTTCTGATGCGGTTTATCAGTCGTCAAGAAGATAGCTATTCGGCTAAGTTGCTGGCGGCAATGCGGAATCAATTTGGTGGGCACGCGGTAAAACACGAATAAACGCACTAGGCGAGGGTAAATAATACATCATGACTACAACCCGGCATACCACAGTTGTCATCTTCGGCGCTTCGGGTGATTTGACCAACCGCAAGCTCATTCCAGCATTATATAACCTCTATTTGAAACATCGCCTGCCAGAGAAGTTCTCGGTGGTGGGGGTGGCACGTTCGCCATTTTCACATGAGGATTTTCGTAGCAAGGTTGAAGAAGGCGTCAAGGAATTTAGCGCGGCGACCTATAACCAGAAAAAGTGGGCTAAGTTTGCCGAGTCCATTTACTACCATGCGGGCGACAGCACTAAACTCGAAGATGTGCATGATTTGCACAAGTTTCTGAATGACCTAGAAGATAACAAAGCCAACCGACTGTATTATCTTTCAACCGCGCCCGCCCTGTATATCCCAACGGCTGAAAATCTTGGCATTACAGAGATGGCCGATGAACGGAATGGCTGGCGGCGACTAATTGTCGAAAAACCCTTTGGAATCGATTTAGAGTCGGCGCAACAACTCAATTGGGCGTTGCACAAGGTATTTAAAGAGGAGCAGGTTTACCGGATTGATCATTACCTCGGTAAAGAGACAGCCCAGAATATTTTGTTCCTGCGCTTTGCCAACACCATTCTTGAGCCGGTTTGGAATCGTAATTATGTTGACCATGTCCAAATCACGGTTGCGGAGACGGTTGATGTAGGCCATCGGGCGGGCTATTATGACCAGTCGGGTGTAGTGCGCGATATGTTCCAAAATCACCTATTGCAACTGCTGGCACTGGTCACGAAAGAACCCCCTTCATCCCTAGATGCCGATGCACTACGAAATGAAAAGACCAAGGTGTTTGCCGCTATTCCGCCGATTTCTCTCAAGGATACGGTACGGGCACAGTATGAAGGCTATTGTGGGACAGAGGGGGTTGCGCCTAATTCTCAAACCCCAACCTTTGCGGCCCTAAAACTGTATGTCAATAATTGGCGGTGGGAGGGTGTGCCGTTTTATTTGCGTTCGGGTAAGGCGATGGCTGCCAAAACGAGCGAGATTAATGTCGTGTTCCGTCGCCCGCCCCTCAGCATGTTTGAAACTGCTGCTGACGATGATGCTGGTTTTACCAATAACGTGCTTTCCATTCGCATCCAACCCAATGAAGGAGCGTCATTGCGCTTTGAGGCTAAGATGCCTGATTCGCACCTGACACGCTCAGTAGTGATGGAATTTGATTATGCCACTGCATTTGGTGAGTGCCTCATCCCCGATGCCTATGAACGCCTGCTGCATGACGCCCTGAATGGGGACGCTACTTTGTTCACGCGCAGTGACAATATTGAACATGCGTGGAAAATCATTGACCCCGTGCTGCACGGCTGGGAGACATCGCCCAAGGCGCCGCCATTAATGACATATCCGGTGGGAAGTTGGGGACCGAAAGAAGCCGATGAATTGATGGGTCGGGGTCGGGTGTGGTTACACCTGAACGGGAACACGGTGGGAGAGAAGTAGACAGAAAATGAGCGAAATCCGTCGGTATCCTGATGCCAATCGCCTTGCCCATGGGGCGGCAGAACTGTTCATTGCCCTTTCTAAACCAGCTATTGCCGAGCAGGGTCGTTTTACAGTGGCCCTCTCAGGCGGTTCAACGCCTAAGGCTTTATTCAATTTGTTGGCGCATGAGCCGTATGCCAGCCAGATTGAGTGGTCGCATGTGCATATTTTTTGGGGGGATGAGCGATGTGTGCCCCCAGATCATCCTGATAGCAATTATCGGATGGCGCGGGAGACCTTGTTGCAATATGTGCCGCTGTTACCCGAAAATATTCACCCCATGCACGGCGACATTGATCCTGCTCAAGCCTCAGCAGAATATGAACAGCAATTGCGGATATTTTTCGGGAATAGCCTGCCCGAATTTGATTTAATTTTGCTTGGGATGGGGGATGATGGGCACACCGCCTCATTATTCCCCGGCACGGCGGCTGTTCATGAGCAGAACCGCTGGGTTATTGGTCATTTTGTGGAGAAACTGGATACATGGCGTTTGACGCTGACCCCCCCCGCTCTTAATGCTGCCACTAATGTCGCCTTTTTGGTGGCAGGACAAGCCAAAGCTGAACGGCTGCATGAGGTTTTGAAAGGGCTATATCAACCTGATGTACTGCCTGCGCAAATTATCCAGCCGACAGCGGGGCATCTATTTTGGATGGTAGATGAAGAGGCTGCCTCACTGCTTTGATACGGAAGACTTACGATGTTTCAACGTTGACACGCCGCTGACGTTTATCTGACACAAGTCCTGCTAAAATGGAAAATATCAGATTGCAACTCACGCCGTGATTCCTTGGGTGGGGGATCAGTTAGCATTTTGTTCCAACGTACTTGATCAAACTCAAAGAGTGAAGGATAAGCGCCATGAAAAGATTTATCCCGTTGATTGTAGTTTTAACCTTGTTAGTGGCCTTGGTTGGCCTCGCTGGACAACCAGCATCTGCATCGAACGAAGGTAAGCCCGAGCTTGACGCAAATTTGCAATCGGGTGCGGCCTCGTGGGTGGGTGACTTCTATAACAACCCCTATTTCTTTGAACCCAAAGCCCTTTCGGCCAATACAGGTGTCATTGCTTTTAATTGGGGTACGAATGCACCGGCGAGCGGTATGTCAGCCGATGGCTTTAGTGTCCGTTGGGGAGCAACACCCACTTTTGCAGCAGGCACCTATCGTTTTTACATTTTGGCTGATGATGAAATCGCCATTACGCTCGATTTCTCTAATACGATTGTAAATACCCTGAATGCAGCGCAGCCGGGGGTAACCTTGACCCGTGATGTCACCTTGACTGCTGGCGGCCATCATATTCAGGTGGACTATCGTGAAAATGGCACAAATGCCTTTGTTTATCTAACATGGGCTAACGTTGCCAGCAATCCCACCGGCCCCAATTTCCCGGCGGCATCGAGTGGTACCAGCAACTATGGAGGTACTCCTACCACCCCCGGTACTGGTGGCAACTCAGCGGTCGTCAGCACCAATACGCTGAATGTTCGCTCTGGCCCCGGTACACAATTTGGCGTGTTGGCAAAGATTGTACGTGGCGAAGTGGTCACACTGTTGGGCCGCGATACGAATGGTACATGGGCCAAGGTACGCCTCGCAGGTGGTCTTGAGGGATGGGTTTCTACCGCACTGATTCTCCCGAACATTGCCATTAGTTCCCTGCCTGATTTGTCGGGTACGGTTACAACTCCAACCACGCCCCCCGTCACTGGTAATTCAGCGACTGTGAGCACCAGCCGTTTGAATGTGCGTCAAGGGCCGGGGACGAGCTTCCGAGTGAATACATTTGTAGTACGCGGTACAGTCCTACAGATGTTGGGCCGCACCGCCGATAATTTATGGGTATTGGTTCAATTGTCGGGTGGTCAACAGGGTTGGGTTAGCTCGGCCTACCTGATTCCAAATGTGCCGATTGGTAACTTGCCCATCACTTCTGGCCCGGTGTCGAGCGTTCCAACGGCTACGCCCATCACGCCTACGACCAATGTGTGGTATGGGGAATTCTTTAACAACAACTCACTGGCCGCGCCAGTGGTTTACACCCGTAGCGACAGCGCAATTGCCTATAACTGGGGGGCTGGTTCCCCTGCTGGCAATATTGGGACGGACAATTTCAGCGCTCGGTTTACTTCCGATGTCTACTTTGCGGCTGGAACCTATCGCTTCACCGTCGTCGCGGATGATGGGGTGCGTTTCTTCCTAGACAATGCCTATGCTGGAATTGACACTTTTACGGTGACACAGCCGGGGGTGACATTGACCATAGATATTGCCATTGCTGCTGGGTATCACCGTTTGCAATTGGACTATCGTGAATATACCAGCGATGCCTTCCTGTATTTTAGCTGGGTTAAGATCAGCTAAGATTGTCCAAAGTTTGACCCAAGTTTGAACCAAGAGACGGGGACAACAACCCGTCTCTTTTCATTTGGATGTTAGGGTTTGTTCAAATCAGCCAAGCGTAAGAAAATCATCAGAATACCCCTCTTGCAAGGGTCTTTAAACCCTGTTATGCTGGTTATACTCACCTAGCGAGCAGACGAAAAAATACTTAGTTGTATAGTTATTCTAAGATCGACATTTTATTAATCTGCGTGTCTGCCGCGCACCAAAGCTGAGTACCATATGCAATCCACAACCGAGTCCGTTCCCTCATTGGAGCGGGAAAACTTCCACCATCTAGTCAAAGACATTGGTTGGTATGGGTTAGCCCTGCCTGCCACCACCCATTTCTTATCCGCTTTTGCCATCCGACTGGGCGCTTCAGCCTTTCACTTGGGTTTAATGGCCTCTATCCCAGCCTTAATCGTACTCATCTCGGCGGGATTGAGTAGTTGGTGGGCCCAACGGTATCCGGACTCCGTACATGCCTTGTATTGGCCTGCC
Organism: Chloroflexota bacterium; assembly: GCA_016234595.1. Taxonomy (GTDB): domain Bacteria; phylum Chloroflexota; class Anaerolineae; order Aggregatilineales; family J027; genus CFX10. The sequence continues at coordinate 28,637 of JACRBG010000030.1, read as the reverse complement.
GTCGGTCAGCGCTTGGCATTTTTATTGCCAGCCTTGACGCCCTTTATGCCCATAGCATGGCGGCCTTATTGGCTGGTGGCTGCCATTGCCATCCCAGCCTTACCACAAGGGATTTCGACGGTACTTTTTTTGGTGATGATTCGGGAGTCGGTGGAAAAAAGCCGCATCACGGTTTTGTTGAGCCGTCGGGCATTGGCATTGAATGTTGGTGTTGGCATAAGTGCATTAACGCTCGGTTTTTGGTTGAAGAAAGCACCTTTTCCCTATAACTATCAATTGATGTATATGGGGGCGTTTTTGTTGGCCTTGGTGAGCTTGTGGCATGTGAAGCAGACGAAAGTTTTGTTTCGATCCCCTGCCCCTGAAGTCACTGGGAGCAAAGAGAGTGTTTGGAAATCGGCAGGCTTCCGCAAAGCAGCCATGATTGCAGGGTTAGCTCATGTTACCTTCTTCTCCGTTGTAGCGATGACGCCGCTGTTCCTGATGAAAAAATTGGGGGCTGATGAAAGTTTCTTGGCGTTTTATGCCATAGGCGAGTTGACGGCAGGCGCAATTGTCTCATTCTATATTGCCCGGATTGTTAAGTTGTTTGGCAACCGTACAGCCATTGCGATTGGGTTGATGGGGACGGGAATTGCAGCCGCGATTAATGCGATGTCCCCCAGTTTGCCCTTTACACTCATTGGGGCAGCTATGACAGGGGCATCGTGGACAATCGCAGGGAATGGGACTTTTGGATTTTTCAGCGAGAACACCCCAGCTGAAAATATGACCCGCTATACCCGAGTCTATACCCAAACTTTGTTTGCGGCGATGTTTATCGGGCCAATGATTGGTAGCAATTTGGTGCAACTCGCCCATGTTGACCTTGCCAGTGTCTTGTTTTTTGGCGCGGCACTGCGGTTTATGGGCGGGGCGCTTATTCAGGCGGACTTCAATTTAAACTTCCGCCATCTGCGTCTGCCATTTGCCCACACGCCCTTGAATAGCGATTTTAGGCATTCGGGGCAGGATTAAGGGCGGGGATAACTTTTTCCCCCAAAATCCGGATTCCCACTTCGGGCTTAGTGAGGCCGTGAGGCGTACCAAATTCAATGCGGTGTGCCCCGGCCTCAAATAATTTCTCGGCCTGCTCAATCAAATCGGTCGCATTCCCCGAAAACGCAAAACGATCTAAGACGTCATCGGAAATTAGCCGTGCCGCATCATCATACTCTTGCCGATTGGCATGGTGCCGTAGTCGTTCAATCAGCTCCGGCTCAATATTCATGGTGGGGTCAAGCAGAGCGACCACCCGTAAATAGAGAGCAACCGAGCGACGAGCGGCATAGCGGGCTAGTTCACGGTCATCGTCAACAACCGTGACGGCTCCCATCACAACCCCTACCGACCTGCGGTGACGACCTGCTTTTTGTTCACCCACCGCAATGTATTGTTGAATGATGGGAACAAGGGTAGGGTTGGCTGAACCTCCTACTTTAACCTCATCAGCTAGTTCACCCGCCAGCGCACACAATTTTTGCCCCCATGTGCCAATGAGCAGTGGAATTTTTTGCGCTGGCAAGGGATAGGGTGCAATTACATGGTCGGCAATTTGATAAATCTGACCTTGATAACCACCCGATTGCCCCGATAGCATGTATTGAACGACTTCAATAGCTTCACGAATCGCTTGTAGAGGTGGGGTCAATTCAGGGATACCATGTTCGGCTAACCATGCACCACGGGCTATCCCTATATAGACACCCCCCTGTGCTAATTGGGCTAAGAGGGCAGATTCGGCGGCAATATCGAGAGGATGGATGCGCGAAGGCGAAACGGCAGCGGGGCCAAGTCGGGCCTGAGTGAGGTGAGGAGCCATCAACAACAAAGGGCCATAGCTTGGTTGAAAAGGAGCATCACAGTAAACGGTGACGGCATCAAACGCATATTGATTGACCAGTTGGGCCAACGCAATATATTGGGCTGGAGTTTTGTCGGTTTGGAAGGCAATGCTGATTTCGCGCAATTTTACCATCAGGTCAACTCATCTGTGTTGAGGGTGCGACGGGCGATGCGCTCGATTTTCATAATCAACTGCTCGTCAGGGTCGGGGCAGGCGACGAGTGAATCTTTTTCCATCCAGTCGTTGGCGTGGAGATGGCGTTGTTTGGCCGAGAGCAACGCCAGTACCGAGCCGAGGGCATAGATGCAAAAGTGTTTATCGGCGGGGATACGCAAGTGGCTGCTCTCGCTGAGTTCAAAGTAATCACCCACTTGTAGGCCACAGACCGAACGGCCTTTAATTTCAACCACCGTCACCCGTAAATCATATAACTCGAATTGGTCACTCAATATAACCCCCCTGTTGGGAAGGCGTAGCGGAATATACAATCGAGGTAATTATAACGGTGAAATTTGATGGAAACGATATGAACGAACAATATGCGATTGGGATTGATGGAGGCGGCACCAACTTAAGGGTGATCGTCGTCCGACCCGATTTAACGGTGGTGGGTCGTGCTGATGCTGGAACAGCGAATCCAAATGTGATTGGACATGACACATCGGCAGCGTTGTTGCAACAAACCATTAGAAAAGCTGTCACTCATGCGGGCTTGGAATTCGACCAGATTGACGCAGTCGGCATTGGGGTGGCAGGTGCGCCCCGTGAATTTGCATCGGAGTGGCTGCGTCAAGCGGTGCTCGGTATACTGCCAGAATCGCTCATTGTGCCGAGCTCTGACCATGAAATCGCGTTGGTCGGGGCATTGGGCAAGCGCGAAGGCGTGCTGATTTTGGCGGGGACGGGCAGTGTTGGTTATGGCATCAACGCGGCGGGTGAATCGGCACTGGTCGGTGGATGGGGGTATTTGTTGGGAGATGAAGGCAGTGGCTATTCACTCGGCATGGAAGCATTACGTGCCCTTATGAAAGAATGGGATGGACGATTGCCAGAAACCTCCTTGACCGAACCGATTTTGACAGCAATAGGGGCGCAAGATATTTGGGGGATTGTGACATGGCTGTATGGGGATGTGGTGCGAACACCGGAAATCGCCAAGTTGAGCCCGATTGTGTTGGAACACGCCATTAAAGGGGATCAGGTAGCGCAGAAGATTGTTGAGCGCGGGGTGGAAGGTTTAGCTGAACATGTCGAGACCATTAAACGTCGTTTGGGCATGGATAAGTCTGAAATCGCCTTTGCTGGCGGGCTTTTGACCTCTGACAACTTATTGAGCCGAACTCTATGCCAGCGCTTGGGATTGTCAGACATCCCTCAGCCGCGTTATACACCAGTGATCGGTGCAGCACTTTTAGCCTTACAGCGATTAAAACAAAGGGCATAGCCATGCGGGTGGTCAAAACGATTGCGGAAGTGCGTCAAATCCGTTGGGATGATCCAGCCCTAACATGGGGGTTGGTTCCGACGATGGGAGCGCTGCATGAGGGACACTTGACCTTGGTGCGGCAGGCGCTGATGGAAAATGATCGGGTGGGGGTCAGTATCTTTGTTAATCCTATTCAGTTTAATCGACGGGATGATTTGGAAAAATATCCCCGTCCGATCGAGCGCGATTTAGACATGCTGCGGACAGCCGGGGTGCATTTGGTGTGGACGCCCGATGAGACGGAGATGTATCCAGCCAGTTTTCAGACCTATGTAGCGGTCGAGAACGTCACACAGGTGCTAGAGGGAGCATCCCGTCCGGGGCATTTTAAGGGAGTAGCGACTGTCGTATCTAAATTGTTTAACGTGTTTCAGCCAACGCGGGCTTATTTTGGACAAAAAGATGCCCAGCAGGTAGCGGTGATTCGTCAAATGGTGCGCGATTTGGCCTTCAATTTAGAGATTATTGCTTGCCCAACTCTGCGCGAGTCTGATGGATTGGCAATGAGCAGTCGGAATGTGCGGCTAAATCCAGCCGAACGTACCGCCGCGACGGTACTCTATCGGGCCCTAACCGCTGCCAAAAATGAATGGGAGGCAGGTCAGCGAGAGGCCGACCATTTACGAGCCACGATGCAGCAAGCTATTGAAGCTGAACCACTAGCAAAGATAGATTATGTAAGTGTGGCCGACCCGATTTCATTACAAGAACTTAATGGGCCAGTTGAAAAAGCCTTGTTGAGTATGGCGGTGTTTATGGGTGAGGTGCGACTGATTGATAATGTGATAATTGGGGTCGCCTGACTAAAAAAATATTACCTCTCAAAACGCTTTTCAAATCGCGTTTATACCAATATCGGATGCGATTTTGGTGAGTTTACCATTTTCGTGTTTTGGTGTTGGGGTGTTATACTTGCCGATGGCGCAGGTGGGTCAAGCGCCCCAATAGGTATTATCCAAGTTACATTTTTGTTGGAGGGATAGCGCGGTGAAAAAGCTGGTCGTTTTGTCCATGCTGGTATTCGCGGCATTTTTGACAGCTTGTGGTGGCGGTGTGGCAACGGTGTCTCCCCCAGAACAGACGGAGAATTATCTAACCGCCCATGCTCCGACGGTTGAGGTTTCGACCGAGCCGGGTGAGTCGCAAGGGGGAGAAGTTGCCACGATCGAACCAACATTAGTTCCTCCAACAACTGAAGTTATACCCACGGAGACGGAACAGGCCACTGAAACGGTTACAGAGGCGGCGACCGAGGTGGTTACTGAAGCCGTCACTGAAATTGCGGCCACTGCTACTGAAGAAACCACAGAAATCCCCACTCAAACGGCGACGGCAACAGTGATAGCGACCTTAGCACCCACTGAACTACCAACGAATACACCAACCGCCACGCTAACACTTATACCCCCAAGTGAAGTGCCTTCGGAAATTCCAACAGAAGAAGGCGGTGCAGGTGGAACGGGTGATCAGACGTTAGTTCCAACTGAGACGGCTACCCACACGGCGACCGCTACGTTCACCAACACGCTTGCTCCGACCGAGACGCCAACTTTAGTCCCGACAGACACACCTATCCCAACGAACACAGCCACCTTAGCGCCAACTGATACCCAAACGCCTGTACCGACCGATACCCCGTCACCTAGTCACACCGCTACTTTTACACTGACCGTGACAGCGACGTTTACCTTGACGCCAACGGTGACAGCCAGTTTGACGCTGACCTTCACCGCGACCGCGACTTTTACGCATACACCTAGCGTAACGTCTGCCCCAACGGAAACCTATACGCCCACGCCCACTTTGACCAATAGTCCAACCTTGACGCCTTCGGTGACGCCAACCCCGACAAATACGCCATTTGTGCCACCACAGGAATTTGCGACCTATGCCAGTGAAGCGCTGCATTTGTCGCTCGATTATCCAGCGGAATGGGGTGTACCTGTTTATGACGAGCCATTTGTGGTAATCAGCCCTGATGGTACAGATAATACCTTTCCAGCAGCTGTTATTACGCGGGGTTCGGCCCAATTTTTTGCCGAGGCCCTTAATATCGAAGATATTTCCTCGCCCCAAGATTTTATGCAGAGTTTAGTGGCGAACGAAGAAAATGCTGAGGTAACAAAGGTCAGCGGGTATTCTTATCCAGCCTTTGAAGCTGTTATAGCGCAGGAAGACTTGAATGTACGGGTCCTGCTGTTTGTTGTAAACGACACCGATTGGATTTTATTGGCTGGGGCGGCCCCAATTGAGAGTTTCAGTCTTTATTCTGAAACCACCTTCCAGCAAATCGCCAGCAGTATTGAGGCCGAAATCATTGAACCAACCGCTACCCCTAGCCCGATCCCATCCAATACACCGCGTCCAACAGCAACTTGGACACCGACTGCTACGCCACGTCCAATTTTAGGTGAGACCTATACGGATGAAGAGGCAGGTTTTGGGTTTAACTATCCAGAAGGGGCGGACGTATCGGAGGGTGAAAATAGCGTGACGGTTGCTGCCGAAGTGGAAAACGTCCCGGGTGAGATTTATTTTGTGCGGGCACGCCCTGAAACGTTAGCCGAACAGGGAGTTATCTGCGAAAGCCGCGACCCCGTCGAGGCTTTGCGCTGCATCAACCCCGAAGTTGAACCTACCTATGCAGATCGCTATGAAAAATTCGGCTCACCGGCGTGGTATACTGCCCAAAATGTTGATAGCAATGCCGTGATCTCGTATATTGTGGCGGCGGGGCCAGAATGGATTTTCATCCGATTAACGGCCCCCGCTAGTGATTTTACAACGGCTAATTTGCAGCTTTTCCAACCGATTTTGGATTCGGTGTTTATTGAAGTGCAGCCCGTTGATATTTTTGGGCGATGGGCTACCCGTTAGAACCCCATTGTTTCGGGGCGGCGGTAATGAATGAACCGCTGTAAGGCTTTTAGTTCCATAGGCCACCCATAGAGTTCAGTTTTGTAGCGGATGCCCGAGAGACCCTTCAAAAGCATCCGCATAGGGCCTTTCAGGCGCATATCGGTGACGGTGGGGTAATAGGCATTGACCACTGTCTCAAAGTTACGAACATGTTTACGGGCCGTGTCTTTATAAAAAGGTGTATTGGGTTCGCGCCGATGGGCAAAACTTTCCCATTCAGGACTGGCCCATTCTTCGAGTGTTTGGGGGAAATGGAACCCCAACTGCTCGGCCACCCGTAATAGCTCACTACGATCATGCGGCACAGGCGTATAGATATACAAAATCAACTCACTCGCTGGGTTGATTCTTTTGAGTTTACGGATGAACTGAATAGTGTTGTCTATATCGGCTAGGGCGTCGGGTGGATTGCCCATTACAAAGCTAAATTCGGGCACAATGCCTAGATGTTTGAATTTTTCGGCTATGGCAAGGGTTTTATCGGGACTGCTTTGACCCCCCTTGTTCATCAGTTTAAGGGTTTCCGCCGAGCCGCTTTCCGCCCCCATAAAAATCATCTTGCAGCCAGAACGCTTGATTTTTTGCCATGAAGCATCGCTATAGGTGCTTAAGGTGTCTACTCGGCCCAGTGCCCACCAGTTAATGCCTAATGGCTCAATCCTCTCGGCAATCTCGGCGGCGCGCGATTCACTGACAAAGTAGTCCATGTCATGAAATTCCATTGCATCCGCACCATGCTGTTCGACCATCATGCGGGTCACTTGTTCCACGCGGGCAGGACTTTCAGGTAGCCAACGTTGATTGACCAATTTGACTACCGCGCAAAAACTGCACGCAAATGGACAACCAAAACTGGTATGATGGCTGAGGACGGCTTTGCCTAGATAACTTGTACCGCGATAATCCGAAATGTTGAGGCGATGGTAGGGATAAAGGGGCAAATTGTCGAGGGGAACCATCGGCGCACGCGGATTGACGCGCACTGAACCGTTATCCATCCAGACCAGACTTGGCACATCGGCCATGCTGCCGCCTTGATGGATAGTATCCACAAATTTTCGGAAAGGGGCTTCACCCTGTCCTTCAATTACATAATCCACAATGCCACTTTCAAGGCAGACCTGCCCATGATGCGTGGCAAAATAACCACCCCATAAAATAATGAGACCGGGGAGTTCAGCTTTAATGCGTTTGCAGACAAGGATGGCCTGTTTAAGCTGTGGCCCCGGCATAGCTGTTACAGCTAGAATTTTGGCGTTGGTGATTTTGGCCCGTTCAATGATATACGGAGCTGGATCGGCGATGAGATTGCCGTCAATAATTTCAGGGGTATAGTCTGAATCAATCACCGCCGCGATGGATAACAATGACATAGGGAGTCGTTGTTTACCGGGGGAGGTACTGATGGGATTATAGAGGAGGACGGTTGGTGCTGGGGCAAGTGGGGTGGTCTGCGCTGGTTGCATGGCGTGTTGCTGGCCCTTTTGAGCTATACATTACCAATACTGTCCGGAAGTATAACACAAACAGCCGTCTTCAGTCGGAAATTTGGAAGGGGCGAATCACCGCCCCATTAGCAACCTTGCACTACGCCAAAGTTGAGCCGTAGATATTGCATGGAAGAACGCATATACTGTCCATAGGCCGCCATATGTTGGCTTTGGACTTGGCGGGTATTGCGTCGTTCCACATGATAGGCATGCGGCACTGGGCGCTGCGCTTTATCGGCAATCGCTTCGGGCAACCATGTCAAGGTGGGCAAGCTATAAATTGGCTCGCTCATTACCTCGCTTTTGGCAGGCGGAAGCTGAGGCATCATTTCGGCTTGAGCTTTAATTTTGGCCCATAAATCTCCAGCAGGAGATTGGGGAAGTTCTTGCCCCATAGCCTTTTGGATAACGGCGGTAAATTCGCGCTCCAGTATTTCATTCGATTGGCAGCCCGTTTCTGGCGGGGCTTCATTAATAAATCGGCTGATAATCTTTTTAAGCGTATCCATGAGCTAACTCCGAAATCCATGTGTCCGATTCAAGGACATGTCGTAAACTTTCGCGTGCGTAATGCAAGCGCGATTTCACCGTGCCGATAGGACATTCCAAGATTTCCGCAATATCCTGAATGCTCAGGCAGGCAAGGTAGTGCAAAATCACCACCACCCGCTGATTCAGGGGCAGGTTTTCAATCGCGCTGCGGATATTGCGTTCCATCTCGTTGCGCTCAGTCACACGGTCTGGGGCGAGGCCCACTGGTGAAACCAGTGTATCCGAGACTTGATCGAGGGCTGTGCGCCGCTTTTGATTGCGGGTTACATAGGTATAGCTGAGATTTGCAGTGACTCGATAGAGCCACGGCATCAAAGGCCGCTCGATGTCAATCCGATGCGCGTAGTAATGTAGTTTTAAGAAGCAATCTTGTAAAATATCCTCCGCCACCTGTGGGTCACGGACAATGGCTATTGCAACGCGGTAGACCTGAAGGCGGTATCGCTCAAAGAGTTCACCAAGTGCTTCAAGGTCTTGTTCGCGCAACCGCAGGATAAGTTCCCCATCCCTGCTCATAGTAGTCACGCCTCTCTCTGTGTTTAATTTTCGCTGGGACTCGTCATTGGCAATTTAAGCAAAACAATTGAGTAATTGGGTACTTGCTCAAATTACTCTCTTATGATAACTGAGGTTCAAAAATATTTTACAAACTTAGGCAATTTTCGCAGAATTTCTTAGAATTATGAACCGGGGGTTCCACCTGCCTGTATGATAAGGTCGCTAATCTTTACCCCAGCATAACCCCAATCCGAAGGCAAGGCATATAACTCCTGCAAAATTGTTAGGGCTTGGGCAGTTAATCCACCTGCAAGATAGGCTTGGGCTGTGAGATAGCCATTAACCACGAAGGCGGTAAACGAGGCGTTATCAGCTCGTCGTTTGAGTTCAGTATCAGATGATAATATATCGGGATTGGCCGCCGAGATTGTTTTGGCACGTTCGACGAAAGTGATACCGCGTGCCAATTGATTACCCTCTAACCCATTCGAGCCGTTATTCACCCCAGCGAAATAGATACCCGCCTGTGAAATAAGTGCGTCCACCAACATCCGATCTACTTCAAAACGGCGATAGGTTGGGTCAACAGCAATGACTGCATCGAGCCATTCAATTGTCTCTTCGTATAACCCACCCAACATATAATCTTGAGCATTGTTGAAATATTCTTCGGCTTGCGATGTTTCGGGCGTAGGACTGGCAGCGGGTGAGATTTCAACAGTAGGGGTCGGCGTACTAGTCGCCGTTGGGCTGGGCGAGGGAGTTGGGGTGGCAGAAAGTACCAAGGCGATTTGGGTTAGGTGCGGTTGCACATCACCGTAACCGGGTTGTTTAGTCTCGATGAAAATATAACGATCGCGTGCCAACTCAAGTGCGCCTTGCGCTTCATTTTGGACAGCAAGGGCATATTGCGTCCCAATTTCAACGGCGCGGTTATTGGCCTCTTTGGTTTGAATGTTATCCAATTCGTCGCCATAGCCCGCTAGGGCACTCAACGCAACAACGGCGGCACATAGGCAACTGGTTGCCCCGATGACCAATAGGCTTAACAAACACCGTCCGGGGGGTGGCTCATCATCACCTAGTAACCCAGTGGGCCGTGATGGCTCTGGTACATTCCATTTGGGTTGGGTGGTATTGATGGCCTCGCGTAGTCCGGCGGGCACTTTAGGTTTGGTATCGGATGCGGGTTGGTCTAAATTCGTCACAGTGATTCCTTTGCCTGATGTTCAGGGAATGGCATTATAGCGATGCCATCCCCGTCTGGAAATGACGAATTACCCACGTCCAGCTAACTAAATGGTTACATTGGGACGATATTCGCCAAAAACACCGCGCAGGACGGTGCAGATTTCACCAAGGGTGACTTCATGCTCAACAGCTTCAATAAACAAGGGCATGAGATTTTGAGGGCCACGTGCTGCTGATTCGATGCGACTAAGCAGAGCGCTGACGGTTTCATTGTTGCGTTCGGCGCGAATTTTTGACAGCCGTTCACACTGAGCTTTTTCGATGGCGGGGTCAACGCGCAAAAGCTCGATAGTGGTTTCTGAGCCGTTTTCAACGATATAGTCATTCATGCCAACGATGATTTGACGTTTGGATTCAATCGCTTTTTGGGCTTCATAGGCAGCGTCATTAATTTCGGTATTGATAAAGCCATTCTCAATGGCGGCCTGTGCCCCACCTAGCTCATCAATCCGGCGGATGTAATCCATCGCACGGGTTTCGATCTCATCGGTTAAGGCTTCAATCATATAGCTGCCAGCCAATGGGTCAATAGAATCGGCCACACCACTTTCGTGCGCGATAATTTGTTGAGTACGTAGAGCAATTTGAGCGGCATGGGCCGTTGGAAGCGCTAGAGCCTCATCCATGCTATTGGTGTGGAGCGATTGTGTGCCTCCTAAAACAGCCGCTAGGGCCTGAATCGTGACACGAGTGATATTATTTTCGGGCTGTTGGGCCGTCAAGGTACTGCCACCGGTTTGAGTGTGGAAACGCATTTGTTGGGCACGCGGGTCAGCGGCGTTAAACCGATCTTTCATAATCTTGGCCCACAAGCGACGGGCGGCGCGGAATTTGGCAACTTCTTCAAGGAAATTATTGTGGGCATTGAAGAAAAAGGAGAGTTGCTGTCCAAATTCATCCACTTTTAAGCCAGCATCAATGGCGGCCTGTACATAGGCAATGCCGTTGGCTAGGGTAAAGGCAACTTCCTGAACCGCCGTGCAGCCCGCTTCACGGATGTGATAGCCGCTGATGCTGATGGTATTCCATTTGGGCACTTCACGCTGGCAATAATCAAACAAATCGGTGATTAGGCGTGTGCTTGGGCGGGGCGGGAAAATATAGGTGCCGCGTGCGATATACTCCTTCAAAATATCGTTTTGCACTGTGCCACGCAATTGACGAGGTTCAACACCCTGCCGTTTACCGACTGCGATATACAAGGCCAGCAAAATCGTCGCCGGAGCATTAATCGTCATGCTAGTCGAGACTTCCGCCAATGGAATCCCTTGAAACAGGCGCTCCATATCGTGGATGCTGCAAATGCTCACCCCAACCTTGCCGACCTCACCTAAAGACATGGGGTCATCGGCATCATAACCAATCTGGGTGGGTAAATCGAAGGCGACACTTAAGCCGCGTGCGCCTTGTTCCAACAACATTCGATAGCGGGCGTTGGATTCTTCAGCCGTGGCGTAGCCCGCATATTGGCGCATCGTCCAAAAACGCGAACGATACATCGTCGGTTGCACCCCGCGTGTAAAGGGATATTCGCCGGGGAAGCCAAGTTTGGCGGCATATTCATCGGCGTTGGCATTGCCGTTTTCAGGGGTATAAAGGCGTTCTATGGGAATGCCGGAAGTGGTGTCGAAGGGTTGACGGCGTTCGGGCGCTTTTTTCAACAGGGGCTCAACGGCCTGTTTTTCCCATGATTTTTTCGCATTGGTCAGTTTTTCAGACATTCGGATTGACCTCTGATTTTTCTGGTATGGCGTAGAAATTTTCCCTATTGTAGCGTCTTGCTTCTGATTGTGGAGATGATAGTGGGCAGGAAATTTGTGGTAGGATGACATGGAGTTGCCAAAACAATAAGGCCGAGACTTCCTCCCGGCCTTGATTGCAAAACCCACGTTGATTGCAGAGAGAGTATTTGAACCACCTCCCCGCGCTCCACCCCTCCACTTTATTACGGGATCAGCACCGTGTCAATCACATGAATGACACCATTGTAGGTTTCAATGTCCGTGATAATCACCTGTGCATCATTAATGAACACGCCATTTTCATTGACTGTAATCCGCACTGAGCTACCTTGCAGGGTGGCTAGACCACCGAGTGTGACCACTTCATCTGACAGTACCTTGCCGGGAACGACGTGGTAGAGCAAGATGGATTGCAGGGTCGGGATGTCAGCGAGCAAGGCTTCGATTGTACCAGCAGGCAGGGCAGCAAAGGCCGCATCCGTCGGGGCGAAGACGGTGAAGGGGCCATTACCACGCAGGGCGGAATCGAGACCGGTAGCTTGCAGTGCGGCAACCAATGTGGTGAAGCGACCATCAGCAACGGCGACATCTACAATCGTGCCGTTGCCTTTGGGTAGACCGTCAATTGTGCGACCACCAATCACGGCGAGGGCGACACCGGGATCAGCCAAGCGATTGACCGCTGCGAGAAAATAGTAACCACGTGAATTTAGGGTTGTGCCGGATAGGTCAATCACGACGGGTGAAGTAGCGCCGCTGGGGACAACCTGAATATCATATGTACCAGCGGGGACGTTCAAGACAGTAGAGCGACCATAGGCCAAACCACTCGCCAAGACTGTGCCATCGGCCAAAATCACGTCAACAGCGGGAGCGTCTTCGATGCCATGAAACACGGTAACACGGGCATTGCCAGCAGCTAGACGGCTGAAGCTCTCATTGATAATGGTGGGTTGGAGAGTACCAGCCGAAAGTGACCCAATCGCGGCTATGGTAGTATAGCTGCCAGCGCGGAAGGTCAAGTTGGCTGGGCCAATCGCGGCGGCTTCAATGCCCGCACCAGCCGGGGCGACGGCGATGCTATAGGTACCAGCCGGAATTTGGACAAAACCAGAAATATCTCCAAAGGAAAGGGCTTGGAATGCACCCGCTTCACCATTTACAAAAATCTCTACAGCGGGGGTATCTGGCGAGAAGTGGGCAACACGAACCTGCGCCAAGCCAGCGGCTTCGGCAGGGGTAGATGATGACCCGGGCACAACGGCAACTACCAGAGCGATAGCAATTGCCAAAAGGACGAATTTGTTTTTGAACAACTTCACTGTGAAAATCTCCTGCTTTGGATTGTTTGATAGATGAGCGAATACCATTTCTCTCATGTCTATAACCATAGCGGGTCATCCTGTGAAAATTGTGTGAAGAGGGTAAATAGAAGATTAAAGTCAATAATTCTTCAAAAAACTAGAGCAAGGCGCTGAAATCTATGAAATCTATTGCCTACGTCGCCCAAAACCAGCGATTTCAGTCTATTCTGTTGATTGCCGTTATTTTCTTGTCGGCTTTGGGTGTTCGCCTGCGCCTCCGCGATGCTTTTGAATTTGACGGCCTGTATGGGCAGGATGCCTTTGCCTATTTTGAATATGGGCACGAAGTTCGGGATGCCGTGCATGATTTTCGCGCTCCCGGCCCGATGTATTGGCCGCTAGGTTTTCCAATTTTGCTGGCGGCTGGATTTGCTATCGGTGGGGAAAATGAGCAGGTAGCACAGGGTTTAGTATTGGTTTTAAGCGCACTGATTCCGGTACTAATTTATGGGTTTATGAGGGATGGGCTGCCGTTGATGAGATGGTCGAAAAAAAAGGCACGGCTAGCAGGAATGACATCGGCTCTTATTCTCATTTTTAGCGGTCAATTATTGCAGAGTAGTGTAGTGGTAATGGCGGATGTACCAGCCTTATTTTGGGCCACACTTAGTTTATGGGCATTGGGGCGCTATTTCCGAAAATCAGATCATAAACAAAGACATGGATGGATTGCGTTGGCGGCATTCGCACTAGCAATGGCGACCATTACGCGCTGGCTCTATGGGGTGTTGGCCGTGCCTTATGCGTTGAGTTGTCTGGTGTGGTGGCGCGGGCAAAATAAAGATAGGCAAATTTTAGCTCTGCCTCGACGAAATTCGGGTAAATATTGGCGGGATGGAGTCCTTGCTGTAGTCGTTGGAGTGTTGATTTTGTTACCACAATTTTTGCATAGTCGATCTAACCCCGTGTCGGTAATTGACCATGCGTGGCTGCGCGATTGGAATATCGAAAACGCCTTCAAAAAGGATTTTGTTACACCCGACGGCACATTTCATTATGATGAGGATGTGGCGCAGTATTACAGTGAGGCGGCGTATGATGGCTGGTATCTCCATCCCTTATTTACGGTAGCGATGGGGGTTGGGCTGCTGACTTTGCTGTGGCGGGCATGGCGTAACTACGCAGCGACCACCTTATTTGTTTTGCTGGTGGGGTGGGGTATCGCCGCTTATGGCTTTTTAGTGGGCATTCCCTATCAAAATGTACGGTTTTCACTGGCCTATTTTTTGCCATTGGTCGTCTTAGCAGGAATCGGTGTGGCGTCGGTATGGGTTAGATTGCAGCAATTGTCGGCGGTCTCTACGTTAAAGCCAATTTCGCTTGCAACACGAGGGCTGGTCTTATTGGCAGTGGTGGTCGCGGCAGAATCCCCCCAATCCCAAGCGCATGACACAGTGGCGTGGTTGGTCGAGCGAAAAAATGAGGATTATGAGGCGGTGCAATGGGCGGCAGGTGCGATTCCCGCTAGCAGCACAGTCTATGTATTAGAATTGTGGCCGATGATGCGGCATTATGTGCCACAGGTACGAACGGTTGAAATTTATTATGAGACGCCAACAAGTATGACCCAGCGATTGCCGCAAGATAGACCCGCCTATTTGCTGCTCAATATGTGGGCGATTCAGCATCAATGGGTTGGCAAAATACCCGCACAAATTTACGAAGCACTAGCCGAGCAACCGGGGCTAGTTCGCTTGGGGCGCTATGGGAATTACCATCTTTTTCGTGTACTAGAGTAAAGTATTTATAAGTAAAAGAGGCCTCTTGCCTGTAAATTGAAAATTTTAAGCCCAAATAAAATTATTTCTTTAAACCCAAAGTTGCCTTTTTGTTGGCATGTCGTTTACAATCGGAGCATGAAAATCTGATTTTTGGAGAACAACACATGAGCATAACGTCGGCGAATACGACGCGGAACAAAACAGGCCATCAGGGCATCTATGACAGCATCCTTGAGGCGATGGGCAATACACCCCTTGTGCGACTGCATAAGGTGAGTCGAGGAGTTCAGCCCCAAGTATTAGCAAAAGTAGAATTTTTTAATCCCGGTGGCTCAGTCAAAGACCGCATCGGGTTAGCAATTATTGAAGATGCCGAACGCACAGGTAAGTTGAAACCGGGTGGGACAATAGTTGAATCCACGTCAGGTAATACGGGGGTGGGTTTAGCGATTGTTGCGGCGATTCGGGGTTATAAGACGGTTTTTGTGATGCCAGATAAAATGTCGGATGAAAAAATCCGCCTGCTCCGTGCTTTTGGGGCACGGGTGGTCATTACCCCAACAGCCGTTGAACCCGATGACCCACGTAGTTATTACAGCGTAGCCCGCCGCATTGCAGAACAAACCCCCAATGCCATCCTTGCCAATCAGTATCACAATCCCATCAATCCCCAAGTCCATTACGAAACGACTGGCCCCGAAATTTGGGAACAGACCGAGGGGAAAGTGGATGTTTATGTGGCGACGATGGGAACTGGTGGCACAATTAGTGGTACAGCCCGTTATTTAAAGGAGCAAAATCCCAATATTCAAATTGTTGGGGTGGACCCGATTGGTTCATTGCTCTATCACTATTTCTATCACCGCGAGATGACGCAGGCTCATCCGTATCGGATTGAGGGATTTGGCGAAGATTTCTTGCCCTCGACATTAGATTTTGACGTTATTGACGATGTGGTACAGGTGAATGACCGTGAGTCTATGCTGATGACACGGCGTTTGGTGCAAGAAGAGGGGATTTTCGGGGGTGGCTCGGCGGGGTCGGCGGTAGTGGGGGCACTGCGTTATATCCAGCAGAAAAACTTGGGGCCCGATAAGAATGTAGTCGTGCTGCTGCCTGACTCTGGCTCACGTTACCTGAGCAAAATTTTTAATGATGACTGGATGCGCGAAAACGGCTTTTTTGCCCAAAGTGGCTGCGAAGATGCGACGGCCTTGGATGTATTGGGAGCGAAACCACGTACCGAAGTCATTACCGTAACCACCACTGATAGTCTGATGAATGTAATTGGCTTGATGAAAGCGAAAGGCATCTCGCAAGCGCCAGTAGTCCATGAGGGTCAATTGGTGGGGATAGTGCGAGAAGTAGATATTTTAAATCATATGCTACTTGCCAGTCACACTCATAGTGCCGATGAAGCGATTGGCGACATCGTGCAATCCAAAATGGCGACGGTTGGACCAGATGCACCGCTGGATGCTTTGATGAGTTTGCTTGTTTCGGGCGAAGATGTCGTGTTGGTTGTGCCGCCGACCAATCAAAATGGGCATGGTGGACAAGAAATTTTGGGTATCCTGACCAAGATTGATGTCTTGGATTACGTGGCAACTCACTGCATGTAATCCGACGGGCTATATTTGTATCTATTTCAATGGGGGCGGTTTTTGCAAATCGCCCTCTTTTTCACTAAGGGAACAGAATCTCATGACCAAAAAACAGCATATTGAAACGAGCGCTATTCACGCGGGGCAAGAACCCGACCCCAGCACAGGCGCGATTATGACGCCGATCTATCAAACCTCGACCTATGTGCAAAAAAGCCCCGGTGAACACAAGGGTTATGAATACTCACGCACAGGCAATCCAACTCGCACTGCTTTTGAATCCCTGATGGCGGCGCTGGAGGGTGGACAGCATGGGTTGGCATTTTCATCGGGCATGGCCGCGACCGATACCGTGATGCGTTTGTTTAAACCGGGTGATCATACAATTGTTGGCAATGACGTGTATGGCGGAACGTATCGGTTGTTTGACAAAGTGCTCAAGCAATATGGCTTGGAATTCAGTTTTGTAGATGTGACTGACCCCAAGGCGATTGAAGCCGCCATTAAACCTAACACCCGTCTGATCTGGCTAGAAACGCCAACTAATCCCATGCTGCGGCTGGCTGACATTCAGGCTGTTTCAACGATGGCCGCTGCGAAATCGCCCAAAATCTGGGTGGCCGTAGATAACACCTTTGCTTCGCCCTATTTGCAGCAACCACTGGCGCTAGGAGCGGATATTGTCATCCACAGCACGACCAAATATCTCGGCGGGCATTCAGATGTGGTCGGTGGAGCAGTGGTGTTGAACGATGAAGAAGCCTATCTGAAATTGAAATTCCTGCAAAACGCGGTGGGGGCTGTGCCGGGGCCACAAGATGCATGGCTGACGATGCGCGGCATCAAAACACTACATTTGCGCATGGAACGACACAGTGAAAACGCGATGAAGGTGGCCCAATTTTTAAGTGACCACTCCGCGATTGCAGAGGTGTATTATCCCGGCCTTGAATCACATCCACAGCATGATCTAGCTAAACGCCAGATGCCCAAAGGTTATGGCGGCATGATTTCGGTCTTGATGGTCGGTGGCAAAGAGGCAGGGTATCAATTTGTGAGCCGGACGAAATTATTTGCACTGGCGGAATCGTTGGGCGGGGTTGAATCATTGATTGAACACCCCGGCGTTATGACCCACGCTTCAACATCAGATAGCACCTTCCCCGTGCCTGCTTCATTGGTGCGGCTTTCGGTGGGGGTCGAGCACATTGATGATTTGCTGGAAGACCTACAATCGGCACTCATCGGATTGTAATCTTTTGCTACTACGAAGTACGCTAAATCAGCCTTTATATTAATTTATTTAGGAGGATTGCGGAGTGAAATATCTGATTGTATTAGCAGTTGTTTTAACTTTATTGACGGGGGTGGCTTTGGCCCAAGACCCAAATCGTTTTGTTTTTGGCGACCCGTTGCCCGATGCGCCGGAATTGGCAGCACGGGGGCCATATAGCGTGGGTGTGCAGACTTTGGAATTGGTACACCCCGACCAAATTGATATTTTAAATGGGGATGCTACCTATGACCGTCCACTGACAGTTGAAGTGTGGTATCCAGCGATTATCCCAGATGGCACTGTTCAGAGTGTGGTCTATGAAGATAGCCTCGGTCGGGCCGACCAGCCTGATAGCCTGCGACCTTTCACATTTGAAGGACGGGCACTGCGGGATGCTGCACCGGACAATGCGGGTGGCCCCTATCCGCTGGTAGTGGTGTCACATGGCTACCCCGGTTCGCGTTATATGATGACATATCTGACGGAGAACTTGGCCTCGAAGGGGTATGTGGTCGTGGCGATTGGGCACACCGATTCCACGTTTACGGATACTGCCGATTTTCGCAGCACTTTGTTGAATCGAGCCACCGACCAGATATTTATCATTGACGAGATGGCCCGTTTGAACGCGGATAGCACCTCTTTTCTAAGCAACCTTGTGAATTCTGAGAATACCGCGATTGTGGGTTATTCGATGGGCGGGTATGGCGCACTGAATGTAATCGGGGCAGGCTATAATGGTGTCCTCGGCAATTTTGTGGGCTCCAGCGTAACCCCCCGTTTGGCTACGACAGAAGGTTATGCCGCTGATCCGCGGGTGAAAGCCGCTGTTTTGATCGCGCCGTTTGGAGGCGATTTAACTTTTGCGGGTTTTCCGGGGTTAAGCTTCTGGGATCCAGCGTCATTAGGGGACATCAATATCCCCACATTTTGGATTGTTGGGTCACGCGATGATGTCGCCATTTACAGTGGTGTGGTGGGCCTGTTTGATGATGCGATCAATTCGGAACGCTATCTGTTGACCTACCAGAGCGCACTGCATAACACAGGGCCAAACCCACCCCCAACTGACATAACGCTGTCTTTGGATGAATATGGACGTTACGCCGATCCAGTTTGGGATGAGGCACGGATTAATAATGTCAATCAGCATTTCATCACGGCGTTTTTGGGGCTCTATCTCAATAACAATGAGGCTATGAGCGACTACCTGAATCTGGCGGTTGAAAATTCTGAAGACGGGGTCTATACCGTGGACGAGGCAGGCAACCCGACGGCAGATTATACTTATTGGAAGGGTTTCCCTAACCGTACTGCGTTAGGTTTGTCCCTGCGACAGGGTCAATAAAACGTGAGATGGGGAGGATTGAATAAAATATCCTCCCTTAGCTTATCGGTTATTTCCCCGCATCGGCCAGAATTTGATTAATCTTATTCTCGGCGTCGGTTTTGATTTGTTTTAATTCAGCAATACGTTCAGCAATGGCTTGCAAGCGGTCTTCGCTGGCTTCCAATTGATTTAAGAGGCGGTTGCGGAGAGTTGCTTCTTGGCCGACGGGTTGCAGCGTTTGCAGATTGGCGCGGAGATGTTCTTGCCGCCGGTAAATATCTTCGCGCTCGGCATTAATTTTGGCTTCTTCGGCTGTAGATGACTCTTGGCGGGCGAGTTCAACTGCAATATCACCCAATACCCCTAAGAGGGCCTCTTCAATAGTGCGGTTTTCCATGATCCCGCGCAGCCGCTGGTAATTCAGTTTACGGATTTCCTCCTGCCGCCGCACCAATGAGCGTTCTTTACGAGCAAACTCAGCGTTCCCATTGGCCTCGACACTGACCCGCCAGCGCCGCTCATTTAGGGTTTCGGCATTAGGTTGGTGGGTATCATACAGCGTGTAGTTGGTCAATTTATTGGCTTCAATCGTGATGGTCAGCGACTTGGCGGTGGTGTTTTCGATGGTGGTGAGGGTGGTACGCAGTTGGTACTCCTCAACTACAAGATAAGCCTCTTTGATGGATAGGCCACCTAATTCACGCACATGACTGACTTCATCTTTGATATTGACCCCAAGTTCGATTGCGTACGGTAAATAGACATCATTGCTATCTTTGGTAAAGGCGACCACGGCCTCACCTTTATAATCCTCATCTTCGACGATTGTCACTGGGCCACGTTCAAGGGTTAAACCCGTCGAATTTTTGAAACGCAGAGCCGCGACGGGATGTTTGGCGAATTTAGCAGGGTTATAGAGTAGTTCGCGTTGATAGCTGACCTCGGCACTGATAATCGGGACAAGGGCCGATTCGCCACGTTTGACCGAGACAGGGGCTGTCACAACATATTGGAAAAACTCCCCTTTTTCACTGCCTTCTGCGACGGCCTGCATTGCTCCACCTGCGGCTGCCATGCCTGTAGGAGCAGGAATTGCCCTTTGCGAACTGTAATGGGCATCCTGTTCACCAGAGTAAGCAGGGGCGGGTGGGGCGGCTGCAACGATGCCATCAATGGCACGGGCTTTTGCGGCGGCAAACTCAATAGGGCCGGGGGCGATACGCGACTCATCTTCGACAATGGGGCGTTCGGGGATGCGGGAAGCATAGAGGTCATAGATAAACGAAATCGGCTGGCCTGCCACTAATGTGACTTGCACATCTTCTAAATCTTCCTCAAGACGATTGTCGAATAATCCCCACCCTTGTAGCAGGGCCTTTCCCGTTTCGAGCGTTTTATCATCAGGGTTGGTTTCCGCGACGATGCGATAACTGACGCGCCATGTCGGGCTAGGGGCGACGTAATTAACCACTAACTGATGTTCACCTTCGCTCAGACGTAGGGCCACCGAACGGCGCGAATCTTCACTCATGGCAGTGTCGAGGAAATAAGTCAGGTCGTGGGTGGCTAAATCATCTTGGATTTGCACAGCGTGTAAATCCGATAATTTGAAAAAACGGGCTTGTCCATCGTTGGTGAGCATCGAAATGACAGGCGAGGCCGCTTTGGAGTCTGTTTCTGCTCGGAAGGTCTGGCCCATATCATCCAACCCGATGATACGCCCCCTATGAGTTTCGCGGCTGCCGGGGGTGATTTCGATGGTAAAAATGGCTTGCCGTCCACGTAAATCACGGAGGAGGTCGCGCAGACTACCCATATCTGACAGATTAATCGAGCTATTGGCGAGGCGATCCAATACATCCATCGGCGTTTGATAGTGAATGCCAAGGATTTGGCCGCCAGTTCGATCAAACACCGCGAGACTTTTGAGGACATCGTTAATTTCATCGTGGCGGAAGGTGAGGGTCACGTCCTGACCACTGATGCGACCCTCACGCATAAAAAAGCCGACGCCATGTTTGTATAACACCATCTGGCGAACGGGTAACTGACTCATTCGGCGGCCTCATCTAATAGATAGCGACTAATCAAATGGGCGGTGTGGTTTAAGCTGTCTTGGTGGGTGCGTTCATAGGCGTGGGAAGCATCCACCCCCGGCCCAATCAAACCAACCCGCGCAGGGCCACCCGCGTGCCAATAGGCCGTGCCATCCGACCCATAGTAGGGATAGATGTCCACTTTATGGGGGATTTCAAAGGTCTGGGCCAAGCGCCGTAGCTTGTTATTCATCAAGAAATGATAGGGGCCACCGCTGTCCTTAACGCAAATACTGCATGAATATTCATCACCGTTTTGCCCATCGCCCAACGCGCCCATATCAATTGCCAGTAGCTCGGCTAGGTTATCTGGCAGACCCGCTGAACCACCATGCCCAACTTCTTCATAGTTGGCAATCAAAATGGCGGTATCTTGGGCGGGGCGTAATCCGGCATCACGCAGGGCAATCATCGCGCCATAGATAGTGGCGACACTGGCTTTGTCATCGAGATGGCGGGAGCGTACAAAGCCTGTATCGGTGACTTCGACACGGGGGTCTAGGAATATAAAGTCCCCGACATCAATACCTAATTCACGGGTATCGGCAGCGCTTTTCACTTTGGCATCAATGCGGACTTCGATTAAATCATCGCTACGTTCGGCGGTGCGGATGTTTTTATTGACATGCACACTGGGATTGGACGGCAGAATTGTGCCCCGATAGCGGCGGTCATCATGAGTGCGGATGGTGCAGCCTTCAAACTCAACCGCTTGCCACATAAACCCGCCAAGTTGGGTGGTCTTGAGGCGACCACTGCCCTTAATCTCTTTGACCATCAGGCCAAGCGTGTCGGCATGGGCGGTTAGGCCACGTGGGGCGTCGCTGGAAGTGCCCTGCCAATAGGCGATTAAAGCGCCTTTGGTGGTAGTCGAAACGGTCAGACCGGGCAGTTGTAAATCTTCAAAAGCACTGTGGACGTAATTAATAGCTTCAACGTAATAGCCTGTTGGGCTGGGGGTGTTGAGCAGGCCGACCAAAAAATCGGTCATGGCCTCGACATTCAGTTTTAGATCGCTCAAGGTGGTGGCTCCTTCAAAAGTAATGGGAAATCTTGAGCGTATTATAGGCCTGTATAAATGTTTACGAAAACAGCTAGGTTGCGGTTAATGCGGGCCGTGAAACGGTAGGGGATTGTCAAGTGGTGACATTAAATTATGGGGCGGGCGCATGATTGGCCGTTAGAAATATGGATTTGTGAGAGTTCCTTAGTGGTTAAAGTTCAATGGGTGGGCTATCAAACGGCTGGCGGTGGGATGAAAATTTGGCGCGGGCGGCTGCTAAATCCAAATATGGCATGTGTTGTTCGACAAGGGCAAAAACTTCGGTGGCGAGTTGATAGAAATCTGGCATGGCGTGGGTGGGGTCGGTACGCATTAGAGCATTGATACGAGGGGCAAGATGCGGTGGTTTGATGGGCATTTCATCCGCGAGACTGGCAAGGCGTTTGAGACTGGGGCGATAGATATGATTGAGGGCCAACAGTGCCGCCACTAGATTAAAGATGGCCTCGGTCAGCATCCGGTAAAACTCGAATAGTTCCCCCCGAAATAGGTGCATATCTAAATTGACGCCCATAGCAGGGAGGTGCATCTGGAGTAGTTTTTCGGCGAGGGCGTCGGGATAAATAGCGGCTTGGGATTGCCATATTTCGATTATGGGTGCGCCGTGCAAAATAATGACTCGGCGGATGGAATAGAGGGTTTCCAATTTGTGCCCATTGGCATCAAGATGCAGCACCACGTCATCCAAAATGTGCTGCATGGCGGCGACGGTGCGGTGGTTGACATCTATTTTGAAACCGGCTGTATCATCCCCGCCGATATAGGCCACTTCTTCCCAAAAGAGGCCATGTTCAGGATCGGGAAAAGCCATGTGGGTCTCAAATCCACGTATAAAAACAGGCGTGTTAAGAACGGACTCGAATTGCAGCATGGCGGCGTGACGTTCATCTTCGGTGGGGGTGCGATGCCAAAAACAGGCGATGTCGAGATCGGAATATTGATCGCAGAGGCCACGGGCTACCCCACCCAACAAAGCAACGGCAGCGATATCCGAGATGCTGGCGTAGATGGGAGCGATTTTTTGGGCGAGAGTGATACGCCAGTTGTTCATGTCCGGATGTCCTTTGCAAAATCCGCCACCTAACCTATCTAAGATTATGTCATGCTTCCCATGTAGCGGCGACGAGAGTGTTATAGATTAATTCTAGATAGAAATGAGAATGAGAAATGATGAAATTGGGGGAGGTGTCCAGATGCTGCGGTCTAAGCAACAGCCAAGTCTCATGCTTTTTACCACATTGGTTTTTGCTCTTATTGCGGTGGCAGCACTGGTTGTTGGTGTTGTGCTGCTGGCAAACATCGCGGGAGGCATGGCACAACTGCTGGTTCTGACTTTCCCATTGGCCTTGTTGTCTCAAGCAATCATATAAGTAAGGAGAAATATCGGCATGTCTAGTGAAATCAAAGAAAAAATTCGGGTAGATGATGTGGGTGGTTATCGGCGTGGACAGCGGGTGGTGGAATATAACCCGTCGTTGCTGCAAGTTTTGGTATCGCGGGTGACACAGTTGGTGTGGCTGGCGGTTGGGATGGTTGATTTGCTGATTGTGTCACGGTTTGTGCTGATGCTCTTGAATGCAAACGCTACCAACAGCTTTGTGGATTTTATCTACGACACCAGCAGCCCGTTTGTCAGCCCGTTCAAAGGGATTTTGGAGTCGCCCGTATTTGATAACGGGGCGATTTTGGATGTGCCGTCGCTGATTGCGATAGTCGTCTACACGCTGGTGGTGGGTCTGGTCATCGAGTTGCTCTGGATTCTCTTTGCGGGAACTGGGCGAACGCGGCGGGTCACCACGATTGAGCGCAATGATTACTAATTCCCGCAGGGTGTTGAAGAAAGGACAGGCTTGGTGGTCTGCCCTTTTTGTTTCTTGCTACATCATCCCCCGCCAGCAAATATATAGACGATATAGCGCTCTGAACTGCTCATATCAATCAATATCTCTTGAGTAAAATCTACCGATATATACTTTCCATACAGATAACTTTCCATACCAGATGCTTTTTTCTTTAATCGATCGTTCAAAACTTGAATATCCGGAGATTTTTCAGTAAATAAAGATGGCTCAATAGCTGTAGAAGCTATAAACATCTCTAGGTCTGCGGGATTCATCTCGAATGAGGCATCAGCCCCATATGCTTGCAAACCAAAACAAGAGGATTTTAGTCTATGGGCGCTAGGGGGCATTTTAAAATGAGCTAAATATTCAATCTGCTCAGGATTGGATTCCTTGCATCCTGAGAGGGAAGATAGTCCATGAATGGCGTATCCCATAATTCCCACTATAAAGCAAGGTATGATGAAAATTGCGACGCAAAAAATCCGTTTGAATGTCACCATTCAAAACCCCCCAACGGCTCTTTTTCGGCTACACCTCGAAGCCATAGCCAATCAATTCAGTGAATTCTAAGTTAAATACTTGGTCGTCTTTGAGGTGGGCAGTTATCAGATCAAGCCGATAAATCTCTTGTTCAATCTCAAAGATACGACGGCATAACTGGTCAATTTCTTCGCGCTCTTCGCTGGAAATATCATCTTTCCCGTAAAGCGAATAACCTCGTCGTTCGCCATGCCCATAAGTTGGCTCGGTACTGCGGATGAGATAGGAGCGTACCCGCCGAGAATCTTTTAGAAATTCCTTAAGGGCCTCGTTTCGTTTTTCTAGCCGTGCGACTAACCCAGCTCGTCGCTTTTGGATTGCCAATTTGATTTCTCGACCTGTTTTCTGAAAGCGTAAGTTAGTAGACATTTAGTACAGGGCCTTTCGCCAAATGGCATCCAAAACAATCAAGGCGGTCAAATTACGCATGTTGTAGCCATAACGCAGACCGTCAGCGGTGAAAATACCCGTTTCTTGGGTGGGGTCAAAACTCGGATGCAGGCCGTCGCCACTCATCCCATAATTCGGCAGGGATTGGAGCGATTGCCAATAGTCCCACACCGGAATGTTGTTGGCACGGGCCACACTGCGGATGATGTTGTTAAATTCGGCCACGCGATTGACGCCTGTGCCGAGTTGGTCGGGGATGGTGCTGAGGACGGGAATCACGCCCATATCAATGCTGGTTTGCACGATGGTCTGCAAATTGGCGCGGTAACTGCCGCTATCCACCCATGCCGTATCATTTGAGCCAAACATAATCAGCGCGACAGAGGGCTTGACGACGCGATATTCACACACCAATGGGGTTTCGCCGATTTGACAGACCCCCGGCACGGCGAGTTCAGGATTAAGGACATCATAGGTTGTCCAACCGCCACGGGCCGCCAAACTTTCGTTATTAAAGGAATTGCCGGTACGAGCGCCCGTTTTGGAGAAAAAATCAACGACTGGTTGCAAATAACCATAGGTATCGAGACGTAAGCCGCCTGAACCGACAGGATTTAAAAATAACGGACTGGCGCTGATGCTGTCGCCGACTTTAGAAAAGACATCGGGCCGATTGCCTAACTGCTGGCCGCGTACATAAATCTGGCGGGCGCGTGTCCCGATATTGGAGACGATGCTGGATGGAGCGGCGGGGGCATTTGTGGTGGTCGTGCTACCGTTGGTCGTAATTGGCGGTGCAACTTCAATCACGGGCAAGCCGTTGACATCGCCTGTGACGCGGACTAACTGATAAAATAACCAGCCTTCTTGCCCATCAATCACAGCACGATACCATTGACCGTCGGTGCTGCGACCATTGGGGGCGAAAGCCAAACCGCGGCTTAATTGGCGCAAAACGGGATAGGTCGTGCCGGGGCCGCCCCGAAAATTGACCTGACCAATGGTTGTTCCAGTCGCTGCACCTGTGGGAGCAACCGGGGCCGGATCAGATGGCGTGGTGGGATTACTCGGTGCGGTTGACCCTGTACCCGTTGCATTGGTGAGAGGCACAGTATCTAAATTGACGCCGGGTTGAAATTCGAGGTAATCAATCAAAACCCAGCCAGTCAAGCCACCAGTGGTTGGGGTGACATAGACCCATAGACCCCCATTATCGGCCTGATCTTCGCGCCCCTGCACATTGACCACCGTGCCACCCGAAAGTTGCCCAATGACATTGGAATTGGGGCCGGGGACATCGCGCACATTGAGTAATTGGGGAATCACCCGCGCTTGGATGGGGTCTTGGGCACGGCTGGTATTGGCTATTGGGAAGAGGGCCATCAAAAGGGTACTGACTAGCAGGAGGCCCAAAATTGTTTGTATCTTTTTCATTGTCTCTCTCAAGATGCTTGATTCGTTTCGACGTTAGACTGTAGTGAAGCAAGCGGCGGGTGTCAAGTGTTTACCCAGACGGGGCAGGCCCGTATAATTGCCGGTATGCAGTCACAAAATCACTTAAACCATCACGCCCCCAATCGTAACACTGCTCTTTGGATTCCTACCCTACTTTTGTTGGGCGTTTTCCTGTGGCTTGGGATTAATCTCCCGCACGAAAGTTTGTGGTACGACGAAACGGTCAATGCGTATCTTGCCAAGAGTTCATGGTCAACGATATGGGATTGGTCGCGCACGATTGATAATCAGATGCCGCTGCATTTTTGGTTGCTCAAATTATGGGTCGGGCTGGTGGGTCAAAGCGAATTTGCGCTGCGGCTGTTTTCGGCGTTTTCGGCATGGCTGGCGGCGGCGGGAATTTACGCACTTGGCAAGCGGCTCACTGGGAAAATGATGGGAGGCGTGTTTGCGTTAATTCTATTGGCAGGGTCGGGTAGCTTTTTATATGCGGCAGGTGAAGTACGGACGTATGCACTGGCGCTGGCCCTGCTGACATGGTCATGTGTGCTGCTGTGGGAATTATGGCGGGATGCCGGGCGGATTCATTGGAAATTATTGGCGGCCTATCTGGTCGTGATACTGCTCATGGTTTATAGCCATTACACGGCATGGTTGGGTGTAGCGGCACAGGGGATTTTTGTCGGGGTGCGCTTGCTGCAAAATCGAGGGCGTGGATTTAAACAGGCGATTTTGATCCCCATTGGATTGGCGCTTGGCTTTACCCCATGGTTGATGGCACTGGCAGGGCGTGATTTTAATGCGGGCACAGCGTTTTATGGGGAGGTGTCGTGGCGCACGGCGTTTGAGGCGTATATCGGGTTCGCCGCGTTCGGGCAGAAAATTTTGGATGACGCGGCACGCCAAATGACATGGTGGCTGGTGGCTGGCACAGTGCTTGGCGGGATGATTTGGGCCGTCGCGCAAGTATGGAAAGAGGGCGGTTCACAAATTGCCGCTATAAAAGGTTGGCGTGATGGATTGGTGCTGGCCGTTGTGCTGCTGATTGTGCCACTGGCGGGGTTGATTTTTTCGGTTAATCAAATCGAGGGCAAGTTGTCGGGGCGTCATGCGTGGGTGATGTGGCCTGCTATTGCGTTGTTATTGGGGGGCGGGCTAGGCCAAATTTATGCTTGGTTGCCGATACGTGTTTTAAGAATCAGCCTATTGGGGGTGGTCATCATTGGGTTGGGTGGGCTTGCCAAAACCGACGCAGGCTTGCAGGATGAATATTCGGGGGATTTTCGGCAGGCATTTGCGATTTTGCAACGCGAGGCGAACCCCGATGATATTTTGATTTTGCAGGATGGCACGTTATTTACTGCCGCTGAATATTATGAGTCGCCCATTCCCTATATAGGAATTCCCCAAGATAAGATCACGGATGTCAACCATGAAGTGCAGTTTTATGAGGCGATGGACAGCCTTGCATTGATATTGAGGCCACAAACTCAGCATATATGGGTGATGGCATGGCAGGGGAATACGATGGACCCCACCATGCTGGCATTTGCCCTGCCAGAATATTTGAGTGACGGTCAGCGACGGGTGTGGATGGGGCCAACCGGGCCAGATGTGTATGGCGAGGTGGCATTGGTGGAGTATCAGATTACTGAGGTCAAAGAATCGCTCCTCGATCATATTGTGGGCTACCCCGGCATCCTCAAAGTTCAACCGGATGGGCCAGCGCTCCTTGGCTTTGATGTCTATACCTCTTTTCATGAGCGCACGGAGGCCGATTTTTGTAGTGTCATGGTGCATTCGTGGTGGTGGCGGGGCGATACGGATTACCCGGCGACTATGATGAGTGTTACGGTTTTTGATGATGAGGAAAAGCGAATCATTCAACGGGATCAACCGTTGGCGGGGTATACATTTGGGCAAGAAAAATGGACACCGTATGTGCCAACTTTGGGACGGGTGGAATTACAATATCCGTGCGATCAACTGGTTAGTGGGGAAAAATATGAGGTCTGGTTGGCGGTATATGATTTGAACGGCGAAAAAGCTACCCAGACTTATTTACTGGCAACCTTTAACTCCCCGCGTTAAGAGCCATGATTCGGCTGGTGAGAATGATGTAGATGTCGGG
>JACRBG010000028.1 GCA_016234595.1 Chloroflexota bacterium | reverse complement strand
TACTGTCTCCAAGCCAAGATTGGGCAAGATAAGTTCTTCCCCCCGCGCCAAAAGACCAAACACGGCTGGATTAAAATTCCCCGCTGGATTTAGAGGATTATAGCCCGGCCCAACAATATGCCCCGGATGCAATATCGTCGCAGGGAAATCGCACTGTCGTGCTTGCTTGAGCAAATACGCCTCAATCGCGGCTTTTTGGATACCATATTCTCCAAAGGGGTGGCGCGGTTGATCTTCTGTCGCGGGGGCGTGGGTGGTATGCCCATGAACCCAGACCGTGCCGCAGTGCAAAAAGTGTTGAATTTGCCCTTGCAAGGCTTCAACAAGATGTTTGGCGCTATCTTCGGTAAAACAAATTAAATCAATCACGATGTCTGGTTTGAGGCCGAGAATCGTCTGACCAAACGTGCCAGCTTGCTCCGCTATTTCGCGGTCAATATGGACAACCTCGACTTCCTTCCAAGCAGCATGAGGCAGATAGGGCTCGCGTTGCCCGCGTGTAACATTCACGACCTTATGGCCTTTTTCGACTAGCATGGGGATTAGGTAAGTACCAATGTGCCCGCTACCACCAATGACAATAACACGCATAAGAGTTTTCCTTTTTTGAGGTATTTAAAAATCCCTCCTTTTTACGGGAGGGATTAGCAAGGAGAATCTGGAAATTATCTTGTTAATCGGCGCCGAATTTATAGATGGTGGTCGTCCGATACGTCTCACCCGGATTCAACACCGTTGTTGGGAAATCGGGCTGATTTGGTGAATCGGGAAAGTGTTGGGTTTCTAGTGCAAAACCATCACTCTGCCGATACAGATGCCCACTTGGGCCAATTAGTGTACCATCAAGGAAATTGCCCGCATAAAATTGGATCCCCGGCTCGGTTGTCCACACTTCTAAAGTACGCCCTGAGGTTGGCTCATAGACCTCTGCGGCCAACACCAGTGAAGTATCGTCGGTGCGATTCAATACAAAATTATGGTCATAACCCCGCCCCAAGACAATTTGCTCGTGGCTAGATCGTTGACCGGGGCCAATCGCTTTGGCGGTACGGAAATCAAAAGGCGTACCTTCGACGGGTGCAAGCTCCCCGGTGGGGATTAGGGTATCGTCAACAGGTGTATAGGTATCCGCATTTATGGTGAGAATGTGGTCATAGATGGCGCCTGTGCCCTCGCCTGCCAGATTAAAATAACTGTGGTTGGTCAGGTTCACAACTGTTGATTTATCGGTGGTTGCCGTATAATCCATACGTAGCTCATTTGCTTCCGTCAAGGTATACACGACCATGACAGAAAGATTGCCCGGATAGCCCTCTTCACCATCTGGACTTAGATACGTGAGTTCGAGGGCTACCCCATCTTCGCTTTCAACTTCAGCAGCATTCCACACAACTTTATCAAAGCCAACATTCCCACCATGCAGCGAATTTGGCCCACTATTTGCGGCGAGCGTATAGGTTTCTCCGTTGAGGTCAAATGTGGCATTGGCAATCCGGTTGGCATAACGCCCCGTGATGCACCCAAAGTAAGGGCTTTGCGCCTGATACTGTGCTAGGTTGCTAAAGCCCAGCACGACATTTGCTAGGTTGCCATTACGATCTGGCACACTGATAGAGGTTATAGTCCCGCCATAGGTGATAATTTTCACCTCGACGCCGTTCGCATTCGTCAACGTAAATTCGTTCACTTACCGCCCCGCGCTGGTCGTGCCATAGGGTCGTTTGATAATCGAGGAAGTCTTGGCGCTAGTAGTTTGAGAAGTCAAAGGCAGCGCCATAACGATAATTAGTAGAGTCACTATCATGCCTGAAGTGAACCTACCCAGTGTTTTTCCCCAATAGGTTGATTTCATGATTTAGTTTCCTTATTTTTTCATGAAAAGTAGGCAGAGGTTTTAAAATCTCTGCCCAGTGTGTCCCATTCATAACCAATACTAGCTGGCACGCCAATATTGACTGTTCGATTGATTAATAACCACCACACCTGTATCCACGTTAGGAGGCAGAGGTGAAATTCCGGCAGCCTGCCAATCTGAGACTGATTTGATGTTGCCATGCTTGACCATGTAAAGGAACATCATCCCCCAGAAGCCCATTTGCCAAGTGCCCTGCGCCAATGTTGCACCGAGTTCACCTCGATCAATCAAGTCGAGGGTGCCTTCGTCATAGTCGAAACCGATATGTTGAATATCGCTCAACATACCTGCCTCACGGATGGCTTGGGCAGCGCCAACAGCCGCAGGGGCATTCGTGCTGAAAACACCTTTGATGTCTGGTTCGGCTTGTAAGAGCGCGGATAACTTGGTAGCACTGACGGTGGTATTGTTTTCGTTGTCTATAATCAGGTCATCGCCAACTTCAACATCAGGGAATTCGGCTTTGAGAGTGTTGATAAATCCGTTGGTGCGCTCCAACAAGTTGCCCTGCGATGGAACCGTCAAAACAGCGGCTTTACCCGACCCAATAAGTGGTCCCAAATAGCGAGCAGCCATCACCCCAGCGGCATAGTTGCCTGTACCAAGGAAAGAATAGCGTTTGCTCAACGGCGAATCGGCATCAAATGCAACTAAGGGTATGCCACCCTCAATCGCACTATTGATAGGGGCTACGAGGGCTTCGGGATTAATCACCGTCAGGGCGATGCCTGCTGGTTGTTGGGCAATTGTTTCTTCTAACACACGTACTTCAGAAGTGATGTCATAGTCGGGCGTGCCCGTATAGATGGCTTCTACGCCTAGAAAAGCAGCCGCGTCTTGCATCCCACGATAGCAATCTTTCCAGTAATCAATCCCCGATAGAAAACTGACCATGTAGTAGGTCTCTCCCGCTTGGGCATGAGCAGGTTTCAGCCCGTGCATCGCCAAAACACCCGCCGCCGTCGAAAGAGTTGAAGCCTTAAGAAAATCTCGTCTGTCCACTTTTTAAATTTCCCCTTTCAGGTTCTGCATAACTTTTTACGCTACGAGAGGTGTTCAGCCGGCTTGCACCCCTCTCGTGAACGCACTTTATTTGGGCTGGCCTTCCATTGCCAGCAATGATTAGCTAAATCCTCACTCAACCCATTTGCGCAGGAGGGGGAAAAGCTGATCCCCCACGACGCAAGAGGAGAAGGATTTATGGAAAATATCACTTCTAAATGAGTTGTTTTTTGCCCTTAACACTTGGCCTAGGGCTTGCTGCTGGCAAAAGAGTCACCGCTTGCCAATCGCCCTACCAAATTCTTGAGCCTGAACCACCAATGGCGCACAGTGGTCTTAATTTCGGCCCAATGCTGGCCTAATGTATCCAGCCCCACGGCCAATAACAGCACAATGCCCATTGTCAGTTGTTGATAATAGACGGGCACTCTGGTCAGAATCATGGCATTGTTGATGAGCGCCACAAAAATCAGGCCTAACAGCCCACCTAACACCGTTCCTTTGCCACCACGTAAACTGCATCCACCGATAATGCAGGCCGCAATCACGCGCAACTCTTCGCCAGTTGCGGCACCGGGATCGGCCACCGTAAACCGTGACACCGAAAGGACACCCGCCAACGCCGCCAGCATCCCAGAGAGCATATAGACGCCGATTTTCACACGCCGCACATTAATTCCAGAGAGCCGCGCCGCTTCTTCATTACCGCCGACATAATAAATTTGGCGGAACAGCGCTGAATGCCGCATCAAAATATCCCCAATAATGATGGTGCCGATGCCGATAATGATGAGATTGGGAAATCCTTTGGTGACACCCTGACCCAGCGGGTCTACAAACGAGGGGAAATTTTTAAACGCGATGGTCACGGGAGTACCTTTGGTCAAGACGAGGCTCAGTCCGCGTGCGATGCCCAACATACCAAGGGTAGCGATAAACGGATTGATTTTGGCCCATGTAATCAACAGGCCGTTCACCCCGCCCGCCAGCAATCCGACTCCAACGCCATAAAGAATCGCCGTGCCCACCGCGTGACCATCCTGTAGAGCCATTGCCACAACGACTCCGCCGAGGGCATAAACCGATCCCACCGAGAGGTCAAATCCGCCTGACACCAAAGCCGATGTCATGCCAAATACCATAATGGCAGAGACCGCAAATCCCAACCCGACGGCCCGCAAGTTCGCCTCAGTAAAAAATCGTCCTTCATCAATTGCATAGGTGAGACGTGAATCCAGTTCGCTCGTTAGTCGCCCGTTTTTGGCGGCGCGTTCCATTTCCTTGCCAAAACTCGTAAAGAATTCACCTGTATAAAGATGTAGTCCGCACCCAATCAAAATAAGCATTAACACCAGTGCAAATTCTCTGGCCCGCACAACCTGTAATAACAAGCGAAATAAAGCGCTTGGAATATTTTTTGCCGAAAAACGCTCTAGTAAAGGTTTACGGATGGCTGTCATAGTCCCCACAGATTTATGATTCCCCTTCTTTAATTGCTTGGCCCACTTTGATATCTTCGGTTTCAGCTATCATTGGCTGTCCACTGGCCGAACGCACAATCTTTTCTTCAGTCGCCTCGGCTGCGCTATATTCCGCCACAATTGCCCCCTCGTGCATCACCAAAATACGGTCACTCATACCCAAGATTTCCGGCAATTCCGATGAAATCATGATGACCCCGACGCCGCTTTCTGCCAGCGACCTGAGCAAAAAATGGATTTCGCGCTTCGCCCCTACATCAATGCCGCGTGTGGGTTCGTCCACAATCAAAATTTTGGGGTGGATAGAAAGCCACTTAGCGACAAGGGCCTTTTGTTGATTGCCGCCGCTTAAGCGCTGCACCTCTTGTTCTATTCCCGACGTGCTGATATTCAATTTGCGGATATACTGCTCGGCTAATTCACGCTCTTTGGGGGCCGAGACAAACCCTATCGCGCTTACATCTTGAATGACAGCGGCCTCGACATTCCATTTCAGGCTCATTTCGAGGAACAGTCCAGCGACTTTGCGGTCTTCGGGCAGATAGCCGATGCCTAGTCTGATAGCTTTCTTAGGAGACTGAATGTGGACGGGCAAGCCATTCAAGATGACCCGACCCTCCGCATGGGGTTCTGCACCAAACACGGCCCGGGCCAACTCTGTTCGTCCTGAGCCAATTAGTCCCGCGAAACCAAGTATCTCGCCTTTGTGCAGTTTGAAACTGTTGTATTGTGAGGCATTATGCAGTCGAAAGTTCTGTACTTCTAAGAGAGTCTCCCCTATCTCTTGGCTTTTGGGGGGATACATATGGCCCAGTTCGCGCCCGACCATCATACGTACTACGTCATCGGGCGTCACATCGCTGGTATTTTTGGTGCCGACATACTTGCCATCGCGCAGCACGGTAATGCGGTCGGCCAGCGCAAAAATCTCATTCAATTTGTGGCTGATATATAAAATACCGACCCCACTGGCAGCTAGGCGTTGCAAAAACGCTAATAGAATATCCGCCTCATAATCAGTTAGAGCGGAAGTCGGCTCGTCTAAAATCAACACCTTGCAATTGAAGGAAATAGCTTTTGTAATTTCGACCAGTTGCTGATTGGCAATCGAAAGTGCCTCGACCCGTGTCCGTGCATCTACCGCAATGTTCAGTTGGCTTAACATCTGGGTGGTATTTCGAAATAGGGTAGGGTAGCGCACCACACCAAAAATATTGGTCGGCAGTCGCCCCGGGTAGATGTTTTCGGCTACCGTCAGAGCAGGCACGAGGCTCAATTCTTGATACACAATACTGATACCATGTCGGAGGGCATCATGGGGGTTAGCCAAAGTGATGGGACGACCCTCAAAACGGATCTCGCCACTATCGGGGCTATGCACACCCGCAAGAATTTTCATGAGGGTGCTTTTGCCAGCCCCATTCTCCCCCATAATGGCATGAATTTCGCCCGCCCTCAACTCCACATTTACATGATCGAGAGCCAGCGTACCGGGAAACTGCTTCGTGATGTTAACGGCCTCAAGCAACGCAGTCATATTAAATTGTTCCGTAAATGTTTTTAAGGAAATCTGCTTTATTAAAATCCAACTCTAGTGATTTATGCAATCGTATGCACGCAATCGTATTCAATTTAACATCCGGATATTTTTCTGTCAAGGAAATGGCTCTTTATCGGTAGTTTGTTGATTTAGGGATAAAAAGGAGATAGAAACAGGTCAGGAGGTGGAAGATGAGCGAGAATTCTGCTATAGTCCAACGATTTTCCCCACGTCAGCGGTTCGAACATTTTGTCTTGATTGTGGCTTTCGTAGGCTTGGTGCTCACAGGCTTACCCCAAAAATACGCCGACCACAACTGGGCGCAGACACTGGTAAAGTTACTGGGCGGCATCGAAAATATCTAGGTTGTACATAGGTTTTTTGCTGTCTTGCTTCTTGCATCTATGGACATGGCTTACTCATCTGACAACCCCATAAGAGTGTTGCTGGGATGAGTATAAAAACACCCCTCCTTTTATTTTGCGTTCTACCGCGTGGTTGGGCTACTCTGGCACACCGTTGCTAATCCATTGACGGAGTATCTCCATTTGGTGATCGGTGGAATGGGCGAAATGTCCACCTTTAAGTTTTTGCACAATCAAGCTGTCGTCAGGCGACCCCGGCACCACTACTGGCCCACTTTCGCTACCCGCCATCAAAGTCGCATATTCTGTCAGACGTAGTCCTTTGGTGGGGTTAGGCCCATGACATGCGCCGCACTGTTGCATAAAGAAGGGTTGTAGGATAGTGTAGGTCGGATCACCTGTGAAATCTTCTAGTAGTGGTGGGGCTTCAAAATGATACAAGCCCGGCAC
This sequence comes from Chloroflexota bacterium, assembly GCA_016234595.1. Lineage (GTDB taxonomy): Bacteria > Chloroflexota > Anaerolineae > Aggregatilineales > J027 > CFX10. Next base: position 133,649 of record JACRBG010000028.1, on the reverse strand, counting down.
TGCTGCCAATCCCGAGGCATTGAGCTGCATATTTCCAATTGTTGCCATGATCGAACAGAAACTTGAATTATCTGTACTGCCGGGGTTGCTAACGGTATGACAATTTGAACAGGTGGCGTTAAATGATAGATGATGGCGAGCGATCCACGTTGAATCCAGATGCGTTTGCGGCTTTAGGCCAGTCGCCAGTGGCAAGGTGGGTTCAATTTGATCAAGGGTAACAACCTGCGGAATCGAATGGCAGGGATTACATTCCAGACGGATGGTCGTCCCTCGGTACTAAAATGTTCACCATCATGGCAGCGGAAGCACCCCGGAAAATTCAAGTGCCCAATGTTGTCTGGATGGGTTTGCCATGAAAGTTTCTGCGTTGGGAAGTTATTCTGTTTATAGATGGCTGTCAGGGCCTTAATCGCGATGCTAACCTGATCACTGCCCTCCGCATAAAATTCAGGATAGTATTGATCGAGCGTCTCGATGGAAGCAACCACGTCGTCGGTGCTCGGATATTCGCCAGAGAGCAATTCAACGGCTCGTACGCAGATGAACGGAATGCTGGTCGAAATGTCGCCATGGGCTATCGCTTTATCCACAGCGTCAACCGGGGTGTTAATGAGATGGGAAATTCGGTTGTGGCAGTTAACACAATCCATCACATGAATTTCGTACTTGTCGAGGTTGTCGGTGTCGAAAGGCGAATTGATGGCATTGTAATCAGTTACGTGACCGTCGGTGTGGCATGTGGCTCTGCAAAATTGGGTGGGGTTTACTGTATTCCCACTCCGGGAGGGATAGTCACCAGTCCCCCAATCAACACCACCCCAGCACGTAATAAAACATAGCCGCGTACCAAAATAGTTCTCTGTAGGAATGTCCGCAAAAAGTTAACTGTTTTGCCCATGTAGACTAACCATAAAATGAATTTTTGTAATTAAGCTAGTAATTTTACAGTGTAAAAGTATACACCTCATTATTATAGTAGGGCTAATTTCAGGCTCATCACAACAGATTATGATGTCGTACAGAAAGAAGTTCGGCGATTATCTGGCTTAAAACTGGCAAGTTGACACCAAAGGCAATTTCAACACAGTGCCCGTACAAAACAGTAGAATTCAAGTTAGTAGTCGGTAGGGTGGGGAAAGACTGGACAACTCGGACGAGTGAAATAAGCGAGTCAAGGAGCGCTCGGCCCTGAACTACACGATACACCAAATTATGGCCCACGCAGCAACGCCGCTGAAGCTGTAATAGAAATTACATATACTCTGCTGGATAGCAAGACTATCACGCCGCGCCCCTAAAGAAACCTATTAAAAACTGAAGTGAGTCGGACAACTTAGTTTCTTATACTTTCAGCTCAAAGTGTATATCGTTTGCGATAGGGCGACAGGATCGCGGTGTTATATAGGGCCTACCAAAGCGGGAGGTAGACGGTAAATATCGAACCCTTATGTTCTTCACTTTCGACTTCGACCCGACCATGATGGGCATCCACATAACTCTTGACAATGGAAAGGCCCAAGCCCGTCCCAACAATCCCACGTGTATTGCTGGCTCGATGGAAGGGTTCGAACAATCTAGGCTGATCTTCAATTGGAATGCCAATACCGTTGTCACTGATCTGAAAGACAAGTTCGTGCCCCTGCTGTTGCACCTTAAAACGAACATGGCCGTTCATCGGAGAATATTTGATGGCGTTGGACAGCAGATTGACAAGAATGTAATTCACCAGATTGGGGTCAAGCACAACCTGTTCCATATCACATGCGTATACCAACTCCATTGTGTGGGTATTTTCAGCAAGGTGCAAAAAATTATCCCAGATTTGTTGGCAAAAGGAGCGTAGGGTGACCATCTCTGGCTGAAAATCCAGTTTACCCGCATTGGCTTTGCTCATGGTGAGGACATCTTCCAATAACTGCACAATATTGTTCACCTGTACACCAATTTGGTGCAATTTTGCGGTGCGCTGGGTCGGGGAAAAGTGGTCAAAATTGGTTTCAAGAATATTGGCGGACATCTTGATAATGGCTAGGGGGGTACGAAAGTCGTGGGTCGCTGTTGCAATAAACCGTTCTTTAAGCGCAATAACTTCTTGTTCTTTTTCGAGTTCCAGTCGCAGTTTTTCAGCTTTTAGGCGTTCCGTAATGTCACGCGCAATTCCCACCAATCCAATCACCTCGCCCGATTCATTGCGGAGGGGGGCTTTGGTCATCAATATAGATTGTTGGTTGCCCTCCCCATCGGTAATAAGGCGCTCTTCGTTAATCAGGACGGAGCCGCTGGTCATGATTTGGAGGTCGTCACAATGAAATTGCCCCGCGAAATCGGCTGAAAAAACCTCGCTGGCGGTTTTTCCAATCAATTGCGGCGGGGTCAACGATGCGGCAGCGGCGTGGGCCGTATTGCTTGCCACAAATTGGCCCAGCGCGTCCGTCACAAAAATGTAGTCCGGTACGTTGTCAATTAAGGTTCGCAGCAGATTACGTTCGCGGCGCAGTTTTAATTCGGCTTCTTTCTTCTCGGTGATGTCGCGCACGATCAAGACGACAAGGGCCTTGCCCTCTGCGCGGGTCGCCATTAAGGACGTGCGGCCTTCAAACCATGTCAGCCCAGAGGTTAGAGGGAGTTGATATTCGACGGTCTGGGTCTGGGCGGTTTCGATGGTACGCTGAATGGTATACCTGATTTTCTCTGCGATGGGTTGGGGTAGGACATCCTCGGCCAATTGACCAACCATGCGTTCCCCAGCGTCATAGAGGCGGTGATCGTGTGTGCTAAGAATCTGGACAAAACGCACCTCTTCATCCAAGATAAAGGCGAGATCGGGCAAGGCCTGTGCAAATGCCCAGAGGCGTGCTTCACTGGCCCGAAGTGCTTGTTCGGATTGCAGGCGCTGGCGATGCAGCCACCGACGTTCCAATGCCGCCTGAATTGCTAGTGGGAGACGACGAATGTGCTGCGGGCTTTTAATCACATAATCCGCCGCCCCGCGCTTCATGGCCTCGACGGCGACTTCTTCTGAGCCAGTACCTGTAATCACAATGACAGGTACTTCGGGGTTTTGGGCATGGACGGCGTCAATAACCTGTAAACCCTCGAAACCAAGAATATTAAAATCGGTCAAGACCAGATCATAGCTGCTGGCAAGCAGTTGGGTTTCGAACTCCTCACGCGAGGCGGCTGTCGTTACTTTAAAACGAAGCCCGTTTTGTTCGAGTGCGTCGCGTACTAATTGGCGATCAAACGCACTGTCATCCACGTGTAAAATATGGAAATCGGTACTCATCATGAAACTAGTCTCCAGCATCCTCAATTGGAGGGCTAATGTTAAGGGTCAACCAATATTGGTCTATTTTGCGGACGACATCCAAAAAACCATTGGCCGATACAGGCTTAACGAGATAACTGTTCGCGCCGCTATCGTAGCTGCGGATTAAATCAGCGTGTTCCTGTGACGAGGTCAAGATAATGACGGGAAGGCGTTTCAGATACGGGGCACTTTTCACCTGTCGCAGCACCTCATGTCCATCAAGTCCCGGCAGCTTTAAGTCCAATAGCACCAGATCCGGCATCGGATAGATTTCCCGATTGTGGTAGGGTTCCTGACCAAACAGATAACTTAGGGCTTCCTGTCCACTACGTACCACATAAACACGGTCGCCAAGCTGGGCCTCTTGAAAAGCATCCAACGTGAGCTCAACATCTAACCGGTTGTCTTCAATGAGAAGAATGACCATCGTTTTCTTGGGCACGTCACCTGTCCTTTTCTGGTTTAGTACACAGTTTGACACAAAACCGACTGCCCTCCGCATCGGCGGATTCCACCCAGAGGTCGCCCCCTAGCATTTCGACGGTTTTGCGAACAATCGCCAAGCCAATCCCGGTACCGGGATACTGTTCTTGGCTGTGCAATCGCTGGAAAATACCAAATATCTTTTCCCTAAATTCCGGTGGGATGCCAATACCATTGTCTTCGACGCGAATCAGGGCCGCATCGGTTTCTAGGATAAAAGTTACGCGGACGACAGGGGGTACGCCGGGTCGGTGATAGACAAGGGCGTTTTCAAGCAGATTGGTGAAGATTTGCTTCAAGAGGGTTTTGTCGCCGCGCACTGCTGGCAAATCATTAGCTACTTGAATCTGCCCCCCTGTTTCAGCGATCAACGGGGCAAGATTGGCCTGTACCTCCGCCAAAATGGGGCTTAAGGCAAGGAGTTTCAATTGACCTTGTCGCTGGCGGCCCAGACGGGCATAGGCCAACAAATCGGTAATCAATTGATTCATTTGTTCGCTGGCCTGAACAATGTTATCGAAATAATGGCGACCTTCGTCATTTAGGTCTTCACGGTGACGGCGGGCGATGATCTCAGCAAAACCCTCAATGGCACGTAATGGGGCACGTAGGTCATGCGAAACAGAATAACTGAAGGCTTCTAGTTCCTGATTGACATGCTCCAATTCAGTGGTTCTTTCGCGGACACGCCGTTCTAGCTCAATGGTGTGTTGGGCAATCTGGTCATTCAAGTTGGCTTGGTAGAAGGTGATGGCAAGCTGGGCCCCAATTTCTTCTGCAACTTGCTGATGTTCTTTGGTAAAGTAGTTCACCTGATAGGATGCCAAAATCAACACCCCAATCAGTTGATCTTGCAGCATGAGGGGTGTCATGAGCTTGGCGCGTAAATTCTCCGCTATGAGTTGTTTACTTAGTTCGGTGTGGGGCCCCTGCGTGGGGGTCTGCAAATCTGCGATGGTAATGGAATGGCCGAGTTGAAGCTGCTCCATCACTTGGTTGGAGAGGACGGCATATTTCTTTTCGGCATGGAAATGCGTATCAGGTAGCTGTTGGAGGGCATACATCCGTGCTTCGGTGGTGGTCTTGTCATGGAGCACAATGCCCGCCCATTCACACGGGATCAGGTGAATGAGTTGTTCCAATACGGAGTTGGCAATATCATGCGGGGATCGGGCTTTTAAAATATGACGGTCAATTTTATGAAGAATAGCGAGGCGTTGCAAATAGTGTTGCAGGGTTACTTCGGCCTGCTTACGCTCCGTAATATCATGCCCAACACATAATATACTTACCATTTGCCCATTGGGCTCATATTCTGGCACAATGGTGTAATTCAACGTTAGTGCTTCCCCACGTGCATTCGTCCACGTAAACTCGGCAGTTTGGCGTGTCCCCGTTTCTAACACCTCTTGGAGTTTTGCCAAATACTCGGCGACAAGAGGTTCAGGAACATTGAGTTCGCCTAGAGGCCTGTTGACCACTTCTTGGATCATCAATCCGCTGGATTTTTCCCACGCAGGATTCACATAAATGCGATGTAGATTGGTGTCATAACGAACAATCAAATCGGGGATATTCTCCAATAGGGTGCGCGACTCTTGTTCCCGAATAGCGAGAGTTTGTTCCATATGCTTGCGTTCCGTGATGTCACGTGAGGCGGCTTGAATCTCCGTGACAATGTTTGTCTTCTCGTCAGCAATGGTTTTGCTGGTAGTTTCGAACCAGATATATTGCCCATCTTTGCGGCGGATTCGATATTGAACTGTAAAGATCATTGGCTGGGTCAGAATGGTAGTGTGCGAGGTCGCAACCACTGGCACATCGTCGGGGTGGAAGAATTCATAGGCGGAATGCCCGATGAGGTCACTTGGTTCATAGCCCAGCAGGGTGGTGCAGGCAGGCGAGACATACAGGTAGACTCCATCAGGGGAGTGGCGGGTAATCATGTCGGTGGAATTCTCAGCCAATAAGCGAAATTGCAGCTCGCTTTGGCGTAAGGCTTCGGCAGCCCGCTTGCTTTCGGTAACATCACGCGAGACCCCAATGATGCGATAGATGTTCCCGGCCTCATTTCGGACAGGGATAAGCATTGATTGATACGAATGGCGGCCCGCTGGAAGATCAAGATCAACTTCTTCCTCAATCGGCACACCCGCCTGCACGCAGTGGCGGTACTTAGTATTGACCACTTGGGCAACCTCTTCCGGAACGGTTTCCTCTTGGGTCTTGCCGATGAGTTGATCGCGGGTCAGGCCTGTCGAAATTTCGAGGGCCGGATTGATCTCAAGATTTCGGAAACGACCCTCGTCCGTAACTTCCAAAAGGTACAGACAGTCGGATGTGTTATCAAAAACCTGCCGATAGCGCTGTTCACTTTCCCTCAACGCGGCCTCGGCCTGTTTGCCTTCAGTGATGTCTTGGGCCAATACCACAACCCCGACAATCACGCCCGTCTCGGCTTGAATGGGGCTGTGGGAGACTTGGAAGTAGCGACGTGAGCGGAGTTCTTCGCCGGAATAGGATTCCTCAATATGCCGTTCGCCAGCCAAGGCGCGGTCAAGATTATGTTTGGCGACCTCTCGATCTTCGGGTACATTCATATATTGCAGCAGGTTTTGACCAATTTCAATCGCCGCCCCATACAGCATTTTCATGGCATGGGCATGGGCTTGATTAAAACTGGTGTATTGATAGTCGCGGTCTATCGAGAAAATCAAGGCGTTGGCATTTTCCATAATGCCGTGTAGGGTGGAATATTGTTTTTGCAGCGCTTCTTCGGCCCGCTTGCGCTCAGCGATATCCCACGACATATCACCCAACTGTGAAATGATCTCGATGTCGTTGTCATTATAGGGGGTCGGTTTGTTGCCCAAGCCGATAATGGCCTCAATCAGATTGCCTCTAAAAATGGGCACAACGGCCTGTCGGATTACGGGGGCGTGGCCTTCCGGTAAACCTTTGCGGTGGGGCAGGGCGGCATAGTCATTGTGAATGACCGGGCGGCGTTCGTGGACACAATCTACCCAGACCCCGGCTTGATCCACCGGATAATGGCTACCTTTGCCTTCCGCCGTACACAGGGTCTTGAGGGTGTTGGTTGACCAATTTTGCAAGGACAGGGTTTTTTGATCGGGCTGGAGGAAATGATAGAAGCCAATCGCGCTGTTGGTGAGTTTCTCAATTTCATCAAGCGTGGCGGTGAGCAGTTCGTCCATCGAATGCGTTCCAGCAAACTCTAACAAACGCAGGCGGGCTTGCATAATACTTTGAATGCGCTTGCGTTCCGTGATATCAACCAGAACCGCGATATTGCCCATTAGCGAACCATGAGCATCATACAGCGGCGAGGCATAGATGCTATAGTCAATGGGGGAGCCGTCCCGCTTCTGCCGATTGACTTCGACGCCGTTCATGCTCTCACCACGCCGGATACGATCACGGAAACTCTTGAACTGTACTTGGTTCTCACGCTGCACCGAAGGGAGCAGTTGACCCATGGCCTCGGCAGCCGTCCAACCCAACATCTTTTCGGCGGCTGAATTCCACACAAGCTGCACATTGCCGTCGAGATCAACTCCAATGATGGCGGTTGGGGCGGCTTCGATGACGCTCTGCAAGAGGTTATTGGACTGGCGAAGCTCTTGTTCACTTCTTTGCAAATCGCGGTAAGTTAACAAGCTGGACAAGGCATCGGTTAGCCTATAACTGATGGCTTGAAAAAGTCGTTCCTCCTCTGGTGTCCAAACCCGGGGATACGAACACTGGTGCAAGCCAAACGCCCACGGTTTCCCTATTTTTGGATAAAACGCCATCGCGATGAACGATTGAACATTGAACCCCTCGGCCATCTCGATTGGCACTTGATGTTCGGATTGTGTGTTGAATTGCACTGGCCCGGAAGCATCTCTCAATATTCGATAAACCGATGCTCCCACTTGGTCGAGGGGTAACTCGACCCCAACAGGGATAACACCGGGGTATTCTGGTCGAGTCCGCTCCATCGGCACTTGCCAAGTAGCCGCCGCCGGGTCACAGGGATAGACTAGCCATGCGCGGTCACAGTCAAATACTGAAAGCAAAACATCCAGAATATCGCGCATCATCTGATCAAGGTCAGTGATCGCTTGCATAGTCCGATTAACTCGATCCAAGCCTTCAAAGAACCGAAGATGAGCAGCCCGTTCTTCGTCGGCCCGTTTGCGTTCGATGAGCAGATGCATACGATGCAGAGCAGCCCCCATATGGCTTGCCATCGCAGCGAGATATTCTTGCTCAGGTTGGGTGGGTACGTGCACCCCTTCGTCTCCAAATGTCCCTGTGCCAAACGATCCCAGATGCTGGTCAAAGAGGATAATGGGGACATTGACGATGGTACGACTGCCTAGTCTTGCGACGATTTCTTTATCTGTTCGTGCATCTGTCCGCGCATCCTCGACTACCACAATAGTTTTTGCCTCGGCAATCTCTTCGAGCATGAGGTCACCTTGAATAGGTAATGTGGCGGCCCCCTCTTCTGACATCACGGTGTCCGCCATTCGTCCATCGGCGACGAGAGCCTTAAAGCATTTTTTATCGTCTGTCAGTAAATAAACCCAAAGATTTTGATAGCCCATGACCTGTTTAACTTCATGCTGGGCTGCATTCAGCACATCCGCATAGGTCTGGGTGTTTTCTAGACTTGTGGACAAGCGCAAGAGCGATTGTGAGTGCTGTTCACGCTCATGCAGTGTTTGTTCGGCGCGACTTTGCTCCACCACTTCCTGTTGAAGCCGAGTATGCACCTCAGCGAGTTCTGCGGTACGTTCTTTTAGCCGACGCTCCAAGTCAGCATTGGTGGCCTGAAGTGCGCCATACAACTGGCTATTTTCAATGGCGACAGCACTCAAATTGGCAATCGCCATCATGAGTGCGACATCCGCATCGGTGAATCTAGCTTCATCGGGGCCGTTGATGGCCGTCAGCGTCCCCAGCACTCTATTTTGAAACTGCAAGGGCACAACGATGATGGCTCCGCAATGGGTTTCGATGTTTCGTTGCCGGGCTTCAGGGCTTTCACGGGGGTCGTTGTGGCGGTCATGCGATAGAGCCGGTTTTAGTTCACGCAGCGCCCAGCCAGACAACCCATCCCATAACTCATCAAAGGACACTTTCACCACATGGTCAATGCCGGGTCCGCCTTTGGCAAAATGGATGACTTGATGTGCTGCAATCTCAAAGGTTATCAAGGTAACACGATTGGCCGGAAGGACTTCGGCGGTGCTATTGACAATTGATTGTAGTAGGTTGGGTAATCCCAAAGAAACAATGAGGGACTGAGCAACACGATAGACGGCCTCGGTTTGAAGTGGGGTTAACCGCGTTTGCTGAGGGATATCTTGGGAGGAAAGTAGCGATGGATCGTCGCCATTTGGGATATTCATAATTCACTCTCCCCTGCTGGTGACATTCTTTAATGTTATTTCGATGAAACGAAGTTACTGCTCATTTATTTATATCATAACTCTCAACCAATGGTTTGTCATGCGTAACAGGATTTTGATAGTCAGCGAAAGCCGTTCATAAAGGAAACGTTAATATTTGAACTAATGAAAGAGCCTTATCAGTAACACTTATATTGTAATATTGCTTCGTTGAGTATTGACCTCATCAGCGCTTACATAGCCCATGAGGATTTTCGGTGTCGCCCTAGAGGTTCGGTCTACGAATTCAAGTAAATTGTTCGGTTCACGATCATCGAAAATAATTCAATTTATGTTACTTGGATTTGGAGGAGCCAAGGGGTTTTGCGCCACACGTTGCTACAAGGCCTTAAACCAGCGTTCGACATGGACACCCCGACTCTTTGCCGACAGAGCGATGGCTTTGTCATCATCAGTTTCGGCATTAAATTTCCTCTGCAAGAGGTAGCCACACGCCACACGTTGTTCTTTCGCCCAAAATACCCGGGCTTTCGCTTTCAATATGGCCGGGACGGCGCTCGATGATTTCTAGGTTATTGGGACAAATCAATCTCCCTAAAAACCCATATCCTTGAATGTATTCGCTAGATTTAGCAAAAGAATGGCTGACTATTAATGAACATAGGCCATGATACTCATTACACATGAGAACTAAATGCAGTAGTCGAGGCGAGCTTTAATTCATTTAGAATATTTTCAATTGCTGCATCAAAGTCGAGAACTTTGCCGTCTTGAAAAGCCCGTTGAAATCGCTCACCATCAAGCTCTCGTTCGATTTCAACAGCAAGAGACTGCCCCGCATCACTAATTGGTGCAATAGTGCTTGATTGGCTCAAGAGCAATCCCAGCCACTCTACCGCTTGTTCGAGTCGGCCACATCGCTGGGCAAATTTAGCAGCGACCAGCAATCCACGAGTTATTTCAAGCCTATTCCCATCGTCACGAGCAATTTGGAGCCCTTCAACAAGTGTGGCAGGGGCGAGGTCTAGTTGATCCGCGTCTATTTGTAAATCCGCAAGATAGTTTAGAGCTTGGGCTAGATGGCCGTGATAGCCACTATTACGACCATATTCGACGGCGCGATACAGATTTTGTTGAGCAGTTTGTCTGTGCCCCATTTTGGACAATAGGTAGGCCTGTTCTAGCTCAATAATGCGTATTAACCATGCTTCTCCCGTTGACCGTGCAATTTCGAAACTTTCCTCAAAGTATTGCTCGGCTCTAGAATATTGCTGCCTGCAAACCTCCAAATACCCTAAAGCACATAACCCATGGGCGACCTCGCTTTGACTACCTTTTACCCGTCCATTTTCGATGCTTTGCAATATATAGTACTCGCCCAGTTCATAGTCGCCGAGTTCAAAACTCAAAACACCTACCCAATTAAGGATAGAGCCAAGACTTGTCTCAAATCCGTGTGTTTCCAGAAGATGGAGGCTTTGCAAGGCGTAATCATAAGCATTTTTGAGATCACCTTGTAGATAGGCAATTTCACTCAGCGCAAAATAGGTATCTAGTAAATAGACTTCAGCGTGAAGACCTAATAACAAGTCGAGACTCCGAGAGCAGAAATCCCATGCTTGAGCGTAACATCCATGTCGTATCGAGATTTCACCCAACAAATGCAGAATGCGACCCACCTGTAGCCAATCCCTGCTAGACTCTGCCAAGTTCAAGGCACTATAAGCCATGACTTCCGTATCTTGCGAAATATCTTGTTTGTGCATCGCCCAAGCCATGCGAAACAAACAGGCTCCCTCCGCCTGTTGGTCATTTATTTGCTGTGCCGCTACCAAGCCCGCTTTGGCCCATTCAAATCGCTCCTGAGGGGTCTGCCGAAAATTGAAAATCTCTTCCCCATGTAAACTATATTCCATACTGAGTTGGGCCAATTGGTCGTCTGAATAGGCGAAATTGTTAACCCATTGCCACCAATGCCGAATCTGGGGCCATTCTTGGTCAAACAGGGTCAAGCCATAGGTTGTATTCTCATAGCCTTTGCGATAAGCAGCAGATGCAATGGCAAGTTTTTTTAGGTAGTGTTGGGCCAAATTGATATGGATATGTCGAAGCGAATTCCCATGCCCCATCTACTGTTCCTCCAAAAGCGAACGGGCGTGGACAACCAGAAGAGCGTGCATTTGAAAGCGCCCACCACTCAGGGGTTCTAACAAGCCGCGATTGACCAAAATGCGTATAGCGGGTCGGGCATCTTCATCGCCCCAAGCAATGCCAATGGCCTCTAAATCAAAGGTGGCAGGCTTGGGGACAAAGAGACTTAATAAAGCAAAACGATGACGGGTTTCGGGGTCTAGTAAATCAGTGCTGCGTTTAAGTAGTGCCGCAATTGTTGGTGAAGTCTCCTGTCCAATTTTCGCCATGTCGCCGGGAGCTGGGGCTTGCAGCAATTTTGCACCTTCACTAAGTTCTTTAAGTAAATCACCGACACCCCAGCCTAAACGAGATTCGCTATTTAAGAGGCGACCTGCCACCTGAATCGCTAGGGGTAAGCCCTCTAAATTTTTGACCAGTTGACGAGCCTCATCGGAGTGATGCGCAACACTTTCTGGAGCAAGCCGATTGAGGAGTTCTAAGGCCGATGTTTCAGTTAGCACAGGCAGTCGGTAAATATCACGGGCGGTCGGCGCGATGCCTTGGGCAATTTCATTGAGTCTGGTGGTACCTACCAATCTACAATATTGTCCCCCGACGTTGAATGGCGCAAAGTGCTGAATTTGCCAAATGTCATCAACGATTAATAGCATTCGACGATCTTTCAGTTGCGCCTTAACTTGGGCAGTTAGGGCCTCCAGTGAGGATTCACCCTTGCTGTTGTTTAACCCTAAAGCTTCAGCCCAGACTGAGAGTTCACTCATCAAACTGGGAGCTTCTCCTAACGATACCCAGAGCACCCCATCTGGAAAATGCTCGGCAATGGTATGGTCATGCGCTAGGGCGGCGACCAGCGTGCTTTTTCCAACACCGGGCCAGCCTTGAATAATAGTGAGTTTATTGGCTTCGTCGTCTTGCCGAACAATCCGCTGCTTAAAGTCATTGAGGGCTTGGTCTCGTCCCACGATTAATGAAGGCAGGGAGGGCAAAACACCAGTTTTTCGTTTTGGAGCAACCGAATTATTTTTGAAAAAAGCGGCGTTTTCATTTTGAATGGTTTGATATAACTCATCGGTTTCAACGGAAGGCAGGGTAGCTAACTCGACATCTAGCAACTCGACGCATTGCTCATATTGCTGCAAGGCTTCGGCTTTTTGACCATTGGCGGCATACAACTGCATCAATAGTTGGTGGGCAGGCTCATGCAAGTTATCCATTGTTAGCCACTGGGTTGCATAAGAAATCGCCGTCTCAAAATCTTCCAGATGACCATAATAGGATACCAGTCGCCGTAGTGCATAGGCTCGCTCTCGACGCAACCACTCTCGTTGAAGCATTTGCCAATTTTCATAATCGGCATTGTCTGCCAAAGAAAATCCGCTCATGAAATCGCTGTGGCACAACAGTAATGCTTCTTTTAACCAATGGGCACATTCTTTACAAGGCATTTTCTGGTCATGTCGATGAGTACGGCTTTGCGCAATCAGCGATAGGAATGCTGTTACATCAATCCAAGTCGAATGGGTCTGGATGCCCAAGGAAGTACGATCTTTATATAGCCAGTCGCCGGGCAGGGCTGTGCCAATAGCATGAAGCGTACTACGTAAAGCAGCATGGGCACGTTGCTGGTCAAGGTCAGGCCAAAGCAGGGTTGCCACAATATCACGACTTTGGCGATGTTCGGCAAGCACCAAGTAGGCGATTAATGCCAGAGCTTTGCGGCGTGCGAATACGATTTGTTTTGCATCATATTCAAGATGAGGCTCCCCAAATAAATAGACCCGTAGTTCGGCCATAAACCCCCTGTAATGCTCTTGTGATTATCTTGTGACGGTTATTCTCTATGATATTGATTTTGAGGATAAAGATAAAGTTCCAACTGCCCCAACCATCCGGGAACTTGTAGGCCCGGTCGCAGTTATCAGTAATCTATTTGATTACAGGAGACAAATCCCATGTTTGAGGAGTTAGAACGCAAACTGGTCATGAGAATCGCCAAGGCTGCTTATGAAGGCATAATTCCCTTTCCGGTGGACGACGTTTTAACCATGCTGTTGTGTTATCGCTTGGAGCAGCAGGGCTATATTACGATCGTGTCGCTCGAAGAGTATGTAGATTTTGATTCGCCGGAGGGATGGATAACCGTGCCCTTAAAAATTGGAGCCATCCTAACGGCCCTAGGGACGGGGTATGTTGCAGCTTCAAGTTTATAAACACCCTATCTCTCTAGTCATTCGCTTAGATTGTGACGCTGCTGTGACGAGTATGTGACGAAGAACTCCTAGAATTCTCGCTATAACCTTGAATAAGCCCTTTGGAGACAGAATTCTATGAATGTTCGTCGTTTGTCAGCGCTTTGCATTATTGGAGGGATTGCTCTCTCCTTTTTGACATTTATCATGGTCCCAAAGTCAAAAGTCACTAGTTTTGATCCGAAGCCAGATGACGGGGTGATGGTCTATCAGGGGGATCCAAATGATCTACAACCCTGTGGCGCTTTTAAAGAAATGCGCACTTTCCAAGCGCCTGAACCTGTAACACCCACCGCGACTAATACCCCCAATCCTCAAGCCCCCACGCCGACTGCGCCACCACCAACCAGTACCCCACTCCCAGCCCCCTCGGTGGATCGGGTTGGTTTTCCAGCCAATTACGAAACCGAATTTAAGCTACTCTTCGTCTTTGATCGCCCCGATCGCAAATTGGTGCGGGCTATTTGTGGAAATGATCTGGCAGCCCAACACCAAGAGGGTGAGCCCTTTGCCTATGGTAGTGTTCTCTTGATGATTTCATATTCAGCCAAGCTGGATGTTACCGGCCAGCCTGTTTTAGATGAAAATGGTCACTACATCGCGCAAAAATTGGTTGCCCTGCACGTTCAGCGCAAGGAGGAGGGTTTTGGCGAGGCGTATGGTGAAAATCGCGCGGGTGAATGGGAATTTGTAGCCTTTAACGAAGATGGTAGCTATCAAAATGCCCCAGCAACAACCAATTTCTGTGCTGCTTGTCATTCGCATGATGGCGGCGAATCTGTGGATCATGCTTTCCGTATGCATCTTTGGTATGATGGCGATGCGGCTTTGGTTTCGCCACCCGTGGGTGAAAATGAAATCAGCATTTATCTATACGCCTTTCATGAAGATGTCTTAGAAGTCAAAGTGGGCACAACAGTCACTTGGGTCAACAATGATGAAGCCTCGCATAAAGTAGTGGCCGCAGTCATAGATGATCAGGGTAAAGTAGTCGCTGCAAACGAGCCGCTGTTTGAATCCCCCGCACTAGCGAGTGTTAATGCTCAGCCGGGGGCTAGTTTTAGTTTCACCTTCGACAAACCGGGTGAATATCTCTATCTATGCACCACCCATGCCAATGAAATAGGCAAAATCATCGTCACTGAATAAATCAAATGACTCTGGGAAGCTTTTCCCAGAGTCAATTTATGGTTAACCCTTCCGTTTGGTCATTTCCTTAATCACGGTAGGCAATTTCAGCCTTTATCAATCAATGGAAGTTCGAATCTATCTCGAATTTCAATCCACACCTGTGACGGCGCTGTGATAAGGTCGTGACGTGGCCCTATTAGGATAAGAAAATCGTTTCAGAATATTCTGAGGAGTTTAGTAATGCAGCATGTCCCTCGGTTTTATCGTGTTTTGATCTCAATGGGAGTCTTTATCCTCATCTTCAATCTACTAAATCCGCTGACTAGCCAAGCTCAGACGCCCAGTGACCTCACCATTGAATCGAATGATTCACGTGTCGCTCAAGGCGGCACATGGTCATCTCAAAATGCTACTCAAGCGAGTGGAGGCAGTTATCTGTTGTCCAGTGGAGCGCAAGCAGATACCTTGACCCTTAGCTTTAGAGGGCCATCGGTGGAAGTGGTTTATGTCAAAGGACCGAAATTAAACCCAATTGTCTTGGAGGTAGATGGTACAGTACTTCAAACCGTTAGCGCCACCGCCGACCAGCCAACCTATGAGCAAGTTGTTGCCCTAAATAATCTGGCTAATGCCGCCCATATTCTGAAAGTCTATGGGCAAGGGAGCGGGGCAATTGCACTTGATGCTTTTCGATTCCCTGCCTCGACCCAAAACACGCTGGTGGGTCAGGGGGGCGGCACTCGTGCGGTTTCTTGTACCCCACTTAGTCTTATACATCGTGTTTCGCTGAGTTCAAGTGGACAGGCCGGAAATTTTAATTCTATGGATTCATCGCTCTCAGCCGATGGGTCTTATGTAGCCTTCAGTTCCGATGCGACCAATTTGGTGCTAGGAGACACCAACAACGTAGCGGATGTCTTTGTCTATGACCAACATACGTGCATTATTAGCCGTGTCTCCGTTACTTCTGATGGACAACCGAGCGTTGGCGGAAACTCGTTGACGCCCGTAATTTCGGGCGATGGGCGGTACGTGGCATTTCAGTCGTATGCGACCAATTTGGTCACGGGGGATAACAACAATAACGCTGATATTTTTGTGCATGACCGACAAACAGGCCAAACGACACGGGTTTCCGTCGCTACCAATGGAGCACAAGCTACTGGAGGCCATTCATATAACCCCGCAATTTCGGCAGATGGGCGCTCTATTGTATTTGAGTCTTTTGCAACGAATCTCGTGACCAGCGATGGCAACAACCAGTCAGACATTTTCATCCGTAACACACTTGCCAATACGACAACCCGTATCTCGCTAACCAACAGCGGATTGGAAGGTAACGGTGGATCATCTAATCCTGCAATTTCGCCGGACGCACGCTATGTTACATTTGACTCGTTCGCGACCAACCTAGTAGCTGGCGATACCAATGGTTTCTCTGATATTTTTGTGCGCGATCGTCAAACCAACACAACCACAAGGGTTTCGTTGTCTGGGGTTGCCGGACAGGACGGTGCTTCCAGCGATCCAGTAATTTCGGCAGACGGACGTTATATCGCTTTTGAATCAGGTGCAGCTAATTTGGTCACGGGAGATACGAACGGTAATTATGATGTGTTTGTGCGAGATCGCCAAACGAACCTTACCATGCGAGTTTCCGTCAGTTCTACTGGAACACAGGCTGGGAGTAGTTCGTTTAATCCCGCAATTTCTGCCAATGGGCGCTATATCACTTTTGAATCCACCGCCACCAATTTGGTAAGCGGGGATAGCAACTTTCTAAGTGATGTGTTTCTCCATGACCTCCAATCTAGCACGACTACGCTTGTCTCCTTCCCCTACAACGGTGGACAGGCTGTTGGTGGCGGCTCGTTCAATCCGGCAATTTCAAGCGACGGGCGGTATGTCACCTTCAATTCCTCCGCCAACAATCTAGTAGGCGGGGACACCAATGGTTTTCTCGACGTCTTTGTCACACCACATCCCCAGCCGTCGCCAGATACATTGGCACTCTTCAATACAGGGCTAAATCAGGTCAATCTATTGGATACCTTACAAGATAATCCGCCGCAGTCGGCCTATACTCTTTTCTCAGCCTATGCCCCGGTCAATGGCGGGCAATGGGTAATGGGTGATTGGAATGGGGATGGTCTCAAAACACCGGGTGTCTACACCAATGGGCCTTTTTTCTATACCAATAAGGCGGGGGAGGCCCAAGCCAACGATTGGCATAGTCTATGGATTGGTGTCAGCGGCCCACCCGTTGCGGGTCGTTTCAATATCAATTTACCCAATGACTGCATAGGGGCTGTACAATCTGCCAATTTCCCGCCCTATGGCGTAGCCTTTGTCTTGTATTTCACCTGCGATTTGTCGGGTAACACTACCCCTACCATTGCCTTTCAATGGCTAAGTGTGTTACTGCCAGATTCAGGTGGCTTCAGTGGCCCGCATCAGTTTGCTGCTGGGGACTTTGATGGCGATGGGGATGACTCTATTGCGGTGCGACGCGGGACTTACGTCGCCTTTGGCACAGTAGCTCCATCGGAAAGTGCAGCCTCCTTCCCCTATGCCCAATACATCGGCGCACCTGCAACCAGTGATGGTGAGATTTTTGTCGTCGGAGATTGGAACGGCGATCATTTGGATAGCTTTGGGCTATTCTACCAAAGTGGCGAGTTGTTTTATCGCAACGATCTCCAATTCAATTCGGGCGTCTACGGTAATCAATCTATTGTCCGACCCTTCGCCACGCCTATCCAAGCCACCTCATGGCATTGACCTCTAATGGTTGGGGATAGAACAAAGCCACCACATCTTTGATCAGCATCTTTCCAACCATGTTCTTGTTCACACAGCGGGAATGGATTAAGTGTCCTCTGATTAGTGAGGAAGAACCATTCCCTTTCTCAACTCTAGCTGTGACGCTCATGTAACGTTCCTGTGATGCCCCACCTGATAAGCTAATCCTCATCATTAAATATCAGATGGAGTCGGTTTATGAAATCACGTTCGGTTTATCGTCTGTTTGTCCTTCTAGGGCTTTTCATCCTTGCCATGAGTCTGTTTGACTCAGCCATAAGTCGTGCTCAAACACCACGTTCTCGCCGAATCGAGTCTGACGACGCGCAGGTTGTACAGAATGGCACATGGGTCATTCAAACTGCGACAGGGGCTAGTGGAGGGGACTATCTATATTCGAGCGGAAATGAGGCGGATGCCTTAACCCTCGCCTTTGAAGGCAGCACCTTTGAAGTTCTGTATGTGGCTGGCCCGCAATTGGGCACCTTGGCGCTTGAGGTGGATGGAACTGTGTTACGGACAGTGATCACGCGGGCAGATAAAGTGACCTATGGGCAATCCGCTATGGTCAATTATCTTACAGATGAACCCCATACCCTTAAAGTTTACGCCCAAGAGGGGGGAATTGTTGCCGTGGACGCATTTGTAATACCCCAAGCTGCCCCTATCCCCTCGACCGCTACACCTTCACCCTCACCACAAGCTGTCACTGTCTCTCAGCAGCTTGGCGATGGGGGCGCTCAATCGTCGTCCTGTGCCGCCCCTCATGCAATCTATCGGGCCAGCGTCTCCTCTATCGGAGCTGAGGCTAATAATCCCTCGGATTATACGAGCCTTTCAGGTGATGGGCGTTACGTCGCCTTCCGGTCTTTTGCCAGCAATCTTGTTGCAGGGGATAGCAATAATGCCAGTGATGCATTTGTCTACGATCGTCTCACCTGTGTAATCAGTATTGTTTCGGTTAGCAGCAGTGGACAATTGGGTAACGGCAACACCCATGCCATATCCATTTCCGCTGATGGGCGCTATGTGGCCTTCGAGTCGGAAGCCAATAATTTGGTAGCGGGCGACACAAACGGGGTTTCGGACATCTTTGTACGAGATCGTCAAGCCAACACGACGATTCGTATTTCAATCCCTTCTCCAGCAACCGGCAATACCCAAACTAATGGTGTCTCACGCCTTCCGGCCATCTCCGGCAATGGGCGCTTCGTCGCTTATGAATCCTATGCCACTAATATGAGCACCAATGTTGATGCCAACAACAACCCAGACGTGTTTGTGTACGATCTGGTAAGCTCTATTACCTACCTCGTCTCAAGAACGCCTTCGGGTGCGTTTGGCAATGGGGCTTCAGGTGCTCCGGCAATTTCCGCCGATGGTCAGCACGTAGTATTTTCCTCTTCTGCCAATGATTTAGTGGTTGGTGATCCTAACGGCCCGAACGTAGATATCTTTGACAGTACCGGGTTAATTGTATCCCGTATTGCACCAACTGCTGGTTTGCCTACTGTACGCCACGCCAGTCTTTCCGCTGATGGCCGTTATATTGCCTTCGATGCGGTTGCCAGTAATCTCGTACCAAATGATACCAATGGTGAATCCGACGTGTTTGTCTATGACCGCCAAACGCTCGCCTTGACGCGAGTCTCGGTGTCGTCGAATGGAGTAGAAGGGGTAGCCCTGTCAGATGCCCCAGTGATTTCCGCTGATGGACGCTACGTGGCTTTTGAGTCGCTAGCCGATAACTTAGTCCCGCAAAGTGACAATAACGGCTCAGCCGACATCTTTGTGCGTGATCGCCAAACCAATACCACCATCCGTCTCTCAGACCCACTGAATGGCACACAGGCGGCTGGGGAGTCGCTTGCTCCCAGCATCTCAGCAGATGGGCATTATGTCGGGTTTCAATCCACTGCCGAAAATTTGTTACCCAATGACGACAACAATCAGCAGGATGTTTTTGTGACGCCAAGCCCTAAGTCTACTGCTGACAGTTTGGCAGTGTTTAATCCGGGCCTAAATCAGGTCAATCTGCTGGATACTTTGCAAGACAACCCGCCCTATACTGCCTATACGGGTTTTTCGGCCTACGCACCCGTGAGCGGCGGCCAGTGGGTGATGGGTGATTGGAATGGCGATGGTCTCAAAACACCGGGCGTGTATGCCAATGGGCCATTTTTCTACACCAACAAAGGCGGCGAATCTCAGTCCAGTGATTGGCGTAGTTTGTGGATTGGGATTAGTGGGCTACCTGTCGCGGGTCGTTTTAATGACGCGGTGCCGAATGATTGTATTGGAGCCGTGCAATCCGCCAGCTTCCCTCCATATGGTACCGCTTTTGTCCTCTACTTCACTTGTGATCTGTCGGGTAACACAGCCCCAGCCATCACTTATCAATGGCTGAGTGTGGTACTCCCCGATTCAGGTGGGTTCAGTGGTGTACATCAATTTGGAGCCGGGGACTTTAATGGCGACGGGGTGGACTCCATCGCTGTGCGTCGTGGGACATTCATCGCTTTTGGCAATGTGCCCCCAACAACCAATGCCGCCGCCTTTGATTTAGCCCAATACATTGGCGCACCTTTGACGAGTGATGGCGGGCTCTTCGTGGTCGGGGATTGGAACGGAGATCACGTGGATAGTTTTGGGCTGTTCTACCAAAGTGGCGAGTTGTTCTATCGAAACGATCTCCAATTCAATTCTGGAGCATATGGTAATCAATCCATTGGGCGACCCTTTGGGGGAACTGTCCAAGTCGCTTCATGGCGTTAATTTCTGATGGTGGAGGATGGAACAGAGCCTCCTTACCTCTGTTCATGACTTTTCCAATCATTTTCTGACTCCCCACCCCGGGAATGGATCGAGGCCTTTTATTAAAGCAAGGATATCCATTCCCTTTTTTCAAGTTAGAGGTGACGATCCTGTGACGTTGTTGTGACGCTTGATACCTAGGATGAATACAGCGTCTCACTTTTTGACAAAAAATAATACCAGCGGCTACGAGCAGAAATAATACTAAAATGTCTCAAGCTACTCCTCCGCCTATCCGACGGCAAATTAGTACCAAAATAACAGTTGCCTATGCAGTTCTAAGTCTTTTCATTTCAGGAGCATTAGCTTTTGCCCTCTATTATCAAATCCATCGCCAACAGGAAGAGGCAATTGAAGGGCGGTTAACCGATATTCTCAATTTCTCGATCCCGCTGGTAAATGGTTCAGTTCACGCCCTGATTAGGGCAGATACCCCAACCAATAATCCATCCTATCGTCTGATGTCTGCTACCTTAGCTGATATTCAGAATAGCAGCCCGATCATTCGGGATGTTTTTACGATTCAACAAAAGGCGGACGGGCACTATATCTATTTAGTAGATAATGCTGAAGCTGAGAGAAAGGCATTTGAGCCGGGCGTCCCCTTCGCCAATCCAATCCAATTAAAGGGGCGAGTTGATACCACAACTCCCATTATTGAAACCAAACTTATTGACCGCAACGGCGAGAAATTGCTGCGTGGCTATATCCCAATTATTGATGAGTTTAATCAATTTAATGGTTTATTGGTTGTGGATATTGACGCCCATACCATCGAATCCAATCAACGGCGGGCTGCGGGTATTGCTATCTTCACTTTTTTACTCACCAGCCCCCTAGCGATTTTAATTGGCTGGTTTATTTCAAAAACGCTGTTATCCCCAATTAATGAGCTTACCAAAGCCACACAAAGGATTACATCTGGCGAATTCAAGCAATTAGTGCCCATTCGCAGTCAAGATGAGTTGGGTCTTTTGGCTTATACATTTAACAACATGATGAGTGAGTTGAATAATGCGTACTCAACCCTTGAACAGCGAGTTAGGGATCGTACCATTCAGCTTGTGGAGGCCCGTAAAGCCGCCGAATCTGCCAGTAATGCCAAGTCTCAGTTCTTGTCCAACATGAGCCATGAACTTCGCACACCCCTAAATGTGATTATTGGTTATTCCAATGCCATCCCAAATCGGCCTGCTATGTTCAATAACGAACCCTTAGCCGAAGTTTATCTGCCCTATATTCGGCTGATTGAAGAAAATGGTCATTATCTGTTAGGTCTAATTGATGACATTTTGGATCTAAGCAAAATCGAGGCTGGCAAATTAGAACTTCATTTAACCGCTGTTGATTTGCCCAATTTACTAAAAGGCGTAGTCGCCACTTCTATAGGGTTATTGAAAGATAAACCCGTCCAAATCCAACTACAACTACCGGATCATTTGCCTAAAATTTGGGCAGACCCGATGCGCTTCCGGCAAATCATTCTCAATCTAATGTCGAATGCTATCAAGTTTACCCACTCAGGCACAGTAACTATTGCAGCCAGAATTCAAGCCCAGTTCGTTTCTATTTCAGTGATTGATACAGGTATTGGCATCCCCGAAGCTGCCCTGCAAAGCATTTTTGATCGTTTTGCTCAAGTGGAACAAAGAACGGGCAAATATGGTGGTACTGGGCTTGGGCTAGACATTAGCAAGCAATTAGCCTTGATGCACGGAGGCGATTTAGTAGTCTCAAGTACCGTTAACCAAGGCAGCACTTTCACTGTTCACGCTCCAATTGCAACCCTTGAACAAATTGAAAAGGCCAAAAAGATAGAATTTACCGAAACCGAGCGTCTAACCTTTTTCTCAGAACCCGCACCCGAAATTACAACCAGCCAATCGGATGAAATGCGCATCGTTTTATTGGTGGAAGATGACACAGCCATGCGAGATTTGGTTCATCGCTTGCTGGAAAATATCAACTACGTAGTGGTTGATATTGCCGATGGAATCAAAGCATACGAAATGGCAAATACCCTTCAACCTGATCTTATCATCCTCGATGCTCAACTCCCAACCAAATCAGGCTGGGAGGTCTTAATGGAGCTAAAAAGCGACCCCGCAACTGCTCTTTTGCCCGTTATCTTCTATACCAGCGACATTGACAAAAATCGCCTAAAACAACAGGGCGTTACTCATGTGCTTCAAAAACCCTTTTCACCGCAGCAATTAATCGAACTTGTGCAGCAAGTGACTGCTTTGGAAGCCATTTAGAATGGACTCAAGATGAGAATAATGTACCTTGAAGATGAATTAGGCCATGCCCAACTGATTGATCTCTATGTAAGTTCTTACAATCATATTTTATGGTTAGCCAATACCACCGAAGAGGCCTTTGAGTTACTCAATGAACGTCCCGACATTATTTTGGTTGATGTGATGTTGCACCATACCCGCGACGGGCTTGAATTTATCCGTACAGTTCGTCGGGAGGGTGTTTACATACCGATTGTTGTGATTACGGCACTATCTAGCCCTGCCGATCAAGATGAATGTCAATTAGCTGGGGCCAATGCCATTCTAATCAAACCAATTACGATGAACCAATTGGATAGGATATTTAATCAATATGGAGGCAATAATTCTTAAATGGGCTACATCTTGTTAATTGAAGACAACCAGTCAAACGCGGATATGATGATTCACATCCTAACCAGTGAGGGCTACACCGTCAAACACTGCATAACTGGGAGCGAAGGGGTACATGCTGCCCTAGCCGATCACCCGGATATGATTTTTTTGGACTTTAACCTGCCTGATGTGGACGGTCGCACGCTGATTTTAGTCTTTCGCAAAAGGCTTGGAAAAGACATCCCGATTGTAGCCTGTACAGCGCGATTTGGGGGGATTGAAAAACGCATTTCCCAAAGTTTTGGTTCATCGGCTTTTCTTACTAAACCCTTTACCCCAGAAGAACTCCTACAAACGGTCAATTTATTTTCTAAAACAAAAGCACAAGATGAGGCCTAGAGACTAGTAGCTAAATTCCAATGGAGGCTTGAAATGAGACTTGTCAAAACTGTCATCAGTTCACTTGTAATTTGTATCGCTTTATCAGCTTTAAGCCCTGCTAGAGCTCAACATGAAAACGTCCATATTATCTTTATCACACATGGGCAGGAGGGGGATACATTTTGGGATATTGTTCAGCGTGGTATCGCCCAAGCCGAGCAAGATTTTGATCTAGATATTGACTATCGCTCGCCCACTAATTTTGATCTAGCGGAAATGGCAGGCTTAATTGACGCGGCTGTCCGAGAAAAACCCGACGGTTTAATTGTGTCTATCCCTGACCCTGTCGTTCTCGGCCCCTCCATTAAGCGAGCAATTGACGCAGGCATACCTGTTATTTCGATTAATTCAGGCAGCGATGAGGCCGAACGGTTGGGAGTTATTGCGCATATTGGGCAGGCTGAATATGATGCAGGCTTTGGGGCAGGGCTAAAAATGGCAAAAGCCGGAGCTAAAAATGCAATTTGCCTTAATCAAGAGGTGGGTAATATTGCACTCGACCTGCGTTGCCAAGGCTTCACAGATGGAATGATGGAATCAGGCGGTAAAGTTCGGGTTTTGGCGGTTGAGGCACTCGATCCCACTGCCGCTGCCGAGCGAATTGCCAATGTGCTTATTTCCGATCAAACCATTGATAGCGTTTTGGCTTTAGGGCCAACGTCACTGACTCCAATGTTGGATGGAGGCAGGGCCAGCAATCGCCAAGATACCATTTTGTTTGGAACATTTGACTTATCCCCGGAAATTCTGCGAAGCATTCAAGATGGCGACATCCTATTTGCTATTGATCAGCAACCCTACTTGCAAGGCTATCTCCCTGTAGCGTATATGATTTTATATCTGGAAAACCTAAATACGCCGGGTGATCCGTTTGTGTTAACCGGGCCCAGCTTTGTGACCATTGATAACGTTGATCGTGTGATTCAACTATCTATAGCAGGAACTCGCTAAAATGACTCCTGTTAAGCATAAGCAAAGGTCAGAGAAGTCTAAAATTTCGCGCGTGGCAACCATTGCAATCTCTTATCTCTGCTAGAAAATGTTCTGTTGCAAGGTTCAAACAGGCCCGTCTTAACTATATGACCGTTGACCTTATTTTTGTTTACCTGATTGCGGGTTACAGCTATGCAGCGCAAGATTTTCAGGGTGAATTGCTTGCAGAACCACCCGCTATGACCGAACAAACCAACACATGTTATTTGGAAATCCCAAAAGTTGAGAAATCTTGATATTTTGAGTTATTATAAGAATGGGTTTGTGGATGCCATTTAACAGGGGAAGGAACATGAAAAAACGTTCAGTGTTCTCGTGTGTTTTACTGTTTGTTGTCTTATTGTTTGGAATTTCCTCTCAACTCGCTGTACCCGCACAAGCACAAAATGAAAAACCACCCATAATCATTGCCTATGATGGTGATATAGACCACATTGAGCCAATGCAGTTTCGCAGTGTTGCGGCCTATGATGCCACCGCCAATCTCTATGAACCATTGATTACCCAAGTCGTAGTGCCCAACGAAAATGGTGAACTTGTTGGACAAGCCGAATTTGAAGGCGCGATTGCCGAAAGTTGGGATGTCTCTGAAGACGGGACAACCTTCACTTTCCATCTGCGCCCCGATGCCAAATTTGCGGACGGCACACCCATTACAGCCAATGATTATAAATACACATTTGACCGCGCGATTACTGGGCCGGGATATTTGGCACTGTTGACTCCCTTCATGGCAATTGACAGTGCCGACCAAGTCCAAGTCGTTGATGACTACACTTTGCAAATCACCACCAATCGTCCCGCCGCGCTGACAGAGACGATTGTTGGCTTCCAAGTATTCGGTGCGATTAGCCAAGCCACCGCTGAAGCCAATGCGACAGCCGACGATCCATGGGCTGAGCAATATTTCCATCAAAATTCCAATTCCAGTGGACCATATGTCATCACC
This sequence comes from Chloroflexota bacterium, assembly GCA_016234595.1. GTDB lineage: Bacteria > Chloroflexota > Anaerolineae > Aggregatilineales > J027 > CFX10. The sequence goes on along the minus strand of JACRBG010000028.1, from coordinate 108,285 downwards.
GAATGGAATCAGGGCGTGGAATATGTCTTTGAACCAAATCCGAACTATTGGCGTGGGTTGGACTTCTTCCAAAATTCCGCGACGATTTTCCGCGTCGTGCCTGAAGCCTCCACTCGTGAACAACTCCTCCGCACTGGGGATGTTGATGTAGCACTTGGAATTCCCTTCAGCAGCCTTGATGCATTGGCCCAAGACTCGAACATCACTATCCATGCTATTCCAACAACCCGTATCTATCACCTCGGTATGAACAACACGATTGCGCCATTCGACGATGCCCGTGTACGCCAAGCTGTCTCAATGGCAGTGCCCTATGATGCGATTATCGAAAATGTGCTTGCCGGCTATGGGCAACAACCCAAAAGTCCAGTTTCCGTCGGTATGGAAGGTTATACCGATGAATATTGGAACTATGGCGATGGTGATCTCGACGCCGCCCGTGCACTACTCGACGAAGCGGGCTATGGGGATGGTTTTGAAATTGATCTGACCGTTCCACAGGAAGATCAGGGTCGGGTGGATGCCGCAACATGGATTCAAGCGGGATTGGCTGAAATCGGCATTACAGTCAACATCAACGCTGTACCAACCGCGCAATTTTCTGAACTACTCTATAGCCATGAACTGCCCTTCTTTATTGAGCAGTGGTATTCATGGGGAAACGATCCCTTCTATCAACTGACCTTTAACTTTAAATGCGACTCTTTCCCGAACTACGTTAATTATTGCAATCCTGAAGTAGATGCATTGATTGACGCCGGAACGTTTAGCCGCGACCCGCAAGAACGCGCCGACCTCATCCGCCGCGCCCAACAAATCATTGTCGAAGACGCCCCTTGGGCCTTCCTCTATCAACCGGATTTGGTAATTGCAACCCGTTCAAATGTGACGGGCTTGGCCCTATTCAATGATTTGACCCTGCGTTACGCCTATCTGGGTAAAACCGAGTAATTCAATTTGACCACTACACCCGACACCGGAGCGATGGATAATTCACCGTCGCTCTGGCTGACGTTCTGGGAAATCATACGTTCCTATCCACTCCTGCACTATTTGTTTCGTCGTCTGGGGTTAGCATTGTTGACGTTGGTTGGGATAGTAGTGGTCGCCTTTTTTTTGACGAGTGTTCTACCGGGCAATCCAGCAGTGGTACGGGCTGGGCCACTCGCAAATGAAGAACGCATCCAAAAATATGAAAAGGAAATGGGTCTGGATCGGCCATTGGCTGTCCAATTTGGCGATTACGTCATCCATTTAGGACAAGGCAATTTGGGTGAAAGTTGGACTAGTCGGCGACCTGTCCAAGATGAACTGAAAGAGCGTCTCCCCGCCACCGCCGAACTGGGTATCGCGGCTTTTGTAGCGACATTAGCAATCAGCTTGCCGCTGGGTATTTTAGCAGCGGTCTATTCAGGCACGGCGATTGATTGGGCCATTCGACTCTTTGCCACATTCGGGGCATCGGTTGCTTTGTTTTGGTTAGCCCTCATCTGCATCCACCTTTTTTATTACAAGTGGCATATAGCCCCACCCCCCCTTGACCGTTTGACGATCGGCATTGATGAGCCGCCCAATGTGACAGGCTTTTTTACTATTGATAGCCTGTTAGCGGGTGATATAGATACTTTCCGTGATGCCCTTAACCATCTGTGGTTGCCAGCTCTGACATTGGCTTTTGTGGTGAGCGCCCCCATGACCAAAATGATACGTGCTGCCATGTTGGACGTCCTTGACAAAGACTTTATTCGCACGGCCCGTGCGGTGGGTGTGCCATTCCGCCAAATTATTCTGGTAGATGCTCTGCGAAACGCTTTTATCCCAGTCTTAACGACCTCTGGCATTGTATTTGGTTATTTAGTGGCAGGTAACGTGATTGTAGAACGGGTTTTTTCGTGGGCAGGCATTGGGCAATATGTTTGGCAGGCCCTCGATGTCAATAATCTGAATGCGGTGCGTGGTTTTATTTTGCTCATTGCCACCGTCTATATCCTGCTCAACTTAGTGATTGATTTACTCTATAGTTTGATTGACCCACGCATTCGGCTAAATTAAAAAATGCTTCGTATGCTCTTACGCCACTTTACCTTGCTGCTGGGAAGTGCCATTCTCATGGGTTTTATCGCAGTGGCATGGGTCGGCCCCGACCAGATGAAATATGAGCCGGAAAAGGTCTCGCGCAATACCTATGAGAAACCCTCCCCAGAATATCGCTTTGGAACGGATAAATTTGGGCGGGATATTCTTACGCGGGTCGTTTATGCCACACGTTTAGATTTACGTATCGCCATGACCGTTGCTGTCGTTTCGTTTGTAGTGGGGTCAGTCATAGGGGCGATAGTGGGATATTATGGCGGCCGGCTCGACTCGATTTTGATGCGCGGCGTAGACATTCTGTTTGCTTTCCCCGCCTTTTTGCTGGCAATGGTCATCACTGGGGTATTGGGGGATAGCGAAAAAAATGTCATTACGGCTGTGACCATTGCCTATATCCCCTATTTTGTACGGCTGACTCGTGGGCAGATGTTAACAGTCCGAACTCTACAATATGCCGATGCCGCCATTAGCATAGGTAATCCCAGTTGGCGGGTGATACTCATTCATCTGCTGCCCAATACCCTCACCCCCTCTCTCATTCAGATGTCCATGGTGGCGGGGTGGGCCATTCTCGACACAGCGGGTCTAGCCTTTTTGGGATTGGGGATTACTTCGCCAACAGCCGAATGGGGGGTGATGATTTCTGATGGAGCGCAGCGCATTACCACCGGGGAATGGTGGATGTGGCTTTATCCGGGGGCAGCATTGGTGTTGGCTGCCTTCGCTTTTAATCTTATCGGGGATGGCCTACGCAATCTATTGCGGCTGCAATAAGGGTGAGTGGATGTGACTGAGCCGCTGCTCGCTATCGAGAACCTCTATGTAACCCTCATAGATGACCGGGGCAAATCCAAGACGATTTTGCAGGGGGTTTCATTCGAGATTTATCCTAACGAGGTAATGGGGCTGGTTGGCGAAAGTGGGTCCGGTAAATCCATGACAGCCCTAGCCCTAATGGGACTACTACCCCATCGAGCCCAAATACACAGTGGACGTATTTGGTTTGGAGGGCAAAATTTGCTCGCCCTGCCGAAACGGGAATTTTCGGCGTTACGCGGTTCACAAATTGCCATGATTTTTCAGAACCCACGAGCAGCCCTAAATCCCCTCATGCGTGTGGGTAATCAAGTGGCACGAGTGGTACGACTTCATCAAGGCCTAGGCAAACGAGCGGCTTATGGTAAAGGGTTGGATTTATTGCAGCAGGCGGGTATCACCGACACCTCCATACGAGCACGCGCCTACCCACATCAGTTAAGTGGCGGAATGGCCCAGCGCGTTTTGATTGCCATGATGTTGGCTTGTCAGCCGCGTTTATTGATTGCCGATGAGCCAACAACTGGTTTGGATGTGACTATTCAGGCGCAGATTTTTGAGTTGATTAAGGCGATTCAGGTTGAGCTTGGAACCACCTTGTTGTTAATCACGCATGATCTAGGAGTTGTCAGCGAGGTTTGCCAACGGGTGGCGGTTATGCAGGCAGGCAAAATTCAAGAGGTCGCTGCGGTGGCGGATTTGTTTGCACATCCTCAGCATCCTTATACCCAGCATTTGATGAGTACACTCCTGCGCGTTGACCGTCCAGCCAATTATAGGGAATGAAGTGATGACCGAACCCATCCTACAAATTGAGCATTTGGTCAAGCATTTTCGGGAAGGGCGGCATACCATTCATGCAGTCAATGATGTCAGTTTTGAAGTGTATCCCGGCGAGGCCGTTGCTCTAGTAGGGGAAAGTGGTTGCGGCAAATCCACCACGGCTCAATGCATTATCCGGCTGCAAAAGCCCACCAGTGGCCGCATTCTGTTTAACGGGGAGGATATTACCCTGTTATCTGCTAGGCAAATGCGCCAGCGACGCCGTTCCCTACAAATGGTGTATCAAGACCCCAACGAATCGCTCAATCCACAATTTTCTGTTCGGCGTACCCTGCGCGAACCCCTTGCTTTGTATGGCCTCTATCAAAATAAAACCCAAATTCTAGCGGCCCTTCACCGGGTTAATCTTGACCAAAACCATTTAGGTCGGCGTCCACATCAATTGAGTGGGGGGCAAAAGCAGCGGGTTGGGATGGCTCGTGCGATGATGACCCAACCACAATTTGTTGTACTAGATGAACCTACCTCGTCGTTGGATATGTCATTGCGTCTGCAAACGCTCAATTTATTGCGTGAATTGCAACGGGAATTCAACATGGCCTATCTATTTATTTCTCATGATCTTAGTACAGTACGTCATTTATGTGATCGCGTACTGGTCATGTATCTTGGTCGGATTGTGGAGGCAGGTCGGGTTGAGGATGTTTTTAATCACCCCCGCCATGTTTACACTCAAGCCCTTCTTTCGGCTATTCCAATCCCCGATCCGACGGTGCACCGCCAGCGATTATTATTGGCAGGTGAAACTCCTAGCGCAAGGCAACTTAAACCGGGCTGCGGTTTGCAGAATCGGTGTCCACATACAACAGCAGAATGTCGTTTACCAGTGCCGTTCTATCCAGTTGGCAATGGTCACGTAGCAGCATGTCGTTTGGCAAAAGAGGAGGCTTAATGTCAGATTCACAACCGTTGTTGGGCAAAACTGCCCTTGTCACCGGAGCATCCCGTAATTTAGGAGCGGTAACAGCACTTACACTAGCGCAACAAGGAGCCAGTGTCGTGGTGCATTATCAAAATTCGGAGGTAAACGCACAAGAAGTGGCTGATGCAGCCGCAGGTTATGGCGTATCCGCTTACATTGTCAAAGCCGATCTCGCCAACGGTCAAGAGGTTCGCGCAATGATAGAAAAAACCCTTGATCAGCTTGGCAAGCCCATTGATATTCTGGTCAATAACGCTGGGCCATTCAATGGCGATCCGTTTTCGACATTGACCGAGGCCGAATGGGATAGGGTACTCAATATCAATCTAAAAGCAGTCTATCTGGCGACTCAACTGGTAGCATCAGGCATGCGGGCCAATGGGTGGGGGCGCATCATCAATGTTTCGGCGGGGTCAGCCTATATTCGTAATCATGGCATTTATGGCTTGGCAAAAAGCGCCTTAATCACTTTAACCGAGGCGTTGGCACTCGAATTGGGGCCAGAGATCACAGTGAATGCTGTGGCCCCCGGCCAAATTGCCGAAAGTGGGCCAGATATTAGCGTAATAGACCCAACTTTTGTGGGTCGGGCCATTGCGCATTCTCCGGGTGGACGGCTTGCAACCCGCCAAGAGGTCGCCAACATAATCGCTTGGTTATGCAGTCCGCTAGCCGATATGATTACGGGTGAGACGATTCCAATTGACGCAGGGTGGCGGTTCAATCGTTTTTAAAGCGAATCAGCCCACTTCCCACACGGGTTGATTACTCAAGATGCGTTGAAGCTGATTAGCAAAATGATTGCTATTTAATGGCTTGCCGAGGAAGCTGTGAAACCCCAATTTTTTAGCGACGTTGATTTCGCTGATATGAACAGTATAGGCCACGATTGGGATGGTATTGGTTTTGAGTTCGGATGTCAGGTATTGAAAAACCTCATAACCATTTGCTTCCGGCATTTCAAGATCAAGAAAGATGATATTGATGTGCGGCAAATGGCTGATTTCATTTTCAAGGGTGCTGACATCAAGGACAATCGTAGAGTTGACTCCCTCGGCGGCAAGTAGGCTTGCCAAAACCTCAGCGTTATAAACGTTGTCCTCGATGATTAAGGCATGTGCCTGACTACTCATGAATCATTTTACCCTTCTGGTGATTACAATAGGCTATCCCAAGTCCAATCTACCTGACCATCCAGCACCGCAGCAATCTGTCGTTCGAATATACCAAGTCGGACGGGTTTGCCAATAAATGCAGTAAACCCCTTGCGTCGTACCTTAGGTATTTCTACTGCCGGATCAGCCGCCGTGACGGCAACAATCGGGATTGCCGCAAATTTGGGATCTTGACGGATTTGATCAAATATATCATAACCCGTCACCCCATTAGGGAACATAAGGTCAAGTAAAATCAAATCAATCGGGGTAAACGCACTCAAGCGTTGGAGAGTATCATTTCCCCAACGTTCATAGCCCGTGTGTGCCCCTTGCTGCTGCAAAATAGTCGCCATAATGGCATAGTTATTGACATTATCCTCTACGATAAATATCCGTTTATTATCGAGTAACATAGTTGGCCTACCCTTAGTCCTGTATCCCTTTATTTCCTGCCCAAGCTATGATTTTACTAGCTGATATGCCACACCTGTTCACCCTGTAAAACACGGGATAAAAGGTCGGGGAAAATACTTTGGCTGATTGGCTTGGCGATGACCCCATCAAAACCAGCCGTGCGCAGCTTACGTACCTCGTCGCTCATGACACTGGCGGTTAATGCAACGACTTTGGCATCTTGATAGTCTGTGTGGTGGCGGATTAGCTCCAGCATCTGAAAACCATCCAGCGGAAGCACATGAATATCTAGCAAAAAGACATCAGGTCTATACGGCAAGCTGGCAAGGCGCTCTTCAAAATAGTTGCTGTCCTCTAACAGGATTAATCGCTGGATACCCAATATCTCAACGACCAGCGTAATCATAATTTCCCGACTCAAAAGATCATCCTCAACATAGAGAATAGCCGGGTCAGTTTCAGCTTGGTTAGATTCGGAATGTTGATTTTGACTCATCAGTTTTCTACTTCCTAGATTATTTCAATGGTTTTCGCTAGAGCTTCCGAATAAATAGGCAACCGCACAAAGAATGTGGAGCCGCTCCCTAAAGTACTTTCTAACCAAAGTTTTCCGCCGTGCGCTTCAGACAGTCGTTTGGCAATAGGTAAACCAAGACCTGTCCCTGAATGCTTCTGTAGCCCCGCCTGTGTTTGTCGAAATGATTGAAAGATCATTTCTTGGTCTTTTTCAGCAATACCGGGGCCAGTATCAACTACTTTAAATAAAATGTCCTCAGTTTCACGTTTGGCGCTGATAGTGATACTGCCCATGTCGGTAAACTTGGCGGCATTTGAAACGAGGTTGACCAAAATCTGCCGAATTCTTCGCTTATCTCCTAAAATTGTGGGCAAATCAGGGTCTACATCCACGACCAATTTGATCGCTTTTTCAGCAGTTAGGCTTTCGGCCATGTTAATGACTGTCTTCAGTTCGTGGTTCAGATTGACATCATCTTCAACAAAAAGCTCCATCATGCCCGCCTCAATTTTGGTGATGTCCAAAATATCATTAATGAGGCTAAGAAGGTGTTCACCACTGACAACGGATTTCTTCAAGGCATCTACTTGGCGCTCATTGACCGGGCCATATAAACCTGATGAAACAAACTGCGTGAAGTTCAAAATAGCGTTCAACGGCGTACGCAATTCATGGCTCATACTCGCCATAAATTGGCTCTTCATAGCGTCCAGCGTACTTAGTTCTTTAGCAACCTGTACCTGTTCAGCATATAAATAGGCATTTTGTACCGCCACAGCCAATTGGCCTGCTAAAGTGGTCATGACCCGTGTGTCATCTTCGGTAAAGCGATTCAATTTGATGGATTGAAGGTCTAAGACCCCTACCAAATTACTGCCCACAATCATCGGAATCGCCGCTTCTGAAGAGGTATCAGGCAAAACTGGGTTCAAGAAATGTTCCGCTGCTTGAGACACATCATTGGCAACCACCGCTTGGCGCAGTCGGGCAGCTTGGGGCACTAAGCCAACGGCGTCAATGTCAAAAGCCTTGCCAGCTTTTTTCATTTGCTGACCCGCCTCGCCTGAGCCTGCTTCGAGCCGTAAGAGTTTGTCGGACTCATTATAGAGAAACACCGATACGTGATAGAGGCCAAAGTCTTCCCAAGCGCGCTCGACGAACTGGGGTAACAGGCTATCTAAGTCAAGAATAGTCGTAATTTGCCGTGACACATCAGCCGCAATTTGCAGGTCACGGGTACGGGCCTCGACGCGAACTTCTAGGCCGCTAATTAATTCACGGAGTTGGCTCGTCATACTATTAAATGATTGGGCCAGATTGCCGATTTCATCATCACGCTCAACCTGTGCATAGAGTGCCAGATTACCACCTGCAATAAGGGTGGCTGTCTGAGAGAGATTTGAGATAGGCCTCGAAATAGTCCGCATGAACAGAAGGCCTGTGCCAATAGCAAGCACGGCTGCCAGCAGGGCTGCTCCAATGTTTACTGCTAATGAGAAAAATGTAGGTGCAAGTGCTTCGGACTGGGTGCGTTCAGCTAACAAAACCGCTTGCAGTTCAGGAATCCAAATCTGAACGCCAAATACATCTTGCCCCCGGTAGTCTGCATAAGAGATAACATCATCTTGTTTAGCGGTCAGTGATGCCCTGACCCCATCTGTTCTAACGACGGTGGAGCCAATGGGATAGCCCGCAAAACGCGATTCAGTCAAGAGAGCGAAGTTTCCGTCCACCAGATAGGTTTGCCCTGTTTTCCCCAAACCAGCGCGTTCTGCCATAATATTGTTTAATTCGGCGGAGTTCACACGGGCGCCAATAATTGCAATGACCTCTTCGCCATCAATTACGGGTTGGAATAGAGTGATATTGATACGGTGTTCGTCCGCAAAATATTGGACTGGTTCAATATAGCGTCCAGTTAAGCCCTTTTGGAAGTATGGCCTCTCATTATAGGTCGCGCCTTCTTGGTTATCACTGGTTGAAACTAATACCGTCCCTTGTAAATCCGTGATAAATAGTTCTTCAAAACGCTGGCTTCTAGCCAAAGAATCCTCAAATATTGCCCGTAAGCGTGATGCAGAATCTTCCCGAAGACGATCCGAACCAGCGTCGGGTAAAACGAAGGGGATAAGGGATAAGGAGCGTTCATTGATTTCTTTTTCTAACTCGTCTTGGGAATCCAGTACCCACGTCTTTAACTGGGCCTCTTTAAGGGTTCCAACCGACTCTAATTGATCAACAGCCTGTTGACGACCACTTTGTACACTCAAAATGGTGGAAACGGCGGTAATTGCAATTGCTGGGAGTAACCCTACCAAAACAAACATGGTCAGTAAGCGCGCACGAATAGTTTTGAGATGCAATAGCGCTCGACGTTTTGCTGGAACCGCAGATTCTGCCGTTTTAGGAGGCAAAGGGTTCTTGGTGCGAGGTTTACTAGGCAGCGTAATTTCTGTGTCAGCCATTGTTAAAGACTCCCTTTCTCCCAACAAATTCAGATAGCCTATCATCTGAATGATAGGGCAGATAAGTCAATCAACCTTACCCGCCCTACCCGCATTTGTATGGCGAATTATTCAGTTATACCAAGGTAGGCATAACGTAGCGTCAGGTCATTAAAGATAGCTATCCCGGTAACATTTGCACGGGTAACGAACACACGATCAGGTTGATACAAATAGGCCCAAGGGGCTTCTTCGACAATAATTTCTTGGGCACGCCGAATCAAATTAGCCCGTTCTTGCGGATCACGGCTAAACGTTCCAGCTTCAATCAGTTCATCTACTTCGGGATTACAATAGTTGACATAGTTAGTGACCGCATCACATTTAAGATTAAAGGTCAGTTGGAAGAACGGATCATTCCCCCATGAATACCATTGCTCAATAAAAAATGGCAATTCGTGGCTAAAAAGTAACCCTGAAAAATCGGTAGTGGAAACAGCATTGATGTTGACCGTAATACCAAGTTGTTCCAAACCCGCCTGAATCCACTCGGCTGCGTCTAAACGGGTTTGATCTTCTTCTGGTACGGTCAAGTCAATCTCAAAACCATCCCCGTAACCTGCTTCTTCGAGCAGTGCCTGTGCTTCTTCAATATCAGCATCGCCATACTTCCAAAATTCGTCCGTATAGCCTTCCATTCCAATAGAAACTGGACTCTTGGGTTGTTGCCCATAGCCATATAACACATTTTCAATGAGTGCATTATAGGGAATCGCCATAGACACAGCTTGGCGCACCCGTGCATCATCAAACGGCGCAATATTGTTATTCATGCCGAGGTGATAAATACGCCCGCTTGGAATAGCATGAACTGCCAGATTTGGGTCTTTTGATAAATCTCTTAAATCGCTAAAGGGAATACCAAGAGCTATGTCCACATCGCCTACTTGCAACATCTCTTCACGAGTATCGGCATCTGGCACAATCTCAAATGTGACCCCTGAATTTTGGAAGAACTCTTCGCCACGCCAATAATTCGGATTGGGTTCAAAAACATACTCCACCCCTTGATCCCACTTCGTAATCACATAAGGCCCGCTGGAATTGGAGTTCTGATGAAAATACTGCTCGGCCCATGGGTCGTCGGTCGTGGAATTTTCTTCGGCGGTGGCTTGGCTAATGACCCCGAAAACTTGGAAAGTGAGAATAGTCTCGGTTAAAGCGGCGGGTTCATTCGTGGTTATTTGTAGAGTGTAATCATCAATAACTTTTACTTGGTCAGCGGAGTCAATTGCCATGAAAGGCAAGAGCAGTCCCAAATATCCCGGCCCAGTGATTGCCCGGTCAAAAGTATATTTGAAATCATTCGCGGTGATGGGTGTGCCATCTGCAAATTTAGCGTCATGCCGCAGGTGGAAGGTGAAAGTGGTTCCATCTTCAGAAACATCATAACTTGCAGCTATTGCGCCTTCTACATCATCCAAACCTACAATCTCACCACGTTGATTGGTGCGTGTCACTTGTGTCAACAAGGGTTCATAAAGATTAGCGGTGGCTTCATAAGCAGAGATACTGCGGAATTGCATTGGTTCAACATGATCAATATCGCCATCGTAAGCAATACGGATAACTGGCTTAGCTTGCTGGGCAACTGCCCGCGAGGTGGGTTTTATAGCTTGACCCATCAAAAGAAATAAAACGAGAGAGGTAAAAACTAAGACAAGACATAGTCGCTTCATTCCCGTTCCCTCCAATGGTATAGGTTATATATGGTTATATAAACCCAGTATCTGAGTATTAGCTATTAATTTCAGATGCGATGAAAAATGATGTGCGATGGAATTTGACCATTGCTCCCATTTATAGGTTAACTTGTTTTTTACTCTTCGTCAATAAACTTATGTAAAAAAGAACGTCTAACTTGTAGGCATAACCGCAATCCTAGTTGGCGAATACATAATAGGCTAATTCTACTTCTATTCTGAAATGCATCGATATTTATTTCAGGTCGCCCAAGCTATCCTATACAAACTAACCCCAGCAAATTTAGCCGTCATTATCCCGCTCAGGTGTCAAGTCATCCCGCTCTTCGTTAATAATTCATGTTTTTTTATTGGTTTTTAACCTCAACACCCTCATAATAAAAAAAATCACCTCAGCAACTTTTGGAAGGACATTGATCTATAATTCAGGCTTAGAGCTTAGAGTAGTTTATTCAAGGGGAAAACCTATGAAATTTACAAAAGGTGCATTGGTAGTCATTCTCTGTCTGCTTTTTTATGTACCTAAAGCAAATGCCCAAAATAATGGCGCTGGTTTGACCATTGGCTTTGCCCAAGTAGGGTCAGAGAGCGATTGGCGTCTAGCTTTTACAGAGGCCACTCTAGCCGAAGCCGAAGCACGGGGTATCAACCTTATCTTTGTTGATGGAGAGAACAACCAAGAAAAACAAATAGCGGCACTGCGCTCTTTTATTGAGCATAATGTTGACGGAATCATTTTGGCACCGGTGGTAGAAACCGGCTGGGATGAAATCTTGCTGGAAGTCCAAGCGGCGGGAATTCCCTTAGTTGTGGTAGACCGGAATGTAACAGCCGATTCATCTTTATATGTTACGCGCGTTTCTTCGGACTTTGTCCATGAGGGCCGTCTTGCCGCAGCATGGCTGGCGCAAAAAACAAGTGGGAATTGCAAGATTATCGAACTTGAAGGCACTATAGGCTCAAGCGCTGCTCGGGATCGTCAGATTGGTTTTAATGAAGTAATTGCTCTTTTCCCCAATATGGAAATCATTTTGTCTCAATCGGGGGAATTTCTGCGCGAAGGCGGCCAAGATATCATGGAAAGTATTATTCAATCAGAAGACATGAGCCAAATTTGTGCGGTCTGGTCACACAACGACGATATGGCAATCGGCGCTATTGAGGCCATGAATGAAGCGGGTCTCAATCCGGGTGAAGACATTCTCATTGTTTCGGTAGATGCTATTCCCGACATTTTTAAAGCAATGATGGACGGCGATGCCAATGCCACCGTTGAATTGAGCCCTTACATGGCGGCCCCTGCTTTTGATGCCATCGGTGACTATCTTGCAGGAGAAACGCTTCCTAAATGGATTCCAGTCCCCGGTACACTATTCCTCCCAGACACTGCCGCTGAAGAATATGCCAAACGGACTCAATAAAGGCGTTGTTTAACCCGAAGTTAGGTGAGGGGAAAGTAGCCATAAAATGGATCGCCTCTAAGAGAATTTCCCCTCATGGTGAGGACAGTAAATATTTCGACAAGAAAGCACAGGCTATGCTCCGCTTCAAAAACATCCGACTTGCCATCAAAATGATTTTGCTTGTTCTGGTTGCCTTAGGAGTCCTCCTACTAACAACCATTGTGTTGTTAAATCGCAACACCAATAGATTGACCCAAGAAATTGGTAGCGAGCAGGCATCTCAAGAAGTAACCATTATTGAAAATCGCCTTGAAGAAGTTGAAAAGCAATTATTGGTTGATATAGATTTTTTCGCCAGCAGTGTGCCCTTTTTTCAGGCGGTGGGGCGGCGTAATGCCAATGATGTCAGTGAGCTTGTGACTCGTACCAATGCCTCCTTAGAGTTGGATGACATTGATGTTGTAGATGGGGACGGAAATCGTTTATATGACCTCCATGTAGAAGAAGATTTTGGGGCAGAAAACACCCTTCTAGCAGCTGGTTTAGCTAATTCCAAAATGACTACCCTCATTATCGAGAAAGACGGGGACACTGCTGAAATCAGTATAACTGCTGTAGCCCCGGTCGTGAGCGTCACAGGTAATGTGCTAGGCGCTGTCCAGATCAGTCGCAAAATAGATGATGCTTTCTTAGATAACTTGATTTTTAATCGCTCAGTTGTCCAACTGGGGCTTATTTATCAAGATCAAATCCGCGCCCGTACTCTAGCAAGTCGCCGTAATAATCCCTCATCTGAGACAATCCTATATAAAGGCATTGCTTATAATTTAGCATCTGTCCAGCAGGCTGAAAATGGTCAGGCGATTATCGAAAAAGACCTGATCGATAACGAATCTAATGTTCCAAACGCTGTCGCCTATATCCCGGTTTTGGTTGATGGGGAAACGTCACCCGCTGTAATCATGTTACTCCTCGAATTACAAGATATTCATAGCTTCCAAAACTCTACGTTGTTGAACACTGTGTTTGTGTTTGCGACGCTGACATTAATTGCGTTAAGTGTCATCTACTTGACCCTGTACCAAATTATCATTCGGCCCATCGGCAATTTGACCACCATTGCTCAAAAGTTGACCAGTGGTCAATATCAGCAGCGTGCACCCGCTGATAGTAAAGATGAGGTAGGGCAGTTAGCACGCGCTTTTAATGAGATGGCGGCAGCGATTGAGCAGCGCGAAACTAGCCTTCAAGGTGCAAGAGAACAAGCTGAAAATGCCAACCGTATTAAGTCTCAGTTCCTCGCCAACATGTCACATGAACTACGTACTCCCTTGAACGCTATTCTAAATTTCACCGCGTTTGTGGCGGACGGCGTTATGGGGCCTGTCAATGAAGCTCAATCCGACGCTCTAGCTCAATCCATTACCAGCAGTAAGCACTTGTTGAGTCTCATCAATGATATTTTGGATCTCACCAAGATTGAGGCCGGTTTGATGGATTTATTCATTCAATCGGTAGATATGAATGAGGTGATGGGTTCAATCGTCTCAGTCGGAAAAGGTCTTGTAAAAGACAAACCCATTGATCTAATCCACCACATCCAAGAGCAACTACCCGTCACCTATGGCGATAAACGACGCCTCCGCCAAGTTTTCCTAAATATGGTCTCTAATGCCGTGAAATTCACCCCCAAAGGCAGCGTGACTATCAAAGCCAACTTTGATAACGGGAAATTCCTAATTACGGTTCAGGATACTGGGGTTGGTATTCCAAAAGAAGATTATGACCTCGTGTTCGAATCCTTTAAGCAAGCCAAGCACGATTTACCTGAAACCACTGGGACAGGGCTTGGGATGCCCATCTCGCGTTATTTCGTCGAATCCCATAACGGAAAAATTTGGTTTGAAAGTGTGGTGGGGCAAGGAACCACTTTTTATGTCGAGCTGCCACTTCTATCGGTGGAAGAAGCCAATCAAGTTGCCCAGTTGTTGGTAGAAAAGAGTTGACTTCTATGTCCCCTGCCATTTTATATATTGAAGATAGCCCTTCCAGTCGCAAGATGATGCAAATCTTGATTTGCGATATTATGCGCTATGAGCATTTTGCCGTGTTGGAAAGCACCGACTGCCTAAGTGAAAATATCGAAGCCTTTGGGTTGCAATTTGACATCATCTTACTTGATTTGGATATTCAACCGATTGATGGGTATCGCGCCTGCCAACTCCTAAAAGCTGACCCCCAGTTCAAAAATACGCGGATCATTGCTATAACGGCTTATTCCCTCACCACTGAAATTCATAAGATGCAAGAGATGGGTTTCGATGGTGCTCTGAGTAAACCCATTAGCTATATCGCTTTTCCTGAAAAGCTATTGAGTATCCTCAATGGGGAAAGCGTTTGGGAGATTGAATAATGGATAACTACAATACCCTAATTGCCCAATTAGGTGAGGCTAATATCATTGACCAACAAGAGGCCAAAAAGCAATTACTTGCTTATGGTGAAGAAATCCTCGAACCCCTATGGCAGTTGCTAGAAACCGGGACAAACTTTCAAATTAGCAATGCGGTTGTTCTACTTGGTCAATTAGGTAATCCTCGTAGCATAGATAAATTACTGCCTCTGCTAGAGCATCCCTTTTTTTTAGTACGGACAAACACAGCCCAAGTATTGGGCCAGTTTAGCGACCCACGCATTGCACCAGCTTTGATAAGTCGGCTGCCACACGATCAGGTGATGGTGCAAACGTGGATCATTGATTCCCTCTGTAAGTTGCACGATCCCGCCACAACTCAACCGTTGATTGAATTTTTACACTCAACCCCCAGCACCGAACTTCGTTATTTGACCATCCGTGCCCTCGGGGAAATTGGCGACCCTAGTTTTATTGAAGAACTGGTGCCTTTTTTAGAAGATTCAAATCATCATGTTAGGGACAATGCCCACCGCGCACTTGAAAAGCTAGGCTATTTCCAATAGTAGAGAGAAATTTGACCAGTATGAGTAAATCAGGGCCTCATTTCTTATATGTCGAAGATGACTTGATGAGCCGGAAAGTCCTCGAAGTGCTGCTCATTAGGGTGATGGGTTTCACGCACGTCACCATTTTTGACAACAGCGAAAACTTTATGGATCAGCTACGGCTGCTTCCCGATGTACCGGGTATTTTCCTCCTAGACATTCAAATGCGGCCCCATGATGGATACGAAGTTTTGGAGATGCTGCGCAATGACCCGATCTATCAAAATTCAATCGTTATTGCCCTAACTGCTAATGTAATGGCTAATGATGTCCAACAACTTCAGTCTGTAGGCTTCGATGGCCTGATTGGTAAGCCTATTATGAAAGATATTTTCCCTGATCTGATTGAGAAGATTTTATCGGGTGAATCGGTTTGGTATGTTCCATGAGTGATTTTCGAGGAGTAGGTCATGTTGTTAGATGGTAAACATATTTTTGTGGTGGAAGATAACATTGCCAATGCCGGGGTAATGTTAACTTCCTTACAAATCAATGGTGCGACCACCTATCTAGAACGATGGGGGACGCATCTCATTCCACGATTACTGGGGATGCCTTATTTGGATTTGATCCTAATGGACTTGATGCTTCCAAATGGCGTTACGGGTTATGACGTTTTTGACCAGATCAAAGCCGAAAGCAATCTGGCTCATATACCAATCGTCGTGGTGAGCGCCTCCGATGCCAATATTGAGATGCAAAAGGCCCGCGACCGAGGCTTTAAGGGCTACATTAGCAAACCCATCCAGTATCCAGCCTTCGCGCAGATGATTGCGAGCATCTTAGAGGGTAACGAAATTTGGGGCGATGATCTGTTTTCTTGATTTTTGAGTCAGCTTTTAATCGTAGGAGGGTTGAGCAACCATGTCTGTATTTGATGGAAAATCGGCGCTGATTATTGAAGATGATGCAACCAGTATTCGAGTCTTACAACAGTTGCTCAAACTTCTGCGGGTTGAAACACAGGTCATTACCGATCTAGGCATTATCAATAAACAACTGGCCGAAATAACCAGCCCCAATGTAATTTTCCTAGATCTTGAGATGCCACAGCACAATGGGTATGAAATTCTGGATTACCTCAAAGCCAACGATGGTCTGCAAGGCATCCCAATTGTGGCCTATAGCACCCATATCAGCCATCTAAACAATGCCCGTGACGCAGGTTTTCATAGTTTTTTGGGGAAGCCGCTCGACGGCAAACTTTTTGCCCAGCAATTAGAAGACATCCTAAATGACATCCCGGTTTGGGAAGTGCCATGAAGTGAGGGGCTATATATCAAAAAAATAAGGGGCTATTCACCCCTTATTCACTATGATTGTTTCCTAGTTCTTGGTTTCTGGAACTGTCACATAAAAGGCATCTATTGCCACCGTGCCCTCAATAGGGATCACTTGCAACGTGTGTAGGCCGGGTTCCAGATAATCCACCACCGACTTAAGGTCAAAATTGGTCTTTTCGCCGCTCGTATAGATGCTGCGAACAGCTGTCCCGTCAATCACCACCGTGAAGCCACCTAATGCGGGATTTTGCACATAGACAATCTCCACTGATGTGCCCACGAACTCTAGGGTCAGGGTGTTATCTTGACCGCTGGCAAAAAGATATTTGCCCCCACTGGCCGATGTCGCGTTTTGATTCGCCCAATTGCCAGACCGACGCACCAATTGGTCATCCGATTCAATGAGTTGGCGCACATAGGTTGGCACTGTCGTCGGGGTAGCCGTAGGCGCAGATTGTACAACACTATCGGGTTGGCCTGATCCGCTCGTACCACCATTAACTTGACGCCATGCCACTACATTGAGCGGCACTGCGCCCCATGGAACTCCCACTCGCTGATAGACATAGCTGCCAGTGTTCCATTCCACATCATTCCGCCGAAAAAAGTCACCATTGCCATAAAACAGACCAAAGCTGTCAATATTGTCACGATCCCAATCGCCGCTGATTGCGTAACCGTAATCAAATGTGCTGGGCGTGCCGATGTACTGGGCAAGGTTAAACATGGCGGGGCCTTGGGCGGGGGCAAAATTCGTGAAGGCAATAAATGGGCCACGGCGCACCGCGATGGAATCCAGTCCATCCCCGTCATAATCGCCTGCTATAAATTGATAGTTGCCTGAAAAACCTCCCGATGTTGGCAGCACTTCGCTCACCCATTGAAAACTCAGGGTCGGGGTTGGCCCGCTGGTAAGATTACAGGTGTAATACAGAGCAAAAACAACACGCCCACTTAAGGTGGCTTGATCTATTACCCCAATACAATCATTAGGCGTTCCGGAATTAAAACGACCTGCCACGGGTGGCCCATTTGGCCCAATCCAAATACCTGTCCAATTAGCTGAGTTACCAAGCGCATTGGTATAGAAAAATGCGCCACCGCTATAGACACCGGGGGTCTTTTGACCATCATTGTTCCAATCCCCCATCACCCACTGACCTGTCCGACCAATCCCCACCGCATAACTATTAAAATTACTGGCGCTGGGTGGGCTTTGCAGTGTATTGACCAGACTAATCCAATTATTGGTGATATGAATCATCCCCACTGTGTCTGGCTGACTCACATTACAGGTGACTGGATAAAGTGCCGGACTACCCGGCGCATTATGAGCAACCCGTACTGTCGCCGTATATGTCCCCACGTCTGAGGCTGTGCAGGTGATAAACATGGAAACACGCTGCACCGACCCCGCCAGAATCGTAAAAGGATTGAAGCCCGGTACTCCGATTTGTGGCGAACTCCCCGCCGCAAACGACACCCCTGTAACGCTCAAATTCGCCGTGCCGCTTTGAGAAATAACCACTTCAGCGCTAGTAGGGGCTCCGCGTACCGCATTGATCGTCAATGGGCCCGGTGCTGGCGCTGAGATATAGCCGGGGGTTGGTTGGGCTGTTACATTACACGTGATCGCATAAGTCGCTGGGCTACCCACACCATTATGGGCCACCTGCAATGTCCGGGTGTATACGCCAACTACTGAGGTATCACACGTAATGGTGATATTCTGAGTCTGGCCCGATCCATCCACAATTGTAAAAGGTGCAAACCCTGTCACGCTGATTTGCGGCGAACCACCTGCGACAAACGATGTTCCCGTGACATTGAGATTGGCCGTGCCTGATTCTGATACAACAAGATTGGTCGAGGCAGGATTACCGACGACTTGTGAAATCGTAATTGGTTGCCCCGGCGTCGGTGAAGACCAATAAATCGGTGTGGGTGCAGCAGTGACATTACACGTAATAGGATAGGTAGCCGGACTCCCCGTCGCATTATGGGCAACGTTGAGTGTTGCGGTAAATGTGCCCACGGTTGAGGCATTACACGTCACCGTGATATTCTGGGTCTGGCCCGATCCATCCGCAATCGTAAAAGGCACAAATCCCGTCACACTAATTTGTGGCGAACTGCCCGCTGCAAATGAAGTCCCCGTAACGCTCAAATTGGCATTGCCATTTTCAGACACTGCAATATTGGCACTGGCATTGCTGCCCTGCACAGCCCCGATCTGAATACTGTTGCCCGCTGCTGGGGACGACGTGTAACCGGGTGAGCGATAGCTGATTCGATAGATGGCCCCGCTAAAATCATCCGAGACTAGCAACGCACCATCGGGCATGACTTGAATATCAACTGGCCGACCCGTCACACCGCCACCGCTGTTTAACCACCCATCCGCAAAGACCTCATAGCTCACTGGGGTGTTGTTTTGGAGGCGCACTAGGGTAATGCGATAACCAATGGGTGTGCTACGATTCCATGAACCATGCTCGGCAATAAAAATCTGATTTTGATAGGCCGCCGGAAACATGCTTCCGGTATAAAAACGCATGCCCAAAGAAGCGACATGCGGCCCTAAATTAATCGCAGGCGGTGTAAATTCGCTGCAATTATGTAACGACCCATAGGTGGGATCAGGGACTGTACCCCCATGACAATACGGAAACCCAAAATTAAGTCCAGCAGTGGGAGCGCGATTAAGCTCGTCAGGGGGGCTATTATCCCCCAATTCATCCCGTCCGTTTTCGGTAAACCAGAGCTCCCCTGTTTGGGGATTCCAGTCAAACCCTACCGTATTGCGAATCCCGGTGGCATAAGTTTCAACCCCTGTCCCATCAGCATTCATCCGCAACAACCGACTATAGGGAGAATTCGTTTCACACACATTGCAGGGCGCACCCACTGGGACGTACAGGCGACCATCTGGCCCAAAACGGATAAACTTCCAACCATGAATCCAATCTGAAGGGAAGGTGGCATTCAAAACCACCGGATTGGGTGGATTATTGAGGTTACTTTCAATATTGTCGAGTCGAAGCAGGCGGTTCACTTCCATCACATAAAGCGAGCCATTTCTAAAAGCCACTCCGTTAGGATAATAGAGTGAAATCCCATATAGTTGATTTAACCGTTGAGACAGGTTGTAAGTCTGGTCGGCAATATTGTCGCCGTTGGTATCACGCACCGCATAGAGGGCATTTTGGTCACGTGTCCCAATAAACAAAGTGCCGTTCGGGCTCAATGCCATGGAGCGTGCCCCCGGCAATCCACTGGCATACACCTCAATCTGGAAACCCGTCGGCAAATGAATGTTATTCAATTGAATTTGGGCTGCGTCTAGGTGTGAGCTAGGCGGTGAGCTTTGACTTTGAACAGGCATCGCAGGTAGTGCTGCAACCACAATGAGCAGCACAACGAGGATACCTATCAGGCTTGTTTTAATTCTCAACCTAAGCATAAAATGACCTCATTAAGATTAGAATCAAAATGATAGATATGCTTATGTTAGGAGAGAAAAAACACTACCTCTACTTACCAAGACAAATTCTTCACAAACCCGAACAGAATTACCCGCCCTTCACTTCTTTAATAATAGTCTCCAAATTGCCTGCCTCATAAATCTTGCGGTCAATGGTCACAAACGAGTCTGGACGTCGATCCTGCCCGCCTTCACAATAGCTATCGCACAACTCCCACTTTACAAACCGGATAGTCCCGCGATCTACCTCAATGGCCGTGATGCCGTTGGTATAGACACAGCAACCTGAGTTGAAATAGGCTGGGGCAAGATTACCCTTGTCTTGAATTTTCTCCCGGCGTAAAGCCTCTTTCGACTCTTTAATGGTTCGCTCAATATACTGAATCGAGGCTGTAAGCTGATAATAATTCGAGCGGTTGGCGTCAGCTTTCATCTCTTCCTTGAGCTTTTTCAGGATTTCTTTCAACTGGTCAATTTTGCTGTAGGAGCGGAAAATGCCGCGATGCGTATGTCCAGCCACCAACACGACCCCTTTTTGTTGGGCCCATTGATACAGGCTATTGTCTCGCCGAAAGCGAATAAAATTGTTCTGTGCGGCGCGTGGGCTATTCACCAAACCAAGTCGTTGCAGGGGTTCCCACAAAATAGCTGTTAAGCCCCACTCTTGCAAAGGTCGCCAAATATATTTCACCCAAAACCGACTAGTTTTGGCCCTTTGGTCAGACTGCGGATCACCCTGATGTCCATGCACAATAAAAATATTCTCACCCAATCGGATCGCCGGATGCACCTTGATTTCACCGAGAGCAGGCCATAGATATTTTTGCACCAATGTTTCGTCCGCCCATTCCAAATCGTGGTTGCCATAAGTGCGAAAATGATAGCCCGGTTTACTGGCAAATTGACGCTCCGCGGCTAACGCGCTGTCGTGGTAGGCCTTGATAATATCTGGGTAGTCGGCTTCCCAGCCTTCTTCTACATCCCCATTCAAGACCAGATGATAATCGTGGTCATAATACCATTGCAGGGCGTGACAAAAGATTAATTCATTGGGCAAAAAATCATCACTACCCTTGTTCTTATCCCCCTTATGTAAATCGCTGATGATGACATAACGGTCAGCAGCAAGCTGAAAATTATCAACCACAGCGGCCCGATTCCACGCCTCATCCAGCGCCTTAAAAGTAAATTCTTGCTCAGAAATTTTGACCCGTGCCATCGCTTCTGACCTCCACATTCAATTGGATGAATAAACCCTATCATAACCATTTTCCGAACTATGATAAGGCTTCACTTTAATATTAATCTGGATTGTCCAAAAACGCCGCATCTGGTAAGCTGATATTAACGAGGCATTCTTATCTATTCTGTTTAAGGGCGATTCTAATTGCGCTGGACAAACTGGGGGGTACACATCGGTTTAGTTGCAGCCACCATTGTGCTGCTTTTAATGCCGAGTTCCGTCAAGCAGCCCGCCCATGCCGCTATATTCGTGGTCAACTCCACCGCCGATTTACCCGATAACAACACCGGCGATGGGGTGTGCCAAACCCCTCTCAACACCTGTACACTTCG
Source organism: Chloroflexota bacterium (assembly GCA_016234595.1). GTDB lineage: Bacteria > Chloroflexota > Anaerolineae > Aggregatilineales > J027 > CFX10. The sequence goes on along the minus strand of JACRBG010000028.1, from coordinate 86,549 downwards.
CGCTGCCATCCAACAGGCCAATGCCCTCCCCGGCGCGGATGTCATTCACTTTAGTATCGGTACAGGCCTTCAGACCATAACCCCAACTGCCACCTTGCCCACCATAACAGGAACCCTTGTGATTGACGGCACAACTCAACCCGGCTATGTCAACACCCCGATTATTGTGTTGTCAGGCACAGGGGCAGGTAATGTCATTGGCCTTACATTGAGCGCTGGCAACAGCACCATTCGCGGCCTAGTCATCAATCAATTTGATATTGGTATTTCGATTCAAAACGATGACACCGAGAACAATTTCATTGTGGGGAATTTCATTGGTACGACAGCTACCGGACTCGCCCCTGCCCCCAATCGCACCGCTGGCATCCGTTTAAGCAATGGGGCCGCTAATAACACTATCGGGGGAACGCTTCCGGCTGACCGCAACATTATTTCAGGCAATACCGGCGTTGGCATACTAGTCACTGGAACTGATACCGAGCCAAACACAATTACTGGCAATTTCGTTGGCACAGACTTAACTGGGACTCTGATTGACCCCAGCCCTATAGTGGGTGATGAACTCGGTAATGGTAGTTTTGGCATCTCAGTGATAGGTGGCGCCGACCGACTAACTATTTCAGGCAACGTGATTTCCGGTAATGATGATGGTATTCGTTTTTCTGGGGGTGGTGTTGCCAATCATCAAGTCATCGGCAATTTCATCGGCACAGATGCCACGGGCAACAATGTGCTGCCCAATCGCGGTAATGGTGTCAATATTTTGAATGGGGCACAGCGCATCCAAATTGATGGGAGCAATGTCATTGCTGGCAATGCCCTCAATGGCATCCATATCCAAAGTTCAGCCTCCGCTGTGACCATCCAAAACAATTTTATTGGCACGAATACGACCCAATCACCGGATCTTGGCAATGCTCTTAATGGGGTCTATCTTTCATATTCCAATGCCAATCGTCCCGGCGAAAACATCATTGGTGGTTTTGGGGCTAATGCAGGCAATGTTATCGCGTTTAATGGTCAGGCCGGGGTACGCATTGATTACCCCAACCAACCAACAGGCAATTCGCCCTATACTGGAGCCGGTAACACCATTTCCAGCAATTCGATTTTTGAAAATGGCGGGCTTGGGATTGATTTAGTGTGGCTAAATGCGGCCACTGGCCCAACACTAAATGACCCTTCTCCCGATGCCGATAATGGCCCTAATGACTTACAAAACTTCCCTAATTTGTTACGCGCCAGCACCAACAGTCTCAATGCCACCGCCATTCAAGGTAGTCTAACCACGCGTCCCAATTTGCAAGTGCGTGTTGAATTTTTCAATAGTCCCACATGTGACCCATCTGGCTTTGGTGAGGGGGCAACTTTCTTAGGTTTCTACAACGGTACGACTGACAGTGCCGGGGTACTAAATTTTAATCTCACCCTACCCATTGGTGTACCTGTTGGGTCGGTGATGAGTGCCATAACAATTGCCCAAACAGTCCCATCCAGCAACTTTCGTAATACATCTGAATTTTCGCCTTGTCTAACGGCCATCTCCACCAGCAATCTGGCCCTAAGCAAAACCGATAGCGCTGACCCAATATTGGTGGGAGATAATCTCACCTACACCCTAATCGTGAGCAATACTGGCCCCGAAGTTGCAATGGGTGTTATCTTGTCTGACCCCTTGCCATCAGGAACAACCTTTATAGACAGTCTGCCATCAGCTCCTACTTGCCTTGAAGCAGGGGGAGTAGTTACCTGTAATCTAGGTAATTTGGCAGCAGGGGGTGTTGCAACAGTTCAAATCGAAATCAATGTGACGGCCTCGAATAATTTACTCAATACCGCTTCCGTCACCAGTAGTGACCTTGAAAGCAATTATCTCGACAATACCGCCAGCCAAACAACCAATGTATTGACTGAGACCGCCACACCCACCCATACAGCCACCGCTGCGACAGCAACCTTGTTATCCCAAACACCGACAGCGGCTTCGTCATCGGCTACTACTGTCCCGACTTTTCCAAGTCAATCAGCCAGCCCAACCACTTTGCCATCTTCTACCTCAACTATTACCCTGCCATCTAGCCCTACAGTCTCAGCGACCACGACTCGAACAGCAACAGCTTCGCGTACTTCCACTTTCACATCTACGCCAAGCCGAACCGCCCTACGCACCCCATCGCCCACCCGAATCACCGCGTCACCAACACCTTTATCAACCAGCACCCCTATCCCGCCACTTCCCTCAGCCACGGTTGTTTTACCACCCAGTACCGTAACCCCTATACCACTCGAAATTGCCAAAGAACCCGTTGATGAGGACACCTACACCATTACCATCTCTAATCCCGGTGTGGCCTACGTCACCCAATTGCTATTGACCGAACAACTCCGCCCCGGTATGTCGTTTATTTCATCCGACCCCAGTGCGCCAACTTGCCATCAACTAGATGGCCGCATTACATGTCAATTGGGAACGTTAGCAGGCGGTGCGAGTATGGGGGTACAGATTGAAGTAGACCCTGCAGGCTTAGAATTGTTATCCGGTCAAACCACCGTTCAAGCCAATGGTCAAACTGTCGCCAGTGTAGATCGGCCCTACATCGCCAAATTTGCCTCACCCGGTTTTGTTGAACCGGGGGCCGAAATTATTTGGACGATACAGGTGATTAACCCAACCAATCGTGTCGCTTCCAATGTGCAAGTGGTGGATGTCATCCCAGCCCAATTTGAGATTTTGGAGGCCTCATCTACACAGGGCACTATCTCTCGGCAGGGTCAGCAAGTGACACTGCGCTTGGCAGTCTTGGCTCCAGTGGATGCCTTAACCATTACCATTCAAACGCGCCTGAATACCGAGGTTGAAAATCCTGTCATCCCCAATCGCGCCTGCCTCACCACCCGCGAATTTCCAACCCAGCGCTGTGCTGAAATTAGCCTTTTGCGTGTGCGAACTTTACCCGCGACAGGCCAGTCCTATTGGGGTCAATGGCGGTTGCCGATTCTAGTGGCGGGTCTCATGGGGGTAATGAGTGCCACCTTATTACTTTGGCGCTTGAAATATCGGCGGCGTATTTCACGGGCGATGCAGTAGCAATAAGCTAAACGGCGCGGTTAAAGTACAATCGAGTTCCGAAAACTCGATGACAGCCTCACCATTAATCAAGTCTGGCCCCTCCACTTGCAACGTATCTCGATGCAAATTTCCGGTGTCATCGGTATAAATCCGCCGATATTGCCCTTCAGCTACCCGCGTAAACTCACCAATGCTCAAGACAAGCGATGCTCCTGAATCTTGAATAGTGACACTGTTTAAGCCCGACCCCTCAAAAGAAATCGTGGTTCCATCTGGGCAAGCCATGTCCTCAATTGCCCACACAAATTGCCACTCCCCGTCCAACGGGACACCCGCCTGTGTTTCTAATGGGGGCGCAACCGTGACAGGCCGATCAAGGATATTGGTTGGCAAATTTTGCACGGTATCCTCATCATAGGGTTCGGGCGGGCCGGGGACATCCAATGGGGCCAGTGTATCACTCATCGGAACACTGACACTCGTGCCTGCCACCGCCGTTCGTGTGACCCCCATTGAGGTCACTTGGGCCGACCCCTCCACCACATTCACCGCCATTTCGCCACCCGCCTGCGCTTCCAAATAGGCTGTCCCGCTCAGTTGTACATCCACCTCATTCGTCAGCAAAGTGACCTCAGCCACCCCTTCGGGTGTTTGGATCAATAACCCGCTGTTGGGTGCTTCAGGGCAACCCGCATCGTCCGTTCCAGTTTGGAAGTAAAAGGCTTGCATTGGGCCATACTGCGGGCCTATCTCGGCAGATTCATCACCCAAACTAGCGAGGTCAATAACCGGGAGTGTCGTCACCTCAGCATCGGCCCTAACAAGTTCAACAAATACCCAACCCGCCTTATCTGGTTGCCCCGGCACCAACACCCGCAGCCATGAGCTATCCTCCAAACGTCCACTCGCTGTGACCACATCCCCAGTTTCTAATGTCGCCAAAATCGTACTCACCGTGCTTGGCTCGCTGCGGATATTGACTTCTGAAATTGCTGTAACAGGGATTAATTGAGTAGCGTTATCCAGTGCGACATCGCCAAACATCAAAAAAGTAACATCTTGTGGCATGGTCTGTTCCAAATCAGCCTGAATTTTAATCATCGCTACGCCCCACGCCCCTGTATTTTCATCCATCGCACTCAGCCGCAGGGTTCTGACCTCCACCACATTGACCACATCCCCCGGTTGTTCAAAGGTGAAATTTGGATACCCCGTCTGCGGCTCGGCATCCAACACCAAATGCCCATAACATGCCTGATTGCGTTCCAATGTGTCACAATTAGCAGTGGTCAACACAAAAGCGGTCTGAACAATTTCAGGGCAATCCGTATCGCTTTGCGCCTGTGCCACCACTGGCATCAACCAAGCCAAGCCAAGTAATAACCAAATCCATTTTCGCAGAGCCATATTTCACCTCATGGGCATGTCAAATGGTAATCATTATTTGGAAAATATCGCGCCCATTCTTCTAGGCTCAGATTGCGATTAGCGATTTGGCAGGCCCGCCTTTGCCATGTTGGTAAATCAGCCTCCCATAACAAAACCGCCCCATCCTCCATAGCTGTTGCCAATCGCGCTCCATCAGGGCTAAAAGCCACCCCATTGACCCACCCTTGCTGGGCAAAAAACGGCTGACCCAACGGCTGGCCTGTTTCAATATCCCACCACCTAAAACTTGTATCGCGGCTACCCGAGACAAGCCAGTGCCCCTCAGGACTAAAGGCTAAACTCAGCACCCAACTACTATGGCCGGTCAAGGGCTGGCGGATAGGTTGATGGCTTGCCACATCCCACAGCCGAATCGTGCCATCTCGACTAGCCGTTGCTAAAATTTGTCCATCCGGGCTAAACACGACAGTGGTCACTTCAGCCGTATGCCCCACCAGTGGATCGCCAATTGGCTGATGCGTCGCCACATCCCATAATCGAATGGTCTTATCGCGGCTGGCCGTCGCCAATAATCTTCCGTCTGGGCTAAATGCTACCCCAAAAATCCCATCGGTATGCCCAATCAGTGGCTCACCAATTGGTTGATGAGTCGCTACATCCCATACAATCGCTGTGCCATCATCACTCCCCGATGCCAACAGTTTCCCATCAGGGCTAAATGCCATACTAAAAACCACATCCGTATGCCCAATCAACGGCCCACCAATGGCTTTATGGGTCAGCATATCCCACAGAATAACGGTTCGGTCAGCACTGCCCGATGCCAAAATTTGTCCATCGGGGCTAAAGGCTACACTCGTTACCAAACCAATGTGCCCTTCCAATAGAAAGGAGTCAGCTTTCGATTGCAAATTCCATAGGTTCACTACATTATCTTGAACAGAATTACCACCATTACCCGCTGCCACCCATTGACCATCGGGGCTAAACACCACGGCTGAGGCTGAGTCAGCATTATCGAAAGTTTGCTCCAATAAGGGTACTTGCTGATTGATATCCCATAAAATAAGCATCTTATCGGCACTTGCCGATACCAATAGCTTCCCGTCGGGACTAAAAGCCACCCGCCACACTGCATCCTGATGCCCTACTAAGGGCGCGGCGATTAATTCACCACTTTCAGCTGACCAGAGCCGTATTGTGCCATCCGCACTGCCCGAAACAATCAATTGACCATCGGGGCTAAACGCCACACTTCGCACCCAGTCTGTATGCCCTGTTGAGATTTGGCTCAAGGCCCGCCGCTTGGCAACATCCCACATAATAAGGGTGGTATCTGCACTACCCGACACCAAACGTTGACCATCCGGACTAAACGCCACACTCCACACCCAATTCGTATGCCCAGTCAGGGGTTCACCAATAGCTTCATCCGTCGCCGCGTTCCATAATCGCACCGTGCCATCCGCACTACCAGAAGCCAGCAAACGACCGTCAGGGCTAAACGCCACATCATAGACCGCATCACTATGGCCTGCTAAAGGGCCACCAATTATTTCACGCCGAGCGACATCCCACACAATAATCGTTTGGTCTTGACTAGCTGTAGCCAATTGTGTGCCATCCGGACTAAAAGCCAGTCGCCAAATTGAATCCGTGTGTCCAAGCAAAGGATTACCTAATAATTCCCCTGTTTGCACATCCCACAGATAGAGCAAGGCATCTGTTCCACCCAAAGCCAATAGTTTTCCATCAGGACTAAAGGCCACCCCGTTGACAGCCCCTGTCATCCCAGTAAATTCTCGGATGCGTTGGTGGGTAACAGCGTCCCATAGAATAATGCGCCCATCTTGCCCCGCCGAAGCCAATAGTTTTCCATCCGGGCTAAAAGCTACATCGCGTACTCGGTCAGTATGCCCCTGTAAAAAAGTCAACAGATGCGGGTTTGATTGCAACAGGGTAAGCAGACTGCTACGTGATTCGAAAGTATCCGCCGCTTGACCACTCTCTAAACTCAATAACAGAGCTAAATCAAGTTGATTAGCCTTATTTAAGGCGGTGGAAGCTAATTCGCGTGACCGTGCTATCCTCGCCTCACGATTTGCCCGATTACGATCTTGCACTGCGGTGGCCTCGGCGTGTTGAGCCTGTCGTTGTGCTGTCCAAGCCAAACCCGCCAAAATCAACGCCACCATCGAAAACAATACTAGCCCCGCCACCAAAAGTTGCCCTCGTCGCTTGGCCCTTTGTCGTGCTTGGATACTGGCAGTTAAATAGTTTTTTTCATCATCGGTCAACACCATCAACCGTTCGTCCGCCAATAATTCAAATTGGCCCAACCGCGCCCCGCTGGCAAGATACCCAGCCTCATATCCATTGCTGCGCCATTCGGTGACAGCCGTAGCAAGGCGGCGTTGAATCAGCAGATTTTGCCGATCTTCATCGAGCCATTGGTGTAAACGCCCCCACGTTCGGATAAGGGCCTCATGGGCCACTTCAACCGTTGGTTCACGAGTCAATGGGTCATGGTCAAAGGTTAATAACCGAAATTTGCCAAATGCTTCGACTACCCCCCACAGTGGATGGGTTTTGGCTGGAGCGATCGCTGTCAGTTCACTCCAACGCACGCGGCGGCGAGTATCCTCAACCCCTTCGCCAATCGTGACCAAGCGCAAGAAAAGCTGACGGATGGCCTCTCGTCCCATTATCGCTTCTTTTTCATACAATTCGTCGGCTCGTCGGGAAAGCGCCCCTGCAACTCCCCCTCCTTTTTGATAGGCTGCATAGGTCAAAATACGCCCTTCCCGTTGTTCAAAAAGTTCGGTCAAAGCGTATTGCAGCAAGGGTAGCGCCCCCGGTTGCTGACCGACATCATTAATCATCGCATCAACTAACTCCCACTCAACCTTCACCCCAACTTGTTCAGCAGGCTTAATAATCACCTGTTCCAAATCATGAGCTTGCAGTGGCAAAATAATTTCAGTCCGGTCACGCAGCAAATCACCAAAACCGGGATAGAGCAGGGGGCGGTCATAGAAATCCGCCCGTAATACAATCACCACCCGCACACGACTGGCCGGGTCTTTCACTGCCACCAATAGGCTTTCGAGAAAAAGCGCTTGCTCTTGGGAATCATCGGCTTGAGTAAAAACTTCCTCAAATTGGTCAATGACCAAGACAAGCTCGTCGCCCTCGCTCATGATGTCCACCGCCACCTCGACCAAACCGCGCGGACTTTGATGCAGTCGAGCGCTAATCCAATCACTTTCCCCAAATGCGATGCTCAACAAGGCTGTTTCTAAATGCCGCAAGGGGTTTGTGCTGGGTGTCATGCGAGTAACAAACCAGTTTTCCGAGCCAGCTAAATCCCCACGATGCAGTGCTGGAATCAACCCTGCATTGACAATGCTCGATTTCCCGCTGCCACTTGCCCCAACCATCGCCAAAAATCGCTGATAGGGCACCTCTTCAATCAACTTCTGCAAAATCCGCTGCAACAGCTTTTCCCGACCATAAAAACTACCTGAATCAGTTTCCATAAAGGGACGTAAACCTTTATAGGGATTCGGCGGTGCAATCAGAGGCGTAATGAGCTGTGTTTTACGTGTTAATTCAGTCGTCGGCCCAAATTTGACCGTTTGACCGGGTAGTCTATTCGGATCATCCTCCACCTTCGCTCGGTTGGCATCAAGTTGAGTCCCCTCAATGGTCTCCACCATGCGCGTAAAATCCGCCGCAAAGCTGAGGACATCACCGTAGCGCACCTCTAACTTTTTTGCGGTGGCCCTCTGAATGACCTCATTGATTAATGGTGGCAAATCAGCCCGCACATCATTCACCGCAGGCAGCGGATCAAACAGATGCCGATCCATCAAGGCCGTATCACTTGGTTCATTAAAGGGCATCTGACGGGTCAATACCTCAAACAACAAAACGCCGAGGCTATAAATATCGGCTTGAGGGGTAATTGGGTCGCCTCGAATTTGCTCTGGCGACATATAGGCAGGCGAACCAAATAGGCCTTCCTCATAAGGTGCATCGGGTTTACCCACTAATTTTTTGGCGATCCCAAAATCAGCTAAATAGGCGTTGTTATCCTCATCTAACAAGATATTCGAAGGCTTAAGGTCAAGATGGACAACCCCCTTACGATGGGTGTGTGCCAATGCCGTTGCCACTTGATTTAACAAACGGGCTGTCGCGGTCAACCCCCATGAATGTTTTTGGATAGATTCACTTAAATTGCCGCCCTTAAGCAAACGCATGACGATAAAGGCTGCGTTGGGTTCTCGCCAATAATCATGTAGGGGCACAATATGAAGATGTTCCAATTGGGCAATTATTTGGGCTTCAAGTTCAAAGCGGCGGATGAAATTGGGGTGGTTGGCAAATTGAGGGTCAAATATTTTGACAGCAACTTCGCGTTCTACCAGTGGCTGATAGGCCCGATAGACAACAGCAAAACCGCCCTTGCCAATAACGTATTCTAATTCATAACCTTTGATAGTTTGTCCGGCAAAGTCGGCGGTCATCATAAAATAAATTTGCTACCTTACACCCTTTATTCCCAAGTATAGTTGCAGCCCTGATTGTAAACAATTGTAAATGGAATTTGACAATGGAAACGTTTCCAGATATACTTTGGAGAGTATTTGGAAACGTTTCCAAATGCCTAAAAATAGAGTGAAGATTTTAAATTTTTATGCGATCACCGACGATTAGAGATGTTGCCCAAAGAGCAGGGGTAGGAGTCGGGACAGTTTCAAGGGTCATTAATGGCAGTTCACAAGTTGCCGATGGAACTCGCCAAAAAGTCCTTGAGGCCATAGCCGAGCTTGGCTTTAGTCCCAACAAAGCGGCTCGTCAACTTTCTGGCGGAAAAACCACTACAGTTGGCGTAATTACGCCGTTTTTTAGCCATCCTTCATTTGTAGAGCGCGTGGCTGGTATTCAAGATGTCCTTGACCATCATGATTACGACTTAGTCCTCTACAGCATCCGTCACCCTCAGCAGACCCGTCGCAAATTACGTGAAATCGGGAATCAGATTGCCGTCGATGGCCTGATTGTACTCTCATATTTACTCCAGTCATTCACTCATGAAGAACTGCATCGGCTAAATCCTAGCCTTCCCCTCATCGGCGTTGACCACGACCCTGTGGATTACTATCCCCATATTTTCATTGACAATCTGGCGGGGGGTCAAATGGCAGCGGAGTATTTGATCGCAAAAGGTCATCGCAAAATCGGTTTTGTTGGACATCGTGTAGATAACGCCTTCGACAATGAAGTCAGCTTGACTATTAGTCAGCGTCGTTTAGAGGGGATGAAACGAGCCTTACACGCGGCTGGAATACCCTTCAACGAGCAATGGTATCTGTTTGGCGCTCCCAATGAGCAAGCAGCTCGGGAACAAGGTGAATATCTTCTTTCAATGGCCGATCGGCCTACAGCGATCTTTGCAGCCTACGATACCTTAGCTTTTGGGGTGCTTGCCGCAGTTGATAAATTGGGAATGCGAACACCTGATGATATAGCGATTATAGGCTTTGACGACATCAAAGCCGCCAGCTATATGGGCCTAACGACAATTAATCAACAACTTTTTCATAGTGGCGAACTTGGTGCGCAGTATATGCTAGAACGCCTAAAAAATGGATATTTTAAGCCCGATCACTGGCATGTCGAATTAGCGCTTTCTATTGTTGAAAGACTGACTGCATAAAAAATTCTTGAACTAGAGTTAGGGACATTTTACTTTACAGCGGTAAACCTATCCCCATCTCAACGATTACTCCCAATCTATAGGATTGTTTTATCGTTCGGCAGTTAGGGTTACAAAGGAGGAGTGTTTATCGGTTTAAGTGCTAGAGTAGGTGGTATATACCGCCCATTGGAGGGTGTCTGCATTGCGCGGATGCCACGTTTTAATTGCTTTGACACGAGTTTGATTGAGCGAGAGGAAAGGTTTTAGAAATGCTTAAGAAATTGCTTGTTTTCGCTTTAGTTGCGGTGGTTGCCTTCGCAATCGTCCCACGCAATATTCAGGCCCAAGATGGTGGCACCACTATCAGCTGCGGCACTGACCAAGAAGTCACCGTTGTGGTTGGAACCGACACTGTTGGTACTCAAAAAGAATTGATGCTGGAAGCCTATGATGAATTTATGGCAGCCTGCCCCAACGTCACCATCAAAGCCTTAGATCTTCCCGAAAGCGCGACCGACCGCATCAGCCTCTACCTGCAATTCTTTGAGGCCCAAAGCTCCGACATTGACGTGATGTTGATTGACGTGATTTGGCCCGGCGACTTGGCTGAACATCTCGTTGACTTGGCCCCCTATATGAGCCAAGAAGTCATTGATTCCCATTTCCCAGCGATCATCCAAAACAATACCGTTGATGGTCATCTGGTGGGTATCCCCTTCTATACCGACGCTGGTCTGCTCTACTACCGCACCGACCTGCTGGAAAAATATGGGTTCACCGCGCCACCCGCCACTTGGCAAGAACTGACTGACATGGCAACCACCATTCAGGAAGGCGAACGTGCCGAAGGTAACACCGAATTCTGGGGTTATGTGTGGCAAGGTAATTCCTATGAAGGCTTGACCTGCGATGCCTTGGAATGGCAATGGAGTTCTTCCGACACCCGTATCGTCAACCCCGAAACTGGCGAAATTGAAGTCAGTGATCCCGCTTGGTTGGCCCAACTTGATTTGGCCGCCTCATGGGTTGGCACCATCAGCCCGCCCGGTGTCCTCAGCTACCAAGAAGAAGATGCCCGGACCGTATGGCAACAAGGCAACGCCGCCTTTATGCGTAACTGGCCCTATGCCTACAGCTTGGGCAATGCCGAAGACAGTGCTGTCGCTGGCAAGTTCGATGCGACCGTTCTTCCTTCCGGTGAAGCTGGTCACGGTGCTGCCACCCTCGGTGGTTGGCAAATCGCCGTCTCCAAGTACAGCCAAAACGTGGATGCCGCTGCCGCCGTCGCCGTCTTTATGACCAGCGCCGAACAACAAAAGCACCGCGCCATTGTGGGTTCCTACAATCCCACCATCGCCAGCATCTATCAGGACCCCGACGTGCTGGAAGCTACCCCCATTTTCGGTAGCCTATATGACGTATTCGTGAGTACAGTTGCTCGCCCCTCCACCATCTCTGCGCCGCACTACAATGAAGTTTCGACTCTCTACTTCAATGCTGTTCACAGCGTGTTGAGTGGTGATCAGGATGCCGAAACTGCTATGTCCTTGCTTGAATTAGACCTTGCTGAATTGTTAGGCAAGTAAAAGCATCTATGAACGCAGCCGGGGGGAGAAGATCTTCTTCCCCCACTGCTTCATATAACCAAAGGAAACTCACATGTCCTCTAAAGAGCTAGATATCTATGGACGTCGAGACCCTACACGACAAGAACAAAACTTTATTTATGCCGCCGCCATTTTTTTGATAGCTGTTGGCCTTGGGGCCATTACTGTTTTAATTTATTTCATCCTCACAAATTCGACCATTAAAGATGCCATTGACGGTGATGGTTCCGTAGTTCTGGCATTTTTGGATGCTTTTGGGATTAGCGTCCCCGTCCTAACAACGGTTATGGGGCTTGTGATTGCGCGATTGGGTTTTCAACTTTTGCGTCACCGCACCATTACTGCCGCCCGTTGGACGGTTGTCGCATTTACATGGATGACAGTTGGTTCGCTCGTCATCGGCATCGCTCGCTTTTTTACAGTGGGCCAGCCCGATAAAATCGCGGGCGAAAGCGGCTTTCAATTTGCCAATGCCATCACGAGTTCAAGTTCGTTCTTTCTGATAGCCATCCCTCTCGCCTTATCATGGCTTGGGATGAGCTCAATTGTGAACACACTCTTTCACGGTGAAGAATCATTGAGTTCAAGCAATTCCCGTGTGGCATGGAATCTATTGATTCCCACTGTCGCTTTGTTATTGGTCGTTGCCGTTCGTCCACTCGAGGAAACGTTCGTCACCAGTGTCACCAATAAACGCTTTGCCAGTGGCGACCAAAAAGTGGAATTTGTGGGCCTCGATAATTACAAAAACCTACTCACCGTTCGTATGGACATCGTAGATTGTAAAAAAGATGAGGCTGGAAACTGCGAAGTCAATGAACGCACTGGGAAAACTATGTGGGAACTCATTAACCGCGACCTATTAGAAAAAGGCTATCGTACCGCCGACGTCTATTCAATAGGTAACGGACGAGGGGTGGCATTTAGTGGAACAGATGAAGGCTTCATATTAGCCACCTTTAACACATTACGCTTCACACTCTCATCCGTGGTACTCGAATTACTATTGGGCATCATCATTGCCCTCGTGGTCAATTCCAGTTTCAAGGGGCGGGGGGTTATGCGTGCCGCGATGCTTGTCCCGTGGGCCATTCCAACCGTCGTCTCGGCCAAGCTGTGGGATACCATGCTGCGCGATAATACCTCTGGTATCATCAACAAATTTGCACTGGATGTCGGCTTGGTTGATCAATCTAAAGCATGGTTGACTGAAGCTGGGTTGCAGATGAACGCAATCATCGCCGTGGACGTATGGAAAACCGCTCCATTCATGGCGCTACTTGTCCTTGCGGGTTTACAAACCCTTCCCAGTGACATCTATGAAGCAGCACAGGTGGACGGAGCTTCACGTATCCGCCAGTTTTTCTCGATAACACTTCCCCTGTTGCGTCCAACCATTGCAGTCGCCTTAGTATTCCGCACGTTGGATGCTCTGCGGGTCTTCGATGTGTTTCAGGTGCTGTTAGGCCGCCAAAGACTATCCATGGCGACCTATAACTATGAACAACTTATCTCCAATCGAGACGCTGGTTATGCTTCAGCCATCGGGGTGGTGATCTTCGTCGTCATATTTATCTTCACCGCCATTTACATGCGTATTTTAGGAATCGAGTCAGAGCAATGAAGACCCAAACCTATGACCATAACGGGGACCCTGTTGGCTTTTTGCAAAAATTCCTGCGTCCGCAGACCTTTGGTAAATTCGCTTTCTACTTGATGTTAGCGGGAATTTTCTTTTATACTGTTTTCCCGTTTTTCTGGGCGGTCAATACCTCCCTAAAAACCGAGCAGCAGGCCATCCAATCAACATCGTATGTCAACACCCACCCAACCCTCGTCAATTACAAAGCCGTTTTTAATAACGAGCAATTTACCCATGCGCTCTTGAATTCAACGATTGTATCCTCAATCAGTGTATTGGTATCCCTTCTGATCGGCTCGTTCGCGGCCTATGCGTTGGGGCGGGTTAAGTTTCGTGGGCGCATGTTGATGATGTACGCTATTTTGGCAATGACGATGTTCCCCCAAATCTCGATCCTTTCGGGACTTTTTGGGATTGTGCGTGAGCTTGATCTAGCTGGCAATATTCTGTCGCTGGTTATCTCGTACCCCATCTTTACCCTACCGTTTACAGTTTGGGTACTGACGGCCTTCTTTAAAGGGCTACCCGGTGAACTAGAACAAGCCGCTCTCGTGGATGGGGCCTCACCTTTTCAGGTGTTCTACCGCATCTTGCTACCCCTCACCATGCCAGCTTTAGTTACCACTGGCTTGTTGACCTTTATCGCGGCGTGGAATGAATATCTCTTTGCTTTGACCTTCACGTCCACCAATGCTGATTCCTACACTGTACCCGTCTCGATTGCCCTATTCTCCGGTGAGGTCTCGTTCCAAGACCCCGTTGCCGAAAGAATGGCCGCAGCCGTCGTCGTCACTGTCCCACTTGTTATTTTGGTGCTGTTCTTCCAACGCCAAATTATCGGTGGTCTCACTGCCGGCGCAGTCAAGGGCTAAACAATGGGGCGGTAAAAATCGCCCCTATCTCTTTTTATCCCCTTAACTCCCTAACCAAAACGCCGCACCGTCTCTCCAACTGGCGCAAACGATACGAATGGCGCAGGAGCCCACCCTTCACTCTGACCTACTGCCGCATCTGGAATTTGCACCATGTAATAATCTAAGACGGGGTTTGCTTGAAAAAGCACAATTTTGACCTGTGTTCCATGCGGTGCTTGAGCCTTAATCCCCCGTCGCAAGTGGCTGTCATATAAATAAACGATAGGTTCAACCATCACCCCATTATAAACACCCGTCAGCCACGCCCAATTGTTGGCCGATCCCCACACGGTCGGAATCCCACACAAGGTTGGGTCGGGGTTTTCAGGAAAAGGTAATATGGGAATATCGGTAGAGGTGAGGGTGGAATTCGTCGGATTTAAATGGCTAGTTGCTGGACTATCGCCAGTCTCTAACAACAATAGGATGGCAATCATAAGGGCTGTAAGCGCAACCAAGAGATACAGTGATTTTCGCCCGAATATGAACATAAATTTGTTCCTTCCTACTACCACACTTCGCTTTCCCATAACAGCCAAAGTAGATCTATTCCATATAATCCACGCCCATAAATCCGTTACTATCGTAACGGATTCAACTTCGGCGCATATAGCCTACAATAATAGAACACACGTCCTATGTAAATAGAAACCATATCGAGAGGAAAATCCACACCCTAAAATTCTTAGATTAACCCGTCATGTAAATTCGAGTCATCCCGACATTTGCGCTATACTGAACCATTGTAGAGTGCGACAACTAAGGGCATAAAATTAATTTTCTCACTATTTGATAACGGCGGTGAGTTTATGGAAAATTCTTCAGATCGGCCTTCCCCCCAAGGCAAGAAAGTTTCGCTATTTGTAACCTGCATTGTGGATATGATTTACCCCGATACAGGTATGTCCGTCGTCAGCATTTTGGAACACCTCGGCGTTCAAGTCGACTTCCCAATGGCCCAAACCTGTTGTGGACAACCCGCTTATAACTCAGGGTATCACAACGAGGCCAAACAAGTTGCGATTCAATTCCTTAAGGCCTTTAAAGATGCCGAAGTGATTGTCACTCCTTCTGGCTCATGTGCGGCGATGGTACTGCATGAATATCCGGTCTTGTTTGAAGATGACCCGCAATGGCAAGCCGAAGCCCAGCGTATCGTCTCTATCACATGGGAATTTACCGAATTTTTGGTCGAGGGCTTGGGCGTCACCGACATCAAAGCCCGCTTGGCTCAACCCGCTACTTTTGCCTTTCATGATGCCTGTCATGGGATGCGATTACTTGGCTTGGGTAAAGCCGCCCGTACCCTCCTTGGCAATGTAGAGAATGCCACCATCGCTGACCTCAATGAATGTGAAGTCTGCTGCGGCTTTGGTGGTCTATTCAGCGTCAAAATGCCCGATATTAGCAACGCCATGCTGCAAAAAAAGGTCAACAACATCAATGCCTCGACCGCCAGCACAATTGTGACCGGTGACGCCAGTTGCCTAACCCAAATGAACGGCGGATTATCGCGAAACGGCTCAACCAAAAAAGTCCGTCACATCGCTGACGTCTTGGCTGAAGGGTTAACAGAGGAAAGGAAATAGGGCCTCATGAAAGTCGAATCCCAAAATTTCATCCCGGCGGCCCAAATCGCCATTCTTAATCCAAATATCCAAGAGGCGGTGACAACAGGCACGCGCAATTCCTATGTCAAGCGCAACATTGCTATGTCAACACCGACCTTAGAACACGGTGAGGCCATGCGTCAACAAGCCGCTGAAGCCAAACGGCGTGCCTTGCGAAATCTGCCCGACCTGCTTGAAAAAGCTGAAGCCAACATGACCGCTAATGGTATGGTGGTGCAGTGGGCACAAAGTGGCGCTGAAGTGTGTCGGTTGGTGGTCGAAATCGCTAAAAAGCATGATGTTCACCTTGTCGCTAAAAGCAAAAGCATGGTGACGGAAGAAGTCGCCCTGAATGATGTTTTAGAAGCGGAGGGCATGGAAGTCATCGAAACCGATCTTGGTGAATTTATTGTCCAAATCGGCAAAACTCACCCCAGTCATTTGCTTGCCCCCATTATTCATATGACCAAACCTGAAATCCGCGACTTGATGGTTAAGGAATTGGGCATGGCTCCCACCGACGACGCGGGTGAAATGACTAAATTTGCCCAAGCCTATCTGCGGCACTATTTCCTCGAAGCCGACATGGGCATCTCCGGTGGTAATTTTATCTTGGCAGAAACTGGCTCGATCTGCCTTGTCACGAATGAGGGCAATGGGCGGATGTGCACAACCCTGCCGCGTGTGCATATAGTGATAGTCGGGATTGAAAAAGTAGTTGAATCTGTCAAAGACTATGCGACCCTCACCCAAGTCTTGCCGCGCAGTGGCACAGGCCAAGTCATGACCGTCTATACCCATATGATCAACGGCCCCCGCCAAGCCGGTGAAAGCGATGGCCCCGAGTTCGTCTATGTGATTCTGGTAGACAACGGGCGTACCAAAGTTTATGAAACCGATTATGCTGAGGCGTTGGCTTGTATCCGCTGTGGGGCCTGCCAAAATGCCTGTCCAGTCTATCGCTCTACCGGGGGTCATGCCTATGGTTGGGTCTATGCTGGCCCCATTGGAGCAGTCGTTACCCCATTGTTGGTCGGGCTAGAAAATGCCAGCCCGCTTCCCCAAGCCAGCAGTCTATGTGGGGCGTGCAAACAGGTCTGCCCAGTCAACATTGACATCCCCCGCATGTTGCTTGAACTCCGGCATGATTTGGTTGAACGGGGCGAAACCGATAAAAAATGGGATATCGGTCTAAAACTTTGGGCTTTTGGCAACCAATCCCCGCGCCTATTCCAAATGGGGGGGGCAGTAGCTCGGTTTGGCCGCAACCATGTCCTGAAAAATAATCTCCCCGGCCCGTTGGGGGGCTGGACAGACTACCGTGATTTTCCGGCTTTTGCACCCAAATCATTCCATCAACTATGGAAAGAGCGCCAAGCCGCTAAAAATAATGGAGGGTCGAGCAATGGGTAGTCGTGAAGAAATTCTTACCAGACTCCGGGCCGCGCCTAAGCCCTTTACTGACTTATCCAAGCGGGACACCTATTTGCACATGGTTCCCATTGAAGACAAAACATCCGCCGCTTTGCGCAAGCGTTTTGTGGAAGAAGCTAAAAAGCTGGCTTGTGAAGTGTCTGAACCTACCAGCCACGCCGATGCCATTGAGCAAATCTTGGCATTGTTTGGTGAAAACAAATCCGTGATCGCATGGGATTTTGCCAACATCCCTTTGGCGGGATTAGCCGATGCCCTTGCCAATGCGGGCATCACTATCGCTGATGTGCGGGATGGATCGGTGCGGGTTGGCTTAACTGGGGTGGATGCGGCGCTGGCCTCGACTGGCAGTATGGCTGTTGGCAGTGGGCCGGGTAAACCGCGCCAAGCCTCACTCTTGCCTGCCCTTCATATCGCCGTATTGACACCCGATCAGATTATCCCTGACTTGGAAACATGGTTTGATGGGCAATTAGCCAAAGGCTTAGAACATTTTCGTTCCGCTGCCGCCCATGTCATTATTTCTGGCCCCAGTCGTACCGCTGACATTGCAATGGAGTTGGTCATGGGCGTGCATGGCCCCACGCGTGTCCATATCGTGATACTGCCTTAGATCCATTATTTTAAGCAATTAAACAACAGGGGTAGGAAGTATTTTTTACCCCTATTTTCATTTCTCCGACTTTTGGCGGATGGAGCCGTCCGATTTCCGATGTAAATTCAGGGGATATCTCCTAAGCAATGTTATGCTAAGTAAGCACAAACAACTAACGGCCTTATCAAAGGAGGGCCTATGACGATTCGAGTGTTAATCGCAGATGACCACGCCGTTGTGAGACAAGGCCTCAAGATGTTTTTGTCGCTCAATTCTGACTTTGAGATTATTGGCGAGGCGACCAATGGGGCCGAAGCACTCCGCATGGCTCACCAATTAAACCCCGATGTCGTATTGATGGATTTGCTGATGCCCGAAATGGATGGGATTACTGCTACAGCCGCCATTCGTCGGGAACTGCCCGATACTGAAGTCATCGCGCTCACCAGTGTTTTAGAAGATAAATCAGTGACAGGGGCCATCCGTGCTGGGGCAATTGGTTATCTGCTTAAGGATACCGAGTCGGATGAACTGATTCGGGCCATCAAAGCCGCTGCCAATGGACAAGTTCAACTTTCGCCCAAAGCTGCCGCCCGTCTGATGCGTGAAATTCGCACCCCCGAAAGTCCCGAATCGTTGACTGACCGTGAAACAGAAGTCTTGCGGTTGCTGGCACAGGGCAAGGCTAATAAAGAAATTGCTGCTGAATTGGTGATCGGTGAGAAAACAGTCAAAACGCATGTTAGCAACATTTTGAGTAAACTCAATGTCAGCAGTCGTACCCAAGCTGCTCTCTATGCCGTCCGGATTGGATTGGTGGAGGAGTTGGGTGAACAATAAATAGGAAAGCAGTTGCAGTCTACAATGCCGCACTCACAAGTTAACCGCGACGAGATTGATATTCTCTACGACACCTTACATCACATTGCCCGTGCTTCATCCTCCCGCGAATTACTGTTAGCCGCCAGCCACTATGCCCAAGAAAACGGCGCGATTTCCTGTGTGTTGTTTTACGTCAATTACACACCACGCCTGCATTGGGAACTGGTCGAAACGTGGATTGGCGCGGGGGGATTTTCAGCCGAGGTTGGCGATGTGTTTTACCCCGAACATCAGGCCATGATTGGGGTACTTGAAAAACAACCGGATCAATTAATTCTTTTGCCAAATATTGATAAAGACCCGTTTATTGATGAAATTTCGCGCAATACCTATCGTATGTATGAAATGAAAGCCAGTGCTGTCTTGCCCTTGTGGAACCGTGGGCAATGGATTGGCACGCTGATGTTCAATTGGAATAAACCCTACCGTTTCAGTGAGCGTGACCAACGCATTTATACCGCCCTGATTCAGCAGGCCGCTCCGATTATTGACTCGATTCGTGCCTATCTTGCCGAAGAAGAAGCCCGCAAGGAAAGCGAACTCCTCTATCGCATCAGCGAAGGCATCAATGCCGCCATGACCTATCATGAGGTAGTACAGGCCGTTGCCAAAGTGGATACTGAGTCCCAAGCTGTCTATCTCTCCGTCTGGGATAATCACGACGGTGATGCCAGCGATGAATTTGAAGTACTGGGGGTACTGCGTCAAGGCGATAATGACAGCATTTTAACCCCCGGTCGGCGTTTCACACGTCAGATGTTCCCTCTAACCGACCTAATGCGCGGGTCGGCTGTATGGGTTTTTGAAGACATTGAAGGCGATTCGCGGGTAGACCCCAGTTCAAAACTCATGCTTCAGCTTATGGGTACACGAGCCATGATTGCCACTGACTTGTATTATCATGACCGTTGGCTGGGTGGTCTTGCTTTTCACGATTCCAAGCCGCGTTGTTATGCCCAAAGCCAACTTCGCCTCACAATGGGCATTGGTGAATTAGTTTCAGCCGCATTGGAACGTATCCGCCTACAACAATTAACTGAGAATTCCCGTCGCCGAGCCGAGACATTGGCGGCTATGAACGCTGCCCTATCCCAAGCCAACAGCGAAGATGAGATTTTAGCCGCCATTGCTGCGGTGGCCGAACCGTATGGCGTACAAATGGCTACCCTGTCCTATTCGCAAATTCAAGAAAATGGCCTAATTGATAGGGTTATACCCATTACAATGCGTGGTTTGGAACTATCCGATAAAACCGAGAAGACTTTGCGGAAAGTCCCCTATAAGTTCGCCGATTACCCTCTACTCAATTTGGCCTATCACCAACCCCACGCCCCCATTTTTATCGAGAATATCCATACCGACGAAAGACCAGAAGTTCGGGCTGGCCTAGATGAAGCCCGCTCGTTCGGTTCATCCGCCTTGATTATCTTCCCGCTTCAGGTTGGGGATACATGGCAAGGCGTCGTTTTCATTGCATGGCAAGAACCTCAACGATTTTCCGAAGAAATCCGCACCTTGTTTACCGCTGTCCAACCTGCTGTCGCTGCCGTCGTTGCCCGTCGCCGCGCCTATTTAGCTGAACGTCAACGCGCCCATCAGCTAGAAACTGTCGCCAAAGTCAGTGCCGCCGCCGCCAGCATTTTGGATGTAGATGAATTGCTCGATGCCGTTGCCGAATTGATGCGCATCAATTTTGAAAATTACCAGATGTCAATTTTCTTGATTGACCCCAATGGCAATTATTTACTTTCCACCGCGCCCACCTATTCGCCGCGTGCCACCCGACCTTTTCAGGTGATTTCGTTAAACGATGACCATTCCCCCATTGCCAAAGCTGCTCGTACTAAACAGGGAGTTATCGCCAACGACCCCGGTCATCTATCCCAAGTGAGCATTCAGCCCCATGCTGCTAAAGTCCAATCGGAAATTGCTGTACCAATGGTCGTCAATGAACAACTGATCGGCGTGTTAGATGTTCAGTCCGACGAAGAGCAATATTTCACCAGTTCTGATATTTGGGTGATGGCAACCCTTGCCGATCTCATTGCCGTCGCGCTGCAAAATGCTCGCCTCTATACCCAAGCCCAAGAGTTGGCAATTGTTGAAGAACGCAGTCGGCTTGCCCATGAGTTACATGACTCCGTATCACAAGCGCTCTATGGCATCGCACTAGGCACGCGCACCGCCCGAATGTTGCTCGATCAAGACCCTACGCGGGTAGCCGAGCCACTGGATTACGTTTTGTCATTGGCGGATGGGGGTCTCAGCGAAATGCGGGCACTGATTTTTGACCTACGGCCTGAATCACTTGAAGAAGAGGGTTTACTGGTCGCACTTAATAAACAAGCCGATGTACTCCGCAATCGCCACAATATTGAAGTGGATTTGCAATTTGAAGAGTCTATCCGCCTCAAGATCGAAGCCGAAGAAACTCTCTATCGCATCGCGCGTGAGGCTCTGCATAATGTAATTAAACACGCCCAAGCGACCCATGTCTATATTAAAGTCGAGTGCGTAACGACAAGCATCATAATGGAAATTACCGACAATGGACGTGGGTTTGATCTCACCCATTCTTTCCCCGGTCACTTGGGCCTCCATTCGATGCGAGAACGTGCTTTGCGTTCGCGGGGCATCTTTGATGTCAAAAGTGCTGTGGGGCGTGGAACTACCCTGCGTGTAACACTGCCGCCTGACTGCCTTCGGTGATTTATGCCAAGAAATGTCCACAGTTTGACCGCCGCGCTATAATTAGGAATTTGATAAAAGTCCTAATTTCTCACGAAAGGTTAGCGCAGTATGGCGATTCTCTCGCCTGTGGAAGAATTGAAAGCCCGGATTTTGCAAGAAGGTAAAAATCTGGGTGATGGTATCCTCAAAATTGATAGTATTTTAAATCACCAACTCCAAAGTGAATTGATTATGGCCTGCGGGGAAGAACTGGCAAATCGCTTCCGCAATGGTCAGCCCACCCGCATCTTGACCGCTGAGGTGTCGGGTATCGCCCCAGCGTTGGCAACGGGTTTTGCCCTAAAAGTACCCGTCGTCTATGCCCGTAAAACCAAACCCGTCACCATGTTTGGCCCCATTTTCCTCGAAACCGCCCCCAGTCATACCAAAGGCATGGAGGTCAATTTGATGGTCGCCGCTGAATTTATGCCGCAGGGCGAACGGGTGCTGATTATTGATGACTTTCTTGCCTCTGGCAAAACCCTACATAGCCTGATTCGCATTGTCCGCGCGGCTCAATCCACCCTAGTAGGCGTCGGCTGTGTGGTCGAAAAAGAATTTGAAGGCGGACGGGCCGCTTTGACAAAATATAATGTGCCGATTGAAACCCTCGTCAACATTGTGGCGATGGATAATGGCAAGATTATACTGGCAGATTGAGAACAGCGAATTTGACAACCCTACAACCTAAAACCAATGATGCCCGCCTCGGCGGAATTGCCATTCTCGATTATGGTTCACAAACCACTCAATTGATTGCCCGTCAAATTCGTGAACAAGGCGTCTATGCCTCGCTCTACCATTGGGATATGCCCGAAGAAAAAATCCGCGAATTTGCCCCTGCTGCCCTTGTCCTATCGGGTGGGCCAGACAGTGTCTATGGTGAAAATGCCCCCATCCTGCCCAATTGGGTGCTGAAAAGTGGTCTACCCATCCTCGGTATTTGTTATGGGGCGCAACTTTTGGCTTATACATTAGGTGGCAAAATCGTCGGTGAAGGCCACCGCGAATATGGACACGCCGATTTAACTATCCGCAAGACTGATAATCCACTGTTTGCAGGCATCCCCCCCACAACGTTACCCGTTTGGATGAATCACGGGGATCGTATTGAAGGCGTCCCAGCGGGTTTTGAAATTATCGGCAGCACTGATAATTCGCCTTATGCGGCTTTTGGCAATCACCAGCGACGTATCTATGGGGTACTGTTCCATCCTGAAGTGCAACACACCGCCTTTGGGGGGGCACTTTTGCATAACTTTGCCGTTGAAATCAGCCCGATTGAGCCATGCTGGACAACAGGCCTCATGGTTGAGCAGATGGTCGAAAATGTGCGTCAGCAGGTTGGTGATGGTCAGGTAGTGTTGGGTCTCAGTGGGGGGGTGGATTCGCTCGTCGCAGCGACCGTTATTCACCGTGCCATTGGCGATCAACTCACTTGCATTTTTGTCAACAACGGCTTGATGCGGGCCAATGAACCGGAGGAAGTCGTGACAACCTTCCGCGCCATCAACGGCCCAAATTTGATTGCAGTGGACGCCACCGAAAAATTCCTCGACGCGCTGGCAGGCGTGACTGAGCCGGAAAGAAAGCGCAAAATCATCGGCGAATTGTTTGTGCGGGTTTTTGAAGAAGAATCCAATAAACTGCGGGATGTACGCTTTTTGGCACAGGGCACGATCTACCCCGATGTAATTGAATCCGCCGCCAAAGAGCGCCCCGGCGCACATGTCATCAAAACACATCATAACGTCGGTGGTTTACCGGAGGACATGAAACTCGAATTGGTCGAGCCGCTGCGTTATCTTTTTAAGGATGAGGTGCGGCGGGTCGGCATGGAGCTGGGTTTACCCGAAGCAATGGTCTGGCGACAGCCCTTCCCCGGCCCCGGTCTAGCCATTCGCTGTCTGGGTGAAGTTACCTTTGAACGGCTAGAAAAACTCCGCGCGGCTGATTTAATTTTCCGCCAAGAAATGAATAAGCTGGGTTTATTGCGCGAAACTGCCCAAGCCTATGCCGCCTTGCTCCCCGTCAAAAGCGTAGGGGTGATGGGCGATCAGCGCACCTATGCCGAAACGATTGTGCTGCGGGCCGTTACCACCGATAATTTTATGACGGCGGATTGGGCCAAACTCCCCTATGAATTATTGGGGCGTGTCAGCAGCCGGATTGTGAACGAAGTCAAAGGGGTCAACCGTGTAGTATATGATGTCACGACCAAACCCCCAGCGACGATTGAATGGGAATAATATGCGACGAACGATCTTACTGTGCGGTCTGATTTTAGCCTTCATTTTGGCAGCGTGTGGTGGTGACGATGACAAAGGCCGCCAACCCACCGCGACGAGCAGTGCCCCTCAAATCAAAGTGGTGGTTTCCCAAGCCCCTGTGTTCACTTTGCCAAACCGGACGGCGGAAATCATCGTGAATTTGTTTGAGGGGGAAACCCGCCACGTTTTGGGCAAATCTGCCCCGGATGAGGTGGGTACGAGCTATTTCCAAATTGATTTGGGCAACCGCACAGGCTGGATTTTGGAATCACAGGTGCAGTTGACGGGTGATAGTAGCAAAATCGCCTTGGTTGAAGCCGCTACGGCTACCGCCACATCAACCCCAACTGCAACTGCCGAAACTCCAACCCAATTAACGACTGAAACCACTCCTACACAGTCATCCACTGACGTGACTGCTGCTGTTATTGTGGCAAGGGCAACTGTCCTGACCGCTCCTTCGCGCGAGGCCGATGAATTAACGACCTTGCTGCAAGGCGAACAGGTTAAGGTGCTGCGTCAAACTCTGCCGGATGCATTGGGCACGATTTTTTATGAAGTCGAACTGGGTACACAACGCGGTTGGGTATTAGGCAGTCAAGTCGAAATCAGCGGGGATGTCAGCACGCTCGGCATCGCCTTTGTACCAACGGCCTCGCCTGAAGTGGTGGCGCAAGGGGCAACCAGTGCGCCTACGACTATCGTTCCCACAGCGACAGCCACCCCGACTGCGACGGAGACCCGTGTGATACGATTGACAGCCGAGCCAACCACTTCCACTGCCAACGATGTGACCCCTTCGCCTAGCCCAGTGATCGCCAATGACAATCCCAGTATCCAAGTTGGCGAGACCCCACCCCTCACCATGACCTTGCCCGACGGCTGGGATGCAGGGCACTTCCTGATTCCCGTCAGTGGTTCGATTGGGCAGGGCAATGTCAAAATGAGTGTTTACGAAGGGCCATTGCCCGATGGTATGAAAGGCACGATTTGGATTGTCTGGGGCTTCCCGCCGATTATCAATCCTTACGAGACCAATCCGAACGGCACATTGCAAATTAGCTTATGGCCGGATGGGATACAATATTTACGTGGGTTGCTTTTTAAGGATTGCAACATTGGCCTCTACACCGACAATCGCCAAAATTATGACATGGGTGGTTATGAGGGCGAAGGCACAACCTTCTCTGCGGTCAACTGCGAAGGCGCTAGTGATATTTCGGGTTGGTGGGTGGGTGTCCACGTTAATGATGAAAACTTTATCTTCTACATGGGTGTAGAACCTGTAGATCGTGTTGCCGAAGGTCTTAGCCCCATGCAAGCCATCATTGATACGCTGCATTTTGTGAGCGAATAACGGCATGGCTAAATTTTTAGCTGTGTTAAGCATCGTTGCCATTCTGGTTGGCACAGCTCCATCGGTCACGGCGTCACCCCAAGCCGAAGGTCAGGCAACCTTAGTCCAAGAATTTGATTGGATTCGACAGGGGCAGGTGGGTATTTTACATCTGTCGGGGCCGGGGATCCAATGGGCCTATGCCAAATTTCTGCGGCAGACCTTTCTATTTTTCCCCGACCCACGCTGTACCGAAAAATGTGGCGATCAAATTGCGCTGCTTTCCGCGCCCATGACGACTACCATCGAATTTCACCCAATGAGCGTAAAGGTGTATTATGAAGATGGGAGTTCCGAAACAATTGAGGGCAGCATTCGGGTCGCCTATGGTGAGTTTGGGCAAGAAGAATTGACTCTGCCTGCCAACCTTATCCCTCTGCTAGAGCCAGAGGTTACGGATCGGGAAAACACCTTTTTACACAGCCTGTTAAGCAATTTTCGCCCACAACAGGACTGGCTGAACAGTGGCTTTAAATTACCCCGCGAAGGCCACTATGTCTCGATTTATGGCACATGGCGCACTTTTAACGGCGGGACTCGTTGGTATCGCCACTCCGGGGTAGATTACCCAATGCCCATGGGAACTCCTATCCAAGCTGCTGCGGATGGGCGGGTGATTTATGTGGGGGCGATTGCGATACGCGGCAACTACATGGTGATAGATCATGGTTGGGGCATTTTTACCGGATACGGGCATGCCTCAGAAACGTATGTGAAGGTCGGAGACGTGGTGGTACAAAATGAAATCATAGGTGCAGTGGGCAACACAGGACGCAGTACCGGGCCGCATTTACATTTCGAAATCGGCATTGGCGGGGTATTGGTTAACCCATTGGTTGTGGTTCCGCTGTTAAATCAACTTCGAATGGAGCAGAGTAATGGAAGTTAAGAAAATCGAGGATGTAAAGGTAGGCTTGGCGAAACAGAACTATATCGCCACAGATGAAATCTCAACCGTCGTCTTTTTGATGGAAAAGCTGGGCAAACCCGCTTTGGTCGAAGGGCCTGCTGGGGTTGGTAAAACCGAACTAGCTAAAGCATGGGCCAAAGCTACAGGCAAACGACTTATCCGCTTGCAATGTTATGAGGGATTGGATGAGAGCAAGGCGCTGTATGAATGGGAGTATGCCAAGCAAATGCTCTATACCCAACTTTTGCGCGATAAACTCCAAGACCTGCTGCACGACGCCAGTTCATTAGTCGAGGCTGCCGACAAATTGGCCGCCGAAGAAGATGTCTTTTTCTCCGAGCGATTTTTGCTACCGCGCCCCTTACTCAGTGCTATCACTGCGCCAGAACCAGTGGTACTCCTGATTGACGAAATTGACCGCGCTGATGCTGAATTTGAGGCGTTTTTGTTGGAAGTCCTCAGTGACTTTCAAGTGACTGTGCCAGAACTGGGCACAATTAGTGCCGTGCATCAACCGATTGTGCTGCTGACCAGCAACAATACCCGCGAACTTTCCGAGGCCCTCAAGCGCCGCTGTCTCTATCTATTCACCGACTACCCGACCTATAACGCGGAACTGGCAATTGTGCGGTTGAAAGTGCCGGAATTGAAGGAGAAATTGGCGCAGCAAGCTGTCGAATTTGTTCAAGGGTTGCGTCAGATGGATTTGAAAAAATCGCCCAGTGTCTCAGAAACTCTCGATTGGGCCAAAGCCTTGATGATGTTGAATGCTGATCAATTAGATGAAAAGACACTCGAAACAACTTTGACTGTGCTGCTGAAACATGAATCCGATGTGCAAAAAGCGAAACGAGCCATGCGTCGCGGTGGGGTCGCCGGGAGTAGCAGCAATAGCGGTGGCGGCGAAGGACGAGGGCGCGATGATTCTGCCCAGCGACGGCGAAGTGGGGGATGGGATAGGTAATGCATGGCAGATCAACCCAACGAATTACACAAAATCGCATGGGAAACCCTCTCCCGCACCGAAATGTTCGATGCCTCACCGTGGTTGCGGGTCTATCGGGAGCATGTCCGAATGCCCAATGGGGTTGAAATCCCCGACTTTTATCATGTCTACATGAGCAATTACACCATGACGTTTGCGCTGACCGATGATCAGCAAGTGGCAATGGTTGAAATGTATAAGCAGGGATCAAGGCAAGTCATGTTGGAACTGCCCGCCGGAGGAATTGAAGACGACGAAGCGGATGACACCCTTAAAGCTGCCAAACGCGAATTATTGGAAGAAACAGGCATGGTCGCCAGTCATTGGACGCCATTAGGCAAGTTCAGCATGGACAGTAATCATGGCTGCGGCTGGATGTATGCCTATCTAGCAACCGGCGCTGTGCAACAGCAAGGTCAAGATTTAGATGACACTGAACTTTTGGCGGCTCATCTCATTCCATTGGATGAGGTGCGCCAAATGTGGATGAGTGGCAAAATAAATGGCATCTCGTCTGCCGCGCTGATTGGTCTGGCGCTGGCGCATCTGGAGAAATCGGTTGAATTATGACGGAATCTAAAACACCTCTAAAACCAAACATCCCTGACATCAAAAAATGCCCGCGTTGTGGCGCCAATATTTTGTTAGGTGACACCAAATGTTCAAACTGCGGCTATGCTGCCATCAATGTCTCGGATACTCTGCGGGCGACCAGTCCCACCTTTATTGCGGTGGTCTGTTTGTTTCTCGGTGCGGCTCTGATGCTGGCCTCGACAGGGATGGATGACTTAATGCAGTTCCTCTTTCTCGGGGGTGGATTTGCCATTGTGATTGGTGGCGGGGTTTATATGGCCCTCAATATACTGGTTAGTGACCCCAAACGCCGCCGCAAAAAGTTGTAAATGCAAGACTCCCATCGTCCGTTCGAATAGCAGGTTTGGGAAGGAATAGGCATGGACAAGCGAACGGTAGAGTTTATACGGGCTTTGCGTGCATCGGGTGTTCGTATCTCGATTGCGGAAAGTCAAGACGCGATGTATGCGGTAGACGCGGTTGGTATCCAAAATCGGGAGGAGTTTCGCGCCAGTTTACGGGCGACGCTCGTTAAAGAACAAAAAGATGTGCGCATCTTTGACTTCTTCTTCCCATTATTTTTCGACACCAACGCCCCGCCCATGTGGGATATGAATCAGCAATTGACTCCCGACCAGCAAGATACCCTGCAACAAGCTTTGCAATCGTTGATGGGGGATATGGATGCGCTGCAACAGTTATTGCAACAAATGATGCAGGGGCAGCAGTTTAGCCAAGAACAGCTTGACCAAATGGGCCAACAAGCAGGCCTAGAAGGCGCTTATCAGATGTACCAGCAGCGCTATTTCAGCCGCCAGATGGAACGCCAGATGGGCATGGATCAACTGCGCGAACTGCTTGAAGAGCTCATGGAGCAACTCCGGGCAATGGGCATGAGCGAGGAAACCATCCAAGAAATCCTTGAAATGCTCGAAGAAAACATGGGGGCGTTGCGCGAACAAATTCAGAACTACGTCGGGCAAAATATCGCCCAACAGCTTTCGGAACAAGAGCGCGAACCTGTACGGGATGTTGAAGATTTGCCCTTCCAGCATCTGTCCGATGAAGAAGCTGATCGGGTACGTGACGAAATGCGCCGTTTGGCTGCCCGTTTACGTAGTCGCGCCTCGCTCCGCCAAAAGCGTGCCAAAACGGGTGAACTTGATCCCAAAAGTACCATCCGGGCCAATTTGAAATATGGGGGTATTCCGCTAGAGCTACGTCACCGTACCCACCATGTCAAACCCAAACTGGTCATTATTTGTGACCTCAGCGGCTCGATGCGCCATATGTCGGAGTTTATGTTGACGCTGACCTATATGCTGCAAGATTTGGTCAAGAAGGCGCGATCCTTCATTTTCATTTCCGATATGGTGGAAGTGACCGACCATTTCAAGGAGCTACGGCCCGATAAAGCCGTCGAAAAAGTGCTGACTGAAAATCCGCGTGGTTATTACACCACCGATCTCGGTGGCAGCCTTGAAACGTTCTGCAAAAACAACATGGACAGCGTGGACAGCAAAACCACCATTATCCTCGTGGGGGATGGGCGCAATAATTTCTTGAATCCGCGTCTCGACCTTGCGCAGGAATTGGCCCGTAAATCGCGTCGCTGCATTTGGTTCTGCCCCGAACCAGAGCATATGTGGGGCACAGGCGACAGCGATATGCACCAATATGCTCAAGTTTCCAATGGGGTTTATCTCGTACGCAATCTACGGGAGTTGAGCATCGCTATTGATAACATCTTGGTGGATGGTTAAGCTTAATCATCGGGGGTGATTGCCCCCTGTATTTTTTATAAAGAGGCCGTACATGCTTTTTGCTGATCTCAATTGGATGGACGTTGAGAGCTATCTTCAACACGACAACCGTGTCATTTTGATTACAGGGGCAACCGAACAGCACGCCTATCTCAGTCTACTAACCGATATTCGTATCCCAACTAGTTTGGCGATGGCCGTGGCCCAACGGACCAACGTCCTGATAGCACCGCCGCTAAACTTTGGGGTCTCAGATTATTTTATGGATTATCCCGGTACGATTACCATTAATCAGGCCACCTTTGATGCGATTGTAACCGACATTGTAACGAGCCTCATTCGGCACGGTTTCCGACGTATCCTTTTGTTGAATGGGCATGGTGGCAATCAATTTCCTGTGGGTGTACAAGAGTTGACAGCCCAAATGCCAGAACTAAAGGTTGTATGGCATAATTGGTGGAAAAGCCCTGCCGTTAAAAAATTCGCTGCCGAAATTAATCAGACCCCCGACCATGCCAACTGGTTAGAAAACTTTCCATTTACGCGGGTCGCTGAATCACCTAAAACCATCAAGCCATTCGTTGATATCGAACTGGTCAAAGCCGGGGCAAATGGACGTGAGGTCTTGGGGGATGGCAGCTTTGGTGGTGCATATCAGATTTCTAATGAATTGATGCAGGCATTTTTTGATAGGTTGGTACATGAGATTACCGAAATCGTTGAAAAGCTCTAGGAGCAATTCACACGGCGTATTCCCGACATTTTCAGAGGACGACTTGAAACAAAATCGGCTTGACCAGATTATTGTCATTGACCTTGAGGCAACTTGCTGGGATACCCCCAAACCCCCGCCGGGTCAAGAGCGGGAAATTATTGAAATCGGCATTTGCATGTTAGATGTTGTCAGTGGGGAACGGCTTGGCAAACGCAGTGTTTTGGTCAAACCAGAGCGCTCGACCATCAGTGAATTTTGCACGCAACTGACTACCTTGACCCAAGAACAGGTGATGCGTGAAGGCGTCTCGTTCAAAAAAGCCTGCTCTGTGCTGAAAAAAGAATTTCTATCCGAAGAGCGGATGTGGGCCAGCTATGGTGATTATGATCGTGCTAAATTCGAGAAGCAGTGTCGCCTCTATAATGTGTCTTATCCCTTCGGCCCACGCCATCTCAATATCAAAAGCCTGTTTGGACTTTTTAATGGCATCCCGCGCGAAA
Organism: Chloroflexota bacterium; assembly: GCA_016234595.1. GTDB lineage: Bacteria > Chloroflexota > Anaerolineae > Aggregatilineales > J027 > CFX10. The sequence goes on along the minus strand of JACRBG010000028.1, from coordinate 55,854 downwards.
TCGGTCTAGAAAAAGCGATGGAAAGATTGAGCTTACCGATGGAAGGCACACATCATCGTGGGCACGATGACGCTTGGAACGCTGCCGCCATTTTATCCACCCTCATGTTGAGGGGACGCCCCTCATAGCCGCACCGCAATTCCAACTGGCTATCCAATTTCTCCATCGAGAACCTTTTCGATAGCCAGCCTCTTCCCAGATCGATTTTGAGGAAAAGAAAATCAGCCAATTGGCTATTTTTATCATCTCTTTGGCTATATGGCCCCACAAAAACTCGCCCCATTTGAGACTCCAGAAGAAGAATTTGTCGTCAGAAATTTTTTATTCGTGATAATAACGCTTATCACTAGGTAATTGGTAAAAAGCGACCAATTGCCATAGATCAAAGCTAAAAATTTATGGGAGATAATCTTCACGCACAGGGGAAAATGCTTCTATCACAACCGAATCATCTAATGCTTCAGCCCCATGAACAACTCCACCTTTAATATTCCAACTTGAGCCGACCACTGCCATCGCCTCGCCTGCATCCCCAAAAAACGGAGAGAGCCAGCAACAAGATAGCCGGTCTGTTCATGTGGATACTGATGAGCTGGGATAATCGCACCTTACTTGAGATGAAACTCACACAACATGGGGTCCGCCAGAGGTCACACCTTCATAAGGATTCCCGGCAGGCGTTCCGGATAACCCGATGGGTCTGGTTGATCTTGTCTGGGCTACTTCCTTCCTAGATCGTATCAGCGGGGAGCATGTTCAAGTTTGCCTTCGGAAAATTCAAAAATGTGGGCGCTCCATGCAGTCAGGTCAATATACAAGCCATCCTCCACCATGCGATCCCCATTTCGTTCATAGTCACGGTGATTGAGTTTATCGGCCAGTTTCCACGATTTACCCTCAAGTCCGCAATTGGTCAGTCGTACCCGACATTGGGCTTGGGTATTGCTGAAATTGACCACAATTAGGCGGAGGTCATGTTTATGGCGTCGAATATAGGCAATCATATTGTGATAGGAATTATTTCCGGGCCAAGCAGGTATCGCTTCGTGCAATTCCCATGAGCCTTCACGATAGATGGGTTGATTGACCTTACTAAACAACCAGCGATAGAACTCCGATATTTCTTTGTCAGATGGTTCGACAGGGCGACGAGCTAATTGCACGGGTAATTTGATTTTATGTCCAACGGTCTGACCGTCATGCCATAATTTTGCACCGGGCAGAGTGGCAACCAACACCGCCGCCATCTTAGAGCGTGGAACGCCAAAAGCAACGACAGCCCGCATTTCATCATGATTTTCAATAAAACGAATGAGTTTGCTCTGATACTCTAATTCAGCCTTCAAATGCGTCAAAACGCTGGTGGCATTTTCATGGGCCATCCGGTCATATAGGCGTTTGTCGTAGCAATAATCAAAGCCAAGGCTGTGCAAACGGACTTCCATATCCCAATAAACTTCGGCAATAAACAAAAACTCAGGATAGTATCGGCGAATTTGAGGGATAATCTCATCCCAGTATTCGACTGATGGAACATCACCAGTCCGCTTACCCCATGTTTTAGCGAAAACCTCACTGACTTCCAACATCGCCATATCACACCGCACGCCATCACATTGCGTTGCAATATTTTGCAGAGTTTCAATTACTAGTTGCCGCAGGGCAGGGCTGAATGCATTAACTTGCAATGTATCCGTCCACGCTGGGAAATAAGGGTCACGTCCTAGCGCAAAAATATACTCACCGATTTGGGCAAACGAAGTGGGGTCAGCAGCAAGTTCAGCGGCTGTTCCCTGCAAAAATGCTTCGGGATGAGTGATAGCCCACTCATGATCTAGGGCCACATGGTTTGGTACAAAATCTAAAATTAACCCCAACCCCAATTCACGTAGGCGTTTCCGCAAAACCGCCAGTTCATCTGGCCCACCTAGCCTTGTATCCACCACGTAGCCCCGCACTGCATAGGGTGATCCTACTACATCTTCAGCCTGATAATCTGGCAAGGCATGGCTATAGTCTTGTTGTAATCCCACATGTTCCCGTGCAATCTTTGCACCACGGGGGCTACGTTCCCATACCCCCATAAGCCAAATAGCATCGAATGCAGTATGAGGCCGAGCCAATGCCGTTAATTCAGCATCGGGAATCGAGCCTAATGTGATTGGGCGTTGATATTTTTCGCTGAGAGCATGCAACCAAGTCCATGTATTGATTTCGTAGATGTGGGGTGGGCGTTGAATGGAGGTCATGGGGAAATCACTCCTTATTCTATTGGGATTTAGGCAAAAAAAGTGCCGAGGGCCAGACTCGAACTGGCGACACCTGCATTTTCAGTGCAGTGCTCTACCAACTGAGCTACCTCGGCAATCAAAAATTTATTCTGATGAGCGCCATTTTAACGGTTCGCCACCAAAAGTCAATAGGAATTTCCATCGTTATAGGGATTCTAGCACGGTTCGCAATCTTCCCTCAAATTCGCTGAGCATCACCGCGGTGGCCCCCCAAACGACCTGATCATTAAGGGCGTAATATTTGATGGGAAAGGTTGCCCCATTGCGGGTCATCTCACCACTGTGTTTAAGGGAGTCATCAAAAAGCTGATAAAGTGACACCTCTAACACTTCAGCAACTTCGGCGGGATCAGGTTGCCAATTGGGGTGAACCGAGGTATAGCCGACATATGGGTAAACAAAAAAATCACTGGGCGGGATGTATACATTGGAGATTTGACCGAGCAGTTGAACATCGCTGATGGGCACACCCACTTCCTCATAGGTTTCACGCAAAGCGGCTTCGGCAAATGTTTCTTCGCCTTCACGTCGCCCACCCGGCAGGCTAATTTGGCCTCCATGCACCCCCGGATAATCATGCCGACGGGTCAACACAAATTGTAGGCCATCCCCTAATTCACTCGGAAATAACAAAATAAGTACTGCTGCCATACGAGGGCTACCGGGGCGCTCCGGTGGACGCTGCATCGCCCGCGCCATTGGAGCCATCTTCTGTTGGGCTTGCAGGGCATCAAAATAGGGTAAATTGAGCGCCTGTTGAACATGTTGAAGTGTAATATTGTGCCAATCAGCGAGTGTCATAGGTCATTGTTCTGTGAGTTCAGTCCCACTACCTTCTACCATTAATTGCGGGAAATATTGGACGGTGGAACGACGATGCCAAATTGGGCTGCTCGACTGCCGGTGGGTGCGCAGCAGTACCGCATAGATTTCATTATAAGCGGTGAGAATGCGATGGCTCATTTCTTGTTCTTGGTCAGTGGGCACGGCGATTTCAAAATAATCGGGCGGCGTACAACCGATGACAGGCAAGTCTGATGACGGTTCAGTACGATAGCCATCTGCAATCTCGGTCAGCATTTTGACCACCGCCAAAACCAACCATACCCCAGCTTTAAGACCCCAACTTTGGGTGTAGGGGGCTAAATCGTGTAGGTTAATTTTGATGATCCCCACCTCGCCACTATTGGCATAATCCAAAATCGTCTGAATCGTTTTCAGATGATACTTTTCTAGTTGGGCGGGTAATTCAGTCGCATTCCAATCAATTTCCATAACCCAATTTCTCCGGTACAATCGCCCTATAGTTGCTCGAATCCATTTTGTGAGGAAAACGCATGACCTACAAACCCGGTATGAGTGCCAACCGGACGAAAACATTCAGCGATGAAGATGTGCGTCTTTTTGCCCAACTAACGGGCGATACCAATCCCGTCCACTTAGATGCAACCTATGCCGCGACAACAGTCTTTGGGCGGCGGATTGTACATGGTATGTTAACCTCAGCCCTCATTTCGGCGGTCTTAGCCAACGATCTCCCCGGCCCCGGGACAATCTATCTGGGCCAAAATCTCAAATTCAAAAAGCCCGTTTTTATTGGAGACACCATTACCGCGACCGTTATTATTTCACAGGTACGGGCCGAAAGAAAAATCGTCACCTTTGAAACCACCTGTACCAATCAAAATGGCGAGGTTGTCATCGAAGGTGAGGCCACTGTTAAAGCTCCTTGATATTTAAAGGGTGTCTTGTAGGATTGCCCGTAATTCATCCAGCATTTTCTCATTATATAGCCCACTACCCTGCCAGAGAATATGCTGGTTTTGATCTATTAAAAATAGTTGGATGACATCTTTATTCGGCACATTTACTAGCCGATTAAAGGAATCTACATTGGTAAAGACAACGATCGTGCGGCCACGATCAACATCACTCTTGGCAACAGCCGCCATCCCACCGATAATAAACACCGAACTATCGGCGGCGCTTTTAGGCAGTAGGGGGATATAATAGCCTGCCAATTGAGGAAATTCTTCATTTAAATCTTCCAGCGCGGGCAGCCATTCGTCAACATCCAGCTGCTGAGAAGCATCGTAGGACACCACCACCAGTTTATAATCGCCGGCAAGATCACTCGGAACACTAACTTGTTCTAATAAAAGCGATGTGCCAACCAATTCAGGAAACACTAGACTTTCGTTTGGGGCAGCACCCTCAGCGGAAGTAGATTGTTTGATAACCGGGTCTTTGGTAGGAGTCCGTTGTCCAAGTACGTAAACAACTCCTGCGCCAATCAAAATTAGAGCAAAAATCCCAGCGGCGAAAAACAGCAATGCTCGTTTCATGAGGGGATTACTCCATAGGTTAGTTTGTGAAAACAAGCGCAAGTATAGCGAAGACCGGGGGCGACTTTAAGAGCCACTCCTGTTTTCTGAGAAATATCTTAGAATTTACGATTGATATAAGGAGTCAACTCGTGTTTACTCGTTTTCAAAAGTGGGCCTTAGCGACCACTATCGCTACTTACGCGCTCATTATGGTCGGGGGTATGGTTCGGGCCTCTGACGCAGGGCTGGGCTGCCCCGATTGGCCGAAATGTTTTGGGCGCTACTATCCTCCGTTCAACGAATCCCAAATCCCCAGCAACATTGACGCCTCCAAATTCAATTTTCAATTGGCATGGATTGAATATACCAATCGTTTTATCGGTGTAATTGTAGGCTTTCTGATTCTCGGCACGTTGGTTCAGGCGGTACGCAAACATCGCGATAAACCCCGCATCCTCTACCCTTCAATTGGAGCGTTTGTATTGGTTGTGTTTGAAGGTTGGTTAGGGGGGCAAGTAGTCGCGAGCGAACTAGAAGCATGGGTTTTGACCGCCCATCTCATTTTGGCGCTGGTGATTGTGAGCCTCTTGTTGTATGCTACTGTAGCAGGATTTTTTCCCAACTCCAAACCATTCACAAACTTGCCCGTCCAACGGCGGCGACTTGGCTGGATTGCAATCGTGGCCTTGCTGCTTACATTGGTACAGGTCGGTTTGGGAACACAGTTACGCGGTGAACTGGAACACATTGAAGACCAAAAAGGCGATGTACTCTCCCGTAGCAAATGGATTGAGGAAACCGATTGGGTGGATATAGTTCACCGTTCCTATTCTTGGCTAATTATTGCCGGGGTAGTGGGAATTGTTTACTATACTCATCGCAAGGCTGATCCAAATCGCTGGTTGCGGATGCTAGCGAAAGGGATTGCCGGGTTATTGGCCGTCCAAATTCTCGCTGGTATTGGAATGGCTTATGGGGGATTGCCACCAGTCTTACAGGTGATTCATCTTATCACCGCCAGTCTTTTTGTGGGTGGGTTAACCCTCATCTATCTATTGGCAGGGCGCGTAGGCATCGAATCACCGTCGCAAATGACCAAAGAACAACCCCAAGCTCAAACATCGCACCAACCAGCCTAGTTTGTTTTTTGTTTGTTGATTTGTTGCATATTCTTTGCGAGAATTTGTGACAAACGGTACAATAAGTTTGTGACATTGGGCACAATCGGAGTTATAATTTGCAGGGTCGAGAGGGCGTATAAGGAGAGTTTAGGAAGTTATGAAGCGACCTCAATTGATGGGAACTCTACTGCTATTGGTGAGTTTCATCGGGATTCTGTTTTTGCTGACTGGGGGTAGGTTTTCACCCGCCCGTCAATTAAGTGGGGAAGACGCCTCGACCCTAAATGTAACTGGGGATAAAACGGTCCAGTTTGTTTTAGTGGTATTGGGCGTATTGGGAGCAATGGGTGGTATCGCTGCGGCGATTGCGTTTGTAGCTTGGCGCTTAAACCGCGACATTACACAAGCGCAAAGTAGCCCCGCCGAACCAACCAATCCACTTGACTATCGTATTTATGGTCATCGGGCTGCGCTGGTACTTATTGGAGGCATCACCATTCTTATGTTGGTGTTTTGCCAAGCCGTCAGCATGATTCCCGGCTTCGGCGGTCAAGATATTTTGCCTGTCGCGGCGGGTGAAGAAGCCCAATCAATGGATCACTTATTCCTAGTGGAATATCTAGTGATGGCCGTGATTTTTGGCTTAGTGGCAGGTCTATTCCTACACAGTTTGCTCTATTTCCATGCCGCCAAAGATGATCGCAGCGATGGGGAATTTATTCACGGCAACAACAAGCTGGAATTGGGCTGGACGATTATCCCCGCCATCATCGTAACCCTGTTGGGTATTTATGCCCTGATTACATTTATTGGCATCTTTAAAGAAGAAGACAACGAATATGTCATTAAAGTAACGGCACAACAGTGGGCTTGGCGGTTTGAATATCCTGATAACCCCGACACTGAAGCCAATGATGGCTTTATCAGCAGTGAATTGGTATTGCTGCAAAACCAACCCATTCGACTTGAAATGAACTCACTCGATGTAATTCATTCTTTCTGGGTTCCTGAATTACGTATCAAACAAGACGTTACCCCCGGAGTCGAAACACTCTATCGTGTAACCCCAACCTTGCCGGGTGATTATAGCGTGCGCTGCACCGAAATCTGCGGGTTAAATCACTCGCTGATGTTAGCCCCTGTACGGATTTTGGACCAAAGTTCCTACAATAAATGGGTCGAAGGCAAACTGGCCGAATTACAAGACCCGGTGGCTGTTGGTGAGACCTTAACCACGCCGTGCCGCACCTGCCACTCCGTCGATGGCAGCCGCATTGTCGGCCCTACATGGAAAGAGCTCTATGGCAGTGAAGTGCCAATTGAAGGTCAGGGTAGTGTCCTCGCGGACGAAAACTATATCCTGAACTCAATTCTCAATCCCAACGGGCAAATTCATCAAGGCTATCCAGCGGGTATCATGCCACAAACCTATGGGTCAACTTTCTCCGAGGTCCAGCTTCGCCAAATTCTGGCCTATATCAAGTCGTTATCCGCAACCGGGCAACAAGAATTGCAGTCCGAATCTCCGGCAACCGAACAAGCCCCGACGGGTGATTTACAAATGGGAGCAGTAGTTAATTAAAGGTGTCGTTATGTTAATTCGATTCCTCCGTATTCTCTATCATATCGGGCTTGTACGCGGGCTGGTGGTAGGTTTCATCGCCTCGATTGTAGGCGCAATCCTGACCAATATCACCCGTGCTGCATTTGGCATGGACACAATGGACTTGCTGATCCCTTTGAAGGCGCTCTTTGGCTCGACCATTTGGGAAGCCCGGACGCTTAAAGACCAAGCCACCGAAATTGTCACTGGCATGGGCGCCATCTTCTTCACCTTTGGCTTCTTGGCAGGTGTCGGATCGCTCACTGACTGGTTTGCGTGGTCAATTGGGCGCAAGGGTGGCGATGGACACTATCACCCCAAAGAGGGTATTCCCACATGGACGCGCTATCTGAGCTTTGACACGAATCATAAAGTGGTGGGCATCCAGTACGGCATAACCTCTATTTCAGTGCTGCTCATCGGTGGGCTTTTCGCCCTAATTTTCCGTACCGAACTGGCCCAACCGGGTCTGCAATTTCTGAACAACCAGCAATATAACAATTACATCGGCATTCATGGTTTGTTGATGATTGTGGGCGTATTATTGGGTGTAGGCGCGTTGTCCAATTATCTTGTGCCCGTCATGATTGGGGCGCAGGACATGGCCTTCCCCCGTTTAAATGGCTTCTCCTACTGGATTGGTGTTCCAGCCGCCATCATTCTGCTGCTCTCCCTCCCAATGGGTGGGTTTGACACGGGCTGGACAGCGTATCCTCCATTAAGTGTGCGTGCGCCTTTGGGGATGCAATTTGTGCTGCTGTCCATTTTCATCCTCGGCTTCCAATCCATCGTTGGTTCCATCAATCTGCTGGTAACCATCTTTATGATGCGTGCCCCCGGCATGTCATGGTTCCGTATGCCCATTTTTGTCTGGGGTGTCTTGGCGGCTTCGTTGCTACAATTCACCGCCACCCAATTCTTCGGGCTGGCCTTTATATCGGTTTTGGTGGAACGATGGACTAATATTCCCTTCTACGACCCGGCACGCGGCGGCAATGTGACCCTTTACCAGCATATTTTCTGGTTCTATTCGCATCCCACCGTTTATATTTGGGTGCTACCGGGGTTGGGTGTCATCAGCGAAATTCTGCCCGTTTTCAGCCGCAAGCCTCTATTCGGCTATAAAGCGATTGCACTGTCTAGTATGGCAATTGCCTTTATGGGCTATCTGGTGTGGGCGCATCACATGTTTACGTCTGCAATGGATCCCTTCCTGCGCCTGCCCTTCATGTTGACCACCTTAACCATCGCGGTACCAACCGGGGTCAAATTTTTTAACTGGATCGGCACGCTCTGGGGCGGCAAGATTCATATCTCAACACCCATGCTGTTCTCGCTCGGTGCTTTTATCCTGTTCCTCCTTGGTGGTCTGACTGGCCCACCTAGCGGTTTGCTGGTGACAGGCATTCACCTACACGATACACACTGGGTTGTCGCCCACTTCCATATTACAGTCTTTGGTGGGTTCTTCTTTTCCTACCTCGCCGCCATCTATTATTGGTTCCCCAAAATCACAGGCCGTATGTTTAATGAATTTTTGGGGCGTGTCCATTTCTGGCTGATGTTTGGTGGCTTTGCAACCTTTGCCCTCAGTTTGTTCCGCATCGGGATTTTGGGGATGCCCCGCCGCTATGCCGACTATCAATCTGCATGGGGCTTTGGCAGTCTGAATATGCTGGCAACCATTGCCGCTTTTGTGGCAGGTTCGAGCATGTTGGTTTTTGTCTTCAACATGGCGTTTAGTGCGCGTTATGGGGTCAAGGCCGCAACTAATCCTTGGCGCTCACGTGGGCTAGAATGGCAAATTGCTTCGCCCATTCCAGAATTTAATTTCAGTGCGATTCCTGAAATTATCGGCCATCCCTATGACTATGGATTGCCGGGGGCCGTTTATGCTGTCCTAAGCCCAGACGATCAGGCCTCTCCGTTGGAAGACGCCTATACGCCACTTGACCAACCAGAATCCATTAGCAGTGGCGTTGTACCCATACACGTCGCTGGTGACTAATTTTGAGGGGAAATCCATTCATGGAACATCAACGCAAAGGCAAAAACGCCGAATATCTACAGGGTATCATTGTCCTTGTAGTGCTGGCTGTTTTTACGGCAATTGAGTATGCCATTGGAACGGCGGATGAGCTGCCCTTGTTCAGCAGTGCCTTCATCCCGCTGACACTGATTGCCCTTATCAAAGCCGGGGTAATCGTCAACTACTATATGCACATTTCGCATATGTGGAATCCAGAAGAAGAAGAACACGAGGCGCACGGAGAATAATGAGTACCACAGCACTTGAACCCATTGCCCATCACGGTTCCGTCGTTGAGCATGAAGAACATCATGGTGGCCTAATTCCAATTGCGCCCGAACGTCAGCTTCAATTTAATCGGTTGGGGATGTGGTTGTTCATCATCTCCGAAACCTTCTTGTTTGCAGGCATTTTGATTATGCGTATCGTATTAGGCCGTGATACCGAGGGCTTTGTCCGCCCTGAACTTAGTCAGGGATTGGGCCTGCTTATTACTTCTATCTTGTTGGCAAGTAGTTTCTTCGTCAACCGGGGTGAAGTCGCCATCAAACACAATGACCGCTTTAACTTCAACCTCAGCATTTTCCTAGCTCTTGTACTGGGATTGGTTTTCGTGGTTGGGGTCGCCTATGAATGGAATGAAGTCCATAAGGATTTCGGCCCGGCCACTGGCCCAGTCATCAATGGCATGTTCTACTTCATGACAGGTATCCACGCCCTCCACGTTATCACGGGGATTATTTTCCTGTTGGTCGTCTTTCTCAACGGCATTCGAGGTAAATATTCGGCCAAGAGTCATTGGGGAGTCGAATCGGCGGCCCTCTATTGGCACTTTGTTGACGTTGTATGGGTGTTCTTCTATGTCGCTCTCTACCTCATTGGGACAGTCGCCGAGCCAATGAAATAAACCATCGGGCGCTACGTTTTTCTGAAAAATTGAGCAGGGGCGGGTTAAGCCAGTAGCGGTAACCCGCCTTTGTTTGAAGGTATGTAGTGAAATGGACGCAACAACTGAAGCCTTTCTGCGCTCGTGGCAGTTACGCTGGGATGTGATTCTTGTCCTCTTAACCCTCACATCCATTTATGTAACTGGTTGGGTGCGACTGCGGCGTAGGGGAGCCAAAATCGCCAACGTTTGGCGTTTGGTATCCTATCTAAGTGGTATGGGTTTTGTGGCATTGGCGCTGCTTTCGGGCATTGGCACATTCGAAGCGCTGCTGTTTTTTATCCACATGATCCAGCACATTATGATGATGATGTATGCTGCCCCGTTGATTATGTTGGCAGCACCAATGCCCATTGGGATGTGGGGATTGCCCCGCCCTGTCCGGCTGCGATTAGCCAAATTTCTCAATCAGAAATCACCTCTCCGGCAGCTCATTGTCGCCATTACCAAGCCGGGGATTATCTGGATGTTCTATACACTCAATTTGTGGATGTGGCACGATTCTGAAATGTACGAACGCGCCACTACCCACAGCACCATTCACAACATCCAACATTTGCTCTTTTTTGGCACGGCGCTGGCGATTTGGTGGCACACCACTGATGCTGCTCCCAAATTTCACAAACATCGCACCTATGGCAAACGCATGATGTTTGCCGCTGCCACCTATTTCCAAAATTTGCTATTGGGCATCTATATCACGATGTCGCCGGAGTTAATCTATACCTATTACGCCACCGTGCCGCGTATGTGGGGCATCGAGGCTCACCGCGATCAAACCATTGGCGGCCTTATTATGTGGCTACCGGGTGGCATGATGTATGGCTATACCATTCTTATCTTGATTTCACGGATGATGGATTATTCCGAAAAGCAGGCCCAGATCAAGGCTAAACAAGACCGCCTGAAGCGCCAGCAAGCCAAAGGAATAGCGGTGTCATGAAGCGCTTTTTGATGGTGGTCGCTGTATTTTTCGCTGCGACATTTGTTCCGATGGCACGTACTGATGCACATGGGTTGGGGAATCAACAACTCGAACAGGTTGAAGCAGGGCCGTATCTGGTATCGGTGTGGACTGACCCGAAAAATGTCACCACACAAAACAATCTACATATCACCATCTCGGTGCAAGATCATGAAAAGGATTTTGTGCTGGATGCCGATGTTCAGGTCAAGGCGGTATTGGTCGCTGATTCAAATATCACACAATTGCATACGGCCAGCCACGACAACGCTATCCAAAAGATGTTTTATGAAGCCAAACTGCGCCTCAATCAAACGGGCCAATGGCATATCACCATCGGGATTGATAGTGAACTTGGTCAAGGGGAAGCTAGTTTTGATCTACGGGTGGCTGAGGCCTCCGATAGCTGGACGCGCTGGTTATGGCCTGCCTTAGGCGTAACTACCGTTCTAGTGATTCTAGTATTTGGGATGTATCGCAAAACACGAAGTACACCACAGGGGAGTTAACGATTTGAGTATTCGGCAAGATTCCAACACTCTCAGCGGAACCGTCACCAGCGAAGCAACGCTGTGGCAAACACTGTCTAAGCTATTCAAACTACGCATTGTCAGCCTACTCCTATTTGCAGCGGTTGGCGGCGCTTTTCTGGGGGCAGCGGGCCGCCCCGGTCTGTTAGAAATGACGATTTTGTTGATGACAGGTGGTCTTTCAGCAGCAGGGGCATCAGCGCTTAATCAATATATCGAGCGTGATTCCGATGGCGACATGAAACGCACCCGTCAACGGCCTTTGGTCACGGGCGATATTGAGCATCCTGAATATGTGCTGTGGATTGCCCTTGCCATGATTCTGCTGCCTGTGGCGGCGGTCTGGCCCTTTAATCCCGCGCTCGGCTTTTTCTTGCTGCTGGGGGCGATGATTTATGTTGGCGTCTATACCATCTGGCTTAAACCCCGCACCATGCTGAATATCGTTATTGGTGGGGCGGCTGGCAGTTGCGCTGTCCTTAGTGGCGGGGCAGCGGTTGGGGCATGGAACGACCCCGGGGTATTGGCATTGGCCGCGATTGTGTTTCTGTGGACACCCACCCACTTTTGGGCGTTGGCGATTATGTATCGGGATGACTATATTGCCAGCAAAACGCCGATGCTGCCCGCCCGTACCTCGGCGCGTACTTCGGCTATTTGGGGGTTTGTCCACGCGATTGGCTTGGCGATTTTGGCCCTAGCCCTCGGCGCTCATGCCGCGCTTGGCTTGCTCTATTTTGTACCCGCCAGTTTGATGACCTTCTACTTTTTGGTGCATAGTCTACGGTTGATTTTTGTGCCCACCCGCCAACAAGCCCTTAAACTGTTCTTGACCAGCAATATCTACTTGGCCGTGATTATCCTGTTTGTGTGTATTTCGTCGGTGGCAGGGTTCTAGGGCCACCCCCTTGAGAGGCGTAGTGGAATGCTGTCAACTTCCGATTTGCCAACTTTAAATGCGATCCTAAACACGATTGCATTTATTTTGCTTAGTATAGGTTACTATTTCATCAAGCATGATCGCTGGAAGACGCATCGGGCGATGATGCTGACCTCAGTGTTTGTATCGGCGGTGTTTTTGATTTCATACCTCACCTATCACGCCCAAATTGGCTCAAAGCCCTATGAGGGTGAGGGGGTTTTGCGGGCCGTCTATTTCCTGATTTTGATTCCGCATGTCATTTTGGCGGGTCTAAATGTACCGTTTATCCTTTATACCCTGTGGCGAGGGCTTAAAGACCCGTTCGATGGCCGACATCGCAAGATTGCCCGTTATGTGTGGCCGGTGTGGATGTATGTTTCAGTGACAGGGGTGCTGGTCTACATTATGCTCTACGTCGCCGAGCATTAGGGCAGATTTGGCTTAAAACTAGGGATGAGTCACTGGCTCATCCTTTTTTATTTCTATTGGGATTACTCTATTTCAAATGTTTTTTACTTATATAACCAAAATCCATTTTGGCATGACTGCCGTTATGTTAAGACCTCGCTCAGGCTTTTATTGGGCGACTTGGCTAGGGTTAAATTGTTGGGTCGGCTCACCTGCCACTGCCCCATCTAAAGCGCTATCTTTAGCACTGAGATAAGTTCGGCGGATTTCGGCCACCAGTGCAAATTCATCGGGCGGCATACTTCCCCATAAATCGGCTGGGGTGGCAATCCGACCCCGGTTATCCGCAACATAGGTCTTGAGCCACGCAAAAAACGCCGCATCGCCTACCAATTCCCGCACGTCTTGCAGCATCAAGACGCCTCGTAAATAGACCGCATCAATATAGCCTCGAAAAGCTGTGAAATTATATACGGGCGAATCCACCGCGTCTTCGGAGGGGTGTTTTAAGATGCGGAAATCCCACCACCAACTAACCTGTTCGGGGTCGGTACGTTCAAAATAGATAAGTTCGCTGTAGGCAGCCAAGGCCTCATCGAGATAGGGGTCAAGACCTTGATCGTTGCCCACCAACCCATACCACCATTGATGCGATATTTCATGCGCAGTAATAATCGTCAACCAATCGTTGTTATTGCCGCTCCATGTTCTGAACCATGCCTCACTGACAAAAACCATCCCAGTAAACTCCATGCCATCAGGGAAATCGCCCTCAACCACGACTAAGCGTTTATAGGGATAGGGGCCATAGGCTTGCGTAAATAACACAAGGGCTTTTTGGGCCGTATCCAAAGCATGACCAGCGGGATTCAAGCCAGTAGGCGCGTTGTCGGGAAAATAATAGAGTTCGACTAGTACTCCACCTGCCATTGCACTGGTTTTTTGGACGGCATCGCTAAGGCTGATGGATAAATCACGCGCACGGGGGAGATTAAATGTCCAAACATTCGTTTCGGGTTGGGCGACCTCACCCGGCCCAGCGACTTGCAGGGAAGGCGGTGCATTTAAAACCGTCAGGCGCACATCAAAATCGGCATCAATCGGGACGGTTTGTTCGCCAATATTGTATTCGCGTGGCACATACCAAACCCCCTCGCCTTGATAAATTGCCATCGTGGGAAGCCATTGACCTAAATTGGTCTGGCGAAAACTGTAGCCCAAATAGCCCCAACGTCCGCCATAGCTGTCATAAATCGAAGGTAGTTTGAGGCTGAAAGACAAGTGCAGCACGATTTCGCAATTCGGGCCGAGTTTGTCGCGCAGGGGAATTGAAAGACGTGTACCTTCCAAGGCGACCCCTTCCATTACGTGCCCATCGGCATCCACTACTTGCTCTAAGGTCATAATATCAGGTAGATGATTGGGTTCGGCATGAAAGACAATTTCATGTAAATAATCTGAGGAGTCATTACGGTAAATGGTTGTTTGCTCAACCAGCACTGATTGTGTTGTCCAATCAAGGGTGGCATCGGCACTATAACGGGCTTGGCGCAGAGTCACATCGCTAGTGCAAACAGGCTCGGGTGTATTGGTAGGGATAGGGGTGGCGTTAATTTGACCCGCCACTAAGGGGGCTTGACTTGGCACAGGTGGTAATGTAAATAATGCCGCGTTGGGCAGTGTCTGAGTCGGCAAAACATTTTCTTCTTGAGCAGCACTCAAACTGCACGCCATAATACCAAATAAAAGCCCTATCCCAATTCCCAACCACGCTTTTTTGAACACCGGAACCTCAACCCCTCTAAGCTGTGCAAAAATAACGTATTAGATTTACACCACTTGCTCCAAAACGTCGAATACGCCTTACCGATGATGGCTTGGCGCTAACCTTTAATTTGGGTTACGCATGACCAACATTAACGTAATGTCATCCGATTGCGGGGCATCCCCCACAAATTCATGAATATCTGTCACCACTGTGTCGCGCATGTTATCACAATCCAAAGCAGGATTGGCCCGAATCACTTTGAGCAACCGATCTTCAGAATAGAGATTGCCTGAAATATCCTGTGCCTCGGTCACGCCATCGGTATACATGATTAAAACATCAGCAGGCGATAGCTGACAAGTTTGCTGCTTCCATTTCCCTGTGTCAAACATACCCATCGGAATGCCCGTTCGAGCTAATTTTTGCACCCCGTTGATATGCTTCACGTTTAACACAAATGCTGGATTATGGCCTGCACTGGCATAGGTCAATAACCCGTCAATAGGGTTCAGCACTCCATAAAAAACGGTCACAAAAAGGTTGGTGCGGGTGTCTTGTAGAATGCGCTCATTAGCTGCGCGTAAGACCGTTGCAGGTTCATCGGGGTATTCAAAGGCATAGGTACGAATCAGAGTGCGACTAAGGGCCATAAATAGCGCCGCGCCTGTCCCTTTATCCGCCACATCCGCCACCACAAAACCGATTTTGCCATCAGGAAAGTTAATCAGATCATAAAAATCGCCGCAGGTCTCGCGGGCCGAGTCAATCGTCGCAGCCAACTGCCAACCCTCAACTTGGGGTAAATGACTGGGCAAAAAGCTGGCCTGCACCTTGCCAGCGAAGGCTAATTCCTGCATGGTTTTCTGGTGAGATAAGGTTTCACGATAGACTTTGGCGCTGTGTAGAGCGGAGGCCACCTGAGCCGCTAGTGATTGTATCGGCAACTTAAAACGATCCATTTTGCCGATCCGCAAGCCCGAAAAATAGATACCTCCGATGGTTTCACGGGTCTCCATGTCCAAGATTGGGACGGTGAGTATAGAAAAAAGCGCGGGTCTATCAGCCCACGGCATTCGCTCTTTGGCTTTGACAGCGACTGGCTCGGTCTGGGTCTTTAGCCAGTTCCAAAAAGCCTCATCGGGGCGATATTGGCTAATTACATGATCCAGCAAGCGCTGATCAGGGTAAAGATGGATATGGATAGCTGAGCTCAGGAACATAGGGGGGACATGGGCTTTGAGGATTTCGGGCAGGGTCGAAGCATCAGGTGGGCCACTAATAATATCACGGCCCAAATGCTCTAAAAGCTCCATTTCCCGTGAACGCTGTTGACTGCTATCCACCGACTTACTTAGGCGGTAGAGCAAAACACAAATCAGCGATAAGCCTGTTGCAAACATCAAAAAAGCCAAGTAGCCATCACCTGCGTAGACGCCAGCCCCCAATATGCCAAAAGGTTCGATTAGGAAACTCGTCGCCATTGACAGGATAACCACCAATAAAACATTTCTGAAGCCGGGTCGAAATTCCGGTGAGATAAGAATTTGACGCAGGATATAAATCGTATAGGGTAGGTCAAATAACTGAGCAATGCCAATATGAATAAGAACTGCTACCAACCCTAAGCCAAAATCCTCAGCTTTTAGGCTTGGCAGGGGATATTCGCCTCCTAGCCCTTTATAAGCACCTAAAGCCAACAGACCTGCTACTGTGCATGAGACAGCCTCGCCAAGAAACCGACGGATAAGGTTCCAAAAAACAAAACTTATTCGGGGGGCACGCCACCACTCAAAAAAATAGTCACCCACCGCCACAATGAGTTGAAGCCAGAAAACAGTGGGGCCAAAAAGCAGCACCCCCGACCATGTGATAATGGGCGACAGCGACCCTTGTGTAGAAACCTGCTCTGTCCCCATAGATAAAGCAAGGAAAAAGTCTAATCGCTCAGCTAAGGCGATAAAAAACAACAAGGTCAACAGCATAGGCCATTCACGTTGTATGACACCCTTATCGGTTTCTAGCACAAGCCAAACGACCCCAATCAAAGCAAGTGGCGTGTACATAAGGAACGCCAATGTATCCGCCAGCAAGCCAATATTGCGAGTACCGAGGCTATCGAAGTTGGGGTGAAGTCGTCTCGAAATTTTAGTAAGGAATTCGTTCATAGGCTCATTTTTCTTGGATAATTTTTCGTCTGTTATATCGCTATGTGGCAACCTACACAATTTTTTCTGGTAGAAATATAAAAGCCCCTAATGTTGAGGGGCTTTTGAGATCATGGTTTCAATAGCTTCCAATGTGATTTTAGGTCTTTTTCGTGACCTTAAATTCGAGTGGCATCCCCAGCATCAATTGAGTTTGAGCCTGCAACACCGGAAACGCCACACAGATCAGCGTCAAGGTTGGCAGCATCGGAATGCTCAACAAGGTCATCAAACGTTCTTTACGGGTGCTGACATTACCTGCCGGACGGGGTGGGCGAATGCGGGCATCCACGAAAAACACAAACAGGGTCATGACAATCACAATCAAGAACCCTACCTGCAATAGCACAAACGGCAAGGTGTTGGAGTTCTCGCGTACAATGTCAGGATGGAGCAGCGCCGGGAGTTGTGTCCCCAATGTGATGATTACCCAGCCCGCCCCAGCCAATAAATTGTCGTGGGCGACACGGAACACCAACTTAAACCCATTCATAAAGCCAGTGGAAGGGTGTTCGCTCATTTGGGACATGGCATAGCCGATTTCTTTGGCCCCCCACGCATGGCGCAGGGTTTGACGATAGCGGCGGACGGCGGCGTCCCAGATATTTTTGCCGCTGGTGGCACAGGCCAAAAACGGGAAAAACATGGGTCGCAGTACCAAATCGCCTTCACGCTTGAAAAACGACTTGATATACATATGCCATTCGTCGGCAATCACGTCTGAATCCCAATAGCCCATGTTATCTAACAATTTCAGGCTCATGGAATAGGAGGACATCGGTAGGGCACGCCACCAAGGGGCTGCGATATAGGCCAGTTCCCACGCCGATGAATAGGCGTGCAGTAGCCGCATAAAAGGATCAATTTCCCACACATTGCCATGATAGCGAATAGGAGCCTGCCAAAAAGCTGAGTAACGGCGGTCATCCAACGCAAACATGACCCCCAACGCTTCAAAATGGCGTGGATGCCACAGCGTATCGGCGTCCATGGTAGTGACGACAATGTGGTGAATGTTCATGCCCATTTCGTCAACAAGATGCCGACGTGCCCAACGCGCTGCCCATGCTTGATTGGCCGATTTGCATTGAATCTCGTTATGCAAACCTTTGGGATGCACCGGGAAGAAAAAGTTGGCAAACAGGCGCTCATATTCGGCTTTGAGAATTTCGCCTTTGGAAATGCCATCCGGGTCGCCCGATTCCATTGCCAAAACAATCGTAATGGCATCAAGCGCATTGGGTTGCATGGCGAGTCGGTCTAGGGTCGTCCGTAGGGTCGCCAATTCTTCTTTATAATTTGGAATGATGATAATATGATGCACTTTTTCCAACGGCAAACTGAGATCGTTGGCGTGCTTAGCATAATATTTGCGCCAGTCACGGGCTTCCCATGTGCGAATTCGCCGTAGGCCCATCAAAACAGCCACCCCTGCGAACAAAAACCGCCCAGCGGAATAGACGCCCAAGAGCGCCGCGCCTAACATCATCGTCAGTGGAGCATAAATCGCGCCCAGTACAACAATCCCAAGGGCCAGCCATGCCATGCCGCCGGGAATTGCATCAAGAACATACTCAGGTAACCGACGGGGTGCTGCACCAGCATAAA
Source organism: Chloroflexota bacterium (assembly GCA_016234595.1). Taxonomy (GTDB): domain Bacteria; phylum Chloroflexota; class Anaerolineae; order Aggregatilineales; family J027; genus CFX10. The sequence goes on along the minus strand of JACRBG010000028.1, from coordinate 37,133 downwards.
CCCGCGTGGCCCCAAGCTGCACGTTGTTGCGACGATTACCTCTCGATTGATATGGCACAGATGCCTCTTTGAGATTAAACGGACATTTTTGTGGCGCGAAGTTGAGTCCTAAAAGATAAGCTCTTCACGCTTAAAGACGAACTTAATAGTTCTCTTGTTCCATTATACTGCCAATATTTTATTGTAGCAGATAAATGGGGAGAGGGGTTAGGCTACCCCTCAGTTGTTTTTAACAATGCAACCTTTAGGTTACTCGACTTTTTTCGACATGATGATATTGGTCGTGGCATAACCAATTTTCTGATAGAGCGCATAGGCTGACGGGTTATGTCCAAAGACATGTAGGCCAATCGTGCTTAATCCCAATTTTTTGACCTCATCTTCGAGGGTCAACATCGCTTGGGTAGCATAGCCCTGCCGCCGAAATTGCTCATGAATCAGGAGATCATAAATCCATGCCGATTTATTACCTCCCTCACCGCGCACGGCAAACCAGATGGCCCCCACATTTTGACCTTTAGTCTCATCAAAAATTGAAAAAAGGTATTGATCGGGTGAATTAACCCCGTTCGGGAGCAGTTGGTCGAATTCGGCCTTGGAAAGTTCAAGGGCTTTGTCCTCAGGCCAGTTCCCCGCCCTAACTTTTTCAGCGGCATAGTCGTCAATCATATAATCGAGAAAGGAGACCAATTCAGCATCGGTCATTGGGTTCAAGCGCGTCATAAATAACTACTCCTCAGTGGTGAATGCGGCAAAGCGATAGGCATAGGCTTGTTGAAACTTTTGGGCAGGTAGCCACACATTAGCCTGTAATTCAAGATAGCGACCCGAGGGATTGTGCAATAGATAATCGGTGGGGTGTCCTCCCTCCCATCGAAAACCATGCAATAGCACCGAATGGCCTCCATAGCGGCGTGTTTGTGGTTTGTGCTCCCCAAGCTCTGGTGTCACCGTCGCAGCGACCAGATGCCCTTGCCATAGATGATAACAAATTCCGAGCGGGGATGCATAGCTGTAACCCGTCAGTTGCAGTCCATATTGGGCGGCCAATTTAACCTGTGCGGCGAAATACCAGCCTTCATCAACCCAACGTCCTTGGGTATCACACACCACATACCCCCCCTCAGCTAATCCAGCTTGGGTTAACTGCCACAAGGTTGGCGCGGGAGTATTGGGCTGATGCGCTTCAATCGCCATTTTGATAACGGCCAAGGCACAGACCCGATGCGACCAAAAAGCGTACTCTTGGGGGTCGGGAGAGCCAAAAACAGCCCAATTGGGGTCGTGCATGCCATCATAGCCATGATGGATGTAATCATTGATACGTTCGGGGCTGGCAAATTGAGGAATATAGGGAACATCAAGGGACACACGATATTCCCCATCGGGCAAATCAGCTAATTTTGAACGCCACTCCGCTCCATTTCGCCATGCAAGCAGTGGGTCAATGAAACGGTGGAGTTCATTCTTCAGCCGCATTATTTCTTGACACCCGCCAGTCCACGATTCGCGGCGTGTTCTAATAACTTACTGCGATAATCAAAGGTGGTTTGGCGTTTTTCGGCGTGGCGTTGCAGGCCTAATTGAATCAATTCGTCTACCACTTGTGAGGCCGTCTTGCCAGATTTCTCCCATAGATAGAAAGAGAGGGACCCCGGCAGTGTGTTGATCTCATTCAACCACACTTCGCCCAAATCAGGTTTGACTAGAAAATCAATACGGGCGATGCCTTGCCCCTGAATAGCAACAAAGGCGCGTTTGGCAATATCTTGAACTTTAGCAGTCATTTCGGGGCTGAGAGGGGCAGGGATAATACGATCCGCACCTTTCATACCCGCTGATTTGCCGCCTTTGCCCCGCATATATTTTTCGTCGTACGTCAGGAATTCCTCGCCCGACAGCGGTTGCTCCAAAACGGAGGCCTGAATTTCGGTATTGCCCATCACCGAGCAATTAATTTCGACCCCACCCACCAGAGCACGTTCGACCAATAAATCCTGGGCAAGGCTGGCAGCAACATCAACATACAAACGGGCTTGGTCTTCATTTTCAATCTTAGCAATCCCGATGCTCGATCCGAGAGTGGCAGGTTTGACAAAGGCTGGATAGCCCTGTTCAGTGATCCTTTCAAGGATAGGGGTCGGATTTGCCAGCCAATCGCGGCGGGTAAAAGCGACAGCTTCTAAGACGGGAATATCATATTGTTTCAACAAGGCCTTGGTTACAATTTTATGGTTGGCGATGGCGGAGGCCAAAACCCCTGTGCCAATATAGGGGACGTTCGCCATTTCCAGCAACCCTTGCAATGTGCCGTCTTCGCCATGTGTGCCATGTACGGCGCAAAAAGCCACATCAATCCGCTGGAAAGTATTTTTTTGTAGGCGACCTGCCAGTGGGGGATAGATAATGCCGGGATAGCGGGTATTGGAGGAAAACATCACCTCATAAACAGTTGCCACCTGCGCAATATCGTCCAATTGGAAATTTTGGATGTCACGCAGACCCGGCCCGCTCAACCAACGACCATCACGGGTAATATAGAGTGGCACAATCTCATATTTATTGGGATTCATGGCCTGCATAATTTGTTGGGCCGTCACGATAGACACATCATGTTCCACCGAACGACTGCCAAAAATCACGCCGACTGTCAGTTTGTTATTTGCCATCACTTGTTAAGTCCATTCGTAAGGGCTGGTTTGCCCTGAATTTACATATAGTTGTCGGGCAGGTCGTTGAGAATTAGTACAGCATCGCCCGCCTTTAATTCGGTCTGATACCATTGAATCGCTTCGGTCACGGTTTCAAACACATGCAAGTGGGTTTCGTCAAACCCGGCATTTTTGACCCCGCGTTGAATAGGTTTGGTCTGTTCAACGCCAACCAGCACAATATCGGTGCAAGCCGCCGCCGCCCGTTGACCCAGCTTTTCATTTTCTTGCTCATGCAGTGGGCCAAGTTCAACCATGCCGGGGGTAATCAGCACCCGTCGCCCATTTTGGTTGAGTTTCAATACATCTAACGCACTCGCTGATCCAACAGGATTAGTATTGTAGGCATCATCCAACATCATCACACCATTAGGTAAGCGGGTTTGTTTCAGGCGATGGTCAGTGGCAGTTAAGGTCGCTACACGCAACCCGATTTCGGCCAATGACATGCCCAATTGATGGGCGACGGCGGTTGCCAACAGGATATTGGTGACATTATGCAAGCCGATCAGGGTGGTGCTAAAAGTGCGTTCATCGCCTGTTTGACGATCTTGCACATCAAATTTGAGGCCATCAAGGGTATGTTGAATATTCTTGGCAATTAGGCGGGCATCTTCATGTGGGGGGTCTGAATAGGATACACCAATACAGGTATCAGGATAACCACGCTGACCCATGCCCCGCACAAGGTCATCATCAAAATTGAACGCCATAAAGCCATCTTCGGGCACAGCCTCTACTAATTCGTATTTGGCAGTGACAACATTCTCCAATGTACCAAAACGCTCTAAATGCTGCGGGCCGACGGCAGAAACAATGCCCGCCTGAGGCTTGGTCAATTCACAAATACGCTTGATTTCACCGGGGATATAAGCCCCCATTTCGATAATGAAGTAATCATCACCTGCATTGGGGTCAAAGTCGTTATTGATAACCAGACACACTCCCATCAGTGTGTTATAACTTTTAGGGGTTTTGATAACCTTATAGCGCCCACTCAAGATGTGATGCAAGTAATCTTTGGTGCTGGTCTTGCCAAAACTGCCTGTGATGCCAATGACCTTAACACGCGATTGGGTCAAACGCTGACGGGCACGTTCGCGAAACATGCGCCTCAGAGAAGATTCGATGGGGTACATCAGCAAATTTCCAGCAGAAAGGGCTAATGGAGCTAGCAGATAGGCAATCAAACCAATGATGGACACGACGCCTAAGATGCTGCCCGTAATTTCATCCGCGATGCCCGCCACAAGTAATGACAGGGCCAGATTAAAAATAATCGCCACTACAAAGGCTGTCGCCAGCATCCGCACAGCGCGTTGGGTAGCCTTAAAAGTTTTCTTGACTTCTTTGACGGGTTCAGGCCATGCAATGAAAACAATAATCGCCGCCCAAAATCCGAGATGAATAGGCAGGCTATCGGGTGCGAAGGCCATCAACGCAACCATCAAGACCAAGCCCGTGACGACCCCTTCTACAAAGCGATTAGGGGTACTACGTTCACGTTTGGTGATCATCCAGCGCAAAAAACGGCTGGACATATATTCTTCAATTTGGAAAAAACGGGCCAAGCGATAAATACGCCAACAAGTCAGCGCGGCCCAAAATGTAGCCAGCAATAGTACAGCAATCAACTTGGCGTGTCCTTAATCCTGTTTAAAAAAATGATCGACCACATGCACAAAACGCGGCAAGTTATCCAGATAGGCGAAATGGCCCGCCCCTTCAAATAATATGAGGCCCGCGTCGGGAATTTCCCTCTCCAATATTCGGCCCTCCGCCAGCGGGGTATCCATATCACGGTTCCCCCAAAATAATAGGGTGGGGGCCTTAATACGCCGCGCATAGGGGACTAAATCTTGGGCAACTACCAGCTTAAAGGTTTCCGCCAGCGGGCCAGCATTTAAATAATCGGATGAGCCAAACTTACGGCGCAGATACAAACGAGTCTTTTCTTTTAAGCCCCCGAGACCGGGTAGACTTAACACCGTCATTAGGGCCTTACGTCCGGCGTAATACATACGCAATTTGGGTGAGGGTGGCAATTTAACCCCGGCACTGTTCGACAGGGCAATTTTGCGTACCCGTTCGGGATAATCCGCGCCCAAAATCAAGCTGATACGACCACCAAAGGAATGCCCAATCAAAAAGACCTTATCTAATTTAGTGTCATCTAAATATTGCACTACCCACCGGGCATAATCGGGCACACCCCACGCGGTTGGGGGCAATTCAGTTTCACCAAAACCGGGCAGGTCAAGTACATGGGCAGTATAGCCATTGCCCGCCATTTGTACCGCCACCGGAGCCATGCTGTGAATCGCGCCGCCCCAGCCATGCAGCAAAAGAACGACAGGCCCTTCGCCAATGACCGCCACACGGGTTTTTAGGGCGCCGATGGTAAGGTGTTGAATCGGCAGGTCAATCATAGGTCAGATACCTGAATTTGAGCACCGAGGGCTGTCAATTTTTGCACCACATTTTCAAAGACATAATTCATCAAATCAGCATTATCAATAACCGATTTACCTTCGGCACAGAGCGTCGCGGCGAATAGACCTAGTCCCGTCCGCACATCCGGCGAATCAATATATTCCCCACGTAACTGACTCTTGCCGATGACAATGGCACGGTGCGGGTCACAGAGTAAGATTTGCGCCCCCATGCCTTTCAATTTATCGGTAAACAGCAGGCGGTTGTCATACAGTTTTTCGTGAATCAGGGTCGTGCCGCGTGTTTGGGTTGCCAATACAGCCGCCATTGCTACGAGGTCAGAGGGGAAACCCGGCCATGGGGCTGTATCAATCGAAACATCGGTTTCCTCTGCCAGTCGGGATACTCGCATATTTTGCTGTTCGGGGATATGCAAAATGCTGCTCTTTTTACCGTTGCCGTTTTTGGGTGCTTCCAGATAGAAATTTAGGCCAAGACGCTCATAGCCTTTGAGTATCATCTGCAAGTCAGGCAAGTGGACATCGTGAATGGTGACATGCCCTTCGGTCATCGCAGCAATTGCAGCTACGCTGGCGATTTCAATATGGTCAGATGGCAATTCAATGGTTGTGCCTTTGAAATCTTCACCCACGCCATAGATGGTCAGTAAATTGGAACCGATGCCCTCAATTTTAGCGCCCATTTGTACCAATTGATGTTGTAGAGTACGAAGATGGGGTTCAGAAGCCGCATTATAGATAGTGGTTTGTTTGCCAAGCGCCGCCGCCAGCATACACACTAACGCTGTCGCAGTCACGCTCATCTCGGTCAATAAAATAGACTTAGTGTCCCATTCGACGGCAGCAATGTTGACCGCAGTCCCATCAATTTCGATTTCTTGGCCCAAATCCCGTAAGGCCGCCATATGCGTACGGATACGACTCAGCGATTCGGCCCATTCAATTCGCACATGCCGCCGCCGGGCAATCATGGGGGCAAGAAATAACATACTGGCTGGGGCACGGCGTGTTGTCGTCAAATCAAGCACACGACTAGCGACATGGCTGGTTTGGATTTGCAGCGTACTGGGTTCCTGTTCGGTCACAGTTGCGCCAAGCTGTTTGGCAATTTCTAATACATTTGCTACATGCTTGGCATTGGGTACACGGCGCAAAGTAATAGACGCATCGGTCAATAACGAAGCGGCTAGGGTGGCAATCGCAGCATTGCTGTTGCCAGAGGGATGATAATCGCCGTGCAGCGGTGCTTGACCCTCAATAGTAAGTCGCATGAAAAACCCTTCAATCCATTTTGGGTATAAAATCGAATCGGATTATCCATAATGGGTTGTCTCGCGTCAAGCAGTGGTTTCCTGACAGTATTCTGGTCGTGCGGGTCAAAAAGCCGATGGGTCGTTAACCTCTAGCTTGATACTCTCTCAATAAACCTTTCATTTTTGAAGAAAGGATTTGAACGTGTTTAAAACCATAGGGCGATTAGCTTTCATATTTCTCGTTTGTGGCATGGGGTTTAACAATTTGGCCTCTGGATCAGGTAATTTGCAGTTTCCTAACATCCCCATTCGAGCAATAGCGTGGCATCCTAGCGGCACTCTACTTGCTCTTAGTAGTGATACTAAACTGTGGCTATATAATCTGGATGGTCTTGAAATATATGAAATTCCAATTGATGTAGGGCAAAGTCCATTAAAATTGAAATGGAGTCCTAATGGAGATTATCTTGCAGTAAGCACCTATGCTGATGTAAGAAACAATAGGATTTCTGTTTGGGATAAATCCACTGATAGGATTATAAGAACAATAACTCAAGATTGGCCTGCTATTGCGGATATAGCTTGGAGCAGCGACAGCCGCTCTTTAGCTATGAATTGGTACAACGAGCTTTGGATTTGGAATATTGAAACTGGACAAGTATCCCCTCCACTCATTGGACACCAACTGCCGAATTCAATTGTTGCAGTCGCTTGGAGCCCAGACGGAAAACTTCTTGCAAGTGCAAGTAATGATCGCACCATCAAAATTTGGAGTACAGAAACAACACCATATCAAGTCATACAGACTATATCGGTAGAATATGCCAGTTCACTAGCTTGGTGGGGTACCAATAGTAATCAATTAGCTGTCACTAATGGCTCAGAGATTCAGATACTAGACGCAACTACTGATTATCATGCACTAAAGACCCTATCAGACAACATTGGATGGATAATCCATATTGAATGGCAAGGCAATAGCCTAGTTACTTCTGCTGTCGGCAACAACGATGACACACTTCGTGTGTGGAATACACTTTCATGGGAGAGTTCTCTTGTAATTCAGAATAACGCTTCACTTCCTGCCCAAACCGCCCTTTCTCTGAGTCCAGATGGAACTCAGTTGGCCTATAGTGGGCAAAATGGGGAATTGGTCATTGAAAATATACTTGGGTATACCCCCCTCTTGGAGCGCATTTATCGTGCCCTAGCCAAAGAGTCTAATTGACAGGCGGAAAAATTTCGTTAAACTTCGCCCTCGTTGCTTGTAGGCCCGCAACTTCCTGCGGGGAGAGGTGTTTCCTTTTTTGATGAATCATAACACGCGCCCACCAGATTTTGATTATGCCAGCGCCGATGAAAGCGAACTGGTTGCCCTTGCCGCCGAAGACAAGATGGCCTTTGGCGAGTTGTATCAGCGCTACGTCAAGCGCATCTACAACTATTTTTATTATCGCATGGGTAGCCACGAAGACGCTGAAGACTTGACCGCCCGTGTTTTCATCAGAGCGATGGCGCATATCGAAAATTATGATGATCGCGGCGTGCCATTTTCAGCATGGCTCTATCGTATCGCGCACAATTTGGTCGCCAATTGGCATCGGGACAATGATCGGCACAAGGTCATCCCATTAGATGAGTTTTTGGCAAACAAAATACTCACCGACGCACCCGATACCTTGACGGAAATCAAAGAAGAACAAGAATTACTGTTGGCGAGCATTCGACGCTTACCTGAAGAACGCCAGCAGCTCATTTTCTTGAAATTTGTCGAACGGATGTCCAACCAAGAAATTGGCGAAGTGATGAATCGGACAGAAGGCGCGATTAAATCACTGTATCATCGAACATTGTCTACCCTGCACGAGGATTTGACCACAAAAGGGATTTCGCTTGGAAGGGTCGCCGAGGAAGTGAAAAGAAAACGTCGAGTCAGAAAAAACAACGCCTAGCTAGTAGCTTTTTAAGGAATATGCGGTGAACGCAAGCAACACACAGTACGAAATCCTCCTCCAAAACCTTCTTGCCGATCATGCCGATGGCTTGCTGAAAGGCGTAGTAAGTACAACGGCGCTTTTGACCCGCTATGGCTTGACGGGCGACCTCTACGTCAAGAACTTGATTCATATTGCGGAACAAATCCAACTGGCAATGCCGGAAGTTGAACCCTCGGATGCTTTTGTTGCGGCTCTGTATGCCCAACTGGTCGGTGAACATGACCATAATATGTTTGACCGCCTAGTGGCATGGCGCATTGAACGACTGCGTCATCTTCCCCCCCACATGCAGTTAGCGGCAGGTTTAGGTGGACTCACCTTGACAGCCGGGTTATACTGGATTGTTACGCGAGGGCGGGGCGTCAATTTTCAGAGTGTGGTCAAGGCAGCCGGTGATTTGTTACCAGCATTGCCCTCCTCAGAACGTAGCGCCTAAAACCCTACATCCTATAATTAAATAATCCCCATTAGGTGAGTTCTGAAAGGAAGCCGACGTTTTATGCCGCAGGAACGTTATGCCAAGATTGCTGGCTGGGGGAAGTACGTGCCTGAGCGGGTACTGACCAACGCCGACCTCGAAAAAATGGTTGATACCAGCGACGAATGGATTACACAGCGCACTGGCATCAAAGAGCGCCATCTTCGAACTGAAAAAGATACCAATTCTAGCATGGCGGTTGCCGCTTCAATCCCCGCCATTGAAATGGCTGGCTTGACCGCTAAAGACCTTGACTTAATTATTGTTGCCACTTCTTCACCAGACTATTTATTGCCACCTGTTTCTAGCCAAGTTCAACATATGCTCGGCGCGGAGTGCGGCGCATTCCAGCTTGGGGCAGGTTGTTCGGGTTGGGTCTATGCCCTAACCACCGCCGACCAGTTCATCAAAGCGGGCGGCTATCACAACATTTTGGTTGTGGGGGTCGAAATTATTTCATTTGCGCTCGATTACACCGACCGTACCACCTGTGTCCTATTTGGGGATGCAGCCGCAGCGGTTGTGCTGACAGCCACCGACCAACCCAGCGGGGTACTCGCATACGAACTCGGCTCGGATGGGTCGGGAGCAGAAGCCTTGATTGTGCCAGCGGCGGGTAGCACTAAACCCATCAACCACGAAAGGGTTGAAAACCGCGAACAATTTATTCGCATGGACGGGCAGGCTGTGTTCAAATTTGCCACCCGTGCAGTCGCAGGGTCACTCAAGCGAGTGGTGGCCCAAGCAGGCTTGCTACCCGATGATATTGCCCTGTTTATCCCGCACCAAGCCAATGCGCGCATAGTCGAGGCAGGGGCCAAATTGCTGCGCCAACCGTTGGATAAGTTCTATCTCAATGTCCATAAATATGGCAACACCTCTGCTGCTTCTGTGCCTCTGGCAATGGTTGAGGCGATTGAAGAAGGCCGGCTTAAACCCGGTGACAAGGTAGCGATGGTAGCTTTTGGCGCAGGGTTGACTTGGGCCGCTGTTGTGGTGCAAATGGGTGAAGGTGAAATTAGCCCAGCGCATACGCTATTTTCGGCGGGGCGTGCTGCTTATTTTGCTAAGAAAGCACGTAACAATGTTTTAGATGGGGTACAGGCAGCCCTGTTACCTTTGTACACGTGGCGACGCAAAAGCCGGAAAAAATAGATTATCTAGGGGCAAGTCATAAATTTGATTTAGCCCCTTTTTTATCTAACTCAAGGGCGTATTGTCTTCAAAAACATCCACAAAGAGCAATTCCACCTGATTCCCCGCATATTCCATCAGGGCTTGTCCGGCAGCTACACCTTGGGGCGATGTCATAGCTGTATCCAGCGTGGCATAGCTATCGAAATAAAATTCAAGGATACGATAGTAGGGTGAAGAGCCAAATGGCCCCCCTAAAACCATATTAGCTTGGCGGCGAAGAATACCCGGCATTTTTTCAAGCAGAGGCAATGTGCGAACATAACCTTCTTCAAAGGTATTTTCATCGCGCGGATGTTTGAATAACAAAACCAGTTTGACCACCGAGTTCTCCTATGCCCAACATTTACAGGTTTTAGCGACCAAATTATAGCATCTCGATTGCTAAATGGACTATGATATTGTGCCGAGTGGCTTTAACGATGTACACTGAAATCGTCCGTCCTATCACTAAAGATTCCTCAAAAGCAAGTGGCCTTAGACTGCTCTTGATACACGCTTTTGAGCAAAGGATATTGACCTTCGTATGAACGCATTCTTCGCCCCCGCAATTGCGCTAATGAATCGCCTTAAGTATCCCGCTAAGTTTTTACTCATTGGGCTACTACTTTTATTGCCATTAGCGATTGCCCTAAATCAGTATCTTAGGCAAATTAACAAGGATATTGATTTTGCCGATAAGGAACAGGTGGGGCTGGAATATAACGAACCCGTTATGCAGCTTTTGCAAAATATTCAACAGCACGCCGCTCTTGCCAGTATGTACCTTAGTGGGCGAACCGATTTTCAAGACGAAATTGATGCCAAAGAAGCTGAAATTGATGCCAACATCCGCGAGGTGGATAAGATTGAAGCTCGCTTGGGAAAGACCCTCGGCACGACAGAAAATTGGACGGAAGTCAAAGATACATGGTCGCGGCTTAAGGTAAACTTCTATGACCTTACGGCTGAAAACAGTATCGCGGGGCATGACACGCTGGTTGGTGAAATTCTTGATCTCATCACCGTGGTTGGCAATAATTCCAATCTGATTCTCGACCCGCGCATCGAAAGCTATTATTTGATGGATACCCTCGTGATCCGTCTGCCCATGCGAACCCAATTTTTAAGCCAAATCCGCAATTATAGTCTAATTGTGACCACCCATGGGGAATTTTCGCCCTCTGAACAAACCCGGCTCGAGATTTTTTCGGGTTTAGTGCAATCCAATTTACAAGGCAATCTAAAAGGTTTTGATTATGTCTATGGGGCTGACCGCGATGTCGAAGTGGCCCTACGTGACGATGTTGAAAAGCATAACACCACCACTCGCCAGTTCTTGACCACCGTTAATGGGGCTTTTTTGCGGGTCACACGCGAATCTGACACAGCAGTATCGGTTAGTTCAGATCGCTTCTATGAGATTTCGACGGACGCCATCAACGAAACCTTCACCTTTTATACCCAAGTATCCCCCGAACTCGACAAATTGCTGCAAGAGCGTATTGATGAATATGCCATGCGCCGCAATGGGGTTATTGCATCGGCATTAATCGGGTTAGCCATTGCTATCTATCTCTTTGTTGGATTCTATCTGGCTGTCAGGAAAACAATCGCCGCACTGGATTACACTTCGAAGCGTATGGTGAGTGGGGATACAAGTGATACCTTAAAACTCGACAATCGAGATGAATTAGCGCAGGTCGCCATTTCGTTCAATAACATTGCCACTGAATTGATGCTGACCCGTGACCGGGCATTAGAAGCAAATCGGGCCAAAAGCACCTTTCTTGCCAATATGAGCCACGAACTGCGCACGCCCCTCAATGCAATTCTAGGCTATACAGGCCTTATGCTAGCAAGCAAATATGGCCCAGTCACTGACCAGCAACAAGACCGGATGCAACGGGTTATTGATAATGGACAGCATTTGCTGGGTCTCATTAACGATGTGCTCGACCTCAGCAAAATCGAAGCGGGCAAGATGGAACTTTATTTAGAAACATTCTCGGTGACAGAACTGTTGGAGGGGGTTGCCAACACCGCTCGCCCATTGGTTGAGAAGAACAACAATGTACTTGAGGTGGTGCAATATTCGGCCAACTTGGGAGCGATTCATGCTGACTTGACCAAAGTACGCCAAGTTCTCTCTAACCTACTCAGTAATGCCGCCAAGTTTACCCAAAACGGCAAAGTGACCTTAAGTGCAGCTAGCCGCTATACTACCGGGATGGAGTATTTGGTTTTCCAAGTCGAAGACACAGGCATCGGCATTGCGCCGAATCAGCTAGATAATGTCTTTAAAGAGTTTACACAGGGCGATTCCTCAACCACCCGTAAATATGGGGGTACGGGGTTAGGCCTAGCCATTTGTCGGCATTTTAGTCTAATGATGGGAGGGGACATCAAGGTCGAAAGTGAATTGGGCAAGGGGTCAATTTTTACTGTAACCATTCCGCGTCGCGTGGTTGATCCCAATGTTAAGCCAATTGCGCCCGTGCAAACCGTCCCATCTAGCGCTTCCACCGTGACCGTCACCACCCCAGAAACGCAAACTAAAAACAGTACCGTGTTGGTCATTGATGATGATGCTACTATCCGTGAGATGATGGAGCATTATTTGACCAAAGAGGGCTTTAAAGTAATTACGGCCTCCGGTGGACGCGAGGGCCTCCGTTTAGCAAAAGAAGCCCACCCCACCGTTATTACTCTCGATGTGATGATGCCGGATATTGATGGGTGGGGTGTCTTAGCGTTGTTGAAGGCCGATCCCGAAATTGGGCATATTCCAGTAGTGATGATTACGATTGTAGATGACCGCAAAATCGGCTTTACGCTGGGAGCCTCCGATTACATCACCAAGCCATTACGGGCCGAAATTTTGCTCAAGACCTTGCGGAAATATGGCTGTGAAAATCCACCCTGCCCCGTCATGGTAGTGGAAGATGATGACTCGACCCGTAAATTGATGCGCGAGATTTTGGAAAGCGAGGGATGGCGCGTTAGTGAGGCCGCCAATGGGAAGGTCGCCCTTGAGGTCATGGCCGAAAACCGCCCCTCCGTTATTGTGTTGGATTTGATGATGCCCGAAATGGATGGTTTTCAATTTATTGAGGCGATGCGTCAAAACGAAGAATGGCGGCGGATTCCAGTGGTCGTTGTGACCGCCCTAGATCTCACCAGTGATGACCGTCAGCGGCTGAATGGCTATGTTCAAAAAGTGATTCAAAAAGGTCAGTATCGGCGCGAAGAATTGCTTCAGCAGGTGATTGATTTGGTCAATGCCTACGGATAACCAGATGGGACGGCAGATGTCGTCTCTCTTCACTTCAACAATAACCCCCACATTTTAGGGCGGTGAGGGCCGCATCCCACCCCGCATGGCTCTGCTATAATAAAAAATGGTCTCTATCCAAACCAATTTTCAAACAGGCATGACAAAATGAAAACCACTTCCAAGATTTGGACATTAATTTTCATCATGGGTTTTCTTGGATTCAGCCTAGTCGCCAAATATATCCCAACCGGGGGGAGTGGTGATGGGCGCTCGTTACGGTGGTCACGTTATGATGTGACAATTGATAACGTCAATACATCGGCGAACCAATATGACGTAACCGAAAGCTATGTACTCAAAATTGAAACTGGCCCGTATAGCTTCGGTTTTGCTGAAATCCCCTTGAACCGTGTGAACAGCATCCAAAATGTGACAGTCACCGATAATGGGGTAGCCCTAAACCCGTCTTGTATAGATGTTGCAGGTTATTATTGCGTGACGACTGAGAAGAAAACGCTTTCTATCAAATATTATTTCCGTTCGAGTGCTCAATCGGGGGAAAGCCGCAATATCCAGATCAAATATACGGTGCTAGGTGGGCTACGTTCCTATGACGGTGGCGACCAGCTCTATTGGGTAGCAATTCCGGCTGACCGCGAATTCCCAATTGACAATGCACTCGTCACGGTCAAGATGCCTACGGGGACATCCATTGATAAAAGTACCAGCTATCCTGATACATGGCACGAAACGACACAGGGTAGCACCGTGACATGGCAATCACCCGGGGTAATGGAAAAAGGCGATCAGCTTGAGGTACGCCTGCAATATCCCCATAACAGCCAGATGCAAAAACCAGAATGGCAGGGTGGCTATGACCGCGAGCGCTTCTATATTGAAAATATTCGACCGTTCGTCTCGTTAATTCTCGTTGTGCTAGGAGCAATCATCGGCATTGGTATGATTATCCTCGTCCTAATTCGCTTTACCACAAAAGGACGTGACCCACAGGCTCTTGTCGCCCCAGAATATTTGACCGAGCCACCCGATGAAGAACTCCCCGGCATCATCGGCTTACTGTTGGACGAAAAATTCGATATGCGCGACATGATGGCGACCCTCGTGGATTTGGCACGGCGGGGCTTCTTGGTCATCGAGCAAAAAGAAAAAGAAGGCCTCGGCGGGTTGTTTGGCAGCACTGAATTTGTGTTCCACAACACCCACAAGTTTGGCGGCGAGTTGACAGGCTATGAGCGCGAGTTGATGGCGGGAATTTTTGGTTATGGGGATGGGAAAGAAGAAGTTGAACTTTCTGACCTCAAAGAAAAGTTCTATAAGAAAATCCCCGAAATCAAAAAGGCGATGACAAAGGAGCTGGTGAGTCGTGGTTATTTTGAGCAAGCCCCCGACACTACCCGTCAGCGGTGGTATACCATCGGCATAGTAGGCTTAGTGCTTGGATTTGTCGGGATTTGGTTTTCAGACAACTTAACTTTGATTTCACCCCTCATCATGGCCCCGGCAGTGGGGTTGGTGGTAGGAAGCGCCATCGCGGTTTTGTTTGCCGATGCGATGCCTGCGAAAACCCAAAAGGGGTCACAAGCCGCGACTAACTGGCGAGCCTTCCGCAAATATTTGGACAATATTGAAAAATATAGCGACATGGAGCAAGTCAGTACCCAATTTGACCATTTTGTGCCCTATGCCATCATGTTTGGCATTGAGCAAGAGGTGATCAAGCGCTTTGCCAAAGTGCTGACCACAATGCCAACTTGGTACTACCCCACTTCATCAGGTGGCCCGTGGGGACGTGGTTATCGGCATAATCCTAACCCCATGGCACCGATGGGCAAAGCTGCTCCAATGGGTGATTTTGATATGGGGGGAGGGGGCGGACTGAACGACATGAGCAAATCCATGTCGCAAGGCCTCAATTCAATGAGCAGTGGCCTAACTCGCATGTTAAATGATGCCTCGCGTACGATGACCAGCAGCCCTAAAAGCTCCGGTGGGGGCGGTTTTAGCGGTGGTGGCGGCGGTGGCGGTGGCGGCGGCGGTGGCAGCCGAGGTTTTGGATGATTTTGGGTATCTGACAAAGGACATATCACATGAATCGAATGTTAGGCATTATTTTATTGGTGGTCGGGGTACTCATTGGCATCATTGCAGCGGCATGGCTGTTCACCAACAATGACCTTGAAACCCCTGCCAAAATTTTGGGGCTAGGTCTGGCTTTGCTGATTTTGGTTGCTCCACTGACAGGTGCAGGTATTTATCTGACGGCCTTTGGTCAAAAAGAGGCCAAGAGTCAGGCCGAAGCCTCGCTGCAACGCAAATTATTGAATGTGGTGCAAACCAGTGGCGAAATTCGTGTTAATGAACTGGCCGTCGAATTGCAGCTTCCGCCTGAGCAGGTCAAAAGCATGATTTACCAATTGGTTGGGCTAGGTGTCTATAGCGGCTATATCAACTGGGAAAAAGGGGTTTTATATTCGAGTGACGCCAGCAAGTTACGGGCCATGAAACAGTGCCCCAATTGTGGCAGTGACTTGCAACTTGGCGGCAAAGGCGTGGTAAAATGCCCCGCCTGTGGAACAGAATTTTTCTTGTCTTAAATTTTCAAGCAATCCAATAAAAAAGGCCCAGAGCGAGATAAATGTTGTGGGCCTTTTTGATAAGAACAGATGGATGATAAAATGCGGCTGGATGAACAGCTAGGCTTTTAATTCACGCTGGCCGAGCAAGCGCCAACCCAGTCCATGCGGCACCGAGGCGGCAATTGATAACTGTTTGTTTTGCAAGGCTTTTAATTCGCGTTGGGCCAATTTGTTGATAGGATTGATATGCAGGATTTTTTCGAGGCAGTATTCGCGCTCAGCCTCACTGGTAGCTCGCTTTAGCAACCACCACCAATCCATTTCATGATTGGAGTCGCTTTGGATAGCCTGAATAAACAATGCGCTTGGATTTGTGACAGTCTTCATTTCAATCTCACCTATGAAGTATTGTTGGCTGTACAAATCTTCTGTCGTAATTGTTTGCCCTTGTTAAATAACTCCCCTCAATTTTTGGGAGGCGGTGAATTTTTTAACTACCCACCTCAATCCCCGCCAAATTTTCGAGTGCTTTAACCAATGCATGGTTACCCTCATGCCCCAAACCACGTGCTTGGAGAGTGCGATAGAGGTTAAAAATTAAATTTGTACCCAGCGCCGGAATGCCGAGTTGGTCAGCCGCTTCCAAAATCAATCGCACATCTTTTTGTTGTAGGTCAATGGTAAAGCCGGGACGCCAATCGCGTTTGACGGCCTGTGGGCCACGATTGCTCAACATCCAACTCCCTGCCGCACCCTGCGAGACCGCATCAATCGCCTTTTGTAAATCCAATCCACCTGCTTGGGCAAAGAGTAAGGCCTCGCTGACAGCAAGACAGTTAATCACCACCAGAATTTGGTTGAATAGCTTGACCATCTGACCAGCGCCAGTTCCTCCCACATGCGTGATGGTTTTGCCCATCGCCTTAAAACAGGGCATGGCACGTTCCAGTTGATCGGCTTCACCGCCAACCATAATGGCTAGTGTGCCTTTGGCGGCGCCTTCGCTTCCCCCACTAACCGGGGCATCCAGCATAAAAATGCCTTTTTGATTTAGGCGGGCTGCGATTTCTTGGGTTGCTTGAGGGCTAATGGTACTCATATCAATAACCAACGACCCTGATTTTGCGCCGCGTATAACCCCCACCTCGCCTAAAATAACTTCTTCAACATCGGGGGTATCGCTGACACAGGTAATGATAATGTCGCTGTGGGCGGCTACATCGGCGGGGCTGGTTGCGGCAATCGCACCATCGGCTACCAATTCATCAATTTTGCTGGCAGTGCGGTTCCAAACTCGCACTTCAAATCCAGCCTTTAATAAATTCCGGGTCATCCCTCGCCCCATGATACCGAGGCCAACGAAACCGACTTTTTCGCTCATGCTATTCTCTCAGACATCCTAAAATCTTGACTAAGCCTCGTAATCATACCGACTTCAGAGGCGATTTGCTATCTAGGTCGTGCCATAAGGGTTGTCATTTTCGCCAAATCATCAATTGCCTGTTCATACCCGCTCTTATTTATGCTATACTGAATTTCGGCGTTCACACCACGCCAAAGCCCCCACAAACTGCATGGTCTACGATTTGGATGATTCTAGCCCTGCTGTTGAAGCTTGGGCTTAATTCTGTCTGGAAATGTTGCCAGACGGGGAACACTGGTTCATCATCATTCAAAAGTAGTTCGGAGCATCAATAAATTCCCATGAGTCAAACATTTGAAAGTCTGGGCCTTGATCCCAGATTAGTACAGGCCGTCACGGAACTGGGCTATACGGTTCCTTCTCCTATTCAAGCCGCCGCCATTCCCGCTCTTTTGGCAGGCACTGATATTTTAGGGCAAGCCCAAACTGGCACAGGTAAAACCGCTGCCTTTGCGTTACCCATGCTGCAACAACTTGATCCTGCCATACAGGGTGTACAAGCCTTGGTTCTGACCCCCACGCGCGAATTGGCGACCCAAGTTTCGGAAGCCATCTATCGTTATGGCAAGCATGTTGGGGTGCGGGTTGTTCCCATTTACGGTGGTCAGTCCTATAGTCGCCAAATGAAACGTCTCGAACGCGATGTGCATATTGTGGTCGGCACACCCGGTCGTACTCTCGACCTGATTAAACAGGGTGTATTAAGACTAGAAGGCGTCAAAATGGTCGTATTGGATGAAGCCGATCGGATGTTGGACATGGGCTTCATTGATGATGTCGAAGCAATTTTGGCGGCGACGGCGACCAAACGTCAGACCGCTTTGTTCTCAGCGACATTTCCAACCGAAATCCGTGACCTTGCCAATAACTACATGCGCAATCCGCAGTCAGTGTCGGTCAGTCGCGGCACATTGACCGTGCCCCAAACGGAACAGCGCTACTATTTGCTGCATGAATCGTCCAAACTAGCGGCGATGACCCGCCTGCTGGAAACTGAAGATATGCAAAGCGCCCTGATTTTTACCCGCACTAAAGCCGGGGCATCGGAATTAGCCGATCAGCTTTTGGCGCGTGGATTTGCTGCTGAAGCCCTACATGGCGACTTGGCCCAAGAAGTCCGCGAGACGGTATTGCGCCGTTTCCGTCGTGAGCAAGTCACCATTTTGGTTGCCACCGACGTTGTGGCACGCGGGGTGGACATCCCACAAGTATCCCATGTCTTTAATTTTGACATTCCGCTCGACCCCGAAGACTATGTGCATCGCATTGGACGGACAGGCCGTGCTGGTCGCTCAGGTGTAGCTATTACCCTGTTGACCCCCCGCGAAAAATTCCGTCTCAAGTCTATTGAGAGGTTGATTAAGCAACCCGTCAAATTGGCGAAACTACCCGGTAAGGATGAAGTACGCCAAAAACGTGAGGAACGCTTCACTCTAAAATTGAGCGATGTACTGGCTGAGGCCGACCTGAACAAAGAATTGACATTGGTACGCGAACTGGTTGATCTGAATTACGACTTGAA
This sequence comes from Chloroflexota bacterium, assembly GCA_016234595.1. Lineage (GTDB taxonomy): Bacteria > Chloroflexota > Anaerolineae > Aggregatilineales > J027 > CFX10. The sequence continues at coordinate 18,249 of JACRBG010000028.1, read as the reverse complement.
CGAACTTGCTGCTGCCGCAATTAAGTTGGCGCGAGTCAATGAGAGCAACCGCCTGCTGGACGACGTTGAAGAAATTCAGGAACGACCCGAACGTTCAGATAGATCGCGTGATGGACGGCCCTTCCGTGAGCATGCTCACAAGAGCCATCGCCCCGGCGAACAATCCAATGAACGCGGTGAACGACGTGAACGGAGCAGTGGTCCCCGTTCACACGAACCCGGTATGGTGCGCATGATTTTGAATGTCGGGCGTGAACACGGCATCCAACCTAAAGATGTAGTTTATACCATTGCCAGTGAAACGGGCATTCCGGGTCGGGCAATTGGGGCGATTGAAATTCGTCAACGCCAAACCTACGTGGATGTGAAAGAAATCCATGCCGAGAAGGTGTTGCGCCAGATGGAACACGGCATAATGCGCGGTCAAAGAATCACCCTCGTCCGCGCCGATAACTAAAAGCCTAGTTAGGGGAGGAGTTCAAAATTCCTCCCCTGTTTTTTCCCGACACCTATTCCTGCGTTAAACTCAATTCGTATTCACCATTGCCGCCAAAACGAGTGACCCGGATGATGTATGTCCCAGCTACCCCCGGCGTAAATCGCAGAATAGAATCTGTTGGTTTAAAGCCAGCGGGTGGGTTATTGGCGTCATCATTGTTCGCAATCTCATTTTGATTGACATCTAGCAAAATCAGTTGCGTATCCAGCGTTTGTTCAGTGGATACGTCGCGCAAGGTAATCAATACCTGATCGCCGGGCAGGGCCTCAAAGGTGTAATCTTGTTCCGGGCTGAGGTTATTCAACACACCATGGACGGTGGTTCCATAAGTAATAGGGCCGCCACTAGTTCCCTCGGCGCTCACTTGCGCATCATCTCCCACTTCAGGACTACGTCCCGGCATCGCCAGCACGCCATCCCCGCTAAAAGTAAAGGCCTGTGCCTGGGCAAATCCTGTTGTGGCATTGGTCTCGGCAAAATAAATGATACTATCGCGGTCAATTGCCAAGCCGGTTGGGGTCAAATATTCGCCGGGTTGATAAGCCCCACCGCGTGTGGCGTCGTAGGCAATCCCGAAACGATCGAGCAATTCACCCACGCTGGTTAACTGAATAAACCCCTGATTTTGGGTGGCGATGACAATTATACCTTGTGGCCCGGTCGCAATATCCAACGGCACCGCTTGATCGAGAATATCTTCATTGATACGGGTAATAAGGGGTGTGCCATCCCAATTCAACATCTGTAAGCCACCCTCTTTGCCCACGACAAACACGCGGTCTTCGTTGACTTCATTGGCAAGGTGCAGATCTTTCATCCCCGGCACAATCGAATCCAAATCAATCATTTGCAAGAGATTACCGAGTGAGTCAAACCGATAGAGGCGCTGTACAGGTGCGATGGTGTGGCCTTCGGAAATTACCCAGACATCCCCCTCTTTAGAGACGGCAATCGAACGTGGCATCCCCGGTGCAAATTGACCGGGAGCATCGCCTTCGACTCCCCATGAATTGGCAAACCCGCCGAGACGATCCGTGACCATAATCCGCTGATTAGCACGCTCAGTCGCATTGGCAAAATAGAGTCGTGCATCTGGCCCAATGGCAACGTCTACATAATCGTCATTGTCATAAATGGGGGGTATAAAATTGATAAATTCGCCAGTTGCTTGGTTTAGGGCCAAAAAGCCGCGCGCCCCCGCTGCAATATACATCACGCCAAATTCATCATAGGTGATGCCACCTAGGGTAATCGGTGCTTCATCGGGGAGTTGGCCGGATTGATATTGCCATAACACACCCCCATCATCATCGGGCAGAGCATCGAAAGGATTAGTTAATCCAGCAGGCAAGGTGAATTTCAAAGTTTGGACAATCGTTTCAAATTGGGGCAGGACACTCGGCCAGACGCTTTCTTGCGCCAAGCCGCGCACCACCGCCAATCTTGCTCCGGCAATATTGAGCAGGGCCACACGGGTCGCAATGCCACTATCAGGAATAGTGAACTCGGTTTGATAACCTGTGGCGTTGCCATAGACAATGGATTCGGGCGCACTTGGAGTTGCACCTGATGGGGCCAATCGCACCAATTGGTCGGGCAATCCGGCGGCATTTTGTAGGCCCAGCCCGTTATAACTGCCAATCACAATCGAAAAAATCAATCCCTGTGGAAATTGATTGTTCGTGAACAAGTCGAGGTCAGTTTGAGTGGCGGCAGTTAAACGCTCGGCATCTACCCGCACTGTCCAATCAGCGGGGATGTCAAACGACACGCCCATGTCCACATTTTCATAGTGCGAAGTCGAGTCTTGCGCAGCGACTGGCAAAATCGGTTGAATGATAAGGGTTAGTAACACAAGGGCAATAAAAGACTTCAGGCGGCCCATAATACTCAAAATATGCCTCCAACGGAAAAGCAAAATGGCTAATCAGCATTCATTGTAGCGCGAACCGCGCCTTTTGCGTTACGCGCCAGACAACCTGCGACAATACGCTAACCATACGCAGGCCGAATGTACGGTAGGCGGCAGAACAAAGATGAGGTAGGATAATAGATGTTGCTAAAATCTTAAATTTGTAAATAACGGAACCTCACTTAACTGCAACAGGCTTGCCGTGAGTCAGCGAAATTTCCAGCTAGAGCGTTTTTATTATGGGGTTTTAGCCTCTGATAAGCAGGCGAAACCAACCGTGCTTGCCCGTAGCCCGAATCTTACGCCGGATCATCTGGCGGAGTGTTTGGCCGTTGGGCGTATTACCCCACCATCAGCCGACCAGACTTCGGAAGAAATGACTTCAGCGGTAGGGCTGTTTCGAGGCGAAAAGGTGGATTTCATTTTGGCAGTGGCCCAATTGACCGCATTGGGCACGCCTCAACTGATGTATATTGGTTTGCCCAATGCACCTGTGCAATGGCTAGGTGGCAACTTGGGGCCATTTAAAGCCCTCGGGTACAGCCAAATGCCAGTCTTTGAACAACATCGGGAAGTCACACCTTTTGCCCTGAATGACCCCCAACCGATGAGCGCCGAAGAACAAAGCGATGCCATGTTGGATTTGCTGCTGTATTGCCAAGACAACATGAAGATCGTTGAAGGCCTGCTGACATCGCTTATACAGGGGAAAAATTTAGGCATTTTAAATGCCCCTCTATCGCTCGAAAAGCGCTTGCGATTTGTAGAAGCTCTAAACTGCTTACTACCCCTTCCGGCGCGTATTGCGATGACGTTCGCTACCCATGTTGGAAAATCGGATACCTCAGTTGCACAAGTAAAGTTTCTGTCTGGGGATACTGCTCCGGATGAACATATTGTCTACGATTGGGCGAGTGGCAAAATCACGCCTGCCAATTACGAACGCCATGATTACGCCCATTTTATGATTTCGCAGTTGCGACTTGACCCCTCCAAGGTTGTGGAGCAAACCGAGACCCTTGCCAAAACCGCTGTGTGGCGCGCCATCCGCAAGGATACCCTGTCAACAGCTTTAGATTGGGTAGCCCGCCGCGCCAAAATAGACAGCATTGTCTTGGCCGGTCAACCTGCGGATCGCGCGCTTGTATCGTCGGTGCTGCGCCAAGACCCCACTTTGCCAGACGAATTGCGGGTGGAATATACCAAACACTTGCTGTCATTTACGTTGGCTCTGCGTGATTGGCCGCCTGCTGACATTATCCCCTCATTATGTACTGGCTATAAAGACGTCGCTGAGGCCGTTTTTACGCAATTAAAACAAACTGCCGAAGGGGATCAAGCACTAGCGACATTCGATTTAATTGAATATTGGATTCAAAACGTCGCTGAAGCCCCAGTCTTACCGTGGTCACCAATTCTCTATCGAGCGGCAGTCACCCATCTGAACCACCTCATTGCCAGTGGCAAACCGCAAGAGGCTGCCCAATTTTTGACACGCCTTGCCAGTGCCCCGGCCACGCTGCAAGTAGATAAGTTTGGGTTGCAATTGGTAACCCAACTCCAACCAGCTGCCCATGTATCACCAGAAATCGCTGAAGCCCTAATGATTTTGGGCGCGATGCACCTCCCCCCCGGCAATTTCCAGCAATTGTTGGGAGATATGCCATTCGTGATGAAGTTGCCCAAACCCATCCAGCGTATTATCGCTGTATTGCAATTGGGCAGTGGGGCAAATATCACCACCCCCATTCATCCCTTGGCTTCTGCCGCCGCCAGTATACCGGAAGCGTTTCGGTCCGTTGTGCTGATACGGTTGGTCGAGATGGTCGCCAATTTGCAGCGCACCGAATTAATAGACCAGCCTGTTTTGGAGGGCCTACTGCATCTGGCAGGCACGGGGCAGGCCGAACAACATCAAGCAGTGATGGGTCATTTATTGGAGGAATTTTCGCGCCCCGAACGGATTCGAATTTTACCTCCGGCAGCATGGAAAACCTTACCAGAACTATATTTTGCAGTTGGGCGTTATGCGGAAGGAATTCAGCTACTCGAATTCTTCCAGCGTGAAGTATTCACCAATGAACGCTTCAAAATGTTCGTTGATTTTATTGGGGATATTTTCCTCAACACCCGATTAGAAGCCGATAAATTATTGCTGGCCTTAACTGCTTTTGAAGGAAGCCAGATTCAGCCAGAAGCGCGGGTACGATCTTTCTGTGCAGCCCTGATTAACAAAAAATGGTCGGTAGCGATGGTGGATGCCGCCCGCCGCATGACCACTATGATTTTTAATGACGAGCATCTGCTTGAAATGATTGGTAAGGAGCAAGGGCTACGATTGCTAGAATTTCACGCCAGTCGTAAGGATGCCCTCGATGCTCTGCGCGTTTCGACGGCCCTCACCAATCTTGCGGGTAAACTTGGCAACGACGGCCCGCCCCTGCTCGTCAAAATGTGGGGATTTGTAGCATGGCAAGATGAGGTCAAAAGCGCAGCTTTGGAGTTATTGCGGCGCTATATCCGTCAGATTCCCCAAGATCGGGCGAGAGGTCTGCCCGCCTATTTTGGTCAACATTTGGGCATGGAAATTGGCGAGGCTCTGCAAACCACACGGGCATTGGGCATTATTCTCAGTAATCAAGATTTGCCCCATTACGCCGAGGCCCTGCAAATCGCCACCACTTTCTTCACGGATATTGCCACAACCTATCATGAAACCAAAGATCGCCCACCCCAGCATCGTATACGGCGTGATTTGGAATCTATGCCGGGGAATTTGAGCGAGGAAGAACGGGCACGTTTGGCCCACGATTTGCTAGAAATCAATCAACTGGTCTTTGCGATGGGGAGCAATGCTGGGCGGGATATTGCCAAGCGCAAATCCGATGATAAGCCAGTTAAACGTAAAACACAGACCCAAGAAGTTATTCTGGGGACAGCCCCACAAACACCCGTTGAGTTTTTAGAATGGCTCGGTGGCTACTTTACTAAAATTGATGTCACCGATTTGGGGTTAGCCCTCGAATCACCTACTCATATTTTTGGCAGCCGCACCCTGAATGGGTTATATCGGGAAGTTCGCGCCATTCATACGTTGCTAACCCAGCTAAATTTGGCGTTGCCTGCTGATCGCCCCACCAGCCAATCACCCTTTACCGCTAAAGATTTACGTGAAGAAGTTGCCAGTTTGTGGGATGCCGAGAGTCTTGTCCAACAACGTCGCTATCAATCTACCCTCGGTGAAGAATCCCAAAAACTTGCCAGTCTCTTACAGATTATGGCGGCCCATACCACTGACAAAATCATTGGGGACAATCCACAGTCACGCCAATTGGATACAGCCAAACGTCAGCCAGAAAATGAATTGGAAGCGCTCCGTTGGATTAGTGGCTATTTTGCCCGCACGCACGAGCGCCGACCGGGGGCATAGGGGAACAACAGAAAGTTGAAGAGAGTATCGGGCTGTTTTATACAAGCCTGCTTGCTGGATTTTATCACTTGTTTATACTTAAACTCATGACCAATAAAACACACCATTCCGAACGTCCACCTATTGAACCCAACCGCGTGTATTCTCGGTTAGAGGCGGCTGAGGTGCTAAATGTGAGCCTTAGCACTGTCAAACGCTTGATTTCATCCGGGCAACTACGCGCTAGTCAACCGCCTACCATGCGCCGTGTATTCATCACCGGACAAGCTATGTTAGAATTTTTGCAGGTAACCGAGCTTCGTCCCGGCGAATATCGGGATGAAGGTGATGACGACGACGAGTAGTTCATAATTCCATGAAAACACAAAAATTTCATAGGCGGGTATTGGTCAGCAGCCTTGTGTTGATGATGCTTTCCATGGCCTGTAGCTTGCAGGCCGAAGGGCAGACCATCCCTACTGAGAAAAACGCCTCTCTGACTGATGCCTCATTGGTCAATACCAATTTATCCGGCGGAACAGCCATTGCCGCCGCACCGCAACATGCTACTTCAACTTCCACCCGTACCTTTACACCTTTCCCTAGCCCAACGGCCAGCATCACACCATCGCCCAGCCTAACTCAAGCACCAACCATCACAGCCGCCGTAAACATTGCACCCATCGCAACGGTTTTCACCGAGCCAACCGGGTGTATGAAACCACCAGATGATTACACCCAAATACAAATTGGCAATGCAACCCTCAATGCCCGCACCTATTGGATGTTGCAGCACGCCCAACAATTCTATAGTGGCACCATTCCAATTACGGGTGAGGCGATTACACAGGGATCGTATAATCCCGGCGGTGTAGGGGCCAGTTTTGGAACACATGACGGGGGCGGAGCGGTAGACATCAGTGTGCGCAACCTGCCCTATGATTGGACGATTAAATGGGATGATATTCCTCTTATCATTAATGCCCTTCAGTTGGCTGGCTTTGCAGCATGGTATCGCGATGAACGGGAAAATTTGCCACCTCACATTCACGCCATCGCTATTGGGGATGCAGAACTTTCACCCGCTGCTCAATTACAATTGACCGGACGCTATGGCTATTTTAGGGGCTATGATGGCTTCCCGCGGGAAGACGGCATTCCTTTGCTGCCACGCTATGGAGGGATGGTCATATGCCAATGGATGCTCGACATGGGCTATTATGATATGCGTGGGGAACCTTTGCCCGCCGAATAAGGTCGCCTCGCTTTCAAAAATTAAAGAGAATTAACTCCCTATTCGCCAAATTTTTACCTAAACGAGTGGGGAGTTTTGATTTTCTGGGCTAATGTAGTACCTTTGGTAGCAAAATGAGTTTCTTTTCTTATCAGGAGCATTGGAATGTTTAGGAAAGCTTTTTTGTTAGTGATTTTAGTTGCCATAATTTGGGGAGTAGCGGTTGGTTTACAACCAACTCGGCCCACTAAGGCACAAGACAAGGTTGAAATTACCTTTGTGCATATTTACGTGGATGACGGTAATGACAATCGTGGTCAAATCGTACAGGCGCTGGTTGACCAATTTATGGCGGAACATCCCAATATTCAGGTCAATATCCAATCTACCACGACTGACTATCAAGAGGTGTTTAACAACACCCTGTTGGCGGCTGAACAAGGCAATGCCCCCCATGTTGTTCAGCTAGAAGAAACCTCGACACAACTGGCGGTGGATTCAACCTATTTTGTAAAAATCAGCGATATTGCTACCGATGAACAAAAAACCGAACTGGCCGATTTTATCCCGCAAATTTTGAACTTCTATACTATCAATGATGAGGTCTGGAGCCTGCCGTGGAACTCCTCCACCCCGCTGTTGTATTACAACAAAACCCTCTTTGAAAAAGCGGGCCTTGACCCCAACACCCCACCCAAAACATTTGCGGATGTTCTGGCAGCATGTGATACGATTATGAATGCAGGTCTCAATCTGGCTGGCTGCATCAACTGGCCGATGGCTTCATGGTTCCCCGAAGTGTGGGTTGCCATGCAAAATTCAACGCTGCTCAACAATGACAATGGGCGTTCGGGCCGCGCCACCGAAAGTAATGTCAATAGCCCCGAGATGCTTTCGATTATCCAGTGGTGGAAAGAATTGTCTGATAAGGGTTATTACGACTATACGGGCAAGCCTAGCGACTATGTAGGTGAGGCAACATCCTTTATTACCCAGCGTTTTGCCATGCATATCAATAGCACGGCTGGCCTCGCCAATTTCATCCGTTTCGCCAAGACTCTCGGTTATGATCTTGGGGTTGCACCCATTGTTATTCCAAACGAACAGGCCACACAGGGGTTATATACAGGTGGTGGCAGTTTGTGGGTGACAGGCGGCCATTCCGATGAAGAAATTGCGGCAGCGCGTGATTTTATCTTTTTCATGACCAGCACCGCCAACAATGTGCAATGGCACAAAGAAACGGGTTATATGCCCAATCGGTTTAGCTCGTTGGACGCTTTGGAAGCTGAAGGATGGTTTGAAGCCAACCCCTTCTATCGCGTAGCGGTAGACCAATTATTAAATACAGTGGTCTCGCCTGCGACGGCAGGGCCTGTTATGGGGCCAGCGGCACAAGTACGGGATTTCCTAGTTGAGGCTGTCCAGTCGGTCATTGATCAGGGTGAAGACCCAGCAGCGGCCTTAGACGTTGCCAAACAGCGTTCGGATGAAGCCCTGCAAGAATATAACGATCTCGTGGGTGGTAATTAACCCAGCGCTTGTTTGAGGGGTAATTCTGTAAAGGGTTGCCCCCGTCTCTGCCAAATTTTCTCAACATTCCATCAAGCCAAGAGTATTGTTCTATGAGTACCCTTTCACAAGCGCAAGAAGTTAATCTCACCAACGTAAATGATGAGGCCATTGCTGATACCAAGCGCAAACTGCCCCCAACGAGTAAACGCCCACGGTATGGCATCCATTTTATGTTGATTGTGATTTGTGTGCTGCTCTCACTGCCTGCCTTGTATGCCCTACAAGTGGCAACCTTGACTTTTACCGAAGCTCTCCAATCCAATCCACCACAGCTATTCCCGCCCAGTAACGACTTCTTCAATAATGTGCAGTCGTTATTTGACCACCAAAATTTTGGGCATCTGTTGGTCAATACTTTTATCGTGGCGATGGTCGTGGTCATTGGCAAAACCATCACGGCAATGCTGGCAGGCTCGGCGTTTGTCTACTTTAAATTTCCGGGCAAGTCCGTCTTATTTTTCTTTGTGCTGTTGACCCTCTTGATGCCCACCGAAATTATCCTGCTGCCGCTGTTTCGACTGGTCGCTGATTTAGAATGGGGTGATAAGAACCCGCGCCTTGCCCTAACAATCCCCTTTTTGGCGAGCGCAACCGGAGCATTTTTGTTTCGTCAGCATTTTAGCAACATTCCCCGTGAATTAGCCGAAGCCGCCCAAATTGACGGGGCCTCACCCTTGCGATTTATGACCTCGGTGCTGCTGCCGATGTCGTGGAATGTGATTGTGGCGCACTCAGTAATTCAATTCGTCTATATGTGGAATCAGTATGTGTGGCCTTCATTTATTGTGTCCGACTATAACGCCCAAATGATTCAAGTCGCAGTGCGGCGTACCGTCAATTTGAGCGCCCAAACCGATTTTGGCGTATTGATGTCGGCAGGGGTGATTGCTTCCTTGCCGCCCCTAATTTTGTTCATCTTGGTACAAAAGCAGTTCATGAGTGGTTTTGCGCTGACGCGGGATAAGTAATTTTTAACATGGCAGCATCCCATTGGCCCAGACAGATTATGGCCTTTATCCGTCTGGGTCGTTTTGTTTTTTTGACAGGTGGTTTCATCCTCTATGGCTTGGGCGGGGCGATTGTGCATTATGCCGGAGCCGAAATTAATTGGCGGATTTATCTGTGGGGGCAAGCAATTGTTACGCTGACCCAACTGATGACCCACTATAGCAACGACTATTTCGATTTTGAGGCCGACAAAGTAAATCTTACCTCGACCCGTTGGTCAGGTGGCAGTCGTGTTTTGCCCTCCGGCGCATTGCAACCCATTATTTCGCTATACGCCGCCCTCGTCTTGCTCACCACCGCGCTTATAATGTCTATCATGCTTGCCCTCATCGAAAAATCGGGGTGGTTGACCCTTCCCATCTTATTGAGTGCCATCAGCTTGTCATGGGCCTATAGTTCACCACCTTTCCGCCTGCACAGTCATGGACTGGGCGAAATTGCAGGGGTCATCATTTTGGCTTTTTTAACCCCATTGCTTAGTTTTTATTTGCAAGTCGGGGAAATTCAAAAAATCGCAATTTTGCCATTGCCAGCCCTCGCTTTTTTGCAACTGAATATGTTGCTAAGTGTTCACCTACCCGACGCCGAAGGGGATGCTCTCGCCAACAAACGCACCTTGATTGTCATTTTAGGCCGACCGACGGCGCGTGTGCTTTATACTGTGGCCCTTGTGACAGCCTATTTATATTTGCTGATTGCTGGTGTCATGGGACTGCCCGCTGCGGTACAAATCGCTGGATTGCTTACCCTGCCTGTTGGGATATGGCAGCTATGGCGTATCTGGCATGGCGCGTGGTTTGAGCAAAAGCGATGGGAAAATATCGCCTTCATTAGCATTGGGCTACTCATGGGAACAGCGTCTTTAGAATTGTTGGCATTTATCTGGCTGCGCCTCAACTAAGTTGTATTTTTTATAACTCGAATCTGGGGTATCTTTAGAGTCATACCCAATCCCAATGGAGCCGAGCTATGACCGCATTTGAGTTATTCAAACAACTGCCCTCCAATGTCACCTTCGAGATGCTTAATCCTGAATTTTGGTTGGAACGCATTCCCAATCCAGATGATGTATTGCAGACCCCTGAGACCATCGCCAATTTCAATCGCTGCGTCCATGCCACCCTCGAAATTCCCGATTTTCGTGACCTGCCTACTGTATTGAGTGCGGAAAGCATATTGCAGCAAATTGGGATGTATCAGCAGCCCTCACGTACTCGATATGGCGCGGCAGGACAGGAATTGGATGATGCCTATTTCGCAGCTCTGTTGAATAATGCCAACCCGCCGATTGCTGGCAATGTGCCCTTGTTATATGGGCTAGTGACTGAACGCACTCAGCTGCGTACCTTCCCAACCAGTGAAGTTGCCACGGCCCAACCGTTGGAATTCGCTTTTGATCGCTTTCAAGAAACTGCCGTTGATATTGGGTGGCCTGTCGCCATTTTGACCGCCAGTCGAGATGGGCAATGGTATTTTTGCCTAAGCCCACTGTATTGGGGTTGGCTACCTCAAGCCCATGTCGCCATTGCCCCACGTGAAATGGTCATTGACTATGTGGATACCCAACCCTTTGTTGTTACGACGGCCAACCGAGGTTTAGTAGCCACGCGAAATGACGATGGGGTTAATCCGCAAATGGGCACTCGCCTGCCGTTAATTGAAGAAACCGCCACCCTATGGCGTGTGCAAGTCCCAATGCGTAACCCTGATGGAACCCTTCAGTTGGTTGAAGGCACAATTAATCCATCGGCGGGCCAATTTAGCATTGGCTATCAACCACTGACATTACGCAATGTGCTGAATTATGCTTTTAGTCTTTTAGGCGAATCCTATGCGTGGGGCTGTTCACGTTTGGGTATCTTTGGGCGTGACTGTTCGCGTTTCGTCAAAGATTCTTACGCACCCACTGGCGTCATCTGGCCGCGTAATGGCAATGAACAAGCCACCGTCGGAGCCAAACAAGTTATTTTTACGGACGACATGACCGAGACGCAACGTAAGCAACTTTTGGTTGAACAGGCTACTCCGGGTGCACTCTTGGAACTCGACGGGCATATCATGATGTATATCGGCCACATCAATGGCGAACCCTATGTCATCCACGACACCGCCCGACAGCCATGGTCATGTGTTTTAGTATCAGATTTAAGCGCGGGTGCGGGTTCTGAAAATGGCTCTTTGCTGCAACAATTGAACGTCGCTGTAATCGTTGGTGTCGAAAACGGTAAGGCCTAAGATCGCCGTTTTAAACGATACGCTCCTTGCAATAATAAGCCAGTGACTGCGCCATCGCCAGCCACCTCAAATTCAATGAGGCCCATTTTGCAGGCAAAGGCCGTTTCGGAAAGGACAATACAGGCATAGTCCATCGCCATCTCATCGGAATACACATGCAAAGTGTCGCCTTGAAGCGTGATTTTGAGTTTATCCACCCCAACAAAGACCCCGGTGAATTTTTGCCAAACATTGAGGTCTTTAAGCACGGGCAGGTCATCATCCATCCGTTTGCAGGGTGCACCATTTAACATCACATATTGGGTTGGGCCTGTGGCTTCATCTACAAATCCAACTGAGACCATCGCCTCACCAGATTTTCCAAAATACAGATCTTGCCGTAGCGCCTCTAAGGGGAGTTTCTCGCCCTGCCAATCCAATATTAGGCGGTCATCTTCAGTGTAGATTTTGATTAAGCCACGCAATTGCCCCACATAATGCCCCGCATAGCTCGGCCAGTGCGATTTTTCTGGTTGGATGGCAAGCAGGGTGGGTTGGGTAGCAGGCAGGTCTAACCACTCAGTGATAATCCCATCCACGATTTGATCGAGTGCATCCCAAAAACCAAAGGCCCGATTACAGGTGATGATAACCGCTCGGTGAGATTCGGGCAGTACTATCAAGATACTGCCATACGTGCCTACCGCACCCGTATGACCCACACGCCGCACCCCCTGACCGTTATCAATAATCAGGGTTAGGCCATAGCCGCTGCCACTGACCGTCATCATATCCCCATGAATTGTTTGCATCTGGCGGATAGAGGCAGGCGAGATTATCTGTTGATTTTGGAAGCGCCCCTCGTGAATCAACATCATGGCAAAATTGGCAAGGTCAAGCACATTGGAAATGACCGCGCCAGATGGATAGCCTGCCCGGTTATCGCCAAAACGATGCTGTACACTCAGTGTGCCATCGTCATTCAAATCATGGGAATGGGCCAAGGCATAGGTCATGGCAACGGTCGGGTCAAAGGTCGAATGGCGCATATCGAGTGGGTCAAAAATGTGTTTTTGCATCAATTGGGTATAAGGCGTGTCGCAGACCAACTCGGCGATATAGCCCAGTAAGCGAATACCGGGGTTGCTGTAGGAATAGACCTTGCTGGGCGGGGCAATCATTTGATAGCGCGGCATCTGTTCGCGGATGTAATCGCCTAAGCCAGCCGGATCACGTCGGCCAAAGGGTTCATGGCTGGTCGGCAATCCAGCGGTATGACTTAGGAGCATCCCCAACGTAATCTGGTCAGCCGCACCTGATTGGCTAAAGGTCAACCCCGGCACATAGTCTTTGGCAAGGGCATCTAAATCCAATTTGCCCTCTTCAGCCAAACGCATGATGAGCGTGCCAGTCATCGGTTTGGTAATGGAGCCAATGCGAAAGAGCGTTTGGGGTGTAACCGGAACACCCCCATCCTCCACACTGGTTACACCAAAACCGCGCGCATAGATAATTTTTTCACCCTCGACTAAGGCTAATGCCAGACCGGGTACTTGGTGTGCCTGCATTTGCGATACAATATGCCGTTCAAGCTCAAAAAAATTCAACATGGCTAGGGTTCCAGTTTAGATTATTGAGGCGAAAAGACCGCTTATGACCATTTATACGCGCTTACAACCGCTTTTGTTTGTGAATAATCTGGCGGCTGAAAAAGAGTTTTATCTTAAGCTCGGTTTCGATATTTCCTACGAGTCGGATGACTTTGCCGCTATTTCATTTGCCGATTGCGTCCAATTTGGCCTGCTCGATAAGCCCGACTTTCGGATGCACGAAAATGTACCCATGATTTGGCAAATCGGCACAACCAGTGTACGAGAGGTTTTTGAGATCGGCAAGGAAGCCTATTTGGAGATTGTCGAAGAACCTGTCGCGCAGCCATGGGGCGAGTGGACAGTGAAAATCAAATCACCGAGCGGTTATATCGTCATTTTTGAAGGGCCAGAACATTAGACTATGCACATCCGCAGTGAAAAACTCTCTCTACAACTTGAAAATCCCTTCAAAATCTCCTATGGGGCCACAACTACTCGCCAGAATGCACTAGTGCATCTCAGTGATGGCGAATTAACGGGGGTCGGAGAAGCCGCCGTTGTGCCCTATTATGGCGAAACCCCGGAGCGTGTCACAACCTATTTTGAGAACCTGCCCTCTGCTCTGGCTGAGAATGTGCTGTTGTTGGAAGATGCCCTCACTCAACTGCCACCCACCGAATCCTCAGCAGCACGAGCAGCGGTTGATATGGCGCTACATGATCTATGGGCTAAAAAATTAGGCCAGCCTCTCTACCGACTATGGGGGCTTAATCCTGAGCGCTGTGCCACTAGTTCATATACCGTTGCGCTGGCGGATGATGAAGCCGCCTATCGTAAATTGGTCGCCAATGCACAGGGCTTTCCGGTGGTCAAACTCAAATTGGGCAGTGGCAGTCTTGATACCGACCTGAAATTTACTCAAATTGCCATGACCTTGTTAAGTGATGCCCAAATTTGTGTAGATGCTAACGGCGGATGGTCAGCCCCGGATGCGCTGAAGATCATCCCCCAGTTGGCTGAAATGAGGGTCTTATTTGTTGAGCAACCCGTCGCCAAACATGACTTTGCTGGCTGGCGGATGCTGCGCCAACAGCTACCGAAGAATATGCCGCCTCTAATTGCTGATGAATCGGTGCAAGGCGTCGAGAGTGTTATTCCTTTGGCAGGGTTGGTGGACGGTATCAATATCAAATTGGCGAAATGTGGCGGATTGCAGCCTGCCCGTCAGATGATTGCACTGGCCCGCGCATTGGGGATGCAGGTCATGATTGGGTGCATGGTCGAAAGTTCGGTGGCAATCTCAGCGGCAGCAACCCTAACCCCATTGGCCGATTATGCTGACTTAGATGGCAATCTTCTCATTACAAATGATCCTTATCGGGGGGCACGTAATGTGCATGGCAAGATGATGCTCCCAATCCTACCCGGCTTAGGAGTAGAACGCCTTGTTGAATGATTCTTTCCGATACGTAAACGACCAATTGGCCTGCGATGGTGTGCCCTTATGTAACATCATAGCCGCGCACGGAACCCCCACTTATGTCTATAGCGCCAATCGCATTACCCAAAATGCCCAACGGCTGCAAAGAGCCTTTAGCTCGCTGAGGGCCACCCTGCACTACAGCCTAAAAGCCAATAACAATCTGGCGATTATTCGATTACTGGCGGATTTAGGCTTGGGCATGGATGCGGTGAGCGCCGGGGAAATCTATCGTGCCGAACAAGCAGGGGTTGATCCATCGCATATTGTGTTTGCCGGAGTTGGCAAAACCCGCGATGAATTGCAGTATGCCCTGCAAGCCGGGGTTGGTTGGTTTAATGTCGAAAGTCATGGCGAACTGTTGCTACTCAATCAATTGGCCGGGGATTTGCAAAAACGTCCCTCAGTCGCGCTGCGGTTAAACCCTGATGTGCAAGCCAAAACCCATCATCACATTGCCACGGGGCATTTCGGGGCGAAATTCGGCATGAGCGCCGATACCATTGCCCATATTTTGGCCCATCGTGACGAGACTCCGCACCTCACTATTCACGGGTTGCATGTGCATATCGGGAGTCAGCTAGGCGATGTAGATGAAACGATTGAGGCCGTGCGCCGCGCCCAACATCTAGCTGAACCGTATCCCGATATACGCACCTTGAATATCGGAGGTGGTTTTCCAGTGCGTTATGTCGAAAGCGATGAATATCCTCAGCCCGAAAACTTTGCCGAGGCCCTTGCCCCCGTCTTAAAAGGTTGGCAGGTTATGATGGAACCGGGGCGCTCGATTGTAGCGGATGCCGGGGTACTCTTGATTTCGGTTTTATATATCAAAGACCAAGCAGGTCAGCATTTTGCCATTACTGACGGCAGTATGACGGAACTCATTCGTCCGGCTTTGTATGAGGCGGTTCACCCAATTCTGCCACTCAAAAATGCGCCACCCACCCAAAAAATGATCATCGTCGGGCCAGTCTGCGAATCTACCGATGTGCTGAATCGGGGAACGATGCTGCCAGTTTTGGAAACGGGTGATCAACTGGCGGTGATGGGGACGGGGGCCTATGGGATGGTCATGGCATCGAATTACAACATGCGTACCCGCCCAGCGGAAATCTTGGTCGAAGGCGAGCAATGGCGGGTGGTACGTCGGCGCGAAACATGGGATGACTTATTACGACAGGAACTTTCTGAAAGCACTTACGGCAAAATTTGACAGGCATCCGCATAGAAAATAAAATCCGGTGAAACGTTCAACTTGGGAATCCCCTCCATAATTTAATTAAAAAGTACCCACAGGAGTGTTTTTGGATGTGTAAGAGAACTTTTCGTTTTCTACCCGCTCTGGCATTGCTTATAGCGCTTGTTGTTGCGACAATTCCGTCCGGTTTTGCCGCAGCAAGTGACACGGAAGTCACCATCGTCGCTCTCTATCGTCAAGCTACCCCTGTAACACTCGACACCGCCACCACAACCGAAATTAGTTCGCTTGACCCACAACTTGGGACAGATGTGGTCTCCATCGAAGTCTATGAAAATTTATTCCTCGGGCTGACCGACCTTGATGCTTTTACCAATCAAGTCGTGCCCGAACTAGCAACCTCGTGGGCAGTGAGTGATGATGGCCTCACATGGACGTTTAGTCTGCGTAATGATGTCAATTGGATGCACTATGACCCTGCCAGCGATACGGCTGAAGTAGTACGCCCGGTCGTTGCGGGTGACTTTGTTTATGCCATCAAACGTGCCTGTGATCCCCGCATTGCCAGCTATTATGGTAGCATCGCTGCCACGGTGATCGCAGGTTGCGACATCATTAACCAAACCAGTAGTGATGCCATGACGGACGATCAAGTTTATGGCGACACCACCAAAGTTTCCGCGCCCGATGACTCTACAGTTGTGATTGAACTACAATTTGCAGCGGGCTATTTCTTCTCCATGACCCCCATGTGGATGATTCGTCCGCTCCCACAAGAAGTCATTGAACAATATGGTGATGACTGGACTGACCCCGGTAATATCGTGACCAACGGGCCCTATTTCGTGAGAGAAGTTATCACGGGCGTACAGCGTACTTTTGTCCGCAACGACGCCTTGCCAACCGATTTGACTGACGGCGGCAATATTGATTTGGTGCGGGCTACCTTTATTGAGGATGAAGGTACGACCTATGCCCTGTACCTCGCCGGCCAACTAGACAGTGCTGGTATTCCGGATGCGGAACTAGAAAGCGTCTTGAACGATTCAGATCGTTCTAAGCAAGTACGCCAATTCTTTGATCTGGCAACCAACTTCTTTGCTTTTGATTATGGCAAAGCACCTTTTGACGATGTTCATGCTCGTCGGGCCTTCAGCGCCTCCATTGACCGCGCTAAAATGGTTGAGGAAGTGGCTGGTGGGCAGGGTGTGCCAATGATTCACTTTACACCGCCATCTATGTTTGGCGCACCAGCTATCAATGAAGTTGGTGTGGGTTTCAACGTAGAATATGCCCAAGCCCAACTTGCCGAGGCAGGTTATCCCAATTGCGAGGGTTTCCCCAACATCCGTATTCTCTCCACAGCACGTCGCGCTGCGGCTGTAGAATTCTTAGAAGCGTCGGTTGAAGAAAATCTTGGCTGTGACCCCGGCATTTTCAGTGCCGAACAGGTTGAATTCTCCGTACAACAAGAACTCACCAGCCCAGAAACCCCCTCGCAAGATCGCCCCAACATGTGGTTCAGCAATTGGTACGCCGATTATCTGGATTCGCACAACTTTGTGGGTGATGTGTTAAGCTGTAACGTAGCCAATCGCTTCATGCGACCCTGCGGCCCGGTGGATGACTTAATTGCTGAAGCTGCGGCTGAAACCGACGGCGGGGTTCGCACCCAGCTATATGCCGAAATCGAAGATTTGTTCTTTGGCGAAGAAGGTGAATTCCCCTTCATCCCCCTCTATACCCCCGGTAGCTATGTCATGTTCCAACCGTGGTACACTGGCCCCTTCGACACCGACGGCATTTCAGGTGGTAGCCATTGGGACGCCCGCACTATTGATATGGCGGCGAAATTAGCAGCACAAGCATCGTAATCTAATTTCTTGGCTTTAGTTTGGCTAATAAAGAGGCGATTCATTATGAGTCGCCTCTTTTTGTTTTATTTTTTAGCCCGACCCGGTAAAGCAAAAAATATTGCCAGCCCTACAGCGGATTTCAAGTAGAGTGAGCTACTAATCAAGATTGAGAAAGCCCGCATGAGTAAAAAAGCCGATAGCATCATAAGGGGAGATCGAATCAAGGGCATGGTGGATGGCGTCAATGAGCGCGTCAACGGTCTGGGCAC
>JACRBG010000027.1 GCA_016234595.1 Chloroflexota bacterium | reverse complement strand
GGGCGGGTCGGCGCATTCGTTATGGCGGCGTGCTTGCCCTCATCCTTGTTGGGTTGATCTTTGCTGTCGTGTTCCCGCTAACCGTCGCCTCAGCGGTAGATAGTCGTACCTGCCCCTTGCATAAAGGCCAAGAAAATCTTATTGGCACACTCGCTGAACCAGCCCTTTCCAATTGCCAAGCCCGTTACCGCCTGTTTAGCGAGCTGCGCGACGATACTGAAATCCGCCAAATCAGTGTCTTTGGTTACGACTTAGGGAAGTTCTCCGGCACAAAATTGGCCCTCTACCAAGTGTACCAACGCCGGATGGGGGCACTCGCAGGTCAATTGGTGCTGCTGACCATCGCCGCTGTGATCCTCATGCGCCTGTTTGCCCGCGACCCCAATCACCCCGACAGCGACAAAAAGCATCCGATCATCAATTACAGCCCCGGCACAGGCGTGGCTTTACTGTTGATTGCGGTGGGGGCGGTGATTACGTTTGTGCCCGATGTCATCTATCTGATTGACAACTTCGGCAACCGCATGAACACCATCTTTAAGCTCTACTATCAAAGTTGGGCCTTGTTCAGCATTGGGGCGGCCTATGCGGTGTTTGCCATCTTGAACGGCGCACCAACTCGCACCAGCGAAGAAACTCGCCTTGCCCCTGTTTCGGTTTTTATTGCGCGGGGAGTCTATGCCGTTGGCCTGCTCTATCTTTTGTGGGCTGGCGTCCTGTATCCTTATTATGCCGTGCGTTCACGCGCACTCGATGAAACCAATCTGGACAATGAATTGGCTCAAGTCGAAATCTGCCGCGAAGCCGGAGTAAGCGATTGTCCAGATGTACCAAAAATCTCGCTCGATGCTGGACCAACCATTACCCAAGCGATTGGCACAGATGAATGGGTGCTCATCAACGACTGTTTTATGCAGCTAGAGCCGCGCAAAAATGATGCGGTGCTGGTGGAGACCCCCGGCGGTGGTTATACCCCCCATCTCGGTCGGGTCAGCATGTTGACAGGCATTCCAACCCTGCTTGGTTGGGATAATCATGAGCGTCAGTGGCGTGGCGACACCTATCCTGATGTAGCAGGGAATCGAGAAGGTGATATTTTCACCCTCTATACTACTGAGGATTGGAACACCGCGCAGGATATTATAGATAAATATGGCATTGATTATGTGATGGTTGGTAATGCCGAGTTCAATGCCTATGGCGGTCAGGATGCTGACGGCCTTAGTAAATTCGCTCAACTTTTGGACCCGGTCTGTAAACAAGGCAATGTGGCCCTCTACCGGGTCAGTGCGGAATAGGATTATTTTGCATGGATGTACCAATAAATGCCCGCCCTACCCGTGAAGTAAGTGGCTTGCGGCTCAATATTTCAGTTGAAATGGTGGCCTATCTTGCCCTATTGCTGATTGCCGGGGCATTGCGCTTGCTTTCACTTGACCATGCCCCTCTCAGCAATCGTGAGGCCCATGAGGCCTTATCAGCCTTGCGTTTGGTCAATAGCCACGTACCGGGTGATGCGGTGGTTGCCGATAGCCCCATGATGGCCTTCGTCAACATGCTCCTGTTTATCTTTTTGGGCAATGCCGACAGTGTCGCCCGCCTCGGCACAGCCATTATGGGTACATTATTGGTATTAGGGCCGCTGCTGTGGCGTGGTTTTTTGGGACGGGTCACGGCCTTAGGCTTCGCGTTCTTACTCGCCTTTTCCCCTGTCGCTATGGCCGCCTCACGCACCATGGGAGCCGCCACATGGACGATGGCCGCTGTCTTTATTGGGGGGTGGTGTCTCTGGCAATACATCCAAACCCGCACCAAAGCCTATGCCATTAGCGCGACCATGGCAGCCAGCGCGATTTTATTATTGACCGAAACCACGGGCATCATCACCGCCATTGGCCTGTTATGTGGTTTGGCCTTGGCGCTGTGGTCATCCCGCAACCTGATTGCCGAACCTGACCAAAAGACCCCTGCCGAGACGTTGAAAGAAATTTCCAAGTCATGGCCTTGGATAGAAGGCGTGATGGGGGCCTTAGCGCTTGTGTTGGTAGTGGGAACGGCCCTCTTTTTTGCCCCATCTGGCTTGACCGCAACTGGCAATACCATCAGCCAATTCATTGAAGGGATTAGCCAACGGACTTCGGGTGTCCCCTATCCCTACGCCTTTATCGTCAGCCTGCGTTACGACCTCGGCCTAGTCTTGTTTGGGCTGGTCGGCCTCTATTTTGCGCTGAGTGAGGGCAACTTCTTAACTCGCTTCTTTGCTGGTTGGTTTATCTGGGCCATTATCGCCGCGATCCTCTATCCGGGGGCGACCGCTGACGCTGCCTTGTGGATCACCATGCCAGCCGCTGGTTTGGGTGCGTTTATCATTACCCGCATGGCCCATAGTGCCCAAGCAGGTTATTGGGTTGTACCCGATTGGGGTATTCCCGCGCACGCCGTTGGGGTAGCCTTGTTACTCACCGCCCTATCCGTGAATGGCCTAGTCGTCGGGCGGGTATTACAACGTGAGGCCTTCCCCAGCAGCTACTATAAACCAATTAACCCAACCGCCACCGATAAAAATCAAGGGGCGTTGACCTCTGCCGCGCGGATTGGGACATTTTACGACCCGCAAAGTTCATTAAGTACCTTCCCGCTCTATGTCACTGTTCAATCCACTTCGCTCGTTGTGCAGCTTTGGCGCATTGATGACAACATCGAGCCCCAGATGAGCGTCCTTGATGAAAACAATCAAGTGATTTATGGGCCATTCACCTATCCTAAAAAGGGCGGCAAGGGCATTGTGGAACGTTTGGATTTACCGAAGGGTAACTATTTTTTGAATGTGACCCCCTCGGCGGATTCCATCAACGAACGTGGGCAATATCTGGTGATGACCTATCCCGCCGACTATAAAGAACGCGACAGCTTCTATTTAGATATTCCCTACATTCTGGCGATCTTCCGGGTCTTGCAGGCCAATCCCCCCTTGCCTGTCACCGCCCCATTGGTGCTGCTGTTTGCCATGCTGCTGCTGATTATTCTATTTTTCCTTGTCGGCAGTTTGTGGGGCAGTCGAGCCGCGTGGCGTGGGCTGGGCTTTGGCATGTTGGTCTATTTCAGTTTATATGGTATCGGACTGGGCTGGCAAGCCAGTGTCACCTTTGCCGATGACCCCCGTGAACTCTGGCATATTCGAGATACGGCAGTGGATTATGACTCGATGGTGGACACACTGAAATTCATGTCCCGTCAAGAAAACGGCGAAGAATATCGTATGGATATCACCGTCCAAGCGCCCGATGATGGGGCATTGGCATGGGCACTGCGTAATTTTGAACGCACTCAATTCGTCGAAGGAGTTGGCATCGAAATTAACACAGCCGCCGTGATCGCCCCACCTACGCCAGAAGGCCAGCGCTTAGACCTCGGTGCGGATTATGTCGGCCAAGATGTAGTCTTAGACCGCCATTATGAATTCAATTGGCTTAGTTGGGTGGATATGTTAGGCTGGCTGACCCTCCGCGAAACTCGCTACCCAACCGTGCCAGATGAACAGGTCATGTTATGGGTACGTAATGATGTATATGGAGTTAAACAAGTCCCCCCGAGCCAGTGAGGGATTTTACGCTCCAAAGTGTAGTATAGAAATTATGGACACAAAACACGACGACCCAATTCTCAACCTGTTGATTGTCCGCATTCAACGCGGCGACCAAACGGCCTGCACCGAACTGTATGACCTATATGCGCCGGGTGTCTATCGCTTGGCGTATAGCGTCTTGCTGCATCGTCAGGATGCCGAAGATGTAGTACAAGAAGTGTTTGTCTACGTTTTCCGCAATCTCAAACTTTACGACCCAAATCGGGGTCAATTCCGCACGTGGCTCTATACCATCACCATCAGCCGTTGCCGCAATGCTCGCCGCCGCAAAATGCTGCCGACCGTTGCCCTCAGTGATCTGCTTTTGCTTGGCCTTGAACCTCATGGGCCCGAAAGCGAAAATCCCGAGGCCGCCAGTCTGCGTGAGGATGCCAATCGCGTCTTGGCCCAAGCCCTTAAAACCCTTTCATCGCGCCTACGTGAAGCCGTAGCCTTACGTTATGGGCAAGGACTCACCTATCGAGAAATGGGCGAAATTTTAAATATCCCGCCCAAAACGGCTGAATCGCGCATTCGATTGTCCCATGAAGCGCTGCGCAGTGCGATGCACCCCAACGATATTGCATTGTTAGAGGAATTTTTAGGATAGCTGTGGACATCAAGGAGCAACTCTTAGCCTATCTGGAGGGGACACTTACACCGACCCAGCGTCGGGAGGTCGTGCGCCGTCTAGCCACTTCGCGCCAATGGCAAGAGGAATTGGAGGCACTCCAATATTCCCAAACCCAATTGAAGCGCGAAATGCCTGCGTTTGGCTGCGCTACCCACAAACAATTATCCGCCCTCCTACCCGACATTTTGGAAAAATCAAAGCAGCGCCCTTCCCTGTTGAGTGAAAAACTCGATTGGACACAGGGGGGGATGCTGCTTTGTATGCTCGCCGTGATGCTTATGATGGTGCCTGTCTTGATCAAAGCCCAAACAGCGGTGCTGGCCTCGACCAATCTCAAAAACATTCCAGCAACTACCAATACGCCGGGGGCAATTCGAGCCAGTACCAGTGAAGCACCGCATGTCGTGGTTGCTTCGGCGAATCGCTCTGACCCTGTTGCTGTAGTGGCCTATCGTATTCAAATTGATTTCCAATACTGCGATTCCCAATCAGGTCTCTTTTTACCCATTTCTCCACGTACCTATATACGGGTGGTCGGGATGACGCCTGCACCTGCGCCCGGTTCAACCATCGAACCAAGCCGCGAAGCCGCCCTTGAAACTAGACAGTAATTTGCCTTAAATCTGCTATACTTGGACGACCTTGAGAACTCAAACCAGAGAAGACAATTTTTGACTTATGGCAACATTAAACCCAACAGCCCAACAGGATGTTCATAGCGGGCCACCCGTTTTAGAAAAAGCCTTACAGCGGCTTTATACCCTCGATTTTATCACCATCGCCTATGTGATTATTTTTGCGGTGGCGGTCATCAGTCGGTTTTGGGATGTCGGTGCTCGTGTCATGAGCCATGACGAAAGTCTCCACACCTACTATTCGTGGAAACTTTATGATTCTGGCGACTTCCAGCATACCCCGCTGATGCACGGGCCAGTCATTTTCCATATGGTCGCGTTTTTCTATTGGCTGTTTGGCCCCAGCGATTTTAGCGCCCGCATTTACCCGGCAGTTTTGGGTGTGTTGCTGGTCATGTTCCCCATTTTGTTCCAACGCTGGATTGGCAAAACAGGTGCGGTCATCACCAGCATCGGCCTGCTGATCTCCCCCATGATTTTGTTCCACAGCCGCTACATCCGTGAAGACATCCCTTCCATCTTCTTCACCATGGTGATGTTCTACGGCATGTTGCAATATATAGATGGGGTCAAACCGCGTCGTCCGGTTTGGTTAGCAGTACTGGCAGGCGGAATGCTGCTGTCATTGGCGAGTAAAGAAGTGGCGTTTATGTATATCGCCATTTTTGGTAGTTTCTTCACCCTCTATTGGGTCATGCGAATTATCCAAGACCTCAATTTTCAGCGTCAAATCGCCCCCGATGAAATTAGCGAACCCGACCTTGAGGTCGAAGATCAGCCTGTCAAGGTTGTTAAATCCGACCCCACGCCCTTCTGGCAATTGATCTTTGGGCACTTGGTCGCCCTTGGTTTTGCTGGGGTATTAGGCTATCTAGCAGGTCATTTGTTGGGTCTATTCACCGAAGCCCAACAGCCGGGGAATATTCCACTTGGCCCACTGGGCTTCACCCAAGGACGCTTCTATTCACTTATCTTTATAGGGATCTTTTTTGTCCTAACCGAATTACTCGGCCCCGTTCGAGCCATTTTAGGTAGTAGTGAGAACAAACCTGCTACGAATGTCGGCCAAATGGTGGTCAATCTGTTGGGTGATGCCCGCAGCACCGTCATGTTAATCACCGCTGGCTTGGTCATCGGCGGGGTATGTGGTCTATGGGCCTTTAGCATCCTTGATGTTATCAAGCCCGAAACGGTCTTTGAAGAAGTCACCCTCTCGCAACGCATTCAGCAGCAAGCCGCCAACGATCCCAATATCCTTAACACCCTACCCGGCCCCGGCCAAAAAATCGAAGCCATTGATGTTCAGGTAAATAGAACTGAATTGGGTCACGCCGCGACATGGCTGTTGGTACCGATGGGAATTATATGTTTCCTTACCATCATTATTGCCGCCCTCAAGACTCCCACCGCCCTGCGCTTTACCATGGGGGACGCCTCCGTGATTATCGGGGGAGTCGTTTTGAATGTGGTGGTTCTATTTTTAAATGTCGCTGGGCCAGATTTAGGCCTACCCAAAGCAGCCCTGTGGATTTTGCTGCCAATTGATTTGATGGTAGTCGCCTTTTTGCTGCGACCGCCATGGGAAGATGTGTTGATTATTTTCCTTGTGGCCGCCATCATCTTTGGTGTTTTAGTGGTGGCCGAACGGCGCAGTCTTAAGACCGAAGAAGGCCAACAACAATCCCAATTCGCCGCCGACCCCAACGCCACTAACGCCCAGCAAGATACCCACCATGAAAATAAATGGATATGGGCATCATGGTTGATGGGCACGGTCATTGCCGCTGGTGTGCTGTTGACCCGTATGTTTACCAACTGGTGGGATTTCTTCAACCGCCAACCTGTTTTCGATGTACTGATTGTGATTGGGACACTTGCTTTTCCGTGGTTAGCGGCCTTCCCGCTATTTTGGGCAGGCTATAAACTGGACGCCGCCCCGCTTCCGGATGAAACCTTCAAAGCAGCCATCTTGGTTGTCATTCCCTTTTTCTTAGTCAGTGCGTCTGTTGGCCTAGCGTGGAATTATCGTCTCTGGCCCATTCCCCTAGCCGTGTTTGCCTTGTTGTTTGTGGTCTTCTTTACCACATTTTTTACCAATGGCAATGGCGTCGGGACAGGTCTAATCGGCTCACTAGGCTATTGGCTAGAACAACAAGGCGTCCGACGGGGCAGTCAACCGCAATACTATTACACCTTCCTCGAAATTCCGGTCTACGAGTTTTTGCCCACCATCATAGCCAGCATTGCGGGTTTCGCTGGCCTATCCAGCTTGTTTGAATTCCGCCAAAAAGCCCGCCGCTATGCTCGTGAGACCACCAATCGCTCCCAGTCTGTTATTGCTGAAGCGAACGCCCTTACCCCCGAACAGTCACGTTCAATTTACAATATGATCGGCAGTGAAGGCCAAACCTTAACCAGCATCCCAACTGAACTCATCGAAATGGCCGAGCGCAACCGTTCTAGTGCCGAGACACAGGTCAGTTCCCCTACCTATATGTCCTTTGACCCGGTAGCAGCCAATGTAAATCCCGACACAGGTGGGAATGGGGCAACACTGCCGGACGAAAAAGATTGGGAAGTTGAATATGGGGATAACGGGAACTATAGCCTGCCTAACTGGGCACGACCCTATGACCATGATGAGGAAATCACCAAGCGTAATGACCCAACCTATCTAGGGAGCTTCCCCTTCTTGCAATTCATGGGTTATTGGGGTGTGATGATCATCGTCGCCCTGACAATGGCAGGCGAAAAGATGCCATGGTTGACCACCCATATCAGTGTCCCCCTCATTTTTGTTGGGGGCGCCTATTTGGGAACAGTCGTAGAAAAAATCCGCTGGTCAAGTCTAAAGGCCAGCGGTTGGGTACTGCTGACACTGGTCGTTCCGGTGTTTTTAATCGCCCTCGAGCAATTGTTGATGCCAGCCTTGACGGGCGGGCCAAATCTGCCATTTCAAGGCCGTTCCCAAATAGAATTGGAAGCCACAGGTCAATGGATGGCCGCCCTCATCGGCGTAATCATCACGGGCTATTTTATTGTGCAGTTGGCGATCTACACCGGCTTTGAACAAGCGCGTAAGCTCATCTTCATTTCGGCCACCATTTTGTTAGCCCTATTGACGGCCCGCGTTGCGTGGTTGGCTGCTTACATCAATTACGACTACCCCACTGAATTCATGGTCTATGCCCATTCTGGGCCAGCTGTGAAGACCGTGATGGATGATATTTATTACATGGCTGCCCGCAGCCCCGAAGGCATGAACATGCGGATTGTCTATGATGATGAATCCTCGTGGCCTTTTACGTGGTATCTGCGCGATTTCCATAACTACGGTTTTATCGTAGGTGAGGCCAGTAATGTCAGCAGTAACCCCAGTCAACTCGATGGGGCCAAAGTTGTGATTGTCGGCAACAAGAAAAATGCTGAGGTCGAAAAAATCCTCGGCAAAGATTATTACCGCTTCAACTACATCCGGTTGTGGTGGCCCATGCAGGCCTATTTCAACTTAGACTACACCCGGATTGCCAACTTATTTGAATCCGACGCCAGCAACCCAGCCGCCAGCCACTATCGTCGGGCGATTTGGGACATTTGGTGGTCGCGGGATTACAAAGGCTATGGGCAAGCTGAATGTATTGAACGGGATATGCGTCAGTGCTTAGTCGAAGGCACCGAAGATACCTATGATCAATCCTGCATCCAGCGTGTCACCAATGATTGTAGCGCCGACAGCCGTTACAATGTTGAAAACTGGCCTGTCTCGGATGCCCTATATGTCTATGTTCGTAAAGATTTCGTGGCGACCATTTGGGACAGCGGCCTCGACGGGCAAAGCGTTACCGAACGCCTTGTGCCCGATCCTGAAAATGTAGTCCAACGCGAAGTCGTTCCTAGCGCCGCCTTCGGTCAAAACGAAATCACCGAGCCGCGTGATCTCGACGTAGATGCTCAAGGGAACCTAGTCGTCGCTGATAACAAGAACCGTCGTATCGCCATCTTCTCGCCCGATGGAACTTTCCTGCGCGAGATGGGTACAGGCGAATTGAACGAACTCTGGGGTGTTGCGGTCAGCCCTGTCAATGGCAATATCTATGCCGCTGACACTTGGAATCACCGCATTGTCGTCTTTAGCCCCGACGGTGAATTACTGAGCACCTTTGGTCGTAATGGGGTCATTGCTGATGGCACAGACTCACTCGAAGGTTTCTATGGCCCACGTGATGTCGCCGTGGATAAGGATGGCTTGATCTACGTTGCGGATACAGGCAACCATCGCATCCGTGTCTATGACCAAACTTGGACGCATATCCGTGATATTGGTTCACGTGGGACAAGCATAGGCCAGTTACAAGAACCCGTCGGCATCGCCATCCATCCCATTTCCGGCGAACTTTATGTCGCGGAAACATGGAATCAGCGTGTCTCCGTCTTTAAACGTGACGGGACATATGTCCGTAGCTGGGATGTCAACATGTGGGAAGGCACGCAGTTTTCGCCTAACCGCCCCTATCTGACCATTTCACTCGATGGCACATTAATCTTTGTCGGCGATATGGACAGCAGCGGCGGCAATAGTGGCCCCCGCGTGGTAGGTTATGATCTCAGTGGTCAGGCGATGATTGCCTTAAATGGTGGCCTCGCGGTGGATGCTAATAACCTCGATCAAACTGGCAACATTGCTGGCGTCTCGATTGTCGGCGGCCTCGCCTTTGGTCAAGATGGACGGCTTTTTGTGGCCGATGCAGGCACATCCCGCATTGTGGTGTTCCCGCCAACAGGTATCACGGGCAATCTTGCCCCTGTCCAAGACCCCAGCTATGGCTCAGCCAGTACAGGGGGTAGTGAAACAACCCAAGGTGAAACGTTCCTAACCACCGCCGATATGGAATTCCTTGATGCCTTTGGTTTGTCCTATTGGCGGATATTGAGCACGGGCGATTATGATGGGTATAAGACCCTGTTCTGCCAAGAGGTTCAAAACTATATTCCCAATCGGGATACCTTCCTCAATACTATCGCCAAAGACTATCTGGGAACCGACGTAAATCAGGTAGTGCCGCTCCCCCAGATCGAAGAAGGCCAAGTCGTCATCCGTTGGAGTGGCTACATCGTGCGTGGGGTTGGCTCTGGTAATGAGCAAGTTGAAACTGTGAACACAGCCGTGCCTATTCAAATGGAACGGAATGGCGCAGGTTGGTACATCTGCCCCGAACAGCCTGTTTTCCGCCCCGGTGGCGGCTGATTTTAGTAAGGACGAGGCTTTCCCCCTCGTCCTTTTTTATGCAGCAAACATAAGATTTGCACAAAATTTCCGTAACCTGCTTGATTACACTTCAATAGAATTGTAAAATTTTAGAGTGTATCGTCAGGATAGTTAGAGTGATGGTGAAATAGCTATGCCCTTATATGCCTATCAGTGTCGCAATTGCGGTCATGAATTCGAAACCCGCCAAAGTTTTAATGATGCCCCGTTGACGGACTGCCCCAACTGCCATCAAAGTAGCGTCTTTCGTGTCATCCAAGCTGCTGGGGTGGTGTTCAAAGGCTCTGGTTGGTATGTCACCGACAGCAAAGGGAAAAAGGATAGCGTGTTAGGCACCAGCAAATCCAGCACCGCTACGGATACAAGCACGGCGACGACTACCCCTGTCACACCCGCCGAAACCAAGCCGAAGCCTGCCGAAGCCGCCGCTGACTAATTTTTTCTAGTCACCGAAAATGAATAGCCCATTGCCTGCCTGAGCAAAATATCTCAGGCGATTTGTTTTTATACCCACCCGATAAACTAGTCCCGCAACCTAAACTGCAACACCGCCGATTTTCCCAAACGAATCATATCGCCATTTTCAATTGGCACGACCTCATCTAACAGCAATGGTTTGTCATAAAGCACGGTGCGCTCATGGGCATCAAGATTTTCGAGATAAAATCGCTCCTCTGCATCATCAAAAAACACTACACACTGCCGTTTGGCAATGTCTTTATCGCGCAGTGGCACATCCACTTTAGACCCACGTCCCACTGTCAAAGCAAAATCATCTATTGCCCAAATCTGCCCAATATCTTGTTTGGCTTTGCTCTGGATTACTTCTAGGTAAACCTCTGGTTTAGATGGAACCCTTTCGTCAGTCTGCACTTTGATTCGGGCCTGTTGTGCCACCTGACGCCGATATTCAACCCGCCAACGTCGCTGCCGTCGTCGCATCGTGATTCGTCCAATCAGGGCAATCGCGGCCACCAAAACCACTAGGCTCAACAACCATGTCTCGGCTGAAACCCCACCGTCCGAGTTAACAGCTTGGGAAGCCGCAAAAAGTAGGATCACCACCATAGTCAATCCAATTATTACCCCAATAGAATTGACCATTGAATGAAAAAGAGACGGTTTGGTATCCGGTGGTACAGGGCTGTCAGGCTCTTTTATTTTTGGCTTGATGGACGGTGGTTTAGTCGGGCGAGGGCGGGGTTCAGGTCGGGCGGCCCGACTCTCTGGATTAGCCCGTGAGGTCAACGGCTCAGAAATTGTCCCACCCTCGGCGGATGGAGTAGGGACAGGCCCAATCCATTTTTGCAATTGGGCATAACCATCCAATTCTCGAAAATCGGCCCTGCGTTGGCGCAGCAAATCAAAGGGCATCCAATGTTCAGCGCCGGGGGGTGCATCTGGAACAACACAAGCAATGATCGGTCGGCCTGTTCGTAAAAAAGGTCGCCACCACGCCTCAAAAATAGGGGCCGATTCACCCAAAGCGCTTTCTTTAGACACCACCGCCAGCAAATGGGTGGCTTTTTGCAAAGCGGCAGCAGTTTTGCGCTGCACTACAGCATCTTCGAGGTCGCTTTCTGGCGGCTCCATATATAGGCTATAACCCGCCTCATGCAATTGTTGATATAACGATTGCGCCCATGTCGCATCAGTCGGAGCATATAAAAGAAATAACTTAGGATTGGTCATCCGTGTTACCCTGTAATCAATCGCCCCACTACCAACGCCGGGGAATCAGCCCCAACGCGGCGCAGGGTTTGGGTAATTTTCGCTACCGGATTACCAATCGGTGTCACCCGTCGGCGCTCAACCTGTAAACCAGCTTCCCGCATGACAGTTTCGGCAAGTTCAACTAGATCTTGTTTACCATTGAGTTCATCATCGGATGCATCCAACATCACAGCCAAATGCGCACCTGCTTGCAAAAACCCAGCCGCTTTACGCAGGGTTGCTTCAGGATCAGGCAATTTTTCTAGGCTAAAACTAAAGACCACCAAATGAAAAGCCTCTTTTTCAAAGGGCAGGGTTTCACACGAAGCCTGTACACGCAAAAAGCGGGCATAAGGATAAGCCGTTAAGCCGTATGGCCCAACATGCTGACTGACGCCAATCGTATTAAACCCCGATACATCCAAACAATAGGCCAACCAACCCATGCCATCCGAAATATCGAGGGCATAACCCATCGAGCCAATCGGCAGCATTTCAGCATCCCGTCGCGCCGCCTCTAAGACCCGCCAAAGTTCCGCCGTCACATTAGCCCGTCGCTGCCAATATGGGATCGGCCAACCCTCTAGCCCTGTCTGGGGCAGTTGCCGAAAAGTATCCGCATCCGGCGGTAACCAACCCTGCGCTTGCAAACTCTGAGCCTCGGCTGCTGATTGCGCTTCAAAAGCAGCGGCCTGCTGGGGGGTCACCAAGCGATAGACCCCATTTTCTAAGGGATAGATATGGGTGGGATCGTGTTGGCAGGCCAAACCGCCATCCGCTGGTGTTAATGGGCTGTTATCAACTGGGCAGCGTAAGAACGACAAATGGATACCACCACGTTTTTGTAGCCGTTCTTGCAAGGCTGCATTTACCGTAGGATGTGCCCCATTGCCATTTTGGTGTTTTGAAAACGAACTAGCCATTGGTGGTTGTGCCTCGCTGAACCAAAATCCATATTCCAAAGACCACTGCACCCAACAACGGCCCGATACACATTGCTAAGATAATCCGAATGGACGTGCTATCCCAGCCAATCACACCCGTCAGTAGATAAATAAGGACGGCCCCAATCGCAAACAACACCAACAGTACTCCACCCAACATACTGCCTTTGATCACAGCGCGTTGCACAATGTCTTGTGGCTTGTTGGTTTCCGGCTGATTTGTCTCAGATTCACTCACACTTACTTCTCCACTGGTTAAAAATAATCACGATGAATGCGGCGATTCTGGCAGCAATAGAACCCCGCAATTGATACAGCGTCGCGCTTTGGGGTCATTCGGGGCCGCACAGTTAGGGCAAGCCCGATAATAGCCACTCAAAACTCGCTCTGGGTGATTGGGGGGTAAACGCGACAATCTCTTTAGGGCTGGGTCTTCTTTGGGGATAACACGCTCCAAAAAGAGCACCACTACCAGCATTAACAAGGATGTCCCCGTCAGCCAATACCCCACACGCAAATCACCCAGTCGTGTCCCTGTCCCCGGAATATCTGCGTCAGCCCCAAACGCGGCATAAAACCATACCATCGAAACAATTGAAAATAACCCTAAGCGCCATGCTAATTTATGCCACAACACCTCGTCATAAAACAGCATTCCCATTACCCCGCGCATCAGGCTTATAATCGCCGTCACAGGCAGCATCGCCAAAAGTGCCCAAGGTGATACGAAACTGTATGGGAAGTAAAAATTGTCAAACATCCGCTCAATTAAATCAATAGCCGTTCCGCCCCGCACATGCCACGGTAAAAAAAGGGCCACCATTAAACTCAAGGCCGCCACAAACTGCATTCCATAGGTTGCCCGAAAATAACTTCGCATGACCGCAGTACCTTTCTTGTCTATGCCTAAGTATACCGCAGGCCCCATTTTGGTTTAACCAAATTGCCTATATTGCAGTGTTGCCTTTTTTAAAAGCGCGGCTTATGCTGGTGGTGACAGTTATTTTCTTTGTGGCTTTATTAGGTTAGTTCTATCATGCAAATAAGACACAGGAGTTCCCCACTACGATGATTCGCCCTGTTACGACAGTAGAAGTCTCTCCCAAACTCCCACCCGAACTGAAACCCCTACTTGATTTAGCATACAATTTACGTTGGTCATGGGATCATGAATCCGTAGAGCTTTTCCGTCGCCTCGATGGTGAACTGTGGATTCGTTCTAACTATAATCCCGTCTGGATGCTCGGTCTGATTTCCCAGCAAACACTCGATGCAGCGGCTCGTGATACCTCCTTTTTAAATCAGCTTAAACGGGTCGTCGACAGTTTTAATGAATATATGGAAAGCCCTGATACTTGGTATCAGCGCACCTACGGCAAGGCCGAAAAAGCCAATATCGCCTACTTCAGTATGGAATTTGGCCTCACCACAGCCTTGCAAACCTATTCTGGCGGTTTAGGCGTCCTCGCTGGCGACCATCTGAAAAGCGCTTCCGATCTAGGTATTCCATTGGTTGGCATTGGAATGCTTTATCAAGAAGGCTATTTCCAGCAATATCTCAACCAAGATGGCTACCAGCAAGAATCTTATCCTATCAATGATTATGCCAACCTGCCCATTCGGCCTGTGATGGGAGCCGATGGCAAGCGCATGGTGATTACGGTGCCTTTAGGCAAAGTCAGTTTATACGCCTATGTCTGGAAGGTGGCCGTCGGGCGGGTCAATCTTTATCTGCTAGATGCCAACCACCCCTCCAACTCAGGCGATCTTTATAACCTGACTGACCGTCTCTATGGTGGGGACCGTCGCACCCGTATCCAACAGGAAATTCTGTTTGGCATCGGAGGCATCCGTATGTTGGAAGCGCTCAATCTGCGCCCCCAAGTCATTCATATGAACGAAGGGCACAGTGCCTTTAGCGCCCTCGAACGTATCCGTATTTTCATGAAAGAAAATCCCGGTGTCACCTTTGAGGAAGCCCGCCATATTCTGGCAACATGCAGCGTCTATACCATCCACACCCCTGTTTCAGCCGGTTTGGAACGCTTTGGTTATGACCTAATTGATGAATACCTCACATGGCTGTGGCAAGAATTGGGCCTTACCCGCGATCAATTCCATGATCTAGGCCGCGAACGTATGGGCAATTACACCCTATATTCAATGCCTGTGATGGCTCTCAAGATGTCCTCCGCCACCAACGCCGTCAGCAAATTACATGGCGATGTGTCGCAGCAAATGTGGCAGTGGCTGTTCCCCGAAGTGCCACAGACTGAAGTGCCGATTCAGCATGTGACCAATGGCGTCCATGTTAAAACGTGGGTCAGCCGCGATATGGCAAGTCTATTTGACCGCTATCTTGACCCCTCATGGCGTACCAATGCCGCCGAAGAAAGTGTCTGGGGCGAAGTTGACCGTATCCCCGATACCGAAATTTGGCGTGTACATGAACGTCGGCGTGCTCGCTTGGTCGCGTTTGCTCGGACACGTCTCAAAGACCAATTAGTCCGACGGGGTATGTCCCAATCAGAAGTTGAATCCGCCGAAGAAGTCTTGAACCCCGAAGCCCTAACCATCGGGTTTGCCCGTCGTTTCGCCACCTATAAACGGGCCACGCTCTTATTCCGCGATCCCGTGCGCTTGGAACGGATTCTCAACAATCCTGACCGCCCCGTCCAATTTATCTTTGCAGGCAAGGCCCATCCGCACGACCAACCCGGCAAAGAATTCATCCGTCAGGTCGTCAAGTTTGCCAGCACACCCGAATTTCGTCATTCGGTCGTGTTTCTTGAAAACTATGACATGAATATGGCCCACTATCTCGTACAAGGGGTGGACGTATGGTTGAACAACCCCCGTCGTCCCCAAGAGGCCAGCGGCACCAGTGGCATGAAAGTCATTTATAATGCGGGTCTGAACTGTAGTATCTTAGATGGCTGGTGGGCCGAGGCCTATAAACCTGAATTAGGTTGGGCCATTGGGAATGGTGAGGAATATAGCACCGAGCAAGAGGAGCTTCAGGACTACATCGAAAGCCAAGCCCTCTACAATATGTTCGAGAAGGACATCATCCCGCAATTCTATGATCGTGGGCGCGACAATCTCCCCCGCGAATGGATCCGCAAAGTCAAATCGAGCATGAAGATTCTCTCCCCCTTCTTCAACACCGACCGCATGGTGGAAGAATACACCACCAAATATTACCTGCCCTCGCGTGAACGCATCCAAGCCTTGACCAAAGATAATCTCAAAGAAGGCAAGCAATATGCCGACTGGATGATTGATGTCCGCAAGGCATGGCCGAATATCACCATTGAGAAAGTAAACACCTCAACTGAACATATCACCGTGGGTGAAGCTCTCAAGGTTGAGGCATGGGTCAATCTGGGGACATTAAAGCCAGATGATGTTTTGGTACAGCTTTATTCTGGCTCCCTCGACAGCAAGGGCATGTTACTAGATGGCAGTGCCGTCAACATGGAACCCGATGGCAAACCACAAGGCACGCTCTATCACTTCCAAGCCAGTCTCAATTACACTCAAACGGGTGAACAGGGCATTTCGGTACGGGTGTTGCCCAAACACACCTACCTAGCCGACCCCATCCTCACGGGCCTCATTCACTGGGCTGCGGGCGATGGTGGCGCTAAATAAATAACCGGTACCTTACGGTTATAGCAATCAAAAAGGAGGGCCGTTAAGCCCTCCCTTTTTTTACCAATACAGCACAAACCAGTGTTTATTTACGCATTTGCAGAGACGGGTTCTGTAACCAGCGCGGCTTCGACATCCAACTCAATCTTGATTTCCTTGCCGACCAGCACGCCACCTGTTTCAAGAGCGACATTCCACGTCAAACCGAAATCTTCACGGTTGATCTTGGTGGTCGCATTAAACCCAACGACCTTCGCGCCCCAAGGATTGGTGTTTTCGCCCAAAAATTCGGTTTCCAACACGACTGGGTGGGTCGTCCCACGAATCGTCAAATCGCCATAAATTTTGCCCGTGTTATCGCCCTTCACTTCAACTTTGGTGCTCTTGAAGGTGATGTTGGGTGTATTCGCCACATCAAAGAAATCGGCGCTACGCAGGTGATTATCGCGGTCAGCCGCCCCAGTGTTGATGCTGGCAACATCAATTGTCACTTCAACGGAGCCAGCCACAGGATTCGCAGGGTCAAATTCAATCACGCCATTGAAATTTTGGAATGAACCGCGCACGGTTGAAACCATCATGTGACGGACCGAAAAATTAATGCCAGTATGGGCAACGTCAATATTCCACTTAGCCATTGGAAAGTTCTCCCCAGTTATTCTCTCATCATCAAGCGGACTGTAGTCCGAATAAATCAAGAATAACATAGGCTGGGGCGATTGTAAATTAGAAATTCATTAGAAAAGGACTGGTGTCCGCTTATGCCAGAATTTGCATCACGGTCGTAATCAAGCCATTCACAATACGAGTCGAATCGTAGGCCATGACTTTACGTTGAAAATACGCGACATGTACGTCGAGCATAACATAGAGGATATCAGAGGTGTAATCCACATCAATCGGGCGGCCTATTTGCACCAAGAGGGCTCGGATGGTCTGCCGCCACCACAAATGAGCCGGATGTCCCAGCCCCATTGCTTCCAATTGGCCCATCCCAACACACAGCATCGAACCGTTCAAATCCACAAAATGAGCAACCTCGGCTAAAAACCAGCACAACGCCTCAACTGGATCGCCCCCCTCACTCAAGCGAATCAGAGTGCGTTCCTGCAATTCCCGCTGTTCTTGATCAAGCAGGGCATGGCACAAATCGGCTTTATCGGTGAAATGGCGATACAGCGTACCCTTGCCTACTCCCGCGGCTTCAGCAATTGCCGACATCGAAACATTCTCAACCCCATGTTCGGCAAAGAGCTGTTGGGCTGTTTTAAGCAGCAGTTCGCGGTTTTTGATCGCGTCAGCACGAGTGGGACGCACATCTTCTTGAAGGATCAGATTGTTTTGCAGCATAGGAGTGTTTCAGATTCTTCCATTACCGATACAAAATCATTCTATCATTATACGTCAACGTCATAAGAACATTATTTGTTCCGTTCAATTTTCTCAGTCGAGCTAAGTTTTTTAAGCAACTCAACCTCTTGAGTTTGCAATTTAAACTTATCAGTCGCCTCGCCAGCACCGGGAATTTCGAGCGTAACGGGTGAGGTCAAGGGCAGGGTCATTTCAATAACAGTTCCCTCTCCGGCTATGCTTTCTAGTATTATTTCGCCACCATGCGTCCGCACAATCTTGCGCGAAAGATATAACCCCTGCCCCGTTCCCGGCGTTTCAATGACTTTACCATCCGGCAGGGTAGGTGTTCCGCGATAAAACCGCTGGAAGATATTCGGCAGGTCATTTGGCAAAATCCCTACCCCTTGATCTTCAATCCGAATGAGTGCAACACTCTTTTCGGCCTGCTCAATGGCTGTAATCTGAATGGTGCCATTCGGCTGTGAATACTTAATGGCGTTATCCACCATATTCCCAATTGCCCAACGCAATCGGCGCTCATCACCCAAGACATAACACGTTTCAGTAGGCAATTTGACCTCTAGCAGAACTTCGGCTGCCGAGGCCGCTTTTTTCCATTGGGCCGCTACCCGCCAAATCAAATCGCTGAGTAAAATCGGTCTTTGCCCGCGCTCCACGTCCTGCCGATTAATCGTGTTCAGTTCACGCAGTTCAGCAATAATCCGCTGCATGGCACGCGCATTTCGCGCAATTTCGCGGGCAAATAACATCAGCGAATCACTGGTCGGCGTTCCACGTAAATCTACAGCGCGTAAGGCTGCATCTTGGGCTACATGCGATACTGGTAGGTGAATTTCATCGGACAGCTTCTCAACCAATTCCTCGTGTCGCTGTTCGCGCCGTACCACCTCCGTGATATCACGCAATGTGACCAATTTGCCCAGTCGTCCGCCTGTCACCGTCACAATTGCGGCGACCTGTGCTTCCAAAATTTTGTCTTGATGCAGCACCGATACGGGTTGGCCCATTGAATACAACCCCGGTGCAAGGGCTGGCCCCAACGTCTCGGTGGTTGCCGCTGTCAATTGTTGAAAGGAGGCCGTTCTTAATGTGCGTATCCCGCCGATCAAATTACGGGCCTGTGTATTCATCATCAAAACTCGTCCGTCCATATCTAGGACAACGAGACCATCTGGTAAACTTTCCAAAATTGCGGCTAAGCGAGCGTTTTCGCGTCGTTCTCGCCGCAAACTTTTGACCATCAAATCGTTTTGCTGCCCCATCACATCCGCGAAATGATCCAATGCCCCGCCTAAAACCCCAATTTCATCATTCGGGCGTAAGCGACTACGAGCCTCCAAGCGACCTGCGGCTAAGGCCTCAGCCGTTCGGCGCACGCGATTGACCCGACTTAATAAACGGACGGTGAACAAATAGAAAACCACCAAGCTAGCGGCGGCGAGCGAAGCAAAGGTAAGGCTGGTCAATTGACGCGCCACGTCGGTGTTATAAGCAATATGGGTCGGTTGATAAATACCAATGAGGCCAATTGGTTGAGTATCTATCGTAAATGGCACATAGGCTGCTTGATAACGTAGACCGTCAAGCGTAACGATTTCCGTTGGCACTTGCCCCACCAAACCCAATGTCTGGTTAACTGTCTCGTTGGGGAGATTCAGTGCCTTCAAAACCGCTTCATTATCGGGCAAGCTCGTCCGCAGCAAGCGCCCATCGCCCGCAAAAAACGCTAAGTTCTGCGTTTGGTTATTGTCGAGTGAAGTCAAAACAAGGTCGAGTCGGCGGCCTACCGTCACAATTCCCATCATTTGGTCAGTGGGGCTGAAGATTGGGCCGCTGGTAATCAGCATGACGCCTTGCCCCGTCTGCACAAAACCACTGCGGGGTTGCTGGCTTTGTTTCATCGCCGCAAAAACTAATTCAAGGCCCGACACATCACTTTGCTCAGCGACGGCATAATCGTCAAAGCCATCCACCTGCACCCGCTGCAAACTGACAATTTCCTGCGAATCGGCCCCCGTCACAATCACCAGATCAAAATCAGCGAGTGCGGCTAGCGGTTCGATCAAGCTTTGCAAAGCCGTGCCATTTCGCGCGGCAATATTTTCACGCACCCCGCTGGTAAAGGCGATACGGCGGATTTCGTCGCGCATATCCACCCCAATTTGCGCGGTTTGCGACGCAAGCGTTTGGCTCCGCACCAATAAATCTTTCACTTCGTCATCATCTTGTGACCGCGTCAAATTCTGCGACACCAGATACGCCCCGGTCGTCACAATTACCAGCAGTACCGCAAACAGTGGCACAAGCAAACGGGTTCGTAGGCTAATAAAATCAGATGAGGGTTGAATTGGTTTGGAGCGGAAGGGGATAATGGGCGTCGTCGGTTGATTTTCAAAATCCTGCGCTGGTCGAATAGATTTATTGGTTCGCGCCATCGAGTTACTCACTTCATGAGTTGCCCACTTCATATTGCTGGCAGAACAATTGTGCTTGCCCTCAAGAATGCCCCAACCCACCCAAGATTGCAAGCCTCCCCAACAAGATTCTAACTTCCGAAACTTCCAACTGTTGGGAAATCGTCATGAAACCAATTGGGCCCTCCATACGTCCTCTATAATGAGATAGATAGAGTTTTCAAACAAGGATAATCTCGAATACTATGCCCTCAAATCAATTGCCAACTCGTTTTGGACTTATTGCCATCACCCTCAGTGTGGTGTTGGTAACCGTTATGCTCGGTACCGTCGGATTACAAGCCACCGCCCAGTCCGGCGCAACTCCCACTCCTACCCCATCCTCCGGAGCGGGGAATGCTTCTTTGACCCCCGACACAGCCAACCCCTATGACGAACCCGCTGAAAGTACAGGCGATGCCGAATGGACAGTAACTGACCTCACCTTTCAAAGCAACTATCCCAATGGTTTCGAGTTCAGTGCCAAGCCGACCAGCAGCAAAGGCCCTGTCGTATCGGCCTCAGTCCAATGGTCACACAACCCCGATGCTGACCGTGCCCGTGCCATTGGTGAAGTCGATGCCACATCCGGTTTAGCCACCGCCGTTTGGGATGCCACCAGCAACCGCGTCCCCCCGTGGGTCGCTGTCAATTATCGCTGGTCGTTTACCGACAGTGTGGGCAACAGCTATCAAACCGAATGGATTTTGGGTGCGGAATATTCCGACGATACCCGTAATTGGATACGGGCCGAATCCGATGACATCATCGTATTTGTCGAAGATGGCCTCTCCAAAGACATCATTGAGATGACCTTTGATGCGATGAAAGAGCGCCGTGCCGATTACATCGCCCTGTTTGGTCGTCAATTGTCCTACAAACCGCGGGCCATCCTGTTTTTCGATTACGATACCTTCCTAGAATGGCGCGGCGTGACCGTCAACACCAATAACACAATTTTGGCAGGCCAGACTACCGATTATTGGGGTGCAACCGTGCAAGCCTTCTTGTTTGGTGATCTGGAAGAATTGGCCTATGGCACAGTGACTCATGAAGTCGCCCATCTCTACCAAGCCGACTTGTATGACTTACGTGCGCCCGGTTGGTGGATTGAAGGCAACGCCACCTATTTTGAAATCACGCAGGGTTATGATTACGAGCAGCGGGTACGCGATCTGGCAACCTTTTATGATATTCCGCCACTGTTACAAGGGCTTGGCCCCGTACCGAATGACCTCGGCCCCGATGAGCGTGGACGCCTAGGCTATGACCTCGGCTACACCTTCAACAAATGGCTCATTGATAACTATGGCCCCGAAGCCCATCTTCAAATTGTGCAATTGCTCGAAGAAGGCGTCTATCGCAACGACTCCGATGAATTCAACCTCATTTTAGAGCAAGTCACAGGTCTACCCGTTGCCGAAATTGAACGTCAATGGCGCACATGGTTGGGTGCATCCCCCGAAGCTCCTACCCTAATTCCCTCACCCACCATTTACATGCGCTTCCCACCAACGGTCACGCCGTTCCAATTCGGCACACCTAGCGCCCAATAAAAGCCTTTGCAGGGGGGTGTATCATCCCAACGATGCACCCCTCTCCCCATCTGCTAACTCAGCATCGTCTAAATCTTCGTCGAAGCCTCCCGTATCGCAAGTTCCCGCTTATAACGGCCAATTATCGCCTATTCTCCTAATTTCATGACACCACTTGACAATCCCCTACCGTTTTACAGTCAATATTAACCGTCTTTCTTTTCGCACTTTAACAGATAAAACTCCCTCTTTGGTATGAATAAATGCCGTCCTATTTTTGCAATCAGAATTTGCATTCCCCGCCAATTTGATGCACTATAGGCCCTGCCGTAGAGCATTACTTTTAAAAAATACCCGCTAGGATTTTTAGGAGCTTTTGACGTGCCATGAGCGACTTTAACATCAACACGCATGATTGGTATCACCCCTCCCCCTCCATTGTCGAAAACGCCCACATCAAGGATTATGAAGCACTCTATAAACGTGCTGCCGCTGATCCTGAAGGCTTTTGGGCCGAACAAGCCAAAGAACTCCATTGGTTTGCCCCGTGGGAAAAAGTCCTAGACAAAAGCAACCCACCCTTTTTTAAATGGTTTGTCGGTGGCAAAACCAACATCGCCTATAATGCGTTGGATCGGCACGTCAAAACATGGCGCAAAAATAAACTAGCCCTCATCTGGGAAGGCGAACCGGGCGACCAGCATACCTACAGCTATTGGCGTCTATGGCAAGAAACCAATAAATTCGCCAATGTCTTGCGCAGCATGGGCGTTCGCAAAGGCGACCGGGTGACAATTTATATGGGGCGTGTCCCCGAATTAGTCATTGCGATGTTGGCCTGTGCTAAAATCGGCGCGATTCACTCGGTTGTTTACGGCGGATTTAGTGAACAGGCCCTTGCCGACCGCATCGAGGACGCTCAAAGCCGCGTGATCGTCACTCAAGACGGCTCATGGTTGCGCGGTCAGATTGTTGAACTCAAAAAGGTCGTAGACGAAGCTGTTCATCGTCAGCCGATTGTCGAAACCGTGATTGTATTTAAACGCACGGGGCACGGTGTCAAAATGGAACAAGGTCGCGATTATTGGTGGCATGATCTCATGGGCTTGCCCATCGCAGCGACGCAGTGCGAAACTGAAGTGATGGACGCCGAAGACCCTCTGTTTATTCTTTACACCAGTGGCACAACGGGTAAACCCAAGGGCGTCTTGCATACACACGGCGGCTATCAGGTCTATACTAGCACTACATTAAAATGGGTCTTCGACGTCAATGATGATGACCGCTATTGGTGCGCAGCAGACCCGGGCTGGATTACAGGCCACAGCTACATTGTCTACGCTCCCCTTATTATCGGTGCGACGGGTTTCCTCTATGAAGGTGCGCCCAATCATCCCTACCCCAATCGCTGGTGGAAGATGATTGAATATTACGGTATCAGCATCCTTTACACTGCTCCAACCGCCATTCGTGGCTTGATGCGTTTTGGTGAGGCATGGCCCAATCGCCACAATCTCAGCAGTTTACGTCTGCTTGGTTCAGTGGGTGAACCCATCAACCCCGAGGCATGGAAATGGTATCACCGCGTCATTGGCAAAGAACGCTGCCCGATTATGGACACATGGTGGCAAACCGAAACAGGCGGTTTCATGATTACCCCCCTGCCATCCGTCAGCCTCAAACCCGGTAGCGCTACCCGTCCCTTCCCCGGTATCGAAATTGATATTGTGGACGAGGACGGCCAGTCTTGCCCGCCCGGAGTAGATGGTAAATTGGTTATTAAACAACCGTGGCCCAGCATGTTGCGTACCGTGTATGGCGACGATCAGCGCTATGTGGATCAATATTGGAAGGCTTATGAAAAACAGGGTTGGTACTTAGCAGGTGACTCGGCCCGTTTTGATGAAGATGGTTATGTGTGGATTATCGGGCGTATTGATGATGTGATTAAAGTCAGTGGTTATCGTCTGGGGACTGCCGAAATTGAGTCTGGCTTGGTCAGTCATGCCGCTGTCTCCGAAGCTGCCGTCATTGGTGTGCCTGATGAAGTCAAAGGCAGCGTCATCTATGCTTATTGCATTCTGCGACAAGGTTGGCAGGGCAACGCCGAGTTGGTGGATAAACTCAAAGATCATATCCGCCATGAAGTCGGGCCAATCGCCGTCCCCAGCAAAATCGAATTTGTGGATAAACTTCCCAAGACCCGCAGCGGTAAAATTATGCGCCGTGTGTTAAAAGCACAGGCACAAGGCTTGCCGTTAGGCGATTTGAGCACACTCGAGGAATAACAGTTATGGGTGATCCCTATCGGGGGCGGCGGACAACCCGTCCCCCCAAATCTACCCCACCGGCCCAGCGGCCCTATCGTGACCCAGTGCGCGATGAGCCACAAGAGGACTATGACGATGATCGGTATGCGGCGGATAATCAAGCGCCCCAGCGCAGCAAGACTGGTGGATTTAGCTTCAACTGGCAAGATATTCTATTCGTCGGTCTGTTGGTGCTCGCCGCCGCCCGTGGAGCCAAAAACAGAGGGGGTGATGGTTGCCTCCCCGGCAAAGGCTGTATGCGGGTTGTGGCATTGGTCATCACCAGCCTCGCGCTGATTGGTGGAGCGATTTACCTTTCCAGTATTGACCAAAACACCTTTAGCAACCAATTTATTGGTGGCATGGCCTGCGTTGGTACGATTCTGTGTTTTGCCAGTGCTGGCACCCTGTTTCTTGTCCTTTTCGGTGTCCTGCGCCTTATCAATCTCGACATGACCCCTGACAAGGCCATGCACGAGGCGGGTGGCCTGCTCGGCGGCGGAGGTGGGATATTGAATGAAGTGCTCGGAGGGCTATTCGGCAATACACATAAACGCTAGCCCATGACTTATGGCTACAATGTTCCTGACTTTCGAGAAACGACCTTAGCACCCTATCCGTTTCTTAATAAGCATCACACCCAATACCGCTGCGGGAGGAGACACGGATTATGGAAGATAATCCAGTTATTGCCCTATTTCTGGTACTCGGCGTCATCTTGATGGCCTCCCGCATCGCTGGCACTCTTGCCCGTCAATTTGATCAACCTCGCGTCCTCGGTGAATTGCTCATTGGCATCTTGCTTGGCCCCACCGTGCTTGATCTTTTGCACCTGCATCTATTCGACCTGCAACAAGCCCATTTAGACCAGGCCATTCACGAGCTGGCCGAACTGGGGGTATTGCTACTGATGTTTAAAGTTGGGTTGGATGTGCACCTCAAAGAACTTGCCAAAGTTGGTAATGTCGCCACATCTGCTGGCATTATCGGGGCCATTCTACCTGTCATCATGACGCTGCCGCTGGTCTTATTGTTCGGTGAACGGTGGCAGGCGGCTCTCTTAGCAGGGGTCGTGCTATCAGCCACCTCAGTCAGCATCTCGGCACAGGCACTCTTAGAAATCGGGGTGTTACGAACCAAAGAAGGCAATGCTTTGTTGGCAGCGGCTTTGGTAGATGACGTGGCGGCGATTTTATTGGTATCGTTGGCAATTCCTATCACCAGTGGTGGTCATATCCAAGCCAGCGAACTCGTGGAAATCACCTTGCGAATGGGCTTTTATTTAGGCATCGCTTTGGTGATTGCATGGTTTGCATTACCGCGTTTAATGAATCGGCTCAATAGTCGGCCCGACATCAAAGCCTCCTATGGTATCCCCAGCATAGCCCTGATGTTGGCTTTATTTTTTGGGTGGTCAGCCGCCTATTTTGGCGGGGTGGCCTCCATCACAGGAGCATTTATTGCTGGGGTAGGCCTAAGTCGCTCACATGAAATCATCAAGCATCAAATTGATGTTGCCATCGCCAATATTGCTTATGCTTTTCTTGTGCCCATCTTTTTTATCAGTGTCGGCCTCCAAACCGACCTCAGCAGCTTCCCACTAAAATCTTTGCCCTTCGCCATAACGCTGTTAGGTGTCGCGGTGATTTCTAAAATCGTCGGCAGTGGCATGGGAGCTTATCTCACCGGATTTAGTCGCCAAGAATCGTTGCGACTAGGGGTCTGTATGATTTCACGCGGTGAAGTTGGGCTGATTATGGCCTCATTAGGTTTAACCACTGGTGTGTTTGCGCCAGACGACTCCCTATTTGCATCTCTTTTTCTAGTCATTATACTGACGACAGTTATCACACCGCCGCTGGTACGCCGTGTTTTTCGGGAATCAGCACCTGTTCGAGAGGTCAATCCAAAATATGTCCAAGCTGGTCGTTCTGATTACCGCCCGGATTGAAGAAGGTCATAATATTGGGGAAGCATGGCAGCAGGTCGGAGCACCGGGGGTGACATTAGTCGAAAGTCATGGTCTACGCCGTCTGCAAAAAGCCGCCAAATATACCGAAATCCTGTCCGGCACGATTTCCATGTTGGAGGTACTTAATCAGATAGATTCTAGCAGTCTGATTATTTTCACCGTAATAGAT
Source organism: Chloroflexota bacterium (assembly GCA_016234595.1). Taxonomy (GTDB): domain Bacteria; phylum Chloroflexota; class Anaerolineae; order Aggregatilineales; family J027; genus CFX10. Next base: position 109,081 of record JACRBG010000027.1, on the reverse strand, counting down.
GATGATACTTTGGTAGACAAATTAGTGGCGGTTACGGAAAAAATTCTAGGGGATTTGCGTCAACCCAACAATGGCATTGCCTTTGTCATCAATTTGGAGCGTGCCTTCGGGATTAATCACTACTAACCGATGGAGCCCAAATTCGCAAATAGGCCGTAGTCTACCTCCATAACTTTACACTCAAGGCAACCTATTCGTGGGTTGTTTTTAGTTCCCCACCCAATATCAGACTATTGATGTAAAACTCTTTAGTTTTGGCCGTGAAGAAGGTATCTCTCTTAAAAATTCAATCTGAAATTAGCGCTGTCCTTAGAAATAACAATTTCCGGTTTGGTTTTTGGTGTTTCCATTCTCAATGTTGATCAATGTTATTTGTGTATATTGACAAATCAAGTATGGGTGATTTGTGCATCTTGCCAAAAAATAATTTCTTAAATGTCTTTACTATGTGTCATATCAAAAAATCTTAGGTAATGTGTCTTTTAGGGCTTCTTTAGGCATTCAAATAAATTATGGTATCTGTTTTCTCCGTTGTATTTCTTGCCGATGAACAAAGTTAGGACGGAGCATCATGTCGAATTATTTGGAAACTCCAGAAAAATTGCCACCCGCGAATCTATTGATGGGTTATGTCCAATCCCTCCCAACCGAAGCCCTCACTAAATGGCTACCCGACAATCCCCATGTCAGAAAATTAACTATCTGGGCAACCAGTGTGCTTATCACGGGGATATTAGCCGCGATGCTGCTGCCGAATGGGGAAATGGCCGTGGCCCTTACCGCTCTAGTTACCGCCATCGCAGGCACAATACTGTTTGGTGAAGAGCGGATGCCATTGGTCATTGTGGCCTTAATGATGCTCCCATTAGGGGGCTTAGGGGATTTTCACGGCATTATCGAAAACATGGAGTGGGTACTGTTCATCAAACTTGTTGCCCTGCTTACTTGGGTTGATTTTTTGAACCACACCAAATACTTTGATCATCTGATTGAACGCTATTTGCCCCGCAAGTTGCATGGCTTCCCCCTCATTGCCCTCTTATGTGTGCTGGCTGCCTGCTCCGCCGCGTTAATTGATGAGGTCAACTCCATTGTACTGTGGTATTTTGTGACCAGAGCCATTATCGGCTTTACGCCTAAAGGGAATCTCAAGTTAAAAGCGGCTTCTTGGACCGCCATTGTTATTTTATTGGTGAGTGCTACCAACATCGGGTCGCAGTTTTTACCGCTGGGTAATCCTGTTGGCATTGCGATTTCGGTCATTTCTGGCTTAACAGCCGTAGATTTTATTACCTATGCTTGGCTGCCGGGAATGCTGACGCTGGCCTACTTTACCGTCCGCGTTCGTTATAAATTCCCTAACCTCATTGGGGAATTTAAATCGGTCACCGTCGAAACCGCCGATTTTGAAATATTGGAAGATCATGTTGATCAGTTTGAAGTGATTGAGTACGAGGAAACAGCCACCGGCAAAGATGTGCATCCGGTTGAACATCAGGCCGTGCCAATTCCACTACTGCATGGCTTATTTAGCATCGGGGTTATTGGCTTGGTAATGGCGACGCCCATTTCTAATCTCCTCAATTCCAGCCCAGAAACCGGCCTCGGAATCTTCGTACTGGCTCTATTTGCCACCACCCTCTTTATTGGTAGCAGCTATGGACGGCATACTGAACTTGTCTTGCGCGAACTCCCTTGGAACACCTTGTTCTTCATCGTCTTTTTGTTCGGGATCGCGCACGGCTTAGAAACCAGTGGCTTAACCGAATCGGCAGCCGAACAAATTTATACCACCTTCGGCACGAATGAAGTCGCAGTTAGAATAGTCATTGTGCTGGTTGCCGCACTGGTGACGGCCTTTATGGACAATGTGATCGCGATTGCTATCATTGCACCCATCATTATTGCGTTAGGGGATCGTGGTTTTGAAACGCAGGGCTTGTGGTTCTCGTTGCTATCCGCAGCGGTGGTTGCAGGCAATCTGACCCCCATTGGCAGCACCGCCAACATCATTGCCAACGCCAAAGTGAAATCAAGCTGGGGTACATGGTGGAAAACCGGCGGCATGTTAGCCGTTGAGTGTTTAATCGTAAACCAAGTATTACTCTACCTTTGGGAACAGGTCATCCGCTAATTAACTAGCACAGAGCAAGCCCATCCCAGCACTGAGGTGGGTTTCTTGCATATTTTTGCCTAGCCCGTCATACCACATATAGCAAGTATGGCTAGCTATCAGGCTAAAAGTGTTGTGGATTGGAAGGGTTGAGAGTTCGGCATTTTGCGGAAAATATATTACAAGAGCAGAAACTGTAAATTTTCTGCTCTTTTTATTTGCTGTGGGACCTGGACTCGAACCAGGACTAATGGATCCAGAGTCCACTGTTCTGCCGATTAAACTATCCCACACTATCAAATTGTGAAGCGCATTGTAGCACGGTCAGACCTTACTGACAAGGGTATCCCCTGTTTTATTCAGGCCGATAGACAAAGCCGGGACTACCTAAATACATCCCACCATCAATGTTGATACACAACCCTTCAGCATAAACATAGGGAGTCGTAATCTTCTCGGAAGGCTGCCCTGATAATTTCGTGATGGGCGTATGACCATGAATAATCTGCCGAGTACGAGTATCCCCATAACGCTGCATAAATTCAGTGGCTTTGGTGAAATCTCGGAAGGTAAATCGCTCGGCAAAATCTTCTAGCAACCGATCTAGCCCATCGGTATCTTTATCCTCAAATAATTGTCGAAAGACATAATTGACCTCATCAATCGTCCTACCATAGCGGGTATAAAACCACGCATCGGCATGAACAACGAGCAATTTGCCTAACTTCAGCATCGCAGGCAACTCTAATAACCATTCCACATGCGATGAATTCAACCGTTCCAAATCCGAAGTAATTCCACCATTCCGCCGCCAATTCGTCAAAAAAGTGGAGCCGTCATAAGCTAATAAGGCCTGAGGGAAAAATCGCACAGCCACCAAAATCAAATCATGATTACCCATCACAGCGAGCACTCGGCCACCAGCATCGGCGGCTTCCCGCTGCAAACCCATCACAAAATCAATCACACCTATACCATCTGGCCCGCGATCTACAAAATCCCCCATAAAACAAAGGGTGGCTTCTTGGCCTATCCAACGCAGTTTTTCATCCACCAACTGAACGTTTCGCAATAGTGCTATCAGCTTATCCAAATGTCCATGCACGTCCCCAATAAAATACGAATTACCCATATTCACCTCAAGTTATGCCAATACTGGAGTATGTTCCTCTTTGTGTCGCTCGTAGGCTTGAATTTCGGCTTCCAAACTTGGGGGGAAAAGGTGCTTACGGAAAATCAAAGCCAACACAATGCCAACCAATACCCCAAACCACACTTGGAAAATACCAATCATCAATACCGCCGCCCCTATCGCACTTTTTTCCATTGCCACAATTCCGGTCAGCATTGCCCCGATAGTAAACTCACGGCCACCGGCTCCCCCCGGTAAGGCACTGAGCGCCGAAACGACCACTGAGAAACCAAGAATAAAAACGGCTTGTGTAAATAATTCTGCCGAGGCCTTTTCACCCAACCCCAAAAGCATCAAATAAAAACCCACACAGTCACAAAAATACGCCCCTATTCCAAAACCAACCGTTCGGGCGATGTGGCGCAAGCGGGCCATCTCATAACTGCTTTCATAAATGACCAGCAAGGAATGTTGAAAACGGCCAATGAAGGGTAGGCGTGCTATCAAGTGGATAAGGGTCATCGCCAGTGATCGCACTTGTACCACCAGAATCACCGCGACCATGAACAAAATCGAAAAAACGATGAGGGCTTGCACGTAACCTTGATTGACAGCATCTGAATTAAATAATTTGCTCCCCCCAATCAGGGCCGACACCATCACCAACAACACCACCGCAATGCCATCCACCAGCCGCTCAGCGATAATAATCGGCACTGTTCGAGAGGCGGGTACACCCGTCATATTTTTGAAAACAAGGGCTTTAACTACCTCTGCTGCTTTGCCGGGGCTCAAGGCTAAGGGTAGACTCGCCATCCATAAAATAAAGCTGTCTCGAATCTTTACCGTTGCAGGTTGGGTTTCGGTTGCGGGTCGCGTTTCGCCACGTAACGTCGCTTTGACCCCAATCACCCGCAAGAAATATTGCCATTCAAAATAGCGCAACGCCCAATTGACCCATTTCAAGGCAATGACGGGTATAAATATCCATAATGGGAATTCACCCAATTTTTTTGCCAAGTCACGGGCGTTGAAAAAAACAATCACCCCAATCACGACTGCCAGCATAAAAATAAGGCTGCCAATGATCTGATTTCGATATTTGTGCATTTTCGCAAACTCGCATATGTGCCTCTCGATGCCTTTATCAGCATAGACGACCAAGCCTAGGACAGTCAATGTCGAAACTTCTCATACAGCCTGATTGATATTTGCGAAAAGGCCCACTTCTCGCCATACTAGACATTCATTAAGCGTTATCCTGTTATCATTTTCTTCTGGTAAGGAGTCTGGTCATACATGGCAAGTCGCCCCATTACAGTCGGCACTTATAACGTCAATAACTTGTTTGACCGTTTTGACGATCCCTATAGTTACAGCGATGACACATGGAGTCCACGCGCTACCAAAGCCAAAGACCTTGACCAGCTTTTTCAACTGGGCCAGCGCCTACGTGAAGACGAACCCGATGTACTGTCTTTGCAAGAAGTTGAAGACAAGGGCGTTCTTTATGAATTCAATGTGTCGCAACTAGGACGCCATTTTAAAGATTTAGCCCTTATTCCCGGCAACGACCCACGCGGTATTGATGTTGCCCTTGCGAGCACCCTACCCCTTGGTCAAGTGGTATCCTATCAGTTTATTCGCGACAAGGACACCGGGCGCAAGCTGTTTTCGCGTGACCTGCTTGAAGTAGAAGTGATGCACCCAGACAACCCCTATCAACGCTTGTTCACCATCTTTGTCAATCACTTCAAAAGTAAATTCATTGATCCCAAAGTCAAATCGGCTGATCGCCCCGCCGCCACTGCCGAAAATGACCGCCTTCGCTGGAAACAGGCTTCCGCTGTTGCTCAAATTGTCAAAGCGCGCTTCCCCAACCCCAACGATTTTTTCATCATCGCTGGCGACTTCAACGACACACCGGACGCGGCCACCCTTGCCCCATTATTGCGCGATCCGCAGTTGCGTCTATTTAATGTCCTAGATTTGGTTCAGGATACATCAAAACGTTGGACACATTATTGGAAAAAAGAAAACCAATATAGCCAACTTGACTATCTTTTGTTGTCCCCCGCTTTGGCTCAATATATCGTGCCGGGGTCAGTACAGGTGGTTCAAAAAGGCTATATCGGCGGCTCCGACCACCGTCCCGTTTACGTCAAACTACAACTCTTTTAATTTTTTACCGTGTTTTTGAGCTTGGGAGGTTTCAAAATATGCGAACTCGCGCTGTACTGTTAGCTGGTGGTGAAGGCACACGTCTAGGGGTATTGACCGCTAAACGCGCCAAACCCGCTGTGCCCTTTGCTGGGAAATATCGCATTCTAGACTTTGTACTGTCTAATTGTGTTAATTCCAATATTTTTGATGTGTTGGTCTTGACCCAGTATCGCCCCCACTCCCTAAATGAACACATTGCACGCGGCGAACCATGGGACTTAGACCGATCTTTCTCGGGTGGGGTGCAATTGCTTCAACCCTATAAAGGCCGCAAATCTACTGACTGGTATAAAGGCACTGCCGATGCTGTCACCCAAAACTTGAATTTTGTGCGCCGGGGTGCGCCGGATAACATTCTGATTTTGTCGGGCGACCACATCTACAAAATGGATTATTCTGAACTCATCCAATATCACGAATCAAATGATGCTGATCTAACCATCTGTGTTATTGAAGTGCCTATGCACGAAGCCAGCCGCTATGGGATTATGTTTACCGATGACAAAATGAACGTACTGGAATTCTACGAAAAACCCAAAAATCCCCCCGGCAACCTTGCCAATATGGGCGTTTATGTTTTTAAGACGCCAGTGCTTGACTATTATTTACAGCAGGACGACGCCGACGAAAAATCTGATCATGACTTTGGCAAAAACATTATCCCCAAGATGATTGCGGATAAGCTGCGTGTCATCGCCTACCCCTTTAAAGATTACTGGGTAGATGTGGGAACATTAGGAGCCTATTGGGAAGCGCATATGGATTTGCTGCGAACCCCACCATTGCTCGATCTTAATGATCGTAGTTGGGTTATCCACACCCGTTCCGAAGAACGCCCCCCCGTCAAAGTAGAACGCGGCGTTGAACTGATTGATAGCATGATTACGAGTGGCGCTGTCATCTCAAACCATGCCTTTGTCGAACGCAGTGTCCTTTCACCGGGGGTGGTCGTCGGGCCGGGGGCGATTATCCGCGAGAGTATTATCCTAACAGACACCTATATTGAAGCTGGGGCCGTCGTTGAACGCTGCATCATTGACAAGCAGGCCGTCATTGGCGAAAATGCACGGGTTGGCCGCAGTAGTGAAGAAACTAATCCTGAAAAACTGCAACTGACCAGCGTTGGCAAAAGCGCCCGTGTACCCCCCAATTTTGTCATTGGGGCCAACGTCATTGTGGGCAGTGAAGCCGATGTTGAAGATTTTGATAAATTTCCAGATGGTGTTGTACCAGATGGAGCACGAGTAGGATATCTCGGGCCGGATAAATCGTAACAATGAAACGGATTCAAAAACATCTGCTGATAAGTGTTGTTTTGCTGGCACTTGTCAGCAGTTCTTTTGCCAGTCACCCAGCACCGCCAATTGTCCACGCTGACGACCCCATTGAACAGCGGGTGGACGACCTGATCCAAAATATGACATTGGAGCAAAAGGTCGGGCAAATGTTTATGGTCAGCATCTACGGCACTCGTATGTCTGACCCTAACGAACGTTTTTTGCGCCAATATGAACCGGGTGCCATCGCCCTGTTTGGTTCCAATCTCGACTATCAATCCACCACCGAAACCACTGATTACATCAATGTCTTGCAGCAAATTGCGATGGAAAGCAGCGGTATTCCCATGTTGGTAGCGGTTGATCAAGAAGGCGGACGGGTGTGGCGGCTGGTCAATGGCTTTACCCACTTCCCCGAACCGCTTTATCTTGGTGCGGCGGCTGATCCTGACATCGCCTTTGCAGTTGGGCAATCAGTTGGGCGCGAAATCAAGGGTGTTGGCGTCAACATGAATCTTGCCCCAGTCGTAGATTTGACCACCCGTTTTGACAATTTGACCCCGACCAGTGTACTTTTTCAGCGCACCATGGGTGAAGACCCAGTAGTCGTGGGTGAGCTTTCGGGCGCAATGGTGAGGGGCATGGCCGATTCGGGTGTTATCGGAGTAGTTAAACATTTCCCCGGTCACAGCCCCACCCGCACCGACAGCCACACCGATTTAGCTGTCGTGGATATTGACCGCCAAGCTTTCGAAGACCGCAACTTGCAAACTTTTCGCCTCGCCATTGAATATGGGGCTGAAGTCGTCATGGTTGGGCATTTATATTACCCCGCCATTGAACCTGTCGAAAACCTCCCCGCCTCGCTTTCACCAACCATGATGGGCATTTTGCGGCATGATTTGGGCTTTGAGGGGGTTATTATGACCGATGCTCTCAGCATGGGCGCGATTTTAAATCATCATAATGCCGAGGAAGCTGCCCTCATGGCAATCAACGCCGGGGCCGACATCTTGGCAATGGGGCCGAACATGGCCTTTGCTAAACAAAAATCCTCAATGGAGGCAGTGGTTGAAGCCGTCAAAAACGGAGAGTTATCCGAACAGCGCATTGATGAATCCGTGCGGCGTATTTTGTTGTTGAAGGCCCGCCACAATTTGTTAGATTGGGAACCTCTTGACTCTGCCAATCCCGCCACCCGCATCCAACAAGACCTAACCTCACCCATCATGGAACGCGCCTTTGAATCGGCGGTGACGGTTTTAAGCGATACCAATAGCCTGCTGCCCCTCCGCCCTACCGATAACGTGGCCTTAATTTTCCCTGCCATTTACAGCGACATCGGCAAAACCTGTACCCAATATCTACCCGACGCTCAAGTTTTGGGTTATACCTATTTCGTCGCTGATTGGGAATATACCGCCACGCGCAAATTGGGCCAGACCGCCGACAAAATCATTATTTTTGTCGAGACCTTGTATGTCAACACCGAACAAGCGGCTCTGATTGAACGTCTGCCTCCTGAAAAAACGTTGGTTGTTTCGCTGGCTACCCCTTACGACTGGGAATTTATCAAGCCAGAGTTTAGACCGAGTGGCTATGTAGCCGCTTATGCCAATATAGCTGAAGCCCAACAAGCCGCTTGTCGGGTATTGACCGGCGTCGTATCTACGCGGGGGATGCTACCGCTAACAATGGCGGACTTTAACATTGGCTCAGGTTTGGTCTATGATGCCCAACCGATTAGCACCGCCTCCAATCCAACCCCACAAAATACACTGACACCGTGAACTAAATGAAGAGAGTGGTTTATCGACAACCCCTCTCTCTAACTCAATCGCTCAATAATCGTACCCGTGCCCAAACCACCCCCACAGCACATGGTTTGCAGGCCATAACGTTTATCGTGGGTCTCCAAAGCGTGCAGCAGCGTCGTCATCAATCGCGCTCCCGATGCCCCCAATGGATGGCCCAGCGCAATAGCCCCGCCATGTGCATTCACGCGACTCATATCGGGGTGATATTCCTTCTCCCAAGCCAACACCACTGTCGCAAACGCTTCATTAATTTCAATTAGGTCAATATCACCTAGGGTCAACTCAGCCCGAGCCAATACTTTGCGGGTCGCAGGGATGGGGCCACTGAGCATCAACACGGGGTCAACCCCAACCAGTGTTTGAGCCACCATTCGAGCGCGGGGTTTGAGACCTAATCTTTTCGCGGTGTCGGCGTCCATGACCAGTAATGCCGCCGCCCCATCCGAAATCTGGCTAGAGTTTGCCGCTGTCACAATACCATTTTCTTTGAAGGCGGGTTTTAATGTCGCCATTTTTTCCAGTGAGGCATTGGCCCGGAAACCTTCATCATTGCAGATAGTGACATGGTTGCCATTTTCGTCTATCGTTTCGACGGGCACGATCTCACGCGAGAACCAACCTTGTTGCGTGGCATGGGCAGCACGTTGATGACTTTGTAGGCTAAATTGGTCGGCCTCAGCACGTGTAATAGACCATTTTTCGGCCATCATCTCGGCTGAATCTCCTTGATGGGTAATTGGGTAAACATCCAAAATTTCGGGTGTATAGGGAAACCCCGGCCCATTTTTGATAGTCGAGAGCATCGGCACACGCGACATACTTTCGACCCCACCGACCACCATCACATCAGCCTGCCCACTGGCAATCATGCCATACGCCAGATTGAGTGCTTCTTGGCTGGAGCCGCATTGGGTATCAAGCGTCGTGGCGGGGACATCTATCGGCAATCCAGCGTGAAGCCAAACCTGTCGGCCCACATTCACAGCCTGCTCACCTGCTTGCGAAACACACCCCCACAACACCAGCTCTATTTTCAGAGGATCAAGTCCTGTGCGATCAAATATCGCCTTGACCGGAATCGCCCCTAACGCCACTGCATGAAGCCGACTTAGTCCACCATCCCGTTTGCCTGTCGGGGTGCGAACCGCCTCCACAATCACCACTTCCCGCGCCATAATTTTCCCATCCTTTGCTTGCTCTACCTTGTCAGCGATAATAACCAATGTAGTATAGTGGTCGCCAAAAATTGTGGATTTTTCGAGAGGTCTCAGGTCTCTCCCACCATGAAAAATAAAACACCTATGCCCACCCTAAACGAAGAACGAGCCCTCTATGCCGAAGGGTATAAGACAATTGCCGGAGTAGATGAAGCTGGACGAGGCAGCATCTTTGGCCCGGTTTGTGTCGGCATGGTTGTCCTGCCTTCCCAAAATTTAGATGATTTGACGCAGGAATTAAACGAAGTGCGCGATTCCAAAAAAATATCTCGGAACAAGGTCTATCGGCTGTCCGATAAGATCAAAGGGGTCGCGCTTGGTTGGGGTGTTGGGGTGGCTTCGGCTCAAGAGGTAGACAAAATCCGTATAACAGGCGCAGTTTCAGAGGCAGGCTATCGCGCTTATGCTGATTTGCAGGGGCGCTCCTCTCTCGAAATCGATTTCCTGCTGACCGACAGCCGCATGAACCTCTCGAAATTGGAACTTCCCAGCAAAGCGATTGTTAAAGGCGACATGCTGTGTCTTTCAATTGCCTGTGCGGCTATCCTTGCCAAGACCCAGCATGATATTTTGGTACGGGAACTTGCCAAACAATATAACGAGGTCTATCAGCTACAAAACAACGTTGGTTATGGCACAGCCGCCCACATACAGGCCGTCTGGACTCATGGTCATACTGACGACCATCGCAAAACTTTTGTTTTGAAAGCGAATCAACTGCCACTGCCTGAATAGGGTTTGGATAAATCCAGTGCCAATTCAATACCTACCGGGCAGTGATCCGATCCTATCACCTCCGCCAGAATAACCGCTTCTTTAAGGACGGGCTTCAACTCTGGTGACATGATGAAATAATCCAGCCGCCAACCAATATTCTTTTCGCGTGCCCCTGACCGTACTGTCCACCATGAGTAACGTCCTGTGGTATCAGGATAGAGATGGCGGAAAGTGTCCACATAACCCATTGAGCCGATAATTTTATCCATCCATGCCCGTTCTTCGGGCAAGAACCCCGAATTTTTCTCATTCTGTTTAGCATTAGTCAAATCAATGGCTTGATGGGCAATATTGACATCCCCGCAAAAAACAACGGGCTTACCTTTGGTACGACAGTTTTCGCAGTAACTGATAAACGCCTCGCTAAACGCCAATTTATAGGCCACCCGCTCTGGGCCAGTCGTCCCACTAGGGAAATAGGCATTGATGAAGGTGAACGCGGGATATTCGACGGTTAGGACACGCCCTTCGATATCGAATTCATGCAAACCGAGTCCATAGGACACTTCCAACGGCTCCACTTTGCTATAGACGGCTAGCCCACTGTAACCTTTTTTCTCCGCCGCCACCCAATACGATTTATAGCCTGCAACTTCGCGTAAGGCAGCTTCTAATTGGTTGGGATGGGCTTTGGTTTCTTGCAGTGCCAAAATATCCGGTGAGACTGAGGCAAACCAATCCAAAAAGCCTTTTTTGTAGACGGCACGGATGCCATTCACATTCCACGAAAGTAGTTTCGTCGTTGGGTCAGCCATTCACTTTTCTCCTTGAAATAGGGACTGTCGAATTTTAGCACAAATTTGCGAAAAACCGAACACCTGTTTGCTTGCATATTGCTTATCGCGGGATGGGTTCGCTACAATGTGGCACGCATCAGAAATGGAATAATCAATGACAAACACAACCGCGACAGCAACTTGGCAAAAACAATTGAATATTTGGTATCAAGCGGCCCGTCCACGCAGCCTCACCGCAACCTATATCCCCGTCGCCCTCGGTGGGGTAATGGCATGGGAACACGATCAATTTAACCTCTTGCGCTTTCTATTGGCCCTACTTGGGGTATTATGTTTACAAATCAGCGCCAATTTCCTCAATGAATATTTTGATCACAAAAAGGGTGCGGATGAAGGCAAAACCCATGGCCTCGGCATGATTATCGCACGCGGCGTCCTCACTCCTCGCCAAGTTTTAGTAGGCGGTATTGTCACGCTGGTTCTAGGCTGCTTGATCGGCCTGTACTTTGTTGCCGTGACCGGGCTATTGGTACTGTGGCTGGGTGTAGGCGGGGCCATCGTGGTAATTTTATACACCGCAGGCCCGCTACCATTAGCTTATATCGGCTTGGGTGAAATCGCGGTATTCATTTTTATGGGGCCGTTGATTGTGTTAGGCACGTATTATGTATTGGCGGAAAAAGTCAATAACGATACCATTTGGGCATCGTTGCCGATTGCATTTTTGGTCGCCAATATCCTACATGCCAACAATCTGCGTGACCTAGAGGCCGACAAAGCCAGAAACAAACGTACACTGGCCGTTATTTTCGGGCGACGTTTTGCGGTCTTAGAATATCAATTCCTGACAGCGGGGGCATTTGTTGCAACGCTGATTTTGGTCATCCTCAATATCGCGCCTGTAATGACCTTAATTGTCATATTCTTGCTGGCAGAAGCCGTGGTACTCTGCATGATGGCCCAGCATAAAGATAATCCAGCGGAGCTCCATCAAGTATTTGTACGTACGGCTCGACTGCATCGCTGGTTCGGCATCGCCTATGTAGTGGGCTGGTTGATTGGCATACTCATCTAAAAGGAATCTCATGACAAGTGCCGTTCCTTCAATGGACATTCTACAACCCGTCAAAACTGAAAAGAACTTATGGGCATGGCTCAGAAAGGGCCTGCTTGCCTTACTGGTGCTGATTTTGGCGGGACACTTATTCATCTATCTCGCTTTTGGCATCAATCTTATCCAATTCCCATTCGACTATGACCAAGCGGAAGGGATGGAGTTGAATAATGCTATCTTGATAGCGGACGGCAAATGCCCCTACTGCGATAACGACCCCTTCCCCTTTTATGCCAGTGGCTACCCGCCCTTTTATCATGTGGTGATGGTGCCGTTCGTGTGGATTTTTGGCCCAGAATATTGGTATGGTCGGTTGATTGTCTTCATAGCCACACTGGTCACGGCAGGTGCAATTGGTTGGGCCGTACATCACCAAACCCGCTACAAAACAGTTAGCCTGATTGCAGGGTTGGCCTTTCTCGCCTCAAACTACGTATATCACATCGCCCCTCTGCTCCGACAGCATTTGTTTATGGTCATGCTGGAAACATTAGCCGTCGTATTAGCAACAGTGGCCCATGAATACCCCGATTCTGAGAAACATAAAAGACGGCGTGTACTCATTCTTGGATGTATGCTTCTAGTCGCAGCGGGTTATACCAAACAACTCGCCTATGCGACAGTAGTGGCGGTCTTTTTATGGATGTTCCTACGCAATCCCCGCCGAGCAATTATCTATGGCGCGGGAGTGATCACCGCCGCGGGCGCGATTTTTGCGATTTTATACGTCATTACCAATGGCTATTGGTACACCAATATCATTGCCTCAAATGTCAATCCATTTGTGCCGGGTCAATTTTCTGGGCTGATAAAGCAGTATCTGCGTCTCCATTGGCCTATATTGATGTTGGCTGGATTGATGGTCGCGTATGAACTTTATTTCACACGACTATCCCTTTACAGTGTGTGGTTTTTGGCAGCAACGGCCAATACTGCTCTTGCAGGTAAATGGGGTGCAGGCGATAGCTATTTTGTCACAAGTTTGGCAGCGGCATGTATTTTGGCAGGTATTTTTGTCGCCAAAATGCTGCAAGGGGATTGGGTATTTCCTGAAAATTACCTTACCCAGCTATTCAGCTTTTTGAAAAAACCCCTACAGGGCAATCGTGCCATTGTAACCCATGCTACCGGATTTCTGTCGCTCGGCTTAGTGCTAGTTTACAGCCTGACGGTCATCAAACTCCCCACCAGTGGGCCGATATTTGGCAAATTGAGTGATGCGCTCGGGGTCGAGCCGAAATTTGGACACCGTTACCCGCTTTATGATTCGGCGGGATGGACAGTCGGTTATGCCGTAACGGGCCATTTTACCAGCGCCGAAGACGAGGCCAATGGGTGGAAAATTGTGGATCGAATCCGCCACACCGATGGGTTGGTTATTTCTGAAGATGCTGGATTCACCATTCAGGCGGGTCGGGAAGTCATAACCAATGGTGTCCAACTCAAAAACCTCTATGAGCAGGGTAAATACGACCCCACCGAACTTATTACCATGCTGGAGAATCACGAATTTGGCCTGATCATCTTGCGGGCTGGTTTCTATCCCCCTCCCATCCTCGAAACCATCTATGATGCTTATACTGTCACCGAGGCCATCCCGATGAATGGTTTCAATTATGAGCTTTGGATACCCAGCCCCACATGGAATGAACGGCGCACCCTGCGTGATTATCTAAAATCAGCTAATCCAGAGGCTGAGCCGTTTGCGGTGCAGTTCAATATCTCGGAAAATGAAGATGTAGGCGAATGGCTGCAAAAACAGATGAATCGTTGGGGATGGCAACCTGAAAATTCACCTGAATCAACCAGCGATACCTGCGCAGATTATACTTTTATTCGGCAAAATCGTCGGGCCAATTTACATATTTGTATACTTGCAACGGGCGATGGACAACAACAACTCGATATCGAGGTTCCACCGCCAAGCCTTTATTGATTGGAGCTAAAATATGAACGTTCTTTTTATCGCTGCTGAAGCCGATCCCTTTGCTAAAACAGGCGGATTAGGTGATGTGGTCGGCAGTTTACCCGTCGCACTCCGCAAATTAGGCGTTGATGCCCGAGTGCTGATTCCGCATTATGGCACAATTGATGGCGAAAAATATGGCCTGACCTACGATTTCCAATTTCGCTATACCCGCGCGGTGGGCACAGCCGATGTATTGGTCAGCAAAACCGACTATAAAGGCGTGCCAATCTACTTCCTGCGAAGCTGGCCCTTTTTTAGCGAACGTTACATCTATACCGACACCCATTGGGACAATCAACGTTTTATCTTTTTCTCACAAGCGGCCATGGGCGCTGTGTGGGAACTAGCCAATGGTGCGGATGGTGAAAAATGGTGGCCGGATGTCATCCATGTGCATGATTGGCACACTGGGTTGATTCCCTTTTTGTTATATACCACTCGCTTTGTCGAGGGTTGGAACAAAATAGCTTCCGTTATCTCGATCCACAACATGGCCTATCAAGGCAAAATGGCAGGTGTTTGGCTAGATGCCGTTGGATTACCCCCGCGTGACCACTGGGCCTTAGAGTTGATGAATAGCACGGGTGATTTATTAGCGATTGGATTGGCCTACGCTGAAAAACTAAACACGGTTAGCCCCCACCACGCCACCGAACTGCATTATCACCGCTTCGGTGAGGGCCTAGAGCCATTGATTCGCATCCGTGATGCTGATTTCAGCGGCATTTTGAATGGCCTCGATACCGACCTCTACAATCCCGCCACTGATTCCCGCATCTTTCACAAATTTGATGCCGACAATTTCCGTACCCAACGTATCCACAACAAGCGTGGCCTGCAAGAATTGGTGGGGCTACCTGTCAATGACGATATTCCAGTCATTGGCTTAGTATCCCGGCTGGTAGATCAAAAGGGCATTGATTTGGCGGTTGATGCCTTGCGTTGGCTTTGCATAGACACCGATGTGCAGGTCATCGCGTTGGGTTCAGGGGAGGATAACCTGCAATTTGCCCTATGGAAACTCAGCAATGATTTTCATTGGAAGGTGCGCTCCTATACCACCTATGACCCCATCCTCGCCCAGCGGATTTACGCAGGCAGTGACTTTCTGTTGATGCCAAGCCGCTATGAGCCATGTGGCACATCCCAAATGATCGCCATGCGTTACGGTTGCCTGCCTATCGTACGTGAAACAGGCGGGCTAAAAGATACGGTCGTCAATTATGACAATGGGGCGGGCAGCGTAGGAACAGGGTTTTCATTTTTATGGGAAACGCCCGAAGCCGTTGTGGGCACACTGCGCTGGGCCATTGAGACCTACCGCACCAAACGTAAGGCTTTTGAACGAATGCAGGAGCGCGGAATGCGCATGGACTGGGGTTGGGACAAGAGTGCCCGCCAATATATAGACCTATATGAAAGCGCCATCCAGACCAAACGCAGTTGGCTAGCGAACCCATCAACAGGGATAGGAGTGGATGGTGTAAAACGGTAGGGGATTGTCAAGTGGTGTCATTGATTATGGGAGTAGATTATATATTTGGCCGTAAGAACACCAAAAATGTGCTTGGGGGTTCATCCCAATTTCTAGGATGCTTCTAACGTCTGTCGAACGATATTATGCTACGATAACAAAGCATAGTCGTGGAATGGGTGAATAATGTCCTCTGATAACAATTCAAATCTTCCAGCCAGTGTTATTGCCTTCTTTGTAGTAGGCCCAATTTTTGGTGGTAGGGACCGATTTATAGACACCATTTATGGTCGAAAAGAAAAATACTATATTGAGACCCTGCCTGATGGCACAAAAAAACTCATCTCAGATTTCAGTCAACCTTTAATCCAGATTAATGACAAATCTTCTATATATTTTTTTATAATCCCTCAGCAATGCGTTTTCCAGGTTATTGGATCCCAAAGGAACTTAGTGCCTTACCCCCATCTATACAATGCATTCTTGTTTTGTTTGATCCCTCTCAACCAGCAAGTTTTCGGGAGGTTAAGTCCTATATTGCTACAACAAAAGAGACTCAAATCCCCTACCTTGTTGCCGCCAATGTGCGAGAAAACAAAGATATGGTTTCCCAAAATGAGTATATTGAAGCGATGCCGAAGCATTGGGGTATAGACAAAATAAGTGTGTGCAACGCATTGGACAAAGAAAGCGTAAAAAAGGTCGTGGTAGAATTATTGCAGATGCTCCCGTCTGAATCATTGACCGAACAAGCCATTTTACGGGTACAAGCTTTATAGAGAGACAAACTATCGTTGGATATTGACGGCTTCCCCATCGGAACATTTCTTTTTTTGGCCCTTGCAGCAATCGGGTTGGGTATCGGCATAAGTTTGCTGATTATGGCCCGCATTTCGGATGACAAAAACACCAGTATTATTAAACAGGTTTGGAATACTTTTTTTGGGAAACCAACGCCTCCACATGATGATTTAGGGAAACACGAATAGGGTTCTGGAAAGGGCGATATTGGGATGACGTCTTCTTCGATACGTTTAGGAAAATTTCTTGGGATTGAAGTCGGATTAAACTATAGTCTGCTGTTTATCGCTGCGCTGGTAACATTCCAGCTATCAAGTTTAATTTTGCCCAATCAAGCCCCCGGCTACAGCGAATTGGTCTATTGGCTGTTAGGCATGGCGACGGCTGTTGTCTTTTTCTTCTCCATCCTCTGGCATGAGTTTGCCCATGCGCTGATGGCAAAGGTTTTTAAAGTGCGTGTCCGTCGGATTGTGCTGTTTTTTATGGGTGGGGTCGCCGAAATTGAAGAAGACCCGCGCACACCCACTGCTGAATTTTGGATTGCATTGGTTGGGCCACTCAGCAGTTTGTTGTTAGGTGGCATCTTTATGGGGTTATATCTGCCATTGGGTCGCCATGATATTTATGGCGAGATGTTTTTCTGGCTAGGTGAGATCAACATCATCCTCGCGGCCTTTAACATGATTCCGGCTTTTCCATTGGATGGCGGACGAGTATTCCGAGCCATTTTTTGGTTCTTCAGCAAAAACTATCTACAAGCAACCCGTTTAGCAAGTTATCTGAGCCAAGGCTTTGCCTATCTTGCCATTCTATCTGGCATACTCTCATTGTTTACTGGACGAGTTCTGATGGGCAGTGGTTTATGGGGCATCTTCTTGGGGTGGTTTTTATTAAGCGCCGCCAAAAATCATCTACAGACAGCCCAAGTGCGCGAAAGCCTACGCGGAATTCCATTGGGGCGATTGGTGCGACAGGGCCAACCCCTCAACCCCGATTGGCCCCTTGCCTATGCAATCGATCGCATGGCAATTGGCGGTACGGCCACCTCCTCCCCCGTGATTCGAGATGGGCATACCATTGGCTTTTTGTCACTCGATGTACTGCGCCGCATCCCACGTATCGGCTGGGGCGGGGTGCGGGTTGAGAACGTGATGACCCCTATTAGCAGTGTTCGTGCCGTTGACGCCTATCAAGATTTGTATGACACCCTACGCAATGAAGATTTGCAGCGCGAACCCTATCTGCTGGTAACCGCCAATCAACAACCAATCGGGTTGCTGTCGCAGCGGGAATTGATTGCTTTTGCCGAACAACAAGCACGCGGGATTTAGAGCCGCTTTCGGTACTACCCCAAGTTACAAAAGACCGGACAAAGGTTGTTTTCCCGGTCTGTTTTTTGTATAGTTCAAGACGCTTGGAATCAATTGAAAGAATAGTGGGCAAGTCCCTTATGCTACTTAAACGGAAAGTCAGAGTCGTTCTGGCACTTCTGGCAATGATTATTCTAGTATCAGGCGCGCTGGCGGGGTATGCCACCTATTCATTCTACTTTAACCCCATTCCCAAAACCGACGGTTCATTAAAAGTCGCCGGGTTGCAAAGTGAAGTCGTCATTTACCGCGACAACTGGGCCGTCCCCCATCTCTATGCCGATAACACCCATGACCTCTTTTTTGCACAGGGCTATGTTCATGCTCAAGACCGTTGGTGGCAGATGGAAATCAGCCGCTATTTGGGCATGGGACGGTTAAGCGAACTGATTGGCGTGAACGAAACCATCCAAAATGCTGACCGGGTCATTCGCACCCTTGGTTGGTATGAAGCGGCCCAGCGTGATTTAGAGGCCATCTCCCCTGAAACACGGGTTATCTTGGAAGCCTATAGTGAGGGGGTCAACGCTTATATTCAAGATCAAAGCCCCAAAGACCTTGCCACCGAATACAGCCTGCTCGGGTTGGACGCGGTCTTAGGCATTTTAGGGGGCGATTTTGAACTGGAAGCATGGCAACCGGTGGATTCACTGCTATGGTTCAAAATGATGGCGTGGGAGCAAGACACCAGTTTCTGGTCGGAAATTGAACAGGCTGAACTTTCCCGCAAACTCGACCCCGTCCTGATGGAAAGCTACTATGGCGGGTATCCCTACACTGTTCACCCGACCGTGTTTAGTAATGCTGAATTGGGATTGACCCCACAAAATTCACCGACCCCCACCAAGCCACCTGTTTTACCCGATGAAACGGCCTTTGAGGGGCCAATGGGGGCGCTCGATATGCCGTTGGTCGGCGGGATGACCCCTGACCTGATGACGATTCTCGGTTTTACCACCACGCCAGCATCAAGTGCATGGGTGATTCAAGGGGCACACACTGAAAGTGGTTATCCTCTAATCGCTAACGATTGGCAGCAAGCACCTGAAATCCCTTCGGCATGGTTTGAAATGGGCCTGCACTGCATTACATTCAGCCCGGAGTGCCCCTATAACATCGCGGGGTTTACCAGCGCAGGCGTGCCGGGGGTGTTGATTGGACACAACGATCAAATTGCGTGGGGCATGTCTACGTTAGGAGCAGATACGCAAGACCTCTATTTACTGCAATTAAACCCGGACGACCCCACCCAATATAAATTCGATGGGGCATGGATGCCGATGGAACAGCAAACCGTGCAAATAGAGATACGCGATGCTGAACCAATTGAATACACCATTTATCAAACCCGTTTTGGCCCCGTCATCACCGATTTAGATGCAGTACGTAATGACGACAAGATTTTTAAAAGCCCCCACCAAGCAATAGCTCTGCATTGGACGGGATTATTGAAGGCCAATGATTCGGTTGGGGTCATTTTGCAAATTAATCGGGCACAGAATTGGGCGGATTTTCGAGCCGCTCTTGCCAACTGGAAAAATACCCCCACTAATTTCCTCTATGCCGATACATTGGGCAACATCGGCGCTCAAACAGCGGGGTGGCTACCTGTGCGTACCATCGGGCACACTGGGCAAATGCCCATGCCGGGGTGGGAAGATCGTTATGATTGGCGTGGCTCCGTTCCATTTGAGGAATTACCCAACGTCTATAATCCACCCGACGGCATGATTATCAGTGCCAACAATGCCCCTGTCCCACTCAGTTATTACAGCCAATTGGCCCAAAAACTGAGTGCGGATGATCCAGCCCTATTCGGACGAACCGAGCAGATGAATACCGAATTTGGGCAGCAGTGGAATGTTGGCTATCGCGCCGCGCGGATTGAGGAAATTTTGAAATCCATCGAGCGGCATACCCCTGACACATTTGCGCGGATACAAGGGGATAACCAAAACGTTTTCGCCCAAGAATTGATGCCCTACCTGTTGAGCCTCAAATTTGAATCCCCCGAATTGGCCGATGCGCTCGATTGGTTGAAAGAATGGGATTTACAGAATCAGATGGACAGTCCTCAAGCCATCCTCTTTACACTGTTTTGGACACGCATCGCCCAACTGACTTATGCCGATGAAATTGGCGACGATCCGGTTATGGACGAGCAGTTGATGTGGTCACTCTCTCAATTGGCCCATGAAAACCATAATATTTGGTGGGACGACCGCCGCACAGAATATACGGTTGAGACCCGCGACGATATTTTTGCTGCTGCCTTTCAAGATGCCTACGACACGCTGATTGAGCGATTGGGTGCTGACCGAACACAATGGCGTTGGGGTGATTTACACGCAGTCACCTTTACGAGCCGGATCATTGGGCAAGAGGAATTTTTGGGGCTAGGCAACATTTTGGATAGCGGCCCCTTCCCGATTAATCGTGGGCCACATCCAGTCAACGGTGGCGCTGCATCAGTCAATCTGACCGCCTTTACCCTTGTCGAGACTGAGACTGAACTGAATTTGGTGGTTACGAGCCTGCCCTCCATGCGGATTATCATGGATTTGAATGATTTTGGCAGCAGTCGGGCCATGCACAGCACCGGACAAAGTGGACATCCAGCGAGTGGTCACTACGATGATATGATTCCAGCATGGCAGGCCGTTGAATATCATGATATGCGCTGGGACGCCGAAGTGATACGTCAAACGGCGGCTGACCGGCTTGAATTGCAGCCCGAAACATCGAACTAAGACACCAAAGAGGAGAAAAGACCATGCCTAAAAAAGCCGCGCTATTGCTGAGTGGATTGCTCCTATTGATAGGTTTTCCCGCCCAAGCCCAAGACCCCCTAACCGCTGACGAAATTGATACTGCGACCTTCATTGCAGCGAATTTTCATTTGCAGACCGCCTATCATGAGGTTTTGTGTGTTGCTGGGGATGACACCTGCCCGACCGAAATCACCACCCGCGTTCCGTGCTTGACTGCCGATTGCAGTAATGCTGACCAAGCCTACTCCATTAGTCGAACCTTCGACACCATACAAGCGGCCACCGACACTGCCCAAGCGGGTGATCTTATCATCATTATGCCGGGGCACTATCGCGGTGTGGATGTGGAGGAAACAGGCGGCAATGAGGACGCTTATATCCATTTACTAGGGTGGGGCGAACCCGGCTCGGTCGTTATTGATGCCTCCGCCGATCCCGACAAGAGTTATCTACGCCATCATTTTTATTTTGTGGATGCCCACCATTATATTTTCCAAAATTTAGCGTTTGAAGGGGCCGAACGGGCTGGTATTTTCGTCACAGGGTATTTTGAGGCGACAGGTCATTTTTCCCACCATTTCATCGTCCTAGATGTCTACAGCCACGATAATGGCAAATGGGGGATGCACACCACCTCGACCAATTACATCCTGATTCAAGACTCGTTTTTTACCAACTCTGACGAAGAACACGGCGTCTATATTTCTGGCTCAGGCGATAACGCTGTCATTAGACGCAATGTATTTCAAGGCAATACCGCCGCTGGCTTGCAAGTGAATGCCGACCCCCTCAGTGCATCCTTGAACGTGTTTTATTGGCTGCAAGAAGCGACAGGCGATACTTGTGATTGGTCGGAAGAAGATGTGGATTCCGGCGGGTCAGCCACATGGGATGACATGAAAGCTTGTTACGATAGTCAGGGCTTGCCAGATTTGGGCGAATTTTTTGAGGATGGCATCAGCGAAAACCTGATTATCGAGCAGAACACCATCACAGGCAATGGGGACGCCGGTGCGGCAGGGATTAATCTGGCCTCCGTGCGAAATTCCGTCGTTCGCAACAATCTTATCTACGGGAATGATGCCGCTGGCATTACATGTTGGGATGATGCGTATGCCGAAGACAAGGGCCTCGACACCTCCGATTTTGGCTGCCACGATGTCCGCATTTTGAACAACACCATCGTGGACGAAAGCGGGGGACGGGGGGCGCTGATTTTCAGTAACAATGCCCGCAACATGGTCGTATTCAATAACATCATCATCCGTGACCGCGACGACGCCTATGAACTCGCCAATCATTCGGGTGAGGGCCTGCAATCCGGCCATAACTATTACTTTGCCCGCTATTCCGAAGAGTCACCCGAAGCATCGCCCGAAATAGATTCGATTACAGGCTTCAGCGTAGCCGAGGGTCTGGCCCAATTCGTCAACCCCAACTTTGAGGCATGGATTCTGGAAGACGGCATATGGCCCACCTTGAATCCAGACCGACCCGACTTTCATCCCGTCGCCAATTCGAGCCTATTGACCGCTGGTAGCCCTGAGTATAGTTCGGCCTTGGATTTGAATGGGAGTTCGCGTTCGGGCACGGAGATGGGCGCACTAACGCAGCAACAGTAAAGGAAGTAGATGTGAGCAAGGTTTCTCAAATTCTCGTGTTTGGCTTGCTATTTGCCATTTTGATTCCCACCGTTGCCGCTCAACAGGATGATGCGGGGCCGACTTTTTTGGTGGCAGGGGTGGATCTAAACGGTGAAGGCTACCCCGTGACACGGGTTAACTTGGCGGATGGGTCAGAAAATACACTAGTCACATTTGCCAGCCGTCCTGTCTGCACGCCTTCGGTTTTCCAAAACGGCACAGGCTTGATTTATGAGATGGTTGAGGCTCAACCACCTGAAAATGTTTATCGGGTAAATACCCAGACCGGGGTGCGCGAAACACTGAACGCGGTTGAGGCCCTCAATTGTCCAGTGGTTTCCCCCGCTGGGGACAAAATCGCTTGGCTACGAAACAATCCAGACAGCCAAACCCTCGTCATTACGGATATGCAAGGGGTGGTACTCATGGAACTCATTACCCACCCCAATATCTATGACGTAGAATGGTCACCGGGGGGGAGTGCTCTAATATATAACGTCACTAGCGATGAATCACCCTTCCCAGCCTTGTATAGCATTCCAGTGGAGATAGGCGCAGAACCCCGGGCCTTTTGGAGTCGTTATCTGGGGTTAGCTGATGAGTATGAGTGGATACCCGATGGATCAGGGGTTTTGGTGGCCTACCACACCGAAGATAATGCGGCGTTAACAGTCCTTTCCACCGATTGCGTGATCGGGCTTGGGCCAGCTTGCGAAACCGAACCCCTAGCCACTTTTTCCGGTGAAGATTCACTTGACCTATTGGGTGATTATTCACCCATCGTCCAAGAAACCGTCATTGGGGTGCAGTCGGAAGATTTGGAAGGCAACCTCATCACCGATTTATGGGTCATTGATCTCTTAGGCATTGCCCCAGCCCGCCAATTGACCAACACGCCCGATATTACCGAGACAGACGCCTATTGGGCATCCAATGGTCTCGCCCTTTATTTTATTGGCAGTCAATTTGATGCTGAAGCGGGTACGTTGGTAGGTGGTATCTATTCAATTCCAGCCGATGGTAGCGCCCCGGCAAGCTTACGATTTATCTCACCTGTGTTTTCGCCGGGGGCCATCCTGTGGGTGTATGAATAAAAACACGGATGCCTCCCCGACATCCGTGCTATACTTGTGAATGACACTACATCTTCAGCAGAGTGGTGCGCAGCCCCGTCATATGCCCCGCAGCAGAATGATGGGGTTTTCTGTTGCCGCTTAACCCACGACCGCGTAGTGATCTTCCCATTGGAACAGATAGTTGGGGCCATAGACATAGAATTCTTCGTTGACGCGATCATAGCCGAGGAAATAGCCATGTCCGCCGCCGATAACCACCGTGCTGCTTGAGGATGCACTAACGGCCTTGTCAATCTGGCTGTCAGAAAGCTCGAACATTTTCACCCCATTGCCTTCTTCGGTGGCATACCACACAGCAATCCCCGTGATGACTTCGGTTTCGACCAAATTGCCATCTTCGTCGGTGACAAAACCGTCGCCATAGGTGTAGTAGATAGCGACACCGGATGCCACATCAAAGCTGTTGATACGACCATCATTGATACCACCCCCATCAGCGGAGGCCATGCCAACACCTACCGCCAACATACCAGCCACGATACTGAGCAGAGCGATTTTCTTGAGCATGATTTCCTTCTCCTTAGTTGATTTGAGTTGATGCTCATACGCTGGCTGTGAATTTTCACGATTTTTTTACCAGCGCGTTTTTGATCTTATGTTTTCTATAATGCCCTCAAACTGTAAGCAAACTATGAACGCGCAGTTACAGAGCCGTAACGAGCATAACCGCATGGTTACAGGGCTGTAACGATATATAAGGGGAGTTAAAGAAAGGATTTTGGGAATTACTCGATACGCTCAGCATGAACTTGAGGGGAATCAAGAATTATCCATTGATTTGTTTCATCATAATCTTTTACCACAGCGGTTATCTTGTGGCGTGGATACATGAACTCTGATTCGTTAGAGGCGCGGCAGGCTTTGTAATCAGCTATACCTACCGCATCATCACCCAGATCTACCATAACCCCTTGCGGGAAAAAGATGAGGATTTTCCCTTGAACCTCTATATCTATTGGATAGATTTGCTTCACTTGATTCCATATTTCCTGACGGGTGGCGAGGTGGGCATTCCAAATATCGTCAAATTCCTGCTTGGTAATTTCAGTAATTTCAGGAACATCGAGCATCACCTCATCATAATCTGTGTCTTTTTCAGGCAAAACCAAATCCCAAGGAGGTTGCTTGACATTTGAGGCGAGGTATTCTGAGCCATTAAATGTAACTTGGCGGAGATGCACGCCATCGTGCACCTCGTTATAAGTAACGCCACCAATGCGTGAATACTCATTAGGGTATTTAAAATATCGAGGTTCTGCCATAATTCCACTCCTAAAAAATAGGGCGACCCACGCCTGTGAATCGCCCGTCATTATCCGTTTATCGTAGGCCCAATTCGTTCCGTGCAATCACCAACCGCTGAATTTCGCTTGTGCCTTCGTAGATTTCCGTAATCTTGGCATCACGGAAAAAACGCTCCAAGGGCATTTCTTTGCTATAGCCCATGCCACCATGAATTTGAACAGCCTGATGCGTCACAAACATCGCAGTTTCGCTGGCAAACAATTTCGCCATACTCGCCTCAGTGCTGTAGCGTCCGCCATTTTCATGGGCCGCCATCTTTGCCAAGGCTGCGTTCCAAATCAACAGGCGGGCTGCTTCGATGCGGGTTTTCATATCAGCGATTTTTTGCTGGGTCATCTGGAATGAACCAATCGGTTGACCAAAGGCCATGCGTTCACGGGCATATTGCAGGCTGGCTTCATAGGCAGCTTCGGCTACCCCCAACGCCTGTGATGCAATGCCGATACGCCCCGCATCCAACACCGTCATAGCGATTTTGAAACCCTTGCCCACCTCGCCCAAAACATCTTCAAGCGGGGCTTGGTAATCTTCAAAATAGATTTCACTAGTGGCACTGGCCCGGATACCCAATTTAGGTTCTTTCTTGCCACGTACAAAACCGGGACGGGTGGTATCAATCATAAACGCCGTGATGCCGTTGTGTTTTTTCTCTGGCTCGGTCATCGTAAACAGCACAATATAATCCGCAACCGGGCCGCTCGTCACCCAACTCTTGGTGCCATTGATGATGTAATGTGACCCGTCAGCACTCAAAACCGCCCGTGACTTCATTGTGCCTGCGTCTGACCCACTCATCGGCTCGGTGAGGGAATACGCGCCGATTTTTTCACCAGTGGCAATGGGGACAAGATATTTTTGTTTCTGGGCTTCCGTGCCAAATTTCATAAGGCCGTGACAATAGAGGGAATTGTTCACGCTCATGATGGTGCTATGGCTGACATCGGCTTTGGCGATTTCTTCCATCGCCAAGACATAAGCCAGTGTGTCCATCCCTTGACCACCATATTCTTCGGGGACTTCGATGCCCATAAATCCTAATCGCCCCATTTTCTTGATGGTGTCCATTGGAAATTCGCCACTTTCATCAAATTCGGCGGCGATGGGGGCGATTTCTTTTTGGGCAAAATTGCGGGCCATCTGACGGATGGATTCTTGTTCTTCGCTCAATTTCAGGCTTGGCCCAGCGGGCGCAATGCTGACTACCATGACTGACTACTCCTTAAAATATCTCTCTGCTCCGAAAACGTAGCAAAATTATACCGCCTGCCACCTAATTTTCGGGGGATTTTGTATCCGCAGGGCAAACGACTTTCAGCATTTTTAAATCTGGAATACACTAAAAGCAAAATGATTATTCAGCTCCATAAGGAGACCGTTCCATGAGAAATTCATTCTCTTCAAAAATTAAAATTCTCGCGCTGGCCTTAAGCGTGGTTATGGCTTTAACTGCTTTTCCTTGGCATGGCAAAACAGCCCATGCAGTGGCAGGCTGCATTAACCAACATCAAGTCTGGGACGGGGATACTATTTCTGGCATCGCGGCCAAATATCGGGTTGACCCCTATGAACTCGCCGCCGCCAATGGCATTACCAACCCACGTTTCATCAAAATTGGCGATGTGTTATGCCTAGATGGTCTCGTTTCCGCGCAACCAGCTACCGGTCAACCCGCCCAAAATCCACCTCCTGCCACGGGTGGCCCTATCGTTCCAGTCACACCGCCCACCACCCCACCTTTGATTGGCGGCGGTGCACAATCGGTCAATTTGTCAGGCCGCACCTATACAACGGATGCCAGTGGTTATTACACCGTGCAGCATGGCGACAGTCTATTCCGGGTTGGCTTGGCTTTTGGGGTAACAGCAGCTCAATTAGCAGCGGTGAATGGCATTCCCAATGCCAACTTGATTGTCACTGGACAGCGTATTCTGGTTCCACCCGCAACCCCCTCGGCCCCTGTCCCCGGTTCAATTCCTGCCGTCAGCATCCAACCTGATTTGGCTGGCCCCGGCGACACCGTGACCGTGCGCGGCTATAATTATCCCCCCAATGCCACGGTTAACCTGTATCTTGAAAAGACTAGCCTGAACCGCAAAAGTAACATCTTGACCTCGGTCAAAACCGATGCCAATGGCACTTTTACGACCAGCATAGTGCTTCCAACAGCATGGCCGGATGGTACGCCTATCAACACTCGCACCGTCTCCATTTCAGGTCGTTCGACGGACAATGTGTTTTGGGGTATGAATTTCTTTATCAACAAAGCATGGCTCAATGCCCAGCCAGTGGGTTGATCGAGGCGGGGTAAGCAATCTTGAGTGATTCAATAAACATTCAAGGCACGCCTTTGCAAGACGCATGGCCCAACGCCACTTGTTATGGCTGCGGGCCAGCGAATCCTAAAGGGCTGCAAATCAAAAGCTACTGGTTGGCTGATGGCAGCGCGGTCGTGGCCGAATTTCACCCCCGACCCGAACATAACGCGGGCTTTGATAATGTCATGTACGGCGGACTAGTCGCCTCGCTGATTGACTGCCACAGCGTTTGGACAGCCATCGCCTATGCCTATCGTTCCGAGAACCGACCACATGGCGACCACCCAGCCATTAGTTTTGTGACAGGCACATTGGAAGTTCGCTATTTAAAACCCACCCCACTTGACCAGCCCGTGCTGCTTTCGGCAGTAGTCGAAGAAGTACAGGGTAAAAAATCGGTGGTGCATTGCAAGTTTGGCCCGGTTGGGACAGTGACAGCCGAAGGGCGTGTTACCGCCATCCGAATCGCTGGCGATAAATCAGTCGGGGCCGATTAAGGGGTAGGCTGTTCGTGGTCTACCCCCTTTCCAAACTCCTACGCTTTACTCTCAGCCTGTTTTGATTTTTGGGGTTGGCTGGCTGGGGTCTTATTTTCGACCAGCTTACCAAATGGGGGATAAACCGCTGCCATCAACTTGCCAAAACAGTGACGCATCAACAAAATCCACAAGGCCACCATAAAAGTAACCCCTGTCACCACCTGCGAAACATTCAATTGCCCCACTTTGGGGATTTCCACCCGGATAAATTCCAATAAAAAGCGCACCACCGAGTAGCCCATCAAATACATCAAGAAGAAATCCCAGCGTTGAAATTTTTCACGGCGGCGTGTGTACAGATAAAACAAAAAGCCAAATAGAGCAAGTGACCATAACGATTCATAGAGAAACAGGGGGTGAAAACGGTCAGCACTTGTATAGGGTGCTTCGGGGTAATCAATCTTAATCCCCCACGGCAGCTTGGTCGGACGGCCATAGAGTTCTTGATTTACATAGTTGCCCCAGCGGCCAATCGCTTGCCCTACGGGAACGGTAATTACTGCTCGATCAATCCAATCGGGGATAAACAGTTTCTTGCGACGGGCCACCCATATCACTCCAATCGCACCACCCAGCACCGCTCCAAAAATCGAGAGGCCGCCACTCCAAATCGCCAGCGGGCCATCATTCAAATCTAGCAAATAATCGAGGCTTAACTCGCGCCCCTGACCCGCGTTTCCCGCCGGAAAAATGACCGACCACAGCCGCGCCCCTAAGACAGCGATGAGCACGACCCAAATCACGCCGTCCCACACAATATCGGGGTCATCCCCATCCCGCTTTGTCAGCCACGCCACTATCGAAGTCGCCAACAAAATCCCAATGACGATGATAAGTCCATACCAATGAATGGTTGGGTGAATGGTCAATCCCAAAAGATCAAAAGGGCCAATTTCTAACGCCCGCTGTGTAATTTCCACTTTGCTGTATTCTCCCACAAATAAATGCCAACCTAGCCCCAACAGTGTAGCGCCGCCCCTTGGCTGTGGTCAACCCATTTATTTGCAAATTTCGCCAGCCGTCTGCACAATTCATGAGACTTGACTTAGATTACGTACTAGGAAAAACTCATGTCTGAAAATTGGATTTTGACCCAGCCCAAAGGCTATATCTTTGAAATCATCCTCAATCGCCCCGACAAACGCAACGCCATTCATGCTCAATTACTGAGTGATTTGGCAGAGGCCGTTGGCGAGGCTGAAAAACACCCCGACGCTCGCTTAATTGTGATACGGGGCGAAGGCAAAGCGTTTAGCACTGGGCTGGACTTATTAGCAATCGGCGGCAGCGTCGAGATGTTTGGCCCCGACTGGATGGAAAACCCGCATATTGTCACCCGTCATTGGCAGCGTACCATTAGCCGCTTGACCGAATCAACCTTGCCTACCATTGCCCTGATTCATGGTTATTGTTTGGGGGCAGGCCTAGAGCTGGCCCTAGCGTGCGATTTCCGTTATGCGGCAGAGGGTTCAATTATCAGCTTAGAAGAAACCCGCTTGGGGATTATCCCTGATGCTGGTGGTACTACACGGTTGATGGGATTAATTGGCATTGCTCGTGCCAAAGAAATGATTTTTACGGCCAAGCGGATTGATGCAACCACCGCTGAAAAATGGGGTCTAGTCCATTATGTCATGCCCAAAGCCGACCTAGCAAACGCTGCTGCCGCCCTTGCTGAACAAATCGCAGGGTGTGCACCTTTGGCAGTCGCCGCCGCCAAACGGGTCATTCAGGGGATCGCAGATGAAGCTACCGGATTACATTTGGAAGCGATTGAACAAGCACCACTGTTCAAAACTCGGGATATTCAGGAGGGGATGCAAGCGGCCATTGAACGCCGACCGGCTGAATGGAAACGGCGCTAGATTAGAGTAATTCTTCAAGCCACGCCAGCGCCTTCGTTTCCTCAAAAAAGAACTCAACAGGGAGATTGGGGATAAGGGCCTTTAAGCGATTAATCCCAAACATGCGCAGACCATAGCCGAGTATCCCTCGGCTAATCACCACTGCAACTCGTCCACTCATGTCTTTGGGGATCGCCAAAGCCAATTTTTCGGCACACTGCCGACTATAGGGGGTTAAGCCTAAATTGGTAAAGTTCCCTAGGAAAAGATAGGGTTTGTCTTCAGGCCAATTCTGGATGACTTCAAGTGAGGTTTCATACCAAGCATCTATCACGTCTGGCATGGTACTTTCTATGCGAACAGTAACCACCCGCCTCTCAAATAGCCATTCAACAATGACACAGTTTCTCATACCATCCATAGGCTCAGACATTATGTATCAATTCCTATAAGATATCTGTTTCTATATTATTTTGAGGCCAATCCTATGGGAAATCAATTAAAATTTGGTTTGAATCCAGCCATAAGCCACCTCCACAACCGTAGTTTCCCCAACGGTGACAGACTTTTCTCCTACTAAAGCGCCCCCAAGTGTCTCATAAAATTTCCGAGAGGGGTTATCCAGCAGCACCCAGATCAACATGGAGGGTAATTTTGCTCCAACAAGCGTTTGGCAATGGATTTGCACCAATTGCCGTCCTAGCCCCTGCTCTGCGACCCCCTGAGCAAATAGCTCGCCAGTGCAATTTGGGTTTTAGGTTTGTTCTGGCCCACCAGATGCAAAACCAACCATCCCTCCCATCTCATTTTCGGCCACATAGGGGCACGAAACGGTTGGAGGATTCCCATGCACGCCTTGCCAAAAAACTGTGGGCTTTTCAATTGATAAATCGGCTAAAAATTCGGTGGGTAAAAGACCAGTGTAGCTGGTGCACCAGCTTTCAACATACACTGTCGCAGTCATGGAATCGGCTTTTCAAACCCATATTCCAATGATTGATTGGAGTCTTGGCAATCGCGGAACCCTGTCTGCTGAAAACCAAGTTTGCGATACAGATGATGCGCCGTTTGGAAGCGCGTGTCCGACCACATCACCATATGTGTTTTACCAGCAGCGACAGCATGTTCAATTGCTTTGTGAATCAGGGTTGGCGCAATACCTTGGCCGCGGGCCGATGCGTGAACATAGAGGCACTTGAGTTCACACGAGTGGTCGTGATGCAGATTGACAGCACCCATCCCCTTAATACGGCCTTCGGTCTCCCATACCCAAAATTCGCCCCCATCAACCCGAAAATAGCCACAGGGGTCAATCCAATGAGGTTCTTCATCTAGATAGAGGCTAAGGCCATATTCCCCATAGACCTGACTGACTAAGGCTTGAATCAAAGGTGTATCTTCTGGGCGGGCGGGTCTATACATAATGTTCCTTTGTCACTATCCACAAAATCCATGCCAATTATTGTATCATCAGCCCAATAAGGCCGTCTTGGATACTTTTACAATTTCAATCTTAAAATCTGCTATGATGTTTTTTGCACACCCAAAGGAGGGATAAATGGAGAATTATTATCTTATTGCCATCCCATTGGCAATTTTGTATCTGCTGGTGATGTCTTTCTTCGTCCGCAAATGGAATAAACGCAATAGCTCTAAGTGGGAGGATTTCGCCAATCAGATTGGCCTCAATTACCGCCCCGGCAAATATTCGGTGAAAGTAGATTTTGTGGATTTTAGCAGCACGCTCCCATACATGGAGGGCACTTATCGTGGCCGTCCGGTACGGTTGGGCTTTGTGATCGAAAAAAAGGGCCGCCAAGCACGTGGCTATTATTTGCGGGTTGATGCTGGTGTGGTTGATCCGTCCGGTCGTTTATTGGGCTTGGTCACTGGGCGCAAGTTCAGCGATACAGTCAAAAATTCTAATGCACCAGATGTCAAAACCGGTCATCGGGGCATTGATAAGCGGTTTAAGGTCAAAGCCATCCCCGACCATTTTGCTGGACAGTTATTTTCGCAAAATTCAGTCATTGGGGATCGACTGGCCGAGGCCAAAGTGAACAACAACTCGATTGAGATGTTTGGCAACATGATTTATTATGTGGAAGAACCTAAGAGTAGTCGCAGTTTTGGTAAACCCGAAGACGCACTCATCCGGCTCAATCTGGTTTGTGATCTGGCCGAGGCCATTGAACAAACCCGCTAATCAAAGAGCTTCATCGCATCAATCGGCAGCGGGGGAAAATACTTCTCCCGTCTGTTCCATTTCATACAGCCTAGCAAGATCATAGGTTTCCAAAGATTTCTGAAAACGTTGGAGCGTGCGACTGCCATAATCGAAAAAATGACCTTTCACATGCTCGGCGTCTAATACTGTATCCGTAGATTGGGTCGCTTGGTTGTGAAACTTACGAATTTTGCGGCGACGCTCCCAGTCTTCCAGCCAATTGCCCACAGGCCCTGACAGTGCCAGTTCCAGCACAATCTGTACCCAACGTCCTATTCGGCGTGGTGTCGCATCTTTTTCAATATAAAAGGGTGTTTGAGCATTCGGCAGCATAACATCCGCCCAGTCGTTACACAGGCGCATTTTTTGATAGACGGTTTGGCCTGTCAACGGAATCATTTGGGTTAATTCATGGGCCATAAATAAATCGAGGCGGTCTTGGGCAAGGGCAGTCTCCGCCAAGACATAATTGGGGCAAAGAGTCACGCCCAAAACCTTGCAGGCCTTGACCATCACCACTGCACCTAGACGAGCTAACCACACTCGTCCATGTTTGACCACCAGCAAATAATCGAGGTCGTCTTGGGGGCTACCCGCGTTTCGTACCGCCAGCGCACCCGTAATTGCCACCATGCGTACAAATGGCATGTGCCCCAACAACATGCCATAACGACGGGCTTTGGGCCATAACTCTGTTGAGGCGAGGTCACGTTGCTGACGTTTTTCAAAGATGGCTTTGTTTTGGGATTCGGATTTGATGATGGCGTAAACCCGTTGTTGGTTGAGCGTGCCCACTTCGATATATTGGGCCAGCCACGCGGAGGGAGTAGCTAGTGCAAGTTCGATTTCCTCTAATGACGCAGGGCGGCCAATCAAAAAATGATGGATTTCAAGGGCGGTCATCGGAAAACTGAAAACATCAGCATAGAGCAGCGTCATTAAAATGGCTTGGTCAAGGGGCGCATGAGTATCGGGTTGCATAATTGCTCCTGCGATTGTGCTGTTTCAAAATGATACACATTCCCCACCTACGCTATACATCATACACTGATATTTAAGGCCAGCGCCACACCCATAAATTGTCAAAACGACAGCTTGGGTTATCCGTCGCATAATTGAGCAAAATCACCCCAAGCTGCCCGACGGTTGGTGGCATAAATTCAGTCGTAAACAAGGTACCATTGACATACATGGTCACTAGATCACCCTGCAACAGCACCAACACTCGATTGCTCTGTGGCAATACTGGATCGTCAATTTCGGGCAGCAGGTCGTAGGTGTGGCGCTCGACTACGCCATCACGAGTCTCCAATAACCCGGCCCCACCATCCGAATCGGTATAGGCCACAACTTGATTACCCTCATCAATGCTGCGCAGTGCCAACCCACACGCGATATTTTGCCCACTCAATATCCGTACATCCACACTGACCAACATATCTACGTAGAGATCGGTTTCACTCCCCTGTGGAAAAACACGAGTGTAGCGTGGGATGATCTCATAGTTTTGCGTTTCCACTGTCAGCACCCGTTCCCCACCCACAGCAATTAAACGCAATTTCTCTAATTCACCAGCGATCTCACTTGGTTGAGACGAGCGCCATGTATTGATTTTAGCAGGCAGGCGCGGCGTTTGAGTGTCTGGCACCGTCACTAAAACATGGTCAATCGCCACACGCGCCGGAGCCGTATCGCCCCGCACCTGAAATCCCCAAGTCCCTTGTGAAAAAGTGCTGTCTTTTAGCTCCCCCAGCAGCTCGCCATTGGCATAAAAACGTAATCTATCCCCTTCAAGCCATGCTCCCAACGTTACCCGTTGTTGGGCCAAATTGTCGGCGGGGGTGGGTGGTTGTAATTCAACAAAATTATCATTTTGGCGAATCAGCACTTGCCATGTGCCGTCCGGTGTAATGAGGAAATAATAGCCGGGGGGTCGGCGTGTGCTATCTTCATTTACCCGCAGCACAAACCCTGTCGTCGCCCCACTATCGGCCCTATCTGACTGCCACTCAAAGTCGGCTTGCAGATAAAAATCATTGAGGGGCACGCGGCCTGTGACAGTCGAAAATACGGCAAATTCTATATCCCCACCCATCTGCAAATAGCCCGACTCGACTTGGGCATAACGGTTCACCCAGCGGGAGGTGTTCTCCTCAAAATCTTCGTCTTCCCAGACACGGCCATAACCCGGAATCAACCACATCCGATAATCACCCGTGCCACTATGCTGCCCAACTTCGATAATATAGGAGGCGGTAGCGGGAAATGTCACCTCTAGGCTACTGTCCAGCACCAATGATTCAAGACGATCATCATTTTCGGCCACCACATCCCCGCCCACATCCAACACTCGTACTTGGGGATCAAGATCACCCGACAGGCGATTCACCAGAATAGTTATTTGTTCATTGGCTTGGGCTGAATATTGCCAGAGTTGAAGAGGGTTATCGGTAGAAATAGTCCCGGTCACGGGTGACCCCATGTGGATTTGCGGTGATTGGGCAACCACCAAATGATTCACTGGTTGTCCCACGAAACAAATCACTAAAAACACCCACCAAGACCGACCACGTTTTTTAGTTTGGGTGGGAAATTGCATCATAGACTCTCACTTCTCAAAAACCTAAATCGCCCCATAATCTTACCGCAGAATGGGGCAAATTCGGGCTACGTTCATCTGACATTATGCTGCTAAAAATCTGTCAGGCTAAAAATTCGATGGAACATAAGACTGAGTTTTTACGTCTTAGGCAGGTGGGGGCTATTTTCTATAGTGACCACTCGCTTGTTTTTGCAAGATAGGCTCAAAGTTGAAAGGAACTCCAATGAAAGTTCGTAATATTTTCCTCCTCGTCATCATCCTTGCCCTACCTATGCTGTTAGCTGCTTGCGGTGGCGACAAAACTGGCAATGCCGAGAAATTTATGAAGGCATTGGCGGATAATGACATTGATGAAGCCAAGAAATATGTTTGTGACAAAGAAAAAGATAGTGCTGATGACGCCGCCACTGCCTTCGAAAGTGTCAAACTCAGTGACATTTCCTGTAAAGAAGATGGCGACAATGTAAAATGCGATTACAAGATTAGTATTGAGGGTGTCGAAGGCGAAACCGCCACTAGCATCACCTTCAAGATGGATGGCGACAAAGTCTGTGGATCAGCCGAATAAGGCTTTTCCTATCGTCATGTAACCTACCACAGCATCTCTCTCCCACCAGAGAGGTGCTGTTTTTATTTTCTCAATCGCAGGGCCAAAACCAACGGAGTTTTACCATCCTGAACCTTTGGATGGCGCGGTTCAAGAATGGCATCTATTTGTAAACCAGCCGCCTGACTGTAATCCAAATAATCGGCATAGCCATGAATAGTGTGTTCAACGGCATAGGTGCGACCATCATCCCCGGTAAAAGTGCGCTGAGCCCCCTGCCATGCCTGAAACGGGTGAAAATCACTGATGAGAGCCACGCCTCCAGATTTTAACACCCGACCCATTTCAGCCACCGCTTGCCTTGCCTTTGTATGAGGTAAGTGGCCCAAAGCCAATCCGCACAAAATCACATCCACTGAGCTTGATTGCAAGGGCAGATCGGTCATTTCCGCTTGAGCCATCCATTCCAACACCCCTACCCGTAACATAGGCAAACTGTTGTCTAGACCAATTACGACCTCGGCCCCACGTGACAAAGCTATCTTGCCCCAACGTCCTGTGCCACAGCCTAAATCAAGGATAAATTTTTGTTGCAGGGACGGCATTAACTCCATCAGGGCTGTTTGTTCGACCTGCATCAACAAATTATGGGCCTCAGCCGGATAGGTCTTGGCCCATTGAGCATAGGCACTGCGACTCGGCAGGGTTTGGAGTGGGCGGGTACGTATTTTACGCAGGCGGGTCAATAAATTCATGATAGGTTTGGATTGGATGAGTAGGGACAATTTTTGGCAATCGTCCCTACCAAATGATTTTAGGGTAACGGTGTCAAAGTTGGGAAAGCCGTCAAGGTTGGGAAAGGCGTAGGTGAACCATTCCATTCCGCAAATTGTGTCGAAGTCGCCGCCCAAACGGCTGTCCCCGTGGAAGAAACAACCTGTGCCGTTGCCTGTGCGTCCACTAAATCATTGCTGACGGTCACGCTGAACATTGGCCCTTCGGTTACATAGGGGTCGGTCTTGCGGACAATCTCGAACCATGTATTGCCCGGTTTGAGGTGCATGGGGTTCTCGCGGTCACGATAGTCAAACCGCAGTTGGATTGATCCATATTCACGGTTGCGATACCACCAACCCTGATACCAACGCCCATCACGGAACAGCCATGCCCGCGCATAGCCCCAAAATTGATGCTCTAGGGCCGTGCCGCCAATTTCACTCTCATAAATATCAGGACGATCGACATGCCACATTTCCAAAACAACCAGATTATCGGTGGTCAATTGCTCGCCTGTCCCTTTATCAATATGGGGTAGGCCCGAATCCCAACGATAATATTTTTGGTCAGCCGGATTATATTGCCAACGCACATCTGAGAGCGGGCTATACCAATCAATGAAAATATCATTGGCTGTATCACCACCGGGGTCAGGTGTTTCGGAAAAAGCCAAGCCTACGGCCTGCATTCCCTGATTCACATCAATCCGGTCAGCCTCCGCCCAGATGCCATCGGTGTCGCCAAATAAAGTGTGTTCATAAGCCTTGCCCGGTTCAGGATAGCGGCAAAAAGTTGGACAGGGATAATTGGCGAAATGGGGCGTAATGGCCCGCCAGCGCCAATCCGAATCCAAAATATAGTTACGAATCCAGTCATTCGAGCCACTATAAGCCAATAGCCCCTGAAACATATCCACCAATTCAAGATCAATCAGCCGCGCTGAGCGAACACTGCCCACCCGTCCGGGGCTGTGACTGCGGAAAATCGCCGCGAAACGAGTGACCCCACCTTCGGCCTCATATTCAAACACAATATCCGCCGCGCTCAAGCCATATTGTGGCCGCACAATCGGAGGATAGTTGCTTATTTTGACAATCAAATTACGGCGATTACGCGAAGCCTCATCGGGGTAAGGCAGGCCAGTGAGTGGATTCACATTATCGGGATATTCAAACGGCCCAATGGTCGCTTCGGCCACGGCTGTTGTCGGCGTA
The DNA here is from genome assembly GCA_016234595.1 of Chloroflexota bacterium. GTDB lineage: Bacteria > Chloroflexota > Anaerolineae > Aggregatilineales > J027 > CFX10. The sequence goes on along the minus strand of JACRBG010000027.1, from coordinate 72,140 downwards.
AGAGAAGGGGTTGGGGTTGTGACTTGGGCTACCGGAAAATTTTCGTCACCTTCAGGGGTATTGGTTGGAAATGCAGTGAAAGTTCCACCCTGTCGGGCACTTGTCACCCCACTGTTAACACTGATAGCGAGTAACGCCACCACCATCAACAGGCCAGTTGTCGCTAAAACCTGCCATCGAGACCGCATCATTGACTATATCCTGTAATTCCATGTAATTCATATTCAGCTACTGGGTTAAAACCAGCATGGAATTATCCGGCGGTCAGGCAGATTTGTAAACTACGACTTCTCTGCGTTCACGCTTCACCAAAAGCCTGCCAATTTGGCAAACAGGCGGCGACGTTTAGCCCGATTAGCGCGACTGGGGGGTCGCAACAAAGTGGCACGCTCCGAATCATACGCGATACGGGTCTGAACCGTTGGTTCGGTTGCGGCGATGTGATAGTTCATTTGCACGGGGCGATCTACAAGGGTTTGCTCATATTCGTCTTTCCGCAAAACCCCCGGACGTAACCGGGTATGGTCTAGATCAGCAGGACGCGGCGCAGGCCGTTTCGTTTCAGCCGAAATCACCTTAAAAATAAAATCCCCGCCCCCGTCCCCAACTAAACGACCCACTTGGGGAATTTGTTGTCCATGCGTATAGCCGCTCACCTGATCTTGCAAATACATCCCCAGATGCGAAGCTCTTAACACCCCATCGTTGGCCGCCTGTCCACGTAGTCCGCGCAACAAAAAATAGGTAAAAATCGAATGGCCCTCACCTAAGAGCCGATCTGAAATCATCTGGTCAGCCGTCCCAGCCGTGATAATTTGACGGGCCGAACGCCGCAAAAACTCTTCATGGGGTTCGTTACTGCCCTGACCACGCATCAAGGCCAATCCACTGAAACAGGCATCCAGCAAAAACAGGACATGCTTGGCCGACATAAACGCGGCCTGCTTGATAAATTCATCCATTTCGATGAAAGTACTCCACAATCCCTGTTCAGCGTCATAGGGGGCAATATAACCCACGCTGCCCATGGTGGTACGAGCACGGGTAATACCATGTCCGGCATAATAGATCAAAAGGCGGTCATCTTTGCCCACACGGTTTGGGTCGGTTAGATGATCTTCAACGACGGATTCAATGACTGCTTTAGTGGCTTGCTGGCCTGTCAATAAAATGATATGGTCAGCAGGGAAGTTCATTTCTTTGATGAGAAACTCAACCAACGTAGCCGCGCCCGATTCAGCCGTTTCCAAAGGCGGCAGGCTGTCATTTTTGTAGCGATCAATCCCGATGACCAGCGCCCAGCTTTTTGTGTAAGAGGTCGAAAATTGTTTTTGATTTGTCATAGTTAATAGCTGTAGCGCTCACCTTACATTACGGACGGCATGTTTAGTTAGACTGAGATATAATATTGCATTGGAATTGTTCTTGTACTTTTTCAAGTAATTATTAATTATTGGAGAAAAATAAAAACTGAATCCAAACCATATGCCTACTATTTACTATCTTAACTCAACTTTCCAAAATTTGTGAAACATTTATACTTTTTTCAGACTTTCGTCATCAAGAAATTAGCTTAAAGTCTTTTTTAGTTTTCGACGATTAGCAAAAAGGCATCTATGACAGATTTTTGGACACCGCCTGCCCTCAAAATTCGTCCCCTAACTCGCCCTGCTGTTGGGTGGCAAATGGGCGACCCTTCGACCTATGCGGTGCCATTCCACAATCTCAAAATGATCCGATTGGCCCTACTAGATACCATCGGTTTCCAATTACGTCAGCAACAATCCACTATTGCACAGACAGACATTTTAGCGACTCAAACCGCTGCCGAAATCGAATGGTTGCGTCTGCTAAATGCCTCTCTCCCGCCCGATAGCACCCCGCTCACACTAGAACATGTCGTTAATTCCCGGTTACGCTACAGCTACGAGTTCCACTGGTTGGCCCAGCATTATGCCAATGGGTTAACGGGTGATGGGGCGACTTTTTGGAAATTCCTTATGAGTCGCTTGATTGGGTCAGAAAAACGACTGGTTGCTCGTTTTGTTCCGATGTCTTTTTTATATCGCCAACTCCCCACCTTGCTTCGGCCTGCCACCATTACCCCCCTTAGCTTTAAATACATTGGATTACGTACTTTAGATGCGGTATGGTCGGCGAATGACGCCCTAAAGCCAATCGAGCAGGAGTACGAAGATTTTTATTTGCAAGATACCGAGGCCTTGTTAAAAACAGTCATCAAAGAACTCCCAAGCATGGCCCACCGCCAACCCAGCCTGTTTGTCCAACAAGAACCTACCGATAGGCTCATTACGTATCAATGGACAACGGGTTGGCACGAACCCCCACACCATAGCAGTCGGGTACTTGCCATTGGTCTATTATTGAGTGCCCTATTAGGTGTGTTGGATGTCATGGCGGGTGATATTTTTATCCTGCCACGCCTAGTCATCGTGCCTTTTTTCCTTGCGCTGATATGGGTCATTGCGATGGTTATGCGGCGGGCGCTCGGCGAACAGGAATATGCCCGACGCGAAGCTGATTTACGCGCCGATGAGCAAGTTGAATTGCTGGAAAATGCTCAGCGGATTGACCGCGAATTACATAGCGTTTTAAGCGTGGAGCGTGTTTTGTCCCTAATCTTAGATTGGGCCATCCGGTTTACTTTCGCTGACACCGCCGCCGTCATGCTGGTAGATGCCCAGCAAGGCACATTGCACACAGGCAAACATCAAGGCTTCCCGCGTGAATTGGTCAACCTCGACCTGAATATCCCTGTTTCTTGGCAAATTGGTATCACCGGACGGGCCGCCCGCACTGGACAAACCTGTTATGTGCCTGATGTGCTGCAAGACGCCAATTATCTTTCGCTCAGTAAAGAAATGCGGTCTCAACTGGTTGTCCCAATTAAACGCGGGGCCGAAGTGATTGCTATTCTTACCCTCGAAAAGAAATTAGTGGACGGATTTTCTGCCGAAGAACAGCGTCGTATTGAGTTGTTATGCAGTCGCGCCGCTATTGCGATTATCAACGCCCAACTTTTTGTCGAAGCCCAGCGTGAACGCGAAAAATTACGGACACTGTTGGCCGCAGTCAGCGAGGGTGTGATTGTGACCGACCGCGAGGGCAAACTCATCTTGGTCAACCAAATGGTACTCGATCTTTTTAATTTGGAAGATCATAAAGACTATACTCAACTAAATTTCAGCGAGGCTTTTGGAAATACCGCCCTCAATAGTATTTATTATCAAGAAAACGGGATGCGTGAAGCCCACATTCGGGTCGAAATTAGCCTGCAAGGACGCGCTTTTGAGGTCACACGTATACCGGTTCAGCATGTCGGCTATACCCTAGTGCTGCATGACATCACGCCTTTTAAAGAGCTAGATCAACTCAAAACCGATTTTGTCCAAATGTTTTCACATGACATCAAAAATCCCATCAGTACCATTATTGGCAGCTTGGGCTATTTGGAAATGTCCCAAGAGTTGAATCAACGGGGCAAAGATAATTTAGGTCGGGCTGAACGGGCAGCGTTCTATATCAATCAGCTTATTGACGACCTACTGCACTTGACCAAATTAGAAGCTGGGATTGTTTTGGACCTGAAACCAACCCGCCTTGCCACCATTATTGCCGAGGCCGAAGATGCCTATCGGATGCGTCTTGAAGAAACTCAGTTAACCCTTGAAGTTATCCTTGCCCCCAACTTGCCCCTTGTAATGATTGACGCCACCCGTATCAAGCAAGTCTTTAATAACCTCTTGGGCAATGCCATCAAATACACCCCAACCGGGGGTAAAATTATGCTCACGGCGATGATGTGGGGTAATTCAGTCGAAGTCCGTATGCAAGATACGGGGGTTGGCATCCCTGAAGAATATTTGCCCACTATCTTTGATAAATTTGTGCGGGTACAAAGCACAGCCAACAGCCAAATCAAAGGTACAGGCTTGGGATTGGCAATTGTTCGGAAATTAGTTGAAGCGCATGGGGGTACCATCCGCGTAGAAAGCACCGTCGGCCAAGGTGCTGCTTTTATTTTTACCCTGCCCTGTGCCTAGCCACTTGGCCTATTTTTCTCCGATTCTCTTGATATATAAGCTAGAATTCAAGAAACTGCCGTTATGTCTAATTACAGTCGGAGAGAATTATGATACGTTCCTTGGTAGCACCCAGTATCATCGGGGAGAACAGCCTAAAGGAAAATGAAGAGGGTCTATTAATCAAACGCAACCTTACCCGCGAAAATCTAGAGGTAGCCCTCAATGAAGAAACCCATGTTTGGTTAGATTTAGTTGACCCTGATACGGATGAAATCCAATGGCTACAAAAAGTCTTTAAACTCCATCCCGTCGTCGTCAGCGATTTACTGCGCGAAGATCGCCGCCCCACCCTAGTCATTTACCCAGATTATATGTTTCTCTCCTTATTTCAACCGCAATTATCAGTGGGTCAAGTCAAAGGGGATGAAGTTCACTGCTTGGTGGGGGGAAAGTTTTTCATTACTGTACGCAAGTCCAGCAGCGCGACCATCGAAGGGGTTTACAATCGCATTGTCCAAAATGAAGAGGCATGGCGACGGGGGGTTATTTATTTTCTCTATCTCGTCATTCAAGCAGTCATTGATTCCTATTATCCCTTACTAGACCGTATCAGCATCCAGCTATTTGAATTGGAAGAAAAAACCCTCAGCAATGGCGAAGGCAAAATCGCCCAAAAATCAGTCTACCGTATTAAGCAACAACTGATTGCCCTGCGCCAGATGATCTCGCCGCAGCGCGAGGTTCTGTCAAATGTTATAGGGGAACAAAGGGTTAGTCAAAGCGCCAGCAACCGCGATTTATTTGCCCATCTCTATGAGCGTTTATTGCGAATTTATGATGTGATAGACGCCCAGCGCGATCTTTCTAATAATGTGTTGGATTTGCTACAAAATCAAGAATCCGCCCGTCTGACCGAAGCCGTCAATCGGCTGACCGTGATTTCGATTATTTTCCTACCCCTGACGTTTTTGGTCGGCCTTTTTAGCCTGAATTTCATCACTACCAAGCCAGAATTAGCTATTCCGCTGCCGGGGTGGGCCTTCTTTATCTTGCTGACCTTCATCACCCTGCTGTCAGGAATGCTCTTAGCATGGTTCTTTAGGCGGAAGGGTTGGCTATAACCTGCCACACCGTGACCCACAACCCATTCTTGGGTCGGCGAAAAACGGCAAGGCGTTCCCATTGGAGGGTATCCAACTCAATGGGGGCGTTTTCTAGCGGGGTCGTTTCTCCATAAGCCTGCTCAACAATCACATAGATTGCGTGACCAGTCGTGCTTTGATCAATCAAGGGTGTCCATATATCAGGTGTAACGGTGGGGCCATTCAATTCCTGCCCCAAACAGGTGAGTTGCACAGGCTCAATCGCATAGAGTTCAAGGCGGTCACACAGATAGGCAACCATCATAACGGGTACTTGCCCATCCACCCGCTCACCGGTCTGCTGCAAATAACCAAGCGCTGGAAGCAATCCATAGGCATTCAAACGGCTTTGGAAGTAATCGCGGTTATCAAAATAGGGCATTTTCAAAGCTGGAGCATCGTTTGAGGCATTAACCGCAAAAGGCCATGCAAAAGTAATCGCCCAAATCGCTAAAATGAGACCAACCGCCGTTCGCCATACCCGTCCTTGAAGGTTGGCAGGGATGGAGGGCAGCTTTAGTTGGGTCAGCGTCCCTAATCCACCACCCATCAACATCGCCACCGGGTACATCCCCGGCATGAGATAGCGGGTGTGGATACGCACCACCAAAATCAAAATCGGTACCCAGATAATCAATAACCATGCCATACCAAACAGGGTTTGGCGGCGAGCCTTCCACAAACCGAGTACTATCACCAGTAGACCGATAATCGTCATCGGTTCAGAAATCAGCAACTCGGCCTTATTCCACGTTTCGTCGAGCTTGCCTGTATCTTCTGTCGAAAAAACACTTTCATCCAACAGTGATTGATCTACCAGCACATATTCCACACCTTGTGTCTTGGCAATCGCGGCTGGAATCAAGACTGGCACAATCCACATCAGCAAGGTGGTACAGCCTGCCGCCACCAAAAATTTGAAATAGTGCTTAAAATGGGCACGCAGTTTCTTGGATAAGCCACCTTGCTCCCATTGACCGAGGCAAACAATAGCAGCGATGGGCAACAGCGCAATAAACATCATGGTGAGTTTTGCCATTGAAGCCAGCGCCACCAACAAGCCCACCATCGCCGCCCGCCGATAGCTCGGTTTTTGGGCCAGATAGACACTCTGCCACGCCGTCAATGCGCCTAATGCCGCCGCGATACCATCAGCCAGTACCATGCGTTCATAAAACAGCGCATAGGGCAGCAACGCATAAAAGATAATGGCAATCAGCGCAGCCCGTTTAGAAAATAATCGCCGCGTAGTGGCATACAACGCCGCACTCCCCAATAGGGAGAACATGGCAACCGCCGTGCGTGACATATGCAGGGCGTGTTCTGGGTCAGTATGAAAAGGGGCAATCCAAACATACAGTAAAAATTTGCCGAGGCTTTTTTCAGCGGGGTGGGTCTCGAAATTAGCAATCCCTGCCGCCCGTTCGATATGGCGGTGTTCATCAATAAAAAATGGTTGATGCGTGGGCCGATGGGCACGGAAAAAGAAATGGAGCAGCAAAATCAGAATGATTAAGCCATAGGTCGAGAAATTTCGCTTTGCCATCGGTTTTCTTTCAAAAATTATTGAGGTGTATCAGCATCTGAAGTAGATAGCGGCGCTTTGACATTATCTCCGCATACACCCGCTTGATTGTCCGCAGGGCACACTTCCCAGACCGTGACCCACACACCATCTTTGGGACGCTGAATGGATTGTAAACGCTGCCATGTCAATTCGCTGTCACTGGTGGGGATATCCCGGTAATCTTCTACAATCAGATAGAGTGGCTGTTCCTCTTGCGCCCGTGCCGTCAAGGTTTGCCATGCGTTGTTGATGCTGGGATTGGTATATCCATCGCTAAGGCAGGTCAAATCCACCTTCGGATAAGTATATAAATCCATGCTCTCGCACAAAAACATCACGCCCATAACCTCAACGCGCCGACCGGCTGGTTTGCCTTTTGCTTCCAGATAATCCATCGCATCCAGCAATCCATAGGCACTGTAGCGCGTCTGATAATATTGCTTTTCGTCGCGGTCAGGCAGTTCAATTTTAGGCGCATCATAGGCGGCATCATAGGCGAATGGCAGGGCATAAAACACCCCCCACATGACCACAACCACGGTGAGCAGTGCAGGTAAGAGGCGTGAAGGCTGAATAGACACTTTGGGAACCCGAATATCTTGGGTGGCAACAATACCTGCCCCCAATAACATCGCCAGTGGAAAAATGCCGGGGGTAAAATAGCGGGTCTGTACCCACCCCACCAATAAAATCGTCGGCAGGTAAGCCAACACTAACCAAAACAACACGTAATTGGCACGGCGTGGGGCTTTCCAGACCAATAGGGCAACGCAAAAAAGGATAAGAACCACCATCAGCGGCGATAGCAGCATTGGAAAAGTATTCCAAATGCCCACCAGCTTGTCCCAATTGCCTTCCTTGAGTAGGTTATCGCCAGCTAAATAGCGATCTACCAATACATATTTTTGCCCTGTGACTATGGCCGTCCCGACTGGGAGCAAAACAGGCAACCACACGACAATACAAACCACCCCGGCCACAACTAAATAGCGGAAATTCGCTAAAAACTGTTTAGAGAGGATATTGACCATCTGGTGCAGATTGCTGATTTTTGCAACGGGTAGCTGGGGGCGATCTTGATTGAAGAGAAATATTGCCATGACAGGCAGAATAGCAATAAACATCATGGTGAGTTTGGCGAGGGCAGCCAACCCCACTAGCAAACCCACCACAGTTGCCCGCCGATAATTGGGCCGTTGGGCAAAGGTTAGGCTATAAAGGGCTGTCAGGGTTGCCAATACGCCGGCTGGCCCATCCGCCAAGGCCATACGTTCATAAAACAAGGCATAGGGGGCAAGGGCATAAAACCCTATGGCGATAAACGCGGCTGGTCGCCCAAATAATTTTTCGGTCAACCGATATAGGGCCGCTAGACCCACTAATGAAAACAGCGCCACCGCCACCCGCGAAGCCCATAAGGCTTGAGATCGCTCAGTATTGAACGGGGCAATCAAAATATACAGCAGGTATTTACCATGACTGTTCAGCCCCAACGTCCATAAATCCTCGACATTGGCAGCACGGCGGAGATGGCGGTCTTCATCAATAAATAGCGGAAGATGGGTAGGCCGATGAGCCCGCAAGCCAAAATGCAGCAGGCATATCAAAACGATCAGAAACAATACTGTGGCAGTTCGACGAGGCATCATACGCATACCAATACAACTAGCCTAACTTAAAGCTGATTTCCGTGAGTCAGTGGCTTGGGGCGCTTAAGATATTTGCGCTGCCACTTGGCGAGGGTACTAAATCCATGCACCCATGCGGGGCTAAGCTGCACGGACTGTTGGGCAGTTTTCAGTGATTCAGCAAAACTGCTGGCTCCTTCAAATGGTGACATCAGCAAATTGGCATGGCCCAATTCATATGGAATATGAGCATCCGAGCCGACTGTCCCTAAAACCCCGTGTTCAGTAGCATAGGCCGCTGATTTTTCATTATCTTCCATATATAGACAACGGGCATTAAAAACTTCGATGGCGTCCACCAAACCGATAATCTGATCCAGCCATTCCTTTTCCCATGCCCCTTTGCGGTGGCGGTCAAAGGGATGCGACACACTAATAAACGCCCCTTGATCGCGCAGACGTTTAATGGTTTCTTGAGGGGTCAATTTGGGTGGAATGGTCTCTTGCACAAAAAACGCCAAAATCTCACCCTCGGTGGTCATAATTTCCTCACCGGGGATAATCAAATCCGGCTCTAATTTGGCAAAGGCCAGCGCACCCTCGGCGGTATCATGGTCAGTAATAACAATTTTATCAATGCCCTTGGCCCGACAGACTTTCACGACCTGTTTAAAAAGGGTCACACAGTCGCGGCTGTAATGGGTATGGGAGTGTGTTTCCACTCGCCAAAGTTCAGGGGATTTTGTTGCCATGCAATCGGTTTCCTATCAATAGGCAGATTGACGCGAGGGAATGTTAGCGGAAAGCCTGCCATACGACAAGGGACATCACGAATAACTTGCCATTTACGCCATCCAACAGGACAATAGGGTTGAAAATTTGTCCGGCGTATTATTGAATTTTTTAGGGAGCAGCGCCCTGCTATGTATAAAGTCACTGTGACCGTCCCCGCCACTACAACTACTCTTGGCCCCGGCCTTGGTGTATTGGGTTTGGCCCTTGCGCTGCATACCACCATCGAGATGCAGGTGCGGGCCGATGAACGCCTGCACATCAGCGTCTTGGGTGAAAGCCGCGACATGTTCCCCACCACGCTCGATAATCCGGTGTTACGGGCGGCCATGCGGGTCTTTCAACATTTTGAAATCGCACCGGCTGGCTTACAAGTAGACATTCTCAGTCAAATCCCATGGCATGTTGGTTTGGGAGCACATCCCGCCGCGATCTTGGGAGGCATTCTCGCCGCCAATAATCTCGTCAACGGCAACCTGACCAACGACCAAATTCTCGACATGGCCTTCAGCTTAGGGGCAAGCTACGAAAATACCACCAGTGCCATGCGTGGTGGGTTGAGTATTTCTAGCCGAATAGACCCGCACCATGTAGCCCATCGCAGTGTTGATACGGTGCCGTTGCGGGTGGTCATCGTCGCACCCGAAGTGCCCAATTACCCCACCCGACTAGAGAATTTAGCCGCTTATACCCTTATTCCCGACGAAATATCGCATATTGGGCAAACTGCCTTACTTATTGAAGCCTTGCGTGCGGGCGACTATCGCTTGATGAAACAAGTGATGAAAAATCATGTCCACCAGACCGCTCGCACTGCCCATATCCCCGGTTATGCCGCCGCTGTAGAAGCTGCCCAAGCCGCCGGGGCATCCGCCGTTGTATTGGCCGGAACGGGGCCAGCCGTCCTTGCGATTGCTGAATCACATCACACCCAGATCGCGGAGGTGATGGTTGGGGCTTTTCAGGAGGCGGGATTGGAAGCGCAGCAATGGATTATCGGCGTAGATCGGCAGGGCGTCACCATCAGCGTGGTGGAATGAAACGGCACGGGGTATCTATCGCACCGAGGAATAAATTCCCCGACTACGACAACCCATGTCCAATAAATTGGACTGGGGACAAAACCGTCCAAGCATGGCATCCTGATTCGCCAATATTCCCACTTCGGCTACTTTCCGCTCGGTATAATCGAGCAAAATCCTCTTCTAGTCCATTTCAATGGACATCTCACTTCTTAGCTAGGGAATTCATTCCTCGGCGTACCATCGCCCTCCTATTTCTTTTCCTCCTTGCCCTCACCGCCTGCCGAACTGAAGACCCACCCCCGACCTTAAATGTACAGGCCGTGACGGTTAGCCGCATGACACCAACGCCTAACCACCCAACCGCTACGACTGAAAACCTGCCCATCTCGGACTTACCCACCTGCGACCCGTCGCAAGTTGCCGAATTACTGGCAGGGATGCCAGCCTATGAACCCAGTGATGGGGCTTTTGTCCAGTTAGACGATAACCAATTACTCCTAGAAGATGCCCCTTTTGTGGTGCGCGGCGTCAGTTATTACCCCGCCGAATACCCCTTTTGGCGATTTTTGCAGGCCGACAGCGCCACCATCGAAGCCGATTTGGATACCATCGCCGGCTCTGGTCTCAACACAGTTCGCATTTTCATCTGGAACGAACCCCTCTTTACCTGCCCCGGCAATGGAGCCGTCCCGCTTGACCAGCAATTTCAATGCCTCGATGCCATCATGCAAGCCGCCGCCAGTCGTGGCTTGCATCTGATCGTCACGCTCCACGAACAACCCGACGTTACCGCCCCGCCCCTCTATGAAAATCCGCCCCCCAGCGCCGCGCAAACGGCCTATATTGTCCAACGTTATAAGGACGAACCCGCGATTTTGGCGTGGGATGTACGCGATGCAGGCGACACCGATTATCAAGGCGGCACAGTCGGTGGCGTCCCGCATGAAGCCCATTTTGAACGGGCAGCGGTGCTCGATTGGCTGTTCCGTGCGTCGGGGGCGATTCGGGCCATTGATGAAAATCATCTGATTACAGCGGGCTGGTACACTGATAATCTAGCGACAGCCGCGGCGGTGGATTTTGTCAGTTTTCAATTTTGGGGCGAACCGGGCACGCTGGAAGATCGCATTACTCAATTGCGCCAGCAAACCGATAAACCCTTGCTGCTGATTGGCATCGGCTATGAATCGCAGACCCGCAACGAAAGCCAACAATCCTCAGCCCTGCGCGAAAGCCTACAATCGGCGGAGCGGGGGGTCGAATTTGCTGGACTGATTGGCTGGGTAGTCTGGACGGCCTTTGATTTTGTGCCGGGGAGTGCCTGTGATGTTGCGGCGTGTGTGGAAAATGAGGAGGGGCAGCCGGATGCGCGGCATTTTTATGGCATTTGGCGGCAAGACCGTTCTCGCAAGCCCGCCGCCAATGTGATTGAGGTGATGAGTCGCCCCACCCCACCAACTAATTCTGAGTAGCATTCCCCGTCAGGTTAATCAGGTTTGATCCGTCAGCATTCATGACCCAAATATCATCACTTGTTTCAGTTTTACGGAAGAATACTATTCTTTCGCCGTCAGGAAACCAATAGGGTTGAGTTTCGGAGACACCGGAACTATCAGTGAGATTCGCTGCGTCTGTGCCATCGGCATTCATCACCCAAATATCTTGACCAAGCAGGTTATTTTCTCGATCCACCGTAAAAAGAAGGCGGCTACCATCAGGGGAATACTGAGGCGCATCAAACAGGTAGTGATAATTAGCTTGGCGAACTCTCGCTAGATGGGCAACATCCTGCGTGAACTTATTGATAGAGAGAATGTAACTTTCATCTCCACTCCAAGAAATAGCAACAATATGTTCACCGTTCGTAGACCAATTCATCGGGCCGAGCGATGAATTCAAAAGTGGGACAAAATAATATACCTTGGGATTGGCAACACGAACAAAGCCATACATTTGACTGGAAAGTATAGGCTTATTGAAATCAGTGTGAACAAAAGCAATCACTTGGCTATCTGGGGACCATGCTTGATACCCAATAATTATAGACGGGCTATTAAAATCAGTAATGGGGAAAGATTCATGACTTACTGTGTCAAATAGCCATATGTTCATACCTTCATTGGAGTTTAGAGATTCATAGGCTATGTAATTCGCATCTGGCGACCATCTAGGTAATCCAAAGTTGGAATCACTCTTCTGAGGAGTAATTTGAACCGGAGCTAAAGTGCCTCTGTCAACAATCCATATAGCGCTATCACAGGTAAATACAACTGATTCAGTATTAGGTGACCATTGAGGCTCAGAACAATTGCCATCAATTCCTTCGGTCAGGTTAACTCTGTCGCCACTATCTATTTCCAATGTCCAAATATCTGACTGGCTGCCATTAGCTAAGGAATAAGCAATAAACTTCCCATCCGTTGACAACGCATAAGCCAATCCTAAATTACTAGGTTGTTCTTGAGCAATTGCCTTGCGGGAATCATTCAAAGATTGGCTAGTTATTGCATTTAAGGCGACAATTAGCCCCAGTAGCCAGTTTAGATATTTGGACATTATAGGTTTACTCCTCCGGCACGATCCTCAAAATCGCCATATCGCCATGTACGCCAACGAGAGACACATCAAATCGGCCCAAGTCGAAAATTTGCCCATGCCGCAGCGTCACCGTCTTGACTTTGGGCGAGAGGAACATCACCTGTACTTCGCCGGGGCGCATTTTCAACAATTTTACGCCCACTGGCCCATGATTTTTCGATTCCCCGACCTTGATAATCACTTCATGGGGATCAGCTTTGGCTTGGTCAAGGCGCGTCTGTGAAATCTGGACATCGCCGGAGACATGGGCATCTACCGGAATGCCATCGGCGACGACCTGTGGAGTTTCATCAATAATTTCTTTGGGTTTGCCTTCGACCAAACTGATGCCATACGCTTGATACCAGCCATTATAGAGGTCATAGCTGGTCACGATGACGCGGTAATCTTCCCAGCGTTCATAGTCACCATCCAGCTTAACCTGCCACTCTTCTTCCTCACTGTCACCAAGTTTGCCAACTAACATGGCATGGCGGGGTTTTTTATAGGCGCGTGTCCCTTCTTCCACTCGTTCGCCAATATGGAGCCGCAGTTTGCCAAATTGCACTACGTCTTGGTTGTTATAAACCAAGGGGCGGTCATTCACGATGTCATATTGGCGCACTAGCATAAAGTCATAGACCTTATCGCGCTCTGGTTGGGCCACTTGCAGCGATTGGTCGCCCCAGCGCACATCAAACACCGCTTCCATAATGCCGTCTTCGGGGGTCTTGTCTTTGCCCCGCCCAAAAATCCCCCGGCGGCGTTTTTCATCTTTGACATTGACATCCACATAGCGGTTGATAAAGGTGTAACCATCCACCGTCGCAGCCGCAGCGACCGGGACTTTGAGATATTTCATGCCGTCCGGGGCCTGAATTTCAATTTCAGCTACGTCGCCCTTAATGGTCTGCAAGCCGACTTGCAAATGGCCCACTTTGACGGGCTGATAATTCTTGGCGAGATCGAGACTGCGGGTCAGTGAAATCACTGCGTATTCCATGAGAGTCGCTCCCTATTAAATTTTCTTTACACTCTGGGATAGAGTCATATGATAGCGCATCAAAAAATGGTCGTTTCTTACTATACAAGACAGCCGATTTACGGGGCAAGCTCCCAATTATTAGGGTCAGCTATACATTTTTCACAACCGCTTGATTTTTGCTGCATTTACCCCCTGTTGGCCTATTGCACCGCGTCCAAAAATTATGATACTATTATCAAGTCTTTGTTTTACGTTCTTGGTTTTAGCTCGGTTGGAGCAGAAAGAAAAGCACTACAGTATGTCTCAAAATACAGTGACCGGTGTTGTGAAGTGGTTCAACAGCACCAAAGGCTACGGGTTCATTCAGGCCGATGGGCAAGAAAAAGATATTTTCGTGCATTATTCGGGCATCACTGGCAACGGCTACCGTAACCTCGAAGAGGGGGATAAGGTTGAATTTATCATTACGCAAGGTGAGCGCGGTCTCCAAGCCCAAGACGTGCGTAAGATCTAATTCTTTTTGAAAATGAAGACGGGGGCCAATCAGCCCTCGTTTTTTATCCCAATGGCATCCGCTTTTTCATCCCCACGCCAGACAATCATCAGCCAACCGTACAAAACTTCCACTGCATAATTCCCAACTCTGTGCGATAATTCACCCCCTGAACCTGAGGAGGCTGTATTGGTATGTCTAAATTGAGATTCACCCCAAGATTAAATGTATTGAGTTTGGCCCTGTTGATGATGGTACTTATCGCCGTTTTGATTGTCCTCAGTGTGCCTCATCACCAAACCGCTGTTGCCCAAGACAGCAGCACCCCGACGCCTACCACAACACCCGTGCTTGATCCCGATTTACCAACCAGTTATCGGGTCGAAAAAGTGTTGGATGCCAGCTGGCCGATTGCCTTGTCATGGGCCCCCGATGGCACGATGTTTTTCACCGAGCGGTTTACGGGTTTTCTGCGCCGCATGACCCCCGATGGTGTGATGCAAGCCGATCCCGTCTGGACATTCCCAGTTTCCACCGATGGTGAGCGGGGGTTGTTGGGAGTGGCCGTTTCGCCTGACTTTGAGACAACGGGCTATGTGTATGTTTACTACACCCGTGTCCCCGGTGATGGCTTTAATGTTCCAGTCAATCGAATTGCCCGTGTGACGGTTGACGCTGAAGGTAAAGGCAGTGACCCCAAAGTCATGCTGAATATCCCCTTGACCACCAATAACCTGTGGCATCAAGGCGGCAATATTCACTTTGGGCCGGACGGCATGTTATATCTAAGTATTGGGGAATATTACACCCCCGCCAATGCCCAAGACATCAATGTTATCCCCGGCAAAATCAACCGCTTCCAAGTGACTGAAGATGGTCTGATTGCGGCCCCCGACAATCCCTTTGGCACAGCCGCCTATGCCTATGGCATCCGCAACACCTTCGACTTTGACTTTGACCCCTATATGTTTGATGTGACGGGTCAAATCTTTGCCGCCGACAATGGCCCCGATTGCGATGATGAGTTGAATCTGATTGTGCCGGGGGGTAATTACGGCTGGCGCGATGGTTATCCGTGTGACGATGCCAACCCACTGAATCCAGAGAAATACATTTATCCCATCTGGTCAATTACACCGACTGAGGCTCCGACGGGGGTCGCCGTGTATACCGGATGGCAAATTCCGGAGTGGCAAGGTCAAGTTTTCTTCTGTGCATGGAAAACGGGCACGATGCGCCGCGTCATTTTAGATGCGGGTCGTTCCCGTCTGTCTGCCGTCCGTGAGGTTGATTTACAAGGCCAATCCTGCACCATTGAAGTCCAGAATGCGCCTGATGGAGCCTTATACTTCACCAACCAATATGGCATTTTCCGAATTGTGATACAGTAGCTACGTAAGCTGGATGTAATTTCTGGCGACTATGCTAAGGGGATAGCGTTTTAGTCTAATAGGTATTTTTATGAGCAACCCAAATCAACCGCCGCGCCGCACCGATGCCAATTATGACCCCCGCGCCACTCGCTTGGCCCAAAGCCAGCAGCGTCAGGGGCCAAACTTTTACCCCCAAACGGGTACATATCGCCGCCGCAAATCACGCCGGACGGGTTGCCTCAAAATCTTCTTGGTTTTGATCGGTATCTCCGTTCTATTTGGCATGGTGGGGGTTGTCGTTGCCGCCATCGTTCTCCCCCCCACCTATCGCGACCTAAAACCTGAACAGCAAGCCATTTGGTGTAATCGCTCCAGACACTTAGCGATGGATTTTGTGTGCGATTGGAAGCCTACTCCACCCTTTAAAGTCCTCCCCACTCTCGCTGGCGGGGACAATGGCGTCACTGGGCCAGAATTGTTACAAACACTCAACGCGATGAACGCTGCCCTAACGGGGACACCCAGTGAACAAGGGGGCGGTTCAAGTGGCACAGGGCTAGGCACATTACCCCCACCCCCAACTTCAATGACCACAACACCTACTCCCACCGCGACCAGTACCATCCCAGCGACGGCAACGCTTTTGCCCACAGCCATTGTCCTGCCTTCGCCGACCTTTGCGCCCTTACCCACCAATGCGAGTTTGAAT
Organism: Chloroflexota bacterium; assembly: GCA_016234595.1. Classification (GTDB taxonomy): domain Bacteria; phylum Chloroflexota; class Anaerolineae; order Aggregatilineales; family J027; genus CFX10. The sequence goes on along the minus strand of JACRBG010000027.1, from coordinate 55,803 downwards.
CTTAGTCAACTGAAACCCGAGGCCCAATGGTGGAACAATTGCGGGCCAACCAATCTAACGATGGCCCTCAGCTATTTTGGCTATTCGAATGACCAAGGCCCAGCCGCGAGTTTCCTGAAGCCCAACCGCGAAGACAAAAATGTCAGCCCATGGCAGATGGTAAGTTATGTTAATGAAGTCGCCAGCCAACAGGTCAGCGTTAACGCCCTGTGGCGCGTTGGCGGCAACCAAGAATTGCTCAAGCGTCTACTAGTCAATAACTTCCCGGTCATCATCGAAAAAGGCTATGAGTTGCCAAGTGAACCCGAACTTGGGTGGATGGGTCACTATCTCTTGTTGGTGGGCTATAACGATGACCCCGGCATTTTCCTTGCCTTCGACAGCTACCTCGGCACGAATCATGGGCAGGGGCGACAAGAAACCTATGCCTACGTCGAGCAATATTGGCAGCAATTCAACTATCCCTTTATCGTCTTGTATTCGCCCGACCGCCAAGCGGAATTAATGAGCGTCTTGGGTGAATATGCTGATGAGACTCAGGCAATTTACAAAGCCCTTGACACCGCCCGTGCCCAAGCCAGCGCCAACCCCAATGATAAGTGGGCATGGTTCAATATGGGCGAATCGTTGACGATGCTCAAGCAGTATCAAGAGGCCGCCTCCGCTTTTGACCAAGCCTTCCAACTTCAGTTACCATGGCGCACTTTGTGGTATCATTTCACGCCGTTTGAGGCCTATTACAATGTCGGTCGGTATGAGGATGTCGTTCGTTTGGCAAACGACGTAGATCGTTCATCAGGTGGTTATGTTGAAGAAGCCTCCTATTACCGGGGGTTGGCTTATGCCGCACAAACCGATTTCACGCGGGCACTGACCCAATTTGAGAATGTGCTGCGGTTTAACCCTAACTTCACGCCTGCCGCCGAAGCGATTACCGCCGTCCAATCAGGAACCTATACCCCGCCAGTGGTCAGCTAGGAAAAGCAATGACTGAACAAACACACGATATTTTACGCACGCCACTACCGGACAACGCCGAGTTAGAGTCGTTCCGTGAGCAACCATCCGCGGAAGATACTGATCGCATCCGCCCCGTTTATCCGCGCCGCAAAAAGCCCAGCCTCTTTGGATTACTAGCTCGGACAATTGTTAGTGTTGGGGCCGGGAGTTTCGGCTTTGCATTAGTAGCGGGCGTCGTGTTGGCAATCATCATTCCGCCATGGTATCGCAGCCTACAACCGCGCTATCAGGAAATTTGGTGCCATCGCATCTCAGCCTTGTGCGAATTTAAAAAGAAAGCCCCTGAAGGCGATATCTTGGTCTTTCAAGGGGATACCAGCGACGCACTAGCCCTGTTGAATGAGGATACTCCAACACCTACAGTGACTATCGCACCTGAAATTTCGCTCACATCAAATGAACCAACCTCAACCCCCATTCCGCCTAAATCGGGTGGCGGTGGCACAGGTGAGGCTATACCAACCGAAGCGCCCGTTGAAGTGCTTCCAACGGCAACCCTCGAACCTACCGCTCTACCCACTGCAACGCCTGTTCCTGTGCCGCTTTCGGATAAACTAGACTTAACCAAAATCCATTGGGAGCAGCAGGGTTGGAATAATTGTGGGCCAACAACCGTCACCATTGCTTTAAGTTATTTTGGCTACAGCGCCACCCAAACACGCGCCGCTGATTTCCTTAAGCCCAATATCGAGGACAAGAATGTCAGCCCCAGCCAATTGGTGGAGTTTGTCAACACCGACGCCGCCAACGATGTATCGGTACGAGCTTTGTATCGCATCGGCGGAACGCTCGACCTGTTGAAGCATTTTATCGCGGCGGATTTCCCCGTGATAATTGAGCGCGGCATTAACGTGCGGGATGCTGGGTGGATGGGCCACTATTCGCTGGTAGTCGGCTATGATGATGCTGAAGGCGATTTGTATTTGTTTGATAGCTATTTTGGTTCCAACAAAAATCAGGGTCGGCCTGAACGCCAAGACTCTATCGAATTAGGCTGGAAGCAGTTCAATTACACCTATATCGTCCTCTATGACCCCAGCCGTGAAGCCGAACTGCGTGAAGTTTTGGCTAATTATGCTGATCCTGCCTACGCCGCAAATGATGCTTTTGAACGTGCCCGCCAAGCCGCCACGCTTGACCCCGACGACAAATTTGCATGGTTCAATATGGGCACAGCCCTGACCTTGTTGGGCCGTTATGACGAAGCGGTGTTGGCCTATAATCGTGCTCGCACCCTTGACCTGCCCTATCGCATTTGGTGGTATCAATTCGGGCCATACATCGCCTACTATCAAGCAGGTCAATATAATGAGGTCATCACTATTGCCGACACCACCGAAAGCAACCAGACCTACATCGAGGAAATCTACTACTATCGCGGCTTGGCCTATGCCGCTGAAAATAAGCCCGAGGATGCCGTCAAAGAATTTGACAAAGCCCTCCGCTACAATAAGAATTTCACTAAGGCCGATGAAGCAAAACAGGAAGTATTAGAGGGGCGTTTTGTCGCACCCCGTTAAAATTAGGAAAGAATGACTGCATGGCACATATTCAAGAATCCCCGGTCATCAAGGGGTTATATATCGTTCAATTGAAAGTGTTTGAAGATTCACGTGGGCGCTTTATGGAAACCTTTCGCAAAGAATGGTTCCCCCAACGCTCATGGGGCATCATCCAAAACAACCGCTCCGATTCTAAAAAGGGCGTGTTGCGCGGCTTACACTTCCATCATCATCAAGTGGATTATTGGTACTGTCCCTTTGGCCGCATCCGTGCCGGATTAGTGGATTTACGCCCCGATTCGCCTACCTTCCGTCAAGCCACCACGGTCGAAATGGGCGAAGAACACAACGTGGGTTTGTTTGTGCCCGTTGGCGTAGCACATGGCTTTGCCGCCCTCACCGACTGCACCTTGATGTATGTGGTGGACAATTATTACGACTCCACTGACGAGTTCGGCGTGGCTTGGAACGACCCCGAAATTAGCTTAGATTGGGGTATCGAAAATCCCATTATCTCTGACCGCGATGCCCAAAATCCCCTTTTGAAAGACGTGCTGGCGACACGCATTACAAGGTAAAATTTTCAAACATAGGGGGTGGCGAAAGATAATTCTGATGCAAACACCCCCCTCTTCCCTTCCCACCCGTAATAATACACTCCTGTTTATCTATACCATTCTGATTGCAGTGATCACCATAATGATCATGGTACTTTTCGGATTGTACATCAATTCTTGGATGCCTCCTGAGCGCAAAGTCAGTCAAAGTTATTCAAATGGCGTACCAGAAGACATGTTGCTGTTTATTGACTTCGAAACCCCAATTTTAATCGATGCCAATGCACACGAGACTTTCCTTGCTGATGTCAGGGCGACTGAGGCTAGGTGGTCGCAAGATGGCACACAAATCATTTTCATCTCTCAAATAGATGACTATCAAGCTATTTTTGTTATAAAAACAGACGGAACCAATATCCAGCAACTAACATCCAGCGACTTTAACCCCAGCGACCTAGCTTGGTCACCCGATGGAAGTCAGATAGCATTTACCTCTAATTCCACTGAAAAGCTGGGTTTGTATGTGATGAACCCGGATGGCAGCAACATTACACCCATCACAGCTGGGAAGCGTCAAATTAATTTTTTTGAATGGTCGCCTGACAGTTCAAAGATTGCCTACAGTGGAATTGTGGGCATTTACATGACTAATCGTGATGGCACACAGGAGAAGCAGATAAGTAATCTGCAAGCCCTCAGTTTGGATTGGTCGCCTGACAGCACTCAACTGGTCATCTGTAGTCAACCATCCGGGTGGGATAGCCCAAATCTCTTTGTGATAAACGCAGACGGTAGTAATGAAAAGCAATTTGAGGGTATACAAGCTTTCTCGGCTAGATGGTCGCCCGACAATTCAAAAATTGTCTTTGCTGGTCGATTTGGGGATATTTTTTCCGTGAATCCCGCCGGAAACGGTATCCAGCAGTTGACTTCTAGCCGTTTAGGGGATAGCAATCCGGTTTGGTCAAGGGATGGCTCAAAAATTGCTTTTGTCTGCGAGGCTCACGAATCCGATAGCAATAGAAATTCGACTATTTGTGTCATGAAAGCAGATGGGAGTGACATTCGTATTGTGACAGATCATTGGCAAAGCTATTCTCCCCAATGGCGGCCTTGATTATGGCAGCACCCACCACCCCGGCGGTGTCCAAACCGGGGTGACATCATTCCCTTCGGTAATTTTCCGCTGTACCCCCGTGCCAAAATCAAACAGCGTTAAACCGCCCTCTTGCGCCACAATGAGGCGTGCTCCGGTCGCCCCCCACGAAACACTGTCGAAACTCGCGGGTAACAATTGATTTTGTGGCGTATCCATTTGGAATAAGGTTAGGCCATCCCCGTCTTGCCGAATTGTCCAATCGAGTTCCTCATTTACCAGCGCCAATCCCACCGGACGACTAGTCAATTGACCTGTTTGAGGGTCAAGCACCTGCCACAGCGTCGCGCCAGTCGTATCGGCAATTGCAAACCCAATCGCAGGTGGCCCGCTATCCCCCTCGAATGGAACCCAATACGGCCCACCCCGATATTCAAAATTACTGGCATAGACTTGAGGATTGAGGCCATCCGCAGAAATAGTCTGTAAAGTGGCAATCCCTTGTTCATCCCACACCACATACGCAATGGTTTTGCCGTCGGGGGATAAGGCAGGTGCGACTGGGTTTAGATCATCAGGGGGTACAAAATCGCCTGTGGTTAGCACATAACGCTGTGTGCCATCCTCATTTATCCTGACCATTGAACCAAACAACCCACCCTGCTCCGTAAAAATTAATTGGTTGCCGTCGGGTGTCCAAGCTGGGTCACTGCGATAAAGGACATCGGCTGGGCCTTGATCTACTAAACGCCGCCCATTCGTGCCGTCAGCATCCACAATCCAAATATCATTGGGCAGGGTATCCCATGAATCTGGCGTGGATTCGGGCACATGGAAGGGTGAAACTACCCGATAGGCCATACTGGTTAAACTGGCATCACGGACAGGCCTCCCAACCACATAACCCGCTTGGCTAATTTGCCGGAGGGCCGTCCCATCACTTTTGACCGCCCACAAATCACGCTGCCCAAAACCACTATCGCGGACAAATACAATCAGGCCTTCAATCCCTGTCTCACTCACCGCAATGTCAATAGAAAAGGCATTGGGGACGAGTAAAACCTTGCCCACGACCAACAAATCGCGGTCAGTCAAACAATTGGCATCTTGCATGGCCTTAATCGTGGTTCCAGCCGCAATCGCAATCGCACCGAGGGTGTCCCCATCCCGCACCGTGTAAGTTTCGGTCCATTCGGTAGACAAAATGCAGGGTGTTGGCGAAGGGGTGATATTCGGGTCAAGTGTAAGCGTGGGGATGGGGATTTCCGCTGTTACGGTTTGAACGGCAATTGTTGGGGAGGGAGTCTTTGCCGGATGTTTTTCTGATTTTTCCTTGCCGCCGCATCCCACCAGTAATAAGAGGACAGGCAAAACAATCAGGGGTAGTCTAAGTCTTTTTGCTGCGGCTACCCCCTTCCACATCTTAATCCACCAATGCGTCCACCGTTGCTTTAATCTGCGCGGATTTAATGCGATCTTCTTTGAGATAATCGCGGCTGATAATTTGATAGAGCAGGTGTAATTCCGCAATCGGAATAACTGGCCCTTCACCGCGCAGGGTCAAATGGTCGGGTGAGGTAGTAAACACAACAATGCCATAAACAGGCACATCAATCAAATTACGCTTGGCAAAATAAGCCCGTAACTGATACACATCCCGTGCACATTCACGGGTCGGGTTATGTGAGGCTTTCCGTAAATTGCCATTTTTGGCCCGTACGCGCCATTCCGCCTTTTCGTTAATCCATTCCCCATTGTAATTAACAACACGAAACACCAATGCGCCGGGTGGCCCCACCAAAACGGCATCAATGTAGCCAAGTCGTCGTTTGCTGATATTCCGCACAAAGGTATAACGTGAATCCGTTCCCAAAAAAGAACGCATAGATTCGCCCACTTCATAGGCCAGCCGATTATCTTTTTGCAGCGTCAGGCCACGTACCACCCCGCCCAACCCACCGATAGCAATCGGGATGCCGACCACGTTCAGGCACACCCCTCCCGGCGTTGAATAGGAGCTTCCCAACAGGGGCAGCAAGAAAAAAAGGATACCCATCGCCGAGGCCAACGCCCCCATAAAAAATACTAAAATGCCCATAATGGCGTAAAAACGCCCCCGGCGATTGACATTATTAGAAGGATTGATATTCTGCATAAAGTTTCAGAGTCCTGAAGCGATAGGTTAGACTAGGTAAGATCGCGCGTTTTTTCAGCTACAATGACCACCCGCCCATGTGGGTCTTTATCGGGGTCGAAGGGGTCAAGGTTTAAATCAAGGGTATGTTTTACTTCAAAGCCTGCTCGGGTCAGCATGGTAGTGACTGCCCGAAAAGGATAGCCCCGTAAAATATGATTTTCTTCAGCCCGCAAAAAATTCGGCTGGTCATGTGCTTCATCTCGGTAGAAGAATGTGAAGTGCTGGCCTAACGTCTGGGTTTCATAGTCATAGCGATTGCGCACCACCACATATAAATCTTCTTTATTGACCAGTTCTTGTGTCCCAAAATCTTGAGCTAAACTTCGCACCGTCCGCAAATCAAACAGGAATGTCCGGCCCATATCCAAGCCATGATTAACCCGCTGAAAAATGCCTTCAAGGTCACGCACACTGGCAATATAATTCATGACATCCCCGATGGAGATGATTAAATCAAAAGCTTTTTCAATCGGGGTATAGCGACGCAAATCTTCACACACCAGCGTAGCATCCACCGAGGCATTTTCGAGCCGCTCGCGTGCCACCTCAATCATGGCCTCGCTCACATCTACCCCGGTTGTCATCATGCGTTGTCGGCTAAAAAACTCCACCGAAATCCCTGTTCCACAGCCTAAATCCAAAATCCGTCGCCCAATCCAGCCGTTTTTCTGCAAAAAATTGAAATAGATGGGGGTATATTCCAAAGCATACGTCGAAAAACCTGCGTCATCATAAACATAGGGCAAGGTGTTATAAACATTTTGTGGCACAAGTTGATCGGTCATGAATGTTTTCCCTATAGTTTTTCTATAGTTCCCCTATAGACGCAGCAAATACTAGAGAAGTTATAACATGCCAACGCAGGCAAGGCAATTCACTGGCAATTTCGGTAGAATGGTACAGCTTTTATTCAGCGCAAAATAAACGAGTTGTAATGGCAAACGTTGTCCCATCTTCTACACCTTCATTATCGTCTTCTCCCAAAGCTACAGGCTGGCGTCTAGGGCTATTACTGTGGCTAGGCTGGTACATCACCCTGATTCTTTTTCAGCACATGATCTGGGCACGCTTTGACCTCCAGAAACCCGATTACGCCTACACATGGACAAGCGAAATGACCACGGGTGAGGTGGATGGCCCAGCGACGGGGGCGTGGTTTCATGCCCGGTGGGATAGCTGGCGCTACGTTGCCATCGCCCAACATGGCTATAGCAACATCAAACTCGCCACTTTTTTCCCCGGTTACCCCATCATGATGCGGATTTGGGATGACGCTGTGCTGCGCTGGGTTTTGCCCAATATGAATTGGGATGACCGCATGGCCCTCTCTGGTGTCATGGTCTCAGCAATTATGGGCGCGGTGTCCTGTGTACTGATGTACCAATTGGTAACTGAACGCCTCGGTCAAGATGATGCCCTGCGCGGTGTGTTTTATCTGCTGATTTTTCCGACAGCGATGTTTATGGCGCAGTTGTATACCGAATCGGCCTATCTCGCTGTGAGTCTGGGTGTTTTGCTACTGACCTATCGCAAAAAATTATGGTGGGCTGGCGTGTTAGCTGCTTTCGCCGCGATTACCCGCCCCACCGGATTGTTGCTATTTTTCCCAATGGGCACGGTTTGGTTGGATCATTGGTGGCGTGGCAAAGATTTACCCCGTCATATGCTTATCCCGATTACCTTCCCCATCATCGCGTTTTTTGGCTTCAATACATGGCTCGGCAATCAAGGCCTCAATACCTTTCAGGCCCAGCAGGATTTCGGGCGCTATTTTATGCAACCCTTGACTCTGTGCATCTTCGCGCAGCAGATTGCATGGATGGGCACGGACGCGGCAGGTTTGGTGCATGTCGGCCTCGATCTGGGGCTTACCCTATTTGCGACAGCCCTCTGCCTACGCGAATGGAAATGGCATCCCGGCTTGGCTCTCTACGGTTTAGCGGCGATTTGGCTACCCCTCGGCACAGGCCAATTGGTGAGCCAAAATCGTTATGTGTTGATTGTGATTCCCATGCTGTTTGTCTTGATACGCTGGGGGCGCCATCCTCTATTTGACCGTCTATGGACGATTGCCAGTTTGCTACTCTTTGCGATGTATGCCATTCTCTATACGCAGGGCTTCTGGACGGGATGATTTAAATCAATAAGGAATGCTATATGGACATTCCCAACAAGACCTTTAGCAAAAAGAATTATAATCTCGCAAGGAAGTATCTCCGGCGCAATGAGTTCGATTTGTATAGATTAATCGTGAAGTCCAGCCCATGGAAACGTGTCAATCTGTGGATTCTGGTTTCAGTGGTAGTAGTGTCTTTTGGCCTATCAATGGCAATAGTTTTCTCCGTTAATCCAGCCTTGGGAATGAATAGTTTAGAAGAGCCTAGCAAGAATAACGATGAAGTCATCGACACTAACTCTCAGTCAATCGACGTCTTAATATTAACATCGCTTTTTGCTGTAGTGGTGAGCTTTTTAGTTTGGAATGTATTGATTAAAGAGTTTGCCATAAAAGAAGGCAAGAAGCTATTTAACTCATGGCAATCACCAATTCGGGAAGTCTTATGCGATCAAGCAGAGCTACGTGAAAAAATTGAAAATCCGTCACCCACTGATAGCGCAAATTTAGTGATGGTAATAGCGGATATTATAGCGACCAGTCAATTGAAAATACCTGTACCGCCGATTTTAATAGGGACTCTAGTTGTAAAAATCGGAGTCCGCAACTTTTGTAGATGTGAAGAACTTGCAAACTAACTGAAAATTTGGAAGCCATGTTCTACGACCCAGCGAAAACGCGCTTTTTTAAAGACACCCTCCTCAAAGTGATTGGGCAAGCCATGACTGCCGCCAATCTGCAATTGGAAGACAACGAAATACAGCAGGCCCGTGGTCTCATCCGCTTCTATAAACTCCTGCCCACCTTGGGTGAGGACATTTATGGGTTTGTAGAATGGCAGCTACTCGCCTTTGAACAAAGTCCCCTTGCCCGATTTAATGTGACCCTCCTCCGCAATCAAGGTCTTGATGCCCGAGCCATCACCGAGTATGCTCACCGTGAAGAATGCTCCCTTGCATGGATTATCCGACACGCCTATCAATCCGAAGTCGTGCCTACCGACGACCATTGGTGGACATTCCGCGATGGCACAGAATTGGCCAATGCGCTGGTGGATGCAGGCAAATTATTATTCGGCTATGGGATGCCCTATCTCGAAATGCGACAGGATTAAATAGCCATGCCGCCTTATCTTTCGCACGAAGCTCTCGTCAATGGAGCCGAGCCAGCAAAACCAACGGTGGCCGAAACCCGCCTCACCGTCCCACCATTATTTAAAGCCGAGCCCGCCTTGGTGCTCTTTGAATTTTCGAGTATCGCCCGGGGGATGGTCGCCGCCGACGCGATGGTCAAACGGTCAGCCGTCGAACTCATTCATACGGGCACGGTTCAGCCGGGGCGCTATCTGGTGCTGTTGGGCGGTGAGGTTGCCGAAGTCGAGGAAGCGATGAAAGCGGGTAAATCGGTTGGCGGTACAGCCATTGAAGATGTCATCTGGCTACCGGGGGTGCATCCCGATGTGATGGTCGCCCTCCACCCCGCCAATCAAGCACCACGCACTCCATCAACCGAACAAGATGCCCTCGGCATCGTCGAAACGCGCACCGCTCCCGCTGCCATCCATGCGGGTGATATTGCCATCAAAGGCGCCCAGATTCATTTATTGAGTATTCGCATCTCCGATGGGCTTGGGGGCAAGGGATTGGTCTTGTTGACCGGATTAGTCTCCGATGTTGAGGCCGCCCTTGAATTGATTCGCAATCGGTTGGACAGCCTCACCCTGCTGCAAAGTGAGGTAATTTCGCAGCTACACCCCGACTTTGTGCAAAATATCGTGGGCCCGACCCGCTTCTTCCGCAGTTAGGCCCTTCCCTATGTACGGAGAAGGATTGGGGATGGGGTTCTTCTCCCCCTCGCTGCGTCGGAGAGGGAGGTGAGGTTGGCTTAGTCATCCTCATCAGAATTCATCAACCAGTTTGGCAGATCAGCGCCAGTGTTTTTGCCCCGCCGACCGCCTTTTGGGGTACGCCGCCCCTGTGTTTGGGTTGGGCGTTTGGGCCGATCTTTATGGGCTTCTTCGCGTTCGACCCGTTTGCGTTTTTTCTCCTCAATGGCGTCTTCCAATGGCATACTCTGCCGATATTCCGACTTGCCTTCAGGTCGGATTCCGCGCAAAGTCTGGTCAGACACATCCTTATATAACCCCTGTGTTTCGCGGCGTAGATATTCATTGAGGCGATGGCGATGTTGGCGACGACGCAGCTTAGGCAGTTCGCTTTGATTGCGGCGACTGGCCCCTTTACCGGTCGGCATCGAATGATGGTCGCGCTCATAGGATAGGCGTTTTTTCTCTTGGGGGGTCAAACGGCGCGGGGGTTTAGCCTGCCCAATTTCCGCATTGGCATCCAGCGTAAAATGCTGATTGGTCAGCCATTCAATGGCATCGGCATAAATATCGAATTCGACTTCTACCACGTCATTCTCGCGCTGAGAATTAATGACTTCGTACTTCATCCCGTCGCCATACTGGACACATACCAATAGGCGCAGTTCATACTGGTCATCATCGGAGCGCCAAATCTGTTCCCAGATTTCCACACGTTTGTCCATGTCGGTGGCTACCCCTTTGGCTTAGAGTGTTTTCAATATAGGCGACCTTGCCATGATATGATAGGTCGCATGTTCTATCATCATAATACACCCCAAGCCAAAAATCAGCGCACCAATTGTACTATTAAGATGCGACTATCCCGCATGTTTCAGGCCGATTGGTAAATGGTTAAGATTTGACCTCGCTCTCTATCCACCTGCTTTTATCCAAGCCCATCGTTTGCAGCTAATATCATCGCCACAAGACAAACTCATGCGTTACCGTGGTAACGGATTCAAATTCGGCCCATATAAGCCGCAGCAATAGAACATTCGTTCCGTGTTAACCGGAACGCCACTGTAGTCTATTTGGAGGAACTTCGTGTTCCAAAAAGTATTGGGCAATTTCCAACGCCTGTTCGGTTGGTATAGTCCAATGTATAGGATTGGGAGTCGTTTCAGTTCCCCAATCTACCACTATTTCTCGCTCATCCTTTATAAAGGTGAGATCAAGTACCTTTCCCCGCTCAACACCCGTCTTGGAACCAAATGGCACATCGTGATATATAACCATAACTCGATTATATTGGCCTTTTGCAACTATCAAGTAACCATCTACTCCAGAAAGTTCAAAAAAGGCCACATTCCCGTTAAATGCCGCCATAAGCTCTTTTACGGTTTCTGGTGTCGGGTTTTCTATTTTAGAAGGGATATTTGTCCCGTGATTAAAGACCGATATAAACATCCGAGCATCTCTTTTTGACTTTGCTTCCATATCCTCCAAGCGATTTAATGCCGAAATGGATGAGGCAGAATTTTATTGAATCATTCAGCCGCCATCGCTTCCATTTCCAATTTCCATTTAGGGTCAAGCAGTTGGGCGCATACCACGGTTAAAGCAGGTTGATGGCTATCCAGATACTTTTGCCGTAATTTGATATTGGCCTCATCGTATTCAGGACTTGCCAAGTACATTCTCAATGAAACAAGATTTTGGTAGGTCATATTCGCTGATTCGAGGATCAGCCCCAAGTATTGCCAGATTAACTCGCCTTGTTCCTCAAACGTTTCAGGCATGGTTGTGCCATTTTGAAGATAACCGTTGAGGCCGCTGATGATGAGTAATCTTGAATTGCTACTGATTTCAATCGCATGGCTGTAGTTCCGATACTGAGGATACATTTTTTCAGGATTGTGTTTGATGATGGGCATCCATAGCTCCTATGTTGGCGGTAAATGGCTGAAATCAAGTGAAATACAAGCAGGGGTATTATTATAACTTAGTCTAAGGTGGCGCATGGCAGTGAAGCAATTTTATGCTGAAATGGACAAGGCGGCATATAATATTCCCACCTTAGTTCCAATTTTTTACTAGGAGAACCGCCCGTGAGCGTAGACTTACGCACTTACGTTTTTCTGGACAGCCTACAACCCCAACACGCCGCGTTTTTGGGGACAGTCGCAGGTGGATTTTTGCCCCTGCCCTATGACGCCAGCCTGTGGATTGAAATTTCACCCGGCATCGAAATCAACCGTATCACCGACATCGCCCTAAAATCCACCTCGGTTAAGCCGGGGATGCAGGTGATTGAACGCCTGTATGGCCTGCTCGAAGTCCACTCCGACAGTCAAGCCGAAGTCCGGGCCGCCGGAGCCGCCATTTTGGAAGCGTTGGAAGTCAGGGAAGATCAGCGTAAAAAACCAAAGGTCATTTCTAGCCAAATCATCCGTAACCTCGACCCCCATCAGGTGCAGTTGATTAATCGCACCCGACATGGGCATATGATCTTGGCGGGGCAGACCTTGTATATTTTGGAAGTCGAACCTGCTGGGTATGCCGCCCTTGCTGCCAATGAAGCCGAAAAAGCTGCCAATATCAATATTTTGGAAGTGCGGGCCTTTGGTAGTTTTGGGCGTATCTATCTCGGTGGCGAAGAACAAGACATTATGGCGGGTTATGGCGCCGCTCTTGGTGCGATTGAAGGCCTAAGCGGACGCGACGACTAGACCAAGCATGATGATGTACCCAATTTACGAATTCGACCCCCGGCCTAACGATACCCGTCCGGTCTTGCATCTGGCCCATGCCAATGGATTTCCGCCGGAAACCTACGCGCCCCTCGCGGAATTTCTAGCCGCAAGATTTCGGGTGGTTATGCTGCCTGCTCGTCCGCTGTGGCCTGACCCACCTCCGCCGGAGGCCTTTAATTCATGGCATGACATGGCCGATGATTTGATTGCAGGTATTGAAGAGCATCAGCTTGGGCCAGTGGTTGGGGCTGGTCATAGCATGGGTGGAACCGCCTCCATGTTTGCCAGCATCAAGCGGCCCGATCTTTTCCGTGCACTGATTTTGATTGACCCCGTCATTTTGCCGCGTCCCATTTTGCGGCTCTGGACAAGGGCCTTAAAAAATGACTCCAATGTAAATTTGCCCCTCGCCGAAATGACCATGCGGCGGCGGCGACAGTGGGAAAACCGCGAAGAAGCCTTTAGTCGTTTTCGGAAAAATCCGCTGTTCACCCGTTGGCCCGACTCCACCGTCTGGGCCTATGTAGATGGATTAACCCGTTCGGTTCCAAATGCCAATGGCGCTATTGAACTGCGCTATAGTCCAGAATGGGAAGCCCATATCTATAATCATGTACCGATTGATGCGTGGCATATGGCCCTAAAAATCCAACACCCCACCCTCGTTCTACAAGGGGAAACAACCGACACTTTTACTGACAAATCCAAACGATTCTTGCAGCGTATCCAGCCTGATATACCTATTATTTCAGTGGCACAAACAGGCCATTTACTGCCGATGGAAAACCCACAGCTAGTAGCTGAAGAAATGTTAACCTTTGTCGAGAATCGAGTGCGATTTCGATAACCTGTTATACAATAGCAACAGGCCTACGGTGGGACAATAAAAATTAGTTGTTGGAGGGGATTCATTTGGATACTTTTAGCACTCGGCATATGGATATTGAAGATTCAGGGTCAGCCATACCAGACCATTTACCCCCACTGGAATCTGACCAACATGTGTTGCTGGTTTTTACTGGACAAGCCCAGCACATCCAGTTTCTAGTCGAGCAACAACTCGTATTAGGACGACGTAGCCCTGAAAATTCGCAACCGCCTGATGTTGACCTTGCAGCATTTGGGGCCTATCCCGCTGGAGTATCACGGCGGCATTGTGTGTTACGGCGGGAACCCGGTAAATTGATGGTTATGGATTTGGGTTCGAGCAATGGCACCAAAGTGAATGACTATCGTCTGACCCCACACTCGCCTTTTCAGATAGTGAATGGGGATAGCTTTTGGTTGGGACGTTTACAGACATGGATTTATTTTAAGGCATAAAATTAGAGGGAAACATGGTTGAACAACCTGTGCAACCGGACAATTCGCCAGATTTAACCCGTACGGAGGAGCTTTCGATTGCTCATCTGAAAGCCGCCCTCAAAAAACCAACCTTTCATGTGCAGGTACGCCGTGACCGGATTATCGTCACCACCTTTGATAACCTTAGCCGGGAAGTACTGATTCAGTGGGTGGATTATATTCGCTCACAAGATGGCAAGATGAAGCCACCCTTGCGGATTTTGTTCGATTTTCGCGGGGCGGGCGCACCCAGCCGTTTTATATCGGACCGCTTACCCAACATTTTAGCCGAGCTGCATCTACCTGAAGACACCCGCTGTGGCTTCTTGTTTGATGACGGCACAATTGCTCGTTTTACCCGCCGCGCCCTGATGCTTGTGCCCCAAAGTATTGGCATCACCAAAGACTTTTTGAACCTTGGGCCAGCGATTAAGTGGCTACGTGAAGGAGTCGAGCTTCCGCCAAATATTGATGAGCAGGATGGATGATCATTAACCTTTATGAACAACAGTGAGATAGGGATAGACAGATTTCACGAGATTGAGCTAGAAAAAACTCTCGATTCAATTGCATCCCTCCAAAATTTAAGAGTACAGATCGCGTCTTTTTTAGGTACGGTCAATTTAAGTATTCTTGGAGTTAGCTTTTCCTCTCAGCAAGCGGGATTATTGGTAATTGCAGGATTGGTATTATTTTTGTTTATATACGAGGATATTATAGCAAGAAGCTTTATAATTATGTATTACTTCAAATATTTACAGATAAAGGGGAAATATGCCCCCAAGGATGACCTCACAGACATTTTCTTTTCAGATACCATGTGGAAAAAGTTATATGCAATTCTTGAAATCAAGACCCGCCGTGAACAGACAGATGCTTTACGACATCTATCACGGAATCATTGGACATTAACAGGGTTTGGAATCCCTTTGCTTGGGGGAATATTCGAAATTTTGCTGGGAGTTACCCTCTGGCAGTTTTTTGATTGGAATTTGTTCTGACATGCATGTGGCCTCTGTTTCTTAACATTTATATCCATGGGCTTTCTACGGTTTTGATGATGGTACGGTTACACGGTTTACCTGGCATGCATTAATCCAACTGCCCCCAACCATTGGCATTACCAAAGACTTTTTGAACCTTGGGCCAGCGATTAAGTGGCTACGTGAAGGAGTCGAGCTTCCGCCAAATATTGATGAGCAAGATAATTAGTTCTGGGGTTTGAGAAGGATGGGCCACAACAAGACCCACCCCCTCCAGAAAAAAGTTTAGTGGTTGAAATCCAGCGTATACACCCCATCGAATTCAGCGGTGGCAATGACCTCACCACTGGGAAGGGTGGTTCCGTTAATTGTCCAAGTATCCAAGCTAATGACACTCCGCCAGTGGGTTAATAGCCGAATGTTATAGACATTCCCACCCAGATCATTCACCTCAGCGACCTCGGCTTTTGCGGTGTCTCCCAATACAATTGAGGGCTGTCCATTATAGAGGACATCCGTCGCTGTCAAAATCCAATGGAAATTGCGCGAAATTACACCGGTCTTTAAGTTAACCTCAAGCGTATTTGGCTGGCTTGGGTCAAGTTGGATCGTTTGTGGGCCAATGCTTAAGCCACCTTGAAGCTGCATCGGCGCGACATTATAGGTAATTTCCGTGAAGGTGAAAATGAGCACATCTCCGGTTCGTGTTACCTCACCAATCTGCCCCGCCGCCCCACTGACAACCTGACCGACTAATTGGGCAGAGGGCGTACCCGGTAGGGTCATCGTCAAAGCCCCGTGTTCGGCGCCTTCATCACGACTCACTGCGGCAGGCAGAGTGTCCAACGGCAGTTTTTCGACGACGGCCAGATTATTTTCAGCGGAATTATCCACACTAAAATCAATAAATGTGGCAGGTGTCAAGATAGCGGGGGTATCGGGAGTTGCTCGTTGCAAAACCGCCCCACGCACCGAACCATCTGGCAAGATGATCCACCCACCAATAAATTGATTGGCCCCAAAGCCAAATTCGGAACGGAATAGCCCCGATGCTTCCCCTTCCACAAGGGTAACTGTAAAGGCCTTGACACTGCCATCGGCAAAGGTAAATTGACCTTCCCCTGTTTTGCCGTTCAGGGTTGCTTGAGCACGATTGTTAGACTCATTGAGGATTTCGATTTGGCCGCGTGAGATTGGCCCGATAAACCATTCGGCTACGCTGACGGTATTTTTGTCGGCTTGCCCATCACAGATATAAATAGTAGCTTCTTCACCCACCAATCCCACCCCCACAAAAACATCGGCCTCACCTGTGATAGTTCCCACATAGGTGACGGCGGTCTCGGCACGGGATGGCTTGGCTTGGGCCATGTAGGGGTTCAACCCGCCTAAAAGGACAACTAACAACGTGATAATAAACGTCCATCCAGCAAATGATTTTATACGCATAGTAGCTTTTCCCCTTATAACTAACTAGGTTCATTAGGTGAGGCAATTTTCAGCGTAGTACAAAACGCGGTGGTTCGCCCCTGCCATTAGTTAGGGTTTACTACTTGCTTTAGTGTGGAAAGACTATATAGGCATCGGAAATAGGTCAATTAACAAATGGAGAGGGTTCAATCAAGCCTCCGATTCACCCTTCACATAGGCGACCTCGCCACCTACTTCCCATGTATCCACGACAGCCATTATGACCGCATCACACGGGCGGGCCGCTGTAATTTTGGTTTGGCGGGCTGCGCTACCGCTGGTGAACATTACGACTTCCCCCGGCCCCACCCCCAGTGCATCTACGGCGACGGTAAATTTTCCGGTGGGTTGATTTTGCACATCCAAATGTTCGACCAGTAATAAACTCCAGCCTTGGGTCGAAGGGTCGCGTTGGGTGGAGACGACAGTACCAATGACTCGCGCAATTTGCATGATTTTTAGCACCTTTTCCGCCGAGATAGACTGGCGCGGTGTATAATTAAGGGTTGTTGGTTTATCCCCATTTGGAGAAAGAATAACAAAAACGAGCATGACTACACAAGTAGGTACACCAAATCAGCCTCTGCGTGTGGCGATTATTGGCTCTGGCCCTTCCGGTTTTTATGCCGCCGAACATCTACAAAAGCAGCAAAACTTGACCATCGAAATTGATATGTTTGATCGCCTGCCAACCCCGTATGGTTTGGTACGTGGGGGTGTTGCGCCCGATCATGCCAAGATTAAATCGGTCACGAAGGTCTATGACAAAATTGCCGCCAATCCCAATTTCCGCTTTTATGGCAATGTTGAAATTGGCAAGGATATTTCCCACGCCGAACTGATTGACCGCTATCATATGATTATCTATGCTGTTGGTGCCCAAACCGATAAACGCTTGGATGTCCCCGGTGAAGATTTATCGGGCAGTCACGCCGCCACTGAATTTGTGGCTTGGTATAACGGCCACCCCGATTATCGGGACAGTCAATTTGACCTAACCCAAGAAGCCGCCGCTGTCATTGGAGTAGGCAATGTGGCAATGGACGTGTGTCGGATTTTGGCCCGTTCCTATAACGAACTTTATCAAACCGACATCGCAGATTATGCACTGGAAGCTCTCAAAAACAGCAACGTCAAAACTATCTATGTCTTGGGGCGACGTGGGCCTGCCCAAGCCGCTTATACCAATACTGAAATCAAAGAATTGGGCGAGATGGAAGATGCTGTCATCGTCGTCTCGGCTGACGAAGCTCAACTCGACCCTCTTAGCCAAGAGGCGCTGGATGCCGCCAATGACCGGGCTATGGTACGCAATGTCGAAATTGTCAAAGGCTATACTCAAAACCAAGCGGGTTCTAAAAAACGCACCATCGTCATGCGCTTTTTGGTTTCCCCGGTTGAAATTATTGGCAAGGACAAAGTCGAGGCCATCAAGATTGTGAAAAACAAGCTGGTGCAAAAGAGCGATGGCTCCTTGCGTCCAGTGGCAACCGAAGAAACCGAAGTGATTCCAGTCGGCTTGGTATTCCGTTCAGTGGGCTATCGTGGTGTGCCAGTCGAAGGGGTTCCTTTCCGTGAAGATTGGGGCACGATTCCTAACGAAGAGGGTCGTATCGTCCACCTTGAGACCAAAGAGCAGGTCGTTGGAGAATATGTGGTTGGCTGGATTAAACGCGGGCCAAGCGGCATTATCGGCACAAACAAACCCGACTCACAGGCCACCGTCAATGAATTATTAGAAGATGTGGCCGCTGGCAAAACCTTAAACCCCGCCCACCCCAGCCGCGCTGAGCTTGAATCTGTTCTGGAAGCACGTCAAATTGCCTATGTCACTTATGCCGATTGGCAACTGCTGGATCAATTGGAACAAGAACGCGGCGCAGCGATTGGGCGGCCCCGTTTGAAATTCACCAGCATCCCGGCTATGCTTGAGGCTCTTGCCGAGCGCAAAAAATCGGCAGAACCACAGTAGCCGTTGGCTCAGAGATTAGGAGGCATGATGTCTGAGCGCCTTGAGAACATTAAAACAGCGTTGGCCGAGTCCCGTGCGCGGGTCAATTATGTATTTGACCGCATGGGTGACGCTTGGGATACTCCCATTTATTCCGATGGGGCCGCATGGAACGCGCATCAATTGGCAATCCATATGGCAATTTCGGATCGTGGGTTAAGTAATCAAGCGATAGGTATTGCCGCTGGTAAAGAAGTCATTCCGGCAGATTTTGACCTCGAACGCTTTAATCGGCGCTCCGTAGAAAAATCCGCCGAGCGCACCATTGAGCAAGTACGCGAGGACATGGCAACATCCCGCGCCGAATTGCTGCAATGGTTGGACAATCTGCCCGACGAATCGGTGTTAGATAAAGAGGGCAGGATGGCCGCTCTGCACATCTGGTCAGCCGAACGTATCCTCTATTGGGTAGCCAGCCACGAAAAAACCCATGCCGATGATATGGCACAGGTACTTGGAATTCAGTAATCCTCGATTGGGCCTCAAAATAAATTTTTGGGGCCGAGCGATTTTTCCAAGCCATGTAAGTTTTTTTACAAAAATAAAAATAAAAGGGTCGGACTGCTTGCGCGTTTGCCTATATAAATGCTAAACTCATCATATCGCAATCATTTAGAAATGCGGTTAGGTTATACCGGCAAGAAACCTGCCCAAAAAAGGGAGCTTTTATCCGATGAAGCGGATTTTAGTTGTGGATGACGAAATCGGCGCCCTGACGTTGATCGGCATCATGCTGGAACGCGGCGGCTTTGAGGTGCTAAAAGCCCAAAATGCCGATGAAGCACTGACGATGCTTGAAAGCGACGTGCCAGATTTATTCATTCTGGACGTAATGATGCCGCGCATTGATGGCATCGAACTTTGCCGGATGCTGCGCGAGCGGGATGACACCAAAGATCGTCCTGTACTCATTCTTTCAGCACGGGGCGACGCTAAAAGCGTTATTCAAGGCATGGAAGCAGGCGCAACCGATTATATTTTGAAGCCAATTTTCCATCATAATCTGGTGGCAAAAGTGCGCAGCCTGCTCAATATGGACGCCACAGCCGAATAAGCAACCGTCCCCTGTGTGTGTCCCATTTTTTTCGGAAAGCAACCCATGCCATCCAATGAGGATTCATGGGTTGACTGCCGAATCCTGATGTTGAGTTTCCACTCCAACGCCAAAGAAAATCATGACCAAAATTCAAATCAGCTTGATTGACATGGCGGGCAACATCAGCCTGCTGCCTTTGCCAGACGATAAACCATTGACGCAACTCATCCCATCCCTTGTCACCTTGCTCGATTTGACGGAGACGGATGTGGAAGGGCGTCTGTTGGATTACCGCTTATTCTCGCGGCGGCTTCAGCGCGTTTTGGGCTATGAAGGCTCACTTTATTCCAACGGCGTTTTGGAAGATGACCAACTCCGTATCTTGCCAGCCCCTTTTACCGAAAAACTTGAATTGGTGATGATGAGCGAACCCGAACCGGGGACACGCTTGGTTTTGGAGCCGCGCGCCCGTATTACGATTGGGCGGGGTTCAGACAATGACATTATCATTCGGCATGTGGCAGTCAGCCGCAATCATGGCGAATTTACGTGGCAGGATGGCTTGCATATCTATCGAGATTTAGGGTCAGCCAATGGCAGCACCCTCAATAATCAAATTGTCTCAGAGCCAATCCCAATTTCGGTAGGGTCAATTTTGACACTCTCGGATACCGTGCGGATGCGTTATCAAGAAGCCAAGTCGGATGAATTGGAATGGCTGGCCCCGCCCCGTCCCCAAGTTATTTTGGATGAGGCCGAAGGAACCGCCAGCAGCCTGAATACTGATCGCCTGCGCACCACTCTATCGCCTCTGCCGCGTGGCAGCGTCTTTATCAGTTATGCCCCCGAACAGGCCGATATTGCTGAACACCTTGCCAGTCAACTGCGTCGCTCCAATTTCCAAATTTTTTGGGACAAAGAAATTCCCCCCGGCAGCAACGCCGACGAAGCTATTTCGAGTGGATTGCGCTTGGCGGATGCGATGGTGACAATCTTGTCACCGGAGGCCATTCTTTCTCAAACATTGGCCCAGCAGTGGAATTTTTTCATGCTGAATCGTAAGCCGATTGTGCCTGTGATATATGAAGAGTGCGTGCTGCCACGCACCCTCCAAGAATTTACCCCGATTAGACATATGGGCAGTTTTAACCGCATGGTCAATGATATTGTCGTGGCCTTGTTCCGCGCCATGCGTTCGTAAACATTGATTAATTCTCTTCTATTGAACCATGAATTATTGGGTAAATACAAAACATTACCTTGTTGGTTGGATGATCCAAATTCCCTTGCAATCGCCTAGTCGGTTAGGAACGCTCCTAGAGTATATGGATGCTTTGCTTAAGTTTGGCGAGGAAGAGCAAGTTTGGTCTTTACTTCGAGACGCCCATAATTGCGGGGAAGTTTTTGAAGCGGGGAAAGGCTATCCCTATAGCGAGTTCATAGCTCGGACGTTGGAAAAACATGGCGTGGTGCCCTTACCCTCGATGAGTGACTATGGGATGTATAACCCTGATGCATATCGTTGCACCAGTTTGATCTGTTTTTACAATCGGGAGAGGAAATTAATACAAGAGAAAATAGAAGACACCGGCGCTTTGTTACAAAAACTTCGCCCAGACCCGAATGAAACTGATGTTGAATTTTACATATTGCCAACGCCGCCCATCTATATTTTTGGAGATATTTGGGATGATAAGGCAATAATACGTATTGAACTCCACACCGATATTTGGTTTCCTTGGGTTAAAGGCTTCTTAGATGATCCCTCTGAATTCCCAACTCATTATGACCCACAGCGTAAGATGTTCGATAATCGCATATTGGCTAACTGTCATACCGTTAGGCTCAATCGTTTTTTGGAAAAAGTGCGGGAACTCACATTGAATCATGAGGGTATTTGGCACGGAGTAGATGGAGCAGCTGGCATACGTGACTATGTTTCTCAGCTAGGTGACGTGGGAATACGTTTAGACTAGCCTCCCCAAAAAGGAAACCTGCCCTTTAGGGGCAGATTTCCGGACATAACTCAATTAGTCATTTACCGCCATGTTTAGTTCGACACTCCTGCAAATTCCCGCGCTTTACTCAATAACTCTCCAACGGTTTCTTCGGAGGTCGCCTCGGCATAAAGGCGCAAGACAGGTTCCGTGCCGCTGGGTCGAATCAACAACCAGCTTTCATCCGCCAAGATATACTTCACCCCATCGCGGGTCTGCACATCTTTGACCGTCTGCCCCGCCATCTTCGCCGGGGCGTTGTCGCTCAGGCGCTTGGTCATTTCTTTCTTGGGCACAGGATTATTCAGGTGCAAATCCACGCGCTTGTAATGCGTCGGGCCAAATTCCTTTTGGACTTGGGTGATGATTTCATGTAAGGGGGTGGAGCGTCCAGCATCGCCCATAATTTCCAACAGCAGCAGGCCCATCAAAATGCCGTCCCCTTCGGGAATATGGCCCTTGATGCTCATGCCACCCGATTCCTCGCCACCAATCAACACATCTCCTGTCAGCATCAAATCGGCGATGTGGTTAAAACCAACCGGGGTCTCATGCACTTTCAGGCCATGTTTGGCGGCAATCCGGTTAATCATGGCGGTGGTGCTGACCGTCTTGACCACATCCCCGCGCAAGCCCCGTCTTTCAACCAGATGGCGTAGGGCCAACGCCATAATTTGATGGGGGTCAACAAAATTGCCTCGGCTGTCCATTGCCCCAATACGGTCGGCGTCGCCATCGGTCACAATGCCTACATCAGCATGATCTTGTTGAATAGCCGCCGCCAGCACCCCCAAATGCTTGAGGATCGGTTCAGGGTGAATACCCTCAAAGCCGGGGTTCATATACCCACGAATTTCACGCACACTGCACCGCGTCCGGCCTAGAAAATCCCGAATCACACCGCGTCCGGAGCCAAACATCGGGTCGGCAATAATGCGTAGTTCACCGTTGGAAACGACATTCAAATCCACCAAAGTGCCAAGGTGCTCGTAATATGTCCACGAGGGGTCAAAGCGACGAATAACCTCGGTACGATAGCCCTCCTCCAAATCCATCATCAGGGGTTGGCGTCCCTCAGCAATGATTTTTTCCAGATAGGCTTCAACCTTTTTGCAATCGTCCGGGGAAGCCGAGCCGCCATAAGACGCCTTCAATTTAAAGCCATTGTAACGCGGTGGGTTATGGCTGGCGGTAATCATCACCCCGGCTATCGCACCTTTGGCTTTGACATT
The DNA here is from genome assembly GCA_016234595.1 of Chloroflexota bacterium. GTDB lineage: Bacteria > Chloroflexota > Anaerolineae > Aggregatilineales > J027 > CFX10. The sequence continues at coordinate 32,682 of JACRBG010000027.1, read as the reverse complement.
ATAGGACACAGCAGGTGTGGGGGCATCGGTGCGGGTTAACCATGCAATCATGCCATTGCCCGCCATGACACTTGCCACATCCCACGCAAAACGATCCGAGAGGAAACGGGTATCGTAGCCAATAACGACTTCGGGTGTCCCATTCCCCTGATAAAGCTCATGTTTGATGAAATCAGCGACAGCCTGTGCGACCAAGCGCACATTGGCGAAAGTAAAATCCTCAGCAATAATCGCTCGCCAGCCATCGGTTCCAAATCGTACTGCCATAAAATTGCCTACCTATCTTGCTATTTCAAAGTTAAAACGACTGCTGTAGCGTCGTCGTGCAATTTAAAACGGGGATATTTCTCGCGCCCTGTATCGGCTCGTTCTTCAGCCCGTAGCGCTGCCAAATAGCGGGCCACCCCTTCCCGGCGAATCCGCTGGCCCATCATTTCTAAGCGGGCTTTGCGTTCGGGTGGAGCTTCATGCAGCGCGGCAGGCCAGCCAAATCCATCCGATGCAACCACCACCACCGCTACCCCGTCGAGTGGCAGCGTACCTGTGTTAATGTAATCGGCCAGTTCGGGCAGGCCATCAATCACCCCCACCCCACTGCTGGGCATGGTTTGCCCCTTTTCATCCACATAATTGTGATAGACCCGATGGTCGCGGTCGAGCGAACGCACCACTGGGTCGTTGATCGCTTCCAGCATGGAGCGTTTTTGATTCGACATACTGCGCGAGGCCATAAACAGGGCCGATTCGTAATTCATGCGGGGGCCACGTTCGGTGGGAACTTCGACCCGCCCATCCTCATAAATCAGCATCAATGAGGTATCACCTGCATGGGCATATTGCAACATATGATGCTGCGTGTCAATCGTCGCCAACGTTACGACGGCGGCGGGTAAAAACAAACGAATTTTGCGCGGATCAGTCAACACAGCGGCGTGCTGTGGTTCCCGAGCCAAGATTTTCTCGGCGGAAAAAATATCGGCGGCAACATGCTCCAAGAGTTCCCGCAGCACATCGTTGGCGTCCAAAATCAAATCACGCGGGCTCATTTCCCCATGCGAAATAGCAAGCCGCGTCAGAATAGCATCACGAGCCACATTCGCCGCTAAGCCTGCCGGGGTGATGTTGTTACGTTCGCGCCGCAGATATTCATCCAATGGGCCGAAACGCGCCACCGAGGTTGCCCCATCAATCGCCGCAATCGTAAAGCGTGGCTGACCGTCATCGCGCTGATAGAGCACAAAGGCATCCTCACACGCCCGTTCGGGTTGATCGGGTGAAGCCTGACAAATGACCTCAAACATCTAAAAATCCTCAACTTGTGGATAGACCTGTTTTAGTAACCCCACCAGATGATTTTTATAGGCCCATGCGTCCGCCTCAGCACGCGCCTCAAACCGCAGGCTCAACACAGGTTCCGTCCCAGAGGCCCGCAGCAAACCCCAGCCATTGGGATATAAGACCCGAATCCCATCTACATCCACGCAAGGCAAATCACCCAAATGGGCTTTGACGCCATCAATCACGGTGGTTTTTTGCTCATCGGGGCAATGAGGGCGATATTCCGGTGTAGTGAAATAATGCGGCAAGGCAGCCATGATTTCCGACAAGGGCCGGTTTTGTTCGGCAAGGAGTTCCACAATCCGCCCTCCCGCATAGATGCCGTCATCAAAGCCATAAAAGCGATCGGCAAAAAACATATGCCCGCTGCTTTCGCCACCCAAAATCGCGCCCTCCGCCTGCATTTTGGCCTTAACCCGGGCATGGCCTGATTGCCATAAAATCGGATGACCGCCCGCATTCCGCACAGCATCAAACACGACTTGACTGCTCAGGACATCGCCAACAAATTTGCCACCGGGGTTGCGGGTCATGACATCCTGTGCCAACCATGCCATGGCTTTATCGGCACTGATAAATTGGCCTTTTTCATCCACCACCCCAACCCGATCCGAATCGCCATCAAAAGCCAGCCCGACATCCGCCCCAACCTCAACTACTTTAGCCGCAAGGTCGCGCATATTTTCGGCTTTTTCGGGATTGGGGTGATGATTAGGAAAATCACCATCAGGGTCGCAAAAAAGCGGAATGACGGTATGGCCTAGTTGGTCTAGTAGCCGAGGAGCATAAGGGCCACCCATGCCATTGCCCGCGTCCACCACAATTTTGAGAGAGCGGGTTGGGCGAAATGAAGTCGCAAGGTATTGGATGTAGGCATCATTGATACCCGAACTGGCGGTATAGCCTCCACCGGGAGTCAAGTCCGATTCAGTGTAGGTCATATCCCGCAGAGCGCGAATATCATCGCCCCAAAGCGGACGGCTACCGACCAGCAGTTTAAAACCGTTATATTCCTTGCCAAGATGGCTGGCAGTAATCATTACCCCCGCCACACCCAAGCGATAGGCCACCCAATAGAGTACAGGCGTCGCTACCAAACCAATATCGAGGACATCCAAGCCATTTTGCTTGAGACCATCCGCCAAACCATTGCGGAGTTCATGCGAACTGTGGCGGATGTCGTAGCCAATAACGATTTGGCCCACCTGATAATTTTGGCGCAAAAAAAGCCCTAAACGGGTGCCGATTGCTTGGGCCGTATCATGGGTTATATCAATCCCCGCCTTGCCACGAATATCATAGGTTTTAAAGATGCTAGGGTTCATCACGGCTGCACCTTGCCCTTTGCTTCGACCCGCCGCGCTTCTTGGGGCACATAAAAACGTTCGCCCTCGCGCACATCCTCGGTAACATTGGTGAAGGGGCCAATTTCCGCACCTGCCCCAATCTTAATCCCCGGCATCGTACCCGATTGAATACCAATAAAGGCCCCTACTCCGACCATCGCGCCTAATTTGTCGCGGCCACTATCTATCCGGTCGCCTTTAACCGTGCTTTTAACCGCGCCGTGATCAATCCGAAGATTGGCAGTAATGCACCCTGCGGAAAAATTGACATAATCTTCAAAAACGGAATCCAAGACGACAGCCCGATGCAGATTCACATTTTGGCCCAAGTAGCTACGAGCCACTTCACTGACATGCCCGACCATACACCCCGGCCCAACCATGCTTTCCCGCACCAACGCGCCATTGCCAATAATTGCACCGGGGCCAATGTAAGCAGGGCCGACCACTGCCGCCCCATGAAATAGGCGTGCCCCTGCGTCAATCATCACATCACCTGTAATGGATACCTGCCCATTTAATTTAGCGTCGGGGTGAATGTGCTGACCTTCGATTTTCGACAAATAAAATTTCATGACATTGAGGACGTGCCAAGGATACTTGATGGGATACCATTCGCCGTCATAACGCACACATTCAAAACGGCTCGCCGCCATCATTGCGGCCATTGCCACTTCATAATGGTCGTCATGGGGGTGTTTGGCGTCATACAGGGCTTGAATCCGCTGTAACAATTGGCGGCTGTCGGTATGGATATGGGCGACCACACTCACTAAATCCGACGGCTCGTTGCCCGCCCCGGGTTTTTCAATGATGCCTGTAATGCGTCCGTCGGCTTCAACCGAAAGATAACCACCGGGGAAATAATTTTCGACCTGATAACCCGTGACATAAGATGCTGCCCTGCCGCTGAGATAGGCCGCCATTAAATCTTCATGCAGATCGGGTTCCACCACATCATTGACTTGGCAAATATAGACAGGGGGGTAACCCATGCTTTCCAAAATAGCCGCCGTTTGTAAAATGGCATGACCCATACCGAGTGGTTCCCGTTGAACCACAATCCCCGCATCAATTCCTGTATCGAGACCACCCAATACGCTTTCAATCAATGGGCGATTGTCAGGGTTCGCTACAATAATCGCGCGATTAAAACCAGCCGCGTGATACACCTTCAGTTGTTTTTCGAGCAGGGTTTCCCCCATAAATGGGTATAAAGATTTTTCGCGCAGGGGCCAAAATCGTGAGTTAGCACCCCCGGCAAGGATAATCATCGTTGGCTTATTCGACATGAGTACAAATGCCCTTTAATAATAATCTCAATAAGAATTATGGCCCAATTTCGGGCGTACCGAATGTACACCGCAACCGCGCCTGTGACAACAGTGTAATTATTATTAGTCATGCACTTTCGCGTCTCGCAACGGCCTAAACACGGGGGAAAAGCGGCCTTAGGCAAAATATTGTCTAACAAAAAAGAGGCGGGCTGTTGACCCACCTCTTGACATGTTCTAAAGCACAATCGAAGGAAAACTAGCGCATCGCCGCGCCCAAGGTGCCGCACGCTGGGCAGCTTCCATCAGGCCGAACAATCGAATAACCGCCCTGTGGGTCAGCGCCAAAGACGCCGGTGAAGTCCACATTCCAAACCACCATCAAGCGAACGCGACCACTGGAACGTGACAAAGCAGCAGCACGCCCCAGCCATTCGGCCATTTGTCCAGCCGTCGTGGCCTGTGCCCATGAGAAGTTTGATGGTAGTGTGCCATAGCCTTCGGGGGAGAGATAGCCAAGTTCTGTCCAGCAGATCTTGCGTGCCCCGCCAAAGGTGTTGTAGTAGAGATCAAGCATCCCAAAGAAGTAGCGCGAATAGTGACCGCCGCGGGGGTCGCCACTGCGGTTGTCGGGCGAAATAATGCCTTCGTTATAGTGAGCGCCTACGCAGTCCATATAATTGACGGCCCCGGCCTGTGCCATTTGTTGAATGAAGATGTTGTCGTCGCAACCTTCATTGCGGCAACCACCCCCAAAATAACCCGTTGGGGCAGGCGCGGCACTGATGACCATCACATTCGCATTGGCAGCCTTGATGGCGTTATAGGCTTTGGAAAGCATAGTGGTATAGCGGCCACCGTTGACCGTGCCATTCGGCCATTCGCGGTCAATATTAGGTTCATTCCAAACTTCAATCGCGTCCGGGCCAAGCGCTGCGACCTGACCAAGATAGGCGGCAAATTGGTTGGTGTAATTTTCAAAGTCGCCCATTTGATCTTTGTTGCCGACGATGCTTAACAAAACACGGAAGCCGTTGCCACGCGCCTCATTGATGGCGGCCTGCGCGGAACCTGTATTTTCACCCAAGTTCCAACGAATTTGTTTCTTAGCCCATGTCATGCCAGCCGTACGCATTTCGTTTACACGGCCAAAACCAGCCACGTGACCACCCAGTTCAAATGCGCCACCGGTGCTGGGTGGAACAACAGGTGGTTGGGTCGGATTAGTGGGCGGCTGGGTCGGATTGGTAGAGGGTTGGGTCGGAACAGGCGTCGCCGGATTGGACGGGGTGGTCGCCCCCGGAATATTGAGTACCTGTCCGGGATAAATTAAGTTAGGGTTGGCAATATTGTTAGCGGAGGCAATCGCTTGGACGGTTACACCAAAACGACGGGCAATCGCCGAAAGGGTATCACCTCGCTGGACAGTATAAGTCGTCCCAGTAGTAGGCGGCGCGGGGGTTGGGTTCGTTGGCGGTGCAGGGGTCGGGTTAGTGGGGGGTGGCTGAGTAGGCGGAGTTGTGCCACGCACCGGAATAATCAAGACCTGCCCGACATAGATGACATTGGGATTGGCAATATTATTGGCAACTACAATATCTTGAACTGAAACCCCATAGCGCAAAGAAATACGGAATAAGTTCTCGCCGGGTTGTACCACATGGGTGATGGTGTTCCCCTGTGCATTCGCCTTATGCAATGGCCCAGATACGGCCACCATCATCAGGATGAGTGCTAGAAACAACAACCCACGCAGATGCCGCCGATTAAGTGCAAGCCGCATTGATTTAACTCCTTTTGTTCTGAAATAAACCCTAAACTTACTAACCGGATGTCAACCGAGTGTGCCTAGATAATAATACGATAGTGGATTTTGGGGCAACTTTGCTACACGCCGTCACCACGCCTATTGCACGACGATGTTTGAAAATGGGTGGGGATTGCGTTGAGACATCGTGTGTCATCACCCAGCACTGTACCCATGACATCCCCACTAAATCCGCTATAATGCTTGGTCGCATCTCGCCATTATCTCGGAGAGAATTTATATGACATCGCACCATGATGACTCTAATCAGGAGACACGCCCCAGTCGCCCTATTGGTAAGACTGGCCCTTTGCGCGACCCGCAACAAACCTTACCCAAAGTAGACTGGGAAATTAGTTCGGAACGCCGTCCTCTAAGTTTTCCACGTCCCGATACCGTCAACCTTGGGCTAGTGCAATTTCCAGCCGGGGATGACAAACAGACCAATATTCAACGGGCGCTGGGTTTAGCTTGGCAGGCTGCCGACGCTGGGGCAGAAATTATTGTTTTTCCAGAAATGTTTATGCTGCCGTGGTTGTTTGCTGAACCCGAAGCCCACTATCAAAATTTGGCCGATTCTGCCGATGGTGGAGTGTGGGAACCTTTTAAAATGCTGGCCCACGATAAACGGGTCGTGCTGGTGTGTTCGTTTTTTGAGCGAGGCATGGAAGGCCGTTTTTATAACAGCGCGCTTGTGATTGATACCGACGGTACCATCGTTGGTAAATATCGCAAGCATCATCTGCCCCCCGATAACGAACGCCAGCACTGGATGCCCGATAGCAGCCCTTTTTCAGCCTTCCCCACCCGTAAAGGGCGGATTGGAATCTACATCTGCTGGGATAATTTCTTTCCCGAAGGCGCACGGGCACTAGCACTTGACCATGCCGATATTGTGATTGGGCCATCAGCTGCAACGGAACTTGATGCGGCCTACAAATGGAAGATTGCCTTTCAACACAACGCGATGGTTAATGGCATCCCTTGGGTGCGCATTAATCGCATCGAGCCGCCCTGCTACCCCGCCAGTTTTGTGGTGGATGCCGAGGGGCAGATTACTCATGAAACCAATTCCGCCGAAGAAGGCTTTTCGCTGGCGACGGTTGACCTAACATTAACTGACCGCGTCCGCCAACAATGGACGTTTATGGCCGATCGCCGTCCAGAAATGTATCGTATCATTACCGAACGTTAGTTAGTTGGAGATAATGAAGTGCGTAAAGTCGTTGTATTAGCTATAGTTTTCGTGGGTATCTTGAGCCTATCATTGGCAATGTTGCCCACCACCCAACATTCAAACCTTACTATCGCATCCGTCAACGCCCAAGATGCCTCGTGCAGCGCCCAATTAGACACAGCGGTTAGCCAAACCCTCGAGCTCTGCGGGGCAACCGCACGGGGTCAATTGTGCTGGGGGGCTGGCGTGTTTGATTATAGCCCCAAAGAAGTCGAAATCAGCGCACCGGGTGGCACTGTACCGCTGGCTGGCATCAGCGCGGTCATCAATAATTCATCATCCGACCAGACCTCTATTACGCGCCTTAATTTTGAAGACACCTTTAGTGAGGGCGGCTTTGCTTCAGCCTTCTTGATTGGGCCTGTCACCGCGACTGCCGATTCTGAGAAAACACCCTTGTGGTCAAGCCTGACCTTGACCCGAACCGAAGCCCAACTCAGTGATTGTGAAGTGGCCCAAACATCTGGTATGTTGCTGCAAGCCCCTACCGGACAATTATTGGTATTGACAGTCAATGGGGTAACCCTGACCATGAACAACACCGCCTTTGTGTTGATTGCCGAAACAGGCGAGACGGTGATTGATGTATTACGCGGCAATGCCATCGCCCAAATTGGCAGCAGTGTGCAAGTGGTGTTCGCTGGGTTCAGCATCACAGCCCCCGCCAATCCTAATGCCCTGCCCATACCCGTGCCTTATGACCAAACATCCCTGACTGGTCTACCTACCCAATTGCTGCCAAGTATTGTGATTGTCCCGCTGCCGGGGAATGTTTCAGCCCAAGCCACGACCCCCTTATATGCCTCACCAGATTTGGGAGCACCCCAATTGGCCCAAGTGCTGCCGGGGACGATTTTAAATCTGCTGGGCGAAGACACTACCGCTCAATGGTGGAATGTTGTGCAAGAAGATGGGCAAAGTGGCTGGGTTCCTACCACCGCGATTGCTGGCATTTTCCCAGCGACAGCCCCGCAATATAGCGCCACACCACAACCCCCCACCCGTCCGTATGGCTTGGTTTTGGGTCGAGGCACAGCACCGGGGAACGAAATTAATATGCGGGCCTCGCCTAGCACCGACGCTGAGATTTTAGCCAAGCTGCCTGCGCTGACCGAATTTAATATTTTGGGTCGCAATGCGGCGGCGGATTGGATCCAAATTCGCTTGGATACACCCGATACTACGACGGGCGCAACAGATGGGTGGGTCGCGGTTCGAATTGTTACCTTGCCGAATAGCCTTCGAGTGGCTGATTTGCCTGTTGTGCCGTAAGGATTTTGCAGGGGTCAACGTCCATCCTAATGTAGATTACCAGTTTGGGGGAAAAAGCTGTTATGAGTAATCCAGCATCCTTGGTCATTCAGGCCAATGACGAACAATTAGACAAGGCATTGCAGGGTAATAAACCTGTATTGATTTGGTTTTCGGCTGGGCAAACCGCTGGGATTGATTTACGCAAGGCACTTGAAAAAGCGGCGGCGGATTATCAACAGGAATTAGCGGTGGTCATGGTAGATACCAATGCCTGCCCGACAGCTAAGACGCGCTTCGACGTAGAAAAACATCCTATCTTGGTTGGCTGGCACAATGGCGAAACAATTAAACGCCGTCCGCGCCCTTGGGCCAGTGACGTAGTAGGTTTTGCCGATGTTTTAAGGACACTCGCCCCCGCTGTACCTGCGAATCCAAATGGTAATGTCAGCAAAACTGAAGTCGCCGCTAAGAGCGGAAAGGAATTAAAAGTGAACAACAAACCAGTCCATGTAACCGACGCAACTTTCGAACAAGAAGTTCTGCAAAGCGAACTGCCCGTTTTGGTAGACTTTTGGGCCGCTTGGTGCGGGCCGTGCAAGATGGTAGCCCCGATTTTGGATAAACTCGCTGGCGAATTTGCTGGCAAAGTCAAGATTGCCAAAGTGGATGTGGACGCCAACCCCAGTTTATCGGGTGCTTTCCAAATTATGAGCATCCCCACCCTGATGTTTGTCAAACAGGGCAAGATTGTTGGTCAGGCCGCTGGGGCTGCCCCCGAAGCCGCCCTACGTGATGCACTCAATCAATTGGTGAATCTCCAAATTCCAGCCTAGTTGTCACAAAGCCAATCCCTTAGTCGTCTATAACAAAAGCAAGTGCCTTTATCCAACTAACGACGGATACGGGCACTTTTAATTTCCGTTATGATGAGTTTTGCAATGATAAGCCTAGCCATATTTGTGAACCTCATCGTTATAGACCGCACTTAAGGGGGAACTATGCAAACCCATCGGCGTAAAATCGTCCGCGATATTTTGTCGCGCAAAGCCCGCACCGCCCTTGTCTCGATTAGCATTTTTATTGGCGTCCTCGGCGTCGTCACCTTGTTTTCAATGGGCAATATCCTTGTCAATCGCATGGAAGAAACCGTGCAAGAGGACAAGCTCGCCATGACCCGTTCGTATGTCACCTTGACGGGTAGCCAAGCGCCTGATACCGAGGCGGACTTGGCGGCTTTAGGTCAGTTGCCCCATGTCACCCAAGTTCAAGGCATGGCCCTATATCCGTTTTATTGGAAAATGGACGGCGCTACTGAATTTGAAGAAGGCCGTATCTTCAGCTATTCGCAACCCTTTGACCAACTAGCCATCGAACCGACCAGTCTGGTGGATGGACGCTACCCGATTACGGGACAACATGAAATCGCTGTCGAGCGTCGCTTTGCCGAAGAACACGGCGTTGGGGTAGGCGATACTATCATTCTGCGTATCCTAACCGAGTCAGCCAATCAAACCACCGAAGAAGCATGGACGATTGTTGGTACTATTTATCAAGCCTATCAATATCCAGTTGCTTTGGGTGCGCCAGCGGTGGTACGTGGTGAAACCATGATTTTTGCCGATCATGCCGACGCCCAATACATTGGTGGTTTTCAGGGGTTTAACATCCTGATGGGGCGCTATACCAACTTTAAGGCCGCTGAGGCTGGCAAAGGTGAGTGGGATGTCACCCTAGCCAATAAAACCGCCTATCGCGCCACCAGCACGGTTGCTGAAGACCCCGCCAAGAATTCCTTCATCGAACAAACCCGTTCCTTTACCAGCGTTTTAGGCCTACTGGCAATTGTGGCCCTCTTGGTATCCGGCTTCCTTGTGTTTAATGTCATTAACTCAATTGTGTTGGAACAGCGCCGCCAAATTGGGGTGATGAAATCACTCGGCGCGACGGGGGGCGATAGTTTTGGCATCTATGCGGGTATGGCCTTCGTCTATGGTGTCATGGGGGTGATTCCGGGTGTACTGCTCGGCATTCCGCTAGGCTATTCCGCAGCGGTGGGCATTGGCAAGCAGTACAACATCTTCTTGGATAAATTCACCGTCTCGCCTTCGGCCATCGTAGTCGGGGTTGTGTTGGGTCTGCTTGTACCCGTATTGGCCTCGACCATTCCAGTTCTTTTGGGTATTCGCATCACCATTTTGCAGGCCATGACCGACCTCGGCATTCAAGGCAAATATGGACGCGGGCCGATTGCGAAATTTATGGATAATTTCCCCCTACCTCTCGGAATGCGCCAATCCACCCGCAACGTCATTCAAAAGAAAGGCCGTTTGGCGCTGACCATTGTAACGCTCGCGGTGGCTGCTGGGGCCTTCATGGGTATCTACGCCATGTTGACCTCACTGAATAAGACAGTGGATGAGATTTATGATACCTTCGGCAACGAAATCACCTTGCTGCCAACCTCTACCCAAGACCCCCAAGCCATCCGCGACATCATTATGAACAATGTCGAAGGGGTCAAGGCCGTCGAACCCGCCACTCAAGTCTCCATTGAAATTGACGGTTTTAGCCCCACCCCCGTTGGCAACGCCCCACCCGTGTTGTATGCCATTGGCACAGAAGCCACCAACCGTGACCTGCTCAATTTCCAACTGCGCGATGGGCAAGATTGGGATGCCAATCCTAATTTGGATGGCATTGTTGTGACGGCAGGGATTGCGGATGCCCTCGACAAGCAAGCCGGTGATACCGTAACCGTTCACATCGGCTCAGCCACCGCCGAATTGCAAATTATCGGCATCACCACCTATCCCTTTGATACCGTCTGGGCTAAATGGCAGACATTGGCCGAACTGGGGGGATTGAAAAATGCCAATGGAGCGCTGCAACCTAACGGCTTCTCGATTATGCTGAACAACCCCGACCCTACTACTCAAGAGGTCGCTGACATCATCAGCAACATCAATGATGTGTTATTAGCACGGGGCATCAACGCCAGCTATATCAACTGGACAGAAAACGCCGAAGAAACAGGCAAGTTCATCGCTACCTTTGCCGTGATTATGAACACTGCCGCCGCCTTGATTGCCGCTGTCGGGGCGATTGGTCTGCTCTCCACACTCGCAATGAGCGTGTTTGAACGCCAAAAGGAAATCGGTGTGATGCGTTCCATTGGAGCGACCTCGGTGGCGGTGGCGCTGCAATTCCTGATCGAAGGCTTGATTGTCGGTGTGGTGGCATGGGTGATCGGTGTGCCGATTGGCTATATGTTGAACCAATCACTGGCGGAGAGTCTCAACTTTGGGGACGCCTTTGCCCCTGATTATCCGGTGCTGGTCACGATTATCGGCCTAACTGGAACGCTGATGGTTGCGACCATTGCCAGTCTATGGCCCTCAGCGGGTGCGGCGCGTAAGACCGTCTCCGACATCCTGCGCTATCAGTAATTTCCCAGTTTTCTCTCATCATCGAAAACACTCTTATTTTAGCCAATAGGGGTGTTTTTGATTTTCACTCTTGCCCCGTCAAATTGATTGGATTTGAGCCATCGGCATTGATGAGCCAAATATCTGAGCCACTGACAGTGAGCAGTTGGAACGCAATCTGTTTGGCATCAGGCGACCATACCGGAATTTGAGGCTCATTATCGTCAAAATCCGTCAATTGATAATGATTTGAGCCGTTCGCACTCATAACCCACAAATCATGATCATAGACACCTTCCTCGTTTTCCTGTAGGCGAGTATATATGATTAGGTTCTCATCCGGTGACCAAACGGGGCTGGCAAGCACAAGGGAGGGCGAAAATTGCTTATCAGTCAGGTAATTCTCAACCAAAAGGGTGGCGGAGTTCAGCGTTACGAGAGAATCAAGCTCGTCATCAGATGATCCTAGATCAGTTAAGACAGTTATCAGCTTTTTCCCATCAGGTGACCAATTTGGAGGAGTATACATATATTCTGAAGTTAAACTGATGTCCAAATTAGTGACATCCACAACTCCAATTTGTGAGCCTCCTTGACCAATTGGCTTGCTATTATCTATAAAACTAAAGGCAATTTTTGTGCTGTCAGGCGACCATTTAGGCAAGGCGATGATAAGGTAGGGATTTCCAAAATTCGTAATATTAGAAGCCACCGAATGATCTCGATCAAAAATCCAAACATTGCCACCTGCGGGTTCAAATGATAAAAACCCAATGTAACGACCATCCGGCGACCACTGTGGGCTAAACACATAGTCAATCACAGGCAGTTCTAGTTTGGTCGGATTTGAGCCATCGGATTCAATCACCCAAATCTCGGTATTCGAGGTAAAAGCAATGTACTCCCCATCAGGCGACCACGCAGGTTCAGAATAAGCACCATCTGGCATAGCTTGGGTCAAATTGAGCTTTTCGAAATTATTTACATCTAGCCGCCAGATATCAAAATTGCCATCCGCATCAGAGGCATAGGCAATATAGCGTCCATCCGGTGACCATGCCGGAAATAAATTATTGCCCGTATTTGTTTGCAGCATATAGGCTCGATGTTGGGGTGAAACACCAAATATGGCGAGTAAAATACTCCCCATTATCAAGCCTAGCACGATTCTGCTTTTCATATGACTACTCGAATCTAATTTCCCAAATTCGCCTGAAAGAATCCCTCATAATTGTAAGCTATTTCATTTTGGCGACGCATTTGCCCTCGATTATCCGGTACTGGTCACGATTATCGGCCTAACCGGAACACTGCTGGTTGCGACAATTGCCAGTCTGTGGCCCTCAGCGGGTGCGGCGCGTAAGACCGTCTCCGACATCCTGCGCTATCAGTAATTTCCCATCTATTTTCTCACCCATCGAAACACCCTTATTTTAGCCAATAGGGGTGTTTTTGTTCATGGGCCAGCCACCCTATCAATTTGTTTGAGCTTCTAACTGCTCAATGATGGGGACATAGACAGGATTGACATTTCCTTCGCCGACAAGTCGTTCGTATTCATGTAAATCAAGCAATGCTTCCTTACTATAACCAGAATAATAGTATGCTAGTCCTCGCCCAAGATAACCCCCGAAAAATTCAGGCATCAATTGAATTACTCTATCAAAATCTTGGATGGCAAGGTCGTAATTTTCCAGAATAATGCGAGAGAATCCTCGATAGCCGTAGGCTTCAGCATTCTCAGGATCAATTTCGATAACATCAGAAAAATACGAAATCGCCGTCAAATGGTCTTCTCGTTTGGCATAGATTAGCCCTATTTGAAGGATTGCATCAGCATAATCTGGCTTCAGTTCAAGGGCTTGGTTAAAGTCATCGAGCGCGGCGGGATAATTTAACGTAGCGACATACACTAGCCCTCGTTGAAAGTAGTATTCATGGTAATCGTAGCCTGGAAAGTCTCTACTCAATTCGATAGCTTGATTGTAATCACTTAGCGCCTGCTCGTTATTTCCAAGAGAATAGTATGCAAAGCCTCGATTGAAATAGAACTCAAAAGACTCAGGATAGATTTCGATAGCCTGATTGATATATTCAATCGCCTCAGTATAATTTCCTAAAGCATTTTGTACAGTGCCGGCAAAACCAAAAACCGTTGCATATTGCTCGACAGTTAGGTTAGTTTTATCTAATTCGGAGAAGTCCGGCAGTAACTCAATCGCACGCTCTAAATCTTGCCAAGCTACCTCGTAATCTGCCATATCATGATAGAGGAGTCCTCTTAAAACGTAGAGTAAAGAAGCTTCGGGGTTAAGCTCTATTGCACGATTTATATCAAGCAGGGCGGAATCTAAATTTCCCATATCCTGATATAGAGTACAACGACCAATATAGCCATCAGCTTTATTTGGATCTAAAGAAATAGCAAAATCGTAATCTGTTAGAGCGTCAAAGTAATTTCCTAATTCTTGGCTAATTCCACCACGCAAAACATAGCTTTCCACTAAGTTAGGGTCAATTTCGATAGCACGATTAGCATTCGCTAAAGCCAAGCCATAGTCTTTTATATTGCTATATGCCCAACCCAGAGCAACATATGCAGGAGCAAAATTCGGGTCTATTTCGATTGCCTGATTAAAGACCTCAATGGCCTCATCATATTTTTCTTGTTTTACCAAATCCACACCGTTTTGCATGATTTCTGCCAGCGCGGGGTTATCTGATGGGATATAAATCAATGTTGGGGGGGGTGTCGAGTCACTCCCTGCGACTGTGGCATAAGTGAAGGAGTTATTGAAGGTTAAGGTCATCATCAGAGCTAGAGTTACTATGGTAAGGACAAAAAAGGCTTTGATTTTCATATGACCACCCGAATTCTATTCTCAAATTGACCTGAAAGAATACCCGATAATTATAAACCGCTTCGTTATAGCACGAAATCAGGTTATTCCCATCACTTCTAGCTTTCCTCAAAATCATGCTACAATCGGCGGGGTTGTGAAATTCTCCACCAATCCAGCACCTCTTTGGAGGGACTATGCAAACGCATCGGCGTAAAATTCTCCGCGATATTTGGACACGCAAAGCCCGGACTGCCCTTGTTTCAGCCAGCATCTTTATCGGCGTGTTGGGGGTTGTCGCCCTGTTTTCAATGGGGGACATCATGGTGGATCGGCTCGAAAAAACCATCCAAGCCAACAAGCTTTCGATGACCCATGCCTATGTCATCCGCGCTTCCACCGATGCCCCCGATAATGAGGCGGATTTGGCCGTCGTGCGTAACTTACCCAATGTCACTGCCGTGCAAGGGTTCGCCCTCTATCCGATATATTGGAAAATGGCTGGCGATGTCCGTTTCAAAGACGCCCGTATGTACAGCTACACCGCGCCGATTGACCAACTGACTTTGGAACCCCCCACCCTCGTTAAAGGACGGTATCCAGTTGCAGGTCACAATGAAATCGCGGTCGAGCGCCGTTTCGCTACCGAAAATAAGGTGGATATTGGCGATACGATCGTGATTCGCATTCTCAGCGGGGCAGGGAGTAGCGGAGAAATTAAAGAAGAAACATGGACGATTGTCGGCACGGTCTACCAACCCTATCAATATCCCGTCGCCCCCGGTGCGCCCGAAGTGGTACGTGGTGAGGTGATCTTGTTCCCTGCCTATGAAGATGCCCAATATATCGGCGGGTTCAAGGGCTTCAATATGTTCCAAGTGCGCTACACCAATTACCAAGCCGCGCTGGATGGCGAATCTGATCTGAAAGCCGCTATCGCCGCTGATACGAGCTATCGCCCCACCAATGCCCTTGTGGAAGACCCAGCCAAGAACACCTTCATCGAACAAACCCGCAGCCTCGCCGACATTATGGCAATCCTAGCAGTGGTCGCCCTGATAGTTTCGGGATTCCTAGTCTTTAACGTCATCAATTCGATTGTCGTCGAACAACGCCGCCAGATTGGGGTAATGAAGTCCCTCGGTGCTATGCCCAAAGATAATTTTGCTATTTATACGGGTATTTCTTTAATTTATGGAATTATCGGGGTGATTCCCGGCGTTTTGTTAGGCATTCCAGCAGGGTTTCAAGCCGCCAAAGCCATCGGCCTACAATTTAATGTCTTCATTGAAGATTTTCAGACCTCCGTCCCGGCCATTATTCTGGGGATTTTATTAGGCCTACTTGTACCTGTCCTCGCCTCGCTGCTGCCTGTTGCAATGGGCATTCGTGTCACCATCCTACAAGCCATGACCGACCTCGGCATTCAGGTAAATTATGGCGAAGGGCGGTTTGCCGAATTGCTCGATAGGCTCCCCCTACCCATCAGCATCCGTCAAGCCCTGCGCAACGTCGTGCAGAAGAAAGCACGCCTAGCGCTCACTATGATTACTCTCGGTTTGGCGGCAGGTGCGTTTATGGGGGTCTATGCTATGTTGTCCCAACTCACCGACACGGTGAATGCGATTTACGGCACATTTGGCAATCAAATCACCTTTAACCCCACTCCCGTGCAGGATCGAGCCAAAATTGAAGCACTGGTGCGCGACAATGTGGATGGTATCAAGGCCATTGAGCCGGGAGCAGTCATGGCGATTGAAATTGAGGGTTTTAAACCCAAACAGGTTGGGGGTGCCCCACCGCTGCTCTATGCTCTTGGTAACAACCCCAATAACCGTGAGATTCTGAATTTCAATTTTCGCTCTGGCACAGGTTGGGAAAACGACCCCAATCGTGAGGGCATTGTGATTACGACGGGTATCGCCAATCAAACAGGTAAGGATACAGGCGATACTATCCATGTCAAAATTGGGGCCACCAGCGCCGACATGGAAATTATTGGGGTCGCTATTTACCCCTTTGATACGGTGTGGTTTCGCTGGGACACCCTTGCCAAATTGGGCGGTCTGGTAGATGCAGACGGCAACCCACGCCCCAATTCCTATCACATCATCATGGCGGCTTCTGACCCCAGCGTCAAACAGACCGACGATAAGATTGATGAAATCAACGAGGTTTTGCTGAAACAGGGCATCACAGCCACCTATACCAATTGGGTACAGAGCGCCGAATATACCAGTCAGGTCGTCGCTACGGCTGGCGGAATTTTGAATACAGCCGCCGCGTTGATTGCCGCTGTGGGGGCCATAGGCTTGCTTTCGACCCTTTCCATGAGCGTGTTCGAGCGCCAAAAAGAAATCGGGGTGATGCGTTCTATTGGGGCAACTTCCTTTGCAGTAGCCCTGCAATTTTTAGTGGAGGGGCTAATTGTGGGCTTGGTAGCGTGGTTGATTGGCATCCCAATTAGTTATTGGTTGAATGGAGTCTTGGCGGATGCCTTTAATTTTGGGGACGCTTTTGTCACAGGCTATCCCTTTCTAACGCTGGTCATCGGCTTTGTCGGGACGATGGTCATTGCCACGATTGCCAGCTTATGGCCTTCGATAGCCGCAGCCCGTAAAACTGTCTCCGACATCCTGCGGTATCAATAGGAACATTTTGTGGTGTAGTTCCGTTTTATGAGAGAATCCAATGGTGTTTGACCATCAGGTTCTCTCGGTAGCTTTAGATGAGGGACTTCGCTATGCTACACCGCCCATCCCGAAAAACAATCTTCATTTTGTTCGCCCTCCTCTTGGTGTTACTAGGTCTCACTGCCTTCTATATATTGGTCATATATGATCCCGGTTGTTGTGTCGCCCCCTCACCGCCTGCAAAGTTATCTTCAGAAGTCAGTCCAGCAACCCCACGTCCGCCTTTTTCACCGACCTCCCCAAACAAAATGGGTGTGCATCTGTTATTGGATGATGGACGCAATCAATGGCCGGAAAGTGTCTGGCGCGAACATCTCGAAGCGACGCGACAGGTCGTTGGCGAATGGGGTTATGTTACCGAACTGGTGCGGTTAGATGATTTGAATGTGGGGCGCTGGCAACAATTCATGGACATCTGTACGGAATTGCACCTCATGCCGATTTTGCGGCTTGCAACCACAGGAAATTTTACTTCCTCTGAGCGAACGGAGTTTCTAGGATGGGCCGCCCCGCAACTCGACAAAGATGGGACGTATCGCAGCACGGCCCAAAAATATGCTGATTTTGTGGCAAAATTAGAGTGGCCGACCGATCAGCATTTTATAATCGTGGGGAACGAACCCAATCATGGCGCGGAATGGGGTGGCGGTCTCCCTGACCCGGCTGGCTATGCACGCTTTTTGATTGATGTCGCCGACGCCCTGCACACGCAAGATGAATACGTGGTGGTCATGAATGCAGGCTTTGACCCCTATGCCCCGACAACCAGACGCCGTTCCTTGATCCAGTACGGGGAGTTCATGGACGAGGAAACCTTTCTCGACCAAATGGTGGCAGCCTATCCCGATGTGTTTCAGCGGATTGATGCCTGGGCCAGCCACAGCTATCCCCTCGGCCCATTTTCGCAGCCGCCATGGGAGCAGGCCTATCAGATTGATGTCATCCAAGAGGATTCAGTCACAAGTCCCATCAACCCTAATCATCAAGACCCGCCCAACGACATTTTTAATCGCGGCGTCAACGGCTATGAATGGGAATTGTGGAAATTGAGCACTTATGGCGTGCCACCACTGCCCGTCATGATTACCGAAACAGGCTGGCGACATGCTGAAACCAGTGACCCCAATGCTACCGATACGGGCGCAAATTTACCCGACGCCGCAGCCGTCGCTATTTACTTTGATTTGGCTCTTAATGGCAACAATGGACGTTACCCTGAGTATCCTGAAACGGGGTGGACTGCTTGGCAGGATGACCCGCGTGTCATGGGTGTCACGGCCTTTGCACTGGATGGCTATCCCGCTGAATGGGGGCATACTAATTGGCTAGAATTGGATACCGATGGGAAAATCTTGAATACCTATCCGATGTTCGATTTATTTGTGCCAACCGAGTAACCATGCACATCCGCAAAATCGCCTTGAATGAATTAGAGGTGGTCGTTGATTTGATTGCCCGCCTGCAACCCGATGAAGAACACCACATCGGCTATTTTGGCATGGAGGCGGACGATATCCGCCAATATCTACTCGAATTCACGCACGGTTGGGAAAATTCCATTGTCATTGCAATACACCACGACGAAATAGTTGGATGTTTGGCAGTCGAGTGGGATATGGAAACAAATCGTGCATGGCTGCATGGCCCTTGTATTGACCATGTGGCATGGCACATCATCGCCGATAAGCTCTATGATGGGGCTAAAGAATCGGGGGTATTGCCTACAGGCTTAGAAGAAGAGCTTTGGGGTGACGTGGTCAATGTCAAATTAGGCGCTTTTGCTCGGCGGCATTATTTTCGCAAGATGGAGGGGCACTCGGTCATTTTTCGCTTCCAGCGTGACCAATTGCATACCCTACCTTCACTGGGCGCGGATTTGATCGAGGCCCGTTATTATGATGCCTTCATCGCCCTGCATGAAAAAACCTTCCCTCACGCCTATTACACGGGTCAACAAATCCTCGAAAAATTGGTGGGGCAAAATTGGGTGTTTGTCGTGACCCAAAATGAGGCCCTACTGGGTTACGTTTACGCCCGAATTGACACAGATGGGCAAGGGTATATTGATTTTCTCGGTGTCGCTGAAAAGGCGCGGCGTCAAGGGATCGGCAAACGACTCATCGTTGCAGCCACTCGCTGGTTATTGTCGTATGAGGATGTTGCACAGGTCAATTTAACCGTCAGTAGCTCGAATCGAGCGGCGATTGCGCTATATCTCAATATTGGCTATGAACACCTATTAACCCTAACCGCCTATCGCAAGCGACCTAATGTTGGAGAATAACTTTGCGGAACGTTACCGACACGCGCCGCCCTCGTTTAATCACCTGCCCATGCAACACATCGCTTTTACGCGCTGGAATCGCGTGCATCCAGTCATAACGCGATTTACCTTGCATGACAACCAGACTCCCCGGTGTCAATAAAATGGGAACTTCATGCTGGGTGGCGATTTCAGTGTAGACCATCACGCATGCCGACCCCAAACTGAGCGAAATAATCGTGTCGCCAAAACACGGGATGCAATCCACATGCCGCGCAATGCCCTGCCCTGCTTCATATTCATTGATGATGGCTTGGTCGGGTGCATCAGCAATATAGCCATCGGTATGGAGGCGCTTGGCAAGTGGGGTTAACCATTCCGGCAGCGGCCCCAGATAAAAATTCTCGTCCACTTTGCGTGTTTTGTAATCATAGCGATAGCCATAATGTTGAACCCGCCGTTTCAGGTCGGTCAGCCACGTTTGTTGGTCAATCAGGGTTAACAATTGGGCTTGTTCATCAGAATTCAGGTAATCGGGGCTATAGGTTAGGCCGGGGATTTCGGCAATCGCGGAGGGCATGGAGAGCTATCCTTTCCAATTGGGTATCGGTGTAGATAGTATACCATAGAATACTTGTTCTAAAAATAATTTTTACAGTTCTCTCTTGTAGAATTCACGGTACATGGCTTGTCCGAACATAAGTAAGTGCTCAGCAATGCGAATGTTAGTCAATAAAACATCCGTGACATCACCCATCGTGAATAAAAAGCCGTCTTTATCTGATAAAACAATATTTTCAACTTCAGGCTTTAATTGCAACATCAATTCAACATACCCCCTTGCAGGAACAATTTGTGTTTTGATTTCCATATGAAGAAAGCTGTAAAAGTCTTTCCAGTTTGAAAACCCATATTCGGATAGAGGTAATACATTATCAGGGTCAAAGTTTTCTATAATTGACTTTTCCTTGTCGGCAAGCATTTTTTGGTGTTCTATTCTTGAAGTCATAATCTATGTTTCCTTTTTCAATATTGGACTATAGCAGTTTCCCCACATGCCCATTATCATTACCAGTGTACTCCGATTCACGTGTATATGATGGGATGCCGCATGGGGTCACTCAATCCAAATCTGATTTCTGCTGATTTGACGGTTATCATGAACGAAGCGGTGGAATTGGCCCGCCGCTATATGAAACGCAATGTCTATCCCGAACTGATGCTGTTTGTATTACTCCAGCATCCCGAAATTTCGGCCCGGCGGTTGATTGATGTATTCATTGAAAAACGTGGGACTGACCTTGAAAAATTGGAGCGTCAGACCCGTAACGCGATGGAAGCCCGCAACGATCCTAATGGTGACCTCGATTTTTTGATGACCTCCGGTCAAAAATTCCCCCTAAGCAAACAAATGTTGGTCGCCTTAGATGAGGCCCTCAGCATCGCGCAGTCCATTGGTGAAGTCTATATTGATAGTGACCACTTGCTTGCCAGTCTCACCGACAGGCGCTTGGGGACAGGGGCACTGTTGCAACAGAACGGCATTACCGAAGGGCCGGTGCTGGATTTATTGGGAGGGCAGCCTGCCAGTAAGCGCCGCCGCGACAACACTTCTGGGGGTACTTCGATTGATGTTGTGGCAGAGGCTAGAGTCGGCAATCTACGGGCGGTGCATTTCCGCGAAGACCTATTGCGTGACATGATTAACATCCTGTCGCAATCCGTCCATAAACATATTGTACTGGTCGGGCCGGATGGGGTAGGCAAACGCACATTGGCCTATTCATTGGCTCTACTCATCACTGAGGGCAAAGGGCCTGTTGGCTTAGAAAAATTCGTTCAGATTGATGAGAAGGCCTATCTCGATAACTCCGTTGAGGCCATGCAAAGCGGCGTGATGCGGGCACAAGGTGGGATTTTGTTTGTGCCGCATATCCATCGTTTTTTTGGGGGGCCAGCCAAGGCCGAATTCCCTAAAGCAGGTCAAAATCTGCAAAAGGCCTTTTTGGGTTATGACCCCATCATCATTTGCACCACCACCCAAGCGGAGTGGGAAGGCCGTGTCAACAAGGTCAGCGCGATTAGCGAACATGCCCAAGTGCTACGTGTGCCCGAACCAACCCGCGAAGAAACACTCGAAATTTTACAAGTCATGCGGCCCCATCTGGCAGGCGACTATGCTATTGAGGTGAATGAGAGCGCCCTGCACACGGCGGTTGATTTAGCCAAACGTTATATTGGCAATATGCCCCTGCCCCGCAGTGCCGAACATCTATTGCACCGCGCCGCCGCGTTGGTGAGCATGAACAATCAACAGCACCTCGCTTTCAAGCCTCAGCTTCAGGACAACATACTGGATGCGGAAGATGTGACCCTTGCTGCCGCGCAAATGACAGGGATTCCGGTCAGCAAATTGGATGCCGACGAGCGCACCAAATATGCCCGCATGGTCGAACATTTGCATGAACGTATCGTCGGCCAAAATGATGCCGTGTTGGCGGTCAGTCGAGCAGTTAAGACGGCCCGGGTTGGCCTGCGTGATGCCAAACGTCCCATTGGATCATTTTTGTTTTTGGGGCCAAGCGGCGTTGGCAAAACTGAGTTAGCCCGAGCACTCGCCGAATTTTTGTTTGGCAGCGAAGACGCTATGCTGCAAATTGATATGTCGGAATATATGGAGGAAAACACCGTCAGCCGCTTGGTCGGAGCGCCTCCCGGTTATGTCGGTTATGAAGGCGGTGGTCAACTCACGGACCGTGTGCGCGAACAACCCTACATCGTGGTATTGTTTGACGAGGTCGAAAAAGCCCACACCCGCATTCTCGACATTATGCTACAAGTGTTGGAAGAAGGCCGCCTGACCGATGCGCAAGGTAAAACAGCCAATTTCAGTGAGAGCGTAGTTATCCTAACCAGCAATCTCGGCGCCCATAATTTACAGACCTCACTGATTGACGAGCATGTGCGCGAGACTGTCATGGAGGATGTACGGAGTCATTTCCGACCAGAATTTTTGAATCGGCTTGACGACATTATCATTTTCCACCCCTTGGATGACGAACATCTGCGTGAGATTATGGAGCTTTTGCTGGCACAGGAAATGCGAATCGCCCGTGAGCGTGGGTTGAAGCTGCAATTTACCGAAAAAGCGATTGCGTGGATGCTGGATCAAAATGATAACCCGGAATTGGGAGCACGTCCGCTACGTCGCATCATCCAACGCTATGTGCGTGAAACACTGGCGGATTTCCTCTTAGGGGATACCCTACCCCCCGACGCGACTATTGTCATAGACGCCAAACGGGACGGATTGAAATTTGCGGTGAAATAGGGACAACCCTATTTCAACCCAATCACCTCATAGAGGCTATGCACGCCCTGTTTGCCCTTGAGGACAAGCTCAAAGCGGTGATTGCAGATGACGTACTTCTCAACTTCGGCATAGGTATCGCCTGAGATCAACAAATGGGTGCCAGATTCTTTATTGGCCGACTCGACCCGCGCCGCAAAGTTGACAGCATCACCAATCGCGGTGTATTTTTTGTTGATTGACCCCAACGCCCCCACGACAGCCTCCCCAAAATGGATACCCACCCCGATTTGAAAATCCCATGTATAGAGACTTTCGATATAGGGACGCAGTTGATTGACTGCCTCTAACATTTCCAAACCCGCTTTGACCGCCTTTAACGCGGCACGGTGGGGGTTTTCGGTACCAAATAGAGCCATGATACCATCACCCATATGATTATCCACATAGCCATCGTTGCGCTCGATAATGTGATCCATCGTATGAAAATAGCGATTTAGGATGTGAATGACATCATAGGGCAGTAAGGTTTCCGCAAAGGTGGTGAAATTGCGAATATCGGCAAAGAGGATAGCGATTTTACGCTCGTCACCCACCTGCCCATAACGCATGCCCTCATGGGGCTGCTCATCCACTTCAATATCTTCTTGGTCAAGTACTAACCGTCGCACCACTACATCGCCGGTGATTCCGGTCTGGCAGGCAAGCCGAATATCTTGCCCAAAACACAGGCGCTCGGCGAGGGCTATTTCACGTTCATTACGCGGCAGGCAGTTTTCCAAACCTTCCATCACCATAATCCGGCAGGTGGAACAGCGGGCATTCCCCCCACAAACATGAATATGCGGAATATTGTACATTTGCGAGGCGTTTAAAATACGTGTACGCTTTTCAACTTCAACTTCACGCTGATCCGGGAAATAATAGATATGGGGCATATATTTTAGATTCCAGAGTTATAACTCATCACGCCAACCACTGCTCAACCATTGTAGCAGAAAT
Source organism: Chloroflexota bacterium (assembly GCA_016234595.1). Taxonomy (GTDB): domain Bacteria; phylum Chloroflexota; class Anaerolineae; order Aggregatilineales; family J027; genus CFX10. The sequence goes on along the minus strand of JACRBG010000027.1, from coordinate 8,893 downwards.
GGATTGGTCTGGCGTTCTTCGCCAATTGTCGTCGTTGGGCCATGCCCTGAACAAACGGTAAATTCATCACCCAACACCACCAATTTATCAAAAATGCTATGCATCAGGGTGGGGAAATCACCACCGGGTAAATCAGTCCGCCCAATTGAACCAGCAAATAAACAATCACCACTAAAAACTACCTGTTCCGAACGCAGCACATAACTCACATGCCCAATCGAGTGCCCCGGTGTGAAGTAAGTCTCTAATTTGATAGCCCCTACCTCAATCACCGTGCCTTCATCCAACGTGCCATCGTGAGTGGCAGGCTCAGGGGCGGTAATGCCGTACATCTCAGCAATTTGTTGGGCGTGCTGTAATTGGGGCACGTCAGCAGCATGGAGGCGAAATGGGGCGTGGGTAGCGTCTTTGACGGGCTTGGAGGCCAAGATATGGTCAAAATGGGCATGGGTCGCCAAAATCTCGCGCACAACATATCCCTCCCGTTGTACCACCTCTAAAATTTTCGGCGCTTCATCCGAGGGGTCAATGATAATAGCTTCGTGGCTGTCGGGGTCGGCGACAATATAGCAATTGGTTTGAAGAGCGCCGAGGGGCAGCATATGAATTTTGATGGGCATGATGTTTCCTCAATGGGTCGAAAAACAAAAACGCGGGATGTTTGGTATGACCACCCCGCGTCTGATTATAGTCGAATTTGGCTTATTGGGCCGCTTCACCAATCGTTACGGTCACTGGAATTTCGGTTGTTTCAAATCCAAATGACAGGAAGCCTTTGGTAATCAGGAGAAGATAAATTTCCCCGCCCTTGAGGTCGACATTAAGCGTTCCGCTCCTGATTCCAACCGTGTTATCGAGATCAAACAAGGTAATCGGGGAGCCAAAATCGTCTTTGCCGCCTTGCAAAACAAAATTCGCATATAGGTCGCTACCGGGGTCTTGAGCGATATTAATGGCCCACGTTCCATCAGCTTCTGGTTTCAAAACCGACACACTAGGATAGCTTTGGGCATCATCGGCATAAATGGTCGCTTCAACCGTTGAACCCACCGCCAGTGGGGTAATCTGGCTGGCGCGGAGAATGTAATCCCCTTCGCTTGAGCCATCCGCACCCAAAGCACGGGTCGCCAAAATGGTGTAATCGCCATCGGCTGGCACTTCAAAAACAATGACTGCACCCAAACCAATGGTGTCATCGTTTTCATCCAATTGCTCACCCAAGCTGTCACTCAGCTTCAGAGCAGGGTCAAGGTCATAAGTCCCTAATTTGGCGTACATTTCAATCAAAATGACGTCACCAGCTGTAACGCTGATGGTATAGGTTGTTTCAAATGCATCCGCAGTTAAAGTCCCTTCGACCCATTCATTCAGGGCCAGCGCCCCACCTTGGGCATGAGCAACCGGGGCACGCAATACCGCAATACCACTTACCGCTACAATCGCAACCATCAGAAGTACAGCAACCTTACGCATAATAGACTTGCTCCTCCATAGAGCATTTAAAAATACTCACACTTTTATCTCGATTGCTATTCAGTTTTTGAATTAGCCTGAACCCTCCCTACCTCTAATTTTCCCTCTTATGAAGAGAGCAGTTAGGGATGGAAAGTTCCCATTTATTATACTAGCCGAACATTACACTATCGTCACAGAATCGTTATTTCACCCTGCCAATTAGGATGATACGACGGGCAGGCTGTTGCAATCCCCTTGTGTTTCAAGCCATTGGGGTTCGCTGACAACCCAACCTTCTTGACCATTGGCACGGCGGATTTTTAACCATGTGCGGTTTTGGCTATCCACATTACGGCCACTGGCACTCAGCGGTTCATTTAAGTTGAAACTGCCTAATTTGTCAAAATTTTCACCCGGCCCTTTACGGAAATTCAAATTGCCAATCATGACCCGGGCATTACATGTCCCAACCTGTGGGGTCGGTTGGTCGGCTTGGCCGCTGGCTGGATTATTGGCAATCGCGCCTTCTTCCAACACTTCCAAATTGACGGTTGCAATCTGGCTGGCAACATCCCGATAGTAAGCCACCACCTCTAGAGTATAGGTGCCTGTGCGGTCGGGCAACCACCCCAGCACCACATCCGCGATAGTTGAATTGGGCGGTAGGGATTTACTACTGCTGATACGACCATTGACCGACATCTGAATCCGGCTGACCGTCACAGGATGTTCGGCATGAACAATCACATCTACACGCTGACCTACCGTCACCTGCTGTCCATTTTGGGGCTGGGTCACTTGAATCGTTGGCGGGGTATTATTGGTAGGGTCATTCGCCACCGCGTTGAGCGTCTGTTGGGCCGATTCAGCGGCAGGGGTTGGCTTTTCATCGTCTGCCCCTTTGCGTTGTAACGACAAACACCCCAAACTTGCCAGCATCAAAATCATCAATACCAGCATTGGCATCACCCATAAATTATTTGTCCGGCGGGGAGCAACCATCCCAATTCTCCTAAAATTTCAAAATCACTAGGGTCTATGGGGATTATAGGGTTTTGGGTAAAAATCGCCAACGGGGAGCAATAAATTCACCGATATTTGGGAGGACAGGGTTTTCAGGTTTGGGGATATGCTGGAAGCTGTAGGTTGGTTGCATGGAGGTGATTGATTATACCTGTTGGTGGTCAGACTCCCCCAAATGTAAATTGGCACAGGCTCGGCGAACCCAAAAAACATGTTGATATGAAGGCCATTCGGGTATTTAGTATTGCTTGGATTGCTATGGGTTTGGCCTGTATCGGTTTGGGCGTTTCAGAAAATTTTTGGTTGTTCATCTTAATGGGAAGTTTATTTAGCGGGGGAGCACTTGCCATTCTCATCAATTGGGAACTAGTCAAAAAAGATTACGCGAAAAACTATAAAAAGAACCTCAGGCAGTGGAAAAAAACGAGGAAATACAGCAAGAGGAAATATTAATCAAAAAAGGCGACTCATGTAATTGAGCCGCCCTTGGTCACTCGGTTTATTCCAGCCAAACCCCGGGCATATTTTTGGGGACTTCGATGGCTTTAAAGGTTGGGGTTTTGCGTGCGCCATGTGATTGCACCCACGGCCACATACGGTCTAGCCCCGCCGCTAATGGCGTTTCATAATCCAGCGGCAGATCAAACGCCTCACGTACTTTGCGGTGCACCGCATAGGCATGAACTACTTCATGGCGTGCAGGCAAGTGGCGCACTTCTGGTTGTACCCCCATCACCCGGCCCACTTCTTTGACCAGTTGATTGACCGTAACAGGTGTATCTGCCCCTAGATTGAAAATCTCATTACGGGCTTCCGGATTGACGGGTGCTTGGGCCAAAACGGGCGCAATATCGCCAATGTAGGTAAACCCGCGACTCTGCTCACCATCACCAAAGACCGTGACAGGCTTATCTTGCATAATCTGGTTCATGAAAATGCCTATCACATTGCGATACCGATCCGCGATATTCTGGCGTTCGCCATAGACATTATGAGGGCGGAAAATGGTATAGGGCAGGCCAAACATCTCATAGGACAAGCGCAAATCTTGTTCGACAGCGGCCTTTGCCACACCATAGGGGTCTTCGGGGGATGGTTTCATATCTTCGGTCATGGGGGGCGGCGCACTTCCATAGACAGCAATGGATGAGGTAAAGACAAAATGCTCTGCACCATTATTGACAGCAGCGTTGAGTAGGTTGACACTGCCAATCAGGTTATTGGTGTAGTTAAACCGCCGAATAAAATGACTGAGGCCCTCCGCCGCATACGCCGCCAGATGATAAACATATTTGGGGCGGTGCTGGGCAAAAATTTTGTTGATCAGTTCATGGTCGGTTATGCTGCCCTGAATAAAAGTGGCATCGGGACTCACATTATCTTGATAGCCGCCACTGAGGTCGTCCATCGCCAATACGTGATAGCCCATCTTGACCAGTTCATCTACAAGGTGTGAGCCGATAAACCCGGCGGCACCCGTGACAATTACGGTGTCTGACATAGACATCCTCACTAAAAATCCAAATACTGTGAATTAACGCCGCGCTAGATTACACAAATGTGCGGCAGGTGACAAGGGCTATTCGGCCTGACAATAGGCCCAATTTACCCCTCTAATGGCCGATCAGCCTCATTAAGGGTTGCCAGCTCTTCAGGCAAGGCCCGCACTTCACGCGCGACAGCCCGTGCAAAAATCAAAAATCCGGAATGCCCAATCATTTCATCATTAGGGCGCACCCGGTCAGGAATGGTGATCCAAGGGCGCATCAACAATTCTTCAGCTTGCAGCAGATACCACGCGCCATGATAGAGTTCACGCAGCACCGTCATCATTTGATTGACCGTCGGCACAAAGACCCCTAAAAATCCCCCACCCTGCAAAACACCACGAGCCTGCCCTAAAAATTCTTCGGGGTTATGCAGGTCAAGGAACACCGCATTGACCTCAGTTTGTTCAAAACCTTCCGCAATATCTTTTTCGATGAAGGTCACACGATGGTCAAGCGCCAGCATCCGCAAATTTTTGATCGCGCGATCAAGGTGTTTATTTTTACGCTCATAGCTATAGACATGCCCCGTCTCGCCGACCATTAAGGCTAAAATACTGGTCAATGCACCGCTGCCTGTCCCAGCTTCAATCACCCGCATCCCTTCACGCAACCCCAATTTCAGGGCAATATAGCCAAGGTCTTTGGGGTAGATGATCTGGGTTTCGCGCTTTAGTTCGTTAATCACATCGTCCAAATTGGGCGGCAAGATATACATGCCCATGCCCGTATTGGTGCGGGCCTGTGTGCCATAGGGCAAGCCGATAATCTCATCCATCAAAATCTGCCCCAGATGGGTTTGCAATTTTTCACCAGCGCGGATGGTACGCAAAAAAACACGGCGATCTTTACCAATAAACATCACCGTGTCGCCATATTGAATGTAAGGAGTATTGGGAAGGCTCACATAAATTCCAATTAGGGATTCGCTAAATAAATTGTCTCAGTGCCAAGCAAGCTATAGACCACTCGTCGGATGAACCCATCATCCCAGCCTAATTTAGCCCCAATTTGGCGGATGGTGGCCCGTTCATCCACATGCCAAATAAAGGCCCACTGTTCGGGAGAGAGGGTGTCTTCGGCGTTGAAGCGATCATCTTCAGAACGGGCAAAGACAACCACCATGTCTAAATTGGGGACGAATGTATTGGCGAATTGATCGGCGTGTGTTTGCAGCATTTCCTTGGCGGTGGTGGCATTACGGAAATCTGCCGAATTCGGCTTATCCTGAAAAGTACGGATAATACGATCAAAGGCACGTTCGGTACGGTTATAGTCGGTGGGCTTCATAAAACGCCGCAATCCTCGATAAAAACAGTGCAAAAGATAGTTTCATCTTACCGCATGTTTCGGGCGCTCGTCAAAAGCACAAACGGTATCCCAACGTTATTCATCACGCAACCACAACTCACGAACATCATAGGGCGCAGGGGCACTGGGCAAAGTCAACAGTGGCTGGCCGCGTAACGCACTACGCAGCGCATCTCTATCATCCCACGCATGTTCAATTTTACCAAAACACATGCTCTGTTCGTGGCCCTTGCCACACGCCAATACAATATCTTTCGCTTGGGCCATCTGGCAGGCCATAAAAATCGCCCGACCCCGGTCTGGTTCGATAAAAAGGGATTCGCCATCCACTGCCCCTTTACTGCGCGCCCCTGCGGCCATTTCGTCCAAAATCCCCAATAAGGATTCGGTACGTGGGTCTTCGGCGGTCAAAACAGAAATATCGGCATGTTCCCCACCAATTTCAGCCATCAAGCGACGTTTTTCACGGTCGCGCAGGCCAGCGCTGCCAAATACCGCAATCACCCTTCCCCCTTCTGGCAAGATCAAGCGAGCGGTTTCAAGTGTCCGCAGAAGGGCATTGGGAGTATGGGCAAAATCCACATAGGCGGCGAAAGTTTGCCCCTCGTCAATCCGCTCCATTCGACCGGGAATAAGTGGTAAATCAGCTATTCCCTGCGGAATAGCATTAATCATACGCTGTTGGTTCGCCAGTTGGGGCATGGCAGAAATAGCAGCGATAATTCCAGCCAGTGCGTTCGAAACGTTATAGGCTCCCAACATCGGCAGGCGCACCGGAATATCCCCAGCATTGCCGCGCAGCATAAAAGAAGTATAGGCGGGTGTATAGTGAATGCGGTCGGCGTAAAAATCGGCATCAGCCTGATTTAGACTATACAGCATCATATAATCCGCACCAATGCTAGATTCGGCAAATTCTGGTGCGGAGGGGTCATCGGCGTTAATCACAGCAATTTTAGGCTGTTGGCCTTTGCGATAGGAATCTTTCATCAAGGTGAATAATTTGCGCTTGGCATCCCGATAGTTTTCCCAACTGCCATGCCAATCCAAATGTTCATGGGTGACATTGGTCATGACGGCCACATCAATATCCACTCCGTTAATCCGACCCTGATCAATGCCAAATGAAGTCGCCTCTAAAACGCAATGGGTCATGCCGGATTCAACCATCTGGCGCAGATAATGCTGGACTTCATGGGCAGGCGGCGTAGTGACATGCAATCCAGTGGGGACTTCAGTATCGCCAATGACCGCGCTAACCGTCGAAATGAGGCCCACATTGACCCCAGCAGCCTTTAAAATGTTGTAGGCAATGGTCGAAGTGGTGGTTTTGCCATCCGTCCCCGTAATTGCAATGACCACCAAGCGCCGCGAGGGAAAGCCTTCATAAGCCGCCGCCAAATAGCCAAAGGCTTGATATCCATCAGTCACTTGTGCGTAGGGTATCCCCTGTAGATCAGCCTCAACTACCTCAATGGGCCGTTCTCCCACAATCGCCACCGCACCATTGGCAACCGCCTGTCCAATATAGCGATGTCCATCGGCACTACGCCCTTGCCGCGCCACAAACACCCCACCACGTTTGACCTCGCGGGCATTTTCGGTAACAGGGGCAGTAATGGGGGGATTGGCTGCCGGAGCTGAAAATTCAAAAGGCAAGGCACTCAGCAAATCTGAAAATGTACGGGACATCTACACCTCACTCGATAGATAATAAAGCGGCGCGAATTGTAGCGAGGATAATAGACTGGGGCAATCAATTTAAAAAATAGTCGAGAATTAACAGGGAAGTAGACGGCGAAAATTAAAGCAAGTACAATTTGAATGAGGTTTGACTACTTTTTCCTGATCATCGTTCCATTCCATAATTGAAACTGCGTTCTTTTGAGAGGCCAGACTTAGATTAAACTATGTCCCCAAACATTGTGACGCTCTATGGTCTGCTGAGTAATATGCTTGCCACCACCCTAGGGCTGGCCGTGATGTTTATCGCGCTCTGGCAAAATGCACGTGCCCGCCTTAACCAATATTTGGCTATCACAATGGGCATGTTGGCAGGTTGGGGGTTTTTTGGTGGCCCATTGTTTGTGGCTCAATTTCTAGATTTAGACGGTGAGCACCTGCTCAATATCAGCACGACCTTTTATATGATGGCCGTTGGGGCGCTCTTTTTTTTCATCACCGAATTTGAAAGCCACAACCGGCGGCGCTTATTAGAAGGCCGAGCGCTGGCACTTTTTTGGTTAATTGTCATTGTCAGTGTGACGTGGGCCAATATGTTCTGGGAAGATGTTGTGCCCAAAAATCACGGGGAGTATGGGTTTCATCTCAGCTATTTGGGAATGGCAATCGGTGCAGCGGCGGTGCTTTCGCTCGGCTTTATAGCCTTCGTGCGGGGAGGGCTACGCTTTAGTGAGTCTTTTTCACCCGTACGCCGCACCATCGTGCCGATTTTTATTGGAGGCGGGGTTTCAGTTTTACATATCCCACTCGCTGAAATCATCAACAGTACATTGGTACAAATCAGCATGGTTTTGGTGGCGCGGGTCATTTTGAACGACCAGCTCTTTAACCCGCTTGTCCAACTCTATAACCAACTTGCCAGCAAAAATAACCAATTGGAAGAAGCCACCCGTCGTAAAAGCGAATTTCTTGCCAACATGAGCCATGAACTGCGCACTCCCCTTAACAGCATTATTGGCTACACCGAATTGGTCACCGGGGGAACCTATGGCCCGCTTAACAAAACCCAAATAGACCGGGTTGAAAAAGTCAATCAAAATGGCAAACGCCTGCTGGCCTTAATTAACAATGTGCTGGATTTAAGCAAAATTGATGCGGGTCGGCTGGATATTTTCCCCACACGGGTCGCGCCGACTTTACTGATTGATGAAGTCATGAACACCCTACAACCATTGGCTGACCAAAAAGGGCTGCATGTGTCACGGGGCTATTATGGTCTGCCGATGATTTATGTAGATGAGGTACGCACCCGCCAAATTATCTTAAATGTGATCGCCAACGCTATAAAATTCACCCCGTCCGGTGGTGTAACGATTAGCGGTTATCTGGATGCCACCCGCAACCAAGTCGTGATTAGTGTGCGCGATACAGGCATCGGGATTCAGCCCCAAGATGCCGATAAAATTTTTAAAGCATTTGAATATTGGCAATCCTCCCCCACCCAAGAAAATCAAGGAACGGGGTTAGGATTGGCGGTGGCCCGACGTTTGGTGGAACTGCATGGCGGTCGGCTGTGGTTCGAAAGCACTCCCCAGCGTGGCAGCACCTTTTTCATCGCCCTTCCGGCTGCGGTTGAACGTGACGAACAAACCAAGATGCAGCAAATCATTGCCCAGACGACGATCTTGGTAGATGGACGACGTCCATGGGTCTTAGTCATTGATGACGATCCCGAATCCATTGAAGTCATTCAGGGCTATCTCAGCCGCGATGGGTTTCAAGTTTACGCCGCATTTTCGGGGCGCGAGGGTTTGCTGCGGGCACGTGAACTCAAACCGACGGTCATTACGTTGGATATTTTTATGCCGGGGATG
>JACRBG010000026.1 GCA_016234595.1 Chloroflexota bacterium | reverse complement strand
TAGAAGTGACTAATGCCATAGCCGCTAGAACGCGACGTTTAGCAAAGGAACGCGACATAATTGGATTGGCTCCCCGAAAGGCCTATTTAATGAAGGCGTTTATTAAGACATTCACAAAAATTCTAGCGTAAAAATTATCGCAAGACCAGTAGAGGGCCAGCGATCTTTACGAAAAATTCATAAATGCCCAATCAGGGTGCAATCAGGCTCGAACCTTTAAAATAGGCCTCGAGTGCAATATTGGTTTGTCGGTTGCAAGGAGGGTCGAGTATTATGAGTAGCGCATTGAAGTTCCCCACACGTGCAGATTTGAGAAAAGTATCGAGACTTCACGTGGATAGGCGAAATCACCCTATAAATAAGTGGGTGGTAATCATTGCGGCTATCTCATTGGCATTCTTCCATTTAGAGTAGATAATAAAATTGCGACAAAGTTGCTGAGACGGTTGCTTTCAGAGGCGGCAATATAACATGTTTAAGGATAGATCATGACCAGTTGGATCGAATTTGCACAACAAGCCCCAGAATTTGCAGAATTTGGTAAGGCCCGTTTTCAAAGCGGAGTCGCCTATCTTGGCACTCTGCGTGCCGATGGGGGCCCCAGAGTGCATCCAGTAACACCCATTATTGGGGAGCAGTTGTTTTTGTTTATGGAACCAACTTCGCCCAAACGCAAAGACTTAGAACGCGATCCGCGCTATACCTTGCATTGTGCGGTTGAAGATTCGAGTGGTGGTGCAGGTGAGTTTTATGTCAGAGGGCGTGCAACATTAACTGATAACCCCCTTATCCGAAAACAGGCTATACAGGCATCATCGTATGTTCCGCAGGATCGTTATATTTTATTTATGTTTACAATCGAATTCGCCTTTATGAATCGCTATGTTGAGGGCAATCCCAATTCCCAACGCTGGCAATCCTCAAAATAACTCCTTTTCGATCAGCGGCTTATCTAATTGCAGTACCGATAATCAAAAAAACTGCGCTGGATGACGGGAATAAATATCACCCAGCGCAGCTTATATAGTTGAGATTTTGTAGTTAGCTAACACCGATAAAGTGTTTGGGCCAAGCCTGTTGACCGCAATTGCATTATCGCAGGCGCCACGATACCACTGTAAAGGGCGTGCCAATCTGGGGCGTAAATTGCTGAAGAATGTACGCTCCACTGCTCCATGTAAGATCGTTGCGCCGATAGAATGTCCCATTCTGATAGACAAGCCCAAACGAGTCTATGTGGTTTAAATCCCAGTCTCCTGCGACAACCCGCCCCTCGTCCCCTATCCCCGGTGCGCCAATGTATTGAGCATAGCTAAAAGCTGAAAGGAGTGTTGTCGGGGGTACATTTGTCCAAGCGATAAAATTGCCCCGCCGAACGGCAATTGAATCAATGCCATCGCCATCAAAGTCCCCTGCAACAAATTGATGTGTGCCTGTGAATCCTCCCGAGTCAGGTAGCAGAATGCTCAACCATTGGAAGGTGAGTGGGGGAGTTGGCCCGCTCGTCAGATTGCAGGTGAAATACAAGGCAAAATAGGTGTCGCCGTTTGACCAAGTCCCCGCATCTGTTACACCAAGACAGTCGTGGTTGACGGTCGCATCAAACCGACCTACAACGGGTTGACTGCCTAGACCGAACCATATTCCATCCCAGTGGGTTGCGGTGCCCGTATCACTGGTGAAGAAAAACGCCCCATTACGATACACCCCTACTGTATCAACCCCGTCGCCATCCCAATCACCCATCACCATTTGACCACCTGTCCCATAGGTAAAACCTAGGTCAAAATGGAGATAGTCACTGGCGGCAGGTGTGGTGGTCAGCGATTGCAAGAGACTGGCTTGATTTGTACTGTTATAGAAAATTGCCAATGTTGAAGGGGGGCAAGGCGATGTGAGTGTGGTCACTACATTAGAATAGCTCGAATAGAGTGCGTCCTCAGCAAAGTAGGCGCGAACGCGATAGTAATAGTGCGTGTTGCATGACCGCCAGCTATCTATGATTGAGAAGGTGTTGGGCCCCCACGTTCCGGCAACCTGCCAATCACCCGTTGTGTTTAATGAGCGTTCGACTACATAGGAACTTTCATTGGTTGCATTCTCTTGCCATGCAATCCGAATCTGGGTGGGTGAGGCAAACGTGAAGGCGATATTGCTGGGTGCAACTGGACAAGCATCTGTCGTCTCGGAAATGATACCCGAATATGGGCCAAAGACACTGCTCACAAAACCAACCCGCGCTCGAAAATCATACATAGTATTGCATTGCAAGCCAGTGACCCTATAAGTGATCGCATTAGCGGCTGTTAGGTTCAATACCTGCCAGTTGGTCGTCCCCCGAACAGTAACCTCTACCGAATAGCCCTGTTCATAATTTGAACTATCTGTCCAACCAAGCGTGATCGTTGTTAGGGTTCGACTGGTGACGCGGAAGTTGCCGGGAGGATTTGGGCAAGGGATGGTTGATGCACTGGTGATAGTTGAATACGACGAATAGGTGTTGGTACGCTCATCATAGGTACGAAGGCGATAATAATAGGGTGTGCCACAGGTCAAGCCTGTGTTGGTGTAGGAGATGCTATCTACTGGTAAAGTGGCAATTAAAGCCCACGATCCTGTGCTGGTCGGAGCACGTTCAATCAGATAGGCCGTTTCGCGCACCGAATTATCAGTCCATGTCAGGTTAATTCGGTCAGGGGCATTGCTGGAGCCGCTCACATAGGTGGGCAGAATAAGACATGACCACGTCGTGCCATTCATGACATTGGAGTAGGTGGAATAGACGTTTGCAATGGCGTTGTAGGCCCGCACTCGATAGTAATATTGAGTGTTGCACTCCAACCCATTATCCGTATAGGAAGTAGTGTTTGCCTCCCGCGAACCAATCTCAATATATGGCCCACTTGAGGATTGAGCACGTTCAATATGATACGAGGTTTCATTGGTGGCGTTGTCAGACCAATTGATACTGATGATGAAGGGGCTGTGAAAACCCATACTATACAGAGACGGCGCGGCGGGGCATCCACCAAGTGTGGTCGCATCCGCAATCGAGGAATAGGGCGAATACAGACTATCCCCAAAGAAAGCCCGCAAACGGTAATAATAGCGTGTGGCGCAATTCAGACCTGTACTATCGAAGGTGGTGGTATCTGCCCCAACCGATCCCTGTTGCACCCAACTACCTGTGCCCGTTAACGAACGCTCGATATAAAAAGCGGTCTCGTCAGTGGTTGTATCATTCCATACCAATGTTTGTTGAGTCACGAGATTATTAGTGATAGTCAAGCCCGTTGGCGCGGTGGGGCAGGCGAGCGTTGTTCCGCTAATTACAGACGAGTAGCCTGAATAGAGATTGTCCGCCGAATAGTAGCCCCGCACTCGGAAATAATACACCGTGTTGCAGCTTAAATTAGCCACTGTATAGCTATTCTGATTATCGCCCACCGTGCCGATTTGTGACCAACTGCCTGTGCCAGTTAGCGAACGTTCCACATAATAATTCGTTGCATCAGCATCGCGGTCTGTCCATGTCAATGTATGGCGGGTGCGTGTGCTGACGGTAATCGTGAGGTCGGGTGGGCCATCCGGACAGGGCGGGGTTGAATTGTTCACTGTAGCTGAATAGGACGAGTAAATTCCCAGCGCCCCATAATAAGCTCGCACCCGATAATAATAGGGCGTGCCACAGCTTAATCCTGTGCTGTTATAAGTTGTGCTGTTGGCTACTAGGCTACCTATTTCAACCCAACCACTGGAACCATTGGTTGAACGTTCAACTCGATAACCTGTTTCGTCCCCCGTACTATCCATCCACGTGATCGTTTGCCTAGTACGCCCATTGTTGACCACAGCCACATCTGTTGGGCCCACAGGGCAGGCGACCGTTGTTCCATTCACTACTTCGGAATAGGCCGAATAGAGGCTACTGCCCGCAAAATAGGCCCGCAGACGATAATAGTAGGTGGTTCCACAGGCAAGGCCGGAGCTGTCAGTCGTCGTAGAATCAGCAGGCAGAGAAGCTATTTCCGCCCAACCTGTGAAGCTGTTTGTGGATCGCTCCAGCCGATAGCTTGTTTCATCAGGTGTGCTGTCTATCCATGTCAGGGTTTGGCTTGTCAGCCTGCTATCTGTAAGAGCTAACCCGGTTGGGGCAGGTAAATAGGTGAAATAGGCCGCTAGGTTGACCACAAAAATATCTGATACTGCATTTTGGTCAGTGGGTACAAGCGTGGCATCGTAGGAAACGAAAGCTGCAATCCGACCATCGCGTGAAAGGGCGGTATCAAAAACATCATCGGACGTTGGCAAACCAGTTGACCCTTGTGAAATGCGAACGGTATGGCCTGTCCACAAGTCGCGCACGTAGAAGCCTCGATAATGGAGTGGGGTAGTGTCATTTGCGACTAAGTTGCGGGCATAGGAACCAAAAGCGACCAAGCGGCCATCATCCGAAATCCAAGTATTATTTGCATCGCCAATGGCCTGCTCTTCATTATCGGCTAGCGAAACTAATGTTGTGGTGTTGTTGAGTACATCATAGAGAAAAACGTCAATGGAGTTGTTGGTGTCATTCGGAACGATATTGGTTGCGGATGAAGTATAGACAACATAGCGGCCATCGGTAGTAATTTTGGCTGAATTCGCGCTGCCATTCGTTTCGCCACCACTGGTAGACATCGAAATTCGGCGGGTAGTGTTGGTCTGCATATCCCGCATAAACACTTCGTTATTACGGGTTATATCCCCGGCGACAAGGCTCGTCGAACTAGAAATAAATACGACATAGCGCCCATCGCCAGATATAGTACCTACTGAGGATGGATCGGCGTTACTTACCCCGCTGAGCGAACGCGATGCCATACGAATTTCCCCGGTTGCCAATTCTCGTACAAACACATCCCGCACAAAATTCGTTTCGGGTGGCGAAACTAGCGTATTGGATTGTGTATCAAATACAACATAACGTCCATCGGCTGAAATCCAACCAGAGTCGCCACCGTAGGAACTGTCTTGGCTATTGGTGGCCGCGTTTATTTGGATAACCTGTCTGGTCTGACGATCATAAAGGTAGACATCGGCATAACCGTTGGTATCACCCGCTACCAGATTAGTTGCATAGGAAGTGTAGACCACGTAGCGCCCATCCCCAGAAATATTTGGAGTATCAGAAGGCCCGTTGGCTTGCTCGTCGGTTGAGGCCAATGAGACTCGCGTCGTCTCGCAGGTGACCCGATCATGGACGAAAATGTCGGTGGTATTGTTGGAATCGTTTGGGACTAGGTTGCTGGCATCGGATTGGAACACGATGTACCGTCCATCGGCTGACACATTGACCCATGATGAACTTCGATTGCCTTGTTGACCGTCTGAACCAATCGAAATGCGATGGATAGCGGCGTTTGAGTCACAACTCACCAAACAGGTGTTGGTACGGGCATTGGCGATAGGTGAATAACTAGAATAGCCACCCTCAAATTCAGCCCGCACTCGATAGTAATAGCGCGTATTGCAGAGCAACGAGCCATCACTATAAGTCGTACTACTTGCCGGAACAGTTCCTACTTCTGCCCACCCATTTATCCCATCGGATGACCTTTCAATGTGATAGGCAATTTCGTTGGAATAGGGGGCATTCCACGTAATATTCATTGTGGTTTGTGACTGAGGTGTGACAGCTAATTCGATGGGATAACTGATTTGTGGGATGTTGACCACAAACGCATCCCATGTTCCATTCATATCTTCCGATATAAGATTATTGGCATAGGAGACGAATGCCAGCACTTGTCTATCAGCCGATATGCGCGGCCTAATGGAAATCGAATTACCCTTTTGCCCGTTGGCATTTTGGGAAACGAGTGTCGTTAAACCAGTTTGGCGGTCATGTAGATACAGGTCGTAACTAGTGTCCGTGTCACTGGTGCTTAATATCGAAGAACTAGTAAAAGTTACATAACGCCCGTCACCAGAAATGTCCACAAACGAGCCAGTTCCCTCTGTACCAAGACTGGATACTGAGACCAGCGTTGTCTGATTTGTTTGCCGATCTAATACATAAACCGGTCCAGCATTAGGTGGTTCTAGGGCGTTGGGGACAGAAGGAGTCCATGCATAAGTATAGACTACGTAACGCCCATCCGCCGACAGTTGATAGTCACTGGCTGTCCACCATTCTAGATAATAAGGATCAAGCTCCGCGTTAATGACCCGCTCAAGACTACCTGTCTGTAAATCGGCTAAATAGAGGTCAATTGAGTAGGGGGTATCGGGCAGCAGCAGATTTTCAGAATCTGAGAGGAATGCAAGATAGTGTCCATCCGGCGAGAAACGCGGTATAGATGAGCGGCGATCCCCTGCCACCCCACTGGGTGAGGCCGAAATTAGCCGTGTTTGTTGGGTCTGGCTATCCCAAACATAAATTTGCCCAGAACCATAGCTGAGGGTATCTGAATTAAAGGCCACGTAACGCCCATCACTACTAATAACCCCCTCACCACTGCCAGTAGTGAACTGCTGCCCATTCGGCATCAAAGAAATACGAGTGGTGCTGCCAGTTGCCCGATCATGCAAAAAAACATCTTGCGTATTGTTGGTATCCCCTGCTACTAGGGTGTCCGCAATCGACTCGAATACTATATAACGCCCATTGGCCGAAATATCAGGTAAGCGTGCATAGCCATTTGCTTGATTTCCATTGGAGTTGATTGAGACCCGTGTGGTTTGGCAGGTCACATTGTCATGGACGAATATATCAGATACCTCGTTGGTATCGTTGGTTATGAAGCTTTGACTTGCTGAACTAAAAGCTGTATAGCGCCCATCCGCCGACACCGCGACTGAGGTCTCCCACCAATAATGGCCGTTTTCAGCAATCAGACCATCAGCTTCCACATTGCCAGAAGCCACTGAGACACGATAAATGTAGCCACTATTGTCGCAAACAGTGCAGGGGGCCGTGATGCCCCGTGCTACAATTGAAAATCCGTCATTGCGATTAGTATCAGACCATGTTGCCCGCACCCGATAATAGCGCCTGACCGCACAACTCAAACTGCTACGAGCAAACTGGGTAACATCAGCCAAGGTATTGCCGACCACTGTCCACCCTGTTATGCCATTGGTAGATTCTTCGATGACCCAGCCTGTTTCACCGATCGCCGTATCTGACCATGTGAGTTGAATGGCATTTTCCGAAAGCGTTTGGGTCGCCAATTCAAAGGGGTGGTAGAGCAGGGCGAGATTGATAACATAGATATTGGAAATCGTCGTGTTGGGCTCATTTGTGTAGTTACTGGCACGAGAAGTCAAGGCTACAAATTGCCCATTATCCGAAAGCACTCCCGCTGTACTATGATCATTCGCCATTTCTCCCAACGCATTAATGGACAGCCGTCGGTTCTGACTCGTCTGCCTGTCAAACAAAAATAGGTCCGTTAAATCAGCATAGTCGCCATCCGACAGGATATTGCGGGCGGGTGTCTCAAACAAGACAAAACGACCATCACTTGAAACCGATTGATTCCCAGTGAGGGGGTAGGTTGAAACAACAGAAGTATCCTCGGTGGAGGCGACAAATGTCCGCTCATTCGTTGTTAAGTTGACCAGATAGATATTACTTTGAGTATCTTCTGGAAAGTTTGGCCCATCAGCAACAAATGTAACATAGTTACCATCACTGGATAATCCACCTGCTGCTGAATTGTTGTTGGCAGGTGCAAGTTGCCAAGATTGAGTGGTCTGCCAATCATAAACCGCCAGCCCATTGTTCAAACTGGCAAAAACCCGATGCCCATCCCCTGAAAGATCGAATCCCTGCACATTGAAGCCGAGGTATGACAAACTGATGGGGATGGAAGTAGTTTGGCTAGTCTGGCGATCCCGAATATAAAATTCATAACTCCCACCGAGATTAGAGGCATAGGATCGGAATAAAACATAGCGCCCATCATCTGAGATACGCGGCCTATAGGCTGAACTATTGGCCTCTGCGCCAGTTGAACTTACTGATACCCGCGTGGTTTGGCCCGCTTGAAGATCACGGATATAAATCCCTGATTGAGTATAGGTGGTGGGGGTTACTAATGTAGTGGCGTAGGATTCGAAGGCGACAAAACGCCCGTTACCGGAAATGACGGCATTATATGAACTGTCATTGGCAAGGGTTCCAGTTGAACTTACCGAGACCAATTGCATCGAACACGTCTGCAAATCGGCCACATAAATATCTGAGTTTTGGTTTGTGTCGGCGGCAACTAGTGGGTCTATACTTTCAAACGCAACATAACGCCCATCGGCTGAAATACTGGGCCGCTGACTAGTTTGTGTCGCTGCTGCACCATCTTCGCGTACGGAAATTTTTTGGATAGGTGAAGATTGATTACAGGGAAAACGTGTCCCCCCAATGGTTGTATCACTGGTGGTTGAGGGTGATTGATTCCCTACCACAACAAACGCATCCACTGCAATGATTCCACCCGCTTGCGAATAAACCCGCAACATATGGATTTCGTCCGTCAAATAGCTGATGGTTGATCGTTCTTGATAAGTGGTACGGTCTGCTGTGGTAATGACGGTACGCAGTACAGTGCCATCAATTTCGACGGCTAAAGTCCCTAGCGATGGTCCAGCTGCGTAGATGATTTCAATGTAAGGCCCTTGGAATTGAAGAGTTAAAACGTCGCTGTCAGACCCCGTATTATAGAGATAACTCCCCCCGCTTGCGCCAGTGACCGTTTGGGTAGTCCAAGTGCCGCTGATGTTTACCTCAGCGGCATTCGACTCGATCAAATGGTAATCAGGGGCTTGAGCCTTCGCCAGATTTTGTAGGGAAAAAAGAGGCAATAGGATAATGGCAATTAACAAAAACCACCGCTGCCAAAGGTACATTTGGGAGTGGAGGATGGAGGGCTTGCTCACTGGCTAACTCCTAGCAACGAATTCGTTTTGATAAACCCTTAACTCTTAATATGTATTCTCATTCTTCTGTAATTTAATGGCTTCCCACTAATGGGGAAAGTGACAAATTTCACATTATTTTCTGCAAAGAACAGAATTTACTTTATTCGTTTGATACAGGATGATAGCGGCTAATTCGTGCCCAAAACGCGCGTCAGCTTTTTGTCATTCTTTTGTAAGGTGAGCATGGGGTAGCGATTGAATAGACGTGGTCTGCGCGTTCAACAGTGTGGTAAACCGCATGTTATAACCTCGTGAAAAGTGATTTTTGCGAGGGGAGATTTCAAATGTTGAAGCGGAAACGTTTTTTGATCTATCTACCATTAGCTTTGATGATTAGCGTGGCTGCCTTTGTTCTCACCCAACCCAACGCTCCACAAGCGGCTCCACCGCGTCAAACTGGAAATACAGCCCCTGTCATCGTGGCAACTTCGCCCGAAAATGGGGAGGAGCTTGCCCTTCAACGTCCTGTGGAGTTTACCTTTGACCGTCCTATGAATGTCGAAAGCGGGGGGGTGTTCAGTGTTGACCCGGATATTAAAGACGGAGTGTGGGAATGGCGTGAGGGAGGCCTTGTCCTTAGCTTTTCCCCGCCAACCGATGGCTATCCAACTGATAGTGATCTGATTTTCAACGTATTTGCTGAAGACAAGCAGCATGTCCCCATGGATGCTGCCTATCGTCTCCATTTATTCACCACAAATTCCTTACAGGTATCCGAAGTGTTGCCGGGGGATGGTGCGCAGAATACTTCTTCGGACACAGTAGTCACAGTCATTTTCAACCGCCCAGTAGTGCCACTGACCAGCATTGGCTCTCAGGCCGACTTACCCATTCCGCTTGAAATTGAACCCGCTATTGCAGGCACAGGCGAATGGCTCAATACCTCTATATTCACTTTTAAACCTGATCAGGGCTTAGTGGGTGGAATGACCTACACTGTTACAGTCAAGGCTGGCCTAAAAACGCCCACTGACGCTGTATTAGAAGAGGATTACCAATTCAGTTTTTCGACGGGCAAACCTACCTTTGCGAATGCCTATGTCCTCAATACGCCGCGCGTGCGCCATACCGAGCGACAAGATCAAGCTGTCAAACGACTTTTGGCTGGCCGCAACTTACCAACGGCTTTTGATGTACCGCTCAACCCAATTATTGAACTCAGTTTTACCCAACCCATGAACCCTGTGACTCAAAAAGGGTTATATATTGAATCATTGAATGGGGATAAGGTTCCAATGGGGTATTCGTGGTCAATGGATCGCCGTACTGTGCGCCTGCGTACTCTTGACCCTCTAGAACTAGACACGCTGTATCTACTGGTCGGGGATGAGACTATATTGCGGGCCATGACTGGTTCTGAGTTGCGCAATGGCTATATGCGGCCTCTCCGTACCGTGCCCTATCCCGATTACTATCGTACTTATCCCGGTGATGGCGAGCGTAACGTCGACCCCGGCGGCAGCTTCAGTATCTTTTTTAATACACCGATGGATGCTGCGAGCATCGCCGATAAGATTCATATAAACCCTGCCCCGGAAGGCGAGATTGATGGCTATTACGAAGAATGGCGCAATGCCTATTTTGTGATGTTTCAAAGCCTCCCCAATGTCAATTATGCTATTACACTCGAACCGGGGATGCTCGATGTGTATGGCAATGAAATTACCACCCCAGCGGAAATTAACTTTACAACACGGGCCTATGAACCATCGTTGAGCTTGAATGTCCCCGGCATGATGGCGGTTTATAATGCCTATGACCCTACTACCCGCTTGTTCGTAAGCCATCGCAATATTGATGCTATCGAATTACAACTCTACAAGCTCGACCTACCTTCTTTAGCTGGGGTAGCACGCAGCAATAGCCAACCCACTCAGTATCCTAATGCTAGTCAACGCCTACGCTCATGGGAAGTTCCGGTGGCCTCGCCCCTCAATGTTTCACGTGACCGCATGATCTTGATTTCGCCAGAAGAGGTGGATCGGGGTTTGGAGGATTTTGCGTGTCAAGGCATGGCTGCCCGACGTTTGAGTGTGGATATTGAAGCACGAGTGACGAGTAATGACCCTCGCCCTTTGCCTGTTCAAAACGAGGCCAGTTTTAGTAGTGAGGTGGTTACCCAATATGCCGCAGGCACAACATTTTGGGTCGAAGATGGGCCAGTATGCGCCGAAGGGTATTTGTGGTGGAAGGTCAAAAACTTTGCAGATGAAACCGAGGGCTGGATTCCTGAAGGCAGCCTATCGGCCTATTTTGTTGAGCCGCTCTCGGATGAACCACTGATTGAAAATGGTCAATATCGCGCCCTGCAACCGGGTGCTTATCTGCTGTATGTCAATTCCCCACAATCCAACCAACGTGGCTATCCCCCGAATGCGCATGTGATGATCGTCTCAACTGTCAACATCACCCTTAAATATAGCCGACATGAGGCGTTGGCGTGGGTGACAAATATGCAGACGGGTGATCCTGAACCGAATCTGCTGGTCAAATTTTATGATAGCCGATTTAGCGTGGTCGCTTTTGGACGGACAGATGAAAATGGGCTGGTACAAGTTGATTTACCCAAATTAGACATGTATGGCTCGTTATTTGCGGTGGTGCAAACCCCTAAACATTTTGGTTTTGTCTCCAATCGCCTTATTTACGGTGTACAACCGGGTGATTTTAATATTGCGATGGATTATCAGCAGACCAGTCAACGACTATATCTCTATACAGATCGTCCAATTTATCGCCCCCGTCAGACGGTTTATTTCCGAGGTATTTTGCGCAAGCAAGAAGATGTTGTATATAGCTTGATGCCGGGATATCGCACGGTTCCAATTGAAATTTATGATTGGTCAAATCAGAAAATCTACGAAGATCGTATTGCTGTCAACCCTCAAGGCTCTTTTTCGGGCGAATTTAAGCTAGACGAAGACGCTAGTTTGGGGAATTATCGCATTTCAATTGCATTACCGGGCTATCAAGATTACTACAATTACTCGGCAGGTTATTATTGGAACAACCCCGGCCTCACCTTCGCGGTTGCCGAATATCATGCCCCAGAGTATGAAGTACAGGCTGTCCCCGCTGCCGATGAAGTGTTGATGGGCGACACGGTTGAAGTGACTGTAGATGCCCATTATTTCTTCGGCGGGGCTGTGAGTAACGCGCAGGTCAAGTGGGTGGTATTGGGGCAAGATTACTATTTCAATTATCAGGGGCGTGGGTCTTGGACATTCCAAGATTTTGACTACGACCGCCTTGACTCGGATAACTATGTTGAAACCACCTCAGGGGTATGGGCCGAAAAGCTGTCCGAAGGCGAAGGTGTGACCGACGACGAGGGTCATTTTATGGTTCGCCTCCCTGCTGGGGCTGCCAACCATCCCGGCAGCCAAAGCTATACGATTGAAGCGACGGTAACAGATGAAACTCAACAAGCGGTTTCAGGTCGTGTACAGGTTGTAGTGCATCAGGGGAAGGTCTATATCGGCGTCGCCCCGGAGAGTTATTTGAGCGAGGCGGGTAAAACCTCGCGCTTTAATATGATTGCAGTAGATTGGGACAGCCAAGCTGTGCCTAATCAGGTCGTGGATTATCGCATCGTAGAGCGCCGCTGGGCAAGTGTCTTAGAAAAAGATACAGATGGGCGCATGGCGTGGACATGGGATTTGGAAGAAATCGAAGTAGCAAAAGGTACTGTCACACTGGATGCGGCAGGGCAGGGGCAAGTGGAGTATGTACCGCCGCGTGGTGGGGCCTATAAACTATATGCAACCACCCAAGATAGTGCAGGCAACACCATCCTCAGCAGCGGTTTTATGTGGGTTTCTAGCCCGGAGTACGTGCCATGGCGTCAGCGCAATGACAATCGTATCACGTTAATTTCGGATGCGGATGCCTACCGCCCCGGCGATACAGCCCAAATTCTTATTCCTAGCCCATTTCAAGGGGAAACATTGGCATTGGTAACAGTGGAGCGAGATAGCTTCTTACATACCGAAATCATCCATATGACTACCAATTCCTATGTGTATCAATTGCCGATTGAGGCTAACTATGCACCCAACATTTATGTCTCCGTCATGCTAATTAAGGGCATTGATGAACATACCACTTATGCTCAATTTCGCTTGGGCATGATTCCTCTAACCGTTGATACCGAGCGATTGGTCATGGATGTGGAAGTGACCCCAATTATGCCCGATGGAGTTGAAATGGTTGGGCCGGGTGATACCGTCACGCTTGATGTCAAAACTCGCGATTGGGCTGGTCATCCGGTAAGTGCTGAAGTGGGTCTCAGTATGACGGATTTGTCAGTGTTGGGCCTTGTGCCACCGAACAGCCCATCATTGCTAGAATACTTTTATAGCCGACGCGGCTTGGGGGTTTTGACAGCTTCAACGCTGACAATTTCTGCCGATGATTATGTTCAATATGTCACCAATGGGCGTAAAGGTGGCGGTGGTGGCGGTGGTGGTGATTATGGAGTGATTGAAGTCCGTCAAGATTTTGTGGATACTCCCTTATGGACACCCAGTGTGATTACAGATGCCAATGGTGAGGCCCAAGTCACGGTTACGCTGCCCGATAATCTGACGACATGGCGCATTGATGCACGGGCTGTGACGGCTGGCGCAGGTGGGCCAATGTTGGTAGGGCAATCCACCGCCGATTTTATCAGCACCAAGCCTTTACTCATCCGACCTGTCACTCCCCGCTTTTTTGTGGTCGGGGATGAATTGAGCATGGGTGCGGTTGTCAACAACAACACAGGTCATGACCAAACGGTACAAATTGAATTAATCGGCACAGGTTTTTCAGTGCTCAATGATGTCGCACTGATTCAGACTGTCACTATTCCAGCGCAGGGGCGTCAACGGGTGGATTGGCCCATCCAGGTTTTGGACGTCACTAGCATTGATGCGACCTTTACGGTGCGTAATGAGGATGGCTCCTATACAGATGGCAGTAAACCCTTATTGGGCCAAGGTGATGATCGTTTATTACCCGTCTACCATTACGAAGCCCATGAAACGGTTGGCACAGCGGGAGTTTTAGATGGGCCGGATGCCCGCCGTGTGACCGAAACAATCGAACTCCCCACCCAAGCTGATCCTGAACGGGGCAGTTTACGGATTCAACTTGACCATACCCTAGCAGGGCCGATGTTGGATGGACTGGATTATTTGCAAAACTATCCGCATCAGTGCATTGAGCAAACGGTCAGTCGTTTTCTCCCCAATATCATGACCATGCGCGCGTTGGCGGCTTTGAACCAATCTGATCCAGAATTGAAACAAAACCTCAATCAGCAGGTGATTTTTGGCTTGCAACGGCTGTATGCGCTTCAACATTCCGATGGGGGCTGGGGTTGGTTTGCCGCCGACGCCTCGAACCCACTAACCACCGCCTATGCTCTCATTGGCCTTAGTGAAGCTCGCAACAGCGGTTTTGCCGCAGTGGACACCGGGGTTATTGAACGGGCGGGTGACTTTTTGTATGGCTATATCGCTCAACAAGAAGGCAGTGGGGGATTAGACTCACTGGAAAATTGGCAATTAAACCAGCGTGCTTTTGTCTTGTATGCTCTCAATCGCAGTGGATATGCCACCGGCCTCGATTCAGCGACCTATGCCGCTCGTCTAACCCTCATGTTTGAGCAACGCCAGCGCCTTAACCTTGATGCGCAGGCATTTTTGATGATGAGCATGCTGGCAAACGATGCCAGTGACCCTCGCCTTGAAACGCTTAAGAGCGACTTTATGAGCGCGGCTACTTTTGAGGGCAGTGCTAGTGCGACGGGTCTTCATTGGGAAGATTGGCCCGATTATTACAACTGGACAACCGACACCCGTACGACGGCTTTAGTGCTGATGGCTCTCGCCCATTATGACACTACCAATGATATGCTCCCCGGTGCCGTACGCTGGTTGATGACCGCTCGGCAAGCCGACGCATGGGAAACCACCCAAGAAACGGCTTGGGCTGTCATGGCCCTCACCGATTGGATGTTGTTGACCCAAGAACTTGAGGCTGATTATGCTTACGGCGTCGATCTTAACAGTGAGCCTTTGATGCCTGACGATACACGGGTAATACCTGACACCGTGCGTGATTCTCAGCGGTTGCGGGTCGAAGTGTCCAAGTTGCTACAGGATGAAGCCAATCAGGTGGTCATTAGTCGGGGTGATGGGCCGGGGAATCTTTACTACACCATGCACCTGACCACATTTTTGCATGTGCCGGGGATTGAGCCAGCCTCACGGGGTATCTCGATTGAGCGCCAATATTATCTTGCTGATGACCCCACCCGCCAAGCGATCACTAGTGCCAAGGTTGGGGATGAAGTGGTCGTGATGCTTACCATTACCGCCTTACGTTCCCTAAACTATGTAGTGATTGAAGACCCCATCCCTGCTGGAGCCGAAGCAGTTGATCCGCATCTCTTGACCAATAGTATCGTCGGCCAACGCCCATCCCTTGAGCTAGCCGACCCTGCTGATTGGGGTTGGTGGTCGTTTTCACAAACCGAATTGCGCGATGAAAAGGTCGTGTTGTACGCCACCTATCTTTCACCGGGAACCTATACTTATGTATATCGGTTACGACTAGGGTTGCCGGGGCAATTTAATGTCATTCCCGCAACAGGTGAGGAGTTCTATTTTCCAGAAGTTTATGGGCGTAGCGCCGGAATGTTATTTACTATTGAGCCATAGAATGAGAACGGGAGACCCTATCTAGCCCATTCGAACTTGGCTGTGATACCCCAGCATATTCTTGTTGGGGTATTTTTATTTGTAGGCCAATGTTCCCGATTTTCGCCTTGATGATAAATTCTAATCTTGCAAAATAAGTAAGTATGGAGATTTTTTTCATGTTATTTCGCTAATCTGTATTAAATTAGGAGAAATGCTCAAAGCCATCCCCTAATTCGAGCAAAGTGGGTATAATAGAACATATGTCACTATATCATGTACCTACCGCCACTCCTTTTATTGGCATGGACGAGGTCCTTGCCGAGATTATGTCACGCCTCTGTGAACCAAACTGCCGTCTTCTGACATTAATTGGCCCCGGCGGTATGGGCAAGACGCGCCTAGTGGTCGAGATTGGTCGGCGGATTTCAGAAGACCACCGCCCATCACTAGACGGAAATATGGTGGCGACGGATGGTGTCTATTTTGTGGCACTGCAATCATTGACTACCCCTGATCTGATTCCCCACGCCATTGCCGAAGCACTGGAATTGCAGTTTTACGACGGGGAATCGCCCGAATATCAACTGACCGAGTTTTTGAAGTCTCGCGACGTACTCTTGATATTGGATAATTTCGAACATCTCTTGGATGGCGCGGATTTGATTAGCCTCCTTTTGGCTCTTGCTCCCAACCTCAAATGTTTGGTGACATCGCGCGAGGCTCTTAATTTGCATGAAGAGTGGCTGACCGTTATGCCCGGAATGCCCTATCCGAGTGACGCCAATGATGACCACCTTGCTGAATATGCGGCGGTGCGTCTGTTTGTCCAGCAGGCTAGTCGAATGCGGCCTGATTTTGCACTAGAGGCTGAACGCGAAGCTGTAGCCCATATTTGCCGCTTGCTTGAAGGCACACCCTTGGCAATTGAGATGGCTGCCTGTTGGGTGAGGGCGCTGACCTGTGCTGAAATTGCGACTGAGATTGAGCGTGGCCTTGATATTTTACAATCACCTGCCCGTAACATTCCGGCCCGACATCGCTCCATGCGGGCTGTGCTGGATCAATCATGGCTGCTGCTCAGCGAAAATGACCGTTGTGCTATGGCTTGGTTAGCAGTTTTTCAAGGCGGATTTATTCGACAGGCCGCCGAAGCCATCACAGGCGCAACGGTGCATGAGCTTTCTACCCTGTTAGATAAATCGTGGCTGCGCTGGGGCGAGTCACGCTCTGTCATTGGGGGGCAGGGTGGTCAACACACAAGTCGGCGTTATGAAATCCATGCATTGTTACACCAATATGCTGCCGAAAAATTGGCTGAAGAGGGCGATGCTGACGCTGCTTATGCTGCTCATGCCCTTTATTATGCTGTTTTTATGCAGCAGCGCGAAAAGGATGTCAAAGGTCGCCGCCAAGTGGAAGCACTAGCTGAGATTGAGCTTGAACTCGAAAATGTGCGTACGGCATGGCAATGGGCAAGTCGGTGCAGTGACTGGAATGTCATTGACCAAATGGTCGAAAGCCTATATCTGTTTTTTGACATGACGGGGCGTTTTATCGAAGGCGCAGCTTTGCTCCAAGTTGCCGACGAAGCCATGACACCTCTGATACAAACGGGTACATCCCTAACAGCCCAACGACTCCACTTGCGCTATCTGCGCCTCCTGACCCAAGCAGGTCGCCTTAGTGCGCTGGATTTGCGACCCGACATTTTCCAATCCCTGACCGTTTTACAAACACTGAATGCCCCACTAGAGGTGGCTTTTGCCTATTGTTTTATGGGGCAAATGTCTTTTCATTGGGATGATTGGGCAAGTGGTGAAGTGGCACTGCAAGAGGCTGAGATTATAGTGCGGCAGCAGGATAATCGTTTCTTGTTAGCGGTTGTGTTGGCGTGGCAGGGCTTATTTTGCCAGAGTGATAATAATTATCAAAAGATGCATCGCTGTCTGCGCGAAAGCCTGCTTATCTCGCAGACTGAGGGTAATCTAAATGAAACCCGCTGGACACTTACAAATTTAGCCATTGCCTTGGGTTATCAAAATCAGATTGAAGAAGCCGAAGCAGCTTTTGCCGAGGCAATGAGACTCCATGCTGCTTTTGGTGATCAATTGGCCCCTATATGGTGCTTAATTGTAGGAGCGTCGTTGGCAATTATCGTGGGAAACTTTACATTGGCTTATGAGCGGATTGCGTTAGTTCAGCAACGCCAAGAACGTTACCAAGACCCCGGCTACGACTATTTTGCTGAAGGCAACTTGGCTTTATTAAGCATTCTATTCGAAGACTACAGCTCGGCGGCTCAATGGAGCCAACAAGCGTCGCCCTTGGACAACTACTCGACGTATTTTTCGGCGAATCAATGGCGCTTTGTGCGTGTTATTTTGGCGCTGCAACAGGGTGATATTGAAGGTGCCCGAGGTTATCTGGCGCGAATGTTGGTACTGCAATCGGGTCATAAATTCTCGATGGCTCAACGCTTGTGGCTGGCGGCTCCCGTAGCAGCATTATTGGCATGGCATGAAGGTAATGCCAGCCGTGCGGTTGAATTGCTGGCTTTGACCCATCCCGATATGCCACCAATGGGTTGGATCGAACATGCTCCCCTATTTAAACGGATACGGGCTGAATTGGAAGCAGTCCTTGGGCCAGAGGGCTATGCGCTGGCGTGGGAGCGCGGTAGACACTTAAGCATTGAAGAGACATTTAATCGCCTATTGGGGGTTGAGACAAAAACTCCAAATGCTGCTCCCAGGGAATTAACGACACGCGAGGTCGAAATTTTGGGCCTGATTGCTGAGGGTCAGTCTAACCGCGAAATTGCTGAGACATTGGTTTTGACGGTGGGCACAGTGAAATGGTACGTCAATCAAGTCTATAGCAAATTAGGCGTTGGGAGCCGCACCCAAGCGGTTGCCCGTGCCCGAGAATTGAAGCTGATTTAGCGAATCTCCCCTTAATCCTATCGTGACAGGATGAAGTAGGGTACTGGTGGGTTGGGCACGACTGACATCAGGCGTGACGGCCTGTATAATCGTCTACCGCACCTGAGATAGTACGGGAGATGTTATGCGGCGGCGCAATCGGTTATTTTTGGCCTTATTACTCTGTCTCTTGCCTGCGTACCTGCCATCAGTAGTCAGAGCGCAGAGTGGCGATTCCTCTTGGCTAGTACCCCAAGTCAATTGCTTGCGTCAAAGTGTTGGGGCGGCCCCCTTGACCATAAATTCAGCTTTGACCGCTGCTGCGATGCAACAAAGCACTAATCTCGCCAATAATAATTCCACGGGGGATTACCATGTCGCCAACGATGGTTCAACCCCGCGTTCTCGTGCTCGTGATGCTGGTTATACGGGCTGGGTAGGGGAAAATGTGGTTTACGCCGAAAGCCCCCAAGATGCTTTTAATTGGTGGCTAGGATCGTCCATCCATTATAGCAACATGACCAATCGGCATTGGAAGGATATAGGAGTTGGAGTTGCCAGCGGCCCTAATGGGACATGGTATACGCTTGTGTTTGGCACACTGTCATGGGATATTTTGCCCGCTTCTCCGTCAGCGTGTGGTGGATTTGCCGCCGTTGCCTCAAGCGACCCTAGTGTTGTGAATACATCTTCCGATACATCTACCAATGGCAGTACAAATGAGAATGCTCGCCCTGCGCCAATTGTTCTTGGGGTAGATGAACACGGCAATATTCAACATCAAATCCAAGCAGGCGATACTGTGGGGGATATTGCCATTATGTATGGCTATTCGTGGGACGATATTCCGGCTTTGCTGGCGCTTAACAACATGACAGAATCCGACATCCGGTCTTTAAAAGTTGGGGAGGTATTTCTCGTGCCTCCTCAAACAGGCACATTCACCCCAGTTCCCGGTCAAGCGTCACCGACCAGTTTACCTGCCGAGGCCCAAACAACAACTACCAATTTACCTGTTACCACCAGCACGTCAACGCCAACCCCCTCGCCAACATTATTGCCCCCAACGGCTACTATGACCCCCATCGTCATTGCCGCGTTACCCTCGCTCTCTATAGCTGTGACAGTAGATGTTCCCCTTGCTGCTTCTTCCGTTCTGTTCAAAGCGCCTGCTAAACGTGAAACCAGCCGCTCTTTCCCCTTGATGAAAATGCTTTTGGGTCTGCAAATCTTGGTACTGATCGGCGTAGCGGTGGGTTATTTCCGCCATTGGATAGGAAAATCATGACCGCGTAAAACCCTATCTTTGGATAGGTGACAAGCCCCCCCGGTTGGGTCGTATGATAAGGTCATCATGATTAAGGAATCTGAGGAGAGAACCATCATGGCGATTCATCACAACGATTTTGGCGGGGTTGGTATCAATGCGACACTCGAAATTGCCCAAAAAATTGCGCGACGGAGTGATCATGAAGTCGTTCCCGATCAACCTGTTGATTTTGCAGGTTTGGCGCGTATGGCCCGAAATTCACAGGTAACTCATCAGACACCACCAAGCGTTTCACGGCGCGCTACCCAGCCTATTCCATGCCCCGAACCCAATGTGGGGTAGACTTGTAAATCCCTGTTTGAAATTACTTTGGGGCACAATTTATTTTGTATGTTGTGCCCCATAATGCTTTACCCCCAAACAGTGCCCCGATTCGGCCTAGCCACCATATTGGCATCCAATTCTTTAATACCCTTTTAGTAACTTCTTTATGTAGATACTTATAAGGCGTATGCTGGGATTGAATGAGCAAGTTTATGACTATCTCATTTATGCGGCCACCCTTGACCTCGATGACCTCAAAGGCCATGTTCGGGATGGCATTCGTGCAGCGTGCTATGGCGGAGTTTGGCAAGCAGTGGTGTTAGGGCTATGTGGGTTGGAATTGACCAAAAACGACCCTGTCACCCGCCGACTGAGAATCGAACCTTTTTTTGATGCAATTGGGGATGGGTATTGTGTGGTTAATCATAAACCTGCCCCCGATTTATTTATTTGGGTTGCTGGACGACTAGGCTTGTGGCCGACCCAGTGTAGATGCGGAAGCAGGAGTGGACGCCGCCCTTGCCGGGGGATTTCATGCGGTTGGCATTCGCCCTATTGAGCGTGTTAGGCGAGCGCCTTATGCCCTACCATAAGACCTCAAAATGGCCTGCGTGGGTGACTTTGTTTTGAATATGCCGTCATCATAACTTTAAGAAGCTATTTTGGTCAGACCCCGCAAGTAAATCTCGATCCATTGGATGACTTCGGTCGGGGTTAGGCCAAACGTCTTGCGGATGGACATTTTACCTTGTAGGTGTTTAGAAGCGTCAATAATTTCGTAGGCGGTCACTACGATAATCCGCATGTTTTGGGCTTCGGATAATGCGCGCATTTGTTTAATGAGTTGTAAGCCATCAATATCGGACAAGTTTAAGTCCAAAAGAATAATTTCGGGCCGATATTGTTTAATCATGGCGAGGGCTTCACTCCCACTATAAGCTGAGGCGACCTGCACTGGGCGTGGCGAACTAGATAGCAGTCGGCTCATGAGACGGACAAAATCACGGTCGTCGTCCACCAGTAATATCCTTTTGCCTTCAAATTGAGAAATCAAATCCCACAAGCGTTCTTGATTAACGGGCTTGATGATATAACCATCTACCGAGAGACTGCGCCGCAACATTTCTTCACCCGGTAGGGGGCAGGCCAAAATTTTGACATTAGGCAGTTGCAATGCTTCAGTAAATTTCTCGGCTTCAGTCTCACTAAAATCATCGGTGGCAGTGTCCAAGATGATGTACTCAGGGATTAAGCGGAGTGAGGCGGCAAGGGCTTGCTTAAAATCCCCAATCACCACCGTCCGGTACTGGGCTAGATTGCGCGAAATCAGCGAAGCGGCTGAGGGGCTACGGGTAACTACTAAAACCAATGGGGTTGATTTAGCAGTATTCAATTGGTGCATTAAAACGGCTTCGATGCGATGGTCAGTGGGGATGGCATAGGCAGGCAAGCTAAAGAAGAATTGACTGCCTTTACTTAGTTCACTTTCAAGCCAAATGCTGCCGCCATGTAACTCGACGAGTTGTTTACTGATCGCAAGGCCTAGCCCAGCCCCATTGCGTTGGCGCTGCATGGGGTTTTCGAGTTGTTGAAAGGGTTCAAAGATGTCCGCAAATTTTTCGGGCGCGATACCAATGCCTGTATCTGCCACTCCCACTATGACCTGATGTTCTTGGGCATAGGCGCTAACCGTGATACTGCCCTCCTCGGTGAAACGGGCTGCATTATTTAATAGATTGAGCAAAACCTGCTTAATTCGTACGGCATCCCCCGAAATCATAGGTAAATCCGGAGCGATGTCTAAACGTAAGGCTAAGTCACGCCGTTCAATAAGGCCGCGCGCCGTGTTGACAGCGTCTTCAATGACATGGGCTATATTGATTTTTTCAGGGATGAGCAGCAGATAGGCTTGTTCCAATCGAGCCAAATCCAAAACATCATTGACCAAATTTTGGAGATGGCAAGCGTTTCGATAGACAGCACTTAAATCGCGGGCATAGGTTGGGGCAAGGGGCGCACCATAATATTCCGGGGATTTGACCATTGTTTCGGTAAAACCCACGATCAAGTTGAGGGGGGTGCGGAGTTCATGGCTGATGGTTTGGGCGAATTGCTGTTTAAGCCGTCGTGCTTCTTCGGCTTGATTCCGAGCTTCGACCAGCATAGCATTGGTACGCTGTAATTGATACATGGTGGCATCAAGACTTTGCAGGGTGCGTTCTAGTCTAGCCTTTTGTTCCCGTACAATCAATTCATTCTTATGGGCTTCTTGATAACCATTCAACGACCAAAAGAGGGTCGTCTGTAAATGATAGGTTGAAGCCCACATCGCGCTGGTGACCAGACCCAATATGATTGCCAAATGGGCGAGGTCGGCATCGTGAAACTCGTTGGTGAAGTGAGCCACTCCCAAAATAATCAAGCTGGTCATAGTCGCCACACTAATAAGCCCGATTCGGCTGAATAGAATCCCCGAAAATATGATGGGGATGCAGAGCGTATAGCCAAAAGATAAATTGTGGAGTTGGAGAACGACCCCGGTAATGGTTATCAACAGCCCTAATGTGAAAATAAGGATAGCGGTATAGGGAAATTTGGGCTTGATAAGATAGCAGGCAAGTAGAACTAGCAGCATAAAAACACTGGCAGGCCACGTATCCGAGCGAATGGTCGCGCCGTCGCCAGTGGGCATCATCGCCCACGAAAACCACACCCAGATAGCAAGGGTGGTAGCCGCAATAATGATGACAAACGAATCCACCCGTAGCTGCTTGAGGTCTTTTTGAATATTTTTTTCCATCACTCGGCTACCACCACTTCATTAAGGGTTGCCAAAAGGGTCTCTTCATTAAAGGGTTTTTCTAAAAAGGCTTTGGCTCCCATTGAAAGTGCAAGTTGCTGTTGCTTGAGTACGCTGCAAATGACAATTGGGATGGCGGCTGTTTCGGGGTGGTTGGAAAATAGCTGTAACAAATCCCAGCCGTCTTGATTCGGCATCATCAAATCTAAAATAATGACATCTGGATAAGTTTTGAGTACCAAACTTAACACTTCATTGGCGTTGGTAGTGCTGATGACCTGATAGCGGTGGGGGGTCAAAAAACGTCTATAGAGAGCAAGGGCGTCTTCA
This sequence comes from Chloroflexota bacterium, assembly GCA_016234595.1. Lineage (GTDB taxonomy): Bacteria > Chloroflexota > Anaerolineae > Aggregatilineales > J027 > CFX10. The sequence continues at coordinate 147,410 of JACRBG010000026.1, read as the reverse complement.
TTGTCATCCACCACGACCACCGTCGCATCATAATCAATCGGTAGTACCAACTCAAATCCGGTTAATTTTGCTTCAGCGCCAAGGAGCAGGGTCACATCCGCTCGCGCGACCAGCAGCATCTCTCTAAAAATCCTGAGTTGACTCTCAATGGCTTCCGGGTCAACAAGGCAGGGGGTTCGTGCCTGAATAGCCAAGTGGGCTGCATGGTCGGCGATATGCGACGAAAAAGACAATATGTTATCGGAGGTGTTTTCGGCAAAAATGCCTAGCAAGCCTAACAAGACTTGGCGCAATAAATTATGCCCAACTGATGTGACGGGAATTTCGACGGAAAGCATTAATTCAGGGGTGATACGTCTTTCATGAAAAAGCTTTTCCAATGTCAGTAAAGCCCGTCGAATGACCTCATATAATTCAGCGTAGGAATCGGACTGGCTAATGCGCATCAGTTCCGATTTCATAGCTTCCCCATAGTCAGGGGTGGCCTCAAAGTGACAACGTTCCCATACCAAATCGGCCACTTTTTCCATTACGATAGCATGTTCCCGATAATATTGGCGACGACTAATGGAGAGTTGATCGGCCACGACTTGGGGTTGCAATACTTCAACATAACGCAGTGTCACTAGCCGATACCAACGCCATTCTTTGGAAAGTGGCGGGGCGGCATCACCGGGGCGCAGTTCTTCCACTATCTCTAGTAACAGATTATGCACTTGCCACCCACGCTCTTTCATCTGCAAAGCCTTATCTTCAATCAAAAATTTGTTGAGGGGGTGGTTTTTGAGATAGGCGAAATCGTATAACGAATGATAGGCTTTGATAACCAAGTCGTAAAATTCCGACTTTGTAAACATATTACGCCTCTAATTCTAATTCCCAGCCCAGCTAAAAAGCCGTGTTATTCTTGGGTTAAACGCAAAATAGCGAATGAATGATGCTTCAACACTGCACTATACCTATTTTATTTTTGAGAATAGGCCCTGTCGCAAAAGATGGCACACTTTGGCACAAACATGGCATACCTTCGCTTGGTTTCCAATGGCTATGTTCTAAACTATACGCTATTAGGAAAATATTGACTTGGAGGATTTCATGAAAAAAACGCTACTTGTTTTGATCCTTGTTGCTGCCGTTGTCGTGGGAATGGGCCACAAAGCGCCAGTTTCCAAAGCTCAAGATGAAGTGACCCTCACTTTAGGCTCATGGCGTGTGGATGATGTCGAGCAAATTGATGCCTTGACAGCGGCTTTCCACGAGGCCTACCCCAATATCAATGTTGTTTTCGACCCCACCAATCCACCTGATTACAATGCTACCCTGCAAAGCCAATTTGAAACTGGCAATGCCCCTGATCTCATGTACCTACGCTCGTTTGCTGTGGGTCGTGGCCTCTATGATCAAGGCTTTATTTCCGATATTAGCGACGTGCCCGGTTTGACCGATGCTTTCACCGAAGGCTCATTGGCCGCTTGGTCAACTGAAGACGGTGTGCATTATGGTGTGCCGTTGATGGCCGTGTCGCACGGAATTTATTATAACGTTGACCTCTTCAACGAACTGGGCATCGAAATCCCCCAGACATGGGAAGAACTCTTGGCTGCCGCACAGGTTCTCAAAGACAATGGCTATGACGCTTTCGCTAATGCCAGTGGTGAACCTTGGACGATTGCCGAAATCGTGTTTATGAACCTTGCCCCCAACTTTATTGGTGGGTATGAAGGGCGTATGGCCTATCTCAATGGCGAACGCTGCTTCAATGATGAACATTCAGTCGCGGCTTTCCAAGCGATGGCTGACCTCGCCCCCTACGTCCCCGAAGATAATTCCGCCCTGACCTACTATGACAGCCAACAAATCTTCCTGTTGGGCGAAGCCGGGATGTGGATGGGTGGCTCATGGGACATTCCATTCTTTGAGAGTGAAGAGCCCGATTTTGACTGGAGCGTTTTTGCTGTACCTGCTCCGGCTGCTCAGGAAGAAGAATATGTGACCTTCCATGTGGACGCGGCGATCGGTATGAACGCGGCGACTGAACACCCCGACGAAGCCCGTCTATTCCTGCAATGGATGACCACTCCGGAATTTGCCGCGCTGTTTGGCAATTTGCTGCCCGGCTTCTTCCCACTGAACGTGCAAGCACCCACCCTTGATGACCCACATGCAGATGCCTTCCTGAAATTAAACGAAGGTCGTGGTCTAGATGTGCGTTGGGCATGGGAAGGTCTGCTAGATGGTGAACCCACTGGTTACAATCTAATGCAAGACAACGCGATTGCTGTGTTAAACGGTGAAATCACCCCCCAAGAAGCCGCCGATAATCTGCAAAACGGCCTTGCGGAATGGTTTGCACCCGCTCAAGCCTGCGGGCAATAGTCCTCAAAGTATCTAACACGAGGGTAGGGGAGTTTCCTCTGCCCTTTTTTCTTCTAAAAAGAGTCAGTAAGTAGGGTAACGAAATGGCGTTTATCCAAAAGACGTTAAGAAAGTTTGGCTTATTGGATGATTGGCAAGCGCCTCGCCGCCGCGCATGGCTGGTGTTTCTCATCCCCGGCCTCATAATATACACCTTGTTTATGGCCTATCCGTTGGTTAACTCCATGCGACTCAGTTTTTATACGGGGACAGGTTTGCGACCCGATCATTTTGTCGGCTTGGATAATTACAAAACCTTATTTGGCGATACCCTTTGGAATGAGCGCTTTACTAATGCTCTCAGCAATACCTTTATTTTTTTCGGCATCCATATGGCAGTTCAAAATAGTTTAGGCCTTTTATTCGCCACCATTCTTTCGCAAAAACACCTGCTAGGCCGCAACATCTATCGCACCTTTATTTTCATCCCGGCTACCATGTCAGTCCTGTTGACGGCGTTTTTATGGCGGTTGATTTTGAATCCGCGCTGGGGAATGCTGAAAGCACTTCTAGAGCGCATTGGGCATGAAGATTGGTTTAAGGCATGGCTTGGGGATACCAAATATGCGCTGATTGTCGTATCGCTAGTGTCGTCATGGCAATGGGTAGGGCTGCCGACCATGATGTTTTTGGCGGGTTTTTTGCGTATCCCCGATGAATTGGTTGAAGCGGCGCGGGTGGATGGGGCCAACGCCTTTCAAATCTGGTTGCGGATTAAGCTGCCCCTACTCAAGCCGATTATCGGGATTGTCACCATTTTGACCTTTATTGGCAATTTTAATGCCTTTGATGTGGTATATGCCATGATGGGAGCCAATGGCCCACCGCAATATTCAACGGACATCATGGGGACATTTTTCTACCGAGCAGCGATTGCGGGTGAACATCCAGTGGCCCGTTCGGATATGGGTATTGGCGCAGCTGTCGCAACCATTACCTTCCTAATTTTGATGGTTGGCGTTTCAAGCTGGTTGATTTTCTCGCGCCAGCAATCCGAAGAGGCGGTGCTAGGATGAGTGTGATAGATGCGGTTGCATGGGTCGTTCGATATTCCGATGTTCTAGCATGGATCCTTTTTGGTACGGCAGTGGGTGGCTTTGTTACCCCGCGTTTTAACACCAATACATTAGCTATTTGGGGAGGGGCGCTGTTCGGATTTGGTGCTGCTACCATAACAGTTGTCTTGGCTGGATTAAAAGACCCGATGGTTGTGTTGGCCGCCGCCACTATTTTGGCGATTGCCTTAGCTGGCTACTGGTTTGGGGTTTTGCGAATTTGGCATCCTGAGCGCCGCCCTTCCAATCGCATGGTTGAGCGGTTTCATTTCAATACTATTTTTGGACAATTGATGTCCCACCTGATTTTGATTGTGTGGGTTTTGATCGTGTTAGCCCCGTTCTGGGTGATGTTGGTCAATTCATTAAAACCCAAGCGTGAGATTTTCCGTTCCCCCTTTGATTTTCCAACCGCCGAGCAGCGCACGCTGGAGGGTTACAAGAGCGCATGGATTGATGGTAATTTTGATGTATATTTTAAAAACAGCATCACTGTCTCAATTAATTCGATTTTGCTAATTTTAATTATTGGTGTTTTGGCTTCCTATGCCCTTGCCAATTGGCGTTCGCGTGGCTCATCAATGGTCTACCTCTATTTTATTGCGGGACTGATGATTCCTATTCGACTTGGCACGATTAATATTGTTACCATTGTGCAGGCATTGGGTTTAAATGGCAGACTAGAGGGCCTAATCCCTATCTATGTAGCGATGGGTGTACCGATGGCTGTATTTGTATTGACTAGTTTTATGCGCGGCATTCCCCAAGATTTGCTAGATGCGGCTCGGATGGATGGGGCGTCGGAATTTCAGGTATTGTGGCGAATCGTTGTGCCATTGGTACGACCAGCCTTGGCAACCGTTGTGATTTTGAACCTTATCCCGATTTACAACGATTTGTGGTTCCCGCTAATTTTGACACGATCCGAAAGTGTTCGCACCGTGACTTATGGGGTATCACTGCTTTTCGGGCAATATCAAAGCGATTGGAATGCCATTCTAAGTACCTTGTCGCTGGCTTCAGTACCTGTGCTAATTATCTACTTGCTCATGTCCAAGCAGTTTATTCAAGGACTGACAGCAGGCGCGGTCAAAGGCTAGGCCCGCAAAATATTTGATATTCCCCCAATATAGACGACATGACCCCGTGAATTGTGACTGTGTGAAAATTGTCACAATTCACAATCTTTAAACTTTATCCCGGCCTCAAGACAGCCTATACTGAGAGTACATTGGCTATCCAAAGGGGGATATTGTCATGAATGAGCAGCACCGCGTTGTAATCATTGGTGGGGGCTTTGGTGGGCTAAGTGCCGCCAAAAAACTAAAGAAAGCCCCTGTCAAAGTGACCCTGATTGACCGTCGCAATTTCCATCTCTTTCAACCTTTGCTTTATCAAGTGGCAACAGGGGCACTTTCGCCTGCCGATATTTCCTCGCCCCTGCGCGGCATTCTGAAAAAAGCCAAAAACGTACAAGTATTGATGGCTGAGGTAACGGATATTGACCCAACGACCCATGAGGTTGTGATGGGGGAAAACCGAATTGCCTACGACTCCTTAATTATCGCCACTGGTGTCCGCCATCACTATTTTGGTAACGACCAATGGGAAACCTATGCCCCGGGCCTAAAAACCATTGAAGATGCGACTCACATCCGCCAGCGCATCCTTTCAGCATTTGAACGGGCCGAGCTAGAAAATGATCTCCAGAAACGCAAGGCCTTGTTGACTTTTGTTGTGGTTGGGGCGGGGCCGACAGGCGTCGAACTCGCCGGAGCCATCAGCGAAATAGCCCACCTGACCCTCAAGGATAATTTCCGTAACATCAACCCGGCGGATGCGCAGGTATTGTTGGTCGAAGGGGTGGATCGTGTTTTGCCGACCTATCCAGATAACTTATCTGCTAAGGCTCTGAATACCCTGCAAAGCCATCATATCGAGGTGCGGACTAAAACCATCGTGACCGATATTCAAGCAGGTCAAGTGACGCTGAAACAGGGCGATCAGTCGGAGATAATTGAAGCGGAGACTGTATTATGGGCTGCTGGCGTTTTGGCCTCCCCGTTGGGGAGACTATTGGCCGAAAAAGTCGGGGCAACCCTTGACCGCTTTGGTAGGGTGATGGTGCAGGCGGATTTGACTTTGCCGGGGCATCCTGAGATTTTTATCATCGGTGATCTGGCTCACTTCGAACAAGCTGGCAAATTACTGCCGGGGGTGGCTCAGGTTGCCATGCAAGGTGGGAGCTATGCCGCCCAAGTCATTCAGAAACGCTTGCAGGGTGAGCTATCTGAAAAACCCTTCCATTATTCCAATTTCGGCAACTTGGCAACCATCGGTTGGTCGGCGGCAGTGGCGGACTTACCATTCCGGATTCGGCTGTGGGGGTTCATCGGTTGGCTGTTTTGGGTTTTTGTCCACCTAATGAAGATGGTCGAGTTTGAAAACCGTGTCATCATTTTTGTACAGTGGGTTTTCAATTACTTCACACGCAATCGGTCAGCTCGCTTAATTACCAACGGATTTCACACTGTATATGATACTGAGAAATTGAACGTGGAGGAAAAGGAACAAGAGTAATCGAATCAAGGGGCGAGGCTTAGTCTTCGCCCTACTTCCTAAAAATGGAAGGCGCTTGCCCTCGGTTTTCCTAAACCGGAAGACTGTAAATTAGATTTATATCAGACGCTCGAATCATGCTTGATTCCAGTAAAAACCCATGCTACAATCCTAGTTGAGCTAGGCTCAATTCTCATATCGAACGTTTCCTAGAAGTGGGCAGCCCCCACTTCTAGTTGTTTAAGGTTATTGCACAGGACAAATTTATCGCCAAATAGTTGTCAGGAAATCATCTATTATTCAGTGCAATCGAGTCAATTTATCGGAGCTATGTAGGTGCCATGAAAAGCGATTTTACGCTGGCATTCAATGAAATTTTAGAAACCCGCGCCCTGTCCAAAGAAGTCGTGCTTGAGGCGTTGGAACAGGCGCTCGTGTCGGCCTATCGGCGGGATGCCAATATTGGATCGAACCAGCAAAAGATTCAAGCCCAGATTGACCTTACTGGACACCCACAGATTTTTGTGGAAAAAGAAGTGGTCAGCAGCATTGTTGACAATCGTACTGAAGTGCTGATCGACGAAGCGCGCAAACAAAACCCCGACTGCGAACTTGGGGATATGGTCATGGCTCCTGTGATGCCAACGAGTGCCAGTTTTGGGCGTATCGCGGCTCAGACCGCTAAGCAGGTGATTTTGCAGCGTATCCGTGAAGCCGAACGTGATGCCCTCTATGACGAGTTTATTGATCGTCAGGGCGATTTAGTGACAGGCACAGTCCAAAGCACGGCGCATGGGGTGGTAACACTCAGCTTAGGCCGCGCTGAGGCCATTATGCCCAAGCAACACCAGATGCCCAACGAACGCTATAAGGCGCATGATAAGATTCGCGCTTTTGTAGCGGAAGTTAACAAGAGTACACGCGGCCCGCAGATTATCGTTTCCCGTGCTCATAAAGATATGCTGCGTCGTTTGCTGGAATATGAAGTGCCCGAAATCTATAACGGGCAGGTCGAAATCAAGAACATTGCGCGCGAAGCTGGCTATCGCAGTAAAGTTGCTGTGGCCGCCTTACAAGAGGGTATTGACCCGGTTGGCGCGTGTGTCGGGATGCGCGGGATGCGTATCCAAAACATTATCAAAGAACTGCACGACGAAAAAATCGACGTGATTGAGTGGGACCCCGACCCCGCCCGTTTTATCTCGAAGGCACTCTCGCCAGCCCGTGTGAGTGGTGTGTATCTGCATGAAGATATTGACCATGTGCGGACGGCCTTGGTGGTTGTGCCGGAAGATAATTTGTCGTTGGCGATTGGGCGCGAGGGTCAAAATGCCCGACTGGCCGCCAAGCTGACTGGCTGGCGAATTGACATCAAGAGTGTCACTGAGGCAGCTATTGAAAATATCGCTGCGCTTAGCAATCCACCCTTGAATGTAATGAAAATTAAGAACCGTGAATTGGTGACCGAAGTCGAGCGCATTCTCGAAAAGAAACGCACCAATCGTCCGGTGAATCCCGAAGAATATACTACCCTGACCACTTTTGTGAATGTCGCACAGCGTTTGGTCTTGGATCAGCGGGATGGGATTAAGCGCGAACGTCAATCATTGCTGGATTCGGTACGGCCCTTGGTGCCAGCCGAAGCCTTTAATATGCCAATTGCTGTTTTGGAGTTGGCCGACGATATTGTCAAAGCGTTGGGCAAAATCGAGACGGTTGGCGAGTTGATGGTTCGAGTGTTAGCGGATGAACAAGGCCTAGCGCGGATGTTGGTAGCTAATAAAGCCGGCGACGATGCGATGGAGGCCATTCAATACGCGCTAGATGACCTCGTGATTCCTGAAATTTTGCAGGCTCAAGAAATACCCGCACCAGTTGAGGAAGCCCCTGTCACCCCTGCGCCCGTTGTCGAAAAAGCCGCTCCGGTGGTTGAAGTCCAATCTGAAGGGACTCAGCCCATTGTCGAAGAAGAGGAAGACATTCTCCGACCTGCCTTCCCAGATATTCCGGCCCCTGTGGTGGAAGAATCGCAGCCCCGCGAAAAACGCCGTACCGATAAGATCGCCCTCCCCGAAGTAGAAGAAATCAAAGCTGTGGTCGTGGCTGCTGATTGGGAGGAACCAGAGGAAGAAGAAGGGGCTGACGAACGCCTTAGCGACAAGCGCTCTGGTCGTAAGAAGAAGACTAAGGTTAAAAAGGCCAAACAGAGCCGTGTCCAGTTGGTGTTTGACGAAGACATGGGTGAAGTAGTTGCGAAGCGCCGCCGGAAGGGCAACCGTGACCGGGGCGAATTTGACGAGTTTGATACGGATGAAGAATTTTAGTATCAAGTAGGGAAGGATGAGCAAGCAGCAACCTCCACGCAAAAAAATTCCCCAACGGACGTGTGTCGTCTGTCGCAAGGTAGATAACAAACGAGCGTTGGTGCGCCTTGTTCGGACGCCGGAAGAGGGGGTACAAGTTGACCCCAGCGGCAAGAAAAATGGGCGCGGGGCTTATATGTGCAATGATGTGACTTGTTGGCAAGAACATCTGCACACAGATAACCCTGAGAGAGCCTTTCAAATGGCTTTAAACACGTTGGAGAAAGCACTCAAAACGATCTTGACACCGGAAGACCGAGACCGGATAAGAGCAGCAATGTTCCCGATGCACGACGACAAGGGTTAACGGCGACCCATGACCACCTCCTTCATTCTGGGGGAGGTGCAAATTTCTGAGGAAATACCCAGCACACGTCGCAGGGTCTTCGGGGAGTCGCCAGTCTCGCGCAGCGTATCTCTTCCCGGAGCAGTATCAACCTGCGGCGTGTGTTGTTGTTTAAGTTCAGGAGGATTCGAGTTATATGACGCAACAAGAGCGACAGATTTTAGATGTACCGGATTTTGTAACGGTTCGTGAATTGGCTGAGTTGATGCAAGTCAGCCCAATTGAAGTCATGAAGAAATTGATTGCCAATGGCATCATGGCTTCAATCAATCAGCAGTTGGATTATGACACGGCAGCCATCATCATTGAAGAAATGAATTTTCAACCGCGCCCCCTGCGTGAAGTGCAGGAAGAAGCTAAACGCGCTGAAATAGAAGCACAAAAGCCCAAATGGCGCCGCGAATTGTATGGGGCTGAGGAAGAATCCAAACTGCAACGGCGTCCCCCGGTTGTGACGATTTTGGGGCACGTCGATCATGGGAAAACATCTTTGTTAGATGCCATCCGCAAGACAAATGTGGCGGACGGTGAGGCGGGTGGTATTACACAGGCGATTGGTGCTTATCAAACCGAATACAAGGGTCAGAAAATCACCTTTATTGATACCCCCGGTCACGAGGCCTTTACGGCCATGCGGGCACGTGGGGCACAAGGAGCTGACGTAGCGGTTTTGGTAGTCGCAGCCGACGACGGTGTGATGCCGACCACGCGCGAAGCTCTTAGTCATGCCAAAGCGGCGGGTGTGCCGATTGTGGTGGCGCTGAACAAAGTAGATAAGCCCAATGCCAATCCCGATTTGGTCAAGCAAGAATTATCTGAGGTAGGCCTGATCACCGATGAATGGGGTGGGGATACACTCGTTGTACCTGTCTCGGCCCGCAATAAAATCGGCTTGGATAATCTACTCGAAGCGATTTTGCTAGTGGCTGAGGAAGCTGAAATTGTAGCCAATCCGGCCAGCACGGGCGCGGGCGTCGTGTTGGAAAGCCGTACCGAAAAAGGGCGTGGCCCAGTGGCAACCTTGTTGGTGCAAAACGGCACCTTACATACGGGGGATGTGGTAGTCGCGGGTTTGTCCTATGGCCGCGTGAAGTCTCTGTTTGATGAGCGCGGTCGTAAAGTCACTGAAGCACCGCCTTCATTCCCAGTATCGGTGATGGGCTTAGACCTAGCACCACAGGTCGGGGATCGCTTTGAGGTGGTTTCGAATGTCAAGGTCGGGGCTAATCTTGCAGATCAACGCCGTCAGGCTGTTCAGCAAGCAGCCAGTGAACTGGTTGTTCCTGCCATGACCTTAGAAGATTTCTTCAATCGGTTTAATCAGGGCGAAAATAAAGAGTTGTTGCTAATTCTCAAAACCGATGTGGATGGTAGTTTGGAACCCGTCGTCAATTCTCTTCAAGATTTGGCGTCTGATGAAGTCAAGGTCCGGATTTTGCACGCTGATGTCGGCAATATCACTGAAAATGACGTAAATCTCGCCAACGCCTCGCACGCCGTCATCATTGGGTTCAATACGAATGTAGACGGAGCCGCCGAACGGGTAGCGTCTTCCACCGGGGTGGATATTCGTACCTATACCATCATCTATAAGATGGTGGAAGATATTGAAAAAGCCCTCAAAGGGATGCTCGACCCGATCTATGAAGATAAGGTCGTCGGCATGGCGGAAGTTCGCAAAGTGTTCGATATCTCACGGGTAGGCCAGATTGCTGGGTGTTATGTGCGCAGCGGCATCATCCGGCGCAAATCCAAAGCCCGCGTGGTGCGACGTGGCAAGATCATTGCCGATGGTCTGGGAATTGGTAGCTTGAAGCATGAGAAAGACGATGTTCAAGAAGTGCGTCAAGGTTTTGAATGTGGGGTTGCCTTAGATAAGTTCAATGATTTCCAAGAAGGCGACCAGATTGAATTTTTGGTCAAGGAGCGTGTGAACTAAACACGTTCAAGGAAGGAATAAGACGATGACCATCAAATCGGAACGGGTGGCGGATCTAATTCTGTCCCACCTTAGCCAACTGATGCTCACCGAAGTGCGTGACCCCCGCCTCCATGGGGTGACGATTATGGAAGTGCGCTTGGATCGAGAGATCGAACATGCTGAGATTTTCGTCAATGCGCTCGGCGATGAAACCCGCCGGGATGATGTGATGGACGGCCTGCGCCAAGCCCAAGGCTTTTTGCGCAAGGAACTGGCGTCGCGCTTGCGTTTGCGCCGAATGCCTCAACTCCATTTCAAATGGGATGTAGTGTTGCAACAAGCCAATCATATCGAACAAGTCTTGGATGCGTTAGCCGACTCGGATGGGTCGGTTGCCATAATGGATGATGGGCATGACGACGAGCAAGAATAATTCTGCGCCTTTAGTGCAACTAGAATGGGACAAAGCAGCCCAGTTGGTGGCGGCGGCGCAAACAATCGCAGTCGTCACCCATTTGCAACCAGACGGGGATGCCATTGGTTCGATGATGGGGGTGACATTAGCTCTGCGCAATCAGGGCAAGCATGTTACTCCCTATGTCGAAGGTGGACTTCCCAAACGTTTTGCTTTTGTACCAAGTAGCGCCGATATTCGAGATACCCTTCAAGACCCACTGCCTGATTTGATTATCAGCACCGATTCAAGTGATAAAGAGCGACTCGGCACCATTGGGGCGTCTCTTTTGGCTTTGGGTCGGCCTCTTATTCAACTTGACCACCATCAGACCAATCTAAGTTTTGGTGATGTGAATCTGGTGGATGCGCGAACTGCGGCGGCCTCCGAAGGTGTTTTGGATTGGCTGGATCAGCTGGGCATTGAGTTAACGGCGGACATCGCACAGGCCCTCATCACGGGTTTGGTGACGGATACCTTATGTTTCCGCACGTCCAATGTATCAGCCCATACTTTGCAGACCGGCCAACGATTAATCGCGGCGGGGGCTGATATGACTCGCGTTGTGCAATTGACACTGGCCCGTATTCCTACCGGGTTGATGCGTTTGCAGGCTATGGCGGTCTCACGGATGCAGCTTGAGGATGGTCTGGTTTGGGCCACCATTGATGAGACCGATTTGCTGGCTTGTGGAATGCAGGTGGGCGATTATACAGGCTTATCGGGCCATCTCATTCAAACAGAAGACGCTCGACTTTCAGCTTCATTTACCGTCCTTGATGGGGATGTCGAATGCAGTTTCCGTTCCATTCCGGGGTATAGTGTGGCTGAGATTTCGCTGGCCCTTGGTGGTGGTGGGCATGTGGCAGCCGGTGGGGCAACCTTACGTGGGGTGACGCTGGAACAAGCCTTGGCACGAGTCCTGCCGATGTTAAAGGCAGAACTGGCCCGTGGCAAGCCTGTTTACAGCCGTTAGCCCATGATACCCTTCTATTCCATGTTGAAAGTTTAGGCCTGCCCTTACCAAAAATCACCCATGAATATCTCCCCTGATTTTGCTCTGCTCAACATTGACAAGCCACTTGGCCTAACCAGCCATGACGTGGTAGCGATTATGCGCCGTGAAACTCGCATCAAAAAAATCGGCCACGCTGGAACCCTTGACCCTTTGGCGACAGGCGTTTTGATGTTGTGTTTGGGGCAAGCCACCCGCCTAAGTGAATATGTGATGGGCCATCCTAAAACCTATGAGGCACAGGTGCAATTAGGGATCGAAACCACCACCTATGATGCTGAAGGTGAAATTGTTGCTACCAATGACAAGCTGATTTCGCGGGAGCAGTTCGAAGCCGTTTTGCCTCAATTTCAGGGCGATATTCTGCAAGTGCCCCCTCTCTATAGTGCGATTAAGCAAGGTGGCAAAAAACTATATGAGATTGCTAGGCGCGGCGAGGGCGATACTGTCGAATTGACGCCCCGCTCGGTGAGTATTTATGATTTGCAGATAGTCGAGTGGAATTTCCCAGTGGCGCTTGTCCGGGTGCATTGTTCACCGGGGACATATATCCGTAGTTTGGCTTTTGATATAGGCCGTGCTTTGGGCGTAGGAGGCCATCTGGCAGGGTTACGTCGGGTAGCCAGTGGCCTATTTTCAACTGAGAATGCCGTCAGCCTAGAAACCTTACGTGAAGCGATTCATCAGGATACTTGGCAGCAATATTTATTGCCCCCTGAGATGGCGTTGCAAACATTTACCCGGCTGGACTTGAATGACCAACAAAGCCGCGCTGTCCAAAACGGCGTCTGGTTAGACTTAACTGAGTATTCGCTAGATACCGCCGAGCTGTTGCAGGCCTACGACGACGGGGGTAAATTTTTGGCGATTCTTGCGCCGGTTGCCGAGCAGCCGGGTCGCTGGAAACCGCTGAAAGTTTTTAATCGCTGAAATTTCACTGGATTTAACATTTCATGCAACACATTCAATCGCTTGAAAATGCCCAGCTTGACCGCCCCAGTATTGTCACAGTTGGGGTATTCGATGGCGTGCATCGCGGCCACCAGCATTTAATCCGAAGGTTGGTTACAGAGGCCCACGCTTCAAATCGGTTAGCTGTTGTGTTGACCTTTTTCCCACACCCGGATGTCGTCCTTCGTGGCATCCAAGGGCCATATTATCTAACCACTCCTGACGAGCGGGCCATGTTGTTGGGCGAGTTCGGTGTGGATGTCGTGATTACGCATCCCTTTAATGATCAGACCCGTCAGATTCGGGCGGCTGATTTTGTGGATCTGCTAACCCAGAGATTGAAAATGGCATCCTTGTGGGCAACGGCTGATTTTGCGATGGGCTATAAGCGCGAAGGTAACATGGCCTATTTAACACAACAGGGTCAGCAAAAAGGGTTTACTGTCGAAACCATTGACTTGTTATTTACCGATGGCAACGGCGAACGCATTTCCAGTGAACACATTCGAGTTGCTTTAATAGACGGCGATGTTCGCAAAGTGGCCTCGGATTTAGGCCGTTATTATCGGGTCAGTGGCATTGTCGTTGATGGGGAGAAACGCGGACGACAAATTGGTTTCCCAACCGCGAATATGGCCTATTGGGAACAACAAGTCCTACCGAAAAATGGGATTTATGCGTGTTTGGCCCATCTAGGTGCTGAGACGTTTATGGCAATGACCAATGTTGGAGTGCGCCCTACCTTTGATGGCAACAATATCACGGTTGAACCCTATCTGTTGGATTTTGACCGTGATATTTATGGACAACGTCTCGACCTCGATTTTGTAGCATGGCTGCGCGGTGAAGCCAAGTTTACGAGTATTGAAGAACTAATCGCTCAGATTCAGCGGGACGTTGAAGAAGGCCGCGTCATTTTGGATAAGATTATCTCACCACATGCCCACTAAATTCCATAACCCCATTATCAATGGTCAATGACGAGAGTTCATAACGTTGATTGACTTGCGTTAGTTCCTCGCTGAGGCCATCGGCAATATCAGAGGCCAGTTGGGTGCGAAAACTTTCTGGCATATCAATGGCACCAGCTTTGAATTCGGTTACTTCAACCAGTAGCGGGTGGGTCGGACGAGTCGTTGAATCCGTATTGATAGTCACTTTCGACACAACCAACATATTCACTGAAATGCCGGAAAACTTGGTTGTACCAAATAGTGTAATTTCCCCATTGTCAAATTTGGTTTGAAATTTGATGTTGTTAACCCAGTCGGGCAAATCAGAACTGGTTGAGGTTGTGCCCTCAGTTAAGCTGTTGCGATATTCTACATTCAGCCACGACTCAAAGTCGCGCTGCTCAATCTGCACATCAAAGCTGCCATCGTTGCGGGCGTCTTTAATCGCGTTGTCAAAAAGCACATCATATTGAGCCGCAGCAGTGGGATCGGCTTTAAAATCCGAATACAACTGGTCAGGATTACCCGAAACAAAAAAGCCAATACATGCCAATGGAATCCCCATAATACACAAGGTCAAAACAAGGATGCCCATACAGCAGCCGCACGCCGGACTCAACGATCGGCGTTTTTTTGGCATCGGCTGCATTGCATACACAGGCGGCTGATATTGCGGATATGGCTGCTGCATTAGGGATTTTCACTTTCCTGTTTTTCGGGTGTAGGCAGAGGGCTGTTGATGTGCCCGATAATCGTAAAATGCCCATTGTCCATCGTTACTAAATCTACCTGATAATCGGCTTTGATTTCAAGATTTTGCGTTAGAGCATCTAAAATTGGCGCGGCCAGCTCCGCCCGAAGATTATCGGGTACCTCGACTGAACCGATTTGCGCGGTAATCACTTCGACTTGAAGTTGGTGTTCGTTGTCAGGATAGATGCGGGCATCAAGGGTCATACTCAGGGTCAGTCGCTTAGAAACTGGTACTTCGGCATATAGCGACATGATCTCGTCGTCAAACGCAACTTGGATATTTTGCAGTTCGGTAAATTTTAAGGGGAGTTGATCGAGTAGTTCAATGTTAGCGATTTCATCACTTGTGGCTTTTTGATAACGCAAGTCCAGCCAAGAAGCAAATTGAGCATCGGTGAAGGTCAGGGTAAATGATTCACCGGGGATGTTGATGCTGGCGACTGTAGTGGCATAAACTTGCTCGTACTGATGGGCACTCGAAGCATCCGGGGTAAAATTTTCTTGGATGGGGTCGGGGTTACCACGTGAGATGATAAATACCACGATCAGCGGGGCAAGCGTGATGCACAGCCCAATTGAGGCTACTCCTGTTAACCCGATGAGAAGTAGGCGCCGCCAACGCAATCGTCTGCGCTGGCGAAGCTGTGGTGGGGCGATGACTTCTAGTTTGCTGGTCAATACACCTCACTCCCAATGGCTTTTAACGCTGAATGCGATACCCTAGTCGGCGTAGGGCGTTTTCGTCCTTCCGCCAATTTTTCAACACCTTGACATGTGGCTCAAGATAAATCCGCGTTTGTAAAAACCGTTCAATTTCGCGGCGGGCATGGGTCGAGATTTTTTTAATCATCAAACCTTTTTGTCCAATGATAATCCCTTTTTGACTGTCGCGCTCAACATAGATAGTAACATTGATATAAACGACACCATTTTCCCGTTCCGAAAACTCCTCAACTTCAACCGCAACCGAATGCGGGACTTCTTCTTCGGTGTGCAACAAGACGGCCTCGCGCACCATTTCGCCTACAATATCACGGGTGCGCAGGTCAGAAATTTGATCTTCGGGATAAAAGCGCGGCCCGAGAGGGAGTTGTTCGATAATTAGCTTGAGTAGGGTTTCAACCCCCGTTTTGTCGGTAGCAATGGTGGTTGTCCAGATGGCGTCGGGCACTAGGGCGCGTTGGGCCTCAAAATTTTGCTGATATTTTTCAGGGTTTGGGGCGCGATCCACCTTGTTCAAAACATGAATGACTTTCAAGTGGTTGCGGGTATCTTCTCTAGCTTGTTGCAAAATCTCGACCACATTTTTGTCCGCCTCGGTGACAGGTTCACTGGCATCTGTGACCAGCAAAACCACATCGGCTTCTTGCAGGGCCATCACTGCCACCTCAACCATAAATTCGCCAAGGGCATTACGCGGTTGGTGGATGCCGGGGGTGTCAATAAACACAATTTGCAAGTCAGGGCGGGTTAAAATCCCCAATTGACGCAAGCGCGTTGTCTGGGGTTTGGGGCTGACAATAGCAATTTTTTCGCCAAGTATGGCATTAATAAGGGTGCTTTTGCCAACATTGGGCCGTCCAATAACCGCGACATAGCCACTGCGATGATTTTCAGGTAAGGAGGCTTCATCATCCGTGAAGTCGTCGGGATTCGTTGGTGGCAGCATGTTATCGGCATCAGTCATTAGAAAATCTTTCTTTAAGCACTGAGCTTAAATGGATTGAAATCGGTGTCACGGTCATAGTAATCTTCGTTCTCGACCCGCTTGAGTGTATTGACTACCTTATAGGTCACGGGGGTCATGGCGGCCTCGATACCCACCTTGAGGATGTAATTGGTAGCGATGAGGGAGAGCATAATTTCTGGCACAAAACCCGGTGTGCCTAGCAAAGTGGCAATTCCCACAAAAATAATCGAGTCGGCTCCCTCGCCAATCAAGGTACTGCCGATGGTGCGTACCCACAGATAGCGGCCCTCGGTAATTACTTTCAACTTTGCCAACACAAAGCTGTTCAAAAATTCCCCTGCCAGATAAGCCGCAAGACTGGCAACAATCAAATTGGGGATGCCGCCAAGAATGGCATCATAGGCACTCTGGCCTGTGCTATCAACCCAATAGGCTTCACCGGGAAGGAGGCCCACCACCCAAACACAGAGCGCCATCAATACTGACGCACCAAAGCCCATCCAGATGACTCGACGGGAGCGCTTATAACCATACACTTCAGTTAGGATGTCGCCAAAAATATAGGAGATGGGAAAGACAATCGTCCCCGCATCGAAAATGAAGGCCAATGAGCCAACACTGCCGAGGCCAATGTCAATAATTTTGGCGCTACTCAAAAGATTACTCAGAAGCAGCACAGTTACAAAGGTTGCCATGACAAGGTCATAGTAGCGATATTGGATGCGTGATGATGTTGGTTGCATAATGTTTTCAAATTGGCTGATTGGATGGGAATGAAGTTGATTATAGCGGAATAGCTGAAGGGCGTGTAGATAGAAAAAGTCGCAAAAAGATGTCGCTGAGGCCGCCAGAAGTACCACATCGGCGCCGATGTTTTTAGCCACCTATATCTGAGAGTTTTTCAGCGAGTATGCTCACTGCGACCAACGAGGAGCGTTCCTACGATGAAAAATGCGCCTGACATGGCATCCGCAATGGAGGCCTTGCAGGGTCAGGAAAATGATACACGTTTCGATACAGGTGGGCGTATCATCATTAATGGTGTGCGGGCCGAACAGAAGAGTTAGCCTATGGATGCTGGCTGATTTTTTCTATCCTAGGCTTTTTAGCGACGATGTAGGCTCTTGCCGTGTATATCGGCTACCCCAAAATGAACCTCGCGGCGGCGGATAAAGGGCAGTAAATGACGGCAGGTCAGCCAAACCACAAACCATGTCAGCGCAAATCCTGCGACGACATCGGCGAAATAATGTTGATGGGTAAACACTGTACTTGCGGCGTTGGCAACTGTGAAAGTCGCCCACGAAATCCACTGCTTGGGCCATTTCCGCCAGAAGTAGACCATTGCCAGCGTAACATAATAGACATGGCTGCTAGGGAACGAATTGTGCGTGCCATAGGTCGAATCGCCATCATACAATTGATAGAGCAGGTGGTCAAAAAAACCATGCGGCTCAAATGAATGTTTGACGATATAAGCAGGCATCACCAGCCAAATGGTAAAGCCAATTACCATGACGCTAAAAAATGCGAGGGTATATTCTTGGAACAATTGACGCGGAAATTTCCACGCGGCAATCAATGGGAAGAACGGCATTAGGCCAAAACCCAGCGCATAGGGGATGACGAAGATAGACAGGCGTGGGATGTTCCCGTCAATTTGGGGAATATAAAGATGTACCCCACCACTTACTACCTGATTGATGGGGAAATAGAGCGACTGGAAGGCAATTAGGAACACTAATAAAGGCCAGCGTTCCCGCAGGGAATTGCCAAACCAATCCCGATACCAGACCCATTCGCGGAACAGATTGCGAAACTGCTCATAACTTGGGCTGGCACTCATGGCCTCTGTTTGAAATTGTAGACTGGGTGTACCAGTTAATAGCTCCCTGAGTTTTAGCCAGAGGGTATAGAGCATATTGTCCCCCACACGATAATAATTTTTAGACGCCGAATGAAATGGAAATTTCTTAAAGGCTATAATTCATTACGTGTTGATAAGTTACGGCGTTGCGAAAAAATACTAAACGAAAAACTGCTAGGCTAACTTAACGAGCGTTAAGTATATTCTAGCAGAGGCTAATAGTTTTTGGTAGGGGCTATGAAAAAAAACTGAAAGAAATCAGCCTTTTAGACTATTCTAAAATTGTCCTTTAAGGCGCAGCGCCGTAACCGCGAAAAGCTGCGGCATGTGGTCAGGCCTTCGCCCGTAGGGCTGGCGATAGTATACGAACAATACCCTTCGCCTTCGACCCCCAAACCTGCAAAACTGGGGCCGTTCTTCACAAAAATCGAGCAGTCCATCAGCCGAGCCATATGCGTCATGTGATCAACATTTTTGCTATGGATGACTGCTGTATGGCGATAGCCATGTTCGCTGCGCCATGCCAAATCAATCGCACTGGAGACATCGGGCATCCGCACAACGGGCATTAACGGCATCATCTGTTCTGTCCAAACAAGCGGGTGGTCGGGTTCAACTTCGGCCACAATTTGGCGTATCTCTGGCCCTACCTTAATTCCAAGTTCACGTAGCAGAACACTGGCATTTTGGCCGATGAATTCTTTGTGCATATAAGCCGCTTGCCCCGGGCCATGATCTTCTCTGCACACAATGCTCCACAAGCGCCGTACTTGCCACGAAGTTAGCACATACCCGCCATGTGCGGCCATGGCCTCAATCAAATCGCTGGCAACGCGATCCACCACAAACGTGCCTTTTTCAGTCGTGCAGATGATGTTATTGTCAAATGAGCCACCGCGCACAATATCGCGTCCGGCCTGTTCCAGATCGGCGGTTTCATCCACAACAGCAGGTGGGTTACCCGGCCCTGCACAAATGGCCCGCTTGCCAGATTTCATCGCAGCACCGACCACACCCGCCCCGCCTGTGACAACTAAAACCCGTACACGCGGATGGTGCATCAATTGGGTAGCTGTTTCGATGGTGGGGTCAATACAAGCGGACAATAAATTGGCTGGGCCACCCGCACTCAAAATAGCTTGATTCAATAATTGGATAGTGTAATTGCTGGCGCGTTTAGCCGAAGGATGCGCATTAAATACAACAGCATTACCTGCGCTGACCATGCTAATGGTGTTGTTGATAACCGTACTGGTTGGATTGGTGCTGGGGATAATGCTGCCGATGACACCAAAGGGCGCATATTCTGTAATCGTCAACCCACCATCCCCGCTGAAGGCTTCGGTGGTCAAATATTCCGGGCCGGGGGTCAAATTGGCGTTCATCCAATTTTTGGTAATTTTATCTTCAGCCCGCCCCATGCCGGTTTCACTGTGGGCCAATTGCGCCAACAGCACCGCGTTTTCATTAGCCATCTGCCGAATCGCCACAATCATCTTGTTGCGGACGCTCAATGGCAAATCATGCAAATCCCGATAGGCCTGATTTGCGGCAACGATGGCATCTTCTAAGGTGGGGTGAATACCATAGCCCAGCTCAGTGCCAAGCTCCCGCAAATGGGCTGGGGGAATGGCATCCGCCATCGTGGGCAGGGCTTCCAAAGGCGTACGACCCATCGGTTGATAGGTCGTGCCGATGTCACGCATCACCCGCGTGATAATGGTGTTAATTTCATTCTCGCTTAAAGGCAGTAAAGCATTCGACACGGTGGCGGCCCTTTCTATGGTAGCTACACGGTGTCTAATTATAGCGAGAAAGGGTTAATCTGAATAAAAATTGCCGGAATTATAGAAACGTTGATAGCGATAAATCAGGTCGTCGGTGATAGCGGCCTGTAGAGGACTGCGTATGATACTACGGGTAGCGCGATCAATCATCATGGTGGTCAGACGATGAAAAGCCGCTGTATAGCCTCGTGAGAAATCAACAGGGTTGCGTCGCCGTAGCAGTTCTGGCATATTGGGGCAGGTGGCTGCTGTCGCAACCATCACAGGCCGACCGGCTGTCAGAAAACGCCGAAAATCGCTGGCAATATAACTCTCGCGTAGCGCGCTAGGGCTGGCGATGACCAAAAGCATATCCGAATTATTGAGGGCATCTTCAACGCCCAATGCCCAAGCCGCTGCATCATTGCTAGAGGCGCTGTCGGAACCAAGCCACACATCGGCTCCCATCCGACGCAGGTCATACGCCAGAGATGCCGCAAGGGTTTCATCTTCAGGTGCATAAGTGATGAAAATCTGCATATTCCACTTTTCGTTTTCTTTAAGGTAAATTAAAGAGGTCGTCGGCGAAACTGCTTAGGCTCCAACCCATCTCATGCTAACTGAGAGGTGACGTATACCCCTGACCCTTTATGTCGTAAAAACGTCGGGTTTGGTATCGTCACCTCCATAAAATCATCCCCTAATTTTTAGCTTTCAACGTATCGCACACCGGTTTGCCAAGCAGATTAAAATCCATCCGCACCGCTTGATTATCGGTAAATTGATTCCAAACCGACATGGAATCGTACTCACATTTGGCTTGTTCGCCGTTGTCGCGCTCAAACAGCAAAATGTAATTTTCTTCGCGGCTATCTACTTTTTCCTGCCCTAAATTGCGCGACCCTGACCCGCTTGCAAGGGTGTAGTCCGGCCAATAGGGTTCGGGACTGCTACTTTTGCCATTGGCTTTAACATCCCGCCCATCTTTCCAACGGTCAATGGAATAATTGCAGACATCAACGGTGTATCGCTCATCCCGATACTTAGTGGTACAGACGTCATGGCAAACCCGTTCACTGCGGAACGAACCGTCCCCTTGATCAACTCGTTGAGTATTGCATTCCTCCCGGCATGTCTGACCGTCGGCCACTTTGCGGGTGCGTGTTTCAGTATGACGGCTGACATCGTAGGCATCCGAAGGCATGTTGACGCAATCTTGGGTCTCGTCGACCTGTTTAAACTCATCAATATGGATGATACGCTCCCACTGATGACCCGAAACCACCAAGTTTTCAGTTTTCTTATAGGTGAAGGCAAAAACACCCGCCACAATACTTGTCACCAAAAATGTGACTACGCCGATGATACTGAGTTCTTTGCGTCGCAGCCCTAAGAAAATGGGTCGGTTACGAGCCACGATTTTTTCTTCGGTTTGAATACGCTGCATATCCGCATCGAAACGCTCTTGGGCAAGGTCACGCGCCTGAAAGCCATCGGCGATGGCGTTTGCGCCAGTACCTACTGCCCCTGCTGTTCCAGCAGCCATTGCTTTAGAGGGGTCATCACGCAAGCTGGCTGTTTTAGCCCCTGTCTTATCCGACCCGCACGATCCGCAGAAATTGGCATTGGCACTATTAGCTTGCCCGCACGAGGGGCATATCCAATCTACGCCGTGATAGACATGGTTTTCGAGCGCGATTTCTTCACCGGGTTTGGGGAAATAGCGTTTTTCCGCGTTTTGGGGTGAGCCGCAATTCGGGCAAAACCGATGGGTTACCCCTAGCAGCTTTTTCGTCCCACAAAACTCGCAATCCCATAACATCTCATAGACGCCTGTGGTTTCGACGCGCGTGCCTCCATCACCTCGGCGTGTCCGTTCCATACCAGTAGCGGCTTGGAATTTTTTGTTCAACTCTTGCATAGGATTAGCCGCAGTTGACGGTTGACCCACATTTTGCATTGCACCCGCCAGACTATTGGCGGACGGTGCAGCACCAGTAATAGGGGGTGGGGTGGTCTCAATTGGCGGTGCAGATTTCCCTGCTTGGCGTAGAATCTCACCTGCTTGGGCCGAAACACCCTCAGCTAAATCACTCACATCGAGGGTCATAAAAATCCCCGTTCCCTCGACAAATTTTAGGAATTGCTGAGTCCAAACAACATCCAACTCGGCATCTTTAACTCGGTCAACAGTTTTGGTCTCTTGAATATGTTGGGCCGCTGCCCGTGCCACGTTTTTAAGTTGAGGTACTGGATCATTGGTATGAATTTCTTCAAGTGCTGGTATGGCAGCTGGGTCGCCTAAAATGCCAAGTTGGAACATGGCCCGCAGGCGGATACGGTCATTGGGGCTTTTTAGTTCTTGCAAAAGGGTGTCTAAAGACATGGGTAAACTGGCTCCACTCCCCTATAGATGGCAGCATGAAAATAGGTCTCGTATCCTAGATGATACAATAGTTGTGAATTAAGTTTCAATTCGAGATTTGTCTGGGAAAGAAAACGGACGAGCCAATAGAACCCGTCCGTTGTGGTATTCCTTATGACTTGGAGAAGGCGCTGATTTGTGCCTTTAACTTGGTCTGGTCAATCTCAGCATATTTGCTTAAAAGATTGCTAAATCGCTGCATATAATTCACCAAGTCAGCGGCGGTTGGGCCTTCAAATCGCAGGGTAATCGCGGGTTGGGTGTTGCTAGCACGTACCAAACCCCAGCCTTTGCCAAATTGTACCCGCGCTCCGTCTACGTCAATAACTGGAAATTCGCCAGATAATTTAGACTTCAATTCATTGATAATCTCAAACTTGACATTATCAGGCGTGCTAAGAATGATTTCGGGTGTGGCTAACATAGCGGGCATCCGACCCAAAATCTCACTTAGGGCATCATTTTGCTTAGAAAGGATTTCAAGGGTTTTTAGGGCCACTAGCGGGGCGTCGTCAAATCCATAATAATTCTCGCCGATGAAGATATGGCCGCTGACCTCGCCCCCAAGCAGTGCCCCCACTTCTTTCATCTTGAGTTTCATCAAACTGTGGCCGCTTTTCCACATAATGCCTTCGCCACCTGCCGCCGTAATCACATCATCGAGCATTTGGCTGGCTTTGACATCGTAGACAATCTTCGCGCCGGGATGACGAACCAGCATATCTTGGGCAAGTAGGGCAATCAGGCGATCCGCCGATACATGATGTCCATGATCGTCAATCAGACCGCAACGATCCGCATCACCGTCGAAGCCAATTCCAAAATCAGCCCCGACTTCAACCACTTTAGCTTCAAGGTCTTTAGTCAATTCAGGGTCTTCGGGGTTGGGTAGATGATTAGGGAAAGTGCCATCAGACTCGCAGAATAGACATACTACTTCAATACCGAGCGCTTCCATCATGGGGGGTACATAAGTTCCACTCAGGCCGTTACCTGCATCCACTACAACCTTAAGTTTACGGTTGCCCATCTTGACCATGCCCTGAATGGTCTGCATATGACGGCGAATCATATCATCATCATGCACAATTTCGCCCTGTGCCACATTAAAATCATCATTTTGGATCATATGCAATAGGTCTTGGATTTGAGCATCCGCCATCGCCAATTTGCCATAGGCCATTTTAATCCCGTTGTATTGGGTGGTCAGATGGCTACCCGTAATCATGACCCCGGCTGAATCGGGATGCGACGCGGCGGCAAAATAGACCGTCGGCGTCATCACAAAACCAATATCTACTACTCGCACCCCGGTACTTGCCAATCCTTTGACAATAGCATCTTTTAAAGCAAGGGTTGTAAGGCGATTATCGCCCCCGACAAAAATCTGTTTCATATTAAATGAACGTTGGATATACGAGCCGTAAGCCTTACCTACTAGTTCAGCGACTTGAGGTGTTAATTCAGGGTCTGTGCCTGTCGCTGTGCCCCGAATGTCATATTTCCGAAAGATATTGCTCCTAATTTGGGCCATGTAGATGCTCCTTTACTGTCTTAACTGTCACTGCAAACAAAACTCAGGTAAACTGAAAATACTAGATATGGTGTAATCTTCATTTTGAGACAAACTCATGATCAACCTGTATGACATCTTAGAAGCCGCCGACGGTCAGCTTTTTGGTGAGCCAAACAGCCAAATTTTTACTGATTTTTGTTTTGACTCACGTCGTGCCCAACCGGGGCAGATTTTCGTTGCCATCAAAACCAATCAGGGTGATGGACATGATTATATGGAAGATGCCGTTGCCAGAGGTGTGACGGGCATCATGTGTACCCATCCGCCCAGTTTTGACACTGATGGCTTAACCGTTATTGTCATGCGCGATGTCGAAAAAGCCTTGCTTCGCTGGACAGAACGGGTCATCACCAAATATGGCGTCAGCGTCATTGCGGTTACAGGTAGCAGCGGCAAGTCTACCACAAAAGAAGCAATCGCGGCGGTACTCGGTACAAAATATAAAGTCTACAAAAGCCCGGGGAGTTTTAATGGCCGTTTTGGTCTTCCAATGGCTCTTGGTAGGCTAACCGCAGATTATCAGTTAGCCGTTTTGGAGTTTGGTGTTGATCAATTTGGCGAAATGGCTGAGATGGTCAAGGCTACTAAACCGATGGTTGGCGTGGTGACCAATATCGGCCATTCACACCTTGACCGCTTTGGCACGATTGAAAGTATTGCTGCCGAAAAACGGGTTTTATTAGAATCTTTGCCGCAAGATGGAATTGCCATCTTGAATTATGACGACCCTATTGTGCGCAAGATGCAAACTGCGACCAAAGCCTCGGTCATGACTGCCAGTGTAGATTTAACGGGCAGTGCTTTTGGGGCAGATTTAACGGCTTACAATGTGTTGGTCGGGCGCGATAGGACTGGTTTTGATTTGCGGTTTGGTACTCAGCGGTCAATTGGAAAATGGACGCCATTATTGGGTGTACATCAACTCTATAGTGTCATTATGGCGACTGCCATGGGGCTGTGTTTTGATGTGCCAATGGAAGAAAGCCTGCGGGTTTTGACTGAACTAGAACCTATGCCGGGTCGGATGCGCTCGCTGCACGGGTTCAATGGAGCGCAAATCGTCGATGACACCTATTCTGCCAATTTGGAAAACACCATCTCAGCGGTGGAATGGCTTGAAGAAATTCAAAAACCCCGCCGAGGCAAAACGGGTGAATTGACCATGCCTGCACCCCAAAAAGGGCGGGTTTATTTTGTCATAGGTGATATGACCGGATTGGGCGCCTTAAGTTTGCGTGGACATCGCCAAGTTGGGGAACGGGTGGCCCAAGTAACCCAAGAATTGGTGACCAAAGGCGATCTCGCTACCGAAATCGCCCGAAGCGCCCAAGACAGCGGTTTACCCCTTAGCCAAATTCATATGACCTATTCTGCTCAAGATGCTGCTCAATCCATCAAAGACAAGCTTAACCCCGATGACATTGTCCTGATAAAGGGTAGTCAGGCTGCCCGTATGGAACGAGTCGTGCGTGAACTATTGGCTGATCCGAACGACGCTGTTTTATTGGCCCGCCAAGAAAGTGCCTTTGATTCAGTGTGGATGGATCGTCCCGCCCGCCCTACATGGCTGCATATTGATATGGACGCGGTTGCCCATAATGTTCGGCGTATCAAGGAAATCGTTGGGCCAGAGGTCGAGTTGATGGCGGTGGTCAAAGCGAATGCCTATGGGCATGGGGCTGTTGCTGTCAGTACAACGGCGCTTCTCAACGGCGCTACCTATTTGGGGGTTGCCAGCATTAACGAAGCAATTGAGCTACGGGATGCCGGGGTTACTGCGCCAATCTTGGTGCTGGGTTATACCCCGGCATGGGCGGCTGGTTTAGCTATTCGCTACGATGTGACGGTCAATTTATATGATATTGAGTTAGCACGAGCTTTCGAGCGCGTGGCGATGGAAATGAACTCAACGGTTCGAGTGCATGTTAAAGTGGATACAGGTATGGGGCGGCTGGGCCTTTTGCCCGAAGATGTGCCCCAATTTTTCCGCATCTTGACCAAAATGCAACATATTGAGGTCGAGGGCGTGTTTACCCACTTTGCCGTCGCCGATGATGATGAAGATTACACTGATTATCAGATCGAGCGCTTTGAAAGTGCCATCGGGCCGCTTTTAGCAGCAGGCTATACCTTCCGCTACATCCATGCCGCCAATTCAGCAGGATTATTGCAGTTCCCCAATGCTCGCTTCAATATGGTGCGGGCTGGCATTGCAATGCACGGTTTACATCCTAGCACACACTGCCAATTACCCGAAGATTTTATTCCTGCCTTGACATGGAAAACGACTATTGCCCAAGTTAAGCGATTTTCGGCTGGTTCATATATTGGTTACGGCAAAACCTATCGTACCACCGGGCCAGAAAAAATCGCTGTAATCCCAGTGGGCTATGCCGATGGATTCCGGCGGGCACCTAAAAATTGGGGACATGTGTTAGTGCATGGTCAAGAAGCCCCCATTGTAGGCCGGATTAGTATGGATCAAGCAACGATTAATGTGAGTCATATTGAGGATGTCAAAATCGGGGACGAAGTTGTCTTGATTGGTCGGCAAGGCAAAGCCCGTATTACCGCTGAAGAGGCGGCAGATCGGCTTGGCACCATTAATTATGAGCTGGTCAGCACCATTCTAGCGCGAGTACCACGAGTGAAATAGGGTTGGTAGTAGATTTTGTAGTAGGACGAAAGTAATGCCACCAGATGTAAGCCCATCAACTCAAGATCGCCCATCCTATCGGAAGGGTTTTTGGGTTGGCCCTACCATGCAAGAATCATCTCCTAATGAGTTTACACGACGGCAGCAAACTTGGTTACTTTCGATAATTCTGACGATAGTTCTTAGCCTTGCGGTGGTTGCCAATATCTGGCCTTTCCTATTTCTAGAATTTCGTCAACCTTTAGCCCAGCCAACCGTGCAGGTCAGCCTTGGCATAATGGTTGCCTTGACGATGGCCTACATCTTGAATCACACGGGTCATTTTCACCTAGCTTCCATCGTGACCTTGCTTTCTATTTCCATCGGACTTTTGATTATTGTGGCGAAGGATTACGCCCCCGATGATGTCCATGAAGGCCTAATCTATTTTGTTATCCCCATTTTTATCTGTAGCCTGCTATATCCCGTAAGGATAACCGCCCTTTTTTCTTTGTTATGCCTTGCCATGATATTGTCGATTGGTGAGTTAATCGCCAACCCGACCTATCAAGAAATCTATTTTGCTGGGCAGTTTGTTTTAGTGGTCGCTTTGTTTATCTTGCTTATTTCCTATCTTCGACAAAAACTTCTCAGTGACTGGAAAAACACCGTTTTCCACAATCAAGTGATCCTCACTGAACAGAATGCCTACCTACAAGCCCTGCATGAAACGTCGCTGGCCTTGATGAGTCGGCAAAAACTGGACGATTT
This sequence comes from Chloroflexota bacterium, assembly GCA_016234595.1. Classification (GTDB taxonomy): domain Bacteria; phylum Chloroflexota; class Anaerolineae; order Aggregatilineales; family J027; genus CFX10. Next base: position 119,895 of record JACRBG010000026.1, on the reverse strand, counting down.
GTTGCAAGTGATTTTGGAACGTGCCGCCCAATTGGCCGATACTAAACATGGCAATATTTATCTTGTTTCGGCAGATGCAACATGGATTGAACCCCGCGTTACCTTAGGGGTCTATGAAAAATCAACGGGTGGGGCGTTGCAGCGTGGAGAGGGGTTTGTAGGCAAAATCTGGGAGACGGGTGAACCACTTGTCTTAGACGATTATGATACTTGGTCAGGACGTTTGCCCACTTTCGACAAAAATTTAGCCCATGCCTCCATTGGTGTTCCCTTAGTTTCAGAAGGCCGTGTCCTCGGGGCGCTTTCACTTTCTTATGTCGAGGCCCATCGGCGATTTACCCCCGATCAAGTAGCCCTTTTGGGCCGATTTGGTCAATTGGCCTCGATTGCCCTAGACACAACTCAACTGTATTCTGCCCTACAAAAAGAACTGGCCGAACGGCAGCACAGTGGAGCCCGCCTAAAGCAACAAAACGATTATTTATCGGCGTTGCACGAGACCGCGATTGCCTTGACCAGTCGTCTCAAACTCAAAGACCTATTGCAAGACATCTTGGAACGGGCCGCTCGATTAGTCGAAGCCAATCATGGCTCAATTCAGGTTTTAGGCCCAAACGATGGACGAATGCGGGTTGGCGCTGCGATTGGCGCGTTGAAGCATATTTATCCTGATGAAGAAGCCCGTTTAGGCATCGGGTTAGCCGGAAAAGTCTGGGCGACAGGCCAAGTCATCTGCCTTAGTGATTATGATAAGTGGGAAGAGCGACATGAAAATGTCCCATCGGGATTTTTACATGCCGTCGTAGGTGTTCCACTAAAGGTCGGTTCGGTTGTTTCTGGTGTTTTGAATCTGGGTTATCAAGACCCTGCACGGCAATTTACGGCGGGCGAAATCGAACTTCTAACTCGATTCGCCGAACTAGCTGCTATCGCTCTCGACAATGCCTATCTATATGCGGCTTTGCAGCAAGAATTAACTGACCGAGTGCGGGCCGAAATTAGTCTGCGCAACAGCGAAGCCTACTATCGCGCCCTCATTGAAAATACATCAGACATTATTACGCTGGTTGATCGTGAAGGCATTATTCAATACGAAAGCCCTTCGGTGCAGCGAATTCTTGGTTATACCACCGATGACCGTCTTCATCACAGTATTTTTGATTATGTGTATCCAACCGATACCGCAGAATTGTTAGGAGGTTTTCTCCAAAGCACCTCGACCTCAACAATTGTGTATCGTGGTCGTCAAAAAGATGGCGCATGGCGTATTCTAGAGGCCACCACCACCAATTTGTTGGACAACCCAGCCGTGCAGGCGATTATCACCACGAGTCGAGACATCACAGATCGCCGTAAGGCCCTTGAAGAATTGCGCGCCAGTGAAGAACGGTTTCGCCAACTCACTGAAAACATCCGCGAAGTTTTTTGGATGACCTCGGCGGATTTTTCTCAAGTGCTATATGTAAGCCCTGCCTTCGAGACCACATGGGGCCGCTCCCGTGATGAGGTTTATGGCGCGGCTACCGCTCATTTAGCTGATGTTTTGCCTGAATACCAGTCTCAGATGCGTCGTATGTTTGTCCGTAGCAAGCGGGGCGCGGCCACCGACATTGAAGTCCCGATTAAACGCCCGTCCGATGGTGAAATACGGTGGATATGGTCACGGACATTTCCAGTTTATGACGGCGATGGCAATTTCTATCGGGTCGCCGGCGTGTTAGAGGATATTACCGAACGTAAACAGGTAGAAGTCCGGTTGGTGAATCTACTCGAAAGCGAACGCGATCAGCGGATTTTTGCTGAGGCTTTGCGTGATTCAGCCAATGCGATCAGTAGTTCTGCCACTCAAAGTGAAGCCTTAAATCATATTTTGGAATATTTGGGGCGGGTCGTACCACACGATGGGGCCAACATCCTATTGTTTGATCCTGTCACTGGCTTTGGGCATGTGGCGGGCAATCATGGCTATGCAGGTGGATTGGGTTTCGCTGAATTTCCTAGAGTAATCGGCCTTAATATTCTTGGGATGCCACTCCTACGGGAGATGGTCGAAACGCGCTTACCCAAAGTTTTGTCTGACGTGCGGCAGGAACCCCGTTGGGTCGTGCATGAAAATGAGCAGTGGATTCGCTCGTGGATTGGTGCGCCAATTATGCGGGCGGATACGGTGATCGGCTTTATCAATTTGGATAGTGCCTCTCCCGGCTTTTATAACGAACAACATCGCGAGCGGTTAGTCGTGTTTGCCGGGCAATTGGGAGTAACGCTAGAAAATGCCCGCCTCTTAGAACTTGAACGCGATCAACGGATTTTTGCTGAAGCTCTGCGTGATACTACCGCAGCCATTAACAGCACGCTGACCTTTGATGAAGTTCTTGCCCAAGTCTTAGCGAATGTTGATCGTATGGTTCGCTATGATGCTGCCAACATTATGCTTCTCAATGAGGATAAGACGCAGGCTACGGTTGCCAAATTCAGAGGCTATGACGACCCTGCAAGGCAGGAATTTATTAAAAGCCTTGTCCTCGAGATTGCCAAGACCCCCAATCTCCAGCATATGATTTTGACTCGCCAGCCCCTTGCCATTCGATCGGTGAAGGAGTTTTTAGATTGGGTACCTATCCCTGAGGCCGAATGGATCGAGTCAACTGTTGCGGCTCCTATCCTGCGCGAGCAAGAAGTGATTGGTTTTATCCATCTGGATAGCAGTAAGGTCGGGTTTTTCAATGACACCGACGCTCGACGCTTGCAAGCCTTTGCCGATCAGATTGGCCTCGCCCTCGAAAATGCCCGACTGTATGAACTTGAACGCGACCAGCGGATTTTCGCCGAGGCTCTGCGCGCGGCGGCGGCGGCTGTTGGCAGTACCCTCGATTTAAATGAGGTCTTGTCGCAGATTTTCCAGCATATTGCCCGTGTCGTTCCGCACGACTCTGCCAATATCATGTTGATTAATCCGGATGGGATGAGCGTTAACATTATAGGGGCTTTTGGTTATGCCCCCGAAACACTCAACTATCTGCAAAATACTCACATAAATTTTCTTGAAGTAACACACATGCGCCGCATCTTGGAGACAGGCCTGCCGCTTATTGTGCCAAATGTTGATGAACTAGAAAGCTGGCTTGTATCACCTAACTTGAAGTGGATTCAGTCTTATATCAGTGCCCCCATCCGGCGCGAAGGCAAAGTCATTGGCTTTTTGAATTTGGATAGTTCAATCGCTGGTTTTTTCAAAAAGGAACATACGGGCCGTTTGGTTGCTTTTGCCGATCAAGTGGGGATTGCGATTTATAATGCCCAATTGTATGAATCAGAACGCCGTCAGCGCCTATTAGCTGAAACTTTGCGCGATATTGGCATTGTGCTTACGGGTTCACTCCATCAACAAGAAATTTTGCCCAAGATTCTAGAGCAGATTGCCCGCGTTGTCCCCTATGACGCGGCAGGGGTATGGCTGAAACGTGATGGGCTATGGCGGCTTTCCGTTGGGGTGGGCTATGATCGCTTTGGAGTGGAACTTGAAGTCTATGCCCTTGCCTTTACGACAGGAAACAGTGATATTATCCGCCTTTTGATGCAAAACCCGCAGGTAATTATCGTGTCTCGGCTACCTTATGAAGGGCAAGATTTAAAGATAAAGGCCTTTGATTGGATTCATTCATGGGTCGTAGCCCCAATTATTAGCATGGGCGAAGTGATTGGTTATTTTTCACTCGATCACACGCAACCAGATTTTTACGGGCCAGAATATAAGCCTGTTTTAGAGACATTGGCCTCGCAAATCTCGATTGTAATGGAGAATGCGCGGCTTCTCGAAGGTGTCGAGCATGAGGCTGCGGTACTAGAGGAGCATGTTATTGAGCGCACGATGGAGTTGCAGCGCGAACGTTCCCAGCTACAGGCCATTTTGGATGCGATGGGTGAGGGGGTTATTTATAGCGAGTATCAACGGGCCAGTGAAAAATCGCAGGTGCAGTTTGTCAACAACGCTTTTTCCCAATTGACCGGGTTTTCGCTCCCCGAATTGGCTGCTCGTCCAATTGGAAAATTAATTGAGGAGCTATTTGGAACTGAAGGTGTGGAGAAACTGTTACTCGGTGTTTATAGCCGATTTAATGAGGGCTATGCCGAGCAAAATGGCGCGGGTCGAAAAATTCAACGTGTCCAATTGACCCTGCAACGCCGCGATGGGAGTCAGTTGGAAGTTGCCGTCACCAGTACCACCTCTGGAACCCAAGACACTCCTCTTCATTGGCAATTGATGCTGGTACGGGACATTAGCCAAGAGAAAGCGCTTGAGGCCCAAAAGAGCCGTTTTGTCGCCAATGCCTCGCATGAGCTTCGCACGCCACTGGCAAACCTCAAAACCCGACTATATCTGCTACGCAAACAACCCGACAAGCTGGATACCCATGTTGATGTAATTGAGCGTACCACCGAACGCATGATTAGCTTAGTTGAGGATTTGCTCAATGTCTCTCGCTTTGAGCGCGGTATTATTCCCTTTGAGCCTACTAAGACGGATTTGCTGCGTCTGGTCAAAGAGGTACTGGATGACCAACAAATGGAAGCCAACCGAAAATCTATTTATATCGGTCGCCAATTGCCCGATGCTCCTTTTTATCTTGATTTAGACCCCAAGCGCATTCACCAAGTCATCACCAATGTCGTTGTGAATGCCATCAGCTATACCCCAGAATATGGTGCTATTACGGTTAGTGTGATTCCCCAAGAAGCAAGTGTTTTGATTCAGGTGCAAGATACTGGGCCGGGCATTGCTCCTGAGGTATTGGAACATGTTTTTGACCCATTCTTCCGGGCCAGTGAGGGCAAAGTGAGCGGGACAGGCTTAGGCTTGACGATTGCCAAAGAAATTGTCGAACGGCATAGTGGACTTATTTGGGCTGAAAGTGAATCAGGGCATGGCAGTGTATTTAAGATACTATTGCCGCTGCAAGAGCAAGAGTAAAAAGGCGAGCAGGTGACTCGCCTTTGTAAAATCTTAACTATTTAGCTACAGGTTCAGCCGTTTCGATGACTGTGGGGCGGCAGCAAAGTACCAAATCCTTCGCTGCTTTGACCTCATCCACCCGCTTGACGGGGGTGATATGTGGCGCGTTATGGAGCAGTTCGGGGTCAGTGCGGGCTTCCTCGGCGATTTTCAGCATTGCTTCGATAAAGCTATCCAATGTTTCTTTGGTTTCGGTTTCCGTTGGCTCAATCAAGAGCGCCTCTGGCACAATCAGCGGGAAATAATTGGTCGGTGGATGGAAATTATAATCCATCAGCCGCTTAGAAATATCCAACGCATGAACCCCCGGCGCTTTATCCGGCCAGTGTCCTTCAATCACCAACTCATGACCACACATCCGGTCAAAAGGCATCAAATACGTTCCCTTAAGACGGGCACGGATGTAATTGGCATTGAGAACCGCGTACTGAGTGACTTTGGGTAAATCACTGCCATAGGCCGAGATATAGGCATAAGCGCGGACGTGCATCCCAAAATTGCCATGAAAGGCTTTTAGGCGACCAATGGACTTATCGGGCATCACCCAGCCATATAACGGGGCATCTTCTTCGTCTTGGGCTTCTTCGATAATCTCAACCACTGGGCCGGGACGGAAAGGCGCAAGTTTTTCATTGCAGACCACTGGGCCACTGCCGGGGCCACCGCCGCCATGTGGGGTTGAGAAGGTTTTGTGCAGATTGTAGTGCATCACATCAAAGCCGAGTTCCCCCGGTTTGGCGACGCCGAGTAGGGCATTCATGTTCGCCCCATCCATATACATCAATCCACCTGCTTTATGCACGATGTCAATGATGTCTACAATATGCTCTTCGAACACACCCAATGTACTGGGCACAGTAATCATCATGCCTGCCAGTTCATCTTTGTGATCTTCGCAGGCCTTACGGAGGACATCTAAGTCCACATCCCCATTTTTATCGGACGGCAGTTCAATAGCCTGCAATCCAGCCATCGTGGTGGTGGCGGGGTTGGTGCCATGGGCACTGTCGGGGACGAGAATTTTTGTGCGTTTGTGGTCGCCTCGGTCAATATGATATTTGCGAATCATCAAGATGCCTGCAAATTCGCCATGTGCCCCGGCGGCGGGCTGAATACTGACAGCGTCAAACCCACTGATCTCACACAGCCATTCCTGCACGCGGTACATCAAGGCCAAAGCGCCCTGTGTCGTGCCCTGACTTTGCAACGGATGGACATGGGCAAAACCCGGTAAACGAGCCACATCTTCATTGATCTTCGGGTTGTACTTCATTGTACAGGAACCCAACGGATAGAAGCCTTTGTCAATTGAGTAATTGAGTTGGCTTAATTTAACGAAATGGCGCACCACCTCAAGTTCACCCATTTCAGGGAAATCAAGATCAGTACGGCGCAAATCAGCCGGGATGTCAGTCAATGGCACGTCAGGGTCAGGGACACGAACGCCCTGCCTGCCGGGTTGACTGAGTTCATAGCTGGTTTTTTCCAGCGGTTGAGGAGTTTTAGTTGAGAGTTCCATTTACATCCCTTTTATCAATGGTGGTGGTGATCGTGTAAATCACCAGCGGCAATTGCCCTGAGGCCAGCCACCAACGTATCAATTTCATCTTTACTGTTCATCTCGGTCACACACAACAGCATTTGGTTTTCGCGCGTGGGGAAATCTTTACCCAAATCGTAACCGCCAATGATGCCAAAGTGATAGAGCAGTTCATCATTGATTTCACTGATGGGTTTGGGGCAGGTTACGACAAATTCTTTGAAGAACGGACGACTGCTATCAACACTGAAGCCCTTCAATTTCCCGATTTCTTTGGCAGCATAATGCGATTTATGCCAGCACAATTCGGCCACCCGACGCATCCCTTGTTTACCTAATGCCGTCATATGGACACAAGCGGCCAGTGCCATCAAGCCTTGATTGGTGCAGATATTGCTTGAGGCTTTGTCGCGGCGGATGTCCTGCTCACGTGGGCGTAGAGTCATCACAAAAGCCCGGCGACCATCTCCGTCAACGGTTTCACCCACGATACGACCTGCGATACGCCGGACATACTCATTTTTCACCGCAAAAAAGCCGAGATATGGCCCGCCAAAGCTCATGGGAATGCCTAAACTCTGGCCTTCGCCTACAACAATATCGGCCCCAAGTTCACCGGGCGATTTGAGAAGGGCACATGCCACTGGGTCGGTCACAATACAGACCAGCGTTCCATGTGTCCGGGCTGCCTTGATGATTTCGGTGTAGTCCTCAATTTGCCCAAAGAAATTGGGATATTGTAGGGCAATCATGGCCGTGTTTTCATCAATCATATCAGCCAAATCAAGCATTGTGGCTGTTCCGCTACGGTCACCCGAAAACTTCACGGGTCGGTTTTGATGATAGGTACGCACCACTTCACGATAATGTGGGTGGACGGTTGGCGAAAGAATGACCTTTTGGCGTTTGTCGCGGTGTGCTGCCATTGCAACCGTTACGGCTTCGGCAAGGGCCGTTGCCCCGTCATAATGACTGGCATTAGCCGCATCCATTCCGGTGAGACGGGTAATCATCGTCTGAAATTCAAAAATGGCTTGCAGCGTACCCTGACTGACTTCGGGCTGATAGGGGGTATAGGCAGTATAGAACTCCCCTCGCAGCAGCATATGATTAACGAGCGATGGGATATAGTGATGATACGATCCTGCCCCGAGGAAAATGGCATAGTCGCTGGCCGAGACATTAAAGCGGCTAAGGGCTTCCATCTCGGCGGCGATTTCCATTTCGCTCAATGGTTCAGGGAGGTCAATTTGGGGGAAGCGATGCTTCTCCGGGACGGCCTCAAATAACGCTTCAATCGAGTCTACGCCAATGGCTTTCAGCATAGCCTCGCGGTCAGCATCAGTATGTGGAATGTAGCTCATGTTCTGTTGTGAATCCTACCTCATAATCTGGAGGATGGGTTAGCTGCCCATCCTTGTTGTAAGCAAAACCAAAATGCTTAGCGGGAATTGCAATAATCAATGTAGGCCGCGGCGCTCATCAGACCATTGAGTGGACTAAGGTCTTTGACACGCAGTTTAATAAACCAGCCCTTGCCAAAGGGGTCACTATTGACTGATTCAGGTTCTTTTTCAAGCTGGCTGTTGACTTCAATAACTTCGCCACCCACCACCGTGTAGACGTCCGAAGCAGCCTTCACGCTTTCGACCACACCAACTGAGCCACCCGCACTGAGGGTTGATCCCACATCGGGTAGTTCAACATAGACAATGTCAGAAAGCTGGTCTTGGGCATAATCACTGATCCCAACCGTTACCATATCGCCTTCGACGCGAAACCATTCATCACTCTTAGCATATTTCAAATCTTCTGGCGTTTTCCAATTAGCCATGAGAAGACAAGTCCTTTCAACCGAGCAGGCAAACATTAGGATGATTTGTCAATCTTGTAGTAGAAGTATAACGCTAGAGTGGGGGAGTGGCGAGTTTCAATTCACATGCAATTTTCAACCAAGTTGCATGATTGAAAGCACGTTATTCGGTAAGATTTAAGCGGGCAGGGCGAATAACGTGCTGCTTAATTTGTTGAAGAGGTGGTCAATCGTCTTATTCGCTGTCGACATCCAACCATTTACGCAGAGTCTGATAAACCTCAGTCGAGGCGACTAAATTGAAAGTGATATGTCCACTGGCATCAGCCACAATCGAGGGGCGCATCACGAGGCGGTTATCTTTGGTCAAGCCCAGTGCCATATAAGAATTGCCCGTGCCAACCTGACGGGTTGTGGCGAGACCGGGAACCGGATAAAGATTTTTGAGGCGGCGCACGAGTTCACTATATTGTAACCGCAATGCCAATTCGAGCGGCCCAAAGCTGGCGGAAATGCTAACAAATGAACCTTCACGGCTCATGGCTAAAATAGGCTGATCAGGGTTTTCCTGCACAGTTGTTAACCGCAAAACATTGTCGGGTTCCAAAACAGCCTTATCTAAAACTTGGTAATTTCGCATAGCCCGTTTACTCCCAGCATGTGGCGAAAGACAGATACAAAAGTATAAAACCTTACTCTTGGAAAAATAATGTGCTCATTATATCACCAGCACATGGTTTAGCTGTTGGCTAATTTGCCTATATTCTTATCACTAGAAGTTTAGTCAACCAATAGCAGGAAAAACGCCATAGAAAACACGCTCATTCAATGGTAGAGTTGCCAATTACTGCCTTTTGCAAAAGGGATTTTATGGAGGATAGTGCATGAAGGTACGACGTGTTGCGGTATGGAGTTGTTTGCTGGTGGTGATGGGGCTGTTAAGTGCGTGTGCAGCGTTTGAAGACCCCAGCAAAAAAGCAACACAAAATGCCGAAAGTACCGCCTTATGGGCTACAGTTGGTGTGGCCCAAAATCAAAATGAAACAATTGTGGCCCTGATTGCGACAGCCGATAACGCATCTGTCTTAGCCCAGCAAGCCACGCAGGTCAGCGTAGAGCGCGATCAGCTGCGGGCAACCATCAACGCCGTCGCCAATAATCCGGTCAATCCCGGATTGTCGAATATACCTTTTGGTTCGACTCCTCCTGCATTGGATGGGGGTGTTCCGGCTGGCCCTTTACCCACCAATCAGGCCGGTAGCTCCACAACGACGCAGAACAATGGCACAGGCATCTATGTCACGGCGACGACTGGCTCAACCTTAACCACTGATTTTTGCGCGGCGGATTCTTTAACGACATTTGCGTCGGATGCCCCGCTCATATACTTCGTGACGGTGGCCCGTAATATACCGTCTGGTGTTGAATTTTCAATACGGGTCTCCTCGAATGGGTCAGTCGTCAATCAAGATACGGCTTTCTGGACAAGCGATGATGTCTACCCCGAGACGTGTATTTACTATGCCCTAGATAACGCCAATATCCCCAATTGGGCTGCTGGGACATACACGGTTGAACTATTGGCAAACAATCAATCTGTCTCGCAAGTTACTTTCCAAATCTTGGGGACAGCCGCTACCACTCAAGACACCTCGGCTACGGAAGAATCCAGCTAAGCACCGCTGTGAAAGGGATGGGATTAAATCCCTATCCCTCCTTCCATCTCCTGAGAAACCTCCACCAAATGAAAATCTCATGAATTATCGGACGTTTATTTGTACGAACTAGACAAATAAAGTGGGGTATGTTATCATATATAAACTCTGAATAATGCTATCAATCAGATTCATCAGATGATTCATAATATTCCATCCCAACGACCACTTCCCACACGGCAACTCAATCTAGAGTCTGAGCTGTTAGACTATCTGGCCGAGGCAAGCTGCCAACCAGAAGCTGATACGCGCATTCCTGCATTGGGCCAGTTAAGCAGCGAATTGCACGTCAGCGTCAGTAAATTGCGTGAACAATTGGAGGTGGCACGGGTATTGGGTCTAGTGACAGTGCGCCCCCGCACAGGTATCCACCGCCAAGAGTTCAACTTTATGTCGGCGGTACGTCTAAGTCTCTTCTTTGCGCTGGCAGGTGACATCACCCTATTTGATGATTACAGCGATTTACGCAAACATGTCGAAATGTCATTTTGGCATGAAGCTGTCGCTCGCCTGACGGACGACGACAAAACGCGGCTACGTCAACTGGTGGCCCGGGCGTGGGAAAAACTGCGCGGCTCACCTGTCCGAATTCCCCATGCGGAACATCGTGAATTTCATCTCACCATCTTCTCCAAATTGGATAATGTATTTGTGCGTGGCTTGCTCGAAGCCTACTGGGAAGCCTATGAAGCAGTTGAACTGAACAAATATGCCGACTTGGCTTATCTCAGCGAAGTATGGTCATATCACGAGCGCATCACCGAAGACATTATTCGCGGAGATGTAGATAGCAGCTTGAGAGCATTTGAAGAGCATACCAAACTACTGCCATCGTACCATACCCATGAAGAACATCGTGGTAATGGGGCGACGCGGTAAATCAGTCGTCAGAAGTTGAGTGCAGAAAAATTGGGCCAGTTGGCCCAATATTTATCTAAAGCCCCAATGTAGAGTAGGAGTTTCAATTTCATGACTGTTGTGGATCTACAACAAGCACCGGCGACCCAACTCCATAGTGGTCAGCGCATTGTGAACGATTTTTCGTTCGTGGTGGCGACGACGAATGGAACGGGAAGCCAAACCTCGAACAATACCCTGCTGCGGGCGTTGTTCAAAATGGGGGTTCCCGCAACCGGGAAAAACCTGTTTCCATCTAATATTTATGGGTTACCCACTTGGTTCTATATTCGAGTCAATAAAGATAATTACCGCGCCCATCGCAACAAAGCGGAAGTGCTGGTGACTTATAATTTTGACACTTTTGCCGAGGATGTCGCCGCCTTGCCTCCCGGTGGCGTTTGTATCTATCCAATGGACGCCCCCACTGGTAAGAAAAAATGGAATGTCGTGACGCCCAGCCGCGACGACCTTTATTATTATCGAATTCCGGTGGATGAACTCACTGCCCAACTGAATCCGGCCCAAGCCCTCAAAGAATATGTCGCCAACATGGTGTATGTCGGTGCTCTCGCCTATCTATTTAACATTGATATGGCTCAAATTGAAGGGGCATTAAGTTATCATTTCGGTGGCAAAGCCAAACCAATTGAAATGAACTTTGGCTTGGTCAAGCTGGCCTATGATTGGGCCAAGAACAATCTGCAAAAGATTGACCCCTATTGGTGCGAATCCATGCCCGACGCGACCTTCAACAAAGATATGATGATGATTGAAGGTAATGCTGCCGCTGCCCTTGGGGCTGTTTTTGGTGGGGTAGAGTTTGTGGCTTGGTATCCCATCACCCCCAGCAGTAGTGTCGCCGAAAACTTGCAAGAATATTTAGCATCCTATCGCCATGATGCCGAAGGTCGGGCGACCTATGCGATTGTCCAAGCGGAGGATGAGTTAGCAGCTATCGGTATGATTGTTGGGGCGGGCTGGGCCGGAGCACGTTCAATGACTGCCACCAGTGGGCCGGGTATTTCCTTGATGGCTGAGTTTACCGGGTTGGCCTATTTCGCTGAAGTGCCCGCTGTTATTTGGGACATTCAGCGTATGGGGCCAAGCACAGGCCTGCCTACCCGGACTTCGCAAGGTGATGTGCTGTTTACACACTTCCTCGGTCACGGTGATACCCGCCAAGTCGTCTTGCTGCCTGCCAATATGGAAGAGTGTTTCCAATTTGGGTGGGAAGCCTTTGACTTTGCGGAGCGTCTGCAAACGCCCGTATTTGTCTTGAGCGACCTTGAGTTGGGAATGAACCTACACATCAGCAGCAAATTTAAATACCCTGACCGCCCTATGGATCGTGGTAAGGTTTTGACTGCCGAAGACTTACAAAAAGCAGGTGGTCAATGGGCACGTTATCGGGATGTGGATGGGGACGGGATTACCTATCGTACCCTACCCGGAACCGATCACCCCAATGCGGCCTATTTCACACGTGGCACAGGTCACAATGAGAATGCTGGCTATAGTGAAAAAGTCGAAGACTGGCACAACAATCTGAAGCGTTTGGCTCACAAGATGAACACCGCCCGCGAAATTCTCCCTCAGCCTGTTGTGCAAAAGAGCAAGGGCGCTAAGATTGCGATTGTGTCCTATGGCAGCAACGACTATGCCATTAAAGAGGCGCTGGATTATCTGAAGGCCCGCCGCGACATCAGCGTAGATTATTTGCGGATTTTAGCGCTGCCTCTCTCCCCCAAAGTGGGTGAATTCATCAACGGCTATGACCGGGTCTACGTCGTCGAAAACAATGAAGAAGGTCAGATGGCCCAGATTATGCGGATTGATTTCCCAGAAAAAGCGCCTGATCTTCGCAGTATTGCCCGCTGCAATGGGATGCCATTGGATGCGGAATGGATTATGGCTCAACTGCTGGAAATGGAAGGGAAATAAGTCATGGGTCGTACAAAAACGAATGAACTTGGCCTGTTGGCGGCGGATTATAACGGTAGACCATCTACCCTTTGCCCCGGTTGCGGCCATAACTCAATTTCAAATCAAATTCAGCAGGCCGCCTTTGAATATAGCCTGAACCAAAACATGGTGGTCAAGATGAGCGGGATTGGCTGCTCATCCAAAACCCCGGCCTATTTTATGGGCCGCTCCCACGCCTTTAACACGATTCATGGGCGTATGCCTTCTGTGACAACGGGCGTGGTGTTGGCAAATCATCACCTTAAAGCCATCGGCGTTTCTGGTGACGGGGATACAGGCAATATTGGGTTCGGCCAATTCAAACACCTAGTCCGTCGCAATGTGCCAATGGTCTATATCATCGAAAACAACGGCGTCTACGGTCTGACCAAAGGCCAATTCTCCGCGACAGCCGATTTTGGTCAAAAGACCAAGTACGCGGGCAAGAATGAATTACCCGCCATTGATCTGTGTGCCGAAGCTCTGTTGGCGGATTGCTCGTTTGTCGCGCGTTCGTTCTCTGGTGACGCCAAGCAAATTCGGTCGTTACTTCGGGCTGCTTTCAGCCATCGTGGCACAGCCGTCATTGACATCATCAGCCCCTGCGTGACGTTTAATGATGCTGATGACTCAACCAAGAGTTATCACTGGGGTAAGGAACACCGCGAAATCTTGAATGAGCTTGGTTTTGTGCAAGGCCAAGACGATATTGCGGTAGATTACGAAGAGGGCAAATCCCAAGATGTCCAACTGCACGATGGAAGTTGGGTACGCTTGAAGAAACTGGATGATGCCCACGACCCCACCGACCGGGCGAGTGCCTTCCGTGTCTTGGAACAGGCTCGTAAGGAGCAGGTCATTATCACCGGGTTAATCTACATTGATCAAGAACGGTCAACCGTCGTGGAAAATGCCCGCCTGACCGATACACCGCTGGCGAACTTGACTGAAGAGCAGATTCGCCCCTCCAAAGCAACCTTGGATAAAGCGCTGGCCGAACTCTTTAGTTAGTTAAAAATTGACCTAAGAAACCCCGCCCAAATCAAGTAAGCGGGGTTTTATTGTCCATTGGGTAAATGACCTAGCCGGTCAACCTGTTTGGATACAAGATGGGGTAAACTTGCCATTATTTCATCACGATTTTTTGCGTTCGGGAGGCGCAAAAGTTCACATGCAGACACGCTTAACGTTAGTTCGGCATGGGCAGACCGAGTGGAATGCCAATGGCAAATGGCAAGGTCACGCCGCTGTTCCGTTGGATGACACTGGTCATGTCCAAGCCCAAGCTCTTGCGCAACATTTAAAAAGTTGGAATATCAATCGAATTTATACGAGTGATCTCAGTCGTTGCCTCCAAACAGCCGAATATGTCACCGAGGCGCTCGGTTTGGAATTTGTTATTGATGCCCGACTGCGCGAGATTGATGTGGGCGAGTGGCAAGGGTTGACCGAAGAAGAAGTGCGGACATGGGATGCGGAGCGTTTTGCTCAAGTCATGGCAAATCCATTTAATGTGCGGCGTCCCGGTGGCGAAAGTTTTAACGACCACAGCGCCCGTGTTGCACCCGCTATTTTAGAATATGTTAAAAATCATCGTGGGGAACATCTGTTGGTAGTGACACATGGTGGTACAATTCACGCCATTGTGCGTGGCGTATTACGCATGGAGATACCAGCCGATAAACGTCAGATCCCAAACACCTCATTAACCGACATTATCTACGACGCCGAAAAAAATGAGTGGTGTTTAGAATCAGCTGGGCTGATTCCCCACTTAGAATTGACGGAAATGATTTTACCTACCCGTGTGATTAACCCAGAATTGAAATAGTCGGGTTTTTAGGAAAGGGGTCAGCGAGTTTGCCCGACAATATAGGGGGATCAATTGACTGTGTCCAGTCAATATACTTTTTGTCACGCGAATATACTAGAGCTAGAGAAAAACTAAATCAATGGGCAGGTGTTTTCGCAATGGAGATAGCGGAGATTTTTTGGCCCATTGGTGTACTACATAAGGAGATATACGTTTATGGCTAACGTTGCCACTACTGAGCACGTTCATGTGATGAGCCACATCGGTCTTGAAGAGCATGGATTTCAGGAAAAGCGGCGTGTCTATTGGAATTTGAACCCCGCTGAGTTCTATGAACATGCCATTCGGAACGGTGAAGGAATTTTAACGGATGCTGGGGCACTGCGCGTCTTGACCGGGCAGTACACCGGACGTTCACCCAAAGATAAATTTATTGTAGATGAACCACAGGTGCATGAGGACATTTGGTGGGGCAACAACCAAGCCGTCACCCCTGAAGTGTTTGACCGTTTATATGAACGGTTGCGCCGCTATCTACTGGAAAAAGAACTCTATGTGGTTGATGCCTTTGCTGGCACCGACGTGAAATGCCGCCTGCCCATTCGGATTATCAGTGAAGCGGCCTATCATGGCTTGTTTTCATGGAATATGTTCGTGCGTCCAACTCGTGAAGAATTGGCTGTGCATGAACCTGCTTTCACCGTCCTTGCCGCGCCCCATCTAGGAGCCAACCCCGAAGAAGATGGCACCCGTTCCCCCACGTTTATTGGCATCAATTTTGCCCGTCGCATGATTATTATCCTCGGAACCCTCTATTCCGGGGAAGTCAAGAAGGGCATTTTTACGGTTATGAACTATCTGCTGCCGAACATGGGCATTATGCCAATGCACTGCTCGGCCAATATTGGGCCTGCTGGCGACACCGCTGTTTTCTTTGGCTTAAGCGGCACAGGCAAAACGACTCTCTCAGCCGATTCTTCCCGCACTCTGATTGGGGACGATGAGCATGGTTGGAGCGACGACGGCATCTTCAATTTTGAAGGCGGATGTTACGCCAAGACCATCAAATTGAGCGCCGAAAAAGAACCTGAAATTTATGCGACCACGCAGCGTTTTGGCACGATTTTGGAAAATGTGCCGCTCGACCCGCGCAATCGCCGCCCCGATTTCAACGATGATTCGTTGACGGAAAACACTCGTTGTTCCTACCCAATTGATTTCATCCCGAATGCTAGCGAGACCGGTTTGGGTGGTCATCCTGAAAATATCATTTTCTTGACCGCCGATGCCTTTGGGGTGTTGCCACCCGTATCGCGCTTGACCCCCGAACAGGCTATGTATCACTTCATCAGTGGTTATACGGCGAAAGTGGCAGGGACTGAACGCGGAGTTACTGAACCCTCTGCTACCTTTAGT
This sequence comes from Chloroflexota bacterium, assembly GCA_016234595.1. Classification (GTDB taxonomy): domain Bacteria; phylum Chloroflexota; class Anaerolineae; order Aggregatilineales; family J027; genus CFX10. Next base: position 103,722 of record JACRBG010000026.1, on the reverse strand, counting down.
GCCTGTTTTGGTGCGCCGTTTATGCCGCTACATCCCACTGCCTATGCCGAACTATTGGCCGAGAAAATCCGTGAGCACGGCAGTAATGTATGGTTGATTAATACGGGTTGGTCGAGTGGCCCATATGGGGTAGGGTCACGCATTGACCTGCCCTATACCCGCCGCATGGTCCATGCCGCGCTTGAAGGCGAACTGGAAAAAGCCGAGTTTGTTGAGGAGCCGTTTTTCGGGTTGCATATCCCCAAAGCCATTCAGGGCGTGCCTTCAACCATTCTCAATCCGCGTGATTCATGGGCCGACCCCGCTGCCTATGATGCCAAAGCGCGTGAACTAGCCGCCATGTTCCGTAAAAACTTCGAGAAATTTGCGGATCGTGCTAGCGAAGATGTTAAAAATGCTGGGCCAAAAGCCTAGAGCAATCTAGTCAAAAATACGCTATGTTGATAGGGGCGGGTTGATGAGACTTGCCCCTATTCATTGGCAAACCAGATGGACACCCAAGCAATGGATTATTTCAAAGACCTTGTGCAAGATGTCATACACGGCCACCTATGGCAAACTGAGTCAGGCGTGGTGTTGGTGATGGGAGCTATTCCCTTACCTCCCAATCAGGCCTCATCTGCCGCGTTAGTCACCGAAGGGGAACTGGTATTGCGTTATGCCATTCCCTATTTAGGCATGAGTCATCTCTCGGTGGTGCCAAGTGTGTTTGTTTCGGAGCGAGGGGCCGTGTTGACAAGCTGGACTGGGTGGAATTTTGGTGTCGGCAACTATCAACTATATCCCCGTGCCGAATTTTATGGCCTGCGCTCCGATGGCGAAAAAGCCCAAGTCTATTTGCGTGAACTTGACTTTGGCGCCGATTTGCGGATATTGGCTTATCACAAGGATGAAGATCGGGTACCGATTGCTCAGGTGGATTATTTGCTCTACAGCGAAACTATAACCCCACCCCCATTTTTAGCCGAATCATTGCCCCCACCACCTCAAGATTAGGGTAAGCGCATCTCCCTAAGTTGTAGTATCCTAGAACGCTGAAGATTGTAAATGAAATCGCAAACGGCAAGGAGTTTGCTTGTGAAACGAATGCGTGTTTTCCTATTTGCATTGGTGATGATATTGATCGGGGTGGTATCTCCAGCCAAAGGGCAAGGGGGCTATCAATGGCCTGCCCCGCTGAACCCCGGTCAAATGCCGACCAATAGTCCCTTACTGCCGCCAGTTTCAGCGATGCCTACCCCGCCATTGCCTGAGCCGTTGATTCCCGGCACGCTGTTTTTTAATATTCAAGACTTTACGGCTGGCTATCGTATTTTGAATTTAACCCTCGACAGCCGTCTCTATGCCTATAATATCAGCAACCGCGATGGGGTCTATCCCGTCAGCAACAATGGGCAATATGGCATTGTCAAAGAATTGGAAAATGAGACGACCTCGACCTGTGCCATCATTGATTTGTTGACAGGTTTGGAAGTGGATCGTTTTGACACGGATAGTGCCTGTGCGGCCACTTTCTGGTCACCCGATAGCACCCGAATTTTGTTTACCACGCTCGATGAACAAGGCAATTCAGCCCTTGCCATCCGCCAAGACGCTCAAAATACCATTTTCCGTCCGCGCCCCGCTGGTGAAGTGGATATGGGCGGTATCTCACCCGACGCCAATTTCATCTATATTGCACAGGGGTGGGTATCCGACTCAGTCGTGACATTCGACATGGGCTTGCAAGGTGCTCTTTCACAGCAACTATTCGCCCGTGTGGGGGCGTTAGATGCCGCCTATCCCGCTAAGGATTTGACTTTGGAGCAGACCGGACGCCGTTTTGTAGCGTGGCGTTCTTCACAGCCCCTCGAAAGTTTTTTCCGGGGGTTATGGCTGACCGATGTGGCTGATGAAGGCAATAGTTTTCCGCTGGCCCCCTCCGGCACACTTGCGTGGTTTTCGGCCTATGCCCCCGATGACACCGCCATTGTCTATTGGGCAGCCACCGAGGGCACTTTTGGCCCAATTCATCCATTACGACTGGTGATTTATGTTCCAGCAACCGATGAACAAAAGGTGCTGCTACAATTCGATGGCCCTCCCGGTGAAAATTTGGTGACTCGTCCGGGTATTATCGTGTGGAATCCAGAAGGTATCTATTTCCATATTTCGCAGCAAGAAGGCACACCAAGCCCCTTGCAGACTGGCACCTATCGCATTCAACCCGATGGCTCGAATTTGGAATACGTGACGCCCGAATTGTTATGGAGCAGCTTACTGCCCTAGTCAAATTGGACGATTAGCGGCTTATTCCCCAACGGAGGTCTTGCGTCTCGGTTGGGGATAGTCTACACTCTCCCGCGCTTTTGGCTTGCCAAGCATAAGAACATACACAAAACACTGCTCCATAAATAGGGGGGCAGTTGAAGGAGCTTTGGAACGATGTTTAAGTCGCAATCTTTTTGGGGGAAGCGGGCCGTTTTTGCAGTGATTATTGTGGCTGCATTTTTGGCGGGTACTGTGGTCAACCAATTCCGAACAGTTCAGGCTGAACCAAACCGTGAAGGCTTTAGCAACCAGATTATTGAAATTTCTTCTAGCGTCACACCTGATAATCCAGTGGTGGTCTATACTCTGCCCGATCCTACTTCCCTAAAAATTGATACCCTGTTGTGGGGTGATCGGGTACTCTATCGTGGCGTGGAACAAACTGACCCCGCTGGTGTGAAATGGCGTCAGGTGGACTTGGCCGAAGGTGTGACCGGTTGGATCACTGCCAGCCTCGATGATTTTAACACTAAACGTTTGGTATTTGGTGATGCGGTTTTCACCACCCCCGGTATTGGAGTTGGCACAACGATTACCGTCTCTGCCGATGGCGCTGGTGCTAACCTGCGTGAAAATCCGTCCGTTGCTGCAACCCGCGTCCGCAAATTGACCGCAGGTGAAGTTTTGACCGTCGTGGCTGGCCCCTATCAGGCCGAATATTTTGTTTGGTGGCAGGTTCAAGATGCCAGTGGTGCATTAGGCTGGGTCGTGGATGTGCAAAGCTGGTTTGCTGCTGCTGCCCAATAGCTGGAAATTGACTCAACCATTACAGGCGGGTTCATGGACTCGCCTGTAATGTTGTTGGAGCATATGCCCCCAATACCTCATTAGCGAGTGCACTCAGGGCTTTTAACTCTCTTTCTAATGAGGTGGGGTCGTCCAAAATCCGCCCAATCGCAAATTCGATTTCCAACCTCACCACATCCTGTGCCGCGACACTTGGCTCAAACTGCCCCCCTTGCTTAACGATTTCCCACGCTGTCTGCCATTGTGGAAAGTTTTCAAAATCCGCCGCCATCATCTCCCCAGATGATTCACGGATTGGCAAACTACCCGTAATCCGATTCCACTCCGCGTTAATTTCTGGTGACAGCCACCAGCGCACAAATAGCCACGCGGCGAGATCAGCTTCGGGTGTATGGCTGAAAATACTCATGGTTGGGCCAGCTAAATAGGGTATAGGTGAACCGGGGAGAGGGGCGATTTGCCAATCAAATGCCGTGTCAGGGTTCGCAAGGATGGCCTCCCTAACAATCGGTAGTGCCGATGTGCTGCCAAAATAAAATAGAGTATGCCCTGCGCTAAACTCCTCTTGGGCTGCAAATGCCGTTGTTTGGCGTGTGATACATCCCTCCCCCAGCCGGTCATTCATGGTTTGCACCGCGTTCGTCATACTTGCTGTGTTGAGGGTATAAGTCGGCGTTGGATCGTTTTCAAAAATCCCCCCCGCCGCTAATCCTGCCCAAACTCCAGCGCGGGTTTCCAGCAAAAATGCCGGGGTATTATTTTGATCAAAAAATTGACACGCCATATCACTCAGTTCGGCCAACGTTATAGGCGGCGATGTGAATCCCAGTTTTTTCAGGGCCGTCATATTGACATAAAGCGTTTCGGCATATAGACGTTCCGGCCACCCCCATTGGGCATCCGTAAAAGGATCATGGCCGAGTTCAGCGCTACTGGGGACAAAATCCTCCCTATCCGGCCATCCCCATTCTCCATCCTCAATAAAAGCTGATAAGTCCAAAAGTGGCCCACCCAGTGCCAAGCTGGCGGTTTCATAGGGGGCAGCGACGAAAACATTCGGCAAGGTGCGATTCTCTGGAGCAGAGGTTAATTGCAACACCAGTTGGTCATACAGCAGACCGGGATTTTGCAGGTTACGGGCTTCAACGGTAATCTTCCATTCGTTTTCGGCATTAAATCGGGCCACCAGTTCATTGAGGGCTTTTTCGCGTTCCCCTGTGTGGGGATGCCAAAAGATAAGGGCCTCCCCGTGGGGATCAACCGCTTGGGCGTGGCTCATCGAAGGATACGAGCCGATGCAGATCACCAAAATGATAAGTAACCAACTGTGGAAATGATGGAGTTTCAACCCGACCAGCCTTCTCATCAGTAAATACACAAAGTAAAAGATTAATCGGAGTCGCAGCATGAAACAAGGCTTTTTAGGATTTGCCAGTTTATTATTCGTATTGGTTGTAGTTGCTGTTGGCCTACTGGGTGGGTCGGCCTTGGCAACAGGCCATCCACAACAACCCTTTTTACCTACTGCCACCTTTTTGCCCGTCGAAGATTTGGAATATTCCCTTGAAACCGTAGCTATGACGGCTGATCCCATTCTATTTGACGATCAAACGGTCGAGGGCTATACCTTCTCGTCTGTGACTTATGTTACAAAGTATCCGCATGGGATGCAGTTTACCGCGACCATCACCCCGCCGGAAGGCCATGCAATTTTAGGCGTCAATGTCATGTATGAATCAGCGGGGGGTGGCAAAGGCCGTGCCCAAGCCGATTTGACCGCCAATCCGAATGAATGGCAGGGCATACCTTTTGATCGTGGTGGTCTCCCCCCTTGGCAGAAGTTTAAGGTCTGGTTTCGTGTCAGCGACGACGCTGGGACTTCTATCGAAACGACTCCTGTCGAGGTAGTCTATATTGACCCCACCCGTGAATGGCATCGCATTGAAAGCCAAGATGTCATTGCCTATTGGTTCGACTTTCCAGAGCAGTTGGGTGTGGAAGTCGTCACGGCGCTGGCTCAAGTCCGCGATAAATATGAAAAAGGCTTTGGTGGCTTGCTACCCTTCAAACCGATTGTGGTCATCTTCCCACCCGGTGATTCGATCGGTGAATTTGAACCCGGCGGCATTGCCAATCCTCGTACTACCGGACAAGCCAGTGATGATACCCAATCGGTGGTACTGCGCGTGCGTGGGCTAGAAATTGAGGAAATTCGTAAGGATTGTATTTGGAACGAGCCACGTGATCTGCAATGGCAGATGCGTTTCGCCGCCTCGGTAGCAACTCATGAAGTCGCCCATCTCTATCAATTCCAATTTTATGACGGGCGCGGGCCTGCATGGTGGATTGAAGGCGACGCCACCTTTTTTGAGACCGATTCGGGCCCCTTTGACCAGCGGATGCGCCATCTAGCCGAAATGGGTGTGGATTTGGCGACCTTACAAGATCAAGGGCCAAGCGGCATGGTCGGCTCACCTGCGCAGGATGGTTGCACCCACCTTGGTTATGAAATGGGTACGTCCTTTATCAATTGGCTGGTCAATACCTATGGTGGCTACGAGGTGCATCGCCAAATTATTGAGTTGATGGATTCCAATGTCAGTTTGCCAGAAGCATTAGAGCAGGTGACAGGCATTACGTTCCTAGATTTGGAGCGTCAATGGCGAACCTATATCGGCCTAAATCCTGAACCAGTGATTATCCCGACGCTGGAATATCAATTCCCCGCCACCTCAACCCCCTTCGGCCAATAAAAGTGTAATTATATCACAGGGTGTAGGTTGCCATTAACCTATGCCCTACCACAAAACCCCTTTATTTAACGGCCAAATTCAAGTTAATTGATATGGTCTACATCCATAAATGCGTTACTATAGTAACGGATTCAAATTATACTTATATAACCCACAGTAATAGAACGCTTATCCTATGTTCTGGATGAATGCCACCTCTCCTTATCCCCCTTTTTCATTCTCAGCATCTATTGCGTCTAATGCCTCGTCACTGAGGTCAGTCATGAGTGCACGGTAGGCCAACAATTCCCATCGAACGCTAGAGATGTAGAAGGAGCGATAAGCCACTTCAATCCAGCCATGCTCACCACCAAACCAACCTCCTCGCTCCAAAAATCGCAGCATTGGCTCATAGGGCGGCGGCAATTCAAATTTGGCTAAATCTTGCCTCTCTTCCAAAACGGCCCAGTCGAGCAGCCGTATCATCATAAAAGCTTCATAAAATCGAGAATCATTTATGCGGAGGTGGTGAAGTTTTTCGATTGCGTCATAGTTGGCGCGGGCTTCTGGGTCAATATACTGAACCACATCAAAGATAATATGTGTAGGGGGGTTCTCTAATCTTTCGCCCCAATGGGCAATTCTAGCCATGTATTCCTGCAACAGTACCCATAAACTTTTGGGATGCTTGTTCCAACTATCAGCTTGTAGGCTCCAATCAATGGCAGCCAGTCGTTCAATCATCTGGTCAAGGGAGTTGCTCATAGAAGAAACCTTTCACGGCTGATAGCTGCTATACGGCCAGTCGGCGGGGTGAGTAACTAAGCCCTGCGTGACAGGCTTAAAAATCAAATCGGCCACCTTATTGGAGACAGCATAGGGGCTTTCCAAGAGTTGGCTATGATAGCCCGCCTGCCAGATTTGATAGACGGGTGCGTTCCATGCCGGATTAAAAAAGGTGATGGCATCTATCAAATCTTCGTCATGCGCCAAAATCTGCTGCGTTAGGCTGAGGGTACTGGCTTCTTTGAAGGTTTCTACATACAGATGATAGTCGCGCTCGGCCTCGACCTCCAACACAAACTGCACACTTTCTGGCAGCACCACATAACCCCATAATTGATGATTGGGGTGGATAGCGGCGGTTGTTGCTTTAAGCTGGGCAATTACCGCAGCGGCCAAATGTGGCTTTGCCAACAACGAAGCTTGGTTAAAGGTTGGTACTGTGCAAAAAAAACGATACGGTTCATCGGGTTCAGGTTGCTGACGATAAGGATTGTGCATAGGTTAATCCTCTTTCGCCATGCGCTGCAATTCATAGAGTTTGGTCAGCGCGTCAATAGGTGAGAGGGTATTGATTTCCAGCCGCTGAAGTTCATGCATGACTGGGTGGCGCTTGTCATCAAACAGCGAGATCTGATAGTCGGATTCTTTCTTAGTCTTTTTGACCTGAAAGTTACTGGCTTGGCTTTCCAACTGGGTCAAAATTTCATTGGCCCGATTAATCACTGCTTTAGGAATCCCCGCCAATTTAGCGACATGCACTCCATAGGAACGATCTGCCCCTCCCGGCTGAACATGATGTAAAAACACCACATGGTCGCCTTCTTCTGCCACGGCGACATTATAATTCCGCACTCGCGGCAGAATATTTTCGAGTTCGGTCAGTTCATGATAGTGGGTGGCAAACAGTGTTTTACAGCCGAGGCGGGGATTATTATGCAGGTATTCGACCACCGCCCGTGCAATTGCCATACCGTCATAGGTACTGGTGCCTCGCCCAATCTCATCCAGAATAACTAGGCTCGCGGGTGTGCCATGCGCCAAAATCGCAGCGGTCTCGGTCATCTCAACCATAAAAGTGGACTGCCCTGCGTGAATCTCATCTTGGGCACCAACCCGGGCGAAAACCCGATCTACCGGACGGATGGTGGCGGCATCAGCCGGGACGAATGAGCCGATTTGCGCCATCAACACAATGAGGGCCACTTGGCGCATGTAGACACTTTTGCCCGCCATGTTGGGGCCAGTAATGACAATGATGCGCTGGTTGGGATCAAAAAAAACATCATTCGGGACAAACTGCTCCCCCTGCAAAGTGCGCTCCACAACGGGGTGACGACCTTGCTGGATTTCCAAAACGTCGTCTTCGGTCAAAAAGGGGCGGATATAACCATTGCGGGCGGCAACCTCAGCGAGTCCAGCAAATACATCCAAATGGGCGATGGCACGGGCGGTTTCCAACAGAATTTTACTCTGACTGCCAATAAAGTCACACAGCTCACGGAAGAGACGGATTTCGACTTCGAGAGCACGTTCTTCGGCGTTGAGGATTAGCGACTCATATTCTTTCAACTGGGGAGTGATGTAGCGTTCGGCATTGACCAATGTTTGCTTGCGGAGGTAGTCATCTGGCACAAGATTGGTGTTGGCGTGCGAGACCTCAATGTAATAACCAAAGACCTTGTTGAAGCCGACCTTAAGGCTTTTTATCCCCGTTCGGTTGCGCTCGACATTTTCCAAATTATCTACATATTCTTTAGCTTCCCGCACCGCAAAATAGATGCCGTCCAGTTCATCCGAATATCCTGCCCGAATAACCCCTGTTTGGTTCATCAGCGCAGGCACTTCATCGTTCAGGGCGGTGTCAATTTGCTGACGAATGTCGGGCAGAGGTGCCAATCGGTCAGTTAGGGCGCTCATTTGGGGATGACCTGCCACCAAATCCCGCAATTCCGGCACAAGCGCGAGGGTATTGGATAAGGCTTGCAAATCGCGCGGGCCAGCCTTGCCCATCACTACTCGGTTGGTTAGGCGTTCGAGATCGGACACTTGCTTCAATAGGGCAATTAATTCCGCGCGGAGTGTGCCATGTGCATAAAAGACCTGTACCGCGTCCAAACGAGCATTGATACGTTTAATATCCAAGAGGGGCTGACCAAGCCATGTACGCAACAGGCGTGCTCCCATTGGTGTGACGGTATGGTCTAGCACATCCAAAAGCGATCCACGGGTGCGGCCTGAACGTAGGGTCTTGGCAATTTCCAAATTGGCACGAGTTGAGGCATCTAACGCCATGAAACCAGATGTCGAATAGGTGCGGATGGAATTGAGATGCTCAAGGGCCGAAGGTTGTGTTTCACCTAGATAATGAACAATGGCCCCTGCCGCCCGCATCGCTAATGGTTTTTCTTCCAGACCAAAACCTTCAAGCGTGCGCACCTCAAATTGGCGCAGCAAAATGGAACGGGCCGCCCCTGCTTCAAAACGATAGTCAGGTAGGGGGGTTAAATTGGTTTCCGGTGGCATGGTCACTTTGCGTTCGATCCAGCTTTGGGCCATCAAGACTTCGCGCGGGGTCAGACGAGCCAATTCTTCTAAAACAGCCAGTGGCGTGTTTTCTCCCTGAAATTCGGTCGCTGCAAACTCACCTGTGGTAATATCTACATAAGCCAATCCTGCATATGACCATGAACCGCCGTTGTAGTCCATCTCTGGTACAAGGGCCAATAGGTAGTTGTTTTGGCGATCTGCCAGCATGGAAGGGGCAACAATTGTGCCGGGGGTGACCACTTGGGTGACTTCACGGGGGACTATCCCATCAACGGGTTCAGAACCTAGTTGATCCACCACAGCGACGTGATAGCCCTTTTCAATGAGGCGGGCAATGTAGTTCTCCGCCGCATGAAAGGGTACACCCGCCATCGGGACCCGTTCGGATTTACCAAAGGGCCGCCCCGTGAGGGTAAGGTCGAGCTCACGGGCGACAAGTTCGGCGTCAGCATCAAATGTTTCATAAAAATCGCCCATGCGAAAGAAGACAATGGCATGGGGGAAGTTCTTTTTGATGTCGAGATACTGCTGACGTGAAGGAGTATTGCCGGATTGTTTGCGATTCATCATGAAAATTTTAGGCTTTTTTCAGTTGGCAGAGGATGTATATCCATTATAATGTTAATTGTAGCAGGCTAGGGGGAAAATGCAGTATTGAGAAGCCTGTGAGGAATAAATTCATGCTGGAGTAAATCTTAGGGAAAGTGGACGGGAGCCAGATATGGGAGCTAAAACGACAATTCTGGTGATTGATGATGATGAAATCATCCAAAAGCTAGTCACAACCAACTGTGAACGAGAAGGCTACACTGTCGTCGCAGCTTCAACTGGTCGAGACGGTTTGCGGCAACTTTATCAACAGAAGATCAATCTGATAGTCTTGGATTTAGGGTTGCCGGATATGGACGGGTATGTGGTTTGCCAGCGTATTCGGGAGGTCAGCAAAGTCCCGATTTTGATGCTGACAGCCCGGGTCGAACCCGAAAATATTGTCAGAGGATTTGATGTGGGGGCGGATGATTATGTTGAAAAACCCTTTAATAAAGAGGTGTTGATGGCCCGTATCCGCGCTAATTTGCGGCGTGCTTCGACTCCTTATACCCCGACGCGCAGTGGGATTCAATATAATGACCGCTATCTTTCGATCAATTTGGATGAGCGCCGGGTTACGGTGGATGGAAACCCCGCCAAGTTAACCCCCATCGAATTTAAACTCTTGGAAATGCTCGTCCGGTTTTCACCCCGCGTGGTGGATTATCGGGCCTTGCTAGAAAATGTGTGGGGCTTTGAATATATCAATGATATAGACTATCTACGTGTCTACATCTGGCATCTCCGTAAAAAAATTGAGGTTGACCCCCAGCAGCCCATCTACATCTTAAATGAGATGGGTGTTGGCTATCGGTTCGAGCGTCAACATTAGGTGTTTTTGCCCTCAGTAAAACTCCCCAAGCCAGCAGCCCCTAACGATTACTCGAAAAAGGGTTGCTGCTGCGCTATAATCATCGTGTATCCCCAATTTCAAGGAGTTTTTTTCAAAATATGAGCAGTCACTTTGAATACGTCGTTGGCCCTAACGCTAAAGCCTATGTTGAGCGTGATGCCAAAGTCGTCTCGCCTTCGTATACCCGTGATTACCCTTTTGTAATGTCACATGGACGCGGGGCCGAAGTGTGGGATGTTGATGGGCGGCGTTATATTGATATGACGACAGGTGTCGCTGTCAATGCAACGGGTCATTCGCATCCAAAAGTCGTGCAGGCCATTAAAGATCAGGCCGATAAATTCCTGCATATGGCGGGAACCGACTTTTACTATCCTTTACAAGTTGAACTGGCTGAACGCCTCGCTGCGATTGCCCCCTTCGAAGAAAATGCGCTGGTGTTTTTTGCCAACAGTGGTACTGAGGCCGTTGAAGGTGCGCTGAAACTGGCTAAATATTACACGGGCCGTAGTCAGATTATTGGCTTCTTGGGAAGTTTTCATGGCCGCACCATGGGGGCATTAAGTGTGACCTCCAGCAAGCCTATCCAGCGGCGCGGCTATTTCCCCACAGTACCCGGTGTCACCCATGTCCCCTATCCCAATGCCTATCGCCCCATGTTGGCAATGGATGGGTTTGACGATTATGGTGAACGCATTGTAGATTATATTGAACACACCATTTTTAATACGATTGTCCCCTCGGACGAAGTGGCCGCTGTTTTGGTGGAACCAATTCAGGGTGAGGGTGGTTATATTGTGCCAACCCCCGGCTTTTTCCCGGCTTTGCGTGCCCTATGCGACAAATATGGCATTTTGTTGATCGCGGATGAAGTCCAGTCTGGCATTGGTCGCACAGGTAAATGGTGGGCGATTGAAAATTTCGGAGTTGAACCAGACATTATCTCAAGTGCCAAAGGCATTGCCAGTGGGATGCCCCTCGGCGCGATTATTGCCCGCGAAAGCATTATGGGCGAGTGGGTTCCCGGCTCCCATGGCAATACGTTTGGGGGTAATCCATTAAGCTGTGCGGCATCAATGGCGACCCTTGACCTTATTGAAGGTAAAGGTGGGGAACCTAGCCTGCTGCAAAATGCTGCCGAAGTCGGCCAGTATATGATGGATGCCCTTGAAGAAATGATGCCACGTCATCCTAGTATCGGCGTGGTGCGTGGTATTGGCATGATGTTTGGCGTCGAACTACTGGCCGATCAGCAAACCAGAGAACCTGCTCGGCAGTTGAAAATGGACGTGCTAAATCGTGCCTTCAATAATGGCCTGTTACTGTTGGGGTGTGGTCAAAGCACCATTCGGTTTATGCCCCCATTGAATTTGGATAAGACAACAGCGGATGAGGCGTTGCATTTGTTCGACGCCACTCTGAGTGAAGCTGAGGTTGCACACGGCTTAGTGGCATCCCGCGCCTAGTCGGTCAAATTTAACAACTGTACTTTTCGCATCACCGATAGAATAATGGGGCAGGTCGCTTAATAGGCCTGCCCTTACTGATTTGCACTTGAACAGAGAAACTTGAAATGCAATACGAATCTAGTGATCAGATCGAGACACGCGAAGCAATGGGGCCAGAACTCCCCCGCCCATCGGCCCTGCCGTTTAATGGGCCTAGTTTACCTACAGCCCCTGTTCCACCGGTTGATTTTCCAGCGCAGGCACGCCCTCTGCCCAGTGCCATTCCGGCGCGTCCGGGTTGTGTAATGGCCGCATCGTCGGTTCTATTTTTTTTGGCGGCCTCGGCCTCGTGTCGGTTTTCGGAGGCGCTATCGAATGGTAATTTATTTGGCGCGTTTGCCAGTTTTGCATCAAGTGTCTTGATATTTATGATCGCGCTGGGCTTGTTCCGCATGTACCGCTGGGCCGCTAACTTGGTATTGATTTATTGTGTGGCCTGGTCGGTTGAGTTTGTGGGAACCCAGTTGATTTCGGTCTCGATTATCAACCCTTACATGACCCATCCGGTCTCGAAAATCTTATTGTTTGGGGTGATGCTGGTAATGTCTTTAGTTGTTTTGATGCTGCCAGCCGTGGCTTTTTGGTGGTTTTGGCGGCGGCGGCGTGACTTTGGGCGTAACCCGATGGTGGAAAATTGGGGGCGACCCCTCTATATTTTGGCAACCGTGATTATGATAGCTGGTGCTGTCAGTACCTTGTTGGATACTAACAACACCATGCCCGAACAACTTGAGCCCCAAATGAAACAACTCCGCCAGATGGACGCCGATATGTATAACGTATGGTGATAGCTATCGGCGGGCAGGCCGATTACTCCGCACGAACTCCTGTGGGTTACTGTAATTAGCCAACAGGCGATTTAGATCGAGACGCGGCCAATCAAACGGGTCGGTCTCTAATATATTGGTCTGACTTAGATCAAAATGCAGGTGGTAGGGGAAAGCCCCTTCGGCATTGCCTACATTTGCAACTTGCTGGCCTCGCTGCACTCGGTCGCCCACACGTACCACAATTTGTTCCACATGGGCATAACGTCCATACATCACTTTGCCATTGGTGACGAGGGGGTCGTGGCGAATGACGACGACATTACCCCATCCGGTGAGGCGTCCAGCAAATGTGACGACTCCCGATGCAGCGGCGTAGACGGGACTGTGGGCATCGGCATCCCAAAAGGGTTGATTGAGATTTAAGTCAGCCCCGGTATGATAGGCCTCGGCGGGTTGACCCATGAAGTAACGCACGGCAAAGCCCGTTGCATCAAACCAATTACCGGGCCAGATTTGGGTATCGGCGCGTTCGGTGCTGGTTCCCATTGGAACGTCATAGCCATCGGCTAGATATTGCGTAGAAGGATTTGTACCGACGACTTCACGCCAGCGCACCGCATCAAAGGCAATTTCTTGATTGGACTCGCTTGTTAAATCATTTAGGAACACCACACCTGACCGCCCATCATTGGCATTAAGCTGATAGACCCCTAGTGGAACCCACAGATTGCGATAGGCCGATTGGTTGATATTGATTTGCAGCAGACTGGGCTGACCGACGGCTCCATATAGCCGATAGCGGGCACTGGCGGTGGTGGCATGGCGGGCAGGGACAAAGACTGAAATTTCATACCAGCCACTGCGGGTGATGCCGGGAGTCCACAAGGCCCATGCTTGGGTTTGGGTTGCCACTGTTGGTTTATAGCGCACCTGCCAGCCCCATGTGCCGGGGAAGGTTTGGAAAACTTGGCTAGGGGGTTGCCCGTTATATGTGCCAAAAGTGAACCGTGGGTCATTGTCGGGCGTGACGACAATTTCTTGCCCAAAGCCACCGCCGCCGGGAGGTGGGGCTGTGGGGGGTGGAGGTGTCACCGGGCCGGGTTTCATGGGTTGATTGATGGCAGGAAATTGCGATGAACCAATGACCCCGAAGCGCCACCAACTTAGACCCGCTGCTTTGTATTGCTGCATAGCATAATTGCGGGCTTGGGTAATTTCAGCGGCAGGAGCATTGCCTTGCAAAGCCGGAAATATTGGCAGGCCATAATTCCCCCAGACTTGATAGACTTCATCAATGACTTCTTGGATAGGACGCTGGAAAGAAGCCCAATAAGTTTGCGGGTGGACACTGTTGATAAAGGGTTTCCATTCACTAGGGAAGATGGTGTTGTAATGTTGGCGACGGGGATCCATACTCATGCCGATATGGAATTTACCCCCCACACCGCGCCGGATACGAGTCATAAAAGGGCGGATGGGAGCACTGCCTGCCTGCCAAAATCCCGCATAGGGTTCAATATCCATAATCATGCTGCGGACACCGGGGACTTGGCAGGTTTGGGTGATAATGTCGGCTTCGGCTTCGATATTTTGGCCTTTGGGCACACACCACGCATGAAACTCCATGCCATTGGCTTCAAGCACTTGCACCCAGCGGGCAATGGAGGCTGGCCCCGAAATTGCCATAGAGGGTTTGGTGTCGTATTGCGACATCCAATCCGAACCGTCACTGGTTTTGACCCACACCTGCGTGACATAAGGCGACCATTGTTTGATGGTGCGTACCAAATCTTCAATCGTATTTTCGGCCACCGCCGCACCACGCCAATGCCATAGGGCCACCTTGCCATCAAAGGGCGTAATTTGTGCCACCGTCATCCAACCCTCTCCCTTTTGAGTTTCTTTAAAAGTTTAGACCGGGTTAAGTTGATGTAAGTATCTCGCTAGAATCTTCATAATGCTAAACTGAGTTGGGTGTAATTACAAATACCAGACGTATGTGATTATTGGTCAATTCGTTTACGCCCTATATCCAATTTGCTATACTGTGCGCGGGTTTTAATTACGTACAAAAAATGCAGGGCAGAATTATGGCAGAGCAATTTAACATCGGCATTATTGGCGGCTCCGGGTTATATCAGATGGAGGCGCTTAAAGATATTCAGGAAATTAGTGTCGACACTCCATTTGGTCGCCCCAGCGATCATTTGATTACAGGCACACTGAGTGGTCAGCGTGTAGTATTTATTCCCCGGCATGGGCGTGGGCATGTCCTGAATCCCAGCGAAGTACCCTATCGCGCCAATATCTATGCCCTTAAGTTGATGGGGGTCAAATATGTAGTCTCGGTGAGTGCAGTCGGGTCATTGCAAGAAGCCTTTGCGCCGGGGCATGTGGCGATACCTGATCAACTCGTGGATTTTACAAAAGGCCAGCGTGACGCTACGTTTTTTGAAAAAGGGGTGGTTGCGCATGTCGGTGTTGCTGACCCTATTAGCCCAGAACTGCGTGGGTTATTGGCCGAGGCGGTAGTGGAAGCGGGTGGCACAGTGCATCGTGATGGTAAGTTGATCACGATTGAGGGGCCACGCTTTAGCACACGCGGAGAAAGTAACCTTTATCGGCAATGGGGGTTGGATATTATCGGGATGACGGCCTGCCCCGAAGCATTTTTGGCACGTGAGGCTGAGATGGCTTACGCGATTATGGCCCATGTTACGGATTATGATGTATGGCGGGAAGGCGAAGAAGCGGTTTCAGCAGCATCGGTGTTTGAGACCTTCCACCACAATCTGAAATTGGCACAGGAAGCATTGGTTAAATTAATGCCGAAAATTGCCCGTCTTCAATCGGCTGAGGCACATCATGCCTTGCGTGGCGCACGAGCCACTGCCCCTAATCGGATTCCCGATGACTGGCACGATCATTTAGCCCCGCTATTGAAAAACCTGCTCAACTAACCCCGGCTGCCCTTTCCCCCAAAATAGTCGGTGGGAGAGGGCATTTTGGAAATATCGAAAGTATCCCCTTTGATGAATGTGTATCAGACCCGACGGATTCAATGGCGTGAGCGCACACTACTTATTTTGGCTGGCTTATTCATCCTGTTGAACCAAATTGGCCTTGTTATCGTCCAAAATCGCAGCATAGTGGCGATGTGGCCGGTAGTGGTGTGGGCGGGATGCGCGATTGGGCTGCATATGGTGGCGAATCAGCGACTGCCCCACCGAGATCCGTTACTCATGCCAGCTATGCTGTTGTTAGCGGGCTGGGGGCTAAATCTCATTCATCGCCTACTGCCCACTTTTGCTGACCGTCAAGCCTATTCCGTCATTTTTAGTGTGGTCGTTGTGACGGGCTTGATGTATTTGCCGAGTGATTTGCTGTGGTTAAGGCGCTATCGCTATACGTGGTTGATTTTGGGATTGATATTGCTAGGGGCGACAATTTTACGTGGTGTAAATCCCGCTTTTGCTGGGGGGCCGCGACTATGGTTGGGGGTGGCTGGCGTTTTTTACCAACCTTCCGAATTGGTCAAACTCCTGTTGACGGTGTTCCTTGCCAGCTATCTGACTGACCATTGGGTGACATTACGGTATGATGTTTTTCGGATAGGGCGAGTACGGTTGCCGTCGCTAGGCTTTTTGGCCCCGATGCTGTTGATGTGGGGGGTGTGCGTAGTGATTCTGGTGTGGCAGCGCGACCTAGGAACAGCCACGATTTTTTTCGTGATTTTTATGCTAATGCTTTATCTCGCCAGCGGGCAGTGGATCATTTTAGTAACAGCGGCACTATTGTTTGTCGGGGCGATGGTGGTAGCCTATCAAACCTTTAGTGTAGTGGCGCTACGGGTCAATATTTGGCTTGACCCCTTCGGTGGGAATGCACCGGATAACCAATCGTTTCAATTGGTGCAGAGCCTCATTGCTGTTGCGAGTGGTCGAGTATTGGGGCAAGGGATTGGGCAGGGTGTACCGACATTCATTCCGGTGGTGCATTCCGATCTTGTATTTGCCGCGATTGCCGAAGAATGGGGCCTGATTGGGGTGGTAGGGTTGGTTGTCCCCTTGTTGGTCATCGTGTTACGCGGCTTGCGGGTGGCGATGAAATCCCAGCATCGGCCTTTTGCAGCATTTATGGCCGCAGGGTTAAGTATCATGTTGGGCATTCAAAGCCTATTGATTATGGGTGGGTCGCTGCGATTAGTGCCATTAACCGGGGTAACATTGCCATTTGTTAGTTATGGGGGGTCGTCGCTGCTGACTTCGTTTGTGGCGGGCGGGCTATTGTTGATTTTGAGCGAGGAAAGCGAGGCCTGACCCTGTGAATCCCATGAATTCTATGAATCACTCCGGTATGACACGTGAGCTACGACAACTGGCGCGAGGATTTATGGCGGCTTTTGGGTTGGTGATGCTGGCCTCGGTGTTTTATGGGGTAATACAGTCGAAGATGCTGACCAATCGGCCTGACAACCCACGTCGGGTAATCGCTGAGCAAACATTACAGCGCGGCATGATTGTGGATCGCAATGGCGTGGTATTGGCGACCAGCAGCCCGACTAATGTGGGCAATCGTCTGCGCCGCATTTACCCCTACCCAGAAGCAATAGGTGGGATAGGTTATTTTAGCTATACACATGGGGCCAGCGGGCTTGAGGCCAGTTTTGATGATTTGCTGCGAGGGCAATGGGAAAAACAGAGCTTATGGCAGCAATTGACCCATGACCTATTGCATCAACAACTAGCCGGAGGTGATCTCCGTACCACGCTGGATTTGCGGATTCAACGAGCCATTGCTGACGGTATTGGTAACCGGAATGGGGCGGCAGTGGTCATTAGTGCGCCTGATGGGGCCGTGCTGGCGATGGTCAACCACTATACGCTTGACCCCAATACCCTTGATGAAAATTGGGGTGAGTTTGGGCGCAATCGCCTTCAACTCTTGATTCGCAACCGGGTGACGGAAGGTTTATATCGCCCCGGCAGCACTTTGGAGCTGGTACTATTGGCGGGGATGCTGGCAAACGGTGATACGCTGGATCGAGTTGTCGAAGAGGGTGCTGGGCCAGTTTCAGTTGAAGGGGTTGGCCTATTTCCCTGTGTAGATGAACAAGCCGCCACTTTTAGCGATGACCTATCACTTGAGCAGGCTTTTGCGTGGGGATGCCCACAAGTGTTTGTAGAGGCTCTTGGTCAAACAATCTCCGTTGAGAACTACGATGCTCTGTTGCGCCAACTTGGCCTATTAGATGCCCCGACCTTGTATGAGTTCCATACAGTTGCTGGCAGGACGCCCGCCCCGTTGTATAACACTTTTGACATGACGCTGGCGGTATTGGGTCAAAGTCATTTAACGGTGACGCCCTTGCAAATGGCGCGCTTGGTCGCAGCAGTTGCAGATAATGGAAGTGCGCCACCCTTATATATCGCGGACTCGTACCGACTAACAGACCAAAGGGATTGGCAACCGCTCGACCATCCGCTGTTGGAAAAGGCGCTGATGCGGGAGGATATTGCTGACCAGTTACGTGAGGCTATGCGATTTGCGGCTGAAAATTCCCCATTGGTGGGGTTGGCAAATGATGCAGGGTTAGCGGCAGAGGGATATGTTTTGCATGGACAGGCGGGTGTGACCTATCGGCTGGATGGGCAGATGGATAGCTGGTTTTTGGGTTTTATGGACGCGCCGGATGGGTCAACGGTGGTGGTAGTCGTGCTGATCGAAGATGCCCACTCACCCAGTGAAGCTGCTGTTGTCGCGAGAGATGCTTTTCGGGCGACGGCAAGCAATTTGACCGATTCTTATGAGTAACGGCTTTTTAAAGTGGCAAACTCGGCTTGATACTGACCCATAAGTTTGGCTTTTTGATCGGCGGGTAAAATAGTGACCCGTAGGGCGTCCATCACAAATTGCTCGATGCGATTAGCATCAAAGCCAAATACGTCAGCACAGCGAATATATTCCTCAGTCAAGGTCGTGTTAAACATGGGCGGGTCATCGGAATTGAGGGTGACGTATAATCCGGCCTCAAGCAGGTGGGGCAGGGGATGATTTTCCAGTTGATCCACGACTTTTAGGCAGACATTGCTAGTCGGGCAAACCTCTAATGGAATTTGGCGGCGGCGAAGTTCTTCAACAAGAGCGGGGTCTTCTAAACAGCGTACACCATGACCAATCCGCACGGCATCGGTGAATTTTAGGGCGCTCCAAATACTTGCTGCGCCAACGGTTTCACCCGCGTGTGGGATACTGATAAGACCAGCGGCTTTGATTTTAGCATAGGCTTCGGGGTATTTTTCGGGAGGATTATCAACTTCTGGGCCACCCAAGCCTAACGCAATGACACCTTGGCCCATGCCGCTGATAGCCCAATCCGCAATTAGATTACCGACCTCGACCTCACATTCACGCGGAATATCCACAATGTAATTCATTGTGACCCCCAATTCGGCCTCACCCCACACACGGGCGCGATTTAAAGCATCCAATTGTTCATCAAACGGAATGCGGCGAGGGGGTGTATAGGTCAGTTCAGTGTAGCGGATGTTTTGGCTGGCCTGCCCTTGCAAAAATTCACGTGCTAAAAGTTCAATATCATCGGGGGCTTGAATGCAGTCGCAAATGACGCCATAGATTTCGACAAAATGGGGAAAATCACGGAAAGTATACCACTCCCGGATACCTTCGACAGTATCAGCCGGGAGTGCTATATGATGGTGCTGGGCTAACTTCAAAAGGGTTTCGGGCCGAGTTGACCCCTGCAAATGAACATGAAGTTCAATTTTGGGCATGGCCCGAATGAAGTCAGGCAGGTTCATGGTGATTATTCTCCGCCATTCAGGACTTTTTCAGCTTCTTCACGCAAGGCACTGATACGGGCGACCATATCTTCAGCGCCGCGCGATGACAGCGTTTCAATGAGATTGTCCATGTAATCTAGCAGGGATGGGCCAATTTGTGGAGCATGTTCCATCAACAGCAGACGTGCTTCCAATTCGTTTTCGGCTTGCAGTAGTTCATTGATAAACTGCACTTCTGGTGGGGCGCTTTGTTGCATAATCTGGCTGATGATTTGGTAAACCTGCTGTAATTTCAGCGCCAGTTGGGCTTCTTTGCGTTGGGCGGCATCTTGGAGGGTCGCCTCTAGCACATTGATAAACAAGTCGTCAATCATGGGCAGGGCTTCTTGCACGGCCTGTTCGAGATCGGGACTGTTGATAATTTGCTGGAGCAACATGGCGGCTTGTTGCACCATGGCCCGCTGTTGATTGTCAATGGCTTCGGCTAGCTCATTGAGACGATCACGGAGACTTTCCAGTGCTTGTTGTTTAGTAACACGACCGGCACCTTCGATACGTTCGTTTAACTTGTCGAAAAATGTTTGATCAAGGGCAGGCCGAATCAGACCCACAAACGCTTGTAGCGCCTCATCATCTTCTTGATAGCCAATGGCAAGATCAACGAGCTTGGCTTGGGTGATTTTTTCACCCAGCGCATTCAGATCGTTCGTCACTCGCTCAATGGCGGCTTCCTGACGGGCGGCAACCTCAAGTAGCTCTTTGCCGTAGGATGAGTTTTCTAACAGGATTTGGCGGAGATAGAGCATTTGCTCGGCGGTTTCGCGGCGACCATTCATGACGGCAGTTTCGATGGCGGCGTTAATCATCTCAAAGAACGTTTCATCCAATTGGGCGTCATTTTCGGCAGCCAAACCGGGCAGGTCTTCCTCGGCGGAACGCAGCATGTCTTCCACGAGTTTCAATTTATCACGGCGCTGATTAATCATGTCTTTGGTTAGGCCATCCGCTTCCAGAATGGTATCGGCCAAGCCTTGCAAGGTGTAGGTGCGACGAGGGCTAAATAGATAACCTTTGCGTTTTTCGGGAGGCAGGCTGTCGGTGATGGCGCGGGTCATTGTCCCGATAATGCGTTCCTGCTCATCATGATTGAGATTGAGTTCCATAGGGATATTGACCAACAAAAGCTGCTTGTCCGGGTCGTGATAGGCGAGTGGTGTGCCAACGGCCATCTGATAATTGCAGTTGGGGCAACGCACACGATTCACTTGTCCCGCTAGAAACCGTACTTTGGCGGAGGGGTCGCGCCCGACATCTAAAATTTGCTCCACCGGGGCGGCGAAGTTGTTGCGGCAGTTCGGGCAGGTTATAGGCATTTGAGACATTGTACTTTGTTCCTCAAGAGTAGGGGGTGAGCGTTAGTTAGTTGGGTTGTTGCATCTGCCGGGGCAGGGTAATGATAAAGGTAGTCCCTTTGCGTTCGGGATCGCTGGTGGCTTTGATGGTTCCACCATGAGCTTCAATAATTGCACGGGCCAGATAGAGTCCCAAGCCAGTGCCGGGTGTGCTGCGTGAAAGTGAGTCGTCGGAGCGATAGAAGCGTTCAAAAATGCGTTCGGCTTCGTCGGCTCGGATGCCGATGCCTTGATCTGAAACTGTGATTTCAATCCAATCTTCGTCGTAGCGTCCCGCAATTTTGACCTCCCCACCTACGGGCGAATACTTGATGGCGTTGGAAATGAGATTATCAATCACTTGGCGCAGTCGCCGAGGATCACCGAGGATGACGGGAAAATCGGGTGGAAACTCGACACTAAAGGAATGCTTATTGGTTTGTGTCTGGAAGCGTTCGACCGAGGCACGAATCAACCGATCTAGGCTAATTTCATCAATTTCCAGTCGAAGCATCCCTTCAACCTGAATTTTGGAGGCCATCAGCAGATTTTCGATCAGTTCAGTCAGGCGGTCGGCTTCTTCTTCAATGATGTTCAAGCCGCGTCGAATGGTATCCATATCCCAGTCGGCATCTTCACGACGCAGTGTGCCCGCGTAACCCTTGATAAGGGCGACGGGGGTCTTGAGTTCATGTGAAATGACCGAGATGAAGGTGCTTTTCATTTCCTCGGCTTCGCGGAAACGGGTAATATCGCGCACATTGGCGATGATATTGCGCAGTGAGCCATCTTTAAAAAATAGTGGGGCATAGGCGATGCCAACGCTTAAGGTCAACCCATCTAGACGCTCAATATCCCCTTCGACATAGAGGGTTGTGGGGGTATGGTCAAGAGGGGTGATTTCTTCGGGGGTGACATTAAAAGGCCAACCTTGCTCAATGGCTTTTTCAAGTATGATTGTCGGCTCAGGTTTGGCCCAGCGGATGACATCCTCATGCAGGCGCCCCAAGGTATATTCGGGTTTCCAGCCAGTCATACGAGAAAGAGTGGAATTGATACGCATAATTCGATGGTCGCCGTCTAAAATCATGACCCCATCACCACTGCCATCCAAAATGGCGGCTAGGCGCTGTTTTTCGGCAATGATAGCTTGATACAATCCAGCATTGTGCACGGCGATGGCGGCTTGGTCAGCAAAACTCTGCAAAATCATGTGATCGTCGTGCGATGGGTTGCCGGGATAGGGGCGAAAGACATAGATGATGCCCAACATTTCGCCGGATATACGCATGGGCAGGTAGACAATTTGCTGTAAATTGGCTTCCAGTTTACGGCTGACTAACCGCAGGCGCAGTTTGAGATCATCTTGGTCGAGGGTTTCTTCATTTTCACCATTGACCACTTCAATGAGGGGCTTGAATAATTCCATCTGTTCAGGTGTAATGCCTAGAACGGCCTGCACCCGGAGATGATTATCTGGCCCACGCAGGGCGATCATGCCGACAGTGCCACTTAACATCGAAACAGAGGCTTCGAGCACGAGGCGCAAAACTTCATTCAGATCAAGCTGGGCCGTAATAGCCCGCGAAATCTGGAGTAGATAATCCCGTTGGTGAATGCGAAAGTCCGGTAAGATAATCATAGCCTTCCTAGTGTAACATTCCTGAAAGGACAACGGAAGTGAAGCGTCAGTTTCTTATAGAATTCTGTTGCGGCATCTCCGTTATAATCAATCCCTATGAGTAACCCAAACGATTCTACACGACCCCGACGCGGGCGCACCTTGTCCCTTGAGCGTATTGAAGGTCGCCTGCAAACTTTAATTGAAGATAATCTGACCCGTCTGTTGGATGGTCGGTTACAACCCCAAACACTGGCTCGTAAATTGGCACGGGCTTTGGAGGAAGGGATGCGCAAAGAAGTAGAGGGCCTGTCGGCGCCTGACCTATATACAGTGGTACTGAATCCTGATGATATGGAGGATTTGACAGCACGGTATAGTGATGTGGCCTCACGATTGGCTGAACAATTGGCGACCCTCGCTGCTGATTGGCATCTGAGCATGAATCAATCGCCACGTGTTGTGTTGATTAGCGATATTCGGCTTGACCCCTTTGAGGTGGATATTAAGGCCGAGCGGACACCCCCTAGTTTTGAAAAAACCCAACAAATGGAAGCCGCAGTCCCTGCCACAGCCGCGATTCCACAACGGGAAGCCACTCTGGTCTTAGCGGGAGGACGGCAGATTCCGCTGGATCGGCCTGTGATGAATATTGGACGGCGCACTGACAACCACATTATGGTGGATGATAAACGGGTCAGCCGCCAACATTGCCAGATTCGGCTACGTTTTGGACGATTTGTGATTTATGACCTTGAAAGCAAGGGTGGTACACAGGTGAATGGCTTGCAGATTAAGGAGCATATTTTGCAAGCGGGCGACGTGATTTCGCTGGCGGGCTATCAGATGGTTTATACCGAAGATCGTAGTACCTCGGAAATAGTTCTTGATGTATTTAGCGATACGCAATCGTTTGAAGCGCCCAATGAAGAATCCCCCGATGGAGACAGCACGCTTTGAGTAATGATGTTCTATTGTTGGGTTTGCGGTTGGCAGCCAGCGCTGTTTTATTGGGTTTTGTGGGGGCGATTGGGTGGATGCTGTGGCAAGATTTTCAGCAATCCGCCAAAGCTGCGGCGAAGCAGACTATTTTTTCTCGCGGGCGACTGGTGGTAACTGAAAGTGATGTGGAAGGAGTGCGGGCGGGTCAAAGTTGGGTTTTACAACCGGTCACTAAATTGGGGCGGGCTAACACCAACACGATTGTCTTGGCTGAACCGTTTGCCTCGAATGAACATGCATTGGTAGCATGGCGGGGAGGGCAATGGTGGCTGGAAGATTTAAAAAGCAGCAATGGCACGTTGCTTAATGGGGTGCGGATTCAGGAACCAACGGTGCTTTCAGCCGGGGATGTGATTGGTTTTGGGCGGATATTTATGCGATTGGAGATTGAGTAACATTACCCTAATAATTCGATTATCTCCCACTTAGGTGAAATAGCCACCATGAACAGAATGCCATCTTCAATCTCTCGAAATGTTGTTTTCTCGGGGATTGCTTTGTATACCCCAGCCCAATATCCTCGCAATATAGCATGAACCAAAGTAAATGGGATACAGATCGTTAGAAAAATGACAAGACCATTACCCCATATCTCATCAATCCGTTTATCCTTGCCAAGCACCAAATAATAGAGCCCAGCAAAAAAGAGTGGGGTTCCCCAAATGATTAAACTAACGATTCCCTCTAGGATAATTTTACCTATTAACTCGTTTTTCAATGATTTTACAAGGGCGCGGGCACTTTTGTAAACTTCTTGTGTTGGATTATGTTGTAAGACCTTAAAGCAGGTGTCTAACTCAACTGATTTCGATAGCATTAGAGTCCAAAGCAACGTTCCGGGCATTGAAATACAAAGAAGGGCTGAAAAACTTAGAAGTACACTACTTAGGTGCATGTCTTTTTGGACCAATACAGCTACAACCGTAAGAATTGAAGCAACTATCACTCCACAAAACAGCCAAAGCCAATTTTCAGAACGATTTGACTGGCTAGATTCTTTAATGATGAGCATCACTCGCTTAAAGTCTTCAGATCTCGAGACTAGCGGAGCTATCTCTATCCATGCTGGCGTGTAGAAAGAATCGTCTTCTAAATAAGACTTTGCTTTTTGAAACTGCTCCCAATCTTGATTCATAGTTGGCTAGCCAAAGATGTGCTGTTGATCCGGCGTGAAGAAACGATCAGTGTCGGGCACTAGGGTTGGGGCAGGTGGAAGGGCAGGCGGTTGGTCTTCGATGAATGGGGTCAGTTCTGGTTCCGGTTGCTCAACAATGCCCAATGAAAGGGTGCTGCCGCGCCACCAATCAAAAAGGGTTCCCCATTCACGCACATAACCGCCATTGTAATCGCTCAGGTCGGGGCTAGGGGTCAATTCATTGACTACCTGACGCGGAACACCTCCACTAGCGCGTACCAACCATAATGAAGCTTGGCCTTCGTCATTAATTCTGGCAAACAAAATAAAATTACCATCGAATGACCACAAGGGGCGTTCATCTCGGAACTGCGGATCATTGGTTAGTTGTTGGGGCATACTGTTGCCAAGCGCATCGGCTACCCAAATACGACGTTCAATTAGAAATGTATTGCGGGTGAAGTCCTGTGGGCCACCCGTCGCCGTGTTCGTGGCGCTTTTGGAACGTAGGGCGCAATAGGCCAAGCGTGTGCCGTCGGGCGACCATGCGGGCAAGATAGCG
Source organism: Chloroflexota bacterium (assembly GCA_016234595.1). Lineage (GTDB taxonomy): Bacteria > Chloroflexota > Anaerolineae > Aggregatilineales > J027 > CFX10. Next base: position 78,364 of record JACRBG010000026.1, on the reverse strand, counting down.
GCAAAGTTGGGCGGGGAGAGCCGTAGATTATTGACCTCAATCCGTTTGGACAATATGGTTGAGGTTCCCATACCTACTACAATGGCTACCTCGTCACGACTGCCCCAAATGGAATTGGGTGGGGCTGGTGCTACAAAATCATCATAGGGCAACATGGGAGCTGACCCGATAATATCGGGAGTTTGACCCTCGACTGATTCGGAGTCGGTGTAGATGGCGTACAGGGACACCCCATCAAACACAGTGGTGTTCGATGATAAATCATATTTCCAAAATAGGAGTCGAGTGCCTTGGGGACTCCACCCTACGAGCTGCAAAATACCTTCTTGGGGCAATTCATAGAGTTCGAGTTGTTCACCAGTTGCGACGGCCACTTTGCGGAGGGATTGATGATTGGGTAGGGTGCTGATGCCCTGTATAAACCATTCGTAACCAATCCATTGGCCGTCGGGACTCCATGCAAAATTGCGAACTAGGCTACTGGATTTTTTGGGTTCATCGGTTTCGGAAGTGACAAGCTGAAGGGCATTTGAGCCATCGGCATTGATAATCCATAGGTTCCCACTGAGGGTGGCATAGGCCATAATATCTTCTAATGGCGACCACGCAAATTTGATAATAGGGTCGGTATCCGTTTCAGCGATGGGGCGTTCGTCACTGCCATCGGCGGCCATAATCCATAATTGACCAAGGGCGGGATCACCTTTTTGGAAAGCCAACCAATTGCCGGAAGGTGACCATTTAGGGGCGGTGCTGCGGCCATCATTGGTCAGGCGTTGGGGCTGACCATCGGGCAGGATTTTTGTCCAAATATCACCGCCTTGTACATAGGCCACTTTACCCAACAGACTCATGAGTTCGGCTTCGGTGATGTTGTTGAGTTCGTTTTGCAGTTGGCTGATTTCGGCTTGAAGGGCGGTAATGGTCTGAGTGGCGGCATAATTGGGCCGATGTTCATCCTCGATGCCAACTTCGACTTTGCGACAGGCATTGAGCAGCAAAATTACTACAGCCAACATCAGCGAAAAACCAATTTTCATAAGTCGGGGCATGGCTGTTTATATTCCACTCTTGGAGACAATTTAGAGTAGATAATGCTCTATCCTAGACAACCTGACAAGGGGCGTCTGATAAAAGTCATCTAACCGATAGGTATGCGTAACGAAATGACCGTGCCTTGACCTGTCCGACTGCGGATATTGGCTTGACCCCCATGACGTTCGACAATGGCTCGAACAAGGGTTAATCCTAGACCACTGCCTTCAACGCTGCGGGTGGTGTGACCACGATAAAGCTCATCCCAAACATAGGGTAAATCCTCTTCGGCGATTCCCGGCCCAGTATCGGCGATTTCGATTGTGACCATTGTGCCACCTTCAAAGGCTCGCAGTTCGATTGTATCGCCCGGACGAGAATATTTGATGGCGTTGTCGAGTAAATTGAAGGTCGCTAAAAATAATAGGTCACGGTCGCCATTAATTTTGGGGAGAGGCCATGGCGCTCTGGGAATGCTTAAATTGAGGCGTCGGTCAGCCGCACGAGGGTCTTCTTCGGCTACCATAAAGGCTTCTTCAAGAATTTCATTTAAATCCACTGGCCCGCGTTCTAGCTCGCCAATTTCCAACTGGGCTAGCTTGCGTAGATCGGCGGTTAGATGACTGATACGAACGGTTTGGGCTTTAACACTGCTGAGAGCCTCTTGGCGCGAATCCAGACTGGCGGAGTCGGCCAAGTTTGCCAAACCTGCATGAATGGCGGTGAGTGGGTTTTTGAGTTCATGGTCAAGACGGCGTAAAAAGCGGCGGCGCTCATCCGAGGCTTGGGCCTGAATACGCATAGCTTCGATGCGAACCCGCCTTTCGCGGTGATTGATGAACCACCAACTTAGGGCCATTACGCATGAGAGCATTGCCCCCATGCAGAGTGCCAGAGTAGCAAGATCAATGCGAACGTAGACGATGGGGTTATCGGTTTGGGCATCAATCAGTAGCGCGATGATGAGGGCCGAAAATGCAACCCAGCCGAATGCAAATCCCCAACGAGAACGAGGCATTTGGGTCACACTGCTGCCTCGACTGTACCAATAAACCGATAGCCCTGACCGGGAACCGTTTCGATAAACTGTGGGTCAGCGGGGTCGTCGTCAAAAGCGCGGCGCAGTTCGGCGATGCGGGTATCTACGGCACGAGTACCAGCCGGATAATCCCAACCCCACACAGCATCCAATAGACGTTCACGGGTGATGAGTTCATCAGGATGGGTCATCAAATAGGCCAGCAAGGCGACTGCTTTAGGCGTAAGGGAGAGTTCTTCCCCATTGAGCCATAAACGGCGAGCCATACGGTCAAGCGAGATTGGGCCGCTACTAAGACGCGAGGCTGTACTTAGTGGAGGTTGACCGGGGCGAGCACGGCGCAGCACTGAACGTATGCGTGCGACCAGTTCGTGAGGGTCAAACGGCTTATTGAGATAATCATCCGCACCTTCTTCTAGGGCCATCGCTCGTTCGGTAGACTCCCCTACGCGGGTGAGCAAGATGACGGGTGTCCAATTTCCTGATTGACGCAACCGTCGCAGGGCTTCGCGCCCATCTATGTTTGGCATCAAAACATCCATCACAATCAGATTGGGCTCAAAATGACTGGTTTTGTCGAGGGCTTCCTGCCCATCTGTGGCAATCTCTACCGCAAAACCCGACCGCCCAAAAAACGAAGCAAGATTTGACCGGATGGCCTCTTCGTCATCTACCAAGAGAATTTTCGGTTTAGTGTCCATGTTGTGAATTCCTTCTGTGCTGCCCCACCCAACAGACACTTTGATTACCTGTTATTGTAGCCGAATCTAGCCATAGGTAAAACAAGCTACTCTCCCCTGCTTATCTTATCCTAAATTTAGCGCAAAGGTGTTGCGATACTAGGTTGGGCTTGTTACAACTCGGCAACACCCCGTTACGATTTTGAAAAGCAGCATGCGGGGGGACTATAATAAACCTGCTGTTCATCAAATACGGGAGTGATGACTATGGATTTAGGATTGGCAGGGACAAAAGTTTTTGTGGCTGCAAGTCGTAGCGGGTTAGGGGCCGCCACCGCTCGACGATTCAGCCTTGAGGGGGCATCGGTTGCCATTAATGGGCGCCAGCTTGAGACCTTGAAGGAAACTGCCCGGATGATTGAACGAGAGTCTGGACACACCGTTTGGGCCATTGATGGCGACATCCAGCATGAGGCTGGAGCCAAGCGAGTGATAGAAACCGCGATTGAACAATTGGGTGGGTTAGATATTTTGGTGACGAACGCAGGCGGGCCACCCCCCGGTACTTTTGAAAAATTCCAGATGAGTGATTGGGAAAGCGCTTATCGGTCACTGATGGCAGCGCCTATCCAAATGATTCAGGCCGCTCTACCCGCTTTACGTCAATCCAAACAGGCAGCGATTTTGCTGGTTACATCACTGACGACTAAACAAGCAGGGGATAATTTGATTTTGTCGAATGTGATGCGGGCAGGCTTGGCAGGGTTAGTCAAATCGCTGGCGAATGAATTAGGGCCAAGCGGAATACGTATCAATGCGATATTGCCGGGGTGGACAGAGACCGAACGTGTGACTCAGATTTTGTCAGTGGTGGCATCGAATAGTGGCCTTTCAATGGACGAAGAACGTGCTAAACGTCAATCCAATATTCCGTTAGGACGGATGGGCCGACCGGAGGAATTTGGTAACGTGGCCGCGTTTATTTGCTCGCCAGCGGGTGGATTTATTCACGGGGCACTGATTCCAGTTGATGGAGGTGAGATTCGAGCGACGATGTAGCCATTGTAGTGATTAGGCTTTGGGGGATAGCGACATTTAGGCCATCCCCTCTAAAACCTATCTAGTTGTCGGCTAATGAGATGATATAGGCAATAATATAATCTATCTGCTGGTCACTTAGGCGAACACGGAAGTCACTAGGATGGATACCACGTGCGTAACCATCAGGGATTTTGGCGCGTGGGTCTAGTATGGATTCGCGCAGATAGACTTCGTCGGCGATTACCGTTGTTTCGTTAGTCAAAAGTCGCTCTGAATTATAGAGGCCGTTAAAGGCGGCGGCAGTTTTGCTACCAATGTAATGACAACCAATACACCCCATATCGTAGGCAAGACTTTCCCCACGAGCGACGGCATCAATAGTAGGAGAGGGGGTTGGTACTGGGTTGGTGGTGACATCGGAGACGGTCATGCCGGAAAAAATGGCGGCGAATAATACGAGGGCCGTTAAAACAGCGGTGATGCTGCTTAAACAGGCAGGGTTGGTGGTGCTCATGAATTTCCAAATATCCTTATATTGCGAAATATTGCACAAATAACTAGCATAGCCCAAACTTGCCACCCTGTGTAGTTTGACTGATAATCGCCACAAGGTATTGAAAGTCATCATTTTGTTCACGGAAGAAGGGCTAAAATTCTTCGTGTCCCATATATTTGTCAGCTATTCACGCAAAAATCTTACATTTGTGACCCAATTAGTGACTGATTTGCAGCAGGCGGATTTGCCTGTTTGGTTCGATCAAATCAGTATCCAGCCGGGGGAGAATTGGGAAGCCGCCATTGAAAAAGGATTGAAAGAGGCGATTGCTGTAGCGGTGGTTGTTTCACCAGACTCAATGGCATCTGAATATGTGCGGAAAGAAATCAATTTTGCACAAGAGTCTGATCAACTGATCCTGCCTGTTTTATATCGTCCCGCCCAATTATTTCTCAATCTGCAGACGATTCAGTGGGTAGATTTGAGCAGTGAGGCCGTGTACGCCGCCAATTTGCAAAAGCTGATTGCGGTGTTGCGCCGTGAACCGGGTTTGTTAGAAAACGATGCTGTTCCTACGGGTGAAGCGGTTGAGGTAGACGACACTCGAAAATTAAGTCCAACGATTTTAAGCAACTATCTTCATATTGGGGCGATGATCGCGGGTCAGACCAAATCCCAACAGTTATGGCGTCGCCTAGCTGGGAGCATTGGGACAGCCAGCCAAATGAATGTGGGGGGGCAGGCATTGGCTCTATCGCGTTTAACACCGCCAACTTTGAGCCGCTTGGTCAGCTTGTTAGGAGCGACCCCCTCCATCCAAATTCTGCACCTCATTTGTCGCACAGAGAACGATATGTGCTTCGTAGAGGATGACCAAGGGCGCGAAACGCCCCTACAGATAGATGAATTAGCCCGTATCCTCCAAAATTCATCAGTGAAGTTGCTGGTGGTACAAGGGCAATTGTCGGTGGCAGGTATCCAGAAATTGATGCAACAGTCCTTAGTGCAGGCTGTTATAACTACGACGACGGCTGCTTCAGATGTGATGAGCAAGCTTTTTGAGGAGCATTTCTATGCTGCCCTTGCAGCGGGAAAAGCGGTGCAAGTGGCTTATCAAACCGCCTTGAATACCTTAGGGCCTGACGATAAAGATCACTTTAAGCTCACGGCTAAACATGATGGCGTGATGTTGGACTATCCGCCCATCGAAAAACGGCCCATCCAGCCAATTATTGACCCCGGCTTGCCACCGATGCGTAACGTTCCTATCAATCCTGATTTTGTGGGGCAGGGGCAGCCTTTGTTGGAATTGAGCGAAAAATTAAGCTCCGACGATACACGACAGGTCATGATTTATGGCTTGGGAGGCATGGGCAAAAGTTGGTTAGCAAGTGAATTTGTGGCCCGCTATGGCTGGCGTTTTTCCGACGGGATTGTCTGGATACAGGTGTCGGAGCAAACCCGGGCCGAGGATATTTTTAACCAACTGCGCTTGTTGTTAGGCCTGCCCTTAAATAGCGCATTGACCCATTTGGAAAATACTCTGCGTCAACGACGAGTGCTTATTGTGCTCGATCAGGCCAACGAATGGGGTAATTCCACGGAACTGACCGAATTGGCCCAATTTGTCAGTCGCCTTGAGCCACTTGGTGGAACCCGGGTCATGCTAACCGCATGGGGGCCAACGGTGGGGCTGGCTGAAATCAGTGGATCACGGGAATTGACATTGGCGGAAATGCTTCCTGTTGAGGCTGAGGAACTGGTGCGTCAACTTATTATTGATTATGACGTTGCTGGTGAATTTAAAAGCGAATTGGTCATGCGCCAACTGATTGAAAAGACCGCGTATACCCCGTGGTTCATTAAAGAGGGGGTGCGTTTGACACGCTTAGAGGGGTTGGAAGTGGCCTTGGAAGATTTGGATGCGCTTTCGGCTGATACAATGCTGCTATTTGAACGCTACGTGGGAATGCAGCACCAAAAGCTGGCCGAGCCGACCCAAGTTTTTTTGCGCCAATTACAAGGCCTTCCCGATAGTTTTGATCGGCGATTGGTACAGGCGATTGATTCCCAATCGCGTGAGCATCTGCGACAATTAATTCAGCATCAGTTGTTGCGCCGCGAAGATAAGTTATATACCATTCCGCCAACGGTGCGTGTCTACCTGCGACAGCGTTACCCATTGAGTGAAGCGGAGCAGGATACGATTGACCAACAGGTGATACAGTATTGGCTGGGGGGAGCAAAATAGTTATGGGAATTACCATCAATCCATCACATCCCACGGCGTTGACACGGGAACAACAAGCAACCCTTAATAATATGCGGGCAGTTTTGGGTCGCCAGTTACGCCCTACTAGCAAAACCGACCCAGCCATGGTGGCTGAGTTGATTATCCAGAACGCTGTGCTGATGCGTGAAAATGGCCTTGCCACTGAACTGTTAGATTACCTTCAGCGAGCACGCGAAAAACTAGATGCTGAGAAACCGCTGCACACCCGCTTGAGTGTTGAAATCGCCGTGACATTGGATGTTATAGATGGTCGCCAAGATGAGGCGTCCGAACTTTTTCAAAATGTGTTGACATGGTATCAAACCCATCCTAACGCCTTGGATGAGGCACGAGCACGATCGGCCTATGGGCGATTTTTGATTAACCGCAGTCAATTACAAGTCGCTTTGACCCAGTTTCAGCAGGCCCTAGATTTATTAAAAGATCAACCCTTTGAGGCTGCGATTGTGCGCGGTGAAATGGGACGGGTGCTGGTAGGGCAGGGCAAATTTGGTGAGGCCGTCCCCCAATTTGAAAAAGCCTATACGGTGCTACGTGGTGATGACCGCCAAGTCCGCTTGATGAATGACTTTGCAGCGGCACTAGTCGAGGTAGGGGAGAGTGACCGCGCCGAGAAATTGCTGATAGAGGGTATAGAAATTGCTACCCAGCAAGGTTTGTGGCTTTTGCGAGCGAACTTACGCCGTCAAATCGCTTATATCTACCATTTGCGGGCTGAGAAATCGAGTGATGCAGCATCGGCCCAACCTTATTTAGATGAGGCGGTGCGGTTGTTAAATCAGGCGGTAGCAGAAATGCTGCCGCTGCAAAATACACTGGATTTGGCGGTGGTGTATCATGATTTGGGACGGATTGAGGCCCAACAACGTCATTTTAATGAAGCCGAAGCACACCTGCGTTTGAGCATTGAGTTATTTCAGAGGCTGGGTAATCTACGTAATGAGGCCGTCGCCGAAATTACATTAGGCACATTGGTTGTTTTGAAAAATGGGGATATTGCAGCAGGGAATGAACATTTGCACCGCGCTTTGCAATTGGCGAATAAGGTTGGCGATCAATTTACATTGCATCAAGCGGCTGAAACACTTAGCCGATTGCACCAGCTTCAAGTGACGCGGGCAAAAGCACAATCGCAAGAAATCCGCCGACAGGTGATTGACCAACTATCCTTTAGTCGGGCGCGACTGTCGGAATATTCATTGAGTGAGGCGGCGCTGGCATTAGAGCACATGATAACCGAACTTGAAGCAGCACGTGGTTAAAAACACGACGAAAAAGCGAGGACGATGACAACCGATTTCGATTTTCCATTTGAAACTGAAACTACCTATTGTGAAAACCATTCTGATCGGGCCGCGATTGAACACTGTGAGATCTGCAACAAAGCCCTGTGCGGCTATTGTCTCTATTACACGGTGGACGGGCAGCGGCTTTGCAAAGAACATGCCTTGCAAGCCGAGGCCCAAGGGGTACAGGTTATTCCACCAGCGGTTTATGCTGCTGGAATCATTCCTGCACAAGCACGCGCCTCTGAATCGGCTACACCATCTGAAGAAGTGGGCGGAGGTCGCAAAACAAAGGGCGCAGTGACGGGCAAGCGGGTGATGTATCAGGCCAATAACAATGATGTGATGGGCTTGGTGGCATTAGTGGTTTCGGTTATTGGGATGAGTATGTGTTGTGGTGCTGGGGTGTGTTTGCCATTGGTCGGTTTTTTCATGTCGATTTTGGCCCTTATCAACGCGAAAGATGCCGTAGATACTAAGCGCACCCGGCAGCAGGCGTTTATTGGTTTGGGGGCTTCAGGTTTGCTCGGATTAGGCTTTTTGGCTTGTATCGGGTTTTATGCAGTGGGCATTATTAGTGCCTTTCAAACCAACTCATCGTTTAATTATTACAACCCGACCTCAAACCCAACCTATTATTATTATCTGACCCCTAGCGCGCAGCCGATTGCGACCTCAACCCCTAGCCCTACCTCAGAGCCATCTGCTACTGAGGCATCCAATGCCCCAATTCGACCCACCAAAGCCCCTTCGGCTCAGCCAAAATTACTTGAGTCCGGGGATAGCCTTAACCGAATATTTTTTGGTTTAGAACTAGCGGAATTTGACTGAAATCAGAGTGGTCGGGTTGAGCATCGGTACGGAGCAGGCGCGTTCCTTCGGGATAGCGATAGACCCCAATGCGCAGACTTAAATCAGCCTGATTGAGAATGCTGGTGTCGGTTAATGGGATGATATGCTCATCCCGGATAATATCGCCTGAACGCCACCATGTCATGTGAAATTGGTCGTTTTGGGGCTGGCTGTCGTGCTGTGAAATTTGGGAACCATCGGCCCCGACGAGATGCACAAAAATATGATAGTCCGCCTTGGGCTGGTCATGGGCTTGCCACCACAGGGTGACTTTAAGGCCCTCGGCTGTTTTTTCCGCCCGATAGCTCAATAATTCCACCCCATCTTGAAAATGAGCGTGGATGGGCAGGGCATCGTCAGGGGCCACAACTAGAATGGGCCAGTTTTCCCACACAGGCCAATAGACAACCATTTCGCCACCAGCAATCACGGTTGGACCAGAAATCGCAAAAACGGTAAAAGGTTGCAGTGCCCCCGGCCATGAGGTTAGACATGGATAGAACCACGGGAACACTCCAATCAGCGCGGGAGGTTCTTTGAGCATCAGACGAGCTAATTCAAGGTCATAGGGGCAGGTTTTATGCTCAGTATTGCGGGTGGCATCAATCACTTCGGGTGAGACCAGACCCTCCAAATCAAGGACGCGACGGTCAGAGATATGCACAATTGCTCCGACATCGTTCAGCGCGATCATTTGGTTGGGGGTGGTATGGTCTTTAAACCAGTAGCCTGCTGCGACGTGCATTTTGCGTAATTGACCCACGTCATTTGCCACTTGGTCGGCATTATAAAAACCGCGTTCAAAGACCATGCCTGCTACGATTAGCGCCAAGAGTGCAGGTAGACCCATTTGGGTGAATTTTTGGGGTAAATGAAGGACTCTTAGGCGATCATTTTGGAGAATTTGCACGAGGGCCAAGATGCCAAGTGCCGCCGCAAGAGCATGGAATGGAATGGCGGGGGACACATAGCGCCCGTGATTAATCCAATACCGCTGCGACCCCAAAAATAAGACCCCCAAAACAAAAGCAATCGGCCAGAGCGGATAGGCCAACCCGAACCCCTCACGTCGGCGGGCTTGCCAAATTAACCAACCTGTACCGATGATTGCCAGTGTGACCAGCAACCAACCCTGATCTTTTAAAGGTGTCCAGAAAAAATCATGGGGCAGTTTAGGCCATTCTTTGCCGAGGAAAGATTTGGCGCGGAACGTGTTGGGCAAAGGGTGGCCGTCAATTAACATACAGACAAGGGGATACGATCCAGCCAATAAGAGATAGGCCAACAAGCCGCGCCACGCTGATTTGATTTTTTGGAGGGTCGCACGCGGTGAGGCTTTTTCCAAAAACGAGATAAAAAGAAATCCATCAAGGCCAATAAGTACGGCGAGTAGATAGGCTTCGGGTCGGGCAAGGGTGGCAAGACCAGCCCATAGGCCAGTGGCCCAATTAAAGGCATGTCCTGAACGAACATCGTGGAGATGACTCCACAATGCCATGATACACAGGGTGGCAAAAGCTGTCGTTTCCATGCCCGCCAAACTCATCCACAAATAGCGTCCTGTTAGAGCGGTAAAGAGTCCTGCGATGATGCCGACCCATTTACGGCGGGTTAGCCACCAGCCAAAACCTGTGATCGCCAGCACCGATAGAATGTGCCAAATCGCACTTAGGGCGATGGCAATATCCACTTGGGTCATTAAGGGAGGATTCGTCACGGCGTAAATCGCTGCTAGTATGAGCACCCAGAGAGGACTGGTCGCCCCGGCGGTCAAGGTCGTGCCGTTATAGGATAGGCCATCACCATGCGCGATTTTGTCGGCAAAGCGGACGTGAATCCATGTGTCATCCAACAAAGCCCCGACGTGACCGCTGTTTTCATTGAGGGTCAAATGGACAGTGTAGAGTAAATAGGCCAATGCCACTAATGCGACTGGCAATAAGACCAGCGCGGCGCGGCGCGGATTTTCTTTCATTAGGTCAAACATAGGTAGTTATAACTGTGGGTTTAGCGCCTGCCATTCGTCACGCAGGATGCCCATGATTTGAATATCAAAATATTGCCCATCGCGGAAGGCGGCCTGTCGCTTTGCCCCCTCTAAGCGAAAGCCTACTTTTTCGTAGGATTTGATGGCGCGGGGGTTGGTGCTGTAGACATATAACTCGACGCGATGGAGGTTGAGCTCGCAAAAGGCATAGCGCAAGATAATGCGTGTGGCGTCTGTGCCATAGCCTTGACCCCAAAAGTTTGGATCGCCAATGGCAATGCCAAAAACAGCGCAGCGATTTTTCCAATCCGGGGCTTTGAGGGAAATGCTGCCAATTAACTGATTTACATCGAGGGTACGGATGGCAAAATCGTAATCATTACTTTTCCGCATATGATCAAACCATTCGTTTTCATCCTCTTGCGTCTGGGGAAAAACTGCATCTACCCACAGATAGCTGAGAAGTTCCAAATTGGCAAACCAACGCCCAAAAAAGGGCACATCGTCGCGGGTAATGGCGTTCAGGTAAACCTTTTTACCCTCTAATAGCTTATTGCCTAACATCTATGAAGACCCTTTCTCGATTAATCGGCGGCGCTGCCCCCATCCATCGCGGCAAGGGGCACAGATGGATTTTCAGCATGATTAAGGGATGGGTTGGCGAGTTTCTCGGATTCCAAGACCCGTTCAAGGGCGGCAATAGCGACTTCGACCATTGAATCATCAGGTTGGCGGGTGGTCAGATGTTGCAGCCACAAGTTGGGCGTGATGATGAGCTTGACCAATGGGTTATCCGCATTACGCGCTGTGAAACGCAAAATCTCATAGGAGAGGCCTGCAATCGCCGGGATGAGTACAATACGGGAAGCCAACAACGCAAAGAAATTGCTGGGGCGTCCGACCAAACCGCCAATAAAAATACTTAGGACAACAACCGTTAACAAAAAGGCGGTGCCGCAGCGGGGATGTTCGATCGGTTGGGTTTGAACTTCGTTGGGAACTAAATCACGACCTGCTTCGTAGGCATTGATCGTTTTATGCTCTGCACCATGGTAGCCAAATAAACGCTTGACATCAGGCATAAAGCCAATGGCGGCTAGATAACCGAGAAACAGGCTTAGTTTAATTGAGCCTTCAATCACTTCGAGACCAAAATGACTCTTGAGGCCGAGCAGTTCTTTAGCCCCAGTCGTGGCAGCTGTCGGCAGGACAAAAAATAGGCCGATACCGAGACTTAGCGACACAATCACTAGCCCGGTAGCTGTTTTGCCTGTGATGACTTCTTCCTCTTCCCCGAGGGCAACATTGGCGCTCCAAATGAGGGCTTTGGTACCAAGCCCCAACGCATCCCATAACCCAATTAGACCACGCACAAAAGGGATTTTGCTAATTGTCCCACGATAGAGGGTCGAGTTAAGTTTTTCCTCACGCACGACGATATTACCTTCGGGGTCACGTACGGCGATGGCGGCAAGATGGACACCACGCATCATCACGCCTTCCATAACGGCCTGCCCGCCATAATTGAATTTAGGTTTTGTTGCTGCCATTGTTCTATCCTATACTACTGAAATTTTGTATTGCCTGACGATCCCAAAACTACTTATCAACCACATCGCAATAACGCTGATATGGATTATACGCATCCAATTACCGGGTAAACCAGTCGTCTCTAGGCGGAAAATCGCTGGATTTTCCCATATACCTAACTTGGCCCGCTGCCATGCCCCAACCAAAGGAGACTGGGCAGGCGAGTAGTGTACCATAGCATAGCGCGTTTCGTCATTGGGGTTGTTGGCCCCGGCAAAAACCTTAGCATAATGCGGAGTTACGTCGGTAAATGCCCCTAGAATTTGCACGACCACTCCTAATACACACACAGCCAAGGTAAGACTTGCCCATTTTGGATGGGTTGGAATTTCGCCCAGCGGTAGACACCATAAGGGTACAAGTGGGACGAGGAAACGTGGCCCCCAAACCCAACCACCATGCCACGCCCACCATGCTCCGTAGAAAATTAGGGCTGAGCCTGCAAGTATTACTAATGCCCATGCAAGGGTAGCGTTTTTGAGGCGCAGGCGAGACCAAAAAATCAAACTCAAAACTAATGGAGGGCTATAGAGAAAAATGCTTTTGCCGGGGCTGAATAATAGGCCAAACATGCCCCTGATGGGGAAGAGATGGAATGATTCGCCTTCGTATCCTGTAGTCATAAGGTTATGGAAACGCAGATAATTATGTAGAGCAAGGGCTATGACCGCGATTATAGGGCCACAGCCGAACACCCCCAGATTTAACCAGCGACGGGGTGGGAGGGAATTTTTCCAGATCAGGTAAGTCAGGGTGGGGAGATAAATGATGGCACTGGCACGGGTTAACAAAGCGAGACCGATGACCCCGGAGGAAAATAGCACCCCGTGTGTCGAAATGCGGTGGATGAGAGGGGCAATGGCAAGGGTCAGGCAGCCAGTGAGTGCCGCCTCGGCAAAATAGAGACGGGCATAGGGCCATACTAATGTACATAACCCAGCGATAAATGTAATGATAACGGCTTGGCGGAAAGAATAGAGACGGCTGGCAATATGAAATAATCCCGCAAGAGCGATACTCATGGCAGCGGCAGGTACAAGCTGGACTGCAATCGCAGCAAGAGCATAGCGATTGGATTGTGTGGACTGGCCCAACTGATCGGCGGCAAGGACGAGAGGGGCTGATAGCAGGGGGAGACCGGGGTCATATTTGCTATAGGTGCGCCCATCATGCCCGATAATTGTTTGAGGAAGGTCGCTGGGTGGAGTGGCGAGGGTATGCTTTAAGGCGATGGCACGGGCGGTTTCATACATAACTTGCCCATCACTGCTATAGAAGGGTGTGCCGATCGAAAAAATGTAGAGCGAGAAGAAAAATAGACCGATGGTGCAGGTGGTGAGACGCAAGGAGCGCTGATGGGACGCGCCCCCTGCAATAAAATCCTTTTTAATGAAGTTGGAGGGCATTGGTGCCGACAGCCGCCCAAACATGACGCGGTTCGCCTTCCAAAATGAGGATGCGTGGTGAGCCACCCATAATCACGTTACCGTTGGCATCTGGAATGGCAGGGGGTGTTTCAATGACATGCACATTCACCCCGTTTGGCCCAACACCGACACGGGGCGTGGGCTGGGCATTGCCAAAAGCATCTAGCACGGTGGGCTCATCCTGAAATTTCGCCTCGACCCAAAAATTAACCGCTTGGGTGCGGGCTGTCCATACGATGTAGAGAGTGCGACCCTCTTGCTGCAAAATTACTAAGCGTCCATTTTGGCTGCGGCTGGCGGTGGCACTGATGGTGGTGTTAAAAAGCTCAATGGCAAAGGCATAAGTATCAAAAGCGGGTCGGCGGCTGTTATCGGGACGCAGCAAGCCATAAGGCGGAGTGATGCTAGCCGTAAAATTGGAATCGAATAATTTGTAGATGGCGATACGTGATGCGCCTGCCCCTAGGGCCATTGCTGTGCCTTGAATCATAAAATTGGCCTGCTGTTCCAAACTAATTTGTAGGGGAGCATCAGGTAGACCGCCAGCGGGGTCGGCTGTGGGTGTGGCATTGAGTTCTGTTATCCAAATGGATTTATCTTGGAAACCTGCTTGATCCAAAATCGTGCGGACACTGTTGGTGATGTCGCCCGCGCTATCCGATGTAATGGTGATGCCGGGTAGAGGGGCGGGTGGAATCACGGTATTCAATGTGACTCCATCGAAATAATCGTTATTTTCAGCGCCAGAAGGATCACCCACGACAATTTTTAGATACTGCTGCAAAAATAACTCTCGACCTGCTGCAACGTCATTCCACCAGACAAGGCCGCCCAAATAAATGCTGGCTTTGCTGTTGACGGCTTTAATAGTTTGATAGGCAATTTTGACGAGGCGATAGTAATCTTGGGCTGAACCATCGAGGGTGGCGGGTTGGCCGGGGTCGCCGGAACGGATGTCGGGCGTGTCCCAAATAATCCAACGGCGGATGTTGGCAGTGGTACGTTGGGTCATTAATTCACGTAAAAACACGGCCCATAAATTGCTAGGGCTATCGGATGGTTCGTATAGTCCAGAAGGGATACCATTGGTTTGACCATTGGTGCTGGCCCAAAGAGGGGTTCCAACAATGACACCCACCACTTCCCGACCCGATGAAATTGCTTGAGTAATCCATTCTTCCCGTACTTCACTTGGCTCAAAATTCCCCGGCCCTTGTGGTTGTAGATGTGACCAATCAAAGGTGATACGCTCCCACGATACCCCTAATTCCTCAGCATCATCGGGACGCCAATAGCCATCTACTACACCGAAAACACGAGAGGGTTCCTCCGGGTCTTGGGCGAGGGATGGGCCGTTGGCGACACTTATAACCACAACGAGCAGCAAGCAAAGAAAGCCAGTTCTTTTCATTTGACACGCTCCGAGGGGTGAATATCTAAAATTTGCATTTGCAGGGTAAGGCGGTCGTTCCATTCATTGACTTGCAGATGATAGGCAACATCAATCATAGGTGGTAAATCGCTAAACCAATGACCCTGCCCAAAGGCAATCGCGTCCATGCCAAATGGCCCGTCACCTACCCTTAATTTTAGATGATTATTCTCCTTGCCGACTAGACGCGCTTCACGCACGCGCAGCCTACGGGTGACAAAGGTAGGTTCTGGGTTTTCAGTACCAGTGGGTTCGAGTGCCCTCAATTGGCTTACCAAATCCATTGTCAGGCTTGACATGGGGACATCGGCATCTACGATGAGGGTTGGGCGCGAATCATGTTGGGCTAGTTCGATTTCGGCAATATCTTTAAGGCGCTCATGTAAGGCTGGAATATTATCATTTTGGACAGTGAAGCCTGCTGCTTGAGCATGGCCTCCATGCCGTACTAATAAATCGGCACAGCGATCAAGCGCCGCGGTAATATTAAATTCGGGGATGCTGCGACACGATCCATGTGATTCTTGCTCGCCCATTTCAACGACCACCGACGGGCGATAGAATTCTTCGGTCAGGCGACCTGCCACCAACCCCACAATCCCCGGTAAAAATTCGGGATGGGCGGCGAAAATCAACGAAGGGGATGCTCCATTGCCATTGTTGGCGGTCAGGGCCATTTCGCGGGCCAGTTCATAAGCGGCAAGGGTATATTCTTGGCGGCGGGTATTCAAATCTTGAAGTTCTTTGGCAAGCTCGGTGGCCTCTTGCCAATCTTCAGTCACCAGCAATTTATAGGCGGTGGTGGCACTTTGCAGTCGTCCAGCCGCGTTGAGGCGGGGGCCAATGATAAACCCGATGGTTGTGGTGGTGACATTTTCGGGTGCAACGCCTGCCTCTTCCAATAATTTATAGAGTCCGGGGCGACGCCCTTTTGAGAGTTCATCCAGACCTAATTGAACTAGTCGGCGATTTTCGGCGCGAGCAAGAGGAGCAAGGTCAGCCACTGTCCCAACAGCCACTAAATCTAATAAATCGTGTTGATTGATTGACGGTGGAGTACGCTCCTGCTCGGTAAAAACCTTAAGTAGGGCTGAGGCTAATTTAAAAGCGATGCCGACGCCTGCCAACATATCTTCGGGATAGGGACAGTTGACTTGCTTGGGGTTCAAAACCGCATAGGCAGGTGGGATGATTTCGCCGATAGAGTGATGATCGGTCACAATAATATCGAGTCCGGCGTCGCGTCCAGCCTGCACTTCCTCAACCGAACGAATGCCGCAATCCACTGTGACGACCAATTTTGTGCCCCGCCGCGCCAGTTCCAGTAGGGCTGGGGTATTCAGGCCGTAGCCCTCATCAATACGGTTAGGGATGTAATGTTCGACAACACCGCCTAATGCGCGAATGGTTGTGACCAAGACGGCTGTGCTGGTGACGCCATCAGCATCAAAGTCGCCATAGATCACAATTTTCTCTTTACGTTTGATGGCTTGACGGATTCGCCCAACGGCTTTACCCATGCCCAACATTTGCATTGGGTCGTGCAAGGGTAAATCGCCGGAAAGGAAACTGCTGGCATTTTGTGGAGTGGTAAGACCACGATTATATAATACTTGTGCTAAGACTGACCCTAAGTCGCTTAGGGCATTGATGAAATGGACAGGGGCGGCGGGCGCAAATTGCCAGCGTTTTGGCTGGTGACTCACTGATACCTCTATTTTTGGGCGCGGTCAGAATAACTCCAGTTTTCAAAGAGATCGTTTTATTGGGCCGGTTGGGGTGATTCGATCCAACCTTTCGATTGAGCAAAATTGGTCAAGACTGGAATATTGGTACGTTTGCCACTGTATGCTTTGAAACCCAAAAACCAAGAATAGAGCCATAAAAAGGGTGATAGGGGGAAGAGGATCACCATGACCACCCATAACATGCGAGCGTTGATCATGTTATGACGGGTGAAGGAAGTATCCCAGTCGGATACCATACCCCCAAAAAAGGCTAAAAGCGGCACTGGGAAAAACATAGCACTGACCGCAAAATCGGTAGTGGTGCGGCGTTCGGCTTGGCGTTTATATTGACGACGGGGCATAGGGACAACACCGAGTCCACGCACTTGCCCGCCGATTGATTTAGCCTGTCGATTGGCATTATAAAGCGGATTCAGCGCTTGGTTTTTAGCCTGCCGAGCTTCCCGACCGGGTGTATTGAGTAATTGGCGGCCTTTGCTTTTGGCCTGCCCAAGTTCACGCCCCGGGGCATTTTGCATATCTTGGGCTTTACGTTGAGAATTCCGCATATCACGCAACGGGTCTGGCATAATCCTATACTCCATGCAATCATATGGTGTGATTTATTCTGATTATAACAGCTTTACGAGGTATTCAGCGAAATGACCCGACGAGTCGTTTTTATGGGGACACCCGACTTTGCCGTCCCGGCGCTACAAGCCCTCATTGAGGCCCCCGATTTTAATGTGGTTGGGGTTGTGACACAGCCAGACCGACCCGCAGGCCGAGGCAAACAGCTTCAACAAAGCCCTATCAAACAATTGGCACTGCAACACAATATTGAAGTTTTTCAGCCAGAGAAACTACGCGGGGCTGAGGTCATGGCAAAGTTACGCTCATGGTATCCGCATTTGCAGGTGGTGGCGGCTTATGGACAGATTTTGAAACAGGCGGTTCTGGATGTGCCAGAGTTTGGCAGTATCAATGTCCATGCCTCGCTGCTTCCGCGCTGGCGTGGCGCCGCCCCCATTCAAGCCTCAATCTTGGCAGGGGATGCGGTGACAGGTATTACGATTATGCAGATGGATGCTGGGTTGGATACCGGGCCGATGTTAAGCCAAGAGCAGGTGGAAATTTTGCCGTATGATACAGGCGAAACGCTGCACAATAAATTGGCAACGGTGGGAGGGCCATTGTTAGTCAATACTCTGCGCGGATTTTTGAACCATGACATTTTGCCCCAGCAGCAGGATGATGCCCGATCTACTTATGCCCCTCGTATCAACAAAGAAGATGGCAAAATTAATTGGGCGGATTCGGCGATTGTCATTGATCGGCGGGTGCGGGCCTTTAATCCTTGGCCGAGTACGTTTACCACATTCAATGGGCAGATATTGAAATTACATCTCGGTTTACCATTGGCCGGAAATCCTAAACATTTGAAAGCTGGGCAGGTTTCTATCCATGACTCCGATGCTCCGCTGGTGATTGGTACAGGGGATGGTCGCTATGCCCCTTCGCGTTTGCAATTAGAAGGACGCAAGGCCATGGGCGTCATGGATTTTCTAAATGGAGTAGCGGACATTGACGGGGCCATGTTGGAATAGCGTCGGGGATAAAAACAGGGCAAGTTTTAGGCTTGCCCATCTTCTCTATGAAGTGAATAGTTCATCCATTTTTTCAATCACATCCGGGGTCAATTTGACTTCGACTGATTTGAGTGTTTCCTCAAGTTGTTCAACGCGGGTTGCACCAGTAATAGCACTCGTTACAGCGGGGTCGCGGAGTGTCCATGCAATGGCTAATTGGGAACGGGTCACACCCAATTCATCTGCAACGGTTTTGAATTCTTTGACCCGTGTTACTACATCCCGACCGCTTTCCATCCAGCGATTACGTAGCCATTCGAGTTGACCCAACCGACTATCCGCCGGAATACCATTGTCATATTTACCTGTCAATACACCACTGGCAAGCGGTGACCAAACGACTAATCCAGCCCCATTTTTCTTGGCGATTGGCAGCACATCCCTCTCAAATTTTTCCCGTACCAGCGCGCTATATTGAGGTTGCTCGACCTGTGGTTTATACAGATTGTATTTTTCACAGAGGTCGAAGGCCGCTTGGATTTGGGCCCCTGTCCATTCGCTGGTTCCCCAATAGAGGATTTTACCCTGATGGATAAGGTCATCCATCACCCGGATGGTTTCTTCGAGGGGGGTATCCTCGTCATAACGATGGCAGAAATAAAGATCGAGATAATCGGTGCCAATACGTTGCAGTGATTTATGCACGCTTTCGTAGATATGTTTACGCGAAAGCCCCCGGTCGTTAACATCATCACTCATCGGCCAAAAAACTTTGGACGAAATGATCAAGGTGTGGCGGGGGAATTGGGCCAATACCTTGCCCATCATCCGTTCCGATTCGCCGGTTGCATACACGTCGGCAATATCAAAAAAGTTGATGCCTGCTTCATAGGCTCGTTCGATAATCTTGTTGGTCACATCCTGATCTTTGACGAGTTCTCCAAAGGTTGTCCACCCACCCAGACTGAGAGCACTAATTTTTAAACCTGAATTACCCAGACGCCGATATTGCATTGCTGCTGCTCCATTGAAGTAAGAAATAGTGGCCGAAAATTATAACATATGGATATTCGCAAGTTCACAGGTGTTGTGGCAAAATGGAGCGGCGAATTCAATCTGCTATCCATCTGAAAAATACTCATGGGATTTTGATGCACCGGAGGGTAAACCCTTGTCTGCACAGGGACATTTTAAACAAGAAGAATATATAGTTGCGATCATTGGCGGTCTTGGCCTTACGGCAGCGATTGTTGGGGCAGCCATGATGGTCATGGATGTTCAGGCCGATAATGCCCGTATTGCGGTCTATGCAGGGCTAGTTGTCATATTGGGGGCGGTAGCCTTGTGGTTGGTGCTGCTGAAACCATGGTTGGAGTTTGATGATTTAAAGACCCCTTATTTCACAGGCCATCACCACGACCACCACGAGGAGCCTCATGAAGAGGGGCATGGTGAGGGACTTGCAACGTCATCCCCAGCCGAAGTGGTATTGGCAGCCGCCCAATCGGCTCAAGCCTCGCATGATAGCCACTCTCAGCCTAAAGCACCACCTGTTGCGCCGGAACCCAAAGCCACGACTGCGGATGATCTAACGCTGATTGAAGGTGTTGGGGATAAGATTGCGGCTGCGTTACATCAAGCAGGTATTACCAGCTTTGCTCATATTGCCGCCAAGACCCCCACTGAGTTAGAAACTGCCGTCAAAGCCCAAAATGTGGATTTGGTAGGGGATGCCAAAACGTGGCCTCGTCAAGCGAAATTAGCGGCGGCAGGTGATGCGAACGGCTTGGAGGATTTAAAACGACGGGTAAAAGAAGGCAAGGTCTTGGATGATCTGACCATTCTTGAAGGTATTGGCCCCAAAATTCAACAGATTCTGCGCGATCACGGCATCATTACATTTGCGGATTTGGCTGAAGCGGATGTTGAGAACCTGACGAAGATTCTCCGTACGGCCAAATTGCCAACCATCCCCGACACATGGCCCAAACAGGCTGAGTATTTAGTTAGGGGCGACCTCAGTGGTTTTGAGCATTATAAAGGCCAGCTTAAGGGCGGACGCGAAGCTTCCTCAGATTAACAAGGCAGGGGGCCAAAACCCCCTGTTTTTATTTTTGCGCTCGGAGATAGACAAACCAATAGATGATGGCGACCATGACTGAGCCGCCAATGATATTGCCAATGGTGACGGGTAGTAAGTTGTCCATCAAAAATGATTGGACGGTCAAATCCGGCACACTAAGTCCCTGCGCCCTTACAAAATCCCCATCAAATTGCTTGATGAGCAGACCAAACGGAACATAATACATATTGGCGATGCTGTGTTCAAAGCCTGCGCTGACAAAGGCTGTGATGGGGAAAAGTATCGCCATAATTTTGTCGGTGGTGCTACGGGCCCCATAGGTCAACCAAACGGCAACGCAGACCAGTGCGTTACACATCATCCCCAGCGCAACTGCCTGTACAAATTCCAGATGGACCTTATCGTTGGCGATATTTAAGGCCGTTTTGCCTACCGCGCCGCCACCCGCCGTATATTGTTTGGTCAATAACATGAGGCCTGCGGTCAGAAGCGCCCCCACGAAATTACCCAGATAGACCAGCACCCAGTTTCGTAATAAGGCTTGGGTACTGACTTTGCGGCTGGCCCACGCCATCACTATTAGATTGTTGCCCGTAAAAAGCTCACCGCCCGCCACAACGATCAAAATCAGGCCTAAGCAAAACACGAAGCCTGCCAATAGGCGGGTTACGCCAAAGGGCAAAATGCCAGCAGCCCCGCTGATAGTGGTCGTTGCGAAAACAGCCCCGACTCCCACAAAAGCCCCGGCCAACACCGCAAGGGTAAAAATAGCTGGAGCATCCATGTCGGCTTTTTTAATCCCAATTTGTTCGGCGCGTTTGGCAATATCAGGGGGAAGTAGTGCGTCAATTCCATTTGATTCGTTCATGTATTCAAACCCTAGCTCTAGTGGAACAAAAAAGGGCAGATGATCAGCACCTGCCCTTTCATAAGCGATATAAATTTAATGCACGTCGGCGACAATTACATCATGGATGCAACGTCGGCACGTTCTTCCAGTAGCTCTTTTTCGGTCGCCTTGATTTTCTCTTGGGCATAGGCACTCAGTTCCAGACCCGCGACAATTTCATAGCTGCCATCAGCTTTGACGCGCAGGGGGAAGGAGAAAATTAGACCTTCGGCTACACCGTAGGGGTTGCCATCGGACGGAATAGCAATACTTGTCCAGTCACCCGCTGGGGTGGGGCGCAGCAAGCTCCGCACCGTATCAATCGCAGCATTGGCGGCGCTGGCAGCGGAACTCTTGCCACGTGCTTCGATGATGGCCTTGCCACGTTGTTGCACGGTTTTCATGAAGTCACCTTCAAACCATGCCCGTTCAGAAATCGCCTGTGTCGCGGCTTTGCCCTTGACTAGTGCGTGTTCAAAATTTGGGAATTGGGTGGCGCTGTGGTTGCCCCAGACCGCTAGATTGGTCACGTCACCGACCAGCACGCCAGCTTTCTTGGCGATTTGAGTCTTGGCGCGGTTTTCATCGAGACGGGTCATGGCAAACCAGCGGTTATGGGGGACATCGGGGGCATTTTTCATCCCGACGAGGGCATTGGTATTGCAGGGGTTGCCAACCACCAGAATCCGCACATCGCTGGCGGCGTGGTCGTTGATGGCGCGACCCTGCCCGACAAAAATCTTGCCATTGTCGGACAGCAGTTCTTTACGTTCCATACCAGCGGTACGGGGTTTGCTGCCAACCAGCAAGGCCCAGTTCGTATCTTTAAACGCGACATTAGGGTCGTCGGTGGGTACGATGTCGTGCAGCAGTGGGAAGGCACAGTCTTCCAATTCCATCACGACGCCGCGCAAGCCATCCATCGCTTGGGGGACTTCCAGAATCTGCAAAATCACCGGTTGATCAGGGCCAAAAGTTTCACCATTGGCAAGACGGAACAGGAGGCTGTAGCCAATTTGACCTGCGCCGCCTGTCACCGTTACACGGATTGGGGATTTCACGTTTATTGCTCCTTGAGTTTATAGCGTTTCGTTGCATGTAAGCCAACATAGTCAAGACAACACACCAGTCTACCGCGTTCCTGATGGGAAACAATAGGCCTTTCTACTCTAAATCTACTGTACTTTTACACCCCGGGTTTAAAGGTGGCAATTACTTCCCATTCGTCAATCGGGGTTTCTTCGGATTCACGCTCCTCAATTTCCTCTTCATTCGGTACAGGCGCACGTAGTAATTCAACCGCCTCGATTGTCCATGACTGTTCCTCAAAATTGCGCTGTAAAAAACCAACCAAGGGGGGTAGGCGGTCGGGTGGGATAGTGCTTTTGACGGGGATAACGGCGCGAAAAGTGGCCGGGGCATCTGGTTCGGGTTCGATGATGGGAGCAAGTTGGGTGGTCAAGGCGGTTTGAGCAGTGTGGAGGGCGTCATTATTTTCCAGCCGCCAGCCAACGATATAGGTCTGTGTCCCAACCACCTCACTATGCACCCGTTCCAAGCCTGTTTTAATGGGCAGAAATCGAGTGACCCATTGATCTAAAGCACTTGCAAGTGCGTGGGGCTGGTCGGTGCGGAAAGGCGCTTGCCATTGGAACAGCCCACTGTCGGGTAGCCCCAAATCTACGGCTTTTAGGGCGGCATTAATCATTGCCTCAAGGTCGGATGACAGAACAGCAGCAACCCGGTAACGATAAATCGGGGGCGCTTCGACAGCTTCTTCAACAGGTTGAGAAGGTGCAGTAATCGGTGGGTGGGTGGCCTCACCCTCTTGGAGCAGGTCGGGTACACCATCCAAGCTCTCGCGTGGGTTGGCATCCGCTTTAGGTCGATTGATTTCCTCGCTGGAATCGCGGGCATCGCTGACCGACGGCAAATTATCGCTTGTGATAGTCTGTGGTTTGATCTTGTCAAGCGTATCCAACAAAACGGCTGTTCCAGCACTGACCGCTTTGGCTTCCCCCTCTAACTCATCATCAAGACTATCGAGCAATTCTTGGGTTTTGCGGTCTATGACAACTTCTTGCTGGCTATCGAGTAGGCTATCAGAAACCTCGTCACTTTGATGTTCCACCGTCACGGGATGGGGTTCATCACTTTGGATGAGTGGAAGCTGGTTTTCTTGGCCCGTTCTACGGCGATCATCGTCACGGCGTGTTAGGTCATTTTCGGGATGGTCACTCATGGCAACCCCTCCTAGTTATTCAATTTTCGGCGAATGCGGCAAAAGATATAAGTTCGATATTCATACGCTCAATAACCTCGCGGCTGGCGGGATGCATCAGAGCGTTCAGTTCGCGTTGTTTTTGTTCACCATTGCTAATCAGGGGGTCATCTTGACGCCCCGGATGGCACATAATTTCAACTGGGCGCCTCGTGAAAACGGTGTCAGTCAAGATGTTCAGCAAATCCCCCAGCGTATTGTTCGGTGCGGCATAGCGGTTTTCAAAACTGGCGGGATAACGCGGGGCAGGACTTTTGGCATAGACGGCTTGCAGTTGTTGTTTAAGCCCGAGGATGAATTCGGTGGGCATATAGGGCATAAAAAATTGCAGACCTTGTATCAACTCTTCGTCGGTCACATTGAGATTATTTTCGCGCATGGGTAGTTGATATTCATCTGCCAACGCAAGGGTCGCTTCAAGCGCCAATGGGTGAATGAAAGCCATATGGTAGTGCGAATCGAGGTGGGTGGGGGCGCGACCAGTGATATTCACAAAACGCTCAATTTGAGCAGCGATCTCTTGATAAAGCTCGTCGCCATCAAATTTATTGGCCGCGGCTATCAGTTTGTCAGGCAGAAAGAATAATCCATTTTCGTCTACTAGAGTAGGGATTTCAGCAGCAGGCATAATGGGTTGACCATGCGTAAGATTGATATGTACCCCAATGCCTAATTGAGGCGCTTGCTGCAAGGCTTGTTCGAGACCTTCCGCAGCATAGGGCATGTTCACCATAACAGTGGTAGAGGTCACAATACCCTTTTGATGGGCCTCTAAAATTGCAGAGTTGATATTAGGGGTATAGCCGAAATCATCGGCATTGACAATCAATTGTGGCATTCTATCCTCGATATTCGTCTGACCCACGTGAAGTTTGTGTTAAGTTTTGGTCAGATTCTTTGTAATTTTCTAGCTAGGCCGTCTATAATGGCCCATTAACTTAAGCCTATTGAGCATATCCAATTTAGGGGGCGTTTAGCAACCGCAGCTTAAGCGGTAACAACCTCTTCGTTTGGGAATGTGTAGTATGTTCAGCGGCAATGGCCGATTCTGAAAGTATGATTGGAGTTACTATGGTAGCGACACGGCCTATTTATGACAAAGAACCAACCCCAGAATTTAACGATCGCTGTCTGGCTATTCTTCGACAATGGGAAGCCGGGACGCTTCCATTTCAAGAGGCTTCACAGCAACTCAGCGAGATGGCTCATGAAGCAAACGACCATCTGGCAAATCTTGGACGGGTAGAAATCCTTTTTGGGGTGATGCAAGGCTATCGTGGCAACTTGAATGTCAGTATCCAGCATTTCCAAAAGGCCCGCGATCTGTTTGCCGAAGTCGGCAATGATGTACGTGTCATCAAATGTGATCTTAACCTGGGGGAGTCCTATCGCCAAAAGGGGGATTTCGCCAAAGCACGGGAATTATTCCAAGACGTCTATGAAACCGCGACTCGGTTAGGGGATATTCAGACTCAAGCTATGGCTCTCGGCAATGCGGGTCAAATGTTATTGAGTATGAAACAGGTGGATGACGCCGAAACAGCCTTGAAAGATGCGATTGTGTTAGCAGGGGAGTGGCCCCCAGAGTTTGCCAGTAAACAGTCTGGTTTTCTGTGCGAAGTCCATCATGCCCTAGCAGTGGTTCATTTATCATCTAAGCGAATGGAACTGGCATTGGGGCAAGCTCAGCGGTCATTATACTTTGCTCGAATTAGCCAACAACCCTTAAGTGTTGGATTTGCCAACCGCACGATGGGTGAAGTGATGGCTGGCTTTGATGTTATCCCAGCTGAATTGCTAAACGAAGGCTTTTCGGCTGACCCCGGTGATTATTTCCGCGCCGCGTTGGAAGCCTTTACCGAAATTGATGCCCAAGGCGAACGCGCCCGAACGATGCACGCCCATGCTAAATGCCTTGCCAAACAGGGACGACGGATTGCAGCGGCTCGGATGTTGCAACAAGCCATGTTGACCTTTGCTGAATTGGGGATGGTGGATGACTCGGCTAAGGCGGCTGAATCACAGGCGGGTATTTTCTAAAAACAAGAGGCGAGTGAAGTGGGTCTCGCCTCTACTAATATGTTTTATCGAGCGGGTTGGCGGGTGATGACTGCGCCTAGACACATCTCATCTTCAGTCCCCTCACCCCAAAAGATATAACGCAAATTATCCCCATGCGTGTTGTCCCATATGCAGGTAATGCGAACAGTATCCCCGTGTTTTAGCTCGATAGGGTTTTGCAGAATATAGCCCCCCTGCCAATGAAAATCCCAATCCGGAATATCCAAAATAACCTGCCCATCGGTTTCATCGGGGTTGCTTTCGATGCGGATACTTTTGCCACGCAGGTGCATATGCCCTAAGACTGAAATCACTTCTAAATCATAGGGCACTGGATATTCGCAGGTACTGGTGATATGCGATGCATCTTGGTGGAGATAGTCATCGAGCGAACGATGGCACATAGATAGAAAGTCACCGCCTGCGCCACGCCCAGTTTGCTCGAATACTTGTTTAAGGGAGGTTGCCCGATCACAAGCAGGATTGGTGGCATCGGCAGGGCAGGGGATTTCAACGGGCGCGTATAGGCTATAAGTGGTTAGGGGTTGAATAGCCGCACCAGTTGGGGCGAGTTGCAGAATCGCGCTGGTTTGGTCGGGTCTAGCGCCAGCGGATAAATTGTAATGTACCTGCATGACAATCAGGCCACCGCCAATCAACCGAATGCCTGTCCCCTCTGGAAATTCCGTTGGGAATGTACCGGGTGTCCACGACCCTATCGAATTTTCAAGACCTCCATCTACTCCTGCGACATCAGGGCCACCAAAACACTGCCATCCTAATCCCTCATCTTGGGCATCGCGCCGTTCCGCTTGGGCACGTCCCCAACCCTCGATCTGATAGAGGAGGACATGGTGGACTTCGCTGGGTTGACCGGGTTGAACAGTATAGGCTGTGACATAACGATCCTCAGCGATTTGTGGGTCAATTAGAAAACAGCGGTAATCATCTCGTAGATTTTCATCGGGGGTATAGGCTGGCATGGTTAGGACGACATCTTGGCGAATGGAAGGAATGGTTTCTGGGATAATCTCAGTGGCTTCGCTAGGATCACCAAGCGGCGCGTCGGCTCTCGCCCAATCTACCAATAGATTAATTTCATCGTCGGTCAACTTGCGCTCATGTAGCATAGTGGGGGATTCTGGTCCCGGCATCCAAGGCGGCATGTCGTGGACAGCCGCAGTCAATGCAATTTTAGCCGAATTTTCGATGGCAAGTTCAGGGGTATCGAGCGCGACAGTTCCAATGCCCCCTGCGGTATGACACGTCAAACAATGCTGAGCAATAATAGGTGCGATGTCGTGGTAATAGGTGGGAGGGCTGCCGGGGGGATGGGCCAAAGATGCCGTTGGCTTGCTGCCTGACTCGCTACGTATGACCAAAAATGTACCTAATATCAACGCCAATAGAAGCAAAAATCGCCAGTTCTTTAACATAGACCCTCGATATACTCATAAAAATTTGCTTATTGATAGTAGCGTGAAAAACCAAAAAAGGTTGCAGGGTGTTATTGAAATTAAAAGCAAAAACGGGCCAAGTGATTGACCCGTCTCTCTTATAGAAGTTGTGGGATACTTTAAAGAAGGGATTGAACATCAATCTGAATAGCATCACCCTCGACACGCACGGGGAAGCGCCTGACTGGTACAACCGCTGGAAAAGTCGGCTTGCCCGTCTTTAGTTCAAAAGTCGCGCCGTGCCGATCACATTCGATTTTGGGATTATCGGCATCCTCGATAAGTATCCCCTCGGCTAATGGGCCATCGTCATGCGTACAGGCATCTTCAATCGCATAGATATTGCCACCTACGTTAAAGACGGCGATATATGTTTCATCCACTGTAACCACAATACGTTCACCGGGTGGGAGTTGGTTGGCGGTGGCAATGGTTCTAAAATCAGACAAATTCAACCTCCAGCATGTGACGGTAAGTAAAAACTAGTTATTGCTATCATCCCAGAAGCGGAAGCGAATGTACCCTTGTCGCACTTCTTCCCTATCTACCTCAAAGACAGAAGTAATTTCAGCGGCTTGGTTAAAAAATGAGTCGCCAAGTGTTGAACCGCTCGTATTAGTGGGGATGCGGAATAAAAAAATGATGATGAATAAGCCCACAAAACCGAGTGAACGCAGGCTCGTTGCCATATCGGGGGGCAAAAATGGCTCGATAATGCCAAAGCCATCTAATGGCGGAAAGGGCAATAAATTAAAAAGAATGGCGGTTACTTCCAAGAACACCAAAAAGGCCAGTGCGAACCATAGATTAGGCCGATCAATTATACGTTGAATTGTAACGTAACCCAACCAAAAGGGGGCAGAGAAAATAATAAGGCAAATCAAGTTGGCAAATGGGCCAGCTGCCGAAACCGCACTATTCCACCATTTACTACGTAAGCGGTGTCGTTCAATATAAACCGCCCCTCCCGGAAGTCCGATACCACCCGCCAATAGGAAAATCAATGGTAGGATGATACTTAAGAATGGATGGGTATATTTGAGTGGGTTGAGGGTAAGATACCCCTTTTCAACGACGGTGTGGTCGCCTCCCCAATAAGCCACCAATGCGTGAGCAAATTCGTGTAAGGTCAAGGAGATAATCCATCCTCCCAAAACAATCACGAATGGGACTGTGACATCGGGATATAAGACGGCCCCATAAGCGACCATCACGACTATCCCCGCCGCAATCAGTAGCGTTTGCCATGTCGAAAGACCACCACCATGCGATTGTTGATTTGGACGTGGGGTCAGCTTGGCTGTACGGGTCGCTTGGATTGCACCAGAACGGTTGGGTTGGGGGGATGGCACAGGGCGCATCGAATTTTTGTTACGCACCTGCGAATTTCCATTAGAAGGGATACCAAGCCCAGCAAAAACATTGGCAAATTCCCACGTACTGGGTCGCCATTTTTTGCTGAAAATACCCGATGGCTCTTCCACATTCGCTTGGATATAGGCGCGTATCTTCACAAGATCGAATTTGGGTAGGTCTTTAAAAATGCCCTCTAAAAAACCGCTGGGACGTTGTAGAACCCCTAATAAAATATGCCCGCTACATAAAAAATCATGCCCCATCTGATGGGCTTCACGGCCTGCTTGAGCAAAGTTTAAGCGGGCCTCGCTCGTTAGGCCTTTGGTCAGATTAAGGGGTTCATCACGCACTATGCTCATTTGGTTGGTGATGGCTGCCATCATCTGATCTGCCGACACACCACCCACATGGAGAGCTTGTTGGGCAAGTTCATTGCTCAGAACCCCTAGCAGCAAATGTTCACTGTCCAAATAGGGGTTGTGGCGGGCACGGGCAGTGGTCACGGCTGATTCGAGCGAGTGTACGGCATCGGGTGTGAGGGCATCTAAAAAATTACTCATCATCACCCGTCCAACGTTCTACGTTATAGGCCGCGGCTTTGGCAACCTTAAGTGATAACAAGGCGCACTTGCGGCGACTCATGGTGATTGGAATGCCGAGCATTTCCAAGACCTCATCGCTGGTAATGTGCTTAACTTCATCCAAAGATTTACCAATGAGTTCATCACCCAAGATCGAGGCGGTGGCTTGGCTAATTAAGCAACCTTGACCGCTCCAGCCGATTTGTTGGACAATGTCATTTTCATCAACTTTGAGTGTTATTTCAAGTTGATCACCGCATAAGGGGTTTTCGTCTGCCGCGTGCAGTTGATAATCGGTCAGCAATCCCCAATTATGAGGGTGATGACCGTGATCTATGATATTTTCCTGATAGAAGTCCATGTTTCCCTTGCCCTATTTCCGACTGAAACGTCGTTTGGCGGCATAGAGCGCCTCTACCAGTTTATCCACTTCTGACAAAGAATTGTAGAGGTAAAAACTGGCGCGGCTGGTAGCAGGGACATTGAAATGTTGATGCAGCGGCATCGCGCAATGGTGTCCCGCACGAACAGCAACACCCTCAGCATCCAAAATCTGGGCCATATCGTGGGCGTGAATGTCGTCTAAGGTAAATGTAGCGACGGCGCTGCGATGGGGGGCATCAGGATTAAATAGGCGCAACCCCGGCACCTCCGCTAGGCGGTCATGCAAATAGTCAGCGATTTCCTGTTCATAGGCATGAATGCGCTCCATACCCAATGCGCTTAGATAATCTACCGCCGCACCCATGCCGACACCTTCGGCAATTGCGGGTGTGCCTGCTTCAAATTTATAGGGTAGGTCGTTGAAGGTTGAGCCTTCAAGCGTGACACGACGAATCATATCCCCACCGCCCATCCATGGTGGCATAGCTTCTAACAAAGCTCTTTTGCCATATAGGATGCCGACTCCCGTTGGGCCACACATTTTGTGACCACTGAAAGCGTAAAAATCTACATTGAGGGCTTGCACATCAACGGGCATGTGGGGGACACTTTGGGCCCCGTCGCCAATGACTATTGCCCCCGCTTCATGCGCCAATCGTGCAATTTCCGCCATTGGGTTGACTGTGCCCATGACATTACTGACGTGCATGATGCTGACGGCCTTAATTGGCTCTTCACGCAAGATTTGCTGATAGGCTTCCATGTCGAGATGGAAATCAGGGGTAATGGGGACATAACGGATACGGAAGCCTTTTTCCTGTTGCAAGATATGCCATGAGGTCAGATTGGCATGATGTTCCATCACACTCAAGACTATGACATCGTTGGGGCCGAGATTGGCACGACCCCATGTTTGTACAATCAGGTTCATGCTTTCGGTGGTGTTGCGGGTGAAGATAATTTCCTTGCGCGAGGCGGCATTGATAAATTTCTGCACCTTACCCCGTGACTCTTCATACAAGGCAGTGGCGGCTTCGCTTAAGACATGCACCCCCCGATGTACATTGGCATGGGTGTGGCGATAGTAATGATTCATGGACTCGATGACCTGCACCGGCTTTTGGCTGCTGGCAGCACTATCTAAAAATACCAGTTGCTTGCCGGGATGGACTTCTTGGTCAAGAATCGGAAAATCAGCCCGTACAGCTTCAATATCCCATGTGATGGCGGGGGTAGATGTGGTCATTCGGATTTTTGTTCCTTCTCAGTCAGTTCAGCAAAATATTTCAGCAAAGAGACCATCCCTAAGAGGCCCTCGCCTTTGCCCATCGAAATCCGCTTGCCAAACAGCCGAAATACAATATCGTGTGGAACAGCCTTGATGGTCGCTGCATTTGCTCCCATTAATGATTCTTGCAAAATGGCTGCCAGCGCTTTGGCGGATACCCCTTGGGGATTTTCGACCGCGAAATAGAAATTGATACCGCCATTGGGGTTGGGTTCGGTAAAGACGTAGGCCTCCGATTCGCACCGTTGTACTCGATGGTCTTCTGGAAAAGGCCGCTGGGCGATGTAGCTAGGCACTTCGTGAAATTGACTGCTGTAATCTAGCAGGATTTCAGCCCGCCCATGCTCATCAATATTCTCGAACATCTCCATTACATCGCGTAAAGTCTCGGGATATTCACTAATATCTGCCATAGCCAATTCACCTTACTATTTCTCGATTGGCACGCCGACAGAATTGCCCCACTCTGTCCAACTGCCATCGTAGTTGCGTACATTAGGATAACCTAGCAAGTAGGTCAAGACAAACCATGTATGCGCGGAGCGTTCCCCAATGCGGCAATAGGTGACGATGTTTTGGCTGGGGGAAAACCCGTTATCTTGTTCATAGAGGCCTTTAAGATCTTCGGGTGATTTAAATGTACCGTCCGACTGGGCGGCCTTGCTCCAAGGAATGCTCTTAGCGCCGGGAATATGCCCAGCCCGAAGCGCACCCTCTTGGGGATAATCGGGCATATGGGTCAGTTCGCCTTTAAATTCGCCGGGGCTACGAACATCAATCAACGGCAGGTGAGCATTAACATGGCCCAAAACCTGATCGCGGAAGGCACGGACCTTATAATCCGAGCGTTCTTGGGCCTGATAAGTAGACGCCGCATAGTGAGGTACTTCTTTGGTGACGGGGCGTTGCTCTTCGACCCATTTTAGTCGTCCCCCATTCATAATGGCGGCATTAGTGTGTCCAAATAGTTGAAATACCCAAAAAGCATAGCAGGCCCACCAATTATTTTTATCGCCATAAAAGACAACTTTGGTATTGTTGCTAATGCCGTGTTTGGACATTAAGGTCTCAAATGATTTACGGTCAAGATAGTCACGGCGGATTTGGTCATTTAAATCCGTTACCCAGTCAATTTGAATGGCACCGGGAATATGACCGGAGGCATAGAGCAGTGGGTCTTCGTTCGATTCGACAATACGTACTTCTGGATCGCTCAGATGTTGGGCTACCCAATCAGTATCAACCAGCGCATCCGGATGGGCATAGCCAGAGTTGGACATGACGGTTTTCTCTCCCCAATATTATAAAGGCAGGTGTGTGACCTGCCCCTATAGATAACTGTTTATTTGTTTTTGGCGGTGTGCATTCCCAGCAGCTTGCGATCCACATCCGCCAGCAAGCGATTCTGTACATCCTCAAAGGGGATGCGCTCCAATACGTCCCAAAAATAGCCGTTTAGGAACAATCGCTCGGCCTCGATGCGCGGGACACCACGAGTCATTAGATAGAAGATGTATTCTTCTTCCATTTGCCCAACGGTAGCGGCGTGAGTGCAACGCACATCATCAGCTTCGATTTCCAAACCGGGGATGCTGTCGGCACGAGCAGTGTCGCTCATGAGCATGTTGCGGTTGGCTTGGAAACCATCCGTCTTAATTGCTCCCGGCATTACCCGGATATTCCCCCGCCAAACGCTGTGGGCTTCGTCCTTCAACGCTGACTTAAAGAGGAGATCACTGGTAGTATGAGGGGCATTATGCGATTGATAGGTATCATGGTCGAGCAGTTGATTGCCATCAGCAAAGAACATCCCGCTCATACGACCCCACGAGCCTTGTCCGTCGAGCGCAATCTGCATAAACGCCTTGGTCAGTTTGCTACCCATACTGCCCACAATCCAGTCGAGTTGACCATCGCGGGCCACATGACCGCGCCCGTGACTGAACTCATACATATTATGGCCCCAGCTTTGTAGGCTGACATAGCGCAGATTGGCGGCGTTTCCTACCAGCAATTCTGTGCCGCCGATATAGCTGGCATGGTTATCGCCCTCCGGGGAGAGATATTCGTGCAGAATCGTAGCCTGTGCGCCTTCTTCTAATACGACTAAGACATGGCCTAATGTCGCGCCTGTTTGTTCGCTATAGAAAATGCTGTGCAAGGGTAACTCGACGACGGCGTTGCGCGGTACATAGATAAACAAACCGTGCGTCCATGCAGCTGTGTGCAGGGCCGCAAATTTACCTTCACTTGCCTTGAGGGCTTTTTGGAATAAGTGCTTTTTCACCAAATCGGCATGATCGCGAATTGCGGTATGCAAATCGGTGAAAATGACCCCCTGCTTGGTAATTTTTTCATTCAATTCACGGTGGACGAGTTTGCCATCCATCCACGCGACCAAGCCACCTTGTTCATCGCCAATGAGCGGGGCACGATTTTCGGCAGGGATATGCTCGACTGTCGCCCCATTGGGGATCGCAAAATGTCCAGCGCTGTTCCAGTTGATATGGCTGTAATCGGTGCGTCGCCACGCCTCGTCCCGCTGATTAGGCATAGGCATAGATTCATAGGTGGCCCATGCTTGCTGGCGGAGTTCGATGACCCAATCGGGTTCGCCAGCCGCCTGCGCCCGTTCCAAAATGGTAGTCCATTGGAAAGGCGGGGCAACAATTTCGCGCTTGGCTCGGCGACTAACAGTTGTTGTCGTCACAGTTCTTCATCACTCCAGTTATATCACTCATGGAATAAGGGCGATCTACAAACCGCCCTTATGAAAAATCATAAAAATTTATGCAGTGCGGACTAGCCTACACTGCCTTCTAGCTGAATCTCAATCAGGCGGCGCAGTTCCAACGAAAACTCGATGGGCAATTCTTTCGCCAGCGGTTCAATAAAGCCATTGACGACCATCGTGTTGGCTTCGGCTTCGCTTAACCCGCGACTCATTAGGTAGAACAATTGCTCTTCACCCACTTTGCTGACGCTGGCTTCGTGCCCAATCGTCACGTCGTTTTCCTCGACCTCGATGTAGGGATAGGTGTCGGAACGGCTTTCTGGATTCAACAAGAGCGCGTCACAGACTACATTGCTGCGCACACCAGTCGCGCCCTCATGTACTTTCAATAGACCACGATAGCTGGCACGTCCATCATCTTTGGAAATGGACTTGCTGATGATACGACTGGTGGTGTTAGGTGCGACGTGGACAATTTTACCACCTGCATCTTGATGCTGACCGCTGCCTGCGAAGGCGATGCTCAATACTTCGCCATGAGCACCGGGTTCCATTAGATAGACGGCGGGGTATTTCATAGTTACTTTAGAGCCGAGATTGGCATCAACCCATTCCATCGTTGCGTTTTGATAGGCAACCGCGCGCTTGGTCACGAGGTTATAGACGTTGCCCGACCAGTTTTGAATGGTGGTATAGCGGCAACGTCCGCCCTTTTTGACAATGATTTCCACCACTGCACTGTGCAGGCTGTCCGATTTCCACACGGGGGCGGTACAGCCTTCGACATAATGCACAAACGCCCCTTCATCCACAATAATCAGGGTACGCTCAAACTGGCCCATGTTTTCGGTGTTGATGCGAAAATACGCTTGTAGCGGCAGATCAATATGTACCCCCGGTGGAACATAGATAAAACTGCCACCCGACCAAACGGCGCTATTCAAAGCAGCAAATTTGTTATCGGTGGAAGGGATAATCGTGCCAAAATATTCGCGTACCAATTCGGGATGTTCGCGTAGGCCTGAATCCATATCAAGGAACAACACGCCCTTGTTTTCAAGGTCTTCACGTACTTTGTGATAGACCATTTCGGATTCATATTGAGCACCGACGCCGCTGAGGAATTTTTGCTCGGCCTCTGGGATACCTAATTTATCAAAGGTGTCTTTAATCTCAGTGGGCACTTCATCCCATGAGCTTTCCTGTCGATCCGTTGCTCGGACAAAATAGCGAATATCGTCAAAATCAATACCGCTCAGGTCAGCACCCCATGTTGGCATAGATTTGCCTAAAAAGGTGTGATAGGCGCGAACCCGAAAATCGGTCATCCACTCTGGCTCACCTTTGAGGGCGCTGATCCAACGGACTACTTCCTCACTGAGACCCTTTTCACGCTTAATGGAATAGAATTCCTCAGTGTCGTGGAAACCGTATTTGGTTAGATACTCATCATTGATATAACGTAAGGCTTTTTCGTCATTTGTCAGCCGTTCGCTCATATTCACTGCTCCTCAATTACCAATTACTCTTCGGTTACTTCGACGCCGTGTTTTTCAAAGAACGGCTTATAGCCTGCTGCTTCAACCTCTTCGGCGAGTTCTGGGCCGCCACTTTCTACAATACGCCCATCCATCATTAAGTGGATGTGCTCCGGTTGCAGATAATCTAACATCCGTTTGTAGTGGGTGATGATTAAGACACCCAAATCTGGCCCTTTGAGCTTATTGACCCCATCGGCCACAATCCGCAAAGCGTCAATGTCGAGACCCGAGTCAGTTTCATCAAGAATAGCAACACGTGGTTCAAGGGTAGCAAGCTGCAAAATTTCGTTGCGTTTTTTCTCACCACCCGAAAAACCTTCATTGAGATAGCGGCCAGCGAATTTGTGGTCAATGCCGAGCAAATCCATCTTTTGGGTCAGCAATTTGCGGAACTGTGGGATGGTAATGCCTTGATCTTCGGCGTTGATTGATTTGCGACGAGAATTGATGGCGCTGCGGAGGAAGTTCGCCACAGAGACCCCCGGAACCGCAACTGGGTATTGGAAAGCGAGAAATAGACCCAGACGGCTTCGTTCATCGGCCTCTAGTTCTAACACCTCAACACCATCAAAAATAACCTGCCCCGCGTCAACGGTATAGGCGGGATGGCCCATCAGTGCATATGCAAGCGTGCTTTTACCAGAGCCATTCGGCCCCATCAGTGCGTGTGTTTCGCCCTGATTAAGCGTCAGATTAACCCCTTTGAGAATGGGAGTACCATTGATGCTGACGTGTAAGTTTCGGATTTCGAGGGTCGCGCCCATAATTGCTTGAAGTCCTCCTGAGATATTAGAATTTAATTCAAACTCGGTTGTCGAGTTGGGAATGTCGTATGTTGGGGAAACCTATCACTATGTCTTGATTTCGCCAGAAAGTATACCAGTGCATCTGTGATAAATCAATAAGTGAAAAATTCATTCAACTAATTCTAATTTAGCACGCGCATTGGGTTACTGTCAATAAGTTGAAAAAATATTCAAATAATTGACACTCGGCTTTAGCAGTGGTAGACTGACCATACGAGTGCCGGAAACTAATTTGGAGCATTTTGCGATGAGCGACGCCGTTCAAACCCTAGAAGATAAAGTCCGGGATGCCCTGCGAACAGTGGTTGACCCCGAAATTGGCATGGATGTTATTCAACTTGGCCTGATTCGTAAAGTGGATGCTAGCGAAAATCGCTTGCATATCATTATGATTTTGACCACGCCTTTCTGCCCCTATGCACCTCAACTGATGGAGCAGGTGCGACGCACATCTCAATCGGTTTCGGGCCTAACCACCACCATTGAAATGGGCCTTGAAATCTGGGACCCCTCAATGATGGAAGAAGGTGCTGCCGATGATTGGGGGCTATTTTAAAGTCTGACCGCATTAACCTAACATTGATGATGAAACAGGGCGGTCAACGGCCCTGTTTTTGTTTGCCTATTCAAAAATTAGACGAGGTGACGTATGCGTGAATATACCTGCATTGTTGGACTAGATGAAAATGAATCCAGTGTTCTGCAACAGCGATTGGATAGGCCGATTATTGCCCATGATGTATTGCCGGGGATGATGCTTAAAGATGGGCAGTTGTGGGTCGAAGGTGGCCGGAGCGCCCGGATGCTGCCTGTGTCGAAGATGATTTTTCACGGCATTTTTGAAAATGACCTCGACTTTATTACGGGATTGGCATTATGGGGAGGGCCGTGCCTGCCAAATGCCAGCGCCATGATGGACTGCCGCCTAAAATTACCCTGTTTGGTTCGGGCATTGGATTATACGCGGTTTGGGTCGTCGCCACGCGGTTATGTTGGGCCATATGTGCGATTTGATTCTGAGACAGAGCGGGTGGCGAAATGGGGTAACTGGCACTGTGGTGAAAATAAAGCCCGCTTTACCGGGGTGTGGTCAAGCGAAAACCCAGCCATCATTGAGCATTATTTAAGCGGGCAGGCGGTTCGTGTGGTGGTTGTAGGTGATCAATACTGGCAGATTCACCTGCAAGGTGATGATTGGTTAAAGTCTATTCATCATCCCGAAGCCGCTTTTATGGAAATTGATGAGGCCCTGCTTGAAGACACACTCAATATCCGGCGGGCATTTGGGTTGGAGATCATGGCAAACGACTACATTGTGGCCGATGATGGCACGCGACATTTGCTAGAGGTTAACCATATCCCGAATGTGACTCGTTTTCCCGAAATTTGGGAGGCCTATTGCGATTATGTTGTCGGATGGGCTTTGGAGAGGGAGCATTAGAGCCATATCGTGACAGCTATTCCCCCTAAAAATAGGGCTGTGGATGGTTGTCATGAATATGTTAGGATGTTCTAAAAACCTTTAATGAGTGTTGAACAATAAAAAACAGGGTTTTATACTCCTCTTAATCATAGGAAATGTGCGGCATGACTAATCTCAATATGGCAATCAACCCTATCAAATTGACTTCTCTAGCGGGAGCAGCCGGATGCGCCGCTAAGCTGGGTGCTGGTGATTTGTCGGCCATTGCTTTTCCTCTCGGTAAACTCTTCGACACCGCTACTCACCCTAATTTGATGGTGGGCCTAGCCGAACCTGATGACGCCGCTGTCTATAAATTAAATGATACACAGGCTGTTATCAGCACCACAGATTTTTTCCCGCCTGTTGTGGATGATCCCTATTGGTTCGGCGCGATTGCTGCGGCCAATGCCATGAGCGACGTTTATGCAATGGGTGGTGAAGTGCTGATGGCGATTAACC
Organism: Chloroflexota bacterium; assembly: GCA_016234595.1. Classification (GTDB taxonomy): domain Bacteria; phylum Chloroflexota; class Anaerolineae; order Aggregatilineales; family J027; genus CFX10. The sequence continues at coordinate 40,505 of JACRBG010000026.1, read as the reverse complement.
TGTGCGCTTTTCCAGCCAGCCTTGATCTTGCTGTCTTGGGCGAGATTTTGCGGGGTGGGGCGGAAAAAGTGCAAGAAGCCGGGGCAGTTATTGCCGGTGGACACACCATCATGGATGAAGAACCTAAATATGGTTTGGCCGTCACGGGTATGGTGCATCCTGACCGCGTGCTGACTAAAGGTGGCGCTCAAGCGGGTGATGCGCTTATTTTGACGAAACCACTCGGCGCTGGCGTCATTACCACCGCCCTTAAACAAGGTAAGGCGCATGAGGCGCATGTTGAAAATGCCATGAAGATTATGGCGACCCTTAATCGGGAGGCAGCCCGCATTGCTCAACAAATTGGGGTTCATGCCATGACGGATGTCACTGGCTATAGTTTGTTGGGGCATGGACGTGAGATGGCAAAGCTCAGTGGGATGAATTTACATATCAAGACCGATGAGCTTCATTGGATGGATGGGGTGTGGGAGTATGCCGAGCAGGGTATTTTCCCCGGTGGTATGGGCCGCAACCGGAGCTTTTATGGCAAATGGGCGCAATTCGCCGATGAAATAGATGAGAAAACGTGCAAGTTATTGTTTGATCCACAGACTTCGGGTGGCCTACTCATGGCAGTAGCATATGATCAAGCCGATATGCTGTTGCAGACATTGATACAACAGGGCATTGACGGTCAGCGTATAGGAGAAGTGGCAGAGGGTGAGGGTCTAATAATCGTTGAATAAAGCACGCGCTTGTTGGGTATGATAGCGCTGCAAATATTAGGGGACGGGAATATGAATGTGCAAGAGCTAGGGATAATCAATGAGGTCTTTGTGACAAGTCGGCCAGACGGAAACTCTGTCATTATAGGGGGAACGTTGTTGGCAAATCAAAATGACGATACTAATAAGTGGACACGTGTGTTAAGTCGGCGTGCCGCCCAAATTCTTTGGTATCGCTTAACCCTGCTAATCTTTCCTGAGCGGGCCTCAGAAGTGACCACCCGTGTGACGACTGCTCCATTACGATCAACCGCTAGTCTAACCCTGCTGACTACCCATGTGGAAGTTGCCGCCGGACAAGATGACACCTATGCCATCAAAGGGACAGTGGGCGAAGACAAATGGGTGGTGACAGTCAATGGCATGGAGATTCGTCGTTTGTGGGCGGCCCTTGATGTGGCTTTATATCCAGCGGGCTGGGAAAATACTGAACGTGATACATCGCGTTTGCCTAAGCCTCGTCAAAGCTATCAATAATTATCATCTGACCTTATACAGTTTTCAAAGAAACGGGCGGTCGCTCGTTTTTTTGTTTGAATTCTTAGCCAGTTCGCTCCATAATTAGAAGGGTATGGATAGGAGGTCAAGCTGCCAATTCCGCAGTATTCAATTTGTGCAAAGTGCTGATTGAATTGAGGCTGGCTTGTACAAATTTCCGAAAATTAATTCTCCCCTATAGCCATGAAGTGAACTATAAACCATAATGAAAATATTGGCAGTGAGTGATAATCGGCAACCACAGTTTCTAATTAGCGAGTTTTTGAAGCAGCACTATGGTGATGTTGGGTTGTTAATCAGTTGTGGAGACATGGACCCAGATTATTTGGATTTTATAGCATCGGTCTTGTCACTTCCGCTGTATTATGTAAGAGGCAATCACGATCATCATTACACCAACGACACCCCCGGTGGCATTGATTTACATCTGCGAACCGCCGAATATCAAGGGGTGTTGCTGGCGGGGATGCAAGGATCAATTCGTTATAATAAAGCTGATTTGCAATATTCCGATGCCGAAATGTATGTAAGAGTCCTCCGCATGATGCCGGGGCTGCTGGCGAGGCGGATGGTCAAGGGTTATGGAGTTGATATTTTTGCAGCCCACAGTCCACCCCGAAATATCAATGATACAAAGGATTATGCACATCGGGGTTTTCGTGCTTTTCGGTGGTTAATTCGTTGGGGCCAGCCACGCTACTTAATTCATGGTCACGTTGATTTATATGATCAACGGATACCCCGCGAAACTCAATTTTTGAAGACGCGCGTCGTTAACATTAATCCAAGCCGAGTAATTACCATCGAAGAATAAGCAGTATAGGAAGGTGATGTCATGATGGATATGGACGCCCAAGAGGCGGTACTCAATTCAGCCGCGCATCGTGATTTCGCGCAGGCCCGTATGAAAACGTTTTGGGAGGGAGTCTGGTCACTGGTCAATCGCAAACCAACCGAGCTATTGGACTTTGAAGAAGTCAAACAAAAGTTGCGGCTAGAAGGTGGCGAACGTTGGCTGGGCTTGCAAAATGTCCCGCTCGATAAAATTGTTGGCAGTGTGGGGCGCTATAATGACTTTACTCGTACTTTTTTGCCACGCAAAAGTGTAGATGAAGATCGCTGGCGCCGCGTCAATGCACTGGCTCGTGGGGCTTATGGTTTGCCACCCATCGAAGTCTACAAGGTTGGAGATGTCTATTTTGTAATTGATGGCAATCATCGCGTATCAGTGGCTCGGCAATTGAAGGCCAAAACCATTGAGGCGTATGTACGCGAAATTCCCACACCCGTTGCAATTGACCCCGACGATACCCCTGAAGAGATTTTTCTCAAAGGGGCCTATGCCGAATTTTTGCGCCAGACGCGGCTTAAGTTACTGCGGCCAGATAGTAACGTGTTGCTGACGGAACCGGGCTATTATCCCCAAATTTTGGAGAATATTAACGCTCACCAATATTTCAAGGGGATGGATGAAGATCGAGAAGTCCCCTATGAAGAAGCCGTCGCCAGTTGGTATGACAATGTCTATTGGCCGATGGTCGAAGCCATTCGTAAATATGATCTACTGCGCGAATTTCCGAACCGCACCGAAGCCGACCTCTATGTTTGGTTGATTCGACATCAGGGAGCATTGCGCGATAATTATGGCGGTGAGTGGCTTTCGGCTGAAGAAACCGCCAAAGATTTCGCAGCCAAATTGTCGTAAAATTCTAAATTGGGGGATGACAATCCCTCAATATTGTGTTATATTAAACAGCGCAATCGCATGGTGGCTGTCGTCTAGCGGTCTAAGACATCTCACTGTGGATGAGAGGAGCGTGGGTTCGAATCCCATCAGCCACCCCAATAAAAAGACCCTCAATTGTTGAGGGTCTTTTTTGTTCACCCATTTAGCTATCATAGGTCTCAAATAAATCTGACGAAGGTGTTTCCAAACTGCCACATTCTAGGCCGCGCACAAGGGTAGCTTGGAGATGGTGGGTCGTCGTAGGTACTTTGGTCATTGCCATGCTCATCGTATAAAACAACTGGTTGCCTGAGATTTCAATGTGTCGCTGGGTTCCAACCATGCGGACATCATTGGCAATGGTAATGCTGTTTAAATCAATGACAAAATGTTGAGGGCCTTTTAGCTCAATGTCTCCGACCAAAACCTCGACGCGCCGCCCAATTTGGGCATTGATGATTTCAATCTCATGTTCCCCTAGCAGCCGGATTAGGCCTGTTTCCCAATGGGAGGGCGAAGTGCGAGCCTCATCTAGCCATGTCCGCTGTTCATATTGGATGACATCCCTAAAGCCATTATCCTGAAATTTGATTTCTTCGATATAGCTGAAAGGCGCGATTGAAGGATATTCACCAGTACCTTTGCCGCGCCATGTACCAATCAACAATTCAAGCGGATTCATAAAGGTTGCTCCTGTTCTAAAGGCGCTGCCGCCAATACCCGCTTAATTTGATCGAGGTGTATCGCGCAATGATTGGTATAGGATAGCAACAAATCGTGGGCCGATACCTCACCATCCTCGGAGTGAACGCCCATACGTTGCCATTGGTGTTCTTCCAAACTTTCAAAAACGGCTGCCCAACGGTGATGCAGACCACGCAAGATTGAAAGCGAGTCTTCGATGGGAGTTTGATATACATCCGCTAACTCAGCCCAAATTTCTTGTGGATAGGCCTGTAATGGCGGGCGCTCCATTGTCAAAATGAGTTTTAGCCGAATAACACTGTTCATATGCGAATCGGCGAGATGATGGACAATTTGCTGGACTGACCATTCATCGGGCAAATAATGTTCCTGCAATTGCTTTGCACTCAAATTGGCGATTGTTGCCTCCAAGACGTTCGGGAAGTCCCGGATTTGATCAATCAGTGCTTGCTTACTTTTTTGCTGCATTATTAATTTCCCCATTTGTCGTTTCGTTTGATATGACTCAAGTCTACGCGAGGAACGGTATCGAAAAAAACGAAAATAACTGATTAGGATAATCGAAATAACTGATGATTGATTGGGTGAGGAAATTAAACGCTAAAATTTTCTGGGGTTGGTGTGAGGATATGTTCACTAAGGTTAATAAATGCGGCCATTGCGGGAGATATCCAGCGTGCTCCATGCCACAGCAGTTGGGTATACAGATGAAATTTTGATTCTAACCAGTTGAGTGTCACCAACTTGCCTGTTTCGAGTTCGTGCCACACAGCGATTTCTGGCAAAAAAGCGATTCCCATATCGGCCATGACACACTGTTTGATGGCTTCAACACTGTTAAATTCCATGAGGGTCGTCGGGTGGATGCCTATCCCTGCTAATTGCTGTTCAAACAGGGTTCGATAGGTGCAATTGGCTTCAGTGAGCAAAAAAGATGCGTGGCGTAAAAGGTCAGCAGGAATCATAGGCAGATGTGCCAATATATGGTCGGGTGGGGCAACCAGCAATAACGGCTCCTTAACGAGCAATTTCACTTGAATGTCGGATGATTCTTGCTTGAGTTCGCTGAGTACAATAGCAATATCTATCTCCCCCATTGCCACTCTATCCACGACTTTTTCATCGGGGATGGATTGCAGTACGATCTGAACATGTGGGAATTGTTGGCGAAATTCACGGAGTAGCGGAGGTAGACGATAGGCCGAAAGGGTTTCGGGTGTGCTGATGTAAAGTTTCCCAACTGGCTCGTCAGGATGGGCGATAGCGAGATAGACCTCATCGGATAGCCGCAAAATTTTGTCGGCATATTCCAATAGTTTTTTGCCCGATTCGGTCAGGATGATGCGTTTACCCAAGCGGTCAAATAACTTTACACCAAGACTTTTTTCCAATACTTGAATTTGAGCCGTAATACTTGATTGGGCGTAATCCAATTCCTCAGCAGCGCGGGTGAAATTTAAGGTGCGGGCAACCGTCTGAAACGTTTGGAGTAGGCGGGTATCAATCGGGCCGTTCATGATGGTGTGGGTCTATTCAGTGACTTGGTCGCCATTTGGATTTTCAGACGATTTAAGCGGGCGTACCTTTAGGCGGCGCTGGCGTTGACGTAGACGTAATCCAGCTGTATGAGATTGGGGTACACGGGCAAAGGTTTTAATCGTGCCCGATGCGCTTGGCGGTAAGGGTGGCTCGGTGGCGGCTAACCACGCATCCAATGTAGAGGAACGCGAAGTGGTTTTGGCTGACGTAGCAGTCAATACTGCATCAGTCACGACTTCAGGTAACGCTGTTGGGGCCGGTGGTTCGGTCTTGTTGGCAGTTTCGGGCCTAGGAGACTCTGCTGCTGGGGATGGTTCTATGCTAGGGGGTCGCATGCCAAAGACATCCCAGATGCTCATTTCACCCGTATCTAATTTGCCTGTTGGTGGGGGTAAATCGGGATGGGGTGGAATTTCGCGTTCAACCTCTTCGACAATGGGGCGGGGCAAGGGGGGCATCGAAACTTTGGCAGTTGTAAAGGCTGCTTTTAACTCATCCGATTTGGCTGGATCAAGAGGTTTCGATAGGGGTTGTGGTGGCGCAACCTCACTGGTAACGTTTTTCGCGGGAGAAGGCTCTTTAGAAACAGGTGCATTGGGTGCTTGCCCGACTACTACCGCTGGATTGGGTCGCGTATCCTCATCTTTGTCCACAGGTGGTGTTGCTATAACAGGCATCTCTTGGCTCTTGCGAATTTCAGATGACCCGGTTGGTTTTGCGGTTGGCGATGAGGTTGGGAGGGGTGTCATTAAGGCTTCGACGATAAACGACGGTGGGGCAACCGGACGGATGCTCGGTGTATCATCAGGCTTAATGGGGGGCTCTACTATTCCCAAATTGTTATGGGTTGATTGGGCAGGTTGGGTGGGTTGACTCGATTGTGCTGGTAAGGGCGCCTCGACAATGGGTGTGCCTGTGGGAGTCTGCTGTTGTGCTAATTTTGCCCCATACTCTTGCCGAGAATTAGCATCAGGACTTGACCGAATCCCCACTTTTTCGCGGTATTGGTCATCTACCTTGATGCCCATGCCCTCGATATAACGTCGTAACTGGCGCAGGCTTTCGGCTGAGGCTTTTTCGAGTTTACGGCGACGGCGACGATTGCCTAATATTTTTCCTAGCGGGCCGCGAGTCTCAAAAGACATTGTCCACTGCACAATGGTGCCATCAGGCGTGGGTTGCAAACGCAAGCGGGCGGTGTAACTTTTGAACTGATTCGCCCCGTCAATCAGGCGGTATTCATAACCAACCCCGTCATACCAAGCAATGGTCTCTTCAATGAAATCTTTGCCTTTGGCAGGGGTGACACGACGGCGCATTCCTACACCATCGGCGCGGGTACTCAGGAGAGACACCGCTTTACAATCTTGCCGCCAGCGGGGAAGTTGACTGTGGTTGGCGATGACACCCCATACAGCTTGAATGGGCGCGGGGACTAAAATGCGCTGATCAATCAGCGTCACGAGAAAATTCCTATCCGATAAGTTTTTTAGTTAAACCTAATCTAAATTAAATATAGCGCAAAATATCCCATAATCCCAACCCCAAAATAACACTCAAAAGAAAACCTATCAGTACTTCAAGCAGGTGGTTGCGATTTTGCCAAATAGGTTGACCTTCTTGTTTGGCTTTCCAAAAGCGCGGGATAGGGCACAACAGTGCAGGGATAATGCCGAATGGCCCTAAACCGCCGACCAAGCACAAAACCGCCGTCCGTTCTACATAGCCCCACAAAGCCCATCGTTTTTCATAGGCCCGTAGATGGGCATAATTGGCGACGATAGTGATCTCATAAAACCGAGTTACCATAATAAATGAACTGGCAAAACTAAATAAAAATAACTCAAAATCGTCGGGCTTGGGGTGAAGCCGACTGCCCACTAATGCTTGCACTATCAATATTCCGGCTAAATGGAAGAGCTGGTCTATAAAATAGAAGGCTGGTCCGTTGGTTGGGAAGCGGCGCGTAATCCGAATTTTGCCAGAATCTTGCAAAATATGTTCGATGCCCAACAACACAATTGGGATAAATACCACGTCCCAATAGCGATACAGAACCAACAGTGACGAAACTAGAAAAGTACCGCCATGCAAGATGAGACCGGGCCAGCCCTTGTTCTTCATCCGCACAACCCAATTTGTTTGCAGCACATAATCGGTCAACAGGTGGGTAAAAATCAGGTGAGGAACCAACACATTCGTTGCTCCAAAAGTGACATAATAAAATTACTGTATCTATTTAGTCGCTGGTGTGGCGGGTCTGTGCTACACTAAATCCGCATTGTACCATTAATTAACTTTCCGAGCCGCAGCTTTTTCGCAGGAATACCCATTATCAAACAAGAGTCTAACCAATGCCCGGTCCTTCAATTGTTTTTGGTTTTGTAGTTGCCACCCTCTATGGGGCAGTTTTCCATTTTATCTCAGGGGGAGACGCTCGTCGGCTGGCGGTGTTTTTATTGGCGAGTTGGATTGGCTTTGCATTGGGCCATATTACGGGTGACCTGTTGAGCATCAATTTGTTAGATATTGGCTCGTTAAATATGTTAAACGGGACAATAGGTTCTTTTGTGGCGCTGATTGTCGCCCGCTTTTTAACCTGATTGAGTAGTCTATGCCGGATAATCAACCGATGCCTTCAAAAAACGATTCGACTCCAGTGGATGATAAAGATAAATCCAGTCCAACGAGTGTGCCTGTTTCTGAGGAATCAGGTGGGCGATTTAGTAAACTCTTTAAAGACCGTGGGTGGCAGTTCTATGTAATTGGCGGAATTGGCGGGGTGATCGCCATTTTACTGCTGATCTTAATTGTTGCTATTTTGATTGGGTGGATTGCGGGCAAAACGTCCGACACCGCCTCAGTAGTCGCTATCGTGCGTGACCTGTTCATCATTTTGCTGACCCTAGAAGGAATTCTTATTGGGGTGGCGCTGATTGTTTTGATTGTCCAATTGGCAAACCTCGTCAATATTCTGCAAAATGAGATTCAGCCGATTGTTGACAGCGCACAGGAAGCTGTCAGTACGGTGAAGGGAACGGCTGAGTTTATGAGCAAAAATGTCACCACACCTGCCATCAAAGCGAGCAGTTATATTGCAGGGGCAAGGGCCTTGCTGCGAGAGGTGAGTGGGATTAATCGCGCAACGAAGGCATCGCAGAAAGCCGCTGCGCCTTCAGAATCAGAACCAACCCCCAAATAGAGGGAGGGCCGTATGGAAAATCAACCTTCAGTCCAACCACCAAATGACACCCCGACCTTTGTTTTTGGCATGATGATGGGGTTCTTGGTGGGGAGTATTCTTGCTGTATGGATGGCGCCACGTAGTGGCAAAAAGACCCGCGACGATATTCGCCACAATGTCATTACCTTGCGCTTGCGGGCTGGCAATTCAGTCAAGCAGGTGGTTGAGAAGGTACAAGGCGAAAGCGTCGAGGATTCTATTGAGCAAGGCAAGGCCATTGCTCATCAGAAGAAGGCGGAGCTGGCTGACCGGGTGAATGGCACGACCACAGCCTAGCTCTTTAATATTAGAATCTGATGGCGACCATTTCCATAATCGCGTTTTGGCTATGCAGTAAATACTCTTTGGCTTCATAATTTCGACATAAGAGCGATTGCATAGCCTTGACTGAGACCTCTTCGCCGCGTGTGACAGGTGGGCAGGGTAAAAAGAACGAGCTCGGCCTTAACTGCAAAAGGTGATGCTCGGTCACTTGATAGGGTAGAAAAAGATTACGAATATGCTCTTTTGTGGCAGTGTCTTGTGTCTTCGGCCAACAATCTGTGTAAACCACATCCGCGCCTACAATGACTGCTTCTAAACTTGTATGGCAGGTAACGGTACCCATCGCTTGGGCATTGAGTTGGTGGATGACACTTTCATCGGCAAGATATTCGGTTGGGGCGACTTGAGTGACATGGATAGGAAATCGGGTTGCTGCCTCGAACCAACTCATACACAAATTGCTGGCTTCTCCAACAAAAACCACTTTTAGGCCATCAAGCCTACCCCGCTGTTGCCGGATAAATTGCAGATCACCCATGATTTCACAGGGATGGCTGAAATTGGTACGGGCGTTAATTACTGGAATACGGGTATGCCTCGCCAGATAAACAAGGTCTTCATGACGAGCGGCACGGACGACCAACAGCGAGAACCAATTTTCAAGATAATACCCAATGTCTTCTAGAGGCTCTTGTACCCCTAAGTCACCGGGGATATAGGCTATTTGCCCCCCCATTGCCCGTGCCCCTATTTCGAAGGCAAGCCGATTGCGAAAACCATTCCCGAAAAACCATAGCCCAATTTGGTGATTGGATAGGGTGGGGGGCATTTGATTTTGTTGCCATAGGGTTCGCAGCATATCGGCTCGATCCAAAATTTGGACGAGTTCTTGATGTGAATAGTCCAATAGCGAGACAAAATCTTTCATGAGTTAGCCCCCCGAAGGCCTAGCGTGTGACGGCTGCTAAGGCTTTGGGCAAAGCCTCTAGTACATCACTTGCCATAACGCTGGCTGGTGTAAGCTGACTGTCGTCACTGATTTCCTCGCCAGCATAGCCATGCAACCAAGCGCCAGCGATGGCGGCTTTGGCAGGTTCGAGGCCTTGTGCCAATAAACTCACGATTACGCCCGCTAACACATCGCCCGTACCCGCCGTTGCAAGGGCGCTTGTGGCAAAAGGCAGCAATGTAACATGGCCGTTCGGTTCCGCCACGACGGTGAATGCGCCTTTGAGGACGACAACCGCTTTCCATTCTTGGGCATATTTCGCGGCTAACCCAAGACGATTGGTTTGTACCTGTTGAATAGCACTTGGCCCATTTTCTTCATCTTTGAGACCTGCTAACCGCGCAAATTCTCCGGGGTGCGGGGTCAAAATCGTATTAGGAGGCAGCAATTTCGACCAATCGGTAATTTCGGCCAACAGATTTAGACCGTCTGCGTCAATGACCAGTGGCGGTAATTTGACCTGATCCTTTGTTTCCACTGGCTGAGATTCTTCGGGGACATTGAAGTGGAAGCCGATATGTTTTTGGGTAGCAGGGTGGGGTTTGCCGGACTGCAATACCAATTCGATAAAACGCTTGGTGCTGTCTTCGTTGCTGAATCCCGGCCCCATCAGCAGGGCATCATATTTTTCGATTTCCTCACGCAAAATCGGCACAGCGTTTTCATGCAACACACCCATTTCATGCGGGAGCAGCACCCATGTGGCTTCAGGTAACATAGCGGCGAGGGTAGGAATAATCGGTTGGGGTGCGCCAATGGTTACGAGACCTGCCCCTGCGCGATAGGCCGCTTTACCAGCTAGGTAGGCCGCACCGATGTAATTGAGGCTGCCTGCCACTACTAATGCTTTACCAAATGTGCCCTTGTGCGAATCGCGCTTGCGGGTAGGTAGGCTGTTTTTGACCATTACCCCATCCGCTAAATCAATCCCCACATTGACTAATTCAGGCATATCTTGAGCGAGACCGATGTCGGCAATCACTAATTCACCAACGGCTTCGGCCCCGGGAAATAGGAATAGGCCCGGTTTAGCGGCGGCAAATGTCACCGTTACATCAGCATGAAGTGCTAATGGATCAAGTTCACCCGTATCGCAATTGAGACCGCTGGGGCAATCGCAGGCGATGATAATGGGTGTTTGATTTGGTGGTGCGCCTGCCGCAGGATTGATGATGGTTGGGCGTTCACCCGCGTTTTGCAAGATAGCGTGAACTTGGGTAAGTAATTTAGCTGCATTGCCTTCAATAGGCAGACGTGCCCCGATGCCAAACAGAGCATCTACGATGAAATCTGTATCCACAATGAGGTCGTGCAGGCCTTGGAAACCATTTTTGGCATCGCTGGGATAGTCAACCAAAACCACGCCTGCTTCCTGGGCAGACTTGATTAGAGGGTCGGTTTTCTTGCGAGTTTCAAGCTGATAGACCGTCACATTCGCCCCAACTTCGCTTGAAAGATATTTGGCGGCAACAAGGCCATCGCCACCATTATTCCCCGGCCCAACCAATACCAAAATATTCGCGCCACTATAGGGGATTTGTTCGGCTAGACCCCGCCCCGCTAATTCCATCATGGCGGCAAATGAATGACCTGCTTTGTCAGCGGCCTCTTCGATGGCCCGCATTTCGGCAACTGATACAATTTTGATTCCCATTACTTCTTTGTCTCCTTTGGTTTCCAAACACCAATCTCACGATACCATGCCAGCGTTTCGCGCACACCATCCCGAAAGGGGGTCGGCTCAAAACCGAGTTCGCGCTGGGCCTTAGCGGTGGACACCCGCCAGTTATTGAAAATATATGACCGCAGGGTGATCGGGTAGTACGGTTCACGCCCAATGACATTTCCAACCGCAGTGAGTAAACGGGCGAATGGAATCATGATAGAGCCGGGAAAGTAGAAACGGAAGGCTGAAATTCCTGCCTCTTCGGCTAGTATTTGATCTACCTCCCGATGGTGCAGATATTGGCTACAAATGTTATAAATTTCACCGGGGCGGCCTTTTTCCACTGATAAGATGACAGCTTGGGCAACATCTTTGATATAGGCCGGGAAGGTAATCAGCTTACCGCCGTTCACCCCAACAGGTAAACCGCGCAGGGGGTCTTCGAAAAACAGGCGATTAAAGGCATAGCGACCATACGGGCCATAAAACGCACCGGGGCGCAAGATAACCACAGGCAACCCTTTTTCGGTATGGTGGCGCAGCGCCAGTTGTTCGGCTGCATATTTGGAGCGTTGATAGGCATCCATGGGGTGAGCTGGATGAGTTTCATCAATTTCGGCAGTAGTTTCGGGCCGACCGATCACGACAATGGTCGAAATGTGGATGAATTTTTGTACTCCAGCAGCAAGGGCCGCATCCATTACATTGTTGGAGCCTTGTACATTTGTTTGTTCAAACTGCTCTCGCTTACCCCAAAACCGGAAACGCCCAGCACCGTGAACCACAAAGCGACAGCCTTGGGCGGCTTCAAACATAGCAGCGCGATCCGTGACATCGGCGCGGATAATTTCAACAGGTAGGTCATTGAGCCAAGCGTGTTCTTCGGGATGGCGTGTTACCACCCGTACATGATAACCCGATGCAACCAGCATCGGCAGCAAATTGTGACCGAGAAACCCAGTTCCCCCGGTGACTAGAATCATAGGTTATTTATCTTTTTAGTCGTCGCGCCCAGAATAGGGTGGTAGGGTAAGATGGAGTTTGTCCAGTGGGCCATCAATGGCAAGTGGGCCATAGTGGGCAGGTAGTTCTTGAATGAATTCCGCGATTTTCCAGCGGCGGACATGAGTATCATATTCCATTCTATAGACGATGACCGTATCTTCTAAATGTTGAGTATGCACCCGGCGTTTTGACCAATAATGATAGGTCGCCAAACGGCGCTCGGTCTGGTAATCCAACAGGATGCACGCGAGGCCGTCATCGGCAAAATAGCGTACCCGTACCCGATGATCGGCACGCAAAATATCAATAAGCCGTAGAGTGTCCTGACGCAGACGGGCATCAATGGTCGCCCGTTGGTTTTTCAGAAACACACCGGTCATGAATTTATCAAGGTCACGGGCATAGGGCACATAACCTTTCGGCAGGGTGTTGATGGCATACTGCACCCCCTCAAGATAATGCTGTACGACTTGGTCCATCACTTCGGTTGGGGCAATCCATTCACTCTTGTGGCGTCTACCGGGATTGGCACGGCGCATTTTATCTAACCATGGCGCAAGGTCACTTTGACTCGATGCTGCCAATAGGCCAAGCACTATCGCAATGACGACGAGGCCCATAATAAATAGTGCCCAAATCATGAGCAAGTCCTAAAAAAACTATTGCTATCTATTTTAGCGTTTCATACATTCTACGTCGTATATTGGTTCAGGACGCGCCAAATTTTTCGCCGGATGCGTTCGGAATAGATTGGCTTCAATACAAAATCCACCGCATTCGCCACATTAAACGCCAAAGTACGGTCTTTATCACTATCTAATGTGTTCAAAATTAAGATAGGGATACGTGAGAGTTCAGGGTCGTTCCGCACTGCCGCGACGACCTTATACCCGTGCATATCGGGCATATCGAGACTGACCATTAACAAGGCGGGATCAACATCTTGAAGCAGACTGAGGGCTTCTTTTACGGTAAAGGCCGAGACCATTTCTTGACCGAGTGCCTCAACCACCTCGCGGACGGTGGTATGTGTCTCCATTTCATGATCCACACATATCACGGTTTGCAGCTTAATTTTGGGTTCCAATTTACGTACAAGGGGGCGATTGGCTAGATCATTAAAAACTCGGCCTGCAACTAATATCGGTAATTCTTGGGCATTAAAACGTACTGATTCAACTTTCAGTTTAGCCCCTAAATTGGCGAGAGCTGGCATGACCAATGTCTCGGCATCTTCCGCTGACCCCAAGCGCGAAAACGGCTCGTCATGGGCATGGATGATAATCACTTTATGCTGTCGCTCCGAGGCACGATAGCGGTCAGCCAGCCCTATTGCTTCAAGCTGCTCTTGTACGCTTTCAAGCTGACTAACATCCAAGCCCGTTTGAACAAAATAATAAACCGCCACGCCCAGTGTTTTTTGGAGGGTACTGGGCGCAACTATTATTTCGTTTTGGGGGTCTTCATGCAGCCAAACAAAAGAATCATCGTAGCGGTCTATGATGGCTTGCGCTTTGAGCAATTCAAGCTCTAAATCTTCAATTTCAAAACTAATATCAAGGCTGCTATAGGTACGTTCTGCCCCGGTTAGGAGTTCTTGCACACGATCCATGCCGCGCTGTACCACCCATGTGCCATCCTCTAGGGTGAAAAAATAGTGGCGCGGAATCGGGGCAGAACGTGGATTCAATTACTGCCTCCGGTGGTCACGGGTTTGTACTCGCCTGAAAGATTGACAAAGTAGGCATCGGCTGCTTTATCAATCAAATCTTTGGTTAACTGGGGTGGGCGATTGAGATAGCGGGCAATGTCCAACAGTTGGTCCAGAATGTCACGCGGATGCACTGAACGCAACGGACGATTGTATTTGAGATACCATTCTTGGATGAGATAGGCCAACGCTTTTTCATCATAGGGCACACGCTTGGCTTGGCACATGCGCTTAAAGATTTCGCGGAACTGCTCGAAGGTGGGATCGCCAATCTCAATTTTGTGCGGAATACGGCGTAGAAAGGCCTCATCCACCAAATTGGCTGGTGGTAGATTGGTACTGAATACGATCAAGACGTTGAACGGGATTTCAATCTTCCGCCCAGTACTGAGGGTTAAGAAGTCAATACGGCTTTCCAACGGCACAATCCAGCGATTGAGCAAGTCTTGTGGGCGCATTTGTTGGCGGCCAAAGTCGTCAATGAAGAACATGCCACAGTTGGCTTTTAATTGGAAGGGTGCTTCGTAATATTTGTTGACTGGATCAAATACAAGGTCAAGTCCTGCCATCGTCAATTCACCACCGACCATGATGACTGGGCGTTTGATTTTGATCCAACGTGGGTCGCGCCGGACGCCTGTCTGCGTGCGATTAATTTCTTCGGGCATTTCGATGATTTCATGGTTGACGTTATCATAAACGCGAATGATCTGCCCATCTACGTCAACGGCATGGGGAATCCACAAATCTTCACCCAACACAAAGCGGGCGGCACGGGTGGCGAAAGTAGTTTTCCCGTTACCGGGTGGGCCGTGCATGAAAATAGCCTTGCCAGAGTTGATGGCGGGGCCGATTTTGTCCAGCATCGCATCCCCGACCACCAAATCTTCAAAGGCTTTGACCAAGCCCTCACGCTGCACCAATGGCCGATTATACTGGGCTTTGACGGCATAAACATATTGCGCAAGCGTGACTGGGCAAGGGCCGGCATACATATTGCGTTCGATGGCTTCTTGAGCTTTAGTCGAACCTTTTTGTGAAATGAGGTATTCATAGGAAGCCTCACTGATGCCTGCTGATCCGCGTACCTCAATCCATTTTTCGCGCTTCATAAATTCAATAATGCGATCTACAACACCATTGTAGGGCAGGCACATCCGGTCAGCTAATTGCTGCCCATTGAGATAGCCTGAAAAATAGATGGTTTTGATGGCGAGGTCGGTCAAGACACCTAAATTTAAACCGGTATCTTCCACCGTCCGCATGGCAGGCGGATTCCACTGTTTTTTAGCGCCAAGTGAACCTGTTCCGGGTGTAGTCATCGGCGGCTCTCCTGTGTAATGGGTTTATAATGGCTGGACGGCAGATGAAAAGATGTCAAAAAAGCGTTCGCTGTCCTGTTTGTTATTATAGCAGTGTAGTGACAGACGCAAAAATGCCTGCCCCTGTGCATCCAGATGCTTGACTGTTGGAATATCATGCTCGGCTAGATATTTTACAATCTGGTCGGTTGCTTCGGAGGTTTCCGCTGCTCTAAAGGTCACAATCGGGCCGTGCAGGTCGGGATTACGCGGTGTAACAATTTCATGACCCCGCTTGTCCAACTCATCCATAAAATGCGAGGCGAGAGCGGTTGTATGGGTATCAATATTGGTTACGCCTAATTCATTGATAAGGGCCAAGCTACTCACCACAGCAAAAATCCCGGGCACATTAAAAGTTCCTGTCATAAACCGTAGTGCCCCTTGGCGCAGTGTCATATCATATTTAAGCCAATGCTCCCAGCCTTCGACGCTGTTGGCTGCTACTAGTGCTGGATGCATTTGCTCCGCTAGATCGGGCCGTACATATAAAAAGCCAATGCCTGTTAGTGCCATGAGTGATTTTTGCCCACCACATGCCAGAATATCAATATTCATGGCCTGCACATCAATGGGCATGTGACCGATGGATTGGATGGCGTCCACCGAAAAAAGGATGCCCCGTTCCCGACAGTAAGCCCCAAGCGCCGTAAGGTTGGCCCGTCCCCCTGTGAAAAATTGCAATGAACTGACCGCCACTAAGCGGGTATGCTGATCTACTACTGCATCAAGAGCCTCGACCGTCAATGTACCCTGTTGGGCGGGTACGACTTTGCAGGTGACACCCTGACGCTCCAGCGCCATCCAAGGATAGGTATTGGCCGGGAACTCCACATCACAAAAGATGATGTTATCACCGGGGTGCCAATCAATGGCGTTGGCTATCAAATTGAAAGCGAGGGAATTGCTTTGCACCGGGCATATATCGCCTGCATGTTCGGCGTTGATATACGTTTTCAGTTCATGATGAAAACGCTCCAACATAGGGATGCCTTCTGCTCCAAAAAATTTACTTGCATTATGGGCCATGCTCTCAATCGCGGCTTGGGTTGTGCGTTTGCTGCGTTGGGGTAGGGGTGAAATCCCTGCATGGTTCAAGTAGGTGACGGTTTCACTCAAGGGAAATTCGTTGTGGCGTAGGGCAGAAATATCATAAACGGGGGTCAGAGTAGTAGAAATCGTCATGCAAAATTATCCTTCATTGTCAGCCAAGAGTTGAGCTTGCGCCATTGATTTTAACGCGCCGCTCTGATATAACCTAAGCCGCCTTTATCCACAGGGGGATATTCATCGTTTAATTTATCCTGAGAGGTCATTATGATTGAGCATATCCATTGGCTAGGACATGCCAGTTTTCGCATTGATGGGCCGACGTGCATCTACATTGACCCCTTCCGTATTCCTGCCGATTGCCCACCTGCTGACGTTATTCTTCTAACTCACGAACACTATGACCACTGTTCGCCTGCTGATATTGATCGTGTGATGGCCTCGCACACCCGGATTATTGCTAGTGAAGGGGTGGCCGAATTTCTAAAAGACGAATACCCCGTGTTGGTGCTGCGCCATTGGCAAAGTGTGAATATTGGTAAAGCCAACATCAAAGCCGTGCCCGCCTATACTTATACCAACCATCATCCGGCTGCACGAGGGGACATGGGATTCATCATCGCCATGAACTTTCAGGATATTTATTATGCGGGAGATACGGATTTTGTGGCGGATCTCAAGCGTGTACGCTGCGATATTGCCATTCTGCCTGTCAGTGGAAAAGATGGCATTATGACAATGGATAGTGCCAAAGACTTGGTGAAAACAATGCGCCCCAAGTATGTTATCCCCAGTCATTTTGGCTCGGTGGAAGGTGGCACACTGTTGGATGCCAAAGCCTTAGAAACCACCCTCGGTGATTTAGCAAAGATTGTGTGGTTGCAGGCGACTGTCTAGGCCAACTCCATCAGTCGAATCAGCCGACCAGTGTGGGTATTGGGGTCATATGTTCCAAACGAGGCCCCATCTACAATCCCGGGGTTGGTCATATCCAATAATGTGCCGGGATTCATGCTGATAACATCCCCAATCTGCTCAACTTTGGCGATATGATTGTGTCCGTAAAAAACCACATCATAATCGCCACATTTGACCAGTGCCTCAACCAATTTGGGGGCAGTGCCATGATAAACCGCGATACGTTTGCCATATTCGTTGAGTGACAAAAAGACATCTTCCATCGTCAGGCGTAATCCAGCCTCTTTAAGATGATTGCCGATCCCGCGATGCCCCCATTTTTCACCATCATTATTGCCAAAAACGCCATAGAGTGGCGCGTTTAATTGGGTGAAATAGCGCAGGGTGAAGGGCGAAACCCAATCACCACAGTGGATGACCAAGCCGACCTGCTGCTCATTAAAATAGGTGACGACTTGATCGAGATAATGGACTTGGTCGTGCGAATCGGATAGAAGACCAATCAGGGGAAATGTCATTTTGGGATTCTCCTAAAATAAAAAGGACGGTTTGTTTAGAACCGCCCTCAGATGACTTAGGATTTTTATTAGGCCGCTGTGGCAGTTTCAAGCTCTAGGCCATTGTCTGTCCACTTCAAGGTTGTACCCTTGGTGTCGACAATGACAGGTCGGGCTTCGTGCCGAACGGCGTCTTCTGTGACCACGACTTTGGCAATGTTTTTAGTGGAGGGGATTTCAAACATCACATCCAACAACACACTTTCCAAAATCCCGCGCAGGCTACGAGCACCTGTTTCATACTTCATGGCGAGCTCGGAGGCAGCCCGCAAGGCCTCGTCCGTGAAACTCAGTTCGACGTTATCCAGAGCGAATAGGCTTTGATACTGCTTAATCAATGCGTTTTTCGGCTCTTGTAGCACCCGAATCAGCGACTCGACTTCAAGTGGCTCGATATGGCACAGTACCGGTAAACGTCCTACCAATTCGGGAATTAACCCAAATTCCATTAGGTCGTCAGCCCGGATATGCTTCAATACATCAGATTTATTGCTGGAGGTGCTGGGGCCACTTGATGAGCCAAACCCCATCGCGCCTTTGACGCCAATTCGGTCAGCGATAACTTCCTCAACCCCAGAGAACGTCCCCCCACAGATGAACAGGATATTGTCCGTGTTAATCTGGATAAATTCCTGATGGGGGTGTTTGCGACCTCCCTGCGGCGGCACATTTGCCAGTGTCCCCTCAATAATTTTGAGGAGGGCCTGTTGCACCCCTTCACCGCTAACATCACGGGTGATGGAGGGGTTATCGCCACTTTTACGGGCAATTTTGTCAATCTCATCAATATAGATGATGCCTTTTTCGGCGCGGCTGATGTCAAAATCGGCAGCTTGGATAAGGCGTAGAAGAATATTTTCTACGTCCTCACCCACATAACCTGCTTCGGTTAGAGCCGTGGCATCGGCAATGCAGAAGGGCACATCCAACAGTCGGGCAAGAGTTTGGGCCAGCAGCGTCTTACCGCAACCGGTCGGCCCCACAATCAAGATATTGCTTTTTTCGATCTCAACATCATTGAAGTTGCCACCAGAATTGATGCGTTTGTAGTGGTTATAGACCGCTACGCTCAGAATTCGTTTGGCACGGCTTTGCCCAATGACATAATCGTCCAGATATTTTTGGATCTCGCGTGGAGTCGGGATGGACTCGATGCGAAAATCACTGGTGGTCACTTCCTGACTCAGGATATGTTCACACAGGCGGACGCATTCATCACAAATGAATACCCCGTCTGGCCCTGCAATCAGGCGATTGACTTCATCGGGCGATTTGCCGCAAAACGAACAGCGTGGTGGCCCACTTTCTCGGTTCATGGTCACGATCTTATTTGTTATTACCTTTATTTGGCGGTTCGAGAATGGCGTCAATCAGACCATAATCCAAAGCCTGTTGCGCGGTCAGATACACGTCACGGTCGGTGTCTTGTTCGATGCGTTCTAGTGGTTGACCGGTGGTTTCCACAAAAATGCGGTTTAGCAGGTCACGCTGACGCAGAATTTCACGAGCCTGAATTTCGATGTCGCTGGCCTGACCACCACCACCCGACTGCCACGGTTGGTGCATATGGACAGTTGCGTTTGGCAGAGCCATGCGGCGACCTTTGGTTCCACCCGTCAACAGCACGGTGCCAAAGCTGGCGGTCAACCCAACCGCGACAGTGCGGATAGGATTGGTGATGGATCGCATGGTATCCAGAATCGCCAAGCCGGAGTAAATCACCCCGCCGGGGCAGTTGATGTAAATCTGGATTTCTTTTTCAGGGTCCTGCTGATTGAGATAAAGCAATTGGGCCACAATTAAGTTGGCGATTTGGTCATGGATGGCGGAACCAAGAATGATGATACGTTCCTTCAAGAGCAGTGAGTAAATATCATAGGCACGTTCGCCTCGACCACTTTGCTCAATCACCATTGGGATAACACCATTATAGATTTGCGTTGGGTTCATATGTCCTCTACTGCGCTTATGCTAGGGGTGTCACACCCGTCACACGAGCGCTTTCTCCCTTTCTGTTGATACCTGTTACCCTATTGACACACTAACGACACGTCACCTTACTCAGTGGCTTCGCTGGCGGCGGTATCTGCTATAGCGGCAGAGGTTTCTTCGACCAGCCCGGTGGTTGGTTCGTCTTGACCTGCCTCAATGGCAGGGTTCAACCCTTTGGCAATTTCAATCAGACGGCGCATGGTACGCTGCGATACCAAATCAATCGCAATATCGCGGCGGTTATCGCCTTGCTCTAAATATTGACGAAACAGCGCGGCCTGTGCTCCAAATTGTTCAACACGGCGATCAATCTCAGCGTTTAATTCGGCATCGCTGATGGTCAGTTTTTCTTGGTCGGCTAGTTCACTCATAATCAAGGAACGACGTAGCCGTTCGGTTGCCCGATCATGATATTCTTGACGGAATTCTTGCTGGGGTTTGTTGATCAATTTGAGGTAATCGGTCAATGGCACACCGACACGCTGACGGAGATTTTGGTCAACATCATTCAGCATATCGTCAATGTAATCTTCCAACATGAGGTTGGGATAGATAATTTCAGCCGTTTCGAGCAGTTTATCAATAGCTTTGACGAAATATTCTTCGTCGGCCATATTGACCATCGCTTCACGCAGATCAACACGCAATTTATCGCGTAGGCCATCGAGGGTCTTTACCTCACCATTGGTGGCGAGTTCCGCAAGGAAATCATCGTTGCTGGGGAGAGTCATGCTCTCGATTTTGTTGACCGTAATTTCAAAATTGACCGGACGGCCCGCATATTCCTTATTGTCTTCGTCTTCAGGAATATTGAGCGTAAAGGTTTTTTGCTCTTCTTCGGTTGCCCCGATCAATTGGGCCGAAAATTGCGGCAGCAAGTCCCGTTTGGGGTCGTCGCGCAAAATAACTTCAAAATTGGCGTCGTCCACGAAGACTTCGGCATGGTCGTGGTCGTGGTCATGATCGTGTTCTTCGCCTTCAAGATGTTCATGATCATGGTCATGCACGTGGCCTTCACTATCGGCAAAGACACCACGAATCTTCAGCATTACGCGATCACCGATTTGGGCTGTCCGTCCAGCGGGTTCAACCACCGCCAATGTTTCACGGGTGCGTTCGACTGCATTGTCAACGGCTTCATCGGTGACTTCAGGGTCTTTGTATTCAAGCCGCAAGGCGCGATAATCGCCGAGTTTGACTTCGGGACGTTTGGGAATTACGAAAGTCAGGGTCAGTCCATCCTCAACATTCAGGTCAGTAATTTCACCTGCTGCATAGGGCTGAATACCGCTTTCATCAAGCGCCTTGCCATAAATATCGTCGCCGATATCTTCAATTGCTTCACGAATCAGCCCCTCGCGCCCCACCATATTGAGTACTACATGATAGGGGGCTTTACCGGGACGAAAGC
This sequence comes from Chloroflexota bacterium, assembly GCA_016234595.1. Lineage (GTDB taxonomy): Bacteria > Chloroflexota > Anaerolineae > Aggregatilineales > J027 > CFX10. The sequence continues at coordinate 19,082 of JACRBG010000026.1, read as the reverse complement.
CGGGGATGCGTAACTCTTTTGAGACTTTGCGGGCGGCCCCACGCATGGCCTGTTCGACCTTTTCGGGGTCAACCTTTACCTTGAGTTGCGCGGTATGATCAGCGAGGTGTTCGACTTGCAGTTCCAACGTTCGCAATCCTTAAAAATGGGGTCTATTGACTGTTAATGGATTCAGTATTATACACACCCTGTAAAGGGGTATCTAGCGCGATTTTGGGTTCTGATAAACTTTTTATACTGGGAAAAAACGGGCCTAGAAATAGCCCAAAGAGAGGGGTTGATTTAGTGCGGAAGGTGGGACTCGAACCCACACGGATTACTCCACATGATCCTAAGTCATGCGCGTCTGCCAATTCCGCCACTCCCGCGTGGCTGTGCAACACTATAGCAGAAAGCCCCGCCGCTGTCTAGGCCGATAGGTGGCTTAAATACTATCAGAATCCAAATCAGCAATCGGCAGTAGCAATGAAAAGGTGCTGCCTTGTTTGGGGCGACTTTTCAATTCAATGTCACTGCCCATACCACGTGCTAACATGCGGGCTAGGGCCAAACCAACGCCTGCACCGTTATAGCGCCGTGCCGTGCCACTATCAATTTGGAAAAAAGGCTCAAAGATTTTTTCTTGATAGTTTTTGGGGATGCCTATACCCTCGTCTTTGACGCTAATCCGCACATACTGTTGCCCCATGATATTTTCTAAGTTGGTATAGATGTAGACGGGCGTATCATTCGGGCTAAACTTGAGGGCGTTATCTAATAACAAAACCAATATGCGCGATACAGCCCGCCGATCTGCAAAGATGGGGGATACTTCCTCTGGCACAAACTGCACTCGTTTAAAATCGTCGCGGTGTGACCAACTGCGTCGTAGATTATTGATGGCTTGGTGGATGGCATCGTTGAGCATGGTTGGGCTGGGCTTAAGATTTTCGACGAGATGCAGTTCTGAGATATTGCTTACCAATTCTTCCATGCGCGTGACCGCCCCTGTCGCCATACGGGCAATGGTTTGGTCGCGTTCAAAACTTGATACCTCTTTAATCACTTCGACCAACATCGAAACAGCCGTCTTGATTTGCAGCATGGGGGTGCGCAATTCGTGATTTACACTTTCCATGATGTGGTTTTTTAACACTTCGGCTTGTTGGGCCATCTCAAGGGCGCGTTCCAATTCAAGGTTTCGTTTGCGTAGGTCTTCGGTTAGTTGATGATTTTTTTGAATCAGGTCGTCAAGTTGAAATTTCGTGCGGAGTAGTGCTTGTACCCGTAGTAAGAGGTCTTTTTCAATCACAGGCTTACGTAAATAGTCGTCTGCTCCAGAAAGCATTCCGGCTAGGCGCTGACGTTCAGCTTCGACTTCAGTTACCACGATCACTGGCAGATAACCCAGTGAGGCATCCCCTCGAATTTGTTGGCACACCGTTAATCCATCTAAATCGGGCATGGTGAGGTCAAGAATGACCAAATCAGGACGCATGGCAAAGACCAGTTCTAAGGCATTATTTCCACTATAAGCCACGCTTACCTTATATCCCATGCGTTCCATATAGGCTTGTAGATTATGGGCTTCGAGAGGGTCATCATCCACAATCAAAAGATGAGGTGGTTCGTCACGAATAACTGCGTCCTCTAAGCCAGTGGAAGCTACATGTACCATATCATTAACCTTGAGTTGACCATGCGCGATTCTTAAGTCGTGTATTCTATGCCGAAAATTGTAGGCAGAAAAACGATGCCCCTAGCGTACTCTTTTTGGTTTGAAATCGGGTTATTCACACTTACCAAGCGTCTGACAAAGTTGATTAATATGTAACCGATCATGCCGCGCTGTAAAAGAGGCCATTTCCAAAAAACTGGTCGGCCCAAAAACACTATGTCGGGCTGGACGCCCCCATGCTTCCGTCGATAAGCTGTTTAGTAAATCTAAGGTTTTCCCACGTTCTGCTGCAAACTCAAGCATGACTTGTATTCCATCCAACCCTTGCAACTGTTGTTCACCGGGGCGAGGGGGGGAGGGTGGTGGCACTAAAAATGGATCATCCTCATGCAATATTCGCTCTAAACGAGGTCGCTGCACTCGATCTTCACTGTCGCGCAGATGTACTACAATCTCCATAGGTGACCATTCGTTCGGGTCAGGACGTTGATGCCAATAACGTTCAGGAATTTCGTTGACCATGCCTAATAAGGCGCTGATGTTACCCATCATGCGTGGGGCGATCTGACTGGGCACAAGAGGTTTGGGAGGTAAGCCTTGCAGCCAATTTTCTTCTGTGGTCAATCGGAAAAAATCGTCCAATGTGCCCTGCCCATCAGTCTGAATTGCTTCGTGGCGAATATCTTGGGCCTGATTATGCTCGTTGCGAATCCAAAACGTGTTAAGGCCTGCTTGGGAGGCCCCCACAATATCATTGACCCAGTCATCGCCAACCATGACCGCCTCATCGGGTTCAAAGCCCAATCGTGACAAAATTTCTTCATAATATTGAGGCCATGGCTTGGAATAATGCACATTATCTAGCGAGGTCACAAACCAAAAACCCGTTTCAGGAATGGGCAAGCCTGCCCACTCTAATCGCTGTTCAACGGCTCGATGCTGAAAGAGAGGGTTGGTCGCCACTGCGACAGCATAGCGATGTTCTAACAACCACTTGACGACCATCGGGGCCACTTCAACTGGGGTGGTAACATGTCTGAGCGAAGGATGAATTTCATCAAAAAACGTCATCAGTAGGGCTTGTTGATTTTGGAGCAGGATTCCCGTTACATCCGTAAAGGCGTTATAAAACACTTCTGCATTCAACATCAATGGGTCGCAATTTTTGATTACGCTGCGAATCCCATTAGTGATACCTGCCTTAAGTTTATCCTCCGTTGAATTAGGGAATACTTCCATCAATAACGGCAACAGTGCTTTCATGTAGTGTTGGACAAATTCATTGGCTGGATTTGTGAGCAGGGTGTCATCCAAATCAAACAGGATGGCCTTAATCATCGTTGTCGTCCTGTTCCAGCGCTTGGGCAAATAACTTTAGCCCCGGACGTTCCTCATTACATTTCGGACAACCAATATAAGGGTCTTTAATGGGAATGTCGTGGCGGTCACACCATGCCCGAATGTCCATTTTACGACCAAAGCCTAACAAGGTTTGTTTAATCGTCAACTGCATCTTGAGATACGGGCTAGCATTGGCACGTAGAATTTCTGGCACAGGGCACTTGGCACAATATTGAGGTTTCCAGTCCGCCGATAAATCACTTTTACCAACCCGGCATTCTTCGACCTCACGTCCGCGAAAATAATCAGTGTAGTAAAAGGCACATTCACGCCCGTCGGGTGTTCTCATTGTGGGTTTCCATCCTCCCCGAAAAATGAACTCATACCAATATAACCAACTACAACACCACTAAGCAAAAACAAAGAGGCATTTGCTGCCCCTTTGCTTACTATCTATACACAAGAATTGAAAAAATGGATTTAGACGCGGGTGACGTAGCTGCCATCTTCCGTCTTGATACGGATTTTATCACCAACGTTTACAAAGAGTGGCACTGCCACTTCGAGGCCCGTTTGGGTCTTTACCTTCTTATTGGAATTGGTGGCAGTATCGCCAGCAATTGCCATTTCTGCGTCCACAATTTCATGCTCCACCGTACTTGGCAAGGCGTAATCAATGATTTCTTCTTGCCATGTGTTCAAGACCAGCTTGAGACCTTCGGTAAGATATAGATAATCATCGCCAAAAATGTCACGGCGCAGATGGGGTTGGTCGTAGGTTTCCAAATCCATAAAGGTCAAAAACTCATCATCGGCATACAGATACTCCACCTCGCGGCCTTCCACACGAATGTCTTCAACACGGTCGCCAGAGCCAAAGGTCATGGTGGTAACCGAACCGCTACGGAGATTGCGAATGGTGGTACGGATGGTGGCATTACCACGACCCGGCTTGTGATGATGATAGTCCAAAACTTTATAAATTTGACCGTCCAAAGTAAAGGTCGTACCTTTACGAAGTTGATTCACGTCAATCATGGGATTTTCAATTATGCCCTTAGGTTTGATTTTTGCGTTGCGGGTTGTATTATAGCAAAAGGGAAGTCAGGACAGTCAAGGCCAATTTATGGGATTGGGGTAAGAAAAATAAGGAGCCGGGGGGAATTTGCATCAAGTGAGTCCCCGTCCCCCGGCCCTACGTTATATATACCAAATGGCTTGTGATAAGGTTCAATCGCTTGGGCAAATGCCTAAAAGCCCCTATTCCCCCAGTCTCAATGCCGCCCATGCTCTAACGGTGGGCGTTCATAGGCGGCTAACAGGCCATCTATCAGTAACCGATAAATTCGCCGTTCGATGAAATAGAACATTGCGCCAACCGCCGGAACAACAGCACAGGATACAACTATCAACAGTGTCCATGTGATATGGGGTGGGGGCCAACGTGGGATTTGCAAAGCCACCCAATAGGGAAACAATAGCGAAATAAACGTTAAAGGCCAGCCGAGGCCGCGCGAAACAAAGATGACCCGTGTCAACTGCTCATGTCCTTCGACTTTTTCGAAATGCCCCTCAAGGCGAGTTAAGAAGGGCCGAATCCACTCATTCTTTTCCCAACCCTGAATAGCGAGGACAAAACGGCGGCGTGCATCGGCGTGTCCCGCCAAATTAGTCTCAAGCCCCACACTGCCGGGGCCGCGTTTCACAAATTCTTCAACATAGCGGTCACGTGTTGCCTCAAGTGGCATTTCGACCACGAAACTGTTACGCACGTTTCATCCAGTCCTTTGCTGCCATTGGAAGTTTTGCCAAGGGGCCGCGTTGAACCGTGCAATCGGGCAAGCTCTCGATGAAGTGTTTCCCATAACGCTTGCTGGTAATGCGGCTGTCAAAAATAGCGACCACCCCCCGGTCAGTTTTACGTCGAATCAAGCGCCCAAAACCTTGTCGGAAACGCAGAATGGCTTCAGGTAGGGCATATTCTAAGAAACTGTTTTCGAAGGTTTCCGAACGGGCTGCATAGATTGGGTCAGTAGGCACGTTAAAGGGCAGACGGGTAATCACAAGGGCCTGCAAGTCATCCCCCGGCAAGTCAATCCCTTCCCAAAATGAGCGGGTACCGAGCAGTACCGCCTTTTCGGTGGATTTGAAACTGTCAATCAACAACTGACGACTGCTGCCGCTGGTCTGGTCAAAAACGGTAATACCGCCTAACCCAAGCCTTGCTGTGATGGACTGCGCGGTTTGGCGCAGTTGGGTATAGCTGGTAAACAGCCCTAACAATCGCCCATCCAAAGCGGTAGCTAATTCAATTAGGCCACGCTCGACCATCACCTGATATTCATTGCGATTATTGATGGGGTCAGGGATGTCGGTGGGAATATAGAGCAAGGTCGAGTTTTTGTAATCAAAGGGCGACTCGACAGCCAGTTCAGCCACTTCCGAAGTTGTGGCATCCAATCGTTCCCGCAGATAATCGAACGAACCCGCTGTGCTGAGGGTGGCACTGGTTAGTACTACACACTCTTTGGGTTCCCAGATGTGTTGATGAATTAGTGGCCCTACATGCAAGGGGGCCGAATTGATAGAGACATAATCATCACTGGGGTTGACTTCACACCAATAGATGGTGTTGGGTTGTGGGTTGTCGGTAAATTGGTCAAGCTGCTGATGGATGCCCTGTAGGTGACGGGCGGCAGTTTGGGTGCTGCTTAGGATGTCCTCATAATCCACAATCTCAAATTCTTCAAGCGTCGCCAATGCGCGTGCAATGGTATCCATAGCCTTGCTGATGACGCTGGTAAATTCACTTAGATTGGCCCATACCTGTTGTACTTCACCCCAATCCTCACGGTCACGCGATTGGTCAGTAATGCGAACGTTGACGAAATACTCACTGCCTTGAAATTCATCATTGCTTTGCAAAAATAGCACCAACGTGTGGAAGTATTGATCCACATGATGGCCCATGGCCCGCACAGCATCCGCTACAGTCCGCACATATTCTTTGATTTGAGAGTTTTTGCGCTCTGGGATTTTGTCCTTCACAGCGTTGAGAATATCCGCCAGCAAGCCTTTTTTCATATCACCCAAATCGGCAAAACGGCGGCGCAATCCGCTCCGGTCTAGCTGTGATGCGAGACCATTGGTGGTAGCATCTTCCAAATGATGCCCTTCGTCAATAATCAGGTAGCGATAATCGGGCAGTACACGGTTGCCAATATTGACATCACTCAAGAGTAGGGCGTGGTTAACGACTAAAACATGGGAGGCTTCGGCTTTTTGACGGGCTTTATAGAACGGGCATGCCCCGTGCATTTGTGATTCACAGCGGTTGAGGGTGCAGCCTTCGTCTTGAGCCGATAAGCGTGCCCACGTTTTTTCTTCCGCCGGCCCTCGCAAGGTAATTTCACCCCGATCCCCGGTGTCAGATTCCAACAGCCACACCAAGATTTTCGCTAGCATTCGTAGCTCTTCTGTCGAGGTGGGTGAACGGCGGCGGACAGTGTGCAAGCGGCGTGGGCACAGATAATTGCTGCGACCTTTAACTACACTCATTTCGAACGGCACATCTAAGACCTTTTGTAGGGTGGGCAGGTCTTTGGTCACCAGTTGATCTTGAAGCGCTATGGTCGCTGTCGAAATGACCACCCGCTCGTTGTTGGCAACGGCCCAATTGATGGCTGGAATGGCGTAGGCAATGCTTTTACCTGTTCCGGTTGGGGCCTCAATGAGTAGGTGATTGCCTTTGTTCAATGCTCGTGTAATAGCACGCAGCATATCCACTTGGGGTTTGCGGCTTTCGTAACCCTCGATCTTTTGCGAAAGCAACCCGCCGGGTTCGATCAGCGCACCAAGCAGGGTGGGGTCTAGAGCTGTCCGATCTTCATTGGGTTTAAGGCGTTTCCATCCTTTTTCGGCGGGTTTAAATGGCCCAGTATCCGATGCTTGATCATTCGTTTGGTCAACCATCGCCGACTTAACACGGATATTAAGCGCTTCGACAAAGGGGGCTTTAGCGTTCCACTCCAAATCTTGTGATGCCTGCACAATCTCTTTAAGAGTTGCAAGTGGCAAGGTCATCAATTTTTCCCATAAGTGCTGATAAAGATTGACTGTTGCAATCGCGTCATCTAAGGCACGGTGGGCATTAGTTAAATCTTGGAGGTTCAAGAACTCGGTTAAGCTGGTCAAATTGTAGCGTGGCGCTGTTGGGAACAGTACGGCTGCCAATTCATAGGTATCGATTGCGGCGTTGGTTTCGGCAATGCGATAGCGTTTCAAAAAACCCAAGTCAAATTCAACCCGATGGCCCATTACGGGCGAGATACCAATAAATTGGCGCAGTTCATCCAAAATTTCGCGGATGTTGGGCGCCCCTCGCACATCTTCATCGTTAATGCCTGTAATGGCGGTAACACGGGGTGGAATCGGGATGCCGGGGTCTACAAGGGTGCCGAAAGTCTCAATAATTTTGCCATCAAGTGAACGGACTGCCCCTACCTCAATAATGAGGTCAGTAAGCGGGTCTAATCCAGTGGTTTCAAGGTCAAGCGTGACGATTTCACCACGCATCCGGTACTCCGTTCTTGTGTAATTAAGGTGATAGAGGCGCAAAGCGCTATTATAGCACAACTGGTCGGATGCTTGTACTGTGTCTCGGTTGATGCTATCCTGCTAAATAGACAATAAAAATCACGTTATTAAACCGTCAACCCATAGATGACCTCCCATACAGGAGATTTTGAATGAGCGACTTAACAGGGCGTACTCTGGGCAAATATGAACTGGTGGAGCGCCTCGGACGCGGTGGCATGGCGGATGTCTATAAAGCCATTCAACGCGGTATGGAGCGTTTTGTCGCCGTCAAGGTGATGCACGGCCACCTTGCTGAGTCAGAAGATTTTATCGTGCGTTTTAGACGTGAAGCACAAAGTGTCGGCAATTTGCGCCACCCTCACATTGTTCAAGTCATTGACTTTGATGTGGAAGGCGATGTGTATTACATGGTGATGGAATATATTAAAGGTGGCACGCTGAAAACCTATATTCAGCAAAAAGGGGCACTGCCTGTTGATGAGGCCTTGCGCGTAACGGGTCATCTCTCCGATGCATTAGCCTATGCCCACCAAAACGGTATGATTCATCGCGACATCAAACCCGCCAATGTTATGTTTACCGACAATAGCTATACGCACCCTGTCTTAACCGATTTTGGGATTGCCCGCATTTTAGGACAGTCGGGCATTACGATGAGCGGCGCGTTTATTGGAACACCCGCCTATATGAGTCCTGAAGCAGGGCGGGGCACTAAGGTAGATGACCGTTCCGACATCTACAGCATGGGGATTATGCTTTATGAAATGGTAACAGGGACTGTCCCCTATGATGCTGATACTCCCTTTGCTATTGTGATGAAACATATTAACGACCCACTTCCTTCCCCGCGCCGTTTTAATGCTAATTTGCCTAACGCAGTGGAATTGGTGGTGTTGAAAGCCCTATCCAAAGACCCTGAAGACCGTTATCCGACGGCGGGTGAACTGGGCAAAGCTGTTCAGCAAGCGCGTGAGGATCTCAAAAGTGAAGCGCCAACTGCTGACAGTCGAAAACTGTCAACGGCGGTGGGTGGCAAACCCCTCACCGAGATGGCAACGTTTGTGCCAGATAGCGCCAGTGGTAAAGAACTCCCAACGGTTGGCCCGCGAAACATGTCGGCTCTACCCGATACTTTTGCCAAAGATAAAACTCAGCCCCCGATTGCACCAACCAAGCGCAAAATCCCCTATCCATTATTGGGTGGTGGGGTAGCTGTTTTGGCACTGGTTGCAATTGTCGCTGTATTGCTGATGGGTAGTGGTAACGATAATAAGAGTGATGGTAAAAGGGATGTTACATCACCACCCCCGACCGACGCGATTGAAGCGGGGCTTGACCAAACACCGTTACCCACCACTGAGCTAACCGAGGTAGTAACGGAGGTAGCGACAACTGACGCGGTTGAGGCAGGGCTTGACCAAACCCCGCTACCCACTGCCGAACCAACGCAGGCGGCGACAGAGCTTGCAACAGAGGTCGTAACTGAGGCTGGCCCACAACCTACCGTTTTTGCAGGGGTCATCCCAACCGAGCCGCCTGTCCAGCAAACAGCGCCATTTAATCCGACCATAGTGGTTTCACAACCTACTCCTAATTTGGACACATCAAGCGGTGGTGGGTCGGCTACCGAGGCTGTTATGGCCCCTCCCACGAATGCCGATCCAAGTGAAGGGCGCTATACTCGTTTTGTACCCGATGATGACCCAGCTATCATTGATCTTGCCAATGCGATTGATGAATTAGACTATAATCAGGGCGTTGATGCGGCCTTTGCGCTTACCGAAACAGCCCTAAAAACTTACCCCGGCAATCCAATATTGATGGCATTACACTCCGGTTTTTTGCTCCGCTTAGATCAGCCTAAAGAATCGCTGGCAGAGGCTGAAGAAATTATTAGTAATTTCCCCGAACACCCCATGGGGTATTTGGCGCTTGCCAATTACTACTATACATCTGAAGAGTACGATTACGATCGCGCTTTCCAAGCTGTTGAGACGGCCTATAATCTAGCCCCAGACAACCGCACCACGGTTTTTGACTACGCCTTTGCCCTTACCGGGCAGTATCGTTTTGACGAAGCGATTGCTATGTTCAATCATGCCGAAGAATTGGGTGCGCCTTTAATTGAGGTGCTTATACGACGGGCGGATGTTTATTGGCAAATCGGGGATTACGCGGCAGCGGCAGTTGACGATGCGCGTCTTTTGGAGCTAAGGGAGCAAGCGGATACCCGTTTGGTACTGGCCGGGGCCTATCTTTTAACTGACCGACCTGATGACGCCTTGCGGACCATTGAAGCGGGTTTTGAATTTTATGACACCGATGCTGGCTATTATGCGAATGCGGCCTTTGTGGCGCATTCCGTTGGGAATGGTGAATTGGCCGAAAACTGGGCCAATACGGCTCTTACCCTTGATGATAGTGCGACAACTGCCCGCTATGTATTGGGTTTAGTGGCATTTAGCAGGGGGGACTTTGAAGATGCTGAAACGCGCTTCCAAGAAGTTGCCGATGCCGAAAACCAAAATTATCAGTACCCCTATTTGAACCCCACTTATGATCGCTATCTCGCTATTGACCAAGCCCGGACGGCCCATGCATTGGGCAAGACAGATGCGGCCATCGCTTTCTATCAGACTGTGATTGATGAAGTGTGTTGTTGGTGGGCTACACCCTATTTGGAACGTGCTAGTTTATATGTTGAGCAATCCAACTGGGATGCCGCCGCTGCTGATTTTCGTGATGTTTACAATATGACACTTGATCTCTATTCCCATGATGAGGTGGTCACTGCACTTTTGGCTCAACCGGTTGAGGTGATTCAGGCTGTCATTCGGGACTGGATCATATGGGATAACAATTATGACCTCGCCCATGATTTTGCGATGCAGGCTGATGCTGTCTATCCCGGTGATCCTGTGCTGCTTTTTGAGATGGCCGATGTTCATATATTACGCGAAGAATATGATCAGGCCCTGACAGAAGGTCAAAATCTCATTGAAACGGCTCCTGATAATCCATTAGGCTATTTAGTCTTGGCCTATTACTATCGCCAAACCGAAGTAGATAGTGATGAGCAGATGCTGGCTTATGCCCAGCAGGCCATTGATCGTGCCCCCGATGATCCCTTTGTCACCCTTGAATATGCCCGTATTCTTTATGACGCAGATTTGGGCGACGCTGTTATTGAGGCCTATAATCATGCCGAAGAAGTCGACGCAGATCGGGCTAAAATATTGGATGAAAGAGCTTCATATGCAGCCCAAATGGGCAATTATAGTGAGGCAATCAATGATCTTTTGGCATTGATGGAGATCGAAACCAATAACCCCTATTTAGTGACTCGTCTGGCTGGTTTGTATCTACGGAATAACGATTTACAGGCGGCCCTAGATTTAGCTGTTCAACACCAAGAGATTGAAGACATGGGTGACGAAACGGCTAGCGGTTATTACTCTGATTTGGCCTTTCTGGCGTGGCTGGCTAAAAATGGTGATCTTGCCCAATCGTTCCTAGATCGGGTCATAGCTGACTATCAAAATGAGCCAAAGGTCGTTATGATGAAGGGCCTGTTGGCACAATTAGCGGGCGATTATGAGGCATCCAACACGCTGCTGGAATCCCTAGCAGACACCGAATCATGGCGCTATGACTCACCTTATTTTAACCCTGATTTTGATCATTCCCTTGACCTTGAAATCGCCCGGAATTATGTTGCACTAAAAGACCCGGATGCCGCGATTGAGGCCTACCGTCGTGCTATTGATCGTGGTTATTATAGATGGCTAACCCCACATCTTGAATTGGCCGATGTATTGGCTGCCAAAGGGGACATTGAGGGTGCGCGCTCTGAACTGATTGCCACTTTGGATTTGACCGAAGATGATGCGACGCGGGAAGCCATCCAACAGAAAATTGTTGACCTTGGTGTTGCGCCTTCTAATTAACGGCTGTGATGGAAAGGGATAATCTCTTGAAAGGGTATCGTTATCAGCGCTTGGCAATGTCGTTGGTGATGGCGCTGTTGCTGTTGGGGCTAGTTGCCTGTAAAAAAGATAAAACCAATGATGGGGATGATGTTTCAGGGGTGCAGGTGGCGCCGGCTATTATTGGCACCAATACTCCGCAACCGCCACAAGTGGTGACGGTGGTGGTCACACGCACGCCGATTCCCCAGATCACCCCAAGCCTTACACCCACACTCGATTTTCCGGCCTATAAGGTTGCTGGCACATGGTCGCTCTATGTTCGCTTTGATATTAACGACGAGGGATTAGTCAAACAGCTGGGTTACTCGGCCAATGCTACCTTGAACGTCACAGACTATGGTGTTGTTACAGGCAATGGTATGTTGATGCCCACTCCTTCTGATCCTGTATGCGAAATTCATCCATTAGGCGGCGAAGGATTTTCCTTTGATATACAAGGAATACTCCGGCCCGATGGTGAACGGATTTTGATGGATATCGAATTAATCCCGACCAGCTATTCAGCAACCGAGAATTATGAAGTGCGTTGCCCCGAAGATGCTCCGGATTTCCGTACCGTGTCGCAACCCAATCTTATCTGGCCGATTCTTTCGCAGACCCAACGTACGAAATTTACCTTTGATCTGACCCAGCCTAGCTATACCGTCACTTTTACTGAGGATATTGCGGCGCGCACAGATAATGTCATTAAGGGGATGTTGGCGGGTGAATTGATTACTTTGCAATAAGCCTAGCGGGGCGGAAAAATACTCTTTTTCGCCCCTACCAGCTAATTTGATTAATAGGGTCTTCTCGCCCTACATTCGCCCGCCGTTCGGCCCCTAATTTGTCATTTGTCATGTAGCCTTGATATTCCTGATTGGGATACCCCGTGATTGTCCACCCACTGAGTACCAAGGGGGGAACAGCTACCCCTTTGGGGCAGATGTCACAAGTGACCGGAATCCATTCACCGTTATAGCGCCGTCCAAAATGCAGGTGGGTTCCTGTAGAATAACCCCCTTCACAGGATGGGTGGCCTAATTTATCCCCGGTTTGTACGCGGGTACCCGGCTTGACGACTTCTTGGCTTGAAATATGCAGATATATGGCTGTCCAGCCAGTATGTTCGTTGCCATCACCATCTAAATCTAAGATGATATATCCGTTGCCACTGCGGGCAATGACGCCGGGGGCGACGGCTGTGACCCAATTGACTGAGATATAACAATAGCCCTGTTGAGCGACCAGTTCATCAGAGGGGGTGGGGGGCGCAAAGTCTACCGACGACCACGCACTCCCGGTGTTATACCCGCCATGTGGCCCACCTGTAAAATACCATGTTTCACCTTGGGAGAATGGGAACATCATCGTGGGTTGCTGCAAATCGTTTGGCACAAGGGGTTCGACTGCACTGCGGAAGGGATCACCAAATAATGTTAGGTAGGTTTGGAAAAAGCCCTGTTCGCTAACATCCACTTGATATTGGGCTTCGTTGCTAAATTGCGAGAAGAAATATTGAATCGCCACCGTCCCCGCATTTAAATCGGACGCGAAACTAAGCGGTGTGCCATCCGCAAAACTGGCGGTTTCAAGTCCGCGATATTTCCAGCCATAATAACCTGCATTCAGCGTATTAGCCGCCGCCAGCAGTTGGCGCCATAATCCAACTCGATCCAATGAAATAATTCCCATTGGGTAGTTTTGCTGATCCTCAGTTGGATTAGGATTGGACAGCCAGCCCCCTTGATATTCCAAAAGCGCTAAAAGCAGACGGGGATTGACACTGTAATCTAATGCCACCTGATTAATGAGTTCGACCCCACTCCACAGCTCACCATTGAGTTCTTCAGAATAGACCCGCAGAAAACCCGGTTTTAACTTGGCATATGAGGCCAAATCAAAATCTTTGACGGCTGGGCTATAGACCAATTCGCTATCGGGGATGGTTTTGAAACCGGATGTGGGTGGTGGCGGGGCGCTGCCTGTTGGAATCCGCAGCACTTGTCCCACTTCCAAAATATCGGGATTCGTGAGGCCATTCAACGATATAATGGCTTGGGCCGTGGTGCCAAATCGTGCCGCAATTACATTAAGCGTATCACCCGATTGGACGGTATAACTTTGTTCTCCCCCGCCACCCGACGCAGCGACGGCAACGGGTGTATCAAAGCGAGCCGGGTTAGGCGTTGGCTTAATGGGGGTATCCGTCGGGGCGCTTGACGTTTCGGTAGGTAGCAAAACCCCGCCGGGGAAAGTCGCCGTCACATAGACTACTTTTTCCGATCCGGGACGGGTGCAAGCCATAATTGCGGCAAAGAGGCCGAGTGCTACCCATAAAAGGTAAAAAGATCGTTTACCCACTGTCCCTCTACAAACTCAATGCTTTGACTATCACAGGAAAAGCTACATCATACCGATAGTGCGTATCCCGATGACCATCTGGGAATTCTTCATAGATATGGGCCACGCCATACTGGTCTAATTTGCGGTGGAGCAAGCGCGACCCCACTTGTAACTGATATTCATCAAAGCGCCCAACCTCAATAAAAACGCTTTTCATGGTTTTGAGGGCGGCCTGATATTCTGGTCGGTCAATCATGCGGACAGGGTCAAATTCTAACCAGCGTGCCCAGACCTCAGGGATAATGGCTCCGGTTTCGAGGTCAATCGGTGGGTCAAATCCGAGTGGCGATGTCGGATTGGTTGCATACGCCATAGATTGCATTACGGTATGAATGGCCTCCCAAAAAGCGCCGCCTTTGGGTTGAATTTCAGGAATTTTAGCAATAAACTCTGCAATTCCACCCCATTTTTCGATTTGTTGGTGAAAATGGGATAGGCCCGGAATTGCCGTGTATTCCCAATACATATCGCCGGCTCGACAACCAATCGCCCCAAAAACATCCGGGTGCTGCATGGCATGGACGAGGGCCCCATAGCCACCACTGCTGTGACCCAAAATGCCCCGATGCTCCCGACTTGGCAATGTGCGATAGGTGCTATCCACTAAAGGGACGAGTTCGCCAATTAAATAACTCGCATAATTCCCAATCGCCGAGTCTAAATATTGCGATCCGCCAAAGCGTGTCCAAGCCTCGGGTAGTGCCACAATTACGGGGGGCATCTGACCTGTACGGATGAGACGGTCAAGGCGTTGGGGCAATGTTTCGTCCCATTGATTCCAACTAATATGATAATAGCTTGTCCGCCCGTGGCTACTCAACAGAAAACACACGGGATACCGCCGCTCGGCCTGCTCATCATAACCAGCCGGAAGGTAGACCGTTAATTCACGTTGATGGGGGTCGCCAAGCCGATTGCCCTTAAGGGCGGCGCTTTCAATTGGCAATGTTTCAATACGGCTAGGGCTTGTCATGAATGTCCTTGTTTATTTTTATTATGGGGATAGGCACGTAGAAAATTCCAACACAAGACCAGCATAATCAACGACCCAACCATGGTGACAACAAGCATGACTATGCTATAGCCATCTATGGTGATGTCAGGGACTAACGCCAACAGGATGCTCGAAACCACTACGAGTACACCAAAAATCAACAGTAGTCGCCCTGCATAAGCATTGGCATCATACCACAAATCCGGATTGCTCAGGGTACTTTTGGTCCGAAAACCATACCATCCGTTAGGCTTTACCCGTCGTTGCATCATGGGAATGGCAAGGGCCGCTAACAAAAGACCTGTGCCTGCAAACATTACCAACAGAAGAGTCATCAACGGTTCTCCATCAACTACAGTCATCTCTTAATTATTGGATTTGGGTTGTACCTTGTCAATGCCATCCCTTTACGGTAAGATGTTGCCCGCTGAATTTAGCAACTATGAATCACTTTCCGTCCGGTAGACAAACCCTCTTTTGGAAGAAACCGGACAAACCCGAGGGAAGGAGAACCTGTGAAAAGACCCTACGAAATAACGTTTATTGTGCCGACTGGTATTCCCGACGCCGAGCAAAAAGCCACTATTGAAAAAGTCTCAAATTGGCTGACTGAAGCGGGTGGTGAAATCAAAAACACCAACCACTGGGGCCGCCGTCGTTTGGCCTATTCGATTGGCACCAACCGCGAAGGCTATTATGTCCTGCTGGATGTTGAAGTTGAACCGAAGGCAGTTGATGAGTTTCAACGCAAGATGAATATCGAACCGAACATCCTGCGTTATCTGGTCGTTCGCACGGATGAATAAACTCGACAGGTGGTTAAGTTCTAGCTGCCAATCGAGTATTTTTCGCAATGTGCATCCCGTTAAATGTGAATGAGTTGGAACGGTGAATGACATGGCCCGAGGACTCAATAAAGTCATGATTATAGGCCATTTAGGGCGCGACCCAGAAATGCGTTATACCCCTAGTGGTCGTCCCGTTACCAGTTTTAATGTCGCCACAACACGCACTTGGACTTCCTATGAAGGCGAACGGCGTGAAGAAACCGAATGGTTTAACGTGGTGGCGTGGGGGCCTCTGGCTGAAATCTGCAATACCCACCTTAGCAAAAATCAGCAGGTCTATATTGAAGGTCGGCTGCAAACACGCGGATGGGAAGATGAAGAAGGCAAGCGGCACTACCGGACAGAATTGGTAGCGCAAGAAATGATTATTCTCGGTGATCGTGTTGGCCCCCGTTTCAGCCAACATCAGGATGATTATCCTGAAGGGGATGACGAAAGCTACGGCTTTTAATTTTATCTCAACTTGAAACCATCTGAAGGTGTCCGCATAGTAGCGGTCAAATATTTTAGGAGTATTCTCAAATGAGTGATGATCCACGTCAGCGCGATGACGAAATGGACTATTCCGAAGAGCGCCGCCGTCCCCGCCGGCCTGACTTTGATGATATGGATGATGGCGATGGCGATGATGATGTCCGAGGGCCAAGTCGGTATTCCGGTGGCTCACGTCGTCGCAAGGGTTGCCCATTTTTAGTGGATGGTAAATGCAATATCGACTATAAAGATGTCGACATGCTGCGCCGTTATCTCACCGACAGTGGCAAGATTCGCCCGCGTCGTCAAACGGGTGCATGTGCCAAGTGTCAACGGGCGTTGGCGCTGGCAATCAAGCGTGCGCGGCATTTGGCCTTGCTGCCCTATGCACCGCAGCACATTAACGGTGGTCGTGGTTAAGTCGTAAAAATTCACCGGGTACAGTTACTGTACCCCTTTTTTGTGCCTGCGAGGAAGAATCTCTTCTTATGAGCAAAAAGGATACAACAGCTCGTGCCCGTAAGGTGCGCGAACAAGAGTTAAAGGCCCGCCGTTCAAGGGCTGAGCAAGAGCATTATACCCAGCGTATTGTGTTGATTGTTGCTGGGCTCGGTTTTGTGGTAGCCGTGTTGATTTTGGCCTATGCACTGCTCAACGATTATGTGGTCGTTCCCGAACAATCCATCACGACTGTTGACGGTACGGGCATCAAAACCAAGGACTTCCAAGAACGGGTAAGAACCGAGCGTTGGTTTAAAGCCAATGAAATTCAGAATTATGCGTTGGTTGTTGGCGTTGATCAGGCTGTTCAGCAATATAGCAATGATATCCTCGCCCTGCGTGAACCCTCCTTGTTTGGTGGGCAGGTTTTGGATGATATGGAATTGCAGGTATTGCTAGAAAAAGAAGCCAAGAAGCGTGGGATTGAAATTGATCGGGCCGCCATTGATTCGGCGGTGGATCAATATATAGCGTCCTATTTGATTACTCAATTGACGCCTACCCCCAGCCCTTCGGCAACTGATCCGACCACCCCCACTTCGACCCCATTGATTACTTCAACGGCTTCGAATACACCCACTATCACCAACACGCCGACGGAGACCATTCAACCAACGGCAGAGGGATGTACGGCTGATCAGACCGATTGCGCGACAGTAACCCCACTGCCAACCAATACACCTACTGAAACCCCAAGCCCAACTTTGGAACAGACCTATACGCCAACTCCAAGCGACACTCCTGTTGCACCAGACGACATTCGTTCGACTGTGACGAAGTTGGAAAATAGCTTTTATGGCGACGCCAAAGATGTTGCTAAGATTGACCGGGACGCCGTCCGTGATATTTTCACTTTGCGTGCCTTGCGGGCAGCATTGTTGGAAGATGTGACTAAAGACGAATCAACGCAAGAAGTATGGGTAAATGCCCGTCACATTTTGATTCAAGTGCCCGAAGATCCATCCCGTGTCTTCACACAGGATACTTGTAACTCTGAAGAATGGGCACCTTACAAACAACAAGCCGAACAAGTTCTGGCGGCTTTGAATGCGGGCGAACCCTTTGCTGCGTTGGCCCAAGCTGTCTCAGATGACGGTAGTGGTGCTAATGGTGGTGGTTTGGGCTGGAGCGCCAGCGGTGGTTATGTGCCTGAATTTAAGGCGGCTGTTGATACTGCTGATATTGGTGCGATTGTTGGCCCGGTCTGCTCACAATTTGGCTTCCATGTCATTCAGGTAATGGAGCGTGAACTACGCGACATTTCCGCCAGCCAATTGCAGCAAAACAAGAGTACGGCCTATCAAACTTGGGAAACCGATTTGGTCTCCAATGCGGACATTCAACGTCGTGACAATTGGGAAGACCGTACCCCCAGCGATCCCAGCTACTCTGATCTATTGGGTAACGTGTTTGGATAATCCATTCACCCGCTAGATTGAAATTAAGCAGCGTGCATTGTGAAATGTGCGCTGTTTTTATTTGAAAAAGGTGGCCTAATGCAGTGGTAGCTCTGCCAGAGGGCGCTATAATTTCCCGCTGTTGTAAATTTCATTATTTCACTGTTTAGGAGTTGTGCAGAAAAATGAGTCCACAAGAAACACGCGAGGGCATTGCCGAGGCAATTGGCACATTTATGTTAGTGTTGGTCGGGGCTGGCACGGTGGCAATGTCACCCGGCAATGTCGTTGCAGCAGCATTGGCGCATGGCCTTATCTTGGCCGCAATTGTAGCGACTTATGGGCATATTTCTGGGGCGCATGTCAACCCTGCTGTCACCTTGGGCCTATTGGTCGGTGGAAAAGTTGGTCCCCGCAAAGCCGTTATCTACTGGATTGCCCAGATTGCGGGTGGCCTGTTAGCCGCGCTTGTGCTACGCATCGCTTTGCCAAGTGGTCAGGCCGGTGTCAATACGCTCGGCCAAACTGTTCCCGCTTCGGGTGTGGCCCCCGGCCAACTGGTCTTGATTGAGGCGATTATCACCTTTTTCTTGGTGAGTACCATCTATCAGGCAGCAGCTTATGGCAAAGGCGGCCCTGCTACGCCCGTTGTGATTGGCTTTACACTTGCTGCGTGCATTTTGCTGGCTGGCCCATTGACGGGTGGTTCGGCAAATTTGGCCCGTACCCTCGGCCCCGCCCTTGTAGCCAAAGATACCCAGAACTTGGGTGATGTCTTGCAATATGCCATTGGCATTTTGGGTGGTGGGGCGCTGGCTGGGCTATTGCATGGTGATTTATTTGCCGTGCGTGAGGAAGCCAAGCCTGCTGCCAAGAAACGCTAGTCCCTCCCTATTA
>JACRBG010000024.1 GCA_016234595.1 Chloroflexota bacterium | reverse complement strand
TAATCGTAGCGCTTGTGCCGCTGCCTGAGAGCGGAGTTATGGGGGCATTTGCCGGGGAGATAGCCCATGTTGCTGATGCACCTGCTGCAATGGGGAGGCTTGTTAGGGTATAAGTTTCTGTTTCGCAAAGCCTGTCAGGGCCAGTGGCTATGGTGCCGGGATTGGCAACCACCAAGGGGATTTCCCTTGTGCACGACGCCGAAACTCCATAATCAGAGAACGTTGCCACGACGTTGCCGCCATGTTGGCCATCAGTATTCACATTCAAAAATTGTGAGTTCGTAGGGCCGTTTACAGTCCATCCCTGTGGAAGAGACCAAGACCACTGTGGGTTATTTGCGGAATATCCCGCTGGCTGTGATGATGCGAAAAAGGCATTTGTACCTGGTTCTCCGCACCGTACTGTTAAGCTTTGAGCATTCAATGGACAAGGCACTGAAAGGGTACTTGTAACAGCTAAATTGGCGGCTACACTATTCGTGGTACCTGCCCCACAATTGGTATTACCTACAGCAGTAAATGTTCCACCGCCACCTATATTGGTAGTTACGTTAATGGAGGCAGATGTTGCGGGAAGGGTATTATTGGTCCAACCGGCAGGTAATGTCCAAGTAAAACTTGTAATAGGGAATGGGTCGGGGTCGTTATTCCCCCGGAATGGCCAATTTAAAGATGCTGTATAAGTGACAACTTCTTGAAAACCAGCTGCAGGAATTTCTGATGCGGTAATCGTTGGTGCAACTAAATATAAAGTTTTCGCTCATCCCCTTTTTAAGGTGAAATGAGCATTTCGAGCCAATAATCAGGACATATAAAAAGCCTTATGGCAAAGTCTACATGTTCCTTGAAATTGTGGATTAATTCAAATACTGCGACATACTGGTGCAGGTAGTGCTTTGAGATGCCCCTGAACGGCCTCACGAAGTTTCTCAGCCCTGTCCATATGCCTTCCGATGTATTGCAGTGGACCTCGCAAAAGCCGTCCCCATCATCGTCCCGGGCATATTCTTTCGCCGAATGGTTGACCGTGTGGTGTGGCCTGCCAGATGCCCCCACTCCGTTGTACGCATGGGATTCGTCCGTGTACACGGTGGCTCCCTCCTCCGTACCGGCTTCAACCTTGGGCTGGATGGTTGCTTTTTTCGTGTTCCTGCACACCTCGAACCTGACCTGCCCGCTTTCACGCCCCACTAACCCCTGGACGGGTGGGCGGTCGTTTGCAAATGTCCCCAAGCCTTTTTTTTATTGGCACGGACACGGGGCGGGTCTTCAGGCAAGGGGTGTTCGATTCCCTTTTCGCCCGCATTGATGAAAACCTCGTCGCTTTCGACGGCATCATCTGGCAGTTTCGACCTGTCCCTGTTGCCGAAGGCAACCTCTTGGAGCACATGCCTCCAATCCAAGAGGTTGTTGTAGCTGACCTTTAGCTCCTTGCTAAGGTGCATCGTGGTTTTTCCTTCCAAAAAACCACGAACCATCATCACGATGGTGACGACGCCGAAGCGGATACCCTTGAGAACTGTGTAGCTGAATATGTTGAAGACACATCCACAATTGCGGCAGCGGTAGCTTGGCAAATGTTCTGAGCTATATTTGTGAGGATGCTGGCCTTCAGGCAACTTACATCGGCACTTGGGGCATTTTAACCCTTCGGGATGAAAAAGCCCTACCAAATATTCGTAGCATTTGTTTTTATCCAGCAAATATTGAATGTCGATGACTAACATTTGTTTTTCACAAAAATACGCCTTTCACCTTAAAGAGGGGATGAGCGGAATTTGATTATCAATCTTTTACACCTCCAACGGCCAATCGGTTTCAACCCAATGTTAATCACCCGAAACTTTGTGACTTTATGAAAAAAATTGGAATCGCCATCGCAGCCACGCTGCTACTCAATGCAGCGTTTAGTCTTTTCCTTTTCAATGGACTGAAAGGCACTGTGCAAGCAGAGCTTTCAGACCAAACAAACCCCAATGTCAAGCTGGCCAGCTACGACTATTCTGCGCCACCCGTGAACGCCAAGCCCACCGGAAATTTTTATATCCCTGAGGATTTCGTGGAGACGGCCAACACCGCTACCCACGCCGTGGTGAACATCACGGTTGCCAGCCGCAACACTACTGAGCCTACGGCTGGCGGGTCAGGCGTCAT